>NZ_JBBCTD010000019.1:0-223 GCF_037148555.1 Microbacterium sp. MMO-113 | reverse complement strand
ATCGGTCATCTGGGAGTATTTAGGCTTATCAGGTGGTCCTGACAGATTCACACGGGATTTCACGGGCCCCGTGCTACTTGGGATACTCTCCACGCCAGAACACGCATTTCGGCTACGGGGTTGGCACCCTCTATGACCGGCCTTTCAAGACCGTTCGTCTATACGCTTCTGTAACGTCGCCAGCTCGGCAGAACTGACTGGTGAGTCCCACAACCCCGAATAT
>NZ_JBBCTD010000018.1:0-223 GCF_037148555.1 Microbacterium sp. MMO-113 | reverse complement strand
ATCGGTCATCTGGGAGTATTTAGGCTTATCAGGTGGTCCTGACAGATTCACACGGGATTTCACGGGCCCCGTGCTACTTGGGATACTCTCCACGCCAGAACACGCATTTCGACTACGGGGTTGGCACCCTCTATGACCGGCCTTTCAAGACCGTTCGTCTATACGCTTCTGTAACGTCGCCAGCTCGGCAGAACTGACTGGTGAGTCCCACAACCCCGAATAT
>NZ_JBBCTD010000017.1:0-223 GCF_037148555.1 Microbacterium sp. MMO-113 | reverse complement strand
GAAGCGAAGTGATCTATCCATGGCCAGGTTGAAGCGACGGTAAGACGTCGTGGAGGACCGAACCCACTTAGGTTGAAAACTGAGGGGATGAGCTGTGGATAGGGGTGAAAGACCAATCAAACTTCGTGATAGCTGGTTCTCTCCGAAATGCATTTAGGTGCAGCGTTGCGTGTTTCTTGCCGGAGGTAGAGCTACTGGATGGCCGATGGGCCCTACAAGGTTA
>NZ_JBBCTD010000016.1:0-223 GCF_037148555.1 Microbacterium sp. MMO-113 | reverse complement strand
ACCTGACCACCTGAGTCGGTTTGGGGTACGGGCGGCTAGAACCTCGCGTCGATGCTTTTCTCGGCAGCATAGGATCATCCACTTTTTATCCGCATCGTGTCTCAGCCTGTATGAGTCGCGGATTTGCCTACGACTCGGCCTACGCACTTGCACCAGGACAACCATCGCCTGGCTTGGACTACCTTCCTGCGTCACACCTGTTAATACGCTAACCGCACCAGCA
>NZ_JBBCTD010000015.1:0-223 GCF_037148555.1 Microbacterium sp. MMO-113 | reverse complement strand
GAAGCGAAGTGATCTATCCATGGCCAGGTTGAAGCGACGGTAAGACGTCGTGGAGGACCGAACCCACTTAGGTTGAAAACTGAGGGGATGAGCTGTGGATAGGGGTGAAAGGCCAATCAAACTTCGTGATAGCTGGTTCTCTCCGAAATGCATTTAGGTGCAGCGTTGCGTGTTTCTTGCCGGAGGTAGAGCTACTGGATGGCCGATGGGCCCTACAAGGTTA
>NZ_JBBCTD010000014.1:0-223 GCF_037148555.1 Microbacterium sp. MMO-113 | reverse complement strand
CCGAGGACGACGAGGCGGGTGGTCGACATGCGCTTCATGCTAACGGCTCGGTGTCACGAAACCTGTTGTTTGCATGGTCAAAAATGCATATGATTCAAACTAGTCAAACTTTACTAACGAAAGGACTTCGTGATGACCACTGCCGTGACCGACGCCCTGCCGCGCGACCGCGCTCTCCGTCGCGCCTTCTCCGTCTACCCGACCGGTGTGGTCGCGCTGGCCG
>NZ_JBBCTD010000013.1:0-342 GCF_037148555.1 Microbacterium sp. MMO-113 | reverse complement strand
GAAGGTGGGATCGGTAATTAGGACTAAGTCGTAACAAGGTAGCCGTACCGGAAGGTGCGGCTGGATCACCTCCTTTCTAAGGAGCATCTGACGCTTCGGCGTCCAGAACCCAGATCGAAGGCATCTGTTCTTCGCTGGGAGCTCATGGGTGGAACATTTGACATGGCATCGAGATCTGATCTCGGGACTAGTACGCCGCTTCGGTGGTTGGAAGGTTCTGGGTGAGGGGACCGGTGCCTGCACGCTGTTGGGTCCTGAGGGACCGGATGCGGATCTTTCGGGATCTGGTCTGAACCTCTGGACCTCTTTCTGTTTGTCCCGTTGGGGGCAGGTGGATGGGGG
>NZ_JBBCTD010000012.1:0-450 GCF_037148555.1 Microbacterium sp. MMO-113 | reverse complement strand
CGAAATGCGTGTTCTGGCGTGGAGAGTATCCCAAGTAGCACGGGGCCCGTGAAATCCCGTGTGAATCTGTCAGGACCACCTGATAAGCCTAAATACTCCCAGATGACCGATAGCGGACAAGTACCGTGAGGGAAAGGTGAAAAGTACCCCGGGAGGGGAGTGAAATAGTACCTGAAACCGTTTGCTTACAAACCGTTGGAGCACCCCTGGTAGGTGTGACAGCGTGCCTTTTGAAGAATGAGCCTGCGAGTTAGCGATATGTGGCGAGGTTAACCCGTGTGGGGTAGCCGTAGCGAAAGCGAGTCTGAATAGGGCGATTCAGTCGCATGTCCTAGACCCGAAGCGAAGTGATCTATCCATGGCCAGGTTGAAGCGACGGTAAGACGTCGTGGAGGACCGAACCCACTTAGGTTGAAAACTGAGGGGATGAGCTGTGGATAGGGGTGAAAG
>NZ_JBBCTD010000011.1:0-908 GCF_037148555.1 Microbacterium sp. MMO-113 | reverse complement strand
CTACGGGGTTGGCACCCTCTATGACCGGCCTTTCAAGACCGTTCGTCTATACGCTTCTGTAACGTCGCCAGCTCGGCAGAACTGACTGGTGAGTCCCACAACCCCGAATATGCAACTCCTGCCGGATATCACACACACTCGGTTTAGCCTGATCCGGTTTCGCTCGCCACTACTAACGGAATCGCGGTTGCTTTCTCTTCCTGTGGGTACTGAGATGTTTCACTTCCCCACGTTCCCTCTACCCGCCCTATATATTCAGGCGGGAGTCACTAGGTCGGCACGCCGCCCAGCGGGGTTTCCCCATTCGGACACCCTCGGATCAAAACTTGCTTATCAGTTCCCCGAGGCTTATCGCAGATTGCTACGTCCTTCTTCGGCTCCAGATGCCAAGGCATCCACCGTTTGCTCTTAAAGACTTGAAATCACATGAGTTTGAATCAAAAACCCGACCAGTCCGAAGACTGAATCAGAAATTGACTAATGATCTTTAAGATCATCTTGCGCAACTGATCAAAGACCAGTTGCAAGATGCTCGCGTCCACTGTGTAGTTCTCAAAGTACGGGCGGAACCCCCATCCACCTGCCCCCAACGGGACAAACAGAAAGAGGTCCAGAGGTTCAGACCAGATCCCGAAAGATCCGCATCCGGTCCCTCAGGACCCAACAGCGTGCAGGCACCGAAACCCATCCCCCCAACGTTCCTGCAGCAAGCTGCGTACTAATCAGAGAAACAATCTCGATGCCATGTCAAATGTTCCACCCATGAGCTCCCAGCGAAGAACATATGCCTTCGAACCGGGTTCTGGACGCCGAAGCGTCAGATGCTCCTTAGAAAGGAGGTGATCCAGCCGCACCTTCCGGTACGGCTACCTTGTTACGACTTAGTCCTAATTACCGATCCCACCTTC
>NZ_JBBCTD010000010.1:0-962 GCF_037148555.1 Microbacterium sp. MMO-113 | reverse complement strand
ACCTGACCACCTGAGTCGGTTTGGGGTACGGGCGGCTAGAACCTCGCGTCGATGCTTTTCTCGGCAGCATAGGATCATCCACTTTTTATCCGCATCGTGTCTCAGCCTGTAGGAGTCGCGGATTTGCCTACGACTCGGCCTACGCACTTGCACCAGGACAACCATCGCCTGGCTTGGACTACCTTCCTGCGTCACACCTGTTAATACGCTAACCGCACCAGCATGGGGTCACGTGCTCCCCTCCACGGTGTCACCCGAAGGCAACGATGTGAAGGCTCGGACGTTTAGCACCACTGGATTAGCTTGGGCGGTTCTTCGCCGGTACGGGAATATCAACCCGTTGTCCATCGACTACGCCTGTCGGCCTCGCCTTAGGTCCCGACTTACCCAGGGAAGATTAGCTTGACCCTGGAACCCTTGGTCTTTCGGAGGACGTGTTTCTCACACGTCATTCGCTACTCATGCCTGCATTCTCACTCGTGTAGCCTCCACGGCTGGTTTCCACCGCCGCTTCGCTGGCCACACGACGCTCTCCTACCCATCAACACGGCTGGACCACGAAGGCCTACCAATAATGTCAATGCCACAACTTCGGTGGCGTGCTTGAGCCCCGTTACATTGTCGGCGCGGAATCACTTGACCAGTGAGCTATTACGCACTCTTTCAAGGGTGGCTGCTTCTAAGCCAACCTCCTGGTTGTCAGAGCAACTCCACATCCTTTCCCACTTAGCACGCGCTTTGGGACCTTAGTTGGTGGTCTGGGTTGTTTCCCTCTCGACTATGAAGCTTATCCCCCACAGTCTCACTGCTGCGCTCTCACTTACCGGCATTCGGAGTTTGGCTGACGTCAGTAACCTTGTAGGGCCCATCGGCCATCCAGTAGCTCTACCTCCGGCAAGAAACACGCAACGCTGCACCTAAATGCATTTCGGAGAGAACCAGCTATCACGAAGTTTGATTGG
>NZ_JBBCTD010000009.1:0-1619 GCF_037148555.1 Microbacterium sp. MMO-113 | reverse complement strand
TACAGGCTGAGACACGATGCGGATAAAAAGTGGATGATCCTATGCTGCCGAGAAAAGCATCGACGCGAGGTTCTAGCCGCCCGTACCCCAAACCGACTCAGGTGGTCAGGTAGAGAATACCAAGGAGATCGAGAGAATCGTGGTTAAGGAACTCGGCAAAATGCCCCCGTAACTTCGGGAGAAGGGGGGCCTTCGACGTATTAGGACTTGCTCCGAAAGCGTTTGGAGGCCGCAGAGACTAGTGGGTAGCGACTGTTTACTAAAAACACAGGTCCGTGCCAAGTCGCAAGACGATGTATACGGACTGACGCCTGCCCGGTGCTGGAAGGTTAAGAGGACCGGTTAGCCGCAAGGCGAAGCTGAGAATTTAAGCCCCAGTAAACGGCGGTGGTAACTATAACCATCCTAAGGTAGCGAAATTCCTTGTCGGGTAAGTTCCGACCTGCACGAATGGCGTAACGACTTCCCAACTGTCTCAACCGCGAACTCGGCGAAATTGCATTACGAGTAAAGATGCTCGTTACGCGCAGCAGGACGGAAAGACCCCGTGACCTTTACTACAGCTTGGTATTGGTGTTCGGTGTGGCTTGTGTAGGATAGGTGGGAGACTGTGAAGCGGTGACGCCAGTTACCGTGGAGTCATTGTTGAAATACCACTCTGGTCACTCTGGATATCTAACTTCGAACCGTAATCCGGTTCAGGGACAGTGCCTGGTGGGTAGTTTAACTGGGGCGGTTGCCTCCCAAAAAGTAACGGAGGCGCCCAAAGGTTCCCTCAACCTGGTTGGCAATCAGGTGGCGAGTGTAAGTGCACAAGGGAGCTTGACTGTGAGACTGACAGGTCGAGCAGGGACGAAAGTCGGGACTAGTGATCCGGCAGTGGCTTGTGGAAGCGCTGTCGCTCAACGGATAAAAGGTACCTCGGGGATAACAGGCTGATCTTGCCCAAGAGTCCATATCGACGGCATGGTTTGGCACCTCGATGTCGGCTCGTCGCATCCTGGGGCTGGAGTAGGTCCCAAGGGTTGGGCTGTTCGCCCATTAAAGCGGTACGCGAGCTGGGTTTAGAACGTCGTGAGACAGTTCGGTCCCTATCCGCTGCGCGCGTAGGAAGTTTGAGAGGATCTGACCCTAGTACGAGAGGACCGGGTTGGACGAACCTCTGGTGTGTCAGTTGTTCCGCCAGGAGCACCGCTGATTAGCTACGTTCGGGATGGATAACCGCTGAAAGCATCTAAGCGGGAAGCCGGCCTCAAGATGAGACTTCCATACCTTCGGGTGAGAGGCTCCCAGCCAGACTACTGGGTTGATAGGCCAGATGTGGAAGCACGGTAACGTGTGCAGCTGACTGGTACTAATAAGCCGATGACTTGATAACACACCGTTTGTTGGTGCTTGCGTCCACTGAGTGGTTCTCGATGTACGGTCGAGAACTACCTTCAACAATGATTCATCATTGCTTTAGGTTTGATTGAAACATCAATAGTGTTTCGGCGGCCATAGCGTGAGGGAAACGCCCGGTCACATTCCGAACCCGGAAGCTAAGCCTCACAGCGCCGATGGTACTGCAGGGGGGACCCTGTGGGAGAGTAGGACACCGCCGGACTCCTTTTAAACAA
>NZ_JBBCTD010000008.1:0-1817 GCF_037148555.1 Microbacterium sp. MMO-113 | reverse complement strand
TAAGATAGAGAAGTTGCCCTGCGGGCCTGGTTGTGATGGCTGGGTCGTGGGAGCATCCGATCCTTGAGAACTCAACAGCGTGCACTTGTCAAATGCCAAATTATCCTCGTCTAGCTTCGGCTGGGTGAGAATTCCTTTGGATCAAAGACCAACCTCCTTTGTGGGGTTGGCAACGGATAGTCAGCAATGATTTATCTCTTTGGTCAGCATCAAACTCGCTGCGTTCCGGTTTTTCCCCGGTTCGTATGCATTTTCTTTTTACGGAGAGTTTGATCCTGGCTCAGGATGAACGCTGGCGGCGTGCTTAACACATGCAAGTCGAACGGTGAACACGGAGCTTGCTCTGTGGGATCAGTGGCGAACGGGTGAGTAACACGTGAGCAACCTGCCCCTGACTCTGGGATAAGCGCTGGAAACGGCGTCTAATACTGGATATGTGACGTGACCGCATGGTCTGCGTTTGGAAAGATTTTTCGGTTGGGGATGGGCTCGCGGCCTATCAGCTTGTTGGTGAGGTAATGGCTCACCAAGGCGTCGACGGGTAGCCGGCCTGAGAGGGTGACCGGCCACACTGGGACTGAGACACGGCCCAGACTCCTACGGGAGGCAGCAGTGGGGAATATTGCACAATGGGCGAAAGCCTGATGCAGCAACGCCGCGTGAGGGATGACGGCCTTCGGGTTGTAAACCTCTTTTAGCAGGGAAGAAGCGAAAGTGACGGTACCTGCAGAAAAAGCGCCGGCTAACTACGTGCCAGCAGCCGCGGTAATACGTAGGGCGCAAGCGTTATCCGGAATTATTGGGCGTAAAGAGCTCGTAGGCGGTTTGTCGCGTCTGCTGTGAAATCCCGAGGCTCAACCTCGGGCCTGCAGTGGGTACGGGCAGACTAGAGTGCGGTAGGGGAGATTGGAATTCCTGGTGTAGCGGTGGAATGCGCAGATATCAGGAGGAACACCGATGGCGAAGGCAGATCTCTGGGCCGTAACTGACGCTGAGGAGCGAAAGGGTGGGGAGCAAACAGGCTTAGATACCCTGGTAGTCCACCCCGTAAACGTTGGGAACTAGTTGTGGGGTCCATTCCACGGATTCCGTGACGCAGCTAACGCATTAAGTTCCCCGCCTGGGGAGTACGGCCGCAAGGCTAAAACTCAAAGGAATTGACGGGGACCCGCACAAGCGGCGGAGCATGCGGATTAATTCGATGCAACGCGAAGAACCTTACCAAGGCTTGACATATACGAGAACGGGCCAGAAATGGTCAACTCTTTGGACACTCGTAAACAGGTGGTGCATGGTTGTCGTCAGCTCGTGTCGTGAGATGTTGGGTTAAGTCCCGCAACGAGCGCAACCCTCGTTCTATGTTGCCAGCACGTAATGGTGGGAACTCATGGGATACTGCCGGGGTCAACTCGGAGGAAGGTGGGGATGACGTCAAATCATCATGCCCCTTATGTCTTGGGCTTCACGCATGCTACAATGGCCGGTACAAAGGGCTGCAATACCGTGAGGTGGAGCGAATCCCAAAAAGCCGGTCCCAGTTCGGATTGAGGTCTGCAACTCGACCTCATGAAGTCGGAGTCGCTAGTAATCGCAGATCAGCAACGCTGCGGTGAATACGTTCCCGGGTCTTGTACACACCGCCCGTCAAGTCATGAAAGTCGGTAACACCTGAAGCCGGTGGCCTAACCCTTGTGGAGGGAGCTGTCGAAGGTGGGATCGGTAATTAGGACTAAGTCGTAACAAGGTAGCCGTACCGGAAGGTGCGGCTGGATCACCTCCTTTCTAAGGAGCATCTGACGCTTCGGCGTCCAGAACCC
>NZ_JBBCTD010000007.1:0-29837 GCF_037148555.1 Microbacterium sp. MMO-113 | reverse complement strand
GGGAAACGCCCGGTCACATTCCGAACCCGGAAGCTAAGCCTCACAGCGCCGATGGTACTGCAGGGGGGACCCTGTGGGAGAGTAGGACACCGCCGGACTCCTTTTAAACAAGAAGGCCACCCAATGCTGGGTGGCCTTCTTGCGTTAACGCGTGAGGCGTCGCCTCAGCGGGCTAGCCGCGCCTCGAGCGTTGCTGCGGTCTCGCGCACCGCTTTCGCCAGCATGACCTCTGCGCCGTCGTCCCCGGCCCAGGTGACCGCGACCGCGGCGACGGGCCAGCCGGCAGCGTCGCGCACGACGGCGCCCACGGAGCGCAGGCCTTCCGCGACCTCTCCGTCCTCCGTCGCCCAGCCTCGCGAGCGCACCTCCCGGAGGAGATCGCGCAGCTCGCCGGGCCGTCGCGGGCCCCGCCCCGTGCGCTCGGAGAAGGCGGAAGCATCCGGGTACAGCGCCCGCACCTGTTCGCGGGGGAGGGCGGCGAGCATCGCGCGTCCGGTCGCGGTCAGGTGCGCGGGCAGGCGCACGCCCACGTCGGTCACCAGCGCTGGCCGCCGTGGCGCACGCTCCTCGACGATGTACAGCACGTCGCCGCCGCTCATGACCGCCAGGTGCGCGCTCTCCCCGAGCTGGTCGGAGAGGCTGGCGATGAGCGGACGGCCGAGCCGTGCCAACGGCTGCTGCCGGGCATAGCCTCCGGCCAGCTCGAAAGCCGATGTCCCGAGTCCCCACCGGCGCTCCTCGCGGAGGTGCAGCACGAAGCCGTGCACGGCGAGCGTGCGCAGCAGGTGATAGACCGTCGATCGCGGAAGCATGAGCTCGCGGGCGATCGCGGACGCCGCCACCGGTGCCGGCCGGCCCGCCAGGTAGCTGAGGATGCGCAGGGTCTGCGCCGCGGCAGGCACCTGGACGTCATCGGCCTCGGGAATGTCTGGGATCACAGACACAGGTTGCCACGAAGCCGCGCGCACGTCGACCCGGCGGGTGTGGAATCGAGACATGAGCGATCCTGCCCCTGTCCTCGTCGGCGCCGCCCCTCTCTCCCCGGCGGAGGTCGTCCGCGTCGTGCGTCACGATGCTCCCGTCATCGTGGACCCGGCTGCGCTGGCCAAGGTCGCTGAGACCCGCCGCGTGATCGACGGCCTCGCCGCCGACCCGCACCCGCATTACGGCGTGTCCACCGGCTTCGGTGCGCTGGCGACGACCTTCATCGCCCCGGAACGTCGACTGCAGTTGCAGGCGAGCCTCATCCGATCGCATGCCGCCGGCACCGGCGCCGAGGTGGAGCGGGAAGTGGTGCGCGGGCTCCAGTTGCTGCGCCTCCAGACGCTCTCGTCGGGACGCACGGGGGTTCGTCCCGTCGTCGTCGAGACGTATGCCGCGCTGCTCAACGCGGGCATCGTGCCAGTGGTCCGCGAGTACGGCTCGCTGGGGTGTTCCGGGGATCTCGCTCCCCTCGCCCACATCGCCCTCGCCGCCATGGGCGAGGGCGAGGTGCACGACGCCACGGGCCGACTCGTCCCGGCGGCCGAGGCCCTCGCGGACGCCGGCATCGCGCCCCTCACGCTCGTGGAGAAGGAGGGACTGGCCCTCATCAACGGCACCGACGGGATGCTCGGGACGCTGGTGCTCGCGCTCCACGATTTGGAGACGCTGCTTCTGACGGCGGATGTGGCGGCGGCGATGTCGGTGGAGTCGCAGCTCGGCACCGATGCGGTGTTCGCCGCCGATCTCATGGCGCTGCGTCCGCAGGCGGGACAGGCCGTATCCGCGGGTCATCTCCGGGCGCTGCTCGCCGGGTCGCCGATGGTCGCCAGCCACAAAGGCCCGGAAGACGGCCGTGTGCAGGACGCATACTCGCTGCGGTGTTCCCCGCAGGTGCACGGCGCCGCACGCGACACGCTCGGGCATGCCGTCACGATCGCGGAGCGCGAGCTGTCCAGCGTCATCGACAACCCCATCATCACCCTCGACGGGCGCATCGAGTCCAACGGCAACTTCCACGGGGCGCCCGTCGCCGCCGTCCTCGACTTCCTCGCGATCTCGGTCGCCGACGTCGCGTCCGTGTCGGAGCGCCGCACGGACCGGGCCCTGGACCCGGCGCGCAGTCACGGACTCCCGCCCTTCCTGGCGGCGGAGGTCGGCGTCGACTCCGGCCTGATGATCGCGCAGTACGCGGCGGCCGGCATCGTCTCCGAGCTGAAGCGTCTCGCCGTCCCCGCCTCGGTCGACTCCATCCCCTCCTCGGCGATGCAGGAGGACCACGTCTCGATGGGCTGGGCTGCAGCGCGGAAGCTGCGTCGGGCGATCGACGGCCTCTCCCGCGTCCTGGCGATCGAGATCCTCACCGCCGCCCGCGCCCTGGATCTCCGCGCCCCGCTCGAGGCGGGGCCGGCGACCGGAGCCGTGCGCGACCTCGTCCGCACGGTCGCCGCGGGCCCCGGCGCCGACCGCCACCTCTCGCCCGAGATGGAAGCCGTGACCGCCCTCGTCCAGTCGGGTGCCATCGCCCGTGTCGCAAAGGAGCACATGCATGACTGAGGAGAACGCAGCGCGCACGGTACGCGCCGCCCGCGGTGCCGAGCGCACCGCCAAGAGCTGGGGCGCGGAAGCGGCCAAGCGCATGCTCATGAACAACCTCGATCCCGAGGTCGCCGAGCACCCCGAGGACCTCGTGGTCTACGGTGGGACGGGCAAGGCGGCCCGTAGCTGGGCGGCGTACGAGGCGATCGTCCGTACGCTCGACGAGCTGGAGCCGGATGAGACGCTGCTCGTCCAGTCCGGGAAGCCCGTGGGCGTGTTCCGCACCCACGAGTGGGCGCCGCGCGTGCTCATCGCCAACTCGAACCTCGTCGGCGACTGGGCGACCTGGCCGGAGTTCCGCCGTCTGGAGGAGCTGGGGCTGACCATGTACGGCCAGATGACCGCCGGCTCCTGGATCTACATCGGCACGCAGGGCATCCTGCAGGGGACGTACGAGACGTTCGCCGCGGTCGCCCGCTCGCTCGGGCGGGACTCCTTGCGGGGGACGCTGACGCTGACCGCCGGTGCGGGCGGGATGGGCGGGGCGCAGCCCCTCGCCGTGACCCTCAACGAGGGCGCGGTCCTGATCGTGGACGTCGACGAGACGCGGCTGGCCCGCCGTGTGGAGCACCGGTACCTCGACGAGTACACCACCGACCTCGATGCGGCGGTGGCCCGGGTGGTCGCGGCGAAGGAGGCCGGTCACGCCCTCTCGGTCGGCGTCGTGGGCAATGCCGCAGAGGTCTTCCCCGAGCTCCTGCGCCGGGGCGTGCCGATCGACGTCGTGACGGACCAGACCAGCGCCCACGACCCGCTCGCCTACCTGCCGATCGGCATCGACGTGGACCGCTGGAAGGAGGACGCCGCGCGCGACCCCGAGGAGTTCACCCGGCGGTCGAGGGAGTCCATGGCCGCCCACGTCGCCGCGATGGTCGGCTTCCAGGACGCGGGGGCGGCGGTCTTCGACTACGGCAACTCGATCCGCGCGGAGGCGCAGCTCGGCGGTTTCGACCGGGCGTTCGCGTTCCCCGGATTCGTCCCCGCCTACATCCGCCCGCAGTTCGAGGAAGGGCGAGGACCGTTCCGCTGGGTGGCGCTGTCCGGAGACCCGGAGGACATCTTCAAGACGGACCGCGCGATCGCCGAGCTCTTCCCCGAGGACGCCGCCCTGCACCGCTGGCTCGACAAGGCGGGATCGGCCGTCCACTTCGAGGGGCTGCCGGCGCGCATCTGCTGGCTGGGCTACCAGGAGCGGCACCTCGCCGGACTGAAGTTCAACGAGATGGTCGCCTCGGGAGAGCTGTCCGCGCCGATCGTCATCGGCCGCGACCACCTCGACTCCGGTTCCGTCGCGTCGCCGTACCGGGAGACCGAGGCCATGAAGGACGGTTCCGACGCGATCGCCGACTGGCCGCTGCTCAACGCCCTCCTCAACACCGCCTCCGGGGCGTCGTGGGTGTCGCTGCACCACGGCGGCGGGGTGGGGATCGGGCGCTCGATCCACGCCGGACAGGTCACGGTGGCGGACGGTTCGGCTCTCGCGGCGGAGAAGCTCGCCCGGGTGCTGACGAACGACCCCGGGACCGGCGTCATGCGGCACGTGGACGCCGGGTACGACCACGCCAAGGAGGTCGCGCGCGACCGCGGACTGAAGGTGCCGATGCTGTGACGACGACGCTCATCTCCGGGATCGGGGAGCTGACGACCAATGTCGCCGCCGGGGGCGACCCGACCGGCACGCTGCGCGACGCGGCCGTGCTGATCGACGGCGAGCGGATCGCGTGGGTAGGATCGTCCGCCACAGCTCCCGCGGCCGACGAGGTCGTCGACGCCGGGGGTCGGGCCATGATCCCCGGATTCGTCGACAGCCACAGCCACCTCGTCTTCGGCGGCGATCGGGCGGCGGAGTTCGAGGCGCGCATGGCGGGGCAGCCGTACGCGGCGGGCGGCATCCGCTCGACGGTCCAGGCGACGCGGGCGGCGACCGACGACGACCTGCGCGCCCGACTGCGCGGGTTCATCGGGGAGCTGCGGACACAGGGCACCACCACGGTCGAGATCAAGAGCGGTTACGGTCTCGCCGTCGCGGAGGAGGAGCGCCTCGTGCGCCTCGCCGCCGAGGTGACGTCGGAGGTCACGTTCCTCGGTGCGCATGTGGTGCCGGTCGAGTACGCCGACGATCCCGACGCCTATGTCGACCTCGTCGTGGGGCCGATGCTCGACGCGTGCGCCCCGCACTCCCGGTGGATCGACGTCTTCTGCGAGACCGGCGCGTTCACGGTGGCGCAGTCACGACGGATCCTGGAGGCGGGCATCACCCGGGGTCTCGCTCCTCGGGTGCATGCGAGCCAGCTCGGTCCGGGCGACGGCGTGCGGATGGCGGTCGAGCTGGGGGCGGCGTCGGTGGATCACGGCACCTACCTCACCGACGCGGACATCGCCGCGCTCGCCGCATCGGACACGGTGCTCACGCTGCTGCCCGGCGTGGAGTTCTCCACGCGCCAGCCCTATCCGGATGCGCGCCGGCTCCTCGACGCAGGGGTGACGGTCGCGCTCGCGTGCGACACGAACCCGGGGTCCAGCTTCACGTCGTCCATGGCCTTCTGCATCGCCATCGCCGTGCGGGACATGGGCATGACCACGGCGGAGGCGGTCTGGGCCGCCACCGCCGGCGGGGCGCGGGCACTCCGGCGCGACGACATCGGCCGCATCGCCCCCGGGGCGCGCGCCGACCTCGTGCTGCTCGACGCCCCCTCCCGCGTGCACCTGGCGTATCGCCCGGGTGTGCCGCTGGTGCGGCGCGTCTGGAAGGACGGGACGGCCGTCGTCTGACCGTCCCGCCCGTCACCGCAGGGCTTCGGCGCAGACCACGGCGGCCGCGGCGGACCACGCCTGTGGACGGCAGGCGGCCGGATAGGGGACCGGTCGGCCGCCGACGATGCGGGGCTCGCCCGAGTGCAGCTCCGGCACGCGGTAGTCGAAACCCTCGGCGAGATCGAGCAGCTGGGCGGCGATGCGTCCGGCATGATCCGTGAGGCCCGCGCGGAGCATCCCGTGCACGGCGATCGCGGTGTCGTGCGTCCACACGCTGCCGCCGTGGTAGCTCAGCGGCCAGTACCCCGAGGCCTCCGTGGACATCGTGCGGACGCCGTAGCCGCTCGACATCGTCTCACCGACGAGCAGTTCCGCGCAGGCGCGCTCCTCGTCCGGATCGAGCAGCCCGGTGCCGATGAGGTGACCGATGTTGCTGGTGAGCGTGTCGACCGCGGCGCCGTGGGCGTCGAGGGCGATGGCGGGGTACCGCCCCTCCGGCGTAGTGACCCAGTAGGCATCCCGGAAGCGTCGCCGCAGGTCCGCCGCCCACGAACGCAGATGGTCGCCGCCGGCCGTGCCCAGCTCGTCGAGGAGCGCTGCTCCGCGCACCGCGGCCTCGTAGGCGTATCCCTGCACTTCGCTGAGCGCGATGGGACCTTCCGCCAGACGACCGTCGCGCCACTGGATCGAGTCGCCGGAGTCCTTCCAGCCCTGATTCGCCAAGCCGTGGCCCGACTCATCCGCATAATCGATGAAGCCGCTGCCGGAGGCGTCGCCGTGCTCGATCATCCACGTCAAGGCGGCGCGCAACGCGGGCTCCAGGTCCCTCAACTCCGTGATCGTCAGGCCGGCCGCGCGCGCGTCGGCGAGGAGGCAGATCCACAGCGGTGTTGCATCGACCGTGCCGTAGTAGAGCGGAGGCAGCAGCACGCCCTCGCCGGGGAGGGAGAGCTCCGCGCTACGCAGCTCGTGCGCGATCTTGCCCGGAGCCTCCGCGGTGCCGGGGTCGTGCACCGTGCCCTGGAGACGCGCGAGCACCCGCAGGGTGGAGGCGGCGATGTCGCGGTCGGCGGCGAGGGCGAGACGGGCTGCCCAGAGCGAGTCCCGTCCGAACAGGGTGAAGAACCAGGGAGCACCCGCGGCGTAGAACGCTTCGTCCGGCTGGTCCGGCAGGGCCAGTCGTAGGGCGTCGAGGTCGGCGCAGGCGCGCTCCAACCACCGCGCGGTGCGAGGGTCCGCTCCGGTGGGGACGCGCCGGACGCCGGCTGTCCGGGGTGGCGACGTCACGACCAGGGTCGGATCGTCGAGGTCGGCCGACCACGTCACCTCAGCCTCGCCGCGCGGAGGGACGGTCACTCGCCAGGCGAGCAGCAGCTCCCGACCGTCGATCGACGCGGTGGCGTCCACAGCGCGCAGCGTGAACGATGCCTGCCCTGCGCGGCAGCGCTCGCCGTCCCACGACCACTCCTCGCCACCGGTCACCCCCGCCTTGACGAGTTGCATGGGGGTGAAATCCGGGCGGATGCGCACCGCGAGCTCGGCCGTCACCTCGTGCTCGAGGTGCGAGGATACCCGCAGGGTCTCGGTCAGTCTCCCCGGCTCGACAGCGCGATCCCGATCCAGGCGCACTTTCGGATCGGCGGCGGCATCGTCGAGTCCGCGCAGCAGGCTGGTGAACAGCGCACGCTGCGGGACCGGCGACGAGCAGGCGATGGCTTCCAGGGCGGTGTCCCGGACCTCGAGTCCGATCGCGGCGATGTGACGGACGTCGCCGTGGTAGACGCCGTGGATCGGGGCGCCGCCGACGTCGCCGTCGCGGTCGGACCAGACCTGGGTGGGGGCATCGAGCACGACCACGGCGTCGTCGAGCAGCGGCTGGAGGTGGGGGCGGTCGGTCATTCCTTGACGGCTCCTTCGGTGGAATTCATGATGCGGCGCTGGAAGATAAAGAACATCACGGCGACGGGGATCGTCATGATGAGCGCCGCCGCGAGCTTGAGCGGGTACTGGGTGCCCTGGCTGAGCTGCCCGCTGGCGAGCGAGGCGACACCCTTCGTGAGGGTCGTCAGCGCGGGGTCGTTCGTGGACACGATGAAGTGGCTGAGCTCGTTCCACGACCCCTGGAACGACAGGATGACGATCGTGATGAGGGCGGGCGTCGCCATCGGGAGCACGACCGACCAGAAGGTCCGGAACGCGCCGGCTCCGTCGATCCGCGCCTGCTCTTCGACTGAGACCGGGATCGATTCGAAGAAGTTCTTCATGATGAAGACGCCGGCGGCGTCGACCAGCAGCGGCAGGATCATACCGGCGTAGGAGTTGAAGATGCCGAGCTGGTTGATGACGAGGAACTTCGGGATGAGCAGGACGACCGTCGGCACCGACATCACGGCGACGAGGGCCGCGAACACGACTCCCCGACCGCGGAAGCGCAGACGTGCGAGCGCGTATCCGGCGAGGGAGTTGAAGAACACCCGCCCCGCGGTGACGAAGATCGTCACGATCGCGCTGTTGACGAACCACGACGGGAAGTCGGAGTTGGCGAAGAGCCGTTCATAGGCGGCGAAGGTCCAGGACTCCGGGAGCAGGTTCACTCCGGAGCTCGCGGCGTCCTCGTCCGTCTTGAAACTCGTGAACACCTGGATCAGGAACGGGTAGATGTAGATGACGGCGAGCGCGATCAGCACGGTGTACAGCACGATCTGCCCGGTGAGCTGCGTGCGCGAGAGCCTCATGATGTCCCTTCCTCGCGCGCGACCTCGTACGCGCGGATGCGGCGCCGCGATACCGGCCGGTCGCGCAGCACCCAGCGCTGCAGCAGCGTGAAGATCACGATGATGACGAAGAGGATGAAGGCGATCGCGGCGCCCTGACCCCACTCCTGGTCCGTGAACGCCGTCTTGTACGACAGGTACGCCGGGGTGAGAGTCGTCTTGCTGGGGGCACCACGGGTGCCGGTGTAGATCTGATCGAACACCTGCCAGCAGCCGATGAGGCCGAGGGTGAGCACCGTGAACAGCGTCGGCCGCAGCTGCGGCAGGGTCACCCGCCAGAACCGCTGCCACCCGTTCGCCCCGTCCATCATGGCCGCCTCGTCGACGTCCGCGCCGAGATTCTGCAGACCGGCGAGGAAGAGCAGCATGAAGGTGCCGGAGGTCGTGAAGATGGCCATCAGGATGTACGCGCTCATGGCGATCGAGGGACCAGCGAGCCACTCCCACCAGGAGATGCCCAGCATCCCGCCGCCGGTGAGCGCGGCGGGCCCCGTGTCGATGCCGACGCCGCTGAGCGCGAGATGCAGGATGCCGCGGGGGTCGTTGAACCAGTTCGGACCGTTCAAGCCGAACCAGGCGAGCACGCTGTTGACCGCTCCGCTCGCGGAGAACAGGAAGAGCCAGAGCACCGTGATCGCCACCGAGCTCGTGACGGAGGGGAAGTAGTACGCGGTCCGGAAGAACCCGCGGCCGCGCAGCACCGCTCTGTTCACCAGGACGGCGAGGAACAGGGCGATGGCCGTCTGCAGGGGCACGACGAGCAGCACGTACCAGGAGTTGTTGCGCAGCGCGGTCCCGAAGTCCTTGGTCGCGAGGCCGCCGTCGGCCAGCACGGCCGAGTAGTTCTCCGTGCCCACGAACGAGACCGACGGCGAGAGGGGGCTGCCGCGCCCCGCCCAGTCCGACATGCTGACCCACAGGGCCATGAGCACGGGGACCAGCAGGAAGACCCCGAGGATGAGGATGACCGGCGCCGTGAAGAGCCAGCCGGCTGCGGCCTCGCCGCGGCGGAGTCCGGAGGCTCCCCCGCGGCGAGACAGGGCGTGTCCCGCCATCGCTACTCGACGATCGCTTCGAGGTTCGACTGCACGGTGCCGAGGATCTGTGCGGGGTCTCCCGTCTTCAGCGACTCGAGCTGCGCGTTGAAGTCGGCGATCACGTCCGCAGCGCCGTCCTGGTTGGGCGGGAACTGCGCGTAGTCCGCTCCCGCGAGGAAGGGCGCGAGGTCCGGGTTGTCGGCGGTCCACTGGTCGGCGGCGGAGGTGATCGACGGCATCGGGCCGAATGCCTTCGAGAAGGCGAGCTGGCTGTCGGCACTGGTGAGGTACTCGACGAGGTCGAGGGCCGCCTGCTGGTTGGGGCTGTCGGCGGCCATGCCCCAGCAGTTCGTGAACTGCAGGGTGCCCGGGCCGCCCGGACCTTCGGGAAGCTCGGCGACGGTGTAGTCCACGGAGCCGAAGTCGTTCGCCATCGCGCCGGTGATCCAGTTGCCTTCGATCACCATCGCGGCGAGCTCCTTCCCGAGTGCCTCACCGCCCCAGCCCGCCCCGACGTCCTTGGCGTAGGCGAAGGTGCCGTCGACGAGGTGGGACTGCACGTACTCCAGCGCCTGGACGTTCGCGGGGTCATCCGCGATCGCTGTGCCGTCTTTCACGAGCCCGCCGCCGGCCTGCGCCATGAACGTGCCGACGCGCTGGTATTCCGCGCCGAAGGCCAGGCCCACGTGGTCGGCGGTGGTGAGCTTCTGCGCGACGGCCGCGAGGTCGTCCCAGCTCTTCGGGAGGTCGGCATCGGTGAGTCCGGCCTCCGCCCACAGGCGCGTGTTGATCACGAGCGCGAGCGTGGAGAAGTCCTTGGGCGCGCAGTAGAACGTGCCGTCGAGGGTGAAGTTCTCCACGAGGGAGGGGTAGAAGTCGTCCTTGTTCGAGAGCTCGTCGCCGTATGCCTGGAGGGAGCCGTTCGAGGCGTACCCGGCCATCTGCTCGGGTGCGAGGTAGAAGAGGTCGGCGGGTTTTCCGGCGGCGAAGCCCTGAGAGAGCTCCTGCGCCAGGTCGCTCGCCACCTGGAGGTCGACCTCGGTGCCGGACTCCTCGGACCAGGCGTCGAGCGCCGACTGCACGGCGGCGGTCTCGGCGTCGCCGGACGAGCCGATGAGGATCGTGAGGCCGTCGTCGGAGGAGGTGAGGTCCGTGTCGCCCTCGCTCTGCTCCTCGCCCGAGAACCCGGACCCGCACCCGGTGAGCGCGAGGGTGGTGGTGATCAGGACCGCTCCAGCGCCGAGCCAGGCGCGTGTGGTCTGCCGTGTCATGTCTCTCTCTCCTTTGATGAGGGCCGGCGGGCAGGAATTTGAACGATCAAACTCTGCATGGAATACGCTAGGTGCGGCAGTGCGGACGTGTCAAGCCGCCGGGATCGAGGAGTGCGATGGCCAAGGCCCCCACGGTGGAGGATGTGGCGGCGCACGCCGGCGTCTCCCGCCAGACGGTGTCGAACGTCCTGAACACCCCGGACATCGTCCGGCCGGCCACCCGGGAGCGCGTGCTCGCCTCCATCGACGAGCTCGGCTACCGTCGGCACGCGGCGGCCCGCCGGCTGCGCCTGCGTCGGAGTTCGACGATCGGCATCCGGCTCGACCCGTATCTGGGCGGGATCTCGGGGGTGGTGCTGGATCGCTTCGTGCACGCCATCACGGAGCGTTCGAGTGATCGCGGCATGCGCATGCTCGTGTACGCGGCGCGGACCCCGGAGGAGGAGCTCGGCCGGCTCGCCGAACTGTGGGACGGATCCGAGATCGATGCCGCGATCCTCACCGGCACCGTGCGCGACGATCCCCGCGTCATGCGGCTGGACGCGCTCGGTCTGCCGTTCATCTCCTTCGGCCGGCCGTGGGGGGACGACGACATCTCCGATCCGATGCATCTCTGGGTCGACGTGGACGGTGCGGCGGGCACCAGGGCGGCGACGACGTATGCGCTGCAGCACGGGAGCGCGGTGACCTTCCTGGGCTGGCCGTCGGGGTCGGGCACGGGGGACGACCGAGAACGCGGGTGGCGCGAGGCCCTCACGGAGGCGGGGGCGCACGGGGCCCGGGTCATCGCCGAGGATTCGGTTCCCGAGGCGCGTCGGGCGATCACCCGCGCGATGGAGGACGGCATCCGGGCGGACGCCGTCGTCTGCGCCAGCGACTCTCTCGCCGTGGGGGCTCTGCTCGGCCTCGCCGACGCCGGGAAGACCGTCCCGGTCATCGGGTTCGACAACACCCCCACCGCCGAAGCACTGGGATTCTCCAGCGTCGAACAACGACCGGAGGATGTCGCGGAGGCGATCCTGCAGCTGCTCATGGGGCCGACAGGGGACGTGGTCGCACCGCGCCGGGTCGAGTCCGGCTCGGCGCACGCACTCATCACGCCTGAGCTGGTCGTGCGCTGATCCGGCGCGTCGCCCGAGCCGCTCCCCTGCTCAGCGTGCCGCGAGGCCGGCGAGCAGCTCGAGCACGCAGAGGGCAGCGAGTCGCACGGTGCGACCGTCCTCGGCGTCCGCGGTCGCGTCGACCTCGGCGATGTCGGCGCTCACGACCCGCGGATCGGCGGCGACCGCCCGGGTGAGAGCGCGCAGCTCCCACGCCGCCAGGCCTCCGGGGACGCTGGCTGGGCAGCCCGGTGCGACCGCGCGGTCGCACACGTCCACGTCGATGTCGAGGTGCACCCGGGCGGCGTCGCCCGCCCCCGCGATCTCGACCGCCTCGGCCACGACGTCGGCGATGCCGCGACGGCGCACGTCGTCGAGGGTGACGACCCGGATGCCCCAGTCGGCCGCGCGGCGGGCGTACGCGGCGGAGTTCGCGAAGTCGGCGAGGCCGATCTGCACGATCCGGGTGGGGTCGACGCGGGCCGTCGGGACGCCTGCCGCGGCGGGAACGTCCTGGACGAGCCGCCGCACCGGGGTGCCGTTGGAGACGCCGTCGCGCAGGTCGAAGTGGGCGTCGAACGTGATCAGGCCCGTGGCCTCCGCTCCGAGCGCGACCGGGTAGGTGAGGGAGTTGTCGCCGCCGAGGGCGATGACGAGGTCAGACGCTCCCGCGAGCTCCCGGACCCGCTCGATCGTACGCGCCTCTCCCGCGTCGCCGTCCGGCTCCGGCACGTCCCCGGCGTCCGCGATGCGGAGCACCTCGTCCAGGTCGATCGTCGGCGGGCCGAGCACCGTCGTGCCGTAGCGGGGGAGCGCCTCGCGGATCGCGGCCGGTGTCGCGTGCGCCCCGGTCGGGGACAGGGAGGTGCGCGAGGTCGGGACGCCGAGGAGCACCGCATCGGCCGTGCCCTCGAACGCGGGCCAGGCGCCGGCGCGCGGCCAGAGCGGATCGTGGGACAGCGCCATGTCAGACTCCCGGGATCAGGGCGTGGGCGACGGTGAAGATCGCGAGGCCCGCGAGGGCCCCGACGACCGTGCCGTTCAGACGGATGTACTGCAGGTCGCGTCCGACCATGAGCTCGATCTTCTCGGTGGTCTCGGCGGGGTCCCAGCGCTCCACGGTGTCGGTGATGATCGAGGCGATGTCGTGCCGGTACCGGTCGACGAGGAAGACGGCCGCATCGGAGACCCACGTGTCGACGCGGCGCTGCAGGGCGGCATCGGTCGTGAGCCGCTCGCCGACCTCCTGCAGCGCCTGCACGGCGCGTCGCCGCAGCCCGCTCTCCGGATCGGCGAGGGAGGTGAGGAGCCCGTTCTTGGCGGTGTTCCAGGCCTCTGCAGCCAGGGCGCCGACGCGCGGGCTGTCGAAGAGCGCGGCCTTGGCGTTCTCCAGCTTCTCGCGCGTCGCGGGATCGTTCTGCAGGGCGTCCGCGAGGCGGGACAGGTACCCGTCGATCGCGAGGCGGGCCGGGTGCCGCGGGTCGGCCTGGACGGCGCGGACGAACTTGACCGCCTCGTTGTACACCGTGTCGTCGATGAGGCGGTGCGCGATCTTCGGCATCCATCCGGGGAGCCGCCGGGAGACGAGTCCGGTGAAGGAGGCGGCGTTCGCGTCGAGCCATCGCCCGATGCTGTCCACCGCGAGGTCGACGGCACCGTGGTGCGCCTCCGCCTCCACGATCTTCTCCAGCCACGCTCCAGCGGGCGGCCCCCACTCCGGCGCGACGAGATGCTCGCGCGCGAGGTCGGCGAGGAGATCGCGCACGTCGTCGTCGCTCAGCGCGTTCAGCACGGCCGTCGCGATCGTCGCCCCCTCCGCGGCGACGCGCTCGGCATGCGGGGTCTCGCGGAGCCACTCGCCGGCGCGGAGGGCGATCGCGGTGCTGGCGAGCTTGGTGCGCACCACGTCGGCCGCGAGGAAGTTCGTCTCCACGAACTCGCCGAGCGTGCGGCCGATCTCGTCCTTGCGGTTCGGGATGATCGCGGTGTGCGGGATGGGCAGACCCAGCGGACGGCGGAACAGCGCGGTCACCGCGAACCAGTCCGCGAGCGCGCCGACCATGCCGCCCTCCGCGGCGGCGCGGACGTACGCGAGCCCACCGACCCGCTCCTGGAACGCGAACGCGACGATGAAGGCGAGGGCCATGAAGATCAGCGCCCCGAGCGCGACGGCCTTCATCCGCCGCAGCGCGCGCCGGCGCTCCTGGTCGGCGACGGAGAGCAGCGTCGTGGGTGTTCGCGGCATGACGTCATCCTTTCACGGGGCGAGTAGCCTCGATACGTGATCGAAGACATCAAGAAGCGCGCCCTGCACCGCACCAGCATCCTCGAGGGTCAGATGCGCGGCGTCGCGCGGATGATCGAGAACGAGGAGTACTGCATGGACATCATCACGCAGTCCCGCGCGATCCAGCGCTCCCTCGAGTCACTCAACCGTCTGCTGCTGGAGAACCACCTGCGCACGCACGTCACCCACATGTTCGAGGACGGCGGCGAGGAGCGCGACAAGGCCGTCGGCGAGCTCCTCAAGGCGTTCGACTTCGACCGCAAGTAGCGGCCGGCGCGGGACGCCTCTCAGCCGACCGCGTGCTCGTCGGCGACCGCCAGCGCCTCCTCGATCGCCGCCAACCCTCGCACCAGCTCCGCCTCCTCGATCACCAGCGGCGGGGCGATGTGCACGCGGTGGAAGTGCGTGAAGGGCCACACCCCCGCCCGCTTCGCGGCGGTCGCGAACGCGGTCATCGGTGCGGCGTCGGCACCGGTCGCGTTAAACGGCACCAGCGGCTCCCTGGTCCGCTGATCCCGCACGAGCTCCACCGCCCAGAACAGACCGCGGCCGCGCACCTCGCCCACGCTCGGGTGCGACCGCGCCCACGAGCGCAGGGTCGGACCGACGATCCGCTCGCCGAGGTCGCGCGCCCGTTCCAGGATGCCGTCGCGACGGAACACCTCGAACGTGGCCACACCGGCCGCGCAGGCGAGAGGGTGCCCGGAGTACGTCAGTCCGCCCGCGAACGGGACGGTGTCGAAGGCCGCGGCGATGCGGTCGGAGATCACGACGCCGCCGAGGGGGACGTAGCCCGAGTTCACGCCCTTCGCGAAGGTGATCAGGTCGGGGCGGACGTCGAAGGCGTCGATCCCGAACCACTCGCCGAGCCGGCCGAACCCCACCATCACCTCGTCTGCGATGAAGACGATCCCGTAGCGATCGCAGAGCGCGCGCACCCCGGGCAGATAGCCGGGCGGCGGAAGCAGCACGCCGTTGGTGCCGACGACCGTCTCGACGATGATCGCGGCGATGGTCTGCGGTCCCTCGAGCTGGATGGTCTGCTCCAGATGCGCGAGGGCGCGCTCCGTCTCCTGCTGGGGCGTCTCGCTGTGGAACGGCGAGCGATAGAGGTACGGTCCGAAGAACCGCACGGCCCCGCTGTCCGTGACGTCGTTCGCCCAGCGGCGCGGGTCGCCGGTGAGGGAGATCGCGGTCGCGGTGGAGCCGTGGTAGCTGCGGTACATCGACAGCACCTTCCGGCGGCCCGTGGCCTGCCGGGCCATGCGCACCGCGTACTCGTTCGCCTCCGCGCCGCCGTTCGTGAAGAACACCTTCTCGAACCCGTCGGGAGCGACCTCGGCGATGAGGCGGGCGAGCTCACCGCGCACATCGTTGGCCATCGACGGCTGGATGGTCGCGAGCCGCCCGGCCTGCTGCTGGATCGCGGCGACGAGGTCCGGGTGCTGGTGGCCGAGGTTGAGGTTCACGAGCTGGCTGGAGAAGTCGAGGTAGGCGGTGCCCTCGTAGTCCCAGAACGTCGAGCCCCGACCCGTGGCGACCGGCAACGAGTCGATCAGCGCCTGCGCGCTCCAGGAGTGGAAGACGTGAGCGCGGTCGTCGGCGCGCACCTGCGCCGCGGCGTCCGGAGCGGGGAGCGGGGAGGAGAGTCCGTGGCGGTCGGTGAAGGTCGTCATCGTGATCGCTCCTCGTCAGTGGTTGCTCGGGAAGCCGAGGTCGATCTGCGACGGGGTGTGGTCGGGCCACCGCGTCGTCACGACCTTCGACCGCGTGTAGAAGTGCACGGACTCCGGGCCGTAGATGTGCGCGTCGCCGAAGAGCGAGTCCTTCCACCCGCCGAACGAGTAGGCGCCGATGGGCACCGGGATCGGGACGTTGACGCCGACCATGCCGACCTCGATGTCGAACTCGTACTGCCGCGCCGTCCCGCCGTCGCGCGTGAAGATCGCGGTCCCGTTGCCGTAGGCGTTCGCGTTGACGAGCGCGACCGCCTCCGCGTAGGAGCCCACCCGCACGACGGACAGGACCGGGCCGAAGATCTCGTCGTCGTAGACGCGCATGCCGGGTGTGACGTCGTCGATCAGGCTCACCCCGAGGAAGAAGCCGTCGCCGTCGAATCGCTTCGTGGTGCCGTCGACGACGACCCTGGCGCCCTCCCCGGGTGCCTCTGTGACGTAGGAGGCGACCCGGTCACGGTGCTCCGCGGTGATGAGCGGGCCCATCTCGCTCGCCGGGTCCGTGCCGGGGCCGATCGAGAGGCCGTCGATGCGGCGGGCGATCGCGGCGACGAGGTCGTCGGCGATGTCGCCCACCGCCACGAGCACGGACACCGCCATGCAGCGTTCGCCCGCGGAGCCGTAGGCCGCGGAGACGGCGGCGTCGGCAGCCGCATCGATGTCGGCGTCGGGCATCACGACCATGTGGTTCTTCGCGCCCCCGAGCGCCTGGACCCGCTTCCCGGCGGCGGACGCTCGTTCGTAGATCGAGCGGGCGATCGGGGTGGACCCGACGAAGCTCACCGCCTGGACCCGCGGGGAGTCGAGGAGCGCGTCGACGGCCTCCCGGTCGCCGTGCACGACGTTGAGGACGCCGTCCGGGAGACCGGCCTCGCGGAACAGCCGTGCGAGCCAGACCGCGGCGGACGGATCCTTCTCGCTGGGCTTGAGGACGACGGTGTTGCCGCACGCGATCGCGGAGGCGACCATCCACAGCGGCACCATGACCGGGAAGTTGAACGGGGTGATGGCCGCGACCACGCCGACCGGCTGCTTCACGGAGTGCACGTCGACCCCGCGGGCGACCTGCTCGCTGCGCTCGCCCTTGAGCAGGTGCACGAGGCCGGCCGCGAACTCGACGTTCTCGATGCCGCGGGACACCTCGCCGGCGGCGTCGGACAGGACCTTGCCGTGCTCGGACGTGACGATGGCCGCCAGCTCGTCCGTCCGTTCCTTGAGGAGCTGACGGAGCCGGAAGAACACGTCGGCGCGCTTGATGAGGCTCGTCTCCCGCCACGCCGGGAGGGCCGCCGCAGCGGCGGCCACGGCGGCGTCGACCTCGGTGGCCGAGGCGAACGCGACCTCTTTCGTGACGGCTCCTGTCGCCGGATCGAAGACGAGGCCGCGGCGGGCGGCCTCGCCCGTCTCGGTGCCGTTGATGAGGTGACGGACGATGTCCACGGGGGCTCCTTCGCAGAGGGGATCGCGTGTCGCACACTCTGACCGAGAGTCGCTACGCTGGGGGCTCGGCCTATGCTGACAGGAAATGGAGCGGGTTCGGAGTGGCAGAGCGTCAGGACTTGTCGGTTGATCGGACAGATCGTCCGGATCGATCGCCCTCGGTCCTGCGCGTCAGGGACGTGCTCGCGCTCCCCGCGGTGCAGGAAGGGGCGCCGTCCGTCCTCGTCGGAGGCCCGGCGCTGGACGCCGGGGTGCGGTGGGTCCACGCCTCGGACAGCGCCGCCGTCGCCCGCCTGCTCGACGGCGGCGAGCTGCTGCTCACGACCGGCGCCGCCTGGCCGACGAGCCCCGCAGCGCTGCGCGTGCTCGTCGCGGAGCTGGCGGCGGTCGGGGTGTCCGGCATCGTCGTCGAACTCGGCTCGCGGATGCCCCGCGTCCCGGCTGCGGTCGTCGAGGCCTGCGCCACCTCCGGCCTCGCTCTGATCGCGCTCGGGGCGGAGGTCAAGTTCGTCGCGGTGACCGAGGCCGTGCACCGCGCGCTGATCGAGGCCCAGACCGCGGCGCTCCGCGAGCGTCAGCGACTGCACGACCTCTTCACCGCCCTCAGCCTCCGTGGCGCGCCGGCCGACCTCATCGTGTCCGAGGTCGCCCGCGCACTCGATGCCCCGGTCCACCTCGAGAATCCGGCGGGGGAGGTCGTCGCGACCGAAGCGCTCCGCGTCCCGGTCGCCGAGGCCCTCCGACAGGGGGAGCGGGGCGGCGATCGGGTGCCCGTGCAGGCGCGCGGAGTGCGCTGGGGCTGGCTCGTCGCGGCGGAGGGCCCGCCGCATCCCGCTGGTCGGGCCACCGTCCTGGAGCTGGGGGCGACGGCCCTCGCCTTCGGCTGCCTCGCCGATGGGGAGGGGGCGTGGACCGTGCTCGCCCATCGCAGCCTCGTCGAGGATCTTCTCGGCGCGCGGTTCGCCCGCGAGGAAGACGTCGAGGTCCGACTCCGGCGACTCGGGCTCGACCCGTCGGGCGGGAGCGTCTCCGGCCTCGTCTTCCGCACGGACGAGGACGCGGAGATGCTCGTCGCCCGCGCCCGTGCAGCGGGCCTGCCTGCGGTGGGGGCCCGGCGCGGAGCCGACGTGGTCCTGCTCGTGGCCGCCGGAGCCGATGCGCTGACCGATGCCGTCCTCGCGCACCTGTCCGGCGGGGCGCCCGTGACCGTCGGACCGAGCGCCGAAGGCGTCCTCGGGCTCCTGGCCTCGATCCGCGCCGCGCTCGACCTCGCCGCACGGCCGTCCGGGGGCGACGTGCCGGTGGTCCGGCGCGTCGCCGATCGGCCGCTCGAACGCCTCGTGTCGGCCCTGCGCGACGATCGGCGGCTCCAGGCGCACAGCGAGCAGATGCTGGATCCGCTCGTCCGTCACGACCGGGATCGCCGCGGAGACCTGCTCGCGGTCCTCGCCGCCCTCGTCGCACACCCCGGCAACCGCTCCGCGGCGGCGGCCGCGAGCCACCTCTCCCGCTCGGTGTTCTATCAGCGCCTCGCGCTCATCGGCGACCTGCTCGGCGCGGATCTGGACGACGGGGAGACCCTCGCTGCCCTGCACCTCGCCCTCCTCGCCCGCCGTCGCGAGGAGACGCGGCCGCGCTGAGGCCGACCGTCAGCGCGTGCCCCAGGCGAACTGCTGCTTCTGGAGCTTCGCGTAGATGAAGGTCTCGGTCGACACCACGCCCGCGATGGGACGGATGCGATCGTTGACGAGCGCCAGCAGATGGTCGTCGTCCTCGCACACCGCCTCGACGAGCACGTCGAACGATCCGACCGTGATCACGACGTAATCGACCTCGTCGATGGCGGCGATCGCCTCCGCCACGCCTCTGGCATCCCCGGCCACCTTGACGCCCACCATCGCCTGCCGACGGAAGCCGAGCTGCATCGGATCCGTCACCGCGACGATCTGCATCACCCCGGACTCGGTGAGCCGCTGCACCCGCTGCCGGACGGCGGCCTCGCTCAGGCCGACGATCCGGCCGATCTCGGAGTACGAGCGCCGCCCGTCCTCCTGCAGCATCTCAACGATGGTCTTGGAGATCGCGTCGAGGGTATGGTCCTTCTTCGACGGTGCCATGGTGCGATCTTGGCACCGCGGACGGTCGTGGACAACGGGGTGTGCGTGCGCCCGCTCAGGCCTCGATCGGGCCCAGCCAGGCGCTCGCCGCGGTGGCGTGCGCCGACTCCGGGTCGGAGGGGTGGAACGCGCCGGCGAGGACGTCGCGGTAGAGCCGGGAGAGCTCGTTGGCGCTGAAGTACGAGCCGCCGCCGGCCACCAGCATGGCCTCGTCGACCACCTGCTTGGCCATCGTCACCGCGCGATGCTTGACGCCCGAGAGCGCGGGGAACCACCCGGCGCCGCGGTCCGCGCGCTCGTCGACATCGCGGGCGACCACGGCGATCTGCGGAGGGAGCGCGTCGTAGGCGAGCGCCATGTCGGCGATCCGCCAGCGGATGTCCGGATCCTGGCTGTACGCGGCGCCGCTCTTCTTGGAGCGACGCCGGTGGGCCGTCGCCACGGCCAGCTCGAGGGCCCGCCGGGCGATGCCGGTGTACACGGAGGCGAGGAGGATCTCGAAGACCGCGAAGATGCCGAAGACGATCGGGTCGGGGCTCGGGCCGGGGTCGATGCGCCGCACGACGTGCGCCGCGTCCGCGACGGCCCCGTCGAGGCGCGTGGTCCGGCTCTGGGTGCCGCGCATGCCGAGGGTGTCCCAGTCATCGGCGGTGGTGACCGCGGACGTGCGGTCGACGAAGGCGAACACGAGCTTCGGCGCGTCCGGGCTCGTGGTGTCGAGTCCGTGCAGGCCGAGCTTCGTCCACACCGGGGCGAGCGAGGTGAAGATCTTGGTGCCGGTGAAGGCGTAACCCCCGGCGCCGTCCGGGACCGCCGCGGTGTCGCTCCCGAACAGCACGAGGTCGTTGCCGCCCTCGCTGATGCCGAACGCGAAGACCTCGCCGGCCACGGCGCCGTCCTGCACGAACTCGAGACCGGGGACCCCGCGGTCCGAGAAGACCTTGG
This sequence comes from Microbacterium sp. MMO-113, assembly GCF_037148555.1. Lineage (NCBI taxonomy): Bacteria > Bacillati > Actinomycetota > Actinomycetes > Micrococcales > Microbacteriaceae > Microbacterium > Microbacterium sp. MMO-113. The sequence continues at coordinate 9,796 of NZ_JBBCTD010000007.1, read as the reverse complement.
CGACGCCGGTCCAGACGAGGTGCATGTTGATCGCCAGGGCGGTCGCGGGCGCGGCCCCCGCGAGCCGCTGCTGGAGGAGGGCGGCCTGCTCGAGGCCGAGTCCCGCGCCACCGCGCTCCCGGGGCACGAGGATCGACAGGTAGCCGGCCGCGCGGAGCTCATCGAGGTCGGCCTGGGGGAAGGTGTTGTCCCTGTCGTGGATGGGGGCGCGCTCGCGGATGCGGTCGAGCAGGTCGTCGGGGAGATACACCGACGGGTCGAAGTCGGTCATGCCAGAGCCTCCAGGAGCTGTCGGATCGATTCCTCCGGGCGGTCGCGATGCACCGAGTGGCCGGCGCCGGACACGACCGACAGGGAGATGCGGGGGTTGCTCGCGAGCACCTCGTCGGCGAGGGCTCCGGTGAAGATGCTGGAGACGGCGGGATCGCCCCCGATCACGTGCGTGGGCACGGTCAGACGGGCTGCGTGTGCGCGGACATCCCACGGCTGGTTCTGTGCGCTGGTCTGCTCGACCGCCCACGCGCTCGCCCGCCGGACGGCGTCGACCTTGAGCTCCTGATCCTGCGGGTGCCAGTGCGGGTGCTCCTGCCGCACCGCGTCGAGGCGGTTGTCGGCGAAGGCGCGCTCCTGGCTGCGGCGGACGTCGGCCGCGTCCCGCTGGACGATGTGGATCGCGGGATCGATGAGGACGAGGCGGCGTGTCCAGTCCGCGTCCGCCGCGGCGGCCACCGTCCCGGCGGCGCCGCCGAGCGAGTGTCCGACGACCGCGTCCCAGGCGCCCGCACCGGGAGGGCGCGTGGCGGCGAGGTCCGCGGCGTAGGCCGCGACGGAGTAGTCGAGCGTGCGCGGGGCGTCGCCGTGGCCGCGCAGGTCCACTGCCGTCGCGTGCCAGCCGGCTGCCGCGAGGGCGTCGCCGAGACGCCACATGAGCGCGCCGGAGGATCCCAGGCCGTGCACGAGGAGTGCGCGTCGCGGTGCAGCGGCATCGCCCCAGCTCAGGCGGGGGAGGGTCACGGGAGCGGGCATGGCACCAGCCTACGACCGCCCTGGGACGTGGCGGGCGGCGTCAGCGCGCGGGCTCCAGTGGTGGCAGGTCGGCCGCGATGCGGAGCACCCGCGCGGCGGCCTCATGTCCGGCGGCCAGGCGGGTGTCGAGGTCGGCGCCGTCGAGGGTCGCGGCGAGGAACCCGGAGGCGAAGGCGTCTCCGGCACCGACGGGCTCGACGACGTCGACGGTCGGGGCGGGCACGAACACCGGGTCCGCGTCGCCGAGGAAGGCCGTGGCGCCGACGTCGCCGTCCTTGACGACGAGCAGACCGCAGTGCGGGAGGTGGGCGCGGATCTCCGCCGCCGTGGCGGTGCCCCAGATGCGCTCGGCCTCATCGCGGCCGACGAAGGCGATGTCGGCGGCGTCGGCCAGGCGAGCCAGGGTGGCGGACGCCTCCTCGGGCCTCCACAGCGCCCGGCGGTCGTTCACGTCGAAGGAGACGACGGCTCCGGCGGTGCGCGCGTCGGCGAAGAGCTGGTCGACCATCGCCAGGCAGGTCGGCGACAGGGCAGGCGTGATGCCCGTGGTGTGCACGATGCGCACGCCGGCGAGCTGCGCGGGGGACAGGAACCCCGGTGCCATGCGCGAGGCGGCCGAGCCGCGGCGGTAGTAGTAGACGGCCGACGACTCCACGCCGGGATCCTTGAACATCACACCTGTCGGTGCCTCGGCGTCGAGCTCGGTCCACAGCTCGACGCGACGCTGTTCCAGCTCGGCGGTGAGACGTCGGCCGAGGGGATCGTCGCCGAGGCGGGAGGCCCAGGCGGCGCGGTGGCCCGCGGCCGCCAGGCCGACCGCGACGTTCGCCTCCGCGCCGGCATGCGTGATCGACGCCGTGTCGGCGGACGCGAGGTCGGCGCCGGTCGGCGTGATCAGTGCCATCGACTCGCCGACGCACACGATCGCGGGGGAGGAGGACGGGACGGAGGGGCTCATGAGGGGGTGACCGCCAGGGGCTCGGTATCGGGATGGGGGCTCGCGTCGCGGTGACGCAGATCGGGGAAGGAGCGCACGAACACGATCGAGACGAGCAGTCCGACGCCCGCGAAGATGGTGGCGGCCAGGTAGGCGCCGCGCCAGTCGCCGACGTCGACGAGGAAGCCGGCGACCGCCGATCCGGCCGCGGCGCCGATGAGCTGTCCGGTGCCCGCCCAGCCGAAGGCCTCGGCGGTCTCGCTGAACTTCACGCTGGCCGTGGTGATGGCGAACAGCACCGCCAGGGCGGGAGCGATGCCGATGCCGGCGAGGATGAGCGTGCCGCCCAGCCAGAACACGTTGAGCATCACCATCGTGAGGGCCAGGCCCACGGTGACGATGAGCAGGCGGCGCGCCATGGCCCAGGGGCCGATCGGGATGTGACCGAAGGCGAGGCCGCCGGCCAGGCTGCCGGCGGAGAAGACGGCGAGGACGAGGCCCGCCGCGAGGCTGCCGTGCTCGAACGTCGCGACCACGCCGACCTCGACCGCCGAGCAGGCGCCGATGAGAAGGAAGCCGATGACCGTCGCGAGGAGCACGGGCGGCTTGAGCACGACCTTGCCCAGCGCATTGCGGCTGCGGGGGATGCGCACGCGGCCGACCTCGGGGGAGAGGATGAACCATGCGCCGCCGGCGACGAGGACGATCGCCACCAGGAGCAGGCCCTCCATGGTGCCGACCTGGGTGGAGACGAGGGTGATGACCACCGGGGCCAGCACCCAGATGATCTCCTGCAGGGACGCGTCGAGGGAGAACAGCGGCGTGAGCTGGCCGGCGTTCACGAGCTTGGGGTAGATGGTGCGCACGGCCGCCTGCACGGGCGGCGTGGAGAGGCCGGCGATCATGCCGAGGGCCATGTAGCCGGGAACCGAGAGGGGCAGCAGCCCGAGACCGAGCACCGCGATCACGCAGACGGACAGCGTGAGGGTCAGCACCCGCCGCATGCCCCAGGCGCCCATCCAGCGGCTGGTGATGGGGCCGGCGACCGCCTGGCCGACACTGGTCGCGGCGAGCACGAGGCCCGCCGATCCGTACGATCCGGTCTGCTGCTCGACGTGCAGCAGGATCGCCAAGGACATCATCCCGTTGGGGAAGCGCGCGGTGAGCTGGGCGGCGATCATGCGGCCCACTCCCGGCGTGCGAAGAAGATCCCGATAGCCCGCCACCAGACAACGGTACCGGGCCGCGGGGACGTCGGGGAGACGGGCCGGTGGCCGAGGTGCCGCGACACGCCGTGGACACGCCGACCGACGAATTCCACAGGCCTGGGGATGTCCGAAGCCCGTCGTAAGGTGCCGCCTGTGGATGGATCCCTCACAGGCTCCTCCCAGCCGCGATTTCCCGCGGCTGGACGACCTCGGGAGAGGGGGTCCGCCTGTGGAAGAAACGGTGGACAACCTGTGTTGTATCTGTAGAGAGCGGTGGAAAAACTACACGGATGTAACTACTACCCCTTGTGGTCGCACCGAATGTCCGTCCCTATATGTAGTATTGAGATCCCGGCGGAGGTCTGCCGGAGAAACCAGAGATTTGAGGGGTTCAGATGTCGATCACGGTGTACACCAAGCCTTCCTGCGTCCAGTGCAACGCGACCTACCGTGCCCTGGATGCCAAGGGCATCGAGTACGAGATCCACGACCTGTCGGAGGACCCGACGGCGCTGGAGCAGGTCAAGGCGCTCGGCTACATGCAGGCGCCGGTCGTCGTCACCGACGAGGACCACTGGTCGGGCTTCCGCCCCGACAAGATCGACGAGCTCGCGTCCCGCCTGGCGTGACCGACCATGAGCGCCGTCGCGACCGCAGCGCCGCTCCTGGTCTACTTCTCGAGCGTGTCGGGTAACACCGCGCGCTTCATCGAGAAGCTCGGGCTACCCGCCCGACGCATCCCCCTCCACCGGAACGAAGAGGATCTCGTCGTCGACGAGCCCTTCGTCCTGGTCACCCCCACCTATGGCGGGGGTGCCGGGCGCGGGGTCGAGAAGGGGGCCGTGCCCAAGCAGGTGATCCGGTTCCTCAACGACGAGCGCAACCGGCGTCACATCCGCGGGGTCATCTCCGCGGGCAACACCAACTTCGGCGACGCGTTCTGCCTCGCCGGCGACATCATCAGCCGCAAGTGCCACGTGCCTCACTTGTATCGGCTCGAGATTTTCGGCACACAGGACGACGTGGATCGCGTGAGCGACGGATTGGAACGACGGTGGAATCTTCAGTGACCGAGACAGTGGCATTCAAGGTGAACCCCGCGTACGAGGGCCTGGACTACCACGCCCTCAACGCGATGCTGAACCTGTACGACGCGAACGGGAAGATCCAGTTCGACGCCGACAAGCGCGCCGCGCGGGAGTACTTCCTGCAGCACGTGAACCAGAACACGGTGTTCTTCCACTCGCTCAAGGAGCGCCTGGACTACCTCGTGGAGAAGGAGTACTACGAGGGCGCCGTCATCGAGAAGTACTCGTTCGACTTCGTGCAGAAGCTCAACGATCTCGCCTACTCGAAGAAGTTCCGCTTCGAGACGTTCCTGGGTGCGTTCAAGTACTACACGAGCTACACGCTGAAGACGTTCGACGGCAAGCGCTACCTCGAGCGCTTCGAGGACCGCGTCGTGATGACCGCGCTCGCCCTCGCGGATGGCGACGAGAAGCTCGCCGTGAACCTCGTCGAGGAGATCATCTCCGGTCGCTTCCAGCCGGCCACCCCGACCTTCCTCAACGCGGGCAAGGCCCAGCGCGGCGAGCTCGTCAGCTGCTTCCTGCTGCGCATCGAGGACAACATGGAGTCGATCGCCCGCGGCATCAACTCCGCGCTGCAGCTCTCCAAGCGCGGCGGCGGCGTGGCCCTGCTGCTGTCGAACATCCGCGAGTCGGGTGCCCCGATCAAGCAGATCGAGAACCAGTCCTCGGGCATCATCCCCGTCATGAAGCTCCTCGAAGACAGCTTCAGCTACGCCAACCAGCTCGGCGCGCGTCAGGGCGCGGGTGCGGTGTACCTCAACGCCCACCACCCCGACATCATGCGCTTCCTCGACACCAAGCGCGAGAACGCCGACGAGAAGATCCGCATCAAGACGCTGTCGCTCGGCGTCGTGGTGCCGGACATCACGTTCGAGCTCGCCAAGAACGACGAGGACATGTACCTGTTCTCGCCGTACGACGTGGAGAAGGTCTACGGCGTCCCGTTCGGCGACATCTCGGTCACCGAGAAGTACCGCGAGATGGTCGACGACCCGCGCATCAAGAAGACCAAGATCAACGCGCGCGAGTTCTTCCAGACCGTCGCCGAGATCCAGTTCGAGTCCGGCTACCCGTACGTCATGTTCGAGGACACGGTCAACAAGGCCAACCCCATCAAGGGGCGCATCAACATGTCCAACCTCTGCAGTGAGATCCTGCAGGTGAACACGCCGACCACCTACAACGACGACCTGTCGTACAAGGAGATCGGCAAGGACATCTCCTGCAACCTCGGCTCGATGAACATCGCGCTGTCGATGGACGCCGACGACCTCGGCCAGACGGTCGAGACCGCGATCCGCGCGCTCACGGCGGTCAGCGACCAGAGCCACATCGGCTCGGTCCGCTCGATCGAGGACGGCAACGACCGGTCGCACGCGATCGGCCTCGGCCAGATGAACCTGCACGGCTACCTCGCCCGCGAGCACGTGTTCTACGGCTCGGAGGAGGGTGTCGACTTCACGAACATCTACTTCTACACCGTGCTGTTCCACGCGCTGCGCGCCTCGAACCAGCTCGCGATCGAGCGCGGCACGACGTTCGACGGGTTCGCCGACTCGACCTACGCGTCCGGTGAGTTCTTCGACAAGTACATCGACCGCGCCTGGGTCCCGGAGACCGAGAAGGTCAAGGAGCTCTTCGCGGGCAAGCACATCCCGACGCAGGAGGACTGGGTCCAGCTCAAGGCGTCGATCCAGGAGCACGGCATCTACAACCAGAACCTGCAGGCCGTGCCGCCGACGGGCTCGATCTCCTACATCAACAACTCGACCTCCTCGATCCACCCGATCGCCTCGAAGATCGAGATCCGCAAGGAAGGCAAGCTCGGTCGCGTCTACTACCCGGCGGCGTTCATGACGAACGACAACCTGGAGTACTACCAGGACGCGTACGAGATCGGCTACGAGAAGGTCATCGACACGTACGCCGCGGCCACGCAGCACGTCGACCAGGGTCTGTCGCTGACGCTGTTCTTCAAGGACACCGCCACCACGCGTGACATCAACAAGGCCCAGATCTACGCATGGCGCAAGGGCATCAAGACGATCTACTACATCCGTCTGCGTCAGCTGGCGCTCGAGGGCACCGACATGACCGAGTGCGTCTCGTGCATGCTCTGACACTTCGACAGGCTCAGTGACCCAGGAACTAGGACAAGAATGACTCCTCACTCCCCGCTCAAGCTGGTCTCCAGCGTGCAGGCGATCAACTGGAACCGCATCCAGGACGACAAGGACCTCGAGGTCTGGAACCGTCTGGTGAACAACTTCTGGCTGCCGGAGAAGGTGCCGCTGTCGAACGACGTGCAGTCGTGGAACACGCTCACTCCCGACGAGCAGCTGCTCACCATGCGGGTGTTCACCGGGCTCACGCTCCTCGACACGATCCAGGGCACCGTCGGCGCGGTGTCGCTGATCCCCGACGCGATCACGCCTCACGAGGAGGCCGTCTACACGAACATCGCGTTCATGGAGTCGGTGCACGCCAAGAGCTACTCCTCGATCTTCTCGACGCTCGCGTCGACGAAGGAGATCGACGAGGCGTTCCGCTGGTCCACGGAGAATGCGAACCTTCAGAAGAAGGCGCAGATCATCATGGACTACTACCAGGGAGACGACCCGCTCAAGCGCAAGGTCGCCTCCACGCTGCTGGAGTCGTTCCTGTTCTACTCGGGCTTCTACCTGCCGATCTACTGGTCGTCGAAGGCGAAGCTGACGAACACGGCCGACCTCATCCGCCTCATCATCCGCGACGAGGCCGTGCACGGGTACTACATCGGCTACAAGTTCCAGCGCGGACTTGAGACGGCCGACCAGGCGCGCAAGGACGAGCTCAAGGACTACACGTTCTCGCTGCTCTACGAGCTCTACGACAACGAGGTGCAGTACACGCAGGACCTCTACGACGGCGTCGGGCTGACCGAGGACGTCAAGAAGTTCCTGCACTACAACGCCAACAAGGCCCTGATGAACCTGGGCTACGAGGCGATGTTCCCCTCCAGCGTCACGAACGTGAACCCGGCGATCCTGTCGGCGCTCTCCCCGAACGCGGACGAGAACCACGACTTCTTCTCCGGTTCGGGCTCCTCCTACGTCATCGGCAAGGCCGAGGCCACGGAAGACGACGACTGGGACTTCTGAGTTCGCGGGTGGGGAATTGCGCGCATATGAATCGCTCTCTTCATACGACTTTGAGCGTCTAGTTAGAGACCTTCTTCAAGCCGAGTGGAAGGAGAGACTAGAGTCGTTCTCTCCCGGACCGGACGGTGGGGTCGACGTCCGGCTTCTGCGCGCTGGCGCACTGCGTACCGTCCAGTGTAAGCACTCGCCGGGACGAACGCTCCTTCAGCTCAAGTCGAAGCTAGAGCTTGAAGCCAAAAAGGTGGCTTCAAGCGACCTTGGCGAGTACTGGCTAGCGACAACAGCGCGCGCGAGCCCGGGAGCGAAAGCTGCAATCGCCGCAATATTCGGGAAGCAGAAGCTGCGGCAAGAGCACATTCTTGCCTGTGAAGATCTCGAGAACCTTCTCGATCGTCACGGTGAGGTTGAGCGCCTACACGTGAAACTATACGTTTCGAGCCTGGCGGTGCTGAAGACCGTTTTGCATCATGCCGTATACGAGCGGCAACGGTATTTTCTCGAGCGCGCGACAAGGCGGGCGAGACTCTTCGTTACGAGTGACGCGACTCAGCTCGTGCATGAATCGCTTGGGAAGTACGGGATGTCCATCATCACCGGTCCTCCCGGGGTGGGGAAAACTACACTCGCAGAATCGGTAGCTTTGACATACGCTGCGGACGGCTACGAGGTCTTCGACGTTCGGAATGCCTCGGAGATAGAGAACGTGTGGCAGCCCGGTGCGAAGCAGCTGTTTCTGTACGACGACTTTCTCGGTCAAACGAGTCTTATGGAGAAGCTGTCGAAGGGTGAGGATCACTCCCTCGACTTGCTAGCACAGCGACTGCGAGATGCGAAATCGCACAAGATGATTCTGACCACGCGTCAGTACATTCTGACCGCGGCTCAAAGCACCTATAGTAAGTTGCGAACTGCTCGCGTCCTCGATTCGAACGTAGTTGTAGATGTCAGTACATACAACTCGTTTCAGCGGGGACATATCCTGTTCAATCATATTTACTACTCCGGGCTCGGGCAGGCCGCTAGGCGAAGCATTACCCGCGATCGCGCCTATCTCCGAGTGATTAGGCACGCCAATTATAATCCGCGTCTCATCGAGTCGATTGTGTCCGCTGCTCAAGCACTTGGAGGTGGGTCGAAGGGGGCAGGGTTTGCTGAGTTCATGCTGAATTCCCTCAACTCGCCCTCTGCCTTGTGGAACAGTGTGTATGAAGTGGAGCTCACCAGTGCCCAGCGAGCGCTCGCGCTAGCGATCTGTGTCGGCCTATCGGATACTTCCAAGACGAGTGCAGTTGCGACTGCGCAATCGGTTTTGTCGGCGTGGGGTGAATCTACGGTGGTAACTGACTCTGACGTAGACGTCCTCGAGGGTATTTTTATTGATCTTGATCGGGACGCGTTTGGAGAATATGAGTTCTCGCCAAAAAACCCCAGCATCAGAGACTTTCTACTATCGCGACTCTTTTCAGATCTTCGAGCTTTCAGGGCGCACCTGCAATCAGCAGAACCTTCATCGATCGCAGTCCTCTTCGCAATGTTGAGTGGCAAGGGAATCCGCGCCTCCAGGCCGTGGCAGGATTTGGACGTTCCTAGCCGGATGGCTCTTTTGGGGGCAGTCGATGAGTTTTTCTTGCCGATTCTGAGGCGGTCTCAAGGAATAGACGGCCTGCGGCTCGTCGCCATTGGCATGGGCGTTCTGGGTGATCCTGCTCACAGGGCTCGGGTTAGAGCGACAACCGACATACTGAAGCTCACGCATAATTTCATGCGTGAGGAGTCAGATGTTGACGCGCGTATTCGGGCGTACTGGGCGCTTGAGCCGTCGCTAACCGCGAGTGAAGCGGAGATTCTCGCCACGGAAGTTCGCCGAGTATGGGTTGATGATGAGATTCGGATGCACGACATCTCAGCGGCTCACGAATTTGAGCGCGAATGCGAGTCTGGTGTGGAGTCACATCTCGAAGCTATGCTCGTCGAGAGCATCGAATGGGCCCTCGATGATCCCGACAGGGATGGGTACGATTCGGATTTTGAATTGCTCCACGCTTTGCAGAGCGTACTCGAGTCTTTCCCGGTCGAATTTGTGGACGTGAAAGAGAGAGTTCGCGAGCGGTTGAATGAAGTATGGGAGCCCGACCCGGACGACGACTTCGACCGTCGTGAATGGTCGAACAGGGACCGCGAGGATCTTCACGAGGTCGACGTCCTCTTCGCTCACCTTGAGTGAACCTGGGCTGCGAGGCTGTTTTCGCTGCAGCTTCACCAACGTGAACTCGGCCAGCCTGGCGGCGCTCTCCCCGAACGCGGACGAGAACCACGACTTCTTCTCCGGTTCGGGCTCCTCCTACGTCATCGGCAAGGCCGAGGCCACGGAAGACGACGACTGGGACTTCTGAG
>NZ_JBBCTD010000006.1:0-44475 GCF_037148555.1 Microbacterium sp. MMO-113 | reverse complement strand
TGCTCGGCAAGCCCGGACTCGGCAAGTCGACGATCATCCGGCGCATGGCCACGGGCCTCGCCGGCTACGGCGTGATGCCGCTCGTGCTGGGCGACTTGAAGCCGGATTACGTCGACCTCATCAACGCAATGGGCGGGCAGATCATCACCCTCGGCCACGGCCGCGGGTATCTGAACGTCCTCGATCCTGGGGAGGCCGTGGAGGCGGCCGCACGGCTGCGGGAAGAGGGCTTCGAGAAGGAAGCAGCTCAGGTCATGGCCGACGCCCACGGGCGGCGGCACACGATCGTTTCCGCGCTCCTGACGATCATCCGGCAGCAACCGCCGACCGACCGCGAAGAGACGATCCTGGACCGGGCACTGAAGTGGCTCGACGAGAACCACGACGGCGTGCCCGTGCTGGGCGACCTCCTGCGAGTCATCCAGGACGGCCCGAAGGAGGTCCGAGAGGTCGCGCTGGATCGCGGCATCGACGAGAAGTACAAGGCGATCACCGAGCACCTGGAGGCCTCTCTGATCGGCCTCGTCGGCGGCGGCCGCCTCGGTGAGACGTTCGCTCGCCCGACGACGAACCCGATGCGTCGGGACCGCCCCGTGGTCTACGACGTGAGCGCGATCGATGACTCCGACATGGACCTCCAGGCCGCGACCCTGCTGGCGTGCTGGAGCGCTGGATTCGGAACCGTCAACGTCGCGAACGCGCTGGCGGACGCCGGTCTGGAGCCGCGTCGCCACTACTTCGTCATCCTCGACGAGCTGTGGCGGGCGCTGCGCGCCGGCCGCGGCATGGTCGATCGCGTCGACGCGCTCACGCGCCTGAACCGTCAGCGCGGCGTCGGCATGGCGATGATTTCGCACACGATGAGCGATCTTCTCGCCCTCCCCAGCGAGGACGACCGGATGAAGGCCAAGGGCTTCGTGGAGCGCTCCGGCATGGTCATCTGCGGCGGTCTACCGTCCGCAGAAATGCCGCAGCTCACGAGCGCTGTGCCGTTCTCGAACGCCGAGCAGGAACTACTCATCGGCTGGCAGGACCCGCCCGAGTGGGACCCGGCAACCGGACGCGAGGCCGAGCCTCCCGGCCGCGGCAAGTTCCTCGTTAAGGTCGGCGGCCGCCCCGGCATCCCCGTCAACGTCGAGCTGACGTCCGTGGAGCTCCAGGTGAGCGACACGAACAAGCTCTGGCACGACCAGTCTCGTGTCGGCCGCCGCAGCCGCCGCGCGCACGCTGAGGAGGCCGTCGCATGAGCCAGCCCAACAACCGCCGCCGCGATCCCGCGGGCATGTCCGGCCAGAGCCTCGCGGTCCTCGTCATCGCGGGCGGCGCGGCCGTTCTGGGCGTCGGAGCGTGGACGTCGGTCACCCTCGCCCACCAGTGGGCGGGCACCGCCGACACGCTGCCCTCTGACCCCTTCAAGGTCGTTATCGACCTGTTCCGGGGCCGCATCGAGTGGCTGCCGGCGTCGACGTGGATCGCGGTCGGCTTCGCCGTCGCGGCGCTGCTCCTGGTCGCGTTCTACCTCTGGCTGCGCCACGGCGGTCAGAAGAACCGCACGCGCGTCGACTCGGCCTCCCGCTACATGGGGATCGGTCGGGACGTGGAGGCGCTGAGCGAGAAGTCGGCCCGCGCGACCGCGCAGCGGCTCGGCGTCGCTGACAGTGCCGGCGTCCCGATCGGCACGCACCTGTTCAGCGGCAGGCCGCTGTTCGCCTCCTGGGAGGACATGCATATCGACATCTGGGGGCCGCGTACCGGTAAGACCACCTCGCGGGCCGTGCCGGCGATCCTCGACGCACCGGGCGCCGCGCTCGTCACGTCGAACAAGCGCGACGTCGTGGACGCGACCCGCGACGTCCGCGCCGAGCGCGGCCCGGTGTGGGTATTCGATCCGCAGGGCATCGCGCTGGAGGAACCGACCTGGTACTGGAACCCGCTCAGCTACGTCACCGATGAGGTTCGCGCAGCCAAGCTCGCGGAGCACTTCGCCGCGGGCAGCCGTGAACCGGGAGCCAAGACGGATGCCTACTTCGACCCGGCTGGCCAAGACCTCCTGGCCGGTCTGCTGCTCGCCGCAGCTCTCGACCAGCGCCCGATCACGGACGTGTACCGGTGGCTCACCCGCCCGAGCGAGGAGGAGCCGGTGCGCATCCTGGAGTCGCATGGCTTCGACCTGACCGCCGACCAGGTGGCTGGCGTCGTGAACGCACCGGACAAGCAGCGCGGCGGCATCTACGGCACGGCGCAGCAAATGGCGGCGTGCCTGACCAACCGCACGATCGTGCGGTGGATCGTTCCCGAGCTGGGCGACACGCGGCCGACGTTCGATCCGGCCGCGTTCGTGCGCGCGGGGGGCACGCTCTACAGCCTGTCCAAGGAGGGCCGCGGCACCGCCGGCCCGCTCGTGACGGCGCTCACCGTCGCCGTGGTGGAGGCCGCCGAAGAACTGGCCGTGCACTCGCCTGGCGGACGTCTCTCGACGCCGCTCCTGGGCGTGCTCGACGAGGCCGCGAACGTGTGCCGGTGGCGGACGCTCCCCGACCTCTACAGCCACTACGGCAGCCGGGGAATCGTCCTCATGACCATCCTGCAGTCGTGGTCGCAGGGCGTCGACGTGTGGGGCGAGTCCGGCATGCGCAAGCTCTGGTCGGCCTCGAACATCAAGTGCTACGGCGGCGGTGTCTCCGAGACAGCGTTCCTGGAGGATCTGTCCCGGCTGATCGGTGAGCACGATCGCGTGCGCACGTCGGTGTCGTCCGGGACCGGGCACCGCTCGGTGTCCCAGCAAGTGCAGCGGGAGCGCACGCTGGACGTCTCGGAGCTCGGCGCTATGCCAAAGGGTCGCGCCGTGGTGATCGCATCGGGTTCGCGGCCGACACTGATCCGCACGAAGCCCTGGATGACGGGCCCGTTCGCGGAGAAGGTGCGCGCCTCGATCAAGGCGCACGATCCGCAGGGCACGCGGACGATCGCGGAGGCGGAGGCGGAAGTCGTCACCGTCGCACGTCAGCTCGAGCAGGAGGGTGCAGCATGAGCGGTCTGGGTGAGTGGGACGACGACGAAGAGACGTCGTGGCCGGCCGCTGACGGCGGCTCTGAGGCGTCGACGGACGACGCCGGCACCGAGACGCCGGGACCCGGCCCGCAGCTCGTCTACGGCAACGTCAGCGAGTTCGTCGACCAGTTCCTCCGGCACGCCTACCGGCGCAAGACCAGCGGCCGCCTCGCGCCGTGGTGGTCGGGCGAGTGGTGGAAGCACGACGAGGCCGTGATGCGCCTCGAAGCGCTCTGGCGGGCGTGGGAGCACCTGCGCCTCGACCCGGCAACGGGCATGTCCGTGTGGTGGCGCGATCACGCTGACCACCACATGCGGGTGCTCATGGCCGACGACGGCCCCTTCCACGGCTCCCCCGACGCGATCGACTACGGCAAGCCGCTGACGCACGTGGAGCCACCCGAAGGGCTGTTCGTCGACGAGCGAGTGACACCGACCTCCTGACGCAACGAGAGAGGGCCGCACCCACGGGTGGCGCCCCTCTCTCGTGCTCTCAGCGACCGAGCTGCTGCGTGCGTCCCGCGCTGGCTCCGATGCGCGTCTTGCGCGCCTTCGCGGCCTTGCCGGCGCTCACGGCCTCGGACGCCGGCCGCCCCTGGCTGACGTCCGCGCGCATGCGCGTCGCGACCGTCTCCTGGTCGATCTGCTTGCCCTCCAGCTCGGCCGCGCGCGCAGCTCGTCGACCGGCGCTGTCGTAGTCCTGCGTGGACTCCGAACGGGCGTCCGTGGAGGCCTCGCGCAGCTCGCCGGCCTGGGACGCCGCGGCGTCGCGCTCGGCCGGGTCTGGCTCGTGCTGCGCGGCCGCCTCAGCCTGTGCCGCCTGAGCGTCGAGCCGGTCGGCCTCGCTGAGGGTCACGGCGGCGTCTGCGCGGTCCTCCTGCTCCTTACGCCGCTCTTCCTGGGCAAGCCGGTCGAGGCGCTCCGCCTCCAGCCGTGCGACCCACTCCTGCACCTTCGCCGGGTCACCGCCGAGCGCATCGGTGACGATCCCGTAGCGCTCGTGCAGCTCGACCTTCATGCGGTCCTCGGCGCTGCGAGCCTCGGGCTCGAAGTCGCGCCAGGCGCGCGCCGTGGCGAACGTCTGTCCGATGCGCTGCGGATCGTTCTGGTTCCAGAACTCCGCCCCGTGCACCTGCCGGACCTCGGCCACCGCGGCGGCGCGTTCGGCCTCGAACCGGTCGCGCAGGTCGCGGGCCTCGGTGGCCGCGCGCGCCTCCAGCTCACGGGCGCGCTGTGCGATCGCCTGGCTGAGCTGTTCACCGAGCCGAGCGCCGGCCGTGACGGCGACGCGCGCCATGCCCTCCAGGCTCTCTTCGATTCCGTCTGTGTCCACCATTTCCGTACCCTCCTATCGCTCGGGGCCGCGCTCCGGCTGCTTCACGCTCTGGCTCACGCGCGGGCGGGCGGGCAGCTCGGTCGGCAGCGGCGAACCGATCTTGTTGACGTCTGTGCGGCCGGCGCTGATGCGCTGCTTCATCGCCTCCAGTTCGGGGTCGACCGTGAGCGCCGGTGCCTGTGCCGGTGCGGTCGATGCGTACGCCTCCAGGCGGGCGTGCACGGTGCGCAGGTGCTCCCGCTCGGCGTCACGGATTGCCTGAGCCTGGCGCAGCTCACCGTTTGCTCGGGCGGCGTCGTAGACCGCCTTCGCGAGGTTCGCGAGCTGGCGGATCATGATGACCTGCGCAGCAAGCCCCTTCCCGCCACGGGCACCCGACGCGAGAAGCATCGCCGTGCCGGCGAGCGACCCCATGCTGGTCGGCTTCGGCTTGATCGGCGTGCGCCACGTCTGTGCCGATCGCGACAGAATGTCGGACGCTCGGGCGAGATCTCCCGGCTCGTTCTCGATCGCGTTCGACCATGCGGCGAACGCTCCTGCCGTGTGCCGTGCGACACGCGCCCACGTCTCGCGATCCTCGACGGGAACGCCACGCAGCCGTTCGCGCAGCTCGCCCAGCTCGGCGTTCATCTGCTCGTACATCTGCGGGTCGACCTCGGCCGCCTCGCGTCCAGGCTGCACGACGCGACGGCCGCGGTACGCGGCGTTCCACTCGGCCGCGGCATCCGTCGCACCGCTGGGAGTATCGGGCCATTCCGCGCGCAGTCGCGGCAGCGTCAGGTCACGGCCCAGGTGTCCGCCGCCGTACCAGATGGGCCGTTCGCCGGCCTCCGGTCGACGGGCCACGCTGTAGCCGGTGATGACGTCCTGCGTGCCCTCCGCGAACCGCGGCCGCACGATGAGGCCCGAACGGCGCATGCGACGCACGAACTCGCCTTCGCTCTCGGCCGCGGTGGCGCAGCCGCGGACGGTGCGAGCGAGCGCGTACCGGGGCTGATCCGTGCTCTTCTCCGCGGCGATGCGGGCCTGTCGATCAGTGGGTGCAAGCTGCTCCCACGACGGCATCAGCTCGTCGCTGTCGCGGCGCGCGCGATCGTACTTCCACTCGGCCCGCGAACGCGCCTGTGCCTCCTGCTCGGCCGGGTCGTAGCCTCGCGTCGACCGGTCAGCGGATGCCGACTCCAGCTCTTCCAGGCCGTACTTCTGCTCCAGGGCGCGCGCTGCCTTCTGTGCGCGGTGGAAGTCGTTGTGAACGCTCGCCTTCGTGCCGTCCTCGCGCACGAGGTTGACCACGATGTGAATGTGGTCGTTGCCGTTCTGACTGACGCCGTGACGGACAGCGGCCCATCGCGTCGGAGCCTTCGTCCCTTCGGCATCATCGAAGTCCATCAGCGTCACGAAGTCGCGCGCGATCGCGTTCCACTGGTCGTCGGTGAGCATGCCCTCTTCGGCGCGCAGCGACAGCGAGCAGTGCCACACGTGACCGCCGGAAACCTCCGTGCCGAACGCCTGCTTGGTGCGGTCCAGGTGGCGCGCGATCGCCAGGGCGGAATCGCGCCCAAGCTCGGTGTCCGCGTGCCACGCCATGATCGCGTCATCGCCCGCGACGACGTGCGGCTCCGTGTGCTCGTTGTGACGTCCAGCGCCCGCGAGGTACGTCAGCAATCCAGACATGCGATCGCCGCGCACGACGTTCGGCATCATGCGCGGACTCCGAGCTGATCCACTACCTCGTCGATCTGCTCCGCCGTACGACGCACCGCGGCAATGGTGTGCCGCAGCTCGTCGCGCAGCTCGACCGGTACAAACCCCTCAGCGTTGGTCGCACGCGCGATCTGGTTGAGGTTGTTCCCGACGCTCGCGAGGGAACGGTGCAGCCGGAACAGATCTGCAAGCTGCTCACGCCGCGCTGTCGCCGTCTCGCCCGTCTCCGGTGCCATCGCGCACTCGTAGAGGTAGCGCGGGATCGTTACGTTCTGCGCAAGCGCACGACGGTACAGCTCGCCCTCTTCCTCGGGCGACACCCATACCTCGTGCCGCTTCGTGCGTCCCCCTGGGACGTTCGCACGACGCCGACCCCTGGGCGTGCGGCGTTCCGGCGACTCGTTCGCCATAACAACACCGCCTTTCTGATGCCAGCGCAGCGACCCCGAACGGGGACCACACGTCTAGTGTGACGCATCCGCGACCCCGTGTCGAGGATCAAGCCCCAGTTACCCCGGGTAGCTGTATAGCTTGCTCCGTCTGGGACTCCACAGAGACCGCCACCGACGACAGGAGGGGGTGGAAGCGGCTGCGCCGCTTCGGAGCTTCCCCGCGCTGCGCGCGCTCTGGTGTTTGACGGAACCGATACATACACTGTGGATATGGCTAAAATACTCTCCGTTGAAGAAGCAGAAGCACGAGCCAACCAGCTCCAGCAGGAGCGGTTAAGCACCATTCGTGGCCTCGCGGAGGCGCGTCAGAACGTCGTCGACGTGCGCGCCGATGCCGACCGTCGCCGCGCCGATCTGGAGCGCGAGCTGGCCACGCTCGTGAGCGACGCCGAGCGCGCGGACGTGCGACGCTACAACGCCGCGCTGTCGGCCGGATGGACCGACGTCGAGCTGCGCAAGATCGGCTTCGATGAGCCCGACAAGAAGCAGCGCACCCGTAAGCGCGCCGCTCGCAGCACCGTTGCTGAGCGCAACGCTGCCGCCGATGCTGCCGCGGCAGACAACAACACCTGAGCCCGCGCTATTCACACCGTCTCACTGTGGGTATCCCCCTCCCCCTGATGCCCGGATGGTGACACGAGCAAACCCCCTGTCAAGGGCGCTGCGCGTCGCTTCGCGATGAGGCGGAGCCTCACCCCTGACAGGGGGTTTTCTCGTGTGGTTGGGCTGTTATCAGGACAAGGGGGAAGAACGGCTAGGCCCGCTCTGGACCGTTCACAGATGGTCCGCGATCTGCGGCGCTGGGACGTGCGACTGCGGCACGCTGTTGCGTGCGTGCCACGGCCGTGTCGATGAGCGCGGCGCTGCGCGAGCTGCGGGACTTGTCGACCTCGACCGTCGCCTGCGCAGCACGCCCCTCGGCGTCCGCTGCGCGCGCCTCTTCGGCCGTCGTGCGGAACACTCGGTAGCGACCGACTGACGGGCACTGCTCGGCCAGCGCGCGTGCTGCGGCCTCCGGCTTCGACCGGCCGCCAGGTCCGTCGAACACGTCGCGCGCGTACTCGCTGGGAACCCATCGGCCGCCGAGCGAGTCACCGCCCTCCAGGGCGGTCGTGTAGGCGTGCTCCCAGCGACCACGGATGCGCTCTTCCGACAGCTCGTAGGGCACCTCGACGTCGATCACGCGCACGTCGTAGCCGGCGTCCGTGAGTCGCTGCCCGAGCGCGAGGGCGTCGGCTTCGTTGCTGAGAACGGTGTCGATCACGATGTTGTCGCCCGCGGCGATCGCGTCCGCTCGCAAGCTCTTGGCGAGGTAGGACGATTCCTCGTGCACGAGGGATGCCAGCTCCAGCGGGTAGAACCTCTCCCCCTGCGCCTCGCGCTCCCGAATGGCGTCGGGCATGAGCCACTGGTCGTAGCTCCCATCCGCCTGCGCCTCGCGCAGGAGGGACCGCTTGAACTCGTCCGCGTCGATCACAAGGTACTTGCCCCGATGCTCGCCAAGCACGTCGGCCAGGACGGTGCTCTTGCCGGCGCCGGGAGGGCCGGCAAGCACGATCGCACGGCGCTGCTGCTCGACGTCGGGAGCGGCGTCACGGGCCTCCTGGAGCAGGCGCGTGTGCAGCCGTCGACGCGACGGCGTGACTTCGCCCTCGATCCACCAGGCGGGGTTGTTCGTCGTCGCTGTGGCCGCGTTAGGCGCGAGTGCTTGTCCAGGCTTGGACAGCTCGCGCACCGTGTGCATGTGGCGAGCGACTGCATCGGAAACCACGCGCTACGTGTCCCGTCGCGCCTGGTTTGGGACCTCGCGAGCTGAAAGATCCACGACCTCGGCGTCGCGCATCAACGTGTCGTACGCGTCGTCCGTTGTCATGCGCTCAGTGATGTGGAACTCGAACTGAGAGATACCGCTGTAGTCCGCCGTCGACGAGCACGTGCGGGGCTCCTGCTCGAGCCCGTGCCGACGGTTGAACACTTCCTCGTAGACGTCATCCTCGATGAGCCCACGACGGGCGGCGTCGCTGACCTCCGACCATGTGCCGGCAGGGTCGACGATCAACGAGTCATACCCGTCCGTCTGCCCGCCTTTCACGTACGGGAATCGCGTGAGCTCGTCGACGAGCTGCGCCCGGTCGATGAAGCCTGCAGCGTAGCGCTGGCAAATCTCGTAGGGAGTCGCGCCCGAGAATCCGTCCAGCGGCATCGACACCTTCGCCGCGGTGCGGAGCGCGCTGAGCACGGACGGCTGCGCGATACCGAGCCACTTGGCAATCTCTCGCTGGCTGTACCCACGCTGGTCCAGGCGGCGCAGCTCGCGCCGGTAGTCCAGCTCGTCCATCTCCTTCCGGCGGCGCGCGAGCACTGCCGCGCGCGCCTCGGCCGGAACCTCTGCGATCGTCATGACGACCACCTCCTATAGAACATTCTATCAAAGGATGATAGATAGCGCTATCAGTCCTCGTCGGATGTGACCTCGACCTCATCGTCCGGAAGGGAGAGCTGTCGCGCCGTTTCGAGGCTGTCTGCAACCGCGTCCCGGGGCTCTCCCAGTCGCCAACGTGTGATCGCGGTAGCCATATGGCCGGCGGCACTTGCTCGGTTGACGCGCGTGGAATGTGCGACGTGACTCCAGGTCGCGCCCAGCAGATCGGCTATCTCGCGATCCTCATCACTAGTTCGAATGCGCAAGAGTTCGACAGCGATCGAGACTGGCGCTGCGTGGGGGAAAGTCCGTCCGAGCTTGTCGGTCCCGTCCCAGCGCATCATGTTGAACTCGGAGTTATAGGCCTCGACGGCCTCGACGTGATCCGAGATCCGGATGAGAAGGTTCTCGACAGCTCGGTCTACGTCGTCACGGGCGGCAGCACGTCTCTGCAGGCGGAACGCCCACCAGACCCCGAACACGCCTATGACGCCGCCGATAAGGGTGGCAAGGAGCTGCGGAATGAAGTCGTCGAGGAAGGTCACCCCGCAACTCTCCCATCGAGGGCACGACGCACGCTGGTGGCTCCGACTCCGAGCACGCGCGCGATGCTCTCCCAGCTCTGATGCTCGGCCCGCATGCGCTCCGCCGTTGCGATCCGCTCGGGGGTCATTACGCTTGGCCGGCCGCCTACGCGGCCCTGGCTGCGGGCGTAGTCCAGGCCGCGGGTCGTGTTCTCTCGGATCGTGTCGACGCGGAGCTGCGCGAACACGGCGACGATGCCGTAGAGGGCGCGGCCCATCGGTGTCGTGGTGTCGATCATCGGCTCCGTCAGGCTGACGATGTTGACCTGTCGGGCGTCGAGGTCCTGCAACGTCTCGATCAGGATGCGCTCACTGCCGGCGAGCCGGTCGAGGCGGCGCACTTTCAGGGTGTCCCCCGGCCGGAGGTAGTCGAGGCAGGCAAGCCACTGCGGGCGGTCCGCGACGCGGCTGGATTCGCCGTGATCGACGAACACTCGTTCGCAGCCGGCGGCGCGCAGCTCGGCCTCCTGCGCGTCCGGGTTCTGCTCACGCTTGGAGACTCGGGCGTAGCCGACTTCGTGTGCCATGCCGAAAACGGTACTGCCGATGTTCCGGCGCGTTTCGGTTTCGGCAGGGGGTTTCGGCGGATCGTTTATCGGCGTGTCGTGCACCTGGTCGTCGATGTCGACGAGCCCGCCGAAAACGATCGTTTTCGGCGGGTGCCACTACGGCCACTTGATCGATAATTCAAAAGTGCGTGCAAGAACGATCATTCAGAAAGACGCTCTTGAGCGTGCGCTGACCAGGCCGTGTATTCCATCGCTGAGGTGGTTGGTCTGAGCCCCGTAGACTCAGCTATTGACACCGCTAGCCGTCTTCGGGGGAAGACTCGCAATAATCGTTGTCGCTACGGCGGCTCGCCAATCGTGACTCTTTCTCGGGTCGTTGGTGAGCCGTCGTTCTCGTCGAGTGAGTGCCGACTCGAAGAGGTGTTGCAGCTGTCCGTTCACCCGATGCGGCCCACGGCGACGTCGACCGAGAGCCTGAACTTTCAGCTCAGGCGAGGGCTGGAGCGCTTGTCCCGGGGTCGAAGTGTGTCCCCTCGTGGGGCTCGGGTGTCAGATACAGACCGGTGGGGGCGTTCGCGGTGAAAGCGAGTGCGTCCGTCCAAGCCCGGTTGATGGGCGGCTGCCGGCGGCCGTGGTACTTGAAGGTGATCGAGCTGTGCTCGTGCAGCCACACCGTGGTGCGGCCGCCACCGACACTCATGTCCTCTCGCCAGGTGAAGGGGAAGGGTTCCCCTCGGCGGAGTTTCGCGGTGATAACGAGCTGCAGGTGTATGAGGGCACGGTCCTCGATCTCCGCTTTCTGATGCCCCTCGTAGATGAACGTGCCCATGGTGCGCCTTTGCTCTGTCTCCCCGGGCGACAGCGCCCGTGATCGCAACCGGATTGGCAGCGATGCGGAGACACTTAGCGTCCCACTGCTGGTTCGCGAGCAACACCCCCAGGCGTTCCATCGCTGCAAATTGGAGTCCAACAGCAGCGAGTTCGGACCTAGACGTTTGTCTATAGTGGGTTAGCTACAAGTCCACATCGGCGTGTGTGACGCATCTTTGTAGCCGCACCCCAGCGGACGTGCCCCGGCGGCCCCGGCCTGACAGGATGGTGAGGTCTCCCGACGGTGGGCTGCGCTTTCTGGCACCACTTCTGGGGAGTCGGTGGACCGGGATCTGGGGATACCGGGAGCAGTCAGCGCGTGCCCTCCGCTTGCGCGGAGTGAAAGTCGATCCCCCTCATACGCCCCCGCGCATGAGGGGGATCGACTTTTATCCGCAAACCCCTAGAAGGGTCCGGCGACCTCCACGAGGGCTGGGGTCCGTGAGGGGCCACCGGTAGTACCCGGAAGATGCTGGGGAACACCTCCGGTAGGCCGAAGATAGTGCGCTCCCGGATCACCGGAAGAGGGGTTGATCCGGCGCGCGGCATCCGGTAGTAAGGCCGCCAGATTGCACTTTCAGGCGTCACATCGCTTCAGCGTCAGTCGGTGCGCAATTGACGCCCCGTACGGTGCTCGAGCAACTTCACCGCCAGCAATTCGCCCAGCTCCGGTCCGAAGTGGTCAAGGGCTGCGTGATGCAGGCTCGAGGACGCATCGAGCACCGGAGTGGCGACCTGCGCAGTGCGGGCCATGGTGCTGATGGTGTCGAGCTCTTCCACGACCCGGTCGACCCCGAAAGTGGTGAGGTAGTCGCCGTCGAGAAGTCGGCCGGCATGCTCGTCGAGGAACCGGCTCCCACCCGCACTGTCCCGGAGAAGATGGTGAAGTTCGGTGGGCGAGATGCCGAGGGCCTGGCCGATCAGGAGTGCTTCTGCGGCCGCGACCGCGTGGGCAAACCAGAGTCCGTTGGCGAGCAGCTTCACGATCTGGCCGTCCTCCGCGCGTGCCCCGGCTCGCCGGATGCCACCATCTTTCGCGAGAGCCTCCAGGATCGGCAGCGCCCGGGCGAGTGCGACCTCCTCGCCGCTGACGAAGAACACGAGCGTACTCTGCGCGGCCTCGTCGACCGATCCGCCCATCGGCGCAGACACCACCAACACGTCATGCTGTGCCGCATGGGCTGCGAGATCCCGGGTGACGGCAGGATCACCGGAGGTGAGATCCAGCCAGAGCGCGCCGGGAGGCAGCAGCGGAAGCACCTCGACCATGACCTGGCGCAGCTCAACCGGCCCGGGAAGAACCGTGACAAGGACGTCCGATGCGGCAGCGAGTTCCTGCAGGGAGTCCGCCCACGCCAGGTCCGGCGCCGTCGTCGTCCGGACCGGATCCGCATCGAAGACCTGTACCAAGTGAGAGCCAGTCAACGTCCGGGAGATCGGTTCCCCCATGCGGCCCACCCCCACGACCCCGATTCTGACGGGGACAGCACGGGAGTGAGGGAGGTCCATCCCTGCACTGTGCCACACCCCCATTCGCATGTCCGCAAGAAGCGAGTAGGTTCACGTCATGGGAACACTCGAATACAACAGCTCCCGGCCGCCGATTCAGATCGACGACGAGACTCTCACGCAGCTGAAGATCGTGATCGGGACCAAGCTGCGCCGCCAGGAAAGCTTCATGATGACGTGGCTCCCCCGCGATGAGGTCCCGGCCAGCCGTCTGACGATCTGGATGCATCCGAGCATCCCCCTCATCTTCTCCTTCGACGACGCACTGCTACAGCCTAGCGACCCCGCGCGGATCGAAAAGATGATGGAACACGTCGCTTCGCGAGGTGAACTCGTCCTCGACCAACTCCCCTGAACAGGCCTCACTGCGCCGCTCCTACTCAAAGATTGTCTTGCGCGACCTGGGGAAAGATGGGACTGTTGCTTCGCGTCTGCGACATCGATGGGTGGGGGCACCTTCCTGGGGACCGGTATCTTCGACGCGGTCGGGCGGTTGCTCTCCCTCCCCCAGAGTCTTCAGCAACCACCCGACCACCCACCCCCGTCCCAGTTCACTGAACACGGCTCTCTCTGGTCACGAGCCGCCTGACGCACCTTGGTTTTTGACGGCGCGATTTCGTGCGGCGCCGGCCACGTCTGCCGCTATGGTGAGCGTATGGCGACTCTTCACTACGGTGCATCCGATGATGAGATCCACATCGATGACCGCGCTCTCGCACACCTGAAGATCGTCATCGCAACCAAGCTCCGCCGCAACGAGTCGTTCACTCTCTCGTGGAGGCACCCCGAAGGAGAGCCCGGCGGGCGCTCCACAATCTGGGTTCACCCCTCGATCCCGCTGCGGTTCGTGTTCGATGAACCCGAAGCACCCCAGATCAACGTGAAGTGGGTAGAGCAGCTCATGCACACCGCGAACTCCAGCGGCGGGATCATGCTCGTCGACGAGGTCCTGGAAACACCCGAGCTCGAGGCCAACAACGCCTAAAGCAGATCCCAGTTCCCCGACGCGCCCAGCGACAGCACCGTATCGTCGGAGTCGAACGTCACGTTCTCATCCGTGATGACGACACGGCTGCGCGGAGTAATGAGGGCCCTCACCTGGCGGCCATCGATCGTCGCGAACCGCACGACCCGTCCCGCCGTCGCCACGGCAGCTTCCAGCTGCTCACACAACTCGTCGACATCCTGCGACGGGGAAAGCACGAAAAGAGAGCCATCTATGCTCACGTGCGTCTGCTCCACCGTCCGTTCCCGCATACCCAGCACGGTACGACCGCCAGGGACCATGACAAATAGGGTTGCGCGATCACGTCATGCTGAGGCAGGAGCCAACTCTTGGTCCAACCTCGTACCCTCCGCCGGCTCTGGGACCATGTAGAGGCCGGACGGCGAATTCGCCGTGAACGCCAACGCGTCCACCCACGCACGATTGACCGGGGGTGTGCGGCTCCCGAAGAACTTGAACACGAGATTGCTACCCGGATGGATCCACACCGTCGTCCGGCCCCCACCGATGCTGACATCGTCCCGCCAGGTGAACGGGAACGGCTCCCCGCGGCGCAGCTTCGCCGTGATCACGAGCTGAACATGGGTCAGAGCGCGGTCCTCAATCTCGACCTTCTGACCGCCCTCGTACGTGAACTTACCCATGATCGACCTTCCTGCCGTGTGCATCACCAGTATCCCGCACACGCGTCGTCATCTGCCCCGCTCGAACGAACGTTCCGGCAAAGTCATCAGCCTCCCCGACACGATCACGATCGTCACGCGGAGAGCCACCGGCGGCGGTGTCCGCCTGTGACTGGGTGCGCGTGAAGCACGGGGTGCCCGCCATACAGGTCGAGGCACCCCGCTCGGAGTGGGCACCAAGGAGGGGGACGATGCAACCACTCCGTCTATGACGAATCGAAAAACCGAGTAGAAGAAGCACACTCCAAGAACCCCACATGCGCAAGACACGAACTCGCTGATGCTCGAGCTTCCGCGCCCGATTCGATTCACCACCCACCGAAACACCCTGCCAGAACCATTTTTCGGTGAGCGTTACCGGCGGCTAAACCGAGCACTCAACATACGGCCAGCCGCAAACGATCGTTTTCGGTCGGCAACTATCCCGACGGGCCGGAGCATCGCGGGCCTAGTCCCGATACCGGGTCATGCGCAGCAGTCGACGCTAGCGTCCGACTTGAGTCGCGGCGTCGTGAGACCGTCTTGACGCTGAGGCGTGGCGAAATTCCCAACCTCGGTCGACCGTGACCTGGGTTCATAGGCAGTGGGGTGCTAACTAACGTGTCGCAGGAGGTATTCTTGCCGTCTCTTGCAGTACAGGACATAGTGAAAGCAGAAGCCGATGACGAACGATAGCAATGCTTCGAGCCGTGAGCACTCCGACACCGATGTTCCGACCAACGATTCCGATGGGACAGTCAAGCCCGGGGGCCTGGGGGAAGACAACACCATCCCCACGAACCCCGACGGGGTAGCCGCAGGCCTCTCCGACTCGCCTTCGCACTTTAACCCAGAAGAAGACGAAGCCGCCGACGGGGACAACTGACGCTCCCGACTATCGCCTACGACCGAAGCACTCTCTCTGGTCCGCCAATCGAGCTCAACCCGTCTAGTGGTCGGAGTCGCGCGGCGAGTCTCGGACAGCGCGGGGGTCGGTAGCCCTGCTTACAACGTAAGCGGGTCTACCGTGGGCATACATCGGTCGGTCCTATCCGCATTCACGGATAGCGTGCGTGCTTTGACCGGTGGGAGGGATGGCACGTCATGTCAAAGGAATCCAGCCGGGAGTCCAGAGGGTCATCGGCTGGCCGCCTGAGCCGCGAACTCATTATCGAGACTGCTCTGGACCAGATTGATCGCTCAGGTGCGCAGGGGCTCTCGATGCGTTCGCTCGCTCAGGAGTTGGGCGTGGAGGCGATGTCTCTCTACCGGTACGTGCACGGGCGTGAGGATCTACTCGAGGGTGTGATCGCCCTGCTCCTCGGCCAGTTGACATCGGACCTGGATGACGAGTTGACAGAGCATTGGCAAGGCTTTCTGCAGGATGTCGCACATAAGGTGCGTCAGATCGCGATCGATCATCCGCAGGCGTTTCCGTTGGTGGCGACCCGTCATCCCGCGGCCCCTTGGCTGCGCCCGCCGCTTCGTAGCGTCGAGGTGGTGAACACGTTCCTCAGCGCCCTCTTGGGGCATGGGTTCACCGACGCTCAAGCGGTGGATGCGTACCGTGCCTTCAGTAGTTTCCTACTGGGTCAACTCTTGCTGGAGTCCGCGGTCCGGGGGGCTGAGACGGGCCCGGTGGAAGAACCGCTGGACGAAGGAGGCGCGGATATTCCCGAGCGCGACGGCAGCATCAGCTTGCAGGACGCGCCGGAGGTCCTGCGGCTACGGGCTCTTCTGAGCGAGGATCGCTCCGACGAAGAGTTCGAGGTATCGCTAGAAGTACTCCTCGACCGTCTCGCCCGAGAGCTGACCCAATAGACATGACGTGAGCGCCCAAGGCCGGGCAGACGTCAGCGTTTCCGAGGCGTTCCTCGAGTGGTGGTGTCCTCGGCTGTGTCATCGTCCGGGTCCACGTTCTGTCGGATCTCTCGGCCCTTCTCGACATCCTCCTGCTCCTTTGCGGCGGCCTTGTCGCTCTTGCGCGTGTCGCGTGGCGGGAGCTGGATGTCCTCCTCCGCTGCGATGCCGGCCTGCAGTTGGCGGCCGCGCTCGAGCTCAGCGTCGAACTCTGCCCCGAACAGCAGGGCGAGGTTGGCGATCCACAGCCAGAGCAGGAAGATGATGATTCCCGCGAGGGAGCCGTAGGTGCGGTCGTAGTTGGAGAAGTTGCCGACGTAGAACCCGAAGGCTGCGGTGGCGAAGGCGAGCACAATGATTGCCAGCAGGGCGCCCATGCTGATCCACCGGAATTTCGGCTGCTTCGCGTTTGGGGTGGCGTAGTAGAGGATCGCGACGACCAACACCACGATGAATATGAGCAACGGCCACTTGGCGATGGACCAGATCGTCTGGGGTACGTCGCCGATGCCGAGTGCGTCGCCGATCGCCTTGGTGACCGAGCCGGAGACGACAAGAATGATCGCGGCGATCACGAGCAGCACTATGGTGATGACGGTGACCAGCAGCTGGGCGGGCTTCAGCTTCCAGAACGGCCGGCCCTCTTCGATCTCGTAGATCCGGTTCATCGCACGGCTGAACGCTCCCACGTACCCGGATGCTGACCAGATGGCCAGCAGGATGCCGGTGACGAGGGCAAATCCGGCACCGGGGAATTCCGCGATCTGCTCGATCGGCCCGCGGATCGTGTCAACCGTGTCGCCGGGAGCGACCTGCTCGATGATTCCCAGCACCGCATCGCTGGCGGCTTTTCCCTGCCCAAAGACACCCAGCAGCGAGAAGATCGCAATCAGGCCAGGGAAGAGCGACAGCACCGCGTAGTACGTCAGCGACGCAGCGATGTCCGTGCACTGGTCCGAGGAGAACTCGCGGATCGTCTTGCGCAACACGTACTTCCAGGACCTCTTGTGCAGATCGTCTGGGGAATCGGGCTTGCCTGATGCTTCGGGGTCTGGGGCGTTGCGCGGGGTGGAGGGGGCTGTGCTGGTCATTGCAGGTTCCTTCGTGAAGGGGCGGGCCCGTCGTGTGACGGGCCCGCCCGATTCGTGCGGGGTCAGCTGTCGGAGATGTTCTCGCGAGCGTGCTGAGCCTGGTCTTTCACGTCGCCGACCGCGCCTTGGGCTTCGTCCTTGACTGTGGCGACGGAGTCCTGGGCGGACGCCTTCACGGATTCGACGGACGCCTGCAACGGCTCCTTCAGATGCTCGCCGACTTCCTTCGCCGCATCGGTGACCTCGTCAACGAGAGGCTGTGCCTGCTCCTTCACGGTAGCGGCGAGGTCCTTTTCCTTCGATGATGCGGGGATGAGCGACGCCGCGAGCAGGCCGGCGCCGAAGGCGATCAGTCCGACAGCGAGCGGGTTCCCTTCCGCTTTCGCGACCGCCCGGTCCTTCAGCTCTCCCGCGTGAGAGCCCGCATCCGACAGTGATGAGCCGGCGTCGTCCGCGGCGCCCATCACGCGCTCGCGCACGGAGGTGAACGCACCGCGCACCTTGCCGAGCTGTCGGTCCACGATCTTCGACGGGGAGACCTTGTCGGCCAGGGCGTCAACGTCCATGCCGAGGTCTTGGCGGGTCCGCTCGATGTCGGCACGGATCTCGTCGGGTGAATCGCTCATCGGTTCTCCTCATTTCTCTTCAGCGTTTCGGGGATCTCTTTGAGGGTGTCCACGGTCTGCGGGACGCCCTTCACTTGCTTGATCTGGCTGCGCCCGACCAGGAACAGGATCAGGGCGATGACTGCCCACAGGACCGCGACGACAACGCCGGACCAGCCGCCGCCCATCAGCGTTCCCAGAGCCCACCACAGCGCGACGGACAGGAAGAACACCGCCATCAGTGCGCCGTAGCCGGCTGCACCCATCAGGCCCGCACCCTTGGCGGACTTCGTGGCCGAGTCCTTCAACTCTGCTTTAGCGAGGGCGACCTCCTGGCGCATCAGCGTCGAAATGTCACGGGACACTTCTCCGAGCAGATCTCCGATCGAGGTCGATGCGGCCTTCGCTTCAGACGGTGTGGGGTCGGTCATAGCCGTCCTCCCCCAGAATGTCCGGACGGCTTGCGTCCGCCTGCGAGTAGAGGGGTGTCCCGGTGCCCGTGTCGTTGCCCACCGGGACGGGCACGGACGGGTCTGGGTGGACCTGTCGAGGTGCCGGCGCGGGAGCAGGCGTTGGGGCGGGCGTTGGGGCGGCGTCCTTCTCGTCGGAGGCGTTCGCGGCGAGAGCGCGGGTGAGGCGTCCCACAACGATGCCGCCGATCGCTGCGGCGAGGATGAAGGTGCCGGGCTTACGACGCGCGTAGCGCTTGACCTCCGTGAGCACGGAACCAGGGTCCCGGTCGCCGAGCCAGGTCGCGGCAGCAGACAAACGGCCCGACACCTGCTGGACCAGATCGCTGGCGACGCCACTGCCTTCCGAGTTGGTGGCCATGGAGCCGAGCTCGTTGCTCACAGAGCGAAGGCCGCCGGCCAGACGCTGCTGCTGGGTGTGTGCCTGCTCCGACAACTCCCGCTGGGTCTGCGCGTACAGATCCTTCGCCTGCGTCTTCGCCTCCCCTACGACGGTCGCAGCCTCATCCTTGGCCGTGCCAAGAACGTCCTTCGCCTGCGTCGCCGCCGTGTCTTTCAGGTCGGCGGCTTCCTGCTTGGCAGCGTCCACCTTGCCCGAAGAACCGGGGGTGTTCACGCCCGAGCCGCTCGGGCTGGTCGTCTCATAGTTGTCCGACATTAGTGCTCCTCTCGCGGACCGACCGAACAGTCGGTGGAACCCGTTTTAGACCTACTCCCCCTTCTTCGCCAGGACCCTTGTTCCGAGCAGACTTACGGTGTATCTAGTCCGGGATCAGACACAGACTTACTTTGTAAGTTCGCATACAGTACGCGCCTCAAGCCATCGAGACAACCACCTCCTACACTCTGTTCCTTCGGCTTACTTTCGCCGTATGAACAGCAACGATTCCCCTGAGCCCCGGGAGCCGGGAGCACCCGTGTACGACAGAGACTCCCCCCACGCTGCGGTTCCCGTCGATGCGGATCACACTCTCCGCACCGATGTCCACGAGCGTGAGAAAGCAGAATTTGGCGGGTTCAAGTTCGGCTCTGCGTTCTTCGGGTGGCTGACCGCGATGGGCACCACCGTGCTCTTGACCGCGCTGGTCGCCGCGATCGGCGCCGCTATCGGGCTCGGCAACGGCACCACCCCGGAAGAGGCCGCGGACGCCGCGACAGAGAACGTCGGCGCGACCGGCATCATCAGCGCCATTGCGATCGGACTCGTCCTGCTCATCGCCTATTTCGCCGGAGGCTATGTCGCCGGACGAATGGCCCGATTCAGTGGAGCCAAACAGGGCATCGCGGTGTGGCTGTGGGCGATCGTGATCGCGATCATTCTCGCCATCGTCACCGCGATAGCCGGTTCCCAGTGGGACATTCTCGCGAACCTGCAGAGCTTCCCGCGGATTCCCGTGACCCCGGAGACTGCCACCCTCACCGGCATCCTCACCGCGGTCGGCGCCGCCATTGTTGCCCTGATCGGAGCGATCCTCGGAGGCCTGGCGGGGATGCGATACCACCGCAGGGTCGACCGTGTGGGACTCGGCCGCTAACCCTCGCGATCAACGCTCCCGACGCAACACATTCCCCAACCATCCACCGCACGACAGAAACGAAGGGCACCACTCATGATCAGCGAACAGAACATCGCCAGCCTCATCGGAGCCACCGTCACTGACTTTGACGGCAACAAGATTGGAAAGGTCGGCCAGATCTTCGTTGACCCCACCAGCGGTCGACCGAACTGGGCCACCGTAGCTACGGGCTTGTTCGGAACCTCGGAATCGTTCGTGCCCCTGGACCAGGCCGACGCCGTCGACGGAGATCTTCGAGTCCCGTACGGGAAAGACTTCGTCAAAGACGCACCTCGCATCGATGATGGCACCGACCTCACCGACAACGAACAGGACGAGCTGTACACCTACTACGGAACCGGCGCCGCTCCCGTCGACAACGCACCCGCGGACCGGGATGTGGCATCGACCGACGGATACGACACCTCCGGTCCGACGACCGACGACGCGATGACGCGGTCCGAGGAACAGCTGCACGTCGGCACGGAGCGCGTCGAGACCGGTCGAGCCCGCCTCCGCAAGTACGTGGTCACCGAGGAGGAGACTGTCACGGTCCCCGTCAGCCACGAAGAGGTTCGTCTCGAGCGTGAACCCATCACGGAGGCGAACGTCGGCGACGCGCTAGATGGTCCGGACATCAGCGAGGAAGAGCACGAGGTCGTCCTCACGGAGGAGCGCCCCGTGGTCGAAAAGGAAACGGTCCCGGTCGAGCGTGTCCGCATCGGCACAGAAACCAAGACCGACACTGAGCAGGTCAGCGCAGAGGTCCGCAAGGAAGAGATCGAGCTCGAGGGCGACACCCCCACCGACCGCTGACAACTCCCCGTTGTCAGCCCGCTGAAAGGAGAATCCGATGGGTATCGGAGATGACATCAAGAACACTGCCGAAGATCTGAAAGGCAAAGCCAAGGAATCTGTCGGCAAAGCAACCAACGACAAGTCGACCACAGCCGACGGTCACGCCGACCAGGCCAAGGCCAGCGCGAAGAAGGCTGGCGAGAACGTCAAGGACGCTCTGTCCGACAACTAACAAATCTCGCTCCCTCGTATCCGGTGCCCACGCCCCCGCGGGCACCGGATACTTCTCTGCGAGTGCTCCGTACCGGATGCTCGCGGTTCCGATTCGAATGCAGATCTGACGCGTATCCGGGCGCCAGGAATGTCACGGTTGATGGCGCACCGAAGCACACCTGCCCGTCGATGAACGTCACGGTCAGACACGGAGGCAGGCCGCCAAGGATCGGTGAGACAATGAAGTTTCACGTCACGACGATCCCTTCATTCCCCCTGCTGGCATGGTCCGTGGCGATAAGACCGAGGAGTGCACGGCATGGGAAAGTTCATCTACGAAGGCGGACTGAAGGTCGACATCGAAGATCGGGCACTCAGCCATCTACAGCTCGTCATCTCGGCAAAGCTCCGCCGCGGTGAGCCCTTCGCGTTCACATGGAAAGAAGATGCCAGTACGGGCGGTGGACGGACAACCGTGTGGGTCCATGCCGGGAGTTCACTGGTGTACAAATACTTCGGCAGCCGGCAACCGGCAATCAATCGGGCGTGGGTCGATGCTCTCGCCTTCACTGCCAGCTCGCCCACGGGCCTGTACCTCACCCCCGAACCCGCCGAGGGCACTCGCCTCGAACGCGATCTGGATAATGCATCAGCCTGACCTGTTCACGCAAGCCCCTTAGGATCCCACCCACCGGCTCCTACCCTGGTCGGATGAGCGAGCGCACCGCACTTCAGACGCTTGTCACCATCGACGGGGCAAGTTTCGTCCTCTCCCCGACACAGGACGCGGAACAGCTGTGCGACGACCTAGAAGTGGCCGCCGCCAGCACAGGAAGAATCGTGCGCTTCAAAGATGCAGGAGATCGACTCGTCCGTTCCCTGGTCACGCCCTCCAGTCACGTGATCATCACCGAGGAAGAAGTGACACTGGATTCCGACCAGGCAGTGTTGACACTCGGCCTGTCCGGCAGCTGGGATCTGCTCTAGTCTGCAGCAGCTTCGATCTCAGGGGCATCCAGCACTTCGTCGACGAGCGTGATCCCGCCCGACGAATTCGCGGTGTGCATTAGCTGCTCGACCCACCTGAGACTGATCGGCGGCGGCTCAACTTCATCGAAAGTGAACCGCAGCGGAATCGACGGATGAATCCAGATCGTCGAACGCCCACCCGGATCACCCTCGGGATGCTTCCACGACAACGTGAAGCTCTCATTACGACGCAACTTCGTCGCAATAACGATCTTCAGATGCGCGAGCGCCCGATCCTCAATATGAATCGGATCCACGCCATCCCCGTACACAAGACTGGCCATGAGAACCACCCTAGCGACCCGGACCCACCCCTAAGATCTAGTTTCGGCTGCTGCTAACGGCAGGACCCGCGCCCTCCGGTCATGCCCGCGCCGGAAACGATCGATTTCGGCAGCTACCTAGTGCGCCGGGTTTCTCGCAAGGGGCTGTCGATTTCTCGAGCGACGGGCCGACGATGAAGCTCACGACGAAAGGAGCACCATGCCTACTGGAGACGTTGAGACCTTCCACGAGGACGGCGCGTGGCATAACCGCGTGACCGGCGACAGCTCGACCACAGGCGGCGCGCATCAGACGAAGGAGGATGCCGTGGCCGCGGGGCGCGACCTCGCAAGGGAACGCAAGGTCGAGCACATCATCAAGAACGAGAACGGGCAGATCTCCGAGCGCAACAGCTACGGCAACGACCCGCGAGACGTGAAGGGCTGAGCCATGCCGTTGCCGGCCGGGCTGCGTCCGCCGCTAGGCGTGGCGTTGGCCCGGCCGGCTGAAACGATCCCGGCCGCGGATGCGCTGCCCGGCGGGGCGAGGTATGAACCGAAGTGGGACGGATTTCGGCTGCTGCTCGTCGTCGACGACGACGACGTATCCCTATGGTCGAGGCAGGGCAAGAACCTCACCCGGGCATTCCCGGAGCTCGTCGCGGCGGCCGCGCAACTCCCCAGCGGCGTCATCCTCGATGGTGAGGCCGTGGTGTGGTCAGACGACCGCCTGGATTTCGATGCGCTGCTGCGCCGCACGAACGGCAGCTCCAGCACCGTCGCGAAGCTCTCCCGCGCACAGCCGGCGTCGTATGTCGCCTTCGACATTCTCGCGATCGCCGATCGCGACGCACGCGACTTGCGCCTAGACGATCGGCGCGCGCTGCTCGAAGAGCTGGCGCGGGAATGGTCCCCGCCGCTGAACCTCTCCCCCGTCACGGCGGATGCTGCGGAAGCCGCGCAGTGGTTCCGCTCGCTCGTGGCATCGGGGATTGAAGGCCTCGTCGTCAAGGGCGCAGCGCAGCCGTACGTGGGCGGCGATCGAACGTGGTTGAAGGTGAAACACCATGACACGCTCGACGTCATCTGTGCGGCGGTGATCGGGTCGCGGGAGCGGCCCGAAGAACTCGTGATCGGCCTGCCGGTAGACGGTGAGCTGCGGATAGTGGGTCGCTCTGCGCACCTGGCCACCAGCACCGCGCGGGAACTGGGGCGATTGATGCGCGAGTCTGCGGAGCCGCACCCGTGGCCGCAGGAGGTGAAACCCGGGACCCTGAGCCGCTTCAACCGGTCGGGGAGGGAACCGGTACGACTGACGCTCATTCAGCCGCTCGTCGTCGAAATCGCGGCGGACGTAGCGATGACGGGCAAGTCCTTCCGCCATGTTGTGCGGTTCGTCCGCGCCCGGCCGGAGATCCCCGTGGCGGAAGTCGAGCCCTCCCGCTGATCCAGGGTCACCAGACGTCGACCACGCCGCCTCCGTTGTCGCGTTGCGCGCTATGGTCGGGCCATGAATTGGTTTATGCGGTGGTGGCGGGGCGAGAAGGCGGGCGGGGACGCGAAGCCAACCACTCGCACGTACTCACTAGGAGAAGTGTTCACTCCCGGACAGCCCGCCGATAAGGGGTTTGTCAGCCGCCCGCTGGAAGAGCAGGACTTGAGAAACCTGCTCGGTGAGCGGGGGACCCAGATTCTGGTGTGGGGTGAGTCAGGTGCTGGCAAAAGCTCGCTGGTTGCGAATGTGCTGAAGAACGAGAAGCAGGCATCAATCACGACCCGGTGCGAGGCGACAACGACATACGAACAAGTCTTGGCCTCTGCCTTCGACCGTATGAACGCAATGGTGCGCACCGGTCGCAGCAATCAAGACACTCGACAGCTCAAGGGGGGCGCTGAGTTTGGGGGGCCGCTATCGCCGGCATCGGTCCACACTGAGGCCTCGTGGGAGGCAGGTCAGACCGAGGACTTTGAGAGAATTGTGCCGGCACAGCTGACATCGGAAGCTCTTGCTGTGCGTCTCGGCTCCAAGGGCCTGGTCTGGGTGATCGAGGACTTCCATAAGGTGACTGCGGAGACGAGAAATCGTCTCGCAGACGCGATGAAGGTGTTCAGCGACGAATCGCTGAACTACCCGCAGCTGCGGATGATCGTGCTCGGCGTGGCGGAGACAGCCGGAGAGATATTGAGGACCCCCTCCAACATGAGCGGCCGCTTGGCTGATATCCCTATCCCGCCGCTCGGAGACGATGACCTCGGGCAGCTGCTCGATAAGGGCAAGGACCTGCTGAACGTCGACTTCGGTGCGGTGCGTAATCGGATCATCAAGCACTCGGTGGGCGTCGCGAGCATCACGCACGCGCTGGCACGCGAATGCTGCACGGCTCTCGGAGTGCTGGAGACAAGCCGCCAGTCGACATACGTGACCTCAGAGGCCCTTGAGAAGGCGAAGACCGCGTACTCCCGCACCCGCGGGGGCACCATGAGGGAAGACTTCGACGTGGCTCTAGAGCTCACGCAAACGAGGAAGTATCACAACTACGCGATCATTCTTCGAGCGCTTGCGTCGCTGCCGGTACGGGGGGCGACGCATGCGCAGATCCTCTCAAAGATTCGTGAGGACCTGCCCGATTACCCGCCTGGGAATCTCACGACCTACCTGCGGAAGCTCCAGACGGAGGAACGCAGAGCACTCATCAGAAAGACGTCCGAGGGACTGTTCCGGTACAACCGCCCTCTCCAGCACGCCTACGCGATCCTGCGTTTCGAGCTCCCGATGAATGCGGAAGAGGAGTTCTGGGCCACGGACCTAAGCGTCAGCGCCGAGGAACAGGCGCTATCTGTGCGTCTTGCGACAGAAGAGAACCCCGACGCTCCGGACGACGACGACGATTAGCCGCAGCGCTCGATCCCCTGCAGTCCGCCGTCGTGAGATAGGGACCGTCTACCAGACGTCGGTCGGGTCCGAGATTCGCTGGCATGCGCCCTGCCATATCCAGCACCGCAGCTTGTCACCGTCGATCGTCACTTGGACGCCGACGGCATCGGCCGTCCAACGCTTCACCTGGACGACGCACCGCACATTCGTATCGCCGAACTGGAGCCAGGCGTGACCCCATATCGTTACCTGCTCGGGAACGATCGTGAGGGGCTGCGCGTGTAGGCGCAGCTGGAGCGAGTCGAGGGTACGCAGCGGCCCGCGCTTGCGCGCCTCGCGTAGCTCTCGCTCTTCACCCCTCTGCGCAGGCAGGTGGGGGTAGCGCTTGTTCGTTCCCACGGGTTCATCGTCGCGGGAACATCGGACGCTGCCGGGTGGTCTACTCGGCGTTGTCCTTCGGCTTGCCAGGTCGGGGCCAGGGCCAGGCGTCGACGACGGCCCACAGCTCGGCCGATGAGCGCGACACGATTGTGTGCGGCCGGCCTTCGGCCACCACGGCGTCGAGGAACCATGAGGCGTCGCGCAGCGCGTCGGTGTAGCCGGAATGGCCGCGGGCAACTGCTCCCATGATCGCCGCGATCTTCTGCGCCTGGCGCACGGTGATCTGCACCGGGAGGTCGTCGCCCTCGTGAGCCCCGTTGACCGTGCGCTGGAACGCCTCGGCTACTTTCAGCTCGTACTCCGGGTCGGCCGGGTCGATCAGGTCATCACTCATCGGTACTCCTTCGTTCTACGGTGGCGCCCACTACCGTCTGGCTGAAAGTGCCGTCAGGGGCTTCGAGGATCGCGTCTACGGCCCCCGGGGATGGTTCTCGGGGGCATGGCTCGGTGGAGCAGGGCTGGAGCGTCACAACGCCCGTCACGCGGCCGTCGCGGATCCACACGACGTCGAGCGGCACGCGGGTGTCCTGCATCCACACTTCGGTCCGCTGTGCGGGCTCGAGCGGAAACCACATGCCGGTCCCCTCGGGCACGCTGTCGCGCCCGCTGAGGCCTTCGCGCTGCGCCTCGACGCTGGTCGCCTGCTCGGCGGTGACCGTCACTCCATCGATGGTCACGCGCAGCTCGTCGACGTCCGCGGCGCAGCCGGTGAGGACGATCGCCACGGCGGCCGCGACGGCGGCCGCTGCACGCTTCATTCCAGGGGCCGGCCCACGGGACCGGTGCCGGGAGGCATCGGCTCGAAGTGCTCGCCGCCGTTGAATTCGCGCTCCAGCGACTCGACGAGGCCCATCACGCCGTGCAGCTGCATATCGGTCATGTTCCGCCAACGGTACTTGTCGCGGCCGGCGTAGAACGCGGCGCGGATACGGCCGTCCTGGTCGCTGTCGGCGTAGTAGTTCATCTTCGTGCGGGTGGCTTTCTTCGCCCCCGCTCCCCCGCTCGACTTCGCGGCC
Organism: Microbacterium sp. MMO-113; assembly: GCF_037148555.1. Classification (NCBI taxonomy): domain Bacteria; kingdom Bacillati; phylum Actinomycetota; class Actinomycetes; order Micrococcales; family Microbacteriaceae; genus Microbacterium; species Microbacterium sp. MMO-113. Next base: position 18,153 of record NZ_JBBCTD010000006.1, on the reverse strand, counting down.
AAGGCCGGGGCGGCGGCGACTGCAGCCGGGGCCGGCGTCGGTGCCGGCGGTACTGCCTGGGTGTTGACGGGCGTCTGTCCGCTGAGTGCGGACGTGCGGCGCTCGGTTCGCTTCGCGGCCATGTTCTTAGTTCCTTCCGGTGAGCTGCGTGAGGTATCCGTCGTAGATCGCTGCGAGCTCGCGCGAGTCGGCGTCGCCCTCGTCGAGTCCGATGGATTCCTCGGTGGCATCTGCGATCGCCTGACGTTTCGGCACGGGCGGGGTGAGCAGCGGGAGGCCGCGAGCTTCGGCGGCCGCCTCGATTTCGCCGGCCCAGTGCCCTCCGCCGACCGTGCGGGCCTCGTGTTGGTTGAGCACCACGCCTCCGACGCGCAGCCGGGGGTTGTAGCTCTGCTGGACCTGCGTGATGGTGTCGAGCAGCTTCGCGAGCCCGTTGGCGCTCCAGAGCTTCGTCTGAGTGACCACGAGCGCGCCGTCAGCGGCCGTGAGCGCATTGATGACGAGCTGGTCGAGGTTCGGGCCGCAGTCGATCAGGATGAGGTCGTAATCGCCGCGCATCGGCTCCAGGGCGCGGCTCAGGCGACCCTCTCGCGCGGCTCCAGCGACCACGAGCTGGTCGCGGACCACTCCGAGCGTCTCCCCCGTCGTCGGCACGACGTCGAGGCCTTCCCAGATTCCCGGCACGATGACGTCTGCGATGGTGTCGGACGTGTACTCGCTGAGGACGTCGGCCAGTCCCGGCTCCGTCTCTCCGACGTCCTCGGTCAGGACGCTCGTGATGTTGCCCTGCGGGTCGCTGTCGACGACGAGCACGCGCAGGCCGGCCAGCACGGCGGCACGGGTCAGGTGGTAGAGCGTCGTCGACTTGCCGACGCCGCCCTTCTGGTTGCAGGCGGTCAGGATGGTTGCCTGGCGCGGGGTGGTCATGGTCACGGGTTCCTCCCGGTTCGGATGGTCTGAGTGTATCCCCATTAGTGACAATGCCTCTATTGGGTATGAGAGAAGGAGGGGAGCGCCTGATGCACTCCCCTCCCTGGTGCGGTCACTCGTTGGTGCCGCTGCGCTCGACGGTCACGGACTGGAGGTGCAGGCTCACGCCGACCTCATCGGCGCGGACCTCGTGCTGGATGCGCTCTTCGCCACCTTCGGGACGGTAGACCTTCGCGCGGTACTCCCCCGCGAACGTGACGCGGATGTTGCCGCAGCGCTCCGCGACGTCGACGAGGTTCGTCGCCTGGTTGCCCTGCACGGCCACATCGTAGCCGATCGTCGCGCCGTCCTCGTAGCTGCCGTCCTCCTGCCGGATGCGGTCGGTGACGAGCACGCGGGCGTAGGTGTACGGCTTGCCCTTGTCGTTCTCACGCAGGACGGGAGTCGCGGCGAGGTTCCCTGAGCGGGTGATGTAGCTCATGGTGAGCGGTTCCTTTCTCTTTGGTGGGGATAATGCCGGTATTAGGTCCGACATGCAACGGGATCTAAGCCCCGTAGCGTTCGATGGTCATGCGGTGCCCGTCCATCTGGCCGGGGTAGAACACCCAGTCGATGCCGGCGTTCGTGGGCGGCTCAAAACGGACGCCGCGGACGGGGCTGCCGGGGGTGATCGGTCCCAGCTCGTCTGCCACGGTGAGCGGCTTGGCGTAGGGCTTGCCGTCGAGGGCCGTGAGCACGTCCCCCTCTTGCAGCTCTGCCAGCTTCGCCACGATCAGCTCCTCATGTTCTGTACCTCCATTGTACCTAATGCCTCTATTAGAGGCAATGCCGGGATTGGTTGTCAGTCCTCGCGGGGGAGCATGATCGTGATGACCGGCTCGCCCTCGTCGCCGGGGCCGATGTGCAGCGCCAGCTCGATCAGCTCTGCCTCGTTCCACTGGCGTCCGCGGTCCTCGTTCGGCACGCGGTAGACGCGGAAGGTGACCCGGCTCTGACCGGGCGCGTTGCCGGCGGCGTGGCCGGCCATGTAGAGCACGTCCCACAGTCGCCCGTCCTCGTCCTGCGGCTCGGGCCTGTCGTCGTCCCACTCGACCGCCTCGGCCCACGCGGCACGAGTGAGCGTGACCGGGATGCGGAAGCGGGCTTCGCGGGCCATGTCGCCAGCGTCCACCAGGTCGCCGTCCGCCAGAGCGTCCTCACGGGTGCGGCTGTGGATCACGCTGCCGAAGTAGTTCTCGATGCTCATGCTGTCCTCCTGTACCTAATGCCTCTATTTCTGAGGCTGGACACTCGCGGATTTCCGCGGGTCTTGGTCTATGTCTCTATTGTACCTAATGCCTCTATTATGAGCAAGGGGTCATTCCTCGAGCGAGAGCCGGCGCTGGAACTCCGCGATCTGTTCGGGGGTGTAGTTGGCCTTCATGTACCAGTGGTTCGTCTGCTGCTGCCAGAACTCGACGTCTCGTTTCAGCTGCTCGACCTCGCCCTGCAGTCGGGGGATCTCTTGGCGCATCCAGTTGAACGCCTCCCATGACACGGGGCCTCGCTCGTCCTGCTGCTCGTCGCTCATCGGTCAGCCCATGTGTGCGGCGATACGGTCGATCTGGTCGGGTCGAACATCGCTCCAGTGATCCTGCTCGTCGACGACGACGACCGGCGCCATGCTGTAGCCCAGTTCCTCGGTGATGTAGGCGTAGGCGGCGGGGTTCTCCCTAACGTTCACCTCGACGAACGGAATGCCGGCCCCATCGAGCAGACGCATGGTCATCGTGCACTTCACGCAGCTCAGACCCGTCGTGTACACCGTTACAGGTTCCATGTCAGTCGTCCCTTCTCGATCACTTCGCTGGCTCGTTCCTGATAAGCGGAGCAGTGCCGCAGCAGCAGGGCCGGAACACAACCGCAGGCGGCGGGGGAGAGAATTTCGTCGCGATGTGAGGGAGCGTAGCGACCGCGTGACGAAAATCTCGGAGGAGTCGGCCCCGCAGGGGCTTGTGTGGAGGACCGCGGCGGCAATGATGGAGCGTCAGGAACGATGCCCGAAGCCTTGGAGATACCGGCGACCCGAAGGGGCGCGCATGTGGCCGCGTAGCGGCGGCGGGGGAGTGTGAGGGGGTTGCTCCCCTCGCGCCGTGCCCCGGTGGGGGCACGGCTGGGGCGGCTCACTGAGTCGCCCAGGTCCACGCGGCGGCGGTGATGGTGTCCAGGTCGTCGAGGGTGGCGCTGCCGGATGCGGTGACGACGCTCACGCCGTCAGAGCCGCGCCGGTCGGCCGTCCACTCGTAGCCGGTGACCTCGCGCGCCGGGTCGTCGCTGGGGCGGTCGCAGATTTCGGTGAACCCGATCCGGGCATCCTCGTTCTGCTTGTAGAACACCAGGTGCCCGAATCCGAATGTCTCGGGGTCCTCTTCGCAGAGGTCGAGGCCGGGGACGGATGCCGCGAGCTCGTCGAACTCGGCGCGCAGCGCCTCGGCGGGCGTGCGGTAGTGCGCGTCTCCTTCCTCGTCGCTGCGTGCATGGGCGTTGATCCATTCCAGCGCGGCCGCGGTGCGGCCGCAGGAGCGCAGCAGACCCGCGAGGGCGTCTACCTCGGTGCAGGTGAGCGCCCGGGCGACGTCGGCCGCGGCGTCGCCGCTCCAGACCTCCAGGAACCAGTGCAGCGGCGTTCCCGGCTCGACGGTCTGAGCGGTGGGGGTGGTGGTCGTCGTGTTCATGGTCGTATCTCCCTTATCCCTTATGCCTCTATTAGTCCTTGGTGATCTGCTCGGCGGTGCGGTGGTCCTGAATCTCGGCGTAGGTGACGCGATCGGTCCAGCTGTAGGGCGTTTCGACGCTGACCGTCTTGGCGTTCACGCGGGCGACCGTGTGCCAGTAGCCGCGGACCTTTACCGCGTCGCCCTTGGCGATGCTGTCGCGGCTATATCCGGTCGCGCGTCCGGTGGCGATCTGGTCGGCACGCACCTGCTCCCAGTAGGCGAGCTGGTCGCGCAGCTCGTCGAGCTGCGGTGCGTAGGCGGCTGCTCGCTTGGCCTTCTGCTCGTCCGTGGCGGGGCGGTATCCCGTTTCCCGGTCGTACACGTCCGCGACGATCCGGCGCTCGGTGCGACGAATGTCGGCGCCGATCTTCTCGATGCGGTTGGCGACGGTCACGGGGTTGTAGCGGGCGTCCGTGGTGTGTGCGGCGGCCTCAGCGCGGCGGGCGGCTTCCTCGGCGTCGTGGTGGGCGTCGATGCTGCGCCGCATGCTGTTGTGCGCCTTGTCGATCGCGCGGCGGTGGCGGCCTTCGGAGTGGTGGCCGACCTTGATCGGCTCGCCGCCCTCGGGCAGGCGTGCCACGTCGCTCAGGTGCTTGCTCCACGCGGCGTCCGAGTTCGCTGCCTTCCGGTCGGCCTTGGCGTCGAGTGCGGCCACGCGGTCGGCCTGGCGGGCGATCTTCCCGGCCTCGACTTCTGCCGTGCTGCGGGTCGTGAGGTCGATTTCCAGGGGTGCCAGCTCGAACCCTGCTGCCTCCAGGGCGGCGGCGGTGCGGGTGATGATGTGGTGCTGGGGGAGACGGTCGCGGCTGTTCGGGACGTACCACGCGCCGATGCTCCGGCCCCAGCGCCAGCGGTTCGCCTTCAAGATCGCGGCGGACCCGTCGCCCTTGGCTGTGCCCTCGATGATCGTTCCGGCCTCGTGCGTGTGCGTGATGCTCAGCATGCTTGGTTCCTCTCTCCACCTCGTTTTTTTGCCTTGAAGGCACGTAGTGCCGGTCAGGGAGTGCCACCTGGAGCGACAACCCGGAGGGCGGCGGCGGAGAGAATTTCGGGTGCGATGAGAGGGAGCGGTAGCGACCGCGTGCCCGAAAATCTCGGGGGAGCCGGCCCCGCGCAGCGGGGCTTGCGTGGAGGGTGGCCGACCGTAGACTGCCGCAGGCTTCAAGGCCAAAAAACGATGCGCGCGGATGCGCGCTCGGGAACAGTCGGCGCGCAGCGCCGTCGTCTGAGTCCGGGCCGACCTCCGTGGCGGCCTGGTGCTGGGCCGGCCTCCGTGGCGGCACAGCATTGCCCCGCGCGGTGGCGCGGGGCGGCTGGCTCTTATGGGGATATTGCCTCTATTAGTTCTCGTCGGGGAGCATCGCGGCGATCTTCTCGACGGGGGAGAGCGGGTATCCCCAGGCCTGGAGCGTTTGGAAGTACGCCGCCTTCTCGGGGCGGGGGGAGCGCCAGGTGTCGCGGCTGGTCTGCTGTTCGATGCCGCCGAGGACGATCGCGACGGCGACGTGCGCGGCGCGGGTCGGGTGCGCGGTGAGATATTCGGCCACCTTGTCGCCGTAGCCGCGCTCGATGCCGAGGAATTCCTGCGCCTGGCTGTTGCCGTGCCCGATGGACTGGCCGAGGTCGTAGCCTCCGGTGGCCAGGAGCGTGGCGACGACGCTCATCGCATCCTTCGGCAGGGTCTTGCGGGCGAGGAACGTCGCGACCCACTCGCGGCGGACGGCCTCAGCGGCGTCCCACTCCTTGTTGTTGGCGATGAGCGTCTTGCGCTCGGCCTTCTGCTCGTCGGTCATCGGGCCTTTCGCCGCGCCGCTGGTGGCACCGGGGCGGAGGATCAGCCCTGCCGCGTCGAGGTCGTCGACGTAGTACGTCACCTCGAACCGCTCGGCATCCCAGGCGCGGACGTGCGCCGCGATCCCGGGCTTGCTGTCCACGTAGTCGCTGGTAATCCGGTTCCCGCCCTCGTCGGTCACCTGGTGCAGACGGTAGGGGGTCGGTTCGTCATAGTTCGGGGAGGACGACAGGATGCGGTGCCCCTTCGCGGCTAGTTCGGCTTCGACCTTCTCGCGGAGCACTGCGGCGTCACGCTCGTTGCGTGCGCGCTGGACGGCGACGGGGAAGTAGTCGGGCTGGCTCCCGGCAATCTCGGTGAGGTCTGCGACGGCCTGGGGGTCGTCCTCGAACTCGATCAGCGTCGCGGCCTGGTCGAGGGTCAGCCCGACCTCTGCGACGAGCCGGGTTCCGGTGTCGCTGGCGGCGACGGTCAGGCCGGTCTTGATCGTGTCGCGCTTGGTGCCGGTGCGCTTCGCGATCTGCGTGGCGCTGAGTCCTTCCAACTCCAACTGCCGCCAGGCGTCGAGTCGGTCGCCCTCTCCGAGCGCTTCGCGCTGGTCGTTCTCGACCAACTGCTCGATGATGCGCTGGGCCGTGTCGGTGTCGTCGACGTCGACGACGTAGACCGGCATCGTGGCGAGGCCGACCATCTGGGCGGCGAGGGTGCGGCGCTGGCCGTAGCGGACGTGCACGCCCTCGCTGTCGCGATACGCGACGACGGGCTGGAGGACGCCGTTTGCGCGGATGCTGTCGACGAACTCTTTGCCGAGGCTCGCTTCGGTGCGCACGTTCGTGGCCACGTCGATGGTCTGAGGGTCGATGTGCTCGATGGTTCCGGGCGTGGTCGTGGTGGTCATGTTCATCCCTTTCCCCTCCACGTTTTTCTGCCGTGAAGGCACGAATGTGCCGGTCAGGGAGGGCGTGCGCAGCGGCAACACGGAGTGCGGTGGGGGAGAGAGTTTCCGGTGCGATGAGAGGGAGCGCAGCGACCGCGTGCCGGAAAGTCTCGGGGGAGCCGGCCCCGCTCGCGGGGCTTGCGTGGAGCTCGGCCGACCGTAGACTGCCGCAGGCTTCACGGTAGAAAAACGGCGTCCCGCAGGGCGCGAAGGATCTGCGGCCGCGAGGCCGTCCCTGTGGTGTGCAGTTCGGATCTCCGTCGACGAGCTGCGGGGCTGGTTGCCGGGGGCTTCGGGGCTGCCGCGGCCGCGTGCGGCCTTGCCCCTGGCAGAGGGTGGGTGCGTTCGTGCTGTCCACGGTGGGCGCTTCGCGCCTGCGGTGCGTCAGGACGGACTCACTGTGGTGTTGAGGGCGGCTGTCCATCCTTGTGGGCGAGTGGAGCCGGCGGTAGCTCGGGTCGTCCACAGGTGGTCAGGCGGCCTCGCGGTGTGGGCGGGGTCAGGACTTGGGCCGGCGCACCTTCGGGGTGCGCGGGAACTGGCGGTGCATCTGCGCCAGGATCGCGTCGATTTCCGGCTGCTGGGCTGCGATGCGCTCGCGCAGCTCGGCGTCTGCTGCGCGGCGAGCTGCGGACTCGGCGCGGTGGCGTTCCCGCTCGGCTTCCGCTCGAGCGAGGGGTGCCAGCTCGTCGACGGCGATCGTCTTGCCGATGAGCCAGAACAGCCAGGCGAGCGGGTCGCGCTGCTCGGCCGGCTCCACGTCGGCCCGCATGCCGGCACGGTAGCGGTCGACGTGTTCGAGGACCTGGTGTGCGGTCCAGCCGCGCTCGACGAGGCGGTGCCTGGCGATCGCGTCGCACACCTGGCCGATGTGGCGGCCGCCGATCCACACGGCGTCGGTGCGGCCGTCCGGTGTTCGCATGTAGACGCGCTGCGGCTGCGAGCGGGGGGTCCGCAGGAGCCGGGGCAGCCGGTCGACGAGCTGCGCGGCGAACTGCTGGATCGCGAACGGCCACCGAGGCTGGGCCTCAGCCGCCTCAACCACTCCAGTCATAGCTGGTCGGCGCGGAGCGCCGGCCTTTCGCGCGCCTCGGGCGCGCTTTGGTGAGTTCTCTGTAACGGGAGAGGTTTCGTTAATTGGTCCCGAGAGGGGTAGGGGGGTGCCGTCCACAGAGTGAGGGATCGTGAGCGCCCGTGTGGAGGCGGCTGCGCGCTGGTGCTCTGCGCCGAGCGCGCGGGCTTCGGCCAGCTCGTCGAGGGTGAGCCGGTTGCGGCCGCGGGCGCACTCGACGATGAGGCCGAGCCGGGAGAGGAAGCGCATGATGCGCTTCACGGTGGCTTCGGCGTATCCGATGCGCTCAGCGACGGTGGCGTGGGAAACGGCCACGTCGCGGCCCGTGGCGCGGTCTGCGGCGGCCGCCCACTGCCGGGCGGCTGAGAGTACCGTGCTGGGCCCTGCGACGCGCAGACGGCGACGTAGGGCCTCCACGCTGGGGAGGGCCAGGGCGAACTCCACGGCGTGCAGCCAGTCGGAGGGCCGGCAGACCGGCACAGCGGCGTAGACGCCCTCGGGGGGCGTCAGCATGAGTCCGCGGCCGCGGGGTCCGCGGGCCCCTCGCCGTGTCGGCGGGCGGTCGGGGGTGCCTGTCGGTCGTTTGGGGGACACGTCACGGCGTGTCGCGGCCGATTGGGCGTGGAGATACGCGGAAGTGGGCGTTATGATGAACGTGCCTTTCTACTTCGCGGTAGGTGGGTACAACGAAGCTCCGGCTCCCGGCCGGTTCTTCCTCACATCGCCTTCATCTGTTCCTGTCGCCAAACTTCGACAGATGAGGCACTTCGAGTTTCGAGGCCCGCCCCTGGCGGGCCTCATCTCGTTAAGCGGCGTCGATAGGCAGCTCCCCGTCGTGTAGCTCCTGCTCTGGCCAGGTCACGGGCAGGCCGCGACTGGTCAGCTCCAGGTGCTCGATGATGTGCTCGAACATCACGGCCGACGAGACAGCCGCTTGATCCGCGAGGCGGTCAAGCCGTTCTTTCGCGCTGCGCTCGACGACGTAGCCGAGCGGCACTGGGTCTACCAGTGAGCCGCGGGGACGTCGACGAGGGGCCATGTGAGCGAGCGTAGTTCTATGCCAATGGTTAACGTCAGAGTGACACGCCGCAGAATCAACCCTGGGTTGAAGGTTGCTCGCGACCGGTGCGGCTGTGGAGCTGCACGGTGGTGTCTCCGAGCTGGAGGCGTGCACTGGCGGCGATGATCGTCGGCGTGTGCGGCGACAGGGCTTCCCCGTCGACGTACGTGCCGTTGCTGGAGCCGTGGTCGGTGACGATGAGCCTGCCGGCGTCGTCGACGTCGACGAGCGCGTGGGTGCGGGAGACTTCTCGGCCGGGACTCGGGAGCTTGACGGGTGTGTGGCCGTCGATCGCGTCGGGGTTGCGGCCGAGCACGGCGGGGGCCGGCGTGGTGATCGTCTCGCCGTTGTCGAGCTGGATGACGAGCTGGGGGCGAGGCGTGCGGGCGAACACGGTGTGCTCATCGACCTCGGGCAGGGGCGCGGGCGTGCGCCGGTACTCCGGGGTCGGTGCGATCCCCGGCACGGTCGTCGCCTGTGTCGGTGCGACGGGCGGCCGCGGGGGAGTGTCGTTGAGCTCCACGCGCAGCGGCTGTTCCACACCGCACGCACCGCACGTCTGTGCGGTGACGACGACGAGCTGCTGGCACTGCCGGCAGGGCCCGTTAACGGGCGTGAGGCGGGAGGCGTCGGCGATCGCGTTGCCGGCGTCGATCGGCTGGACGACACCGTTGGGTCGCACGGCGATGCGGTAGCGCTGTCCGGCCTCATCGACGTCGACGGCGACGGGCCGCGAGAGCGTGCCTGCGAGGGCCGCGCAGCGAGCGATGATGCCGGCGCGCATGCCCTCGATGGTGGGAGAGGCGCAGCCCTGCGGTGCTCCGTTGATGCGAAGCACCGCAGCGACGTACTGCGCCTCGGGCCGTATCTCGACCTGGATGCGGGGCCAGGCTCCGACCTTCTGAGCGTCGGTCATCCGCGCGGCGCTCCGTTGAGGCCTCCGGCAACCGCTGCCCCCGCGGCGAGCCATGCGCGCTGTGTGGCGGGCCGCAGGCTCTCGTAGGTGATCTGACCGTCGACGAGGGCAGGATCGTGCGGGATCATGACCGCGGCGCGGGTGAGGGCGCTGTAGCCGTTGGCGACGTGCTGCATGTCTGCCCGGGTCGCCTTGGGGTCGGCCTGGGTGATGACGGCGACGGCATCGCGGGCGAGACGTGCGGAACGTGCGTCGCGTGCGGCGAGGTCCTCCAGGAGTAGCGCGCCGGCCTCCGCGTGGTCGGCTCGGGTCGTCGTAGCGACGACGAGCTGGTCTGCGAGGTCGATCATGCGCAGCCACATCGGATCGCTCTCATCGTTGCCGCTGTCGATGAAGATGAGCCGGTAGTACTTGGCGGCGACGGCGTGGATCGCGTCGACGTCGGCCGGGGTGATGCGCTGCTCGTGCGCGAGCGCGACCGGCTTGGAACGCAGCACGTCGAACCGGTCGCTGGTCTGGTGGTGAACGAAGTGCGCGAGGTCGGCCGCCTGTGCGCCCGTGCCGAGCAGCCGTTCGGCCTGGGGCAGGAGGTCGAGCAGAGTGCCGTCGTGCGGCCCCTGCTCGGTGCGCCAGCCGAGCGTGCCGCGCGTCTGGTTGTTGTCCCACGCGAGGACGCCGGCCCCGCCGTGCAGCGCGAACGTCGCGCTCAGCAGGATCGTGGTCGGCGTCTTGCCGGCGCCGCCCTTGCCGTTGACGACGGCGATCGTGCGAGGGCCTGGCCAGTGCTGGCTCACGGCGCGCTCGTCGGCCCGCACGGCGCGCTCGGCGTCGCTAGGGGCCATACGGATGCCGGCGCGGGTCAGCGCACCACGGATGCCCTGCGTTGCGGGCTTCTCGGCCTGTTCCTGCGTCAGGAACGACGTGCGGACGTCGCGTCGGGTGGCCGGAGCCTCCGTCGTCCATGCGGCCGCGCCGGTCGCTTCGGGTGCGGGCGCGGGAGCCGATGCGGGCAGCGGCGGCCGGGGCGGAACCGCGGCTGCAGGGGCAGGCTCGGCCACGACTGCAGGAGCAGGGGACGGCTCGACTGCAGGCGGGGCGTCGACGGGTGCGGGCACGTCCGTGATGACCTCCTGGGCGGCCGCGGCGCGTGCCGCACCTCGAGTAGTGGTCGGCGCGGGCGGGTTCGTGTCCTCGCTCACCTGGGCGTGCTCGTCGACGATCAGGTGGTAGGTCGGCTCGACGCCACCGGTCGTCACCTTGACGGGCCGGCCGAGGGCGCGTGCCTGGTCTGCGGCGAGCTGCATGAGCTGTGCGCGCGTCTGGTGCACGTCGGGGGTCGTGACGTCGTGCCGGCGTCCCTGCACGATGAGCGCGCCTGTGCCGTCCTCGTGGGTGAGGGCTTCGATCCGGGGGAAGTTTGTTGCTTCGCTAGTCATCCGTCTCTCCTATCCGAGTGTGATCCCGACCGCGGCCATGAAGGGCTCGGGGTCGACGGCTTCGCCGTTCACGTGAGTTTCAAAGTGCAGGTGGCAGGCGGATGAGGTTCCGCTGCTGCCGACTTTGCCGATCTGCTGGCCGCCGGTGACCTTGTCACCTTCCTTGACGAGAATCCCGTCTGCGTACATGTGTAGGTAGACGGTGGTGACTCCGCCGCCGTGGTCGACGATGATCGTGCCGTTGCTGCCATAGCCGACGCCGAATCCGGTGGCGACGACCGTGCCGGACTGTGCGGCCCAGATCGGCTCATGGCATCCCGGCGCGAGGTCTGTGCCGCGGTGGAACGAGCTGCTGGGGCCGTTGGGCGTCATGACCGGTGTGCGGGGGCCGAAGTCGCTGCTGATCGGTCCGCGGGCTGGAGCGGCCCAGCCGTCCTTGTTGACGGTGCCAGGCACGCCGCCTTCGCCGGTGCAGACCTGGTCACCTGTGCCCGGCGCCAGGCCAGTGTCGACGCCCGCGAGGGCTTCGACGATCTGCACGGCCGTGTCCCAGTACTTCTCGTAGTGGTACGGGTCGGAGTTGACCTGCGTGCGGTGCGCGACGAGCGTCGGGGCGAGCGTCTGGCGCTCGGACTCGGGGACCTTCTTCACCATCGCGTCGAAGAACTTCGTCGACGCGATGTACGGGTCCATGCGCTCAGCGACGCTGCCCCAGCCCGCCTGCTGCTGGAACAGGCCGATCGACGTCGTGGGGGAGCCGTCCGGGTTCGTGACGCCGCCGGTTTCCCAGTCGCCGTAGTCGATGTTCACGAGCGAGGATTCGCCCATCGCCGTCATGACGCCGATGGTCTGATCGCGAACGCCGAGGCCCTTGTCTGCGCCGGCCTTGATGATGTGGGCCGCGTTGACCAGCTGCTCGTGCCCGTAGCCGCCGACCTCAATGTTCGGGACCGAGGCCGGATCGATGGTGACGCTGCTCTCGGGGCCAGCGGCGGGGTTGCACGCGAGCGCGGATGCCGCGAACAGCGGTATCGACAGGACGCCGCCGAGCAGGAGGGCCGGGACGAGAATCGCGACGACCGGGCCGAGCTTCTTGTTGTTCTCGCTCATCAGCGCACGCCTTCGGGCGGTGTGAAGCGGGAGACGAGCCACGGGCTTGCGCCGTCGAGACGGGTGAGGATGAGGGTGTAGCTGCCGACGTCGGTGGGGACCGCGACGTGCGCGACCATCGCGCTCGTGTCGTCGGTGATCGCGCCGCTGCCGGTGACGCGGGTGGCGGGGACGGCGGATGCCTGCACGTAGGCGTAGTCGGTGCGCGCCTGGGGGGTCAGGAGCGGGGAGAGTTCAGACCACCAGGTGTCCTGGTCGACGCCGGGGCGGGCGAACGCGGCCATAGCCGCGTCCGCCGCCTCGATCACTGCGGCGCGGTCGGCGTCGCTCCAGGTGGCGACGGGGACCGGGGCGATGGTCTGCCCCGTGTCCTCGTCGATGTATCCGGGGGGCACGGTCGGGAGGCCGGAGGGGTTCGGCATGCTGGGTGTGGCCGACGGAGAGAAAGATTCTGTCGGGTAAGGGTTCGGGTAATCGCTGGCGTTTGTGCATCCAACGGCCGTCAGCGTTACTAGCGCCACGGCCGTGATCGCCGGCCACACTCGTCGCATGAATCAGTCCTCCGTTGTCTGCTGCTCCCGGCTCGACCCCCGCCGCATCTGTTCTTTCAGCTCATCGCGAATGATGATCCACCCACCTGCGACCTCGTAGCCGGGGATCTTCCCGGCTTTGAGCATGCTGTAGACGCCCTGGGGGGTCTTTCGCACGAGAGTGGACACCTCCTTGACAGTCAGCGTCTCGGGGAGGTTCGCGAAGAGGGCATCGAGCGCATCATGGGGGCCGCCCATCACACGGTGCTCTCTTGTTCGCATGCCACCAGACTATAACAGAACGTACTAAACATAGGTAGAGCGGCTGGCGTTGGGGGGAGACACCTAAACATGCTCATCTTGCTCCAATCGTGCTATATGGGTTACGGTGGTAGGGAGACCACCTAGCCCAATATTTCACGGAGCCGAACGATGAGCGAAGGAAAGCCCAACCCCTGGGTGAGTCGCCCAGCTGTGGAGCCGACGCCGGTTGAGCCGTTGGTCGAGCGATCAGCGATTCCGACCGGGCCGACCGCGCCGCAGTTCGGCGTCCCCGCACCGGAGGCGGCCGACCGGCTGCCATTCCAGTACGTCGGCCACTGGTCGCCGCTCTGGATCGTCGGTGCGCACGGGGGCGCGGGCGAGTCGACGCTCGCGGCGCTGATCCCCGGGGCGACGGTCACCGATCACCACTGGCCGCAGGAGGCCGGCGGTGTGGTGCGTGCTGTCGTTGTCGCCCGCTCGAACGTGCGAGGCCTCGCGGCCGCGCGAGTCGCCGCCCAGCAGTGGGCCTCGCGGCTCGTTCCCGGCGTCGACCTGCTCGGCCTCGTGGTCATGGCCGATGCTCCTGGCAGACTTCCCCGGCCGCTGCGCGACCTCTTGCAGGTCGTCGCGGGCGGGTACGCGCGCACCTGGACGGTGCCGTGGATTGAGACGTGGCGGACGAACGAAGCCGACTCGGCCGCCGCCCCGCGTGAGGTCCGTCGCGTCGTCGACGAGCTGACCGCACTCGCGAACACCCAACAGAAAGGATGAGGCCAATGCCTCTGATTGACACCCTGCTCACCGCAGCGGCAATGGTTCCGGCGCAGATTCCGGACCCGGGCCCCGTGCAGCCCCCGGGAACGGGCGGCTTCACGACGATCATTTCCTGGGTCAAGTGGATCGGCTTCGCCCTCGCTGGCGTGGCGATCGTCATCGTCGCGATCCGCATGTTCTTCAACAGCCGGCGCGGCGAGGGCGGCGAGCACGCCGGTGCCCTCGGCTGGATTCTCGGTGGCGTCATCCTCATCGGTGGCGGCGCCGGAATCGTCTCGGCACTGATGGGCGGATAACCCATGTCCCTCGATGACGAGACGACTCAGCAGAGTCCGTTCCGCCGTCCCGGCTGGATCGCCGCGGCGGTGGTGGTGGGCTTGCTCGCCGCCGCCGCCGTGGTGGTGTGGATCGTGTCATCCCTTTCCCCCTCGAACGATCCCGAGCCGGCCCCGGCGCCGTCTACCTCGTCGACGTCCGCCCCTGCCCCCTCGGAGGGGGCTGAGGGCGGTTCGTCTATCTGCGGGCTCGACCTCGTGGAAATGAGCGGGACGCTCGACACGGCCCCGCAGACGACGTGGGACTACGCCGGCACGACGCCGTTCCCAGTGTCGGACAAGTTCGGCCCCGCAGACACCACCGACGCGGGTATCAAGATGTGCTTCGCGCGGACGCCGGAGGGTGCCGCTCTCGCGGCATCCGTTGGTGTGGCCTACCTGCTGAACGCGGACACGGTGCAGCCGTGGCGTGAGTACGCCCTCGCCGCAGGACCGATCCGCGATCAGCTCCTGAGCACGCCGAGCACGTCCGAGGGCTCGCCCGAGATTCGGAACGAGGTCACGGCGTTCCGCCTGCTCAGCTACGACGGCGACTCCGCTCGAGTAGACGTCGGGGTGACGGTCACCGGCAACGGTAAGACCGGCTATCTCTCAGCCGTGATCCCCCTCGTCTGGGAGGACGGCGACTGGAAGGTGAACTACTCGGAGAGCGACCTGACCGCACGGCCTGCGCAGCTCCCGAATCTCGCCGGCTACATCTACTGGGAGGGATGAGGACATATGTGCTCGATTGTTGACTGGGTTGGTTGCGGCGAAGACATCGTGAACTCCGTTGTCGGCGGCGCGATCGAAGACATGGCGAACGCCGTCATCGAGGGCGTCGGCAAGGTCATCGCGTCGTTCGGGACGATGTGGGTCAACATCGGCACACCGGTCCTCACGGGCGGCGACGGCGGCGCATCGGCTGGTGCTGACGCCGGCTTCTCCGCACCGGTCCTCCAGGTGCTCGGCTACATCACCTGGATCGGCTACGCGGTCGCGATCATCGCGATAATCGCGCTGGCGTCGATCACGACCGTGAAGGTTCGCCGCGGCGAGGGCATTCTGGCCGTAGGTCGGCTCGGAATCATCCTCGCCGCGGCGATCCTGATCGGCGGCGCATCCGGCCTCGTCGCGGGGCTGCTGCCGAGCGGCCCGGTCGGCGCGGGTGGTGCAGTGGCGTTCCTCCAGGGCTCGCTCTGGTGGATCATGCTCGCCGTCGCGGTCGGCGCGACGATCGTCGGCGCGATCCGCATGGCGGTGACGATGCGCGCCGAACCGGGCAAGGACGTGTTTTTCGGCCTCCTGCGTCTCATCGTCGTAGCCGGTGCCGGCGTCGGCATCGTCGCTCTGCTCGTCACGGCTGCGGATGCGTTCTCGGTCTGGATCATCGACCGTTCCACGGACTGCAATCTCGGTGCCGGCGACAGCACGTGCTTCGGCCGCAACATCAGCAACCTGCTCGTGCTGACCACCACGGGCACGGCAGGCACCCCCGGTCTGGGCGCGCTCCTCGTCATCATCCTCGGCGTCATCGCGATCATCGTCGCCGTGGTGCAGATCATCCTCATGCTCGCCCGGGGCGGCATGCTCGTGGTTCTCACGGGCATCCTCCCGCTCTCGGCCGCCGCCGCGATGAGCGGCGAGTCCGGCAAGGGATGGTTCAACAAGAACGTGGCCTGGCTGGTCGCGTTCATCCTCTACAAGCCCGCCGCCGCGATCATTTACGCAGCGGCATTCCAGCTCGCCGGAACCGACGTGTTCAAGGACGACGGCACCGGCCTTATCTCCGTCATCACGGGCCTCATGATGATGCTGCTCGCGCTCGTCGCGCTCCCGGCTCTCATGCGGTTCGTGACGCCGATGGTCGGCGCTATGGCGGGCGGCGCAGGTGGCGGCATGCTCGCCGCGGCCGGTGTCGCAGCCGTCCCCAGCGGTGCAGCTCAGATTGGCCGACTCGGCGGTGGCGCGGGCGGCGGTTCGACCGCCTCCCCGTCGACGGCGGGCGCGACCGGCTCGACAGGTACGGCGGGGTCGCAGGGCCAGGCAGGTGCCGCGGCCGCAAGCCGGGGCGCAGCCGCGGGTGGCGGTGGTGCTGCTGCCGGTGGTGGAGCCGCCGCAGGTGGCGGAGCCGCGGCCGCTGGTGGTGGTGCTGCTGCCGCTGGTGGTGGAGCTGCCGCGGGCGCATCTGCTGGCGCTGCCGCGGGTCCGTGGGGGGCTGCTGCTGGCGCAGCGGTCGGCGCGGCGAAACAGGTAGGCGACGCAGCGAAGGGCGCTGCACAGAAACTAGGCGATCAGGCAACAGGGGAGGGTCCCAGTGGCAACCGTTGAGACGTCGAGCCGACAGGCTCGCACATATGGAAACTGGCGTCGACCGACGTCGGCCGGCCTTCTCGGCCTCGGCGCGGTCGGTACGGGTCTGCTGCTTGTCGGCATGCTCGTCGTCGTGCTCGTCCTGATGACGCGGGGCATGCTCGACGCGGCGATCACCGCCGTGGTGATCCTGCTTCTGCTCGTTCTGCTGATGGTGCGGGACTCCCACGGGAAGAACGCGCTCTCGCGGATCTCCAACCGTGCCGGTTGGTGGGTCGCCCGCTCGCGCGGCACGAACGTCTACCGCTCCGGTCCCACGGGCCGCACGCCCTGGGGCACGAACCAGCTCCCCGGCCTGGCGTCGACGATCCGCCTCAGCGAGCACCGCGACTCGTACAATCGCCCGTTCGCGCTGCTGTTCCACCCGTCCACGGCGAACTACAGCATCGTGATCGGTACGGAGCCTGCCGGTGCATCGCTCGTCGACGCCGAGCAGATCGACGTCTGGGTGGCCGACTGGGGCCACTGGCTCGCGAACCTGGCCGATGAGGCCGGCGTCGAAGCGGCCACGGTCACGATCGAGACGGCCCCCGATTCCGGCACGCGCCTGCGTCGCGAGGTCGAAACGAACCTCGACGACAACGCCCCGGCGTTCGCCCGCGAAATGCTCATCGAGGCCGTCGACCGCTACCCCGCGGGCTCGAGCATCGTCCGCGCGTACGTGACGATCACGTTCAGTGCCGCCGCGCGACAGGGCGGCAAGCGACGCAAGCCGGATGACATGGCCCGCGAGCTGGCATCGCGTCTGCCGGGCCTCACTCAGACGCTCCAGGCGACCGGGGCAGGCGCGGCACACCCACTGACGGCGCAGCAGCTCTGCGAGGTCATCCGCATCGCCTACGACCCGGCAGCCTCCGTGCTGATCGACGAGGCGCACGCAGCAGGCCAGCCGCCCGAGCTGGACTGGAACGACGTCGGCCCGTCCGCGGCGCAGGCGAACTGGGCGAGCTACCGCCACGACTCCGGTCACTCGGTCACCTGGTCGATGACCGGCGCACCGCGCGGCAACGTCCAGTCCGGCGTCCTGGGCCGTCTCCTGGCACCGCACCGCGACATTGCGCGCAAGCGCATCACTCTGCTGTACCGGCCTATCTCCCCGGCTCGCGCCGCGGCGATGGTGGAGGCCGACCTGCGGGCGGCTGAGTTCCGCGCCACGGCGGACGCGAAAGCGAAGGCCCGCGACGTCATGTCGATGCGCGCGGCCGCGGCAACCGCGGCAGAAGAGGCCAGCGGCGCCGGCCTCGTGAACTTCGGCATGCTCGTCACCGCCACGGTGCGCACGCCCACTGAGGAAGCGGATGCCGTCGCGGCGATCGACAACCTCGGCGCGACCGCGCGGCTGCGTCTGCGGCCCGTCTACGGCTCGCAGGACAGCGCCTTCGCCGCGGCGCTCCCGCTGGGGCTCGTCCTGTCCAAGCACATCAAGATTCCCGCCGAGCTGCGAAACAACCTGTAGGAGGTCGCTGTGGCTATCACCAAGAAGCGCCGCGCGTCGAAGGTCGACGCCCCGAAGAAGGCACCGGCCGTTCGCCCCGAGCGCCCGGGCCTGCGCGGGTGGCTCGGCCGCGGCCGCGGTGAGTCGTTCTACGTGCAGCAGCCCGACGAATGGCGCGGCACGACGGTCCAGGTCTGCGGCCTGTGGCCGTTCGCGATCGGTACGGGAACGCCGATGGTCGGCGTTCCCCTCGGCCGCCACATCTACACGGGCGCGACCGTGTGCTGCGACCCGATCAGCTGGTTCCAGCGCGCCAAGCTCATCAGCAACCCGTCCGTGTTCGTGCTCGGCAAGCCCGGACTCGGCAAGTCGACGATCATCCGGCGCATGGCCACGGGCCTCGCCGGCTACGGCGTGATGCCGCTCGTGCTGGGCGACTTGAAGCCGGATTACG
>NZ_JBBCTD010000005.1:0-61189 GCF_037148555.1 Microbacterium sp. MMO-113 | reverse complement strand
GGGAAACGCCCGGTCACATTCCGAACCCGGAAGCTAAGCCTCACAGCGCCGATGGTACTGCAGGGGGGACCCTGTGGGAGAGTAGGACACCGCCGGACTCCTTTTAAACAAAATGGCCACCCATCGTTGGGTGGCCATTTTGCGTTTACGGAACGAAGAGAACAGGGAGCACCATGCCGGAAGAGGAAGAGCGCCGTCCGCGTCGCAACGACGACAGGAATCAGCGCAACGAACGTCCTTCCGGAGGTCGCCCCGTCTACCGCGACGGCGCATCTCGCTTCGGCGACCGCGGCCCGCGTCGTGAGGGCGGCTACAACCGCGATGGTGGTGCTCCGCGTCGTGAGGGCGGTTACAACCGCGACAGCGCTCCGCGTCGCGAGGGCGGCTACGACCGTAATGGTGGTGCTCCGCGTCGTGAGGGTGGTTACAACCGCGATGGTGGTGCGCCGCGTCGTGAGGGCGGCTACAACAACCGTGACGGTGCTGCCCCCCGCCGTGAAGGCGGCTACAACCGCGATGGTGGTGCCCCGCGTCGTGAGGGTGGCTACAACAACCGTGACGGTGCTGCCCCCCGCCGTGAAGGCGGCTACAACCGCGATGGTGGTGCGCCGCGTCGTGAGGGTGGCTACAACAACCGTGACGGCGCTCCGCGTCGCGAAGGTGGTTACAACCGCGATGGTGGGCCGCGTCGTGAGGGCGGTTACAACAACCGTGATGGTGCGCCGCGTCGTGAGGGGGGTTACAACCGCGATGGTGGTGCGCCGCGTCGTGAAGGCGGCTACAACCGCGACGGCGCTCCTCGTCGCGAGGGTGGCTACAACAACCGCGATGGCGGTGCCCCGCGTCGTGAGGGCGGGTACAACCGTGACTCCGGCCCACGCCGTGAAGGCGGCTACAACCGCGATGGCGGTGCCCCGCGTCGTGAGGGCGGGTACAACCGGGACTCCGGCCCTCGCCGTGAGGGTGGTTACAACCGTGACTCCGCTCCGCGTCGCGAGGGCGGGTTCGAGCGTGAGCGGGGGAGCGACCGTTCGCGGTCCTTCCCGCAGCGTGGCGGCGCCGGCCGGGAACGTCCGGCCAACGCGGCGAACGAGCGTCCGCGGTTCGATGAGCCGCGCCTCCCGGACGAGGTCACCGCACGCGACCTGCACCCGTCCGCGCGCAACGAGCTGAAGACGCTCAGCAAGGAGAACGCCGAGTTCGTCGCCCGACACCTGGCGATGGCGTCCCGGCTGATCGACGAGGATCCCGCTCTGGCGCACGAGCATGCGCTGGCGGCCTCGCGTCGTGCCGGCCGGATCGCTATCGTCCGCGAGACTCTCGGCATCACCGCCTACGCGACGGGCGACTTCGCCCTGGCCCTGCGTGAGCTGCGTACCTATCGCCGGATCTCCGGCAAGGACGACCAGATCGCCCTCATGGTCGACAGCGAGCGCGGCATCGGGCGTCCCGACCGCGCGCTCGAGACCGGCCGGGCCGTGGACCGGTCGGCCCTCGCCACCCCGGTGCGCGTGGCTCTCGCGATCGCGATGTCGGGCGCTCGGCTGGACCAGGGAGACCTGGAGCTGGCCCTCGGCGAGCTCGAGATTCCGGAGCTTGATCCCGATCGCGCGTTCGAGTGGAGCCCCGCGCTCTTCGCCGCGCGGGCCGCCGTGCTGGAGGACCTCGGGCGTACCGACGAGGCGGAGTTCTGGGCGCACCGCGCCGAGGTCGCCGCTGAGGCTCTCGGCGTGGACGAGGCCGGCGACGAGGAACTCTACGTGGAGGACAGCCTCATCGAGGACGAGTTCTCCGAAGCCGAGTTCTCCGAAGCCGACGTGGCTTCTGTCGAGGACGAAGCCGACGACGCGACCGAAGCCGACGACACGAGCGACACCCCCGAGCCCGCCGAGCCGTCCATCGAAGACGAGGTGCGCGAGCTTCTCGGTGAGGACGACGAGACGGATGACGAGACGGAGGACGACTCGCCCTCCGCATCCGAGAAGCCGGAGGCGTAGTGGGACTCTTCACAGCGAAGGCGCGGAAGCGACCCGTGGGACAGACGCCCCTCCAGGGCGTCGACACCGTCCTCGCTGATCTCGACGGCGTGGTCTACGCGGGTCCCGGCGCTCTGCCGCATGCGGTGGAGAGTCTGAACGCGGCGGCACACACGGTGCGTCTCGGCTACATCACCAACAACGCCTCGCGCACCGACGCCTCCGTGGCCGCGCACCTCACGAGTCTCGGACTCGATGTCGCTCCGCAGGACGTCGTCACGAGCCCGCAGGCGGCGATGCGTCTGCTTTCCGGGATCGTGCCGGCGCCGGCGACCATCCTCGTCGTCGGCGGTGACGGCCTCGTCGATGAAGTGCAGAAGGCCGGCTACACGGTGACACGCAGCGCCGAGGATGCACCGTCGGCCGTGGTCCAGGGGTTCGCCCCCGAGGTGGCCTGGACCGATCTCGCCGAGGCGGCGTTCGCCCTCAAGGTCCCCGAGGACGAGGGCGGCATCCCCTGGATCGCCACGAACACCGACTGGACGATCCCGCGCGAGCGCGGCGTCGCGCCGGGGAACGGCACCCTCGTCTCCGCCGTCCACACGGCCATCGGTCGTCTGGCGACGGTGGCGGGCAAGCCGGAGACTCCGATCTTCGAGGAGGCGCTCGCCCGCTTCGGGGCGACGAAGGCGCTCTTCATCGGCGACCGTCTCGACACCGACATCATGGGTGCGAGCCGTGCGGGGATCGAGTCCGCCCTGGTGCTGACCGGTATCGACCGTCCCAAGCACGTCCTCGCCGCGCCCGAGGGATCGCGCCCGACCTACATCCTCGGTGACCTGCGCGGCCTGCACGAGCCGTATCCCGAGCCCGTGGTGACCGACGGCGTCTACGACGTGAACGGTGCCGCCGTCCGCGTCCACGGCGCGGATGTCGAGATCCTGGCGGAGTCCGGGGACCAGCTCGACCTGCTGCGCGCCGGTGCCGCTGCCATCTGGGCTTCCGGCACGCCCGTCTTCGTCCTGCGGGTGCCGGAGCGGCTGTACGACGACCCGTTCCACCGCCCCTGAACCACGCGTGGCGCCGTCGGCCGTCGGCGGTGCCGCGTACAGTGGAATCGTGAGCGACGAGACGACGACCAGCGCGCCGACGGACGGCCTGTGGAGTCGTCTGCGCCTGATCGAAGGGCAGCCGCTCGCCGCACGCGCAGACGCCTACTCTTCTCTGCACGACGAACTCTCGCGACGGCTCGAGAGCGGATCCCGGCTGGAACAGCGGGAGACCCCGGGACCACGATGACGCGACTCGACGCCGCCCTCGCTCTCCGAGGACTCGCCCGTTCGCGCACGCATGCCGCCACCCTGATCGCCGACGGCCTCGTGAGCGTCGACGGCCGCCCGGTCGTCAAGGCCTCGACGGCGGTCGACGACTCGAACACGATCACGGTCGCCGGCGCCGACCACTACGTCAGCCGCGCCGCGCACAAGCTCATTGCGGGCCTCGACGGCTTCGGCATCCCGGTGCAGGGGCGCCTGGCCCTCGACATGGGGGCATCGACCGGCGGGTTCACCCAGGTGCTCCGGGAACGCGGCGCGCGCCGTGTGCTCGCCGTGGACGTCGGGCATGGCCAGCTCGCCCCCTCGGTCGCCGCGGACTCCGGCGTCACGGCGGTCGAGGGTTTCAACGTGCGGCACATGACGCGCGACAGCCTCGCCGCAGCGACGGGGGAGTCCGCGCCGCCGGAACTGGTGGTGGGCGACCTCTCCTTCATCTCGCTCGAGCTCGTACTGCCCGCAGTGGTCGCGGTGGCCGCGCCGGGCGCCGACGTGCTGCTGCTGGTCAAACCGCAGTTCGAGGTCGGACGGACGGCCGTGCGCGGCGGCCTCGTCACCGACCCGGCCACCCGTGCCGACGCCGTCGCCCGCGTGGTGTGGAGTGCCTGGGACGCGGGGATGGGGATGGCGGGGATCGTCGCCTCCCCGATCCTCGGGACTCACGGCAATGCGGAGTATCTCGTGCACCTCGTGCCGGGCGGCGGGAGCAATCCGACAGAATGGATGGACACCATCAACCGGCTGGCAGGGGGACGATGAACGAGCGCAGGATCCTGGTCGTCGCCCACGCGGGTCGCGTCGACACCGTCGCGGCCGCCCGTCGGGTGGTCGATGCCCTCCGGGGCGCGGGAGTGCGCCCCGTCCTGGCGGCCGACGACCACGCGGAACTCGCCGCGGTCGATGCATTCTTCGCGGACGTCGAGGTGCTGGACGCCTCCGCCGGTCCGGCGTCCCTCGAGCTCGCGATCGTGCTCGGTGGCGACGGCACGATCCTCCGTGCGGCGGAACTCGTCCGCGACAGCGGCGCCCCGGTGCTCGGCATCAACATGGGACACGTCGGCTTCCTTGCGGAGATCGACCGCGACGACATGGACGACGCGATGCGCCGTGTCATCGCCCGCGACTACGACGTCGAGGAGCGCCTGGCCCTGTCGGTGCGCGTCAAGGACAGGTCCGGGGGCGTCGTCTTCGAGACCTGGGCCCTGAACGAGGCGACCGTCGAGAAGGCGAGCCGCGAGCGCATGATCGAAGTGGTGCTCGAGATCGACGGGCTGCCGCTGTCGAGCTTCGGCTGCGATGGCATGGTCATCTCCACCCCGACCGGCTCGACCGCCTACAACTTCTCCGCCGGCGGACCGGTCATCTGGCCGACGGTCGAGGCCATCGCGGTGGTCCCGCTGTCGGCACACGCCCTGTTCGCGAAGCCGCTCGTGGTGAGCCCCGATGCGGCCGTGGCCATCGAGATGCTGGAGCGGACGGACGGCTCCGGCATCCTCTGGTGCGACGGCCGTCGTTCCCACGACCTCCCGCCGGGCGCCCGCGTCGTGGTGCGTCGCTCGTCGCGCCCGGTCCGCCTCGCGCGCCTGCACCCGACCGCGTTCACGAACCGTCTCGTCCGCAAGTTCCAGCTGCCGGTCGAGGGCTGGCGCGGGCAGGAGCGGAGGAGCGACGCATGATCGAGGAGATGCGCATGCAGGGGCTCGGCGTGATCGCCGACGCCGTCCTGCCGCTCGGCCCGGGCTTCACGGCGATCACCGGAGAGACCGGCGCGGGCAAGACCATGGTCGTCACCGGACTCGGGTTGCTCCTCGGCCAGCGCGCCGACTCGGGGGCTGTGCGCAAGGGCGCGGCGCAGGCGTCGGTGGCGGGGGTGTGGATCGTGCCTGAGACCGGCGAGGTCGCCGACATCGTGGCCGAGGCCGGGGGAGAGCTGGAGCCGGCCGGTGCCGGCACCGCCGAGCTGTATGTGTCGCGCACCCTCAGCGCCGAGGGTCGCAGTCGCGCGAGCGTCGGCGGCCGCGCCGCGCCGGCGGGGGTGCTCTCCTCGCTCGCGGACGAGCTCATCGTCGTGCACGGACAGTCCGAGCAGCTGCGGCTGCGGTCGGCTGCCGCGCAGCGCGACGCCCTCGACCGCTTCGGCGGCGAACCGATCGCTCGGGCGCTGGAGGAGTACCAGGCCGCGTTCGAGCGCTGGCGAACGCTCGACGCCGACATCATCGACATCACCGCGAACCGCGACCGGCGCGCCGAGGAGGCCGCCCGGCTGCGGGAGGATCTCGCCCTGATCGAAGCCACCGCCCCGGAAGAGGGCGAGGACGAGGAGCTGACGGCCCGTGCCGAGCGCCTCGCGAACGCGGAGGAGCTGCGACTCGCTGCAGCTCTGGCGCACGGCACTCTCTCGAACGAGGAGGGCGAGCCGGATGCCTCGGCGCTGGTCGCCGAAGCCCGCCGAGCGATCGAGCGCGTGTCGGACCCGAAGCTGGCGGAGGTCGCGGAGACCCTGGCCGACATCGGCTACCGGATCGCCGACGCCGCCGGTGTGCTCTCCGGCTTCCTCGCCGACCTCGACGAGTCCGGACCCCACGAGCTCGCCGCCGTCGAGGAGCGCCGGGCCGCGCTCGGCGTCCTCATCCGTCAGCACGGTTCGCTGGCGGAGGCGCTGGCGCTGTGGCAGACCGGTTCCGCGCGGCTGGCAGAGCTCGACGACGACGGGGAGCGCCTGGAGCGCCTTTCCGCCGAGCGCGACGAGGCCAGGGCGGAGCTCGACGCCCGCGCCGATGCTCTCACCGCGGCGCGGAGCGAGGCCGCCGTCCGGCTCGGAGAAGCCGTGACCGCCGAGCTCCACGCCCTGGCGATGCCGGACGCCCGTCTGGAGGTCTCCGTGGCCCCTGGCCCCGAGAGCACCCACGGCCGCGACGACGTCGCCATCCTCCTCGCCCCGCACCCCGGCGCCGAACCCCGTTCCGTGGCCAAGGGGGCCTCCGGCGGCGAGCTGTCGCGGGTGATGCTCGCGATCGAGGTCGTCATCGCGGCGACCGACCCGGTGCCCACCTTCGTGTTCGACGAGGTCGACGCGGGCATCGGCGGCGCGGCGGCGATCGAGGTCGGGCGGCGACTCGCCCGACTCGCCGAGAAGTCGCAGGTGATCGCCGTCACCCATCTCGCGCAGGTCGCCGCCTTCGCGAACAACCACCTCACCGTCGTGAAATCGCACGACGGCGCCGTCACCGCCTCCAGCGTGCGGCGGCTCGACGGGGAGGAGCGCGAGGCCGAGATGGCTCGTCTGCTCTCCGGACTCGCGGATTCCGATGCCGCACTCACCCACGCCCGCGAGCTTCTCAGCCTCGGCGTCTGAACGAACTGTTAGGATAGAAGCCCGTGATGAACTCTTCTTCTGCGGGGCCCAAGAACGACACGACCAAGCACATCTTCGTGACTGGTGGTGTCGTTTCGTCTTTGGGCAAGGGGCTCACCGCGGCCAGCCTGGGCAACCTCCTGACGGCCCGCGGACTCCGCGTGGTCATGCAGAAGCTCGACCCGTATCTGAACGTCGATCCGGGCACCATGAACCCGTTCCAGCACGGCGAGGTGTTCGTCACCGACGACGGTGCGGAGACCGACCTCGACATCGGCCACTACGAGCGCTTCCTCGACATCAACCTGTCCGAGGCGGCCAATGTCACGACCGGCCAGATCTACTCCCAGGTGATCGCCCGTGAGCGTCGCGGCGAGTACCTCGGCGACACCGTGCAGGTCATCCCGCACATCACCGACGAGATCAAGCGCCGCATGCGGCTGCAGGCGACCGAGGACCCGCGTCCCGACGTGATCATCACCGAGGTCGGCGGCACGGTCGGCGACATCGAGTCGCAGCCGTTCCTCGAGTCCGCGCGCCAGCTTCGTCACGAGCTCGGCCGCGACAGCGTGTTCTTCGTGCACGTCTCGCTCGTGCCGTTCATGGGTGCGTCCGGCGAGCAGAAGACCAAGCCGACTCAGCACTCGGTCGCAGCCCTCCGTCAGGTCGGTATCCAGCCCGATGCCCTCGTGCTCCGCAGCGACCGCCCGGTGAGCGCGAGCAACCGCAACAAGATCGCCCTCATGTGCGACGTCGACGTCGAAGGCGTCATCAACACCGTCGACCTGCCGAGCATCTACGACATCCCGTCGACTCTCAACGAGCAGGGCCTCGACTCCTACATCGTGCGCCGCCTCGGCCTCGACCAGAAGGCGGACGACGTCGACTGGACGCGCTGGAACAAGGTGCTGCACGCCGTGCACAACCCGAAGCACGAGGTCACGATCGGTCTCGTCGGCAAGTACATCGACCTGCCGGACGCCTACCTCTCCGTGACCGAGGCCCTCAAGGCGGGCGGGTTCGCGCAGGAGACGAAGGTCAACATCCGCTGGATCCCGTCCGACCTCTGCGAGACCCCCGAGGGCGCGCAGGAGCAGCTGGCCGAGCTGGACGGCATCTGCGTCCCCGGAGGCTTCGGCATCCGCGGCATCGAGGGCAAGCTGGGCGCGCTGAAGTTCGCCCGCGAGCAGGGCATCCCGACCCTCGGCCTCTGCCTGGGTCTGCAGTGCATGGTCATCGAGTACGCCCGCGACGTGGCCGGGATTGCCGGAGCCTCGTCCAGCGAGTTCGACCCGGACACCGCGGAGCCCGTCATCGCGACCATGGCCGAGCAGATCGAGATCCTCGACGGCGGCGACCTCGGCGGCACCATGCGCCTCGGCCTGTACAAGGCGGCTCTCGCGGAGGGTTCGCTGGCGCGTGAGGTCTACGGCACCGCCGAGGTGTCCGAGCGTCACCGTCACCGCTACGAGGTCAACAACGCCTACCGCGATCGCCTGTCCGAGGCCGGTCTGGTGTTCTCGGGCCTCAACCCGGAGCTGGACCTCGTCGAGTACGTCGAGCTGCCGCGCGACGTGCACCCGTACTACATCGCCACGCAGGCGCACCCGGAGCTCCGCTCGCGTCCGACCGACCCGCACCCGCTGTTCCGCGGTCTCGTCGGTGCCGCCATCGCGCGTCACCGCGCGAGCGAGCTGTTCGACGTGCCCGTCGATGAGTGAGTCGGAGGCGCCGGGCGTCGCGGAGCCGCTGCGGGACGAGCCCTTCGAGCCGGAGGTCCTGAGCAGCGACCTCGTCTATGAGGGGTATGTCTGGGACGTCCGCTCCGACCGGGTCCGCTACGGCGACGGCGAGATCGTGCGCCAGTATGTCGCCCATCCCGGGGCCGTCGCGATCCTCGCGCTGGACGACGAAGGACGGGTGCTGCTCATCCAGCAGTACCGGCATCCGATCCGTCACCGCGACTGGGAGCTGCCGGCCGGCCTCCTCGACATCGCGGGGGAGGAGCCGCTGGCGGCCGCCCGTCGCGAGCTCGCGGAGGAAGCCGACCTCGTCGCCGCCCACTGGGAGCCCCTGGTGTCGTCGTGGACGACGCCCGGCGGCAACGACGAGCTCATCCGGGTGTTCCTCGCGACCGGACTCTCAGCCGCCGAGACCGCGCACGACCGCGAGGACGAGGAAGCCGACATCCGCGTCGCGTGGGTGCCGCTGGAGGAGGCCGTCGCCGGAGTCCTGGAGGGGCGCCTGCACAACGGCATCCTCTCCATCGGCGTCCTGGCCGCCGCGCAGAGGCTGCGCGACCGGAGCTGAGCATGCTGCTCGATCGCGCCCTCGACGCGTACCTGCGTCATGTGACGATCGAGCGCGGGCTCAGCAGTCACACGGTCGGCGCCTACCGGCGGGATCTCGCGGGCTACCGGGATTGGCTCACAGCGGAGGGGATCGACGACACCGCGGACATCACGCCCGCTGTCGTCGACCGCTTCATCGCCGCCCGCGCGTCTGCGGAGCCGCCGCCGGCCGCGACGAGCCTGGCGCGCCTGCAGTCCTCGGTGCGCGGCTGGCACCGGTTCCTCGCCCGCGAGGGCATCGAGGCGGACGATCCGACCGGACGGCTCCGCCCGCCGAAGACCCCGCGCCGGCTGCCGAAAGCCCTCACGATCGACCAGGTGGAGCGCCTGCTCGCCGCGCCGTCGGCCGAGGAGCCGCTCGGCATCCGCGACAGGGCGCTCCTGGAGCTGCTCTACGCGACCGGTGCCCGGGTGTCGGAGGCGGTCGGGCTCGACGTCGACGACATGGCGCACGGCGAGGTGCTGCGCCTGCGCGGCAAGGGTTCGAAGGAGCGCATCGTCCCGGTGGGCTCGTACGCCCGCACGGCCGTCGACGCCTACCTCACCCGGGTCCGGCCGGAACTCGCGGCGAAGGGCCGTGCATCGGCCCGGCTCTTCCTCGGCGCGCGCGGTGCCCCGCTCTCGCGACAGAGCGCGTGGCTGGTGATCCGTTCCGCTGCCGAGCGCGCACAGCTCACCGCCGAGGTCTCCCCGCACACGCTGCGGCATTCGTTCGCGACGCACCTCCTGCAGGGCGGTGCCGACGTGCGGGTGGTGCAGGAGCTGCTGGGGCATTCCTCGGTCGCGACGACGCAGATCTACACGCACGTGTCGGTGGATGCTCTCCGCGACATCTACGCGACCTCGCATCCCCGCGCACGCTGATCGCGCACTCCAGGGCTGTTCGGTGACCGCCCGCCGCGCGCCGGGACGGCGGGGGAACGCGTGGCGGCTACAATCGAGCAAGCACGAAGGAGCAGGAGAACCGGTGGCTGAGAAAGTGGCGAAGTCCAGGGCGAAGGCGCAGAAGGCCGACGACACCCCCATGGGACCCACCGGCCGTCCGTACCAGGGCTTCCCGATCCCGGCGCCTCTGAAGTCGCACGGCCCGGCCCGCATCATCGCCCTCTGCAACCAGAAGGGCGGCGTCGGCAAGACGACGACCTCGATCAACCTCG
The DNA here is from genome assembly GCF_037148555.1 of Microbacterium sp. MMO-113. Lineage (NCBI taxonomy): Bacteria > Bacillati > Actinomycetota > Actinomycetes > Micrococcales > Microbacteriaceae > Microbacterium > Microbacterium sp. MMO-113. The sequence continues at coordinate 51,016 of NZ_JBBCTD010000005.1, read as the reverse complement.
CCGCCGCGCTCGCGGAGTATGGCCGCAAGGTGCTCGCCGTGGACTTCGACCCACAGGGCGCGCTGTCCGCCGGTCTCGGCATCCAGACGCACGACGTCCCGACGGTCTACGACCTCCTGCTCGACACGAAGCGCGACGCGCACGACGCGATCGTGCACTCGAACGTGCCCGGTCTCGACGTCCTCCCCGCGAACATCGACCTCTCCGCCGCGGAGGTGCACCTCGTCAACGAGGTCGCCCGCGAGACAATCCTGGCCCGCGTGCTCCGGCAGGTGGCGGGGGAGTACGACGTCATCCTCATCGACTGCCAGCCGTCGCTCGGTCTGCTGACCGTGAACGCGCTGACGGCGGCGCACGGCGTCATCATCCCGCTCGAGTGCGAGTTCTTCGCGCTCCGCGGTGTCGCGCTCCTCATCGAGACCATCGACAAGGTCCGCGATCGACTGAACCCCTCCATCGAGATGGACGGGCTGCTGGCGACCATGTACGACCCGCGCACGCTGCACTCGCGCGAGGTGCTGGAGCGCGTCGTGGAGGCGTTCGGAGATGACGTGCTGGAGACCGTGATCGGCCGCACCGTGAAGTTCCCGGACGCGTCGGTCTCGGGGGTCCCGATCACCGAGTTCGCTCCGGAGCACGCGGCCGCACAGGCATACCTGCGGCTGGCCAGGGAGCTGGTCGCCCGTGGCGCCGTCGCCTGACGAGCTCGGAACCGCTGAGGTCCCGGCACTCGCCGACGCCGTCGATACCGCGGAGTCTTCTTCGACCGACGACGCCGCCGCCGGGTTCCGCGTCTCGCTGTCGAACTTCGACGGCCCCTTCGACCTCCTGCTGAACCTCATCTCGAAACACGAGATGGACATCACCGAGGTGTCGCTGAGCGCCGTCACCAACGAGTTCATCGCGTACCTCGCCGACTTGGAGGACGAGGAGGAGCTGGATCAGGCCTCGGAGTTCCTCGTCGTCGCCGCGACCCTGCTCGACATGAAGGTCGCGGGCCTGCTGCCGCAGGGCGAGCTCGTCGACGCCGAGGCCGTCGCCCTGCTCGAAGCGCGCGACCTGCTCTTCGCCCGCCTCCTGCAGTACCGCGCGTTCAAGGAGGTCTCCGCCTGGTTCTCGCGGTGCCTGCAGCGGGAGGACCGCCGCCATGTGCGTGCGGTGCCGCTGGAGGAGAAGCACCGGAAGCAGACGCCCGAGCTCGTCTGGTCGCTCACGCCCGACGACTTCGCGGCGCTGGCGCTCCTGGCCTTCGCGCCGAAGGAGATCCCGCACGTCGGCCTCGACCATCTGCATGCACCCCTGGTCAGCATCCGCGAGCAGGCCGCCATCGTCGTCACGCTGCTGCGTGGCACCGAATCGCTGAGCTTCCGCGAGCTGGTCGCCGGCGTCACCGAGCCGGGCATCGTCGTGGCCCGCTTCATCTCGGTGCTGGAGCTGTACCGGCACGCGGCGCTCTCCTTCGAACAACTGGAACCGCTCGGGGAGCTCACGCTCCGCTGGGCCGCCGACTCCTGGTCGGACGAGACACTCGCGACCCTGGGGGCCGACTATGACCGATGACGTGACCGCGGCAGAGACCGGGCTCCAGGAGGAGCCCGACGCCGTGACGGGTGCCGAGCTCCCGCTCAGCGAGCGCGTGGAGGCGATCCTCTTCATCGTCGACGAGCCGATCGGCCTGGTGGCCCTCGCCGCGGCGGTCGGCGCGCCGGTGCCCGCCGTGCGACAGACGGTGGAGTCACTGGTCGAGGACTATGACGGCCAGGGAGCGGGGCCGCGGCGTGGCTTCGAGCTGCGGGAGGTCGGCGGCGGATGGCGGCTCTACGTCCGCGAGGACCTCGATCCGGTCGTGGCGGAGTTCGTCGGCGGTCAGGCTCCGGCCCGACTCTCCCAGGCGGCGCTGGAGACGCTCGCCGTCATCGCGTACAAGCAGCCGGTCACCCGGAGCCAGGTGGCCTCGATCCGCGCGGTCAACGTCGACTCCGTGGTCCGCACCCTCCTCGCGCGAGGGCTGATCACCGAACTGTTCGCCGATTCCGAGACCGGCGCGATCAACTACGGCACCACCGATGCACTCCTCCAGCATCTTGGTATCAACTCTCTGGATGAGCTTCCGCCGATCTCGCCGCTCCTCGACGACGGCGCCGACGGCTTCGACGAAGGGACGGTCCGATGACCACCGACGCCCACGATTCCAGCGCCCCCGAGGGCGTGCGACTGCAGAAGGTGCTCGCCGCGGCCGGCGTCGCCTCCCGTCGGGTCGTCGAGCAGTACATCGTCGAGGGACGCATCCGCGTGAACGGCCAGGTGGTCACCGAGCTCGGCCGCCGCATCGATCCGGAGCGGGACCTCGTGGACGTGGACGGCACCGCGGTGCAGCTCGACGTGTCCAAGCGCTACGTGATGCTGAACAAGCCGACGGGTGTGGTCAGCAGCATGCGCGACGAGAGCGGACGCCCCGATCTCCGACGCTTCACGAAGGACTACGAGGAGCGGCTGTACAACGTCGGGCGTCTGGACGCCGAGACCAGCGGACTGCTGCTGCTCACCAACGACGGCGAGCTCGCGCACGTCCTCGCGCATCCCTCCTTCGGCGTCACCAAGGTCTACATCGCGAAGGTCGAGGGCGCGGTGACGGCGCAGACCATCTCGAAGCTCACGAAGGGCATCGAGCTGGAGGACGGCCCCATCGCCGCCGACAAGGCCCGGCTGCTGGACACGTCGCGCGGCTCGAGCCTCGTCGAGCTCACCCTGCACTCGGGACGCAACCGGATCGTGCGCCGGATGATGGCCGCGGTCGGCCATCCGGTGACGGAACTCGTGCGGCGGCAGTTCGGTCCGCTGCACCTGGGAACCCTCCCGGCGGGCCGGACGCGGGAACTGAGTAAAATCGAACTCGGCGCGCTGTTGACTCTCGCGCGCCGGGAATCCGGTGTCGCCGAGGCGCCAGGCGAGCAGGAGAGCGAATGACCCAGACGACGAGTGCGCCCGCGGCGCGGAAGACCGGTGCCGTGGCGCCGCGTCTGTCCGGCACCGTGCGCATCGTCGGCGCCGGGTTGCTCGGCGCCAGCGTCGGCCACGCCCTGCGTGCGAAGGGCATCGACGTCGTCCTCACCGACGCGTCCCCCGCGCAGCTGCGCCTCGCCGTCGACTACGGCGCCGGACGCCTTCCGCAGGATGACGACGCGCCTGTGCTCGTCGTCGTGGCCGTGCCGCCGGACGTGACCGCCGACGTGATCCAGGCCGAGCTCGAGCGGTACCCCGACGCTGTCGTGACGGATGTCGCGAGCGTCAAGCTGGAGCCGTTCCGCACGCTCCGGGAGCGGGGCGTGAACCTCGCCCGCTACATCGGCTCCCACCCGCTCGCCGGTCGCGAGCGCGGCGGGGCGATCTCGGCCAGGGCCGATCTCTTCATCGGGCGGCCGTGGGTCGTGTGCCGCGACGAGGACACCGCCGCGCGGGACCTCGCGCTGGTCGAGGCGCTGGCGCTCGACGTCGGCGCGATGCCGCTGGAGATGACTCCGGAGGAGCACGACCGCTCCGTCGCCCTCACCTCGCATGTGCCGCAGGTCGTCGCGAGTCTCCTCGCCGGGCGTCTCGCCGGGGCCGAGGAGGGAGCTCTCCGTCTGGCCGGGCAGGGGGTGCGGGACACCACGCGCATCGCCGCGTCCGCTCCCGAACTGTGGGTGCAGATCCTCGGCGCCAACGCCGGTCCCGTCGTCGAGATCCTCGACGCGCTCGCGACCGATCTGAGCGAGGTCGCCGATGCGCTGCGGGCTCCCGGTGCTCCCGGAGCCCGACGCGTGCTCGCGGAGACCATCCGCCAGGGCAACGACGGCGTCGAGCGCCTCCCCGGCAAGCACGGGCAGAACCGGCGCTTCGAGACACTGGTCGTCATGGTCGACGACACCGCCGGTCAGCTGGGGCGCCTGTTCGGCGAGCTCGGCGAGCTGGGCGTCAACGTCGAGGACCTGCGACTGGAGCACTCTCCGGGCGCGCAGTTCGGCCTCGCCGAGATCAGTGTCGACCCCGCGGCGCTGCACGGCGCGATCACCGGGCTCCAGGAACGCGGCTGGCGCATCGCAGGGAACACCAATGACTGACACCTCCACCATCTCCGCCACGAAGTTCATCGCCATCGACGGACCCGCCGGGTCCGGCAAGTCGAGCGTCTCCAAGGCGATCGCACGTCGCGAGGGCTTCGGCTACCTCGACACCGGGTCGGCCTACCGGGCGCTCGCCTGGCATGTGCTCGATCGCGGTGCAGACACCGACGACGCCGAGGCCGTGCGCGCTGCGGCCGCCGATTTCCCGGTCCGTCTCGGGCTCGACCCCGACGACCGCACGGTGCGAGTCGGCGACGTCGACGTGACCGCGGCGATCCGCGAACCGCGTGTGTCCGGTGCCGTGAGCGGCGTGGCCCGCGTGCCGGAGGTGCGCACCCAGGTCAACGAGCTCTTCCGGACACTCGTGGCCGAGGCGCCGTACCCGGCCGTCGTCGTCGAAGGACGCGACATCACGACCGTCGTGGCACCGGATGCGCCCGTGCGCATCCTGCTGACCGCGGCGCCGGAGGTGCGGGCCGCACGCCGCGCGGGCGAGCTCGCCGGCGAGAACGCCGCCGCCGTCGCGGACGCGCTGCACAAGCGCGACGCCTCCGACAGTGCCGTCGTCGACTTCCTCAACGCCGCGGAAGGCGTGGAGGTCGTCGACTCGACCGCACTCGATTTCCCCCAGACCATCGACGCCGTCCTCTCGGTGATCGAACGACTCCGAGGAGCAGACCGTGGCTGACGACGAATACGAAGGCGGTCCCGACCAGCTCGCCGAGAAGCTTGAGCAGATCGATGACCAGCTCGCCGAACAGCGCGCGGAGACCCTGCGCGCCGGGCTCGCCGACTACGAGCTCGACGACGAGGACGCCGCGCTCCTCGCCGGCGTGGCACTGGGCGAGGACGGCATCGAGTTCCTGCCGGCGCTCCCGGTGGTGGCGATCGTCGGGCGCCCGAACGTGGGCAAGTCCGCGCTCGTGAACCGGATCCTCGGCCGTCGCGAGGCCGTCGTGGAGGACACCCCCGGCGTCACCCGCGACCGCGTCACGTACAAGGCCGAGTGGAACGACCGCCGCTTCACGGTCGTCGACACCGGCGGCTGGGAGCCCGACGCCCGCGGCATCGACCGTTCGGTCGCGGCACAGGCCGAGGTCGCGATCGACCTGTCCGACGTCGTGCTGTTCGTCGTGGACGCCATGGTGGGCGCCACGTCGACCGACGAACACGTCGTGAAGCTGCTGCGCAAGAGCGGCAAGCCGGTCTTCCTCGTCGCCAACAAGATCGACGACGCGCGTCAGGAGCCGGAAGCGGCCGCCCTGTGGAACCTGGGTCTCGGGGAGCCGCACCCGGTCTCCGCGATCCACGGTCGTGGTGTCGCCGACCTCCTCGACGCCGTGCTGACGAAGCTGCCGGAGATCTCCGCGGTGGCGAAGCAGGAGATCGGCGGTCCGCGTCGCGTCGCGATCCTGGGGCGCCCGAACGTCGGCAAGTCCTCGCTGCTGAACAAGGCCGCGGGGGAGGAGCGCGTCGTCGTCAACGATCTCGCCGGCACCACTCGCGACCCCGTGGACGAGGTCGTGGAGCTGGGCGGCAAGATGTGGCGCCTCGTCGACACGGCCGGTATCCGTCGCCGCGTGCACATGGCCCAGGGTGCCGACTTCTATGCGTCGCTGCGCACGTCGGCCGCGCTGGAGAAGGCGGAGGTCGCGATCGTCGTCCTCGACGTGTCGGAGTCGATCAGCGAGCAGGACGTGCGGATCATCGACCTCGTGCTCGAGTCGGGTCGCGCGCTCGTCCTGGCGTTCAACAAGTGGGATCGCCTCAACGACGACGACCTGGAGAACGCCGACCGCCGCCGTTACCTGGAGCGCGAGATCGAGCAGGACCTCGCCCACGTGGCCTGGGCTCCGCGGGTCAACATCTCGGCGAAGACGGGTCGTCACCTCGACAAGCTCGTCCCGGCGCTCGAGATGGCGCTGGAGAACTGGGACCGCCGCATCCCGACCGGGAAGTTCAACGCGTTCCTCGCCGAGCTCGTCGCCGAGCACCCGCACCCGGTGCGCGGAGGGAAGCAGCCGCGCATCCTCTTCGGGACGCAGGCCTCGACCCGTCCGCCGACGTTCGTGCTGTTCACGACAGGTTTCCTCGACCCGGGCTACCGCCGGTTCATCCAGCGCCGCCTGCGCGAGCTGTACCCGTTCGAGGGCACGCCGATCGTCATCAACATGCGCGTGCGGGAGCGTCGCCAGCGCTGACTCGTTGCCGCGCATGTCGCGGCGGTGGCGCCGGAACCCCGATGCTGTGAAAAGCTGAGGGGGTGACTGTCGTACCTCCCGCCGCCGGTGAACCGCGTCGCCCCGAGGGGCCGCGCGATCCTGGCGATGCCTGGGTGGTCGCGGACACCGGTGAGCGGTACTGGGGCCGCTTCGGTGCGGCCGGTCTCCTCGCGGTCGACCCGGAGCGCGGCATCCTCCTGCAGCATCGCGTCGCGTGGAGCCACTTCGGCGGCACCTGGGGCCTGCCCGGCGGCGCGCTGCACGAGGGCGAAGCGGCCATCGTCGGTGCCGTGCGGGAGGCGCAGGAGGAGGCGGGAGTGCCGGATGGCGCGGTGCGGCCGCGCTTCACGAGCGTGCTCGATCTCGGCATCTGGTCGTACACCACCGTCGTCGCCGACGTACGGACGCCGTTCGATCCCGTGATCAGCGACCCCGAGAGCGTCGCGCTGTCGTGGGTGCCCGTCGAGGACGTGGACGGGCTGCCCCTGCACCCCGGCTTCGGTGCGGCGTGGCCGATGCTGCGGGCTCAGCTCTCGGCGCATCCGGTGGTCGTGGTCGACGCTGCCAACGTCGTGGGCTCGGTCCCGGACGGCTGGTGGAAGGATCGCGCCGGAGCCGCGGCACGCCTGCGTGATCGTCTGGCCGGGCTGTCGGTGCCCGCGGACGACCTCGGGCTGGCGGGGCACGCCTGGTTCCCGGAGGTCTCGCTCGTCGTGGAAGGTCGCGCCCGGGACATCGCGGAGGCTGCTGTGGGGGGATCAACCGCGGACGCCGCGGCCGCAGAAGCCGGAGTCGCGGGCTCGGCCCTGGACGTCGTGCGCGCGGAGGGCGCCGGTGACGACGCGATCGTGGCCGAGGTCGAACGCCGGGTCGCGAGCGCGTCGCCGGTTCTCGCGGTGACCAGTGACCGCGAGCTGCAGTCCCGCGTCGAAGCCGCCGGGGCGCAGGTGCGCTCGAGCGGCTGGCTCCTCCGTCTTCTCGACGCCTAGGGCGAGACACGGGTGTTTCGCTCCGCGGATCCAGGTGCTCGTATGACCCGTCGTCGTGATGGCGGCGCGCTTCAGGCGAAGGCGACCCGACGTGGGGCGTGATCGGTGTGGACCGCGCCGAGGGGACTTCGCCATTCGAGGACCCCACCGGGTCGCTGGCGCACTGTCCAGCGCTGAGGATCCGGGATATCGGGGTGTTTCAGTACATGGTGTCCGCGGCAGAGGTGCGCGAGGTTGTCGACGCGGGTCGGGCCGCCCTTCGCGTGATCCCAGGTGTGGTCGAGGTCGCAGCGGTGCACCGGCTGGCGGCATCCGGGGAACCGGCAGTGCTGATCGCGAGCCCGGAGCAGCCGGCGCATGCTCTCGGTCGGGCTGTAGGCGTCCGTCTCGACGACCTGCCCGTGCGGATCGAGGAACAACCGCGTCCAGCCCCCGTCGCGGCCGGCCAGAGCGCGGGCGATATCCGGGTGGAGAGCACCATGCCCGTCCAGTTCGGCGGGACGGTCGTCAAGTCCGACGAGGGTCGTCGCCGCCACGGTCACCTGCAGGCGACCCCGCACCCCGGTTATACCGTCGCCCTCGACGGCACTCGGATCGGCGGTGAGGAGGAGATCGGTCAGAAGGTCGGCCTGCACCTGGCTCCAGGTGCGGGTGTCTACGGGGAGCGATTCCGCCTCGGGGTCGAGGGCGTAGGTGTCGCCATCGACGCTGGAGATCGTCGGGTCCGTTCGAGTCTCGCCGCACGGGCGATCCGTCGCGACGCCGTGAGCAGTCAGCAGTCCGTCGTGCTGAACAGGCAGGCGACGTGTCGCGCCGTCCGTCGGCGACCCCGCGTCGGACGCAGCTCCCGCATCACGCGCAGTCTCCGCGTCACGCGTACTCTCCGCGTCACGCGTACTTCCCGCGTCACGCGTAGGTCCTGCAGCGCCCGCAGCCCTCGCATCGCGCCCCCGGATCACGGTTCGCGTGAGCTGGCTCAGCCGGTCGGCGATCGCCACCGCCGCCCATTCCGGAAGGATCGCCGTCAGGACCGCGAGGCCGTCGTCGACCGATCGCACCGTGACGCAGCGCTCGTCCGCGGCGCGGCGGTGTCGCTCCGTGATCGTCTCGCCGACGAGCGCGGAGGCGACGCGGCGGGCATGCACCCGCGTGCGCGCCGCGGTCTCGGCTTCAGCGACGACGAGCACCGCCGTCTCGAACAGCGCCATCGTCTCGGGCGCGACGACGCGGTTGCGGATGGCCTCGGCCACGACGGCGCTCGCCCGCGCGATCTCCCGCACATGCGCGGGGCTCAGAGACCCTGTGTGGAAGGCCTCTCGCACGCGGGGGAGTGCCGTGCTCAGGGCGAGAGCATCAGCGAACGCGAACTCCATGGTGCCGGTGGAAAGACGCGCCGCCGCGGCGTACTCGGCGACCATCGAGCGGTGGATGGCATCGCGGTGGTGCGGGGTCGCGGCCACGTCTTCGTCATGGAAAGCGATCTGCGCCACCAGCAGCTCCGCAGCCTCTGCCTCCAGCGCTGCGATGCGTCGACGGGTCGCCGTCCAGGCGTCTCGCACGCGCCTCCGCTCCTCCAAGTCGAGGGGTGCGGTCGGCTGGTTCGTCATACCTCGAGTTTAGAACGTATGTTCGAATCGAGGAAGGGTTCAATCGTGTTGTATATCGCCTCGTCCGCGGAGGCGGTCGATGTCCCGACGCTCCCGCTTCGTCGGTCGTCCGGCGCCGCGGTCTCGGACCCCGAGGGCTGCCTGCGGCTCGCGTTCCGGCGTCCGGTCCTCGTAGGCGAGGGCGGCCAGCGGTGCGCCGACGCGCTTGACGAGGATCTGGCGCACGATCAGGATCCGATCGAAGCCCGCGATGCGGATGCGGAGCTCATCGCCCACGCGTACCGCCTGTGCAGCCTTCGCCTTGTCGCCGTTGACGCGCACATGCCCCGCACGGCATGCGGTGGTCGCCGCCGACCGGGTCTTGTAGACGCGCACCGCCCAGAGCCAGCTGTCCACCCGCGCGCTGTCGACCATCAGGCGCCCCTCCGCTGCAGGAAGACGAGGGCGCCGGCGACGATCAGGCCCTGGCCGAGTGTGTAGGTGAGCATTACGGCGGGGCTGCTCCAGGACGGAAGAGCATCCGGAAGGAAGAGCCGGAAAGCGAGGATCGTGTCGCTCGCCAGGAAGAACGCGCCGCCCGTCGCGACCAGCGGATGGCACCGTGCGGCGAACGCGGCGGTGCCCGCGAGGAGCAGGCCATACAGGGCGACGCCGATGAGGAGCGGGCCCGTGTGCGGGCCGAGGACGAGGATCATCGCGAGCCACCAGACGGCATAGATCGTGGTCCACCACGGCAGCCGGCGACGCGCCAGGTGGCGGGCGAAGAGGGCGATGTAGGCGATGTGCGCGAGGCCGAAGAAGGCGAGCATGAGCGGAAGCTCGGGTGCCGCGGGGAACAGCGCGCCCGCGCCGTCGCCCAGCCAGGAGAAGAGCAGGGCGACGAGGAGCAGGGCCACCGTCACGGGTGGGTGGATTCGCCGCGCCGCCACCAGGACCGGTACCGCGAGCAGCGGCATGAGCAGCAGCTTCGTCGGAGCCGCGAGATCGTGGTCCAGTGCGAGAAGCATGACGTGCAGGGCGGAGACCGCGGCATAGGGGACGAACGCCCACACGATCGCTGGAGGGAGGGTGCGGCGCTGCATCCCTCCATCGTATGACCGGAGGGGCATGTCGTCCCGACGGCGGTCGATCGGACCGGCCCGCCTCAGGACTCGACGGTGACCGTGGCCACGGCGCCCTCGGCATCGAGGTGTACGGCCGGCCAGTAGCCCTCCGGGAAGTGCTCGCCGCAGGAGTCCGTGAAGTGGAGGACGACGGTGCCGTCGCCGGAGGCCTCGATGGTCTCGAGGTCCAGGTCGTCGGCCGCCTCGTCGAGCTCGGTGGGGCCCGGATCGCCAGTGCTGAACGTCGTGACCACGGCGTCCGAGGCGACGCGGCGGAGGCCAGGGATGCCGGCGACGACCGTACGCAGCCGGGGGAGCAGCGGAGCGACCTCCTCCGGCGACGCGCCCTCGACCATCAGTTCGTAGGCGCTGCCGTCGACCTGGACGCTACCGACGAACCAGTCGTGGGTGAGGACGGAGCCGTCGTCGAGCTCGGAGGTCGCCCGCTGGAGCAGGCCGAGGTCGGGATCGTCGAGGGAGGAGTTCGCGTCGCTCATGCCTTCACGCTATCGGTCCCGTTCGGCGCGATTTCCAGGGCGACGAGCACGCGCCCCGGCTTCATCACCGCCTTCTCCGTGAAACCCGCGCGGAGGAACGTCCCGAGCGTGCCGTGGTACAGATCGTTCGCGCGCTGCTTCCCGCCACCGGTGTCGACCGGATAGCCCTCGATGAGGCGGGCGCCGGACTTCCGGGCGAAGGCGATCGCGGCGTCGAGCAGCTCGGCGTTGAGCCCGGTGCCCCGATGCTCCCTGCGGACGACGAAGCAGGTGACCGCCCACACGGACTCGTCGTCGAACGGCTCCGTGCTCGACGCGGCGATCATGCGGGTACGGGGGATCCGGGCCTGTCGGGTGCGCGGTCCGATCCGGATCCAGCCCGCGGCCTCGCCGTCGACGTACGCGACCAGCCCCGGAGGCGGACCCTCGTCGATCTCGGCGCGGAACATCTCGGTGCGCTGAGGGGTGGTGGTCTGATTCCAGTCCTTGTTCGGCAGCACCGGCCAGATGCACTGGCAGCTCGCCCCATCGCCGCCGCCGGTGAGTGCGTGCTGCACGTCATCCCAGCGGGCGGTCGTCGCCAGCGTGGTCGCGATCGTCGACATGCAGGCGACGGTACAAGCAGCTTCCGACACCCCGCAATGCCTCGGTTCGCGAGAGGGCCTCCGGTGCGGCTAAGATAGGGGAGTTGCCTGCGCGAGAGTGCAGAACAACGGGCTGTGGCGCAGCTTGGTAGCGCACTTGACTGGGGGTCAAGTGGGTTAGCGGCTGTTTCAGCCTGAAAAGTGAACAACGGGATGTGGCGCAGCTTGGTAGCGCACCTGACTGGGGGTCAGGGGGTCGCAGGTTCAAATCCTGTCATCCCGACGGAAAAGCCCAGGTGAGAGCAGGTTTCTCGCCTGGGCTTCATCATGTCCGGCGGTGATTTTCCATGGTCCCCCTCTGGTCCCCCTGGTGCGGCGCGGGGCGGTCGCCTGTGGACGGCCGGATCGGCTCTACCCGCTTCCCCGTGGATAAGGGGACCAAAAGGGGACCAGAACGACTGCGAGGCTGCTCGCGCGGACGCGGGCGCACATCACAGGCGCCTGGCCGAGGGGCCGCTGCGCCGAGCCTGCTTGCGCTGTCCGGCGGCGGACAGGAAGGCGTTGGCCTGCTCGGCCGCCGAGGCGAGATGCCGGTCGTCGGGGTGGAGGTAGCCGCGTGTGGTCTCCATCGAGGCGTGCCCGAGGATGTCTTGCAGGACGTGCAGCGGGATGCCGGCGTCGGCCATCCAGGTCGCTCCGGTGTGGCGCAGGCCGTGCCGGGTGAGGTCGGGCAGGCCGAGCCCTGCGACGATGCTGTCCCAGTCGGTGGCGTCGCGGACGGTCGCGGTGGTGAGGTAGCCGCCCTTCGGTCCAACGAGCAACGAGTCCTCCGGCTGCTTGCCCTCGCTGAGGCGTTCCAGTACAGGCCGGAGCGGGTCGAGGATCGGCACCCGGCGCTCTTTGCGGCTCTTGGTCGGCTTGGTCACCAGGCCGCCCTTGCCGGGGAAGACCTGCCGGCGGATCACGACGAGGTTCTTGCTGAAGTCCACGTCTCCGACCTGCAATCCGGATACCTCCGAGGATCGTGCGGCCAGCAGCGCGGCGAGCATCACGAAGTCGCTGTAGGACTGGTGCACCTTGCCGCACGCTTTGGCGAGCCGGTTGAGGGTCTTCATGTCTGGGATCGCGTGCGCCCGCGGGGAGGAGTGCTCGGCGGACTGGCCGCGGAAGGCGTTGCGGTTCAGGCTCCGCTTGGCGCGGTTCTTGGCGGGGTTGATCTGGATCAGCCCGTCCCGCACGGCTTCATCGAGCACGCGGACCAGCGGCGCGATGGTGTTCTTGATGGTCGACGCGCCGTGGCGCTGCTCCCACTCATCAATGGTGCGGTCGATGATCCCGGCGGTGATCTGGGTGACGGGCAGGTGCCCGAGCGCAGGCAACACCCGCAGCTTTAGCCCGTACCCGTACGTCTCACCGGTGGAGGTCGGGTCCAGGCCCCGCGCCCACCGGTCGCCGATGGAGGTGACGAACTCCAAGAGGGTCATCGACACGTCCATGCCCTTGGTCGATGAGTTGCGGAGCTGATCGAAGAACTCGTGCGCCGCCGCCTCGTCCCGCACGATCTCCGACCGGATGACACGGCGCTTGGTGGTCGGGTCCGTCCACCGGGCGCGGGCGCGGATGCCGTAGGAACGACGCTCCATGTCCGTGGACAGCTTCACCCCGATCGGCGGCACCGGCTTAGGCGCAGCGGTCGGCTGGGGCTCAGCTCTCCGCGGCATGGTCGTGTTCCAGTTCGGCCAGCCAGCGATCCACCGCATCGAGCCGGTACCGAGCGATCCCGCCGAGGCGCAGGAACGGCGGTCCGGTCCCGGCCGAGCGCCACCGTGACAGCGTCGACTCGGAGACCTTCAAGTACGCCGCGACCTCGCGGCTGTGCATCAGGGGTGACACCACGAGTGGCCCGTTGTCGCTCATGACACTTCTCCGGTGTCGGGGTCGAGGTCGCGGTAGAACGCTTCCTCGGCCTCGCGGCGGGCGGCGACATCGGCCATGACGAACTCCACGAACTCGGCGTCGCGGTCGATGATCGGGATGTCCTCGATCGGTTCGGCGGGTTCTTCGCCGGGCCAGACGGTCTGCCTGGTCGGCCGGTCGTGGTCGAGCTTGGTGCCCGACGCGGCAACCCATTCGCGCAGCCGCTGGCGGGCGTCGGCGAAGTCGCGGTGCCATCCCAGCGGCGCGCTGCCGTTCTGCTCGGGGTCGTAGGCGCCGAGCCAGTGCAGATGCAACGCGGACAGTTCCCACAGCAGTTCGGGGTGCGTGTACCAGGCCGGCGGGATGACAGAGGCGGGAAGGCCGTAGGTGTGCCTGAGCCAGTCCACCCAGCGGTTGAGTTCCAGCCACTCGACCTCGGCGTCGCCGGCGTTCAGCAGGTTCCAGTTGATCGGGTGCGGGGGCTCGGCGATCAGCGGGTCGTCATAGCCCTCATCCGTATCCTCCACGTCCGGGTCGGGAACGTTGCTCGCGGTCACGTCGTCGGTGGCGTCGGACATGCTGTGCTCCTGTCTGCTCACGCGAGCGGTCATCGCGGCTCGCTGTGGCAGCGAGGTGAGCCATGAGGCGACTGGCGCGTGCTCAGGTGTCAGTGCGGCGCAGCAGTGCTTCGATTTCGGCGCGGTCGGCGGTGAGCTGGGCGGCGTCGGTGCGCTTGGGCCACGGGTGCAGGTCGGTGACGATCGGTGGTGCGGAGCGCAGCAGCACGATCCCGGTCCCGAACGGGAGCCGACGGATGCGGTCGGGCGGGAAGATCGGCACTCGCCTGATAGAGCGCTGGTTGGAGCGGGTGCCGTGATCGCCGAGGGTCACGGAGTCGGTGTATTCGTCGCGTTCCCCGACGAGCGCGGACAGGTCTTGCAGGTCGCGGCTGTTGGATGCGCCTCCGAGGATCACCTTGACGATCGAGGCGTCCCAGATCGCGCCGGCCTGGTGTTCGTTCCACTTGTCCCTGGCTTGGGCGAGCGACTGGAGCACCGGCATCGTCGTGATGCCCGACCCGCCCCCTTCGGCCATCAGCGTTGGAAGCGACGGCAACGGGCTGAGGTTGGCTATCTCATCCAGCGCCAGCAGCAAGGGCGGATCGAGTCGGGCGCCGGGCGAGCGGGCGGCGAGTCGGCGGGCGGTCTCGATGAGGTCTTCTACGAGCGCGGCCACCAGCGCCGCGGATGCGCCGGCCCCTGACCCGGTAGCCAGCAGGAACAAGGTGCCTTTGTTGTGGATGAACTGCTCGGGGTCGAAGCCCTCGCCGGGGCCGGGTGAGACGACATCGAGCACCCGCGGGTCGGCCAGCGATCCGAGAGCCAGGGAGACGCCCTGCCAGATGGAGTCACGGGTGCGCGGGTCGGAGTCGATCATCGCCTCCAACGACTCGGCCCACCCGGTCGCCGCCAGAGGGGAATTGGTCAGGATCGCCACGGCATCGGCGGCCGCGGTGGGGTCGAGGGTCCAACGGAACAGCTCGGCGGGCGGTCGGTTGTCGATCGCCGCTGCGTGCAGCAGCGATTGCAGGGCGGCCCGTGTCTTGCCCTCCCAGAACCCGCCACCATCGACTCCGCCGGCGGACAGTCCGGTGCCGGCGGCGAGCCCGGTGGCTCGGATCATCGCCGTTTGCGGCGACTCGCATCCACGGATCGGTGACCACCGCATCCCCGCAGGCAGACCCTCCGCCAAGTGTTGGGGGTCGAAGATCGCAACCGGCCCGATCCGACGCCGGGCGCGCATCGTCGCGGTCAGGTTGTCCGGTCGGGTGCTCGTGGCCACGACCGCGCCGGGAGCATCGAGGATCGCCGGGATCACCAGGTGCAGGCCCTTGCCGCTCCGGGGCGGGCCGATGACCATGATCGAGTCCTCCACACTCGCCCACACGCCCGCGCCCTTGGAGACACCCAGCCGGTATCCCACGTCCTGCGGACGCGGACTGTCCAGACCGGGCCGGAGGGCCCCCGCCCGGCGCAGCAGCGCCTTCTCAGACGCGGCAGTGTTGACCTCGAAGCGAGTTGCGATACCGGCCATCCGACGCGGGTCCTGCTCGATCCGGTGTGTGTGCCGGCGCAGCCGCGACCAGGCCCAGACCCCGCCGCTGACGAGGCTGGTAAGCAGCAGGCTCGCGACTATCCAGTAAATGACCGGACTCAGACCGGGGGCGCCGAGCGCACTCGCGGGATCACCGGGATCGAACAGCACCCCGATCCCAGAGGCAGGACCGCCGGACGGCTGGCTCGTGCCCGTAATCCATGCCGCAACCGACCCGGCACCACGAAGCATAAGAGCGACGCCGAACAGCACGACCAGCCCGATCATGGCCGCGTTGGTCAGCTCGTCTCCAAAGGAGCCCGTCTGCCGACCCTGCCCGCTCACGGCGCCACCCGCTGGACGACGACCGTGCCGGAGATACGCCCGAACAGCAGCACCTCCACGACGCCGCCCGAGGCGTCCGCGCTGAGCTGTGCGGGATTGACGAGGGCGCGAGCGACGCCGGTCCCGGCAGCGTCAGTGTGCCCGGTGATGACACCGACGGCCACATCCTCACCCTGCACGAAGCCGTCGCCCTCGACAGTGAAGAACACCGGAAGCGGTGCTGGCTTCTCTGCCTCGGGCTTCGACTGGGTTGCCCGGCGACGGCGGGGAGCGATGATGTCGGTGAAGCTCGTCCCGTCCGCCTCGCGGACCGCGACCCGCACCGCTGTCGTCCGGTCGTTGGTGGCGCGGTCGATGATCTGCCCGAACGAGGATCGCCGCCACGGCGGCGCGAACGGCTCCGGGTCCAGCGGCTTGCCATCAACGGTGACGGCGACCGTGCCGTCCTCGCGCACATCGAGCACGACGAGCGGGATGGACACCGGGACGGATTCGGGCTCGGGTTTCCTCATGGTCGCGAGGTGAGCCAGATGACTCCTGACGCCGCATGTTCAGGATTCGTGCGGGGCACCGCCGGTCATGCGCGCGGTGGTGTCGAAGGCGGCCAGCTCTGCGGGGTGGAGTTGGTGCTGGACGACGAAGGAGCGGTCCTTGATGCGCCAGAGTCCCTGCCCGGTGCCGAGTCCGGGCAAGAGACGCTGTTCGGTGCCGGTGAGTCCGAGCGCGGCTGCAGTGGGGCCGAGTTGGTCGGTCTCTTGCCGGTACACGATCCGGGTCTCGGCGTTCGCCAGGAGGCTATTCGCCAGTGCCCTGTTCGCTGAGCCCAGGTCGCCGACGTTCTCCAAATCGGTGAGCTTGTGGAACACCAGCAGATTCGCCAGCCCGTAGTGCCTGGCGAGCCGCCAGTGCGCGTCCATCCGGCGCAACAGCGCCGGGTGGGACATGAGCCTCCACGCTTCGTCGTAGATCACCCAGCGGCGGCCGCCGTTGGGGTCGAGCAGCGCGGCTTCCATCCACGCCGATGAGCAGGTCATCAGCACCGAAATCAGGGTGCTGTTCTCCGTGACCCGTGACAGGTCGAGGCTGACCATCGGCAGCGACGGATCGAACTTCACCGTAGATGGGCCATCGAACAGTCCGCCGAGGTCACCACGGACGAGGCGGCGCAGGGCATGGCCCACTTCACGGCCGTCTTCGGTGAGCCTGCCGTCCGGGTCGTCGGCAGAGTCAGGGCGCAGCAGCCGGTCGACCACCATCGGCAGGATCGGCACCTCAGCATCGCGCACCGCTCCCGCGAGCGCGGTGTCGATCGCGGTGTGCTCCAGGGGCGTCAGTGGCCGGGCCAGCACGGTCTCGGTGAGCGCGCCGAGCAGATCACGGCGCCGCGCGGCGAGCGTCGTAGCCCATTCCTGATCTGACAGGCCGCCGGGCCGGTAGCCCTCGTCCAACGGGTTGAGGCGGTTGCCCATCCCATGCCCGAGAATGATCGCCCTGCCACCCACGGCCTCAGCCACGCCGCTGTGCTCTCCTTTCGGATCGCCGGGGACGTAGACGCGGTAGCCGAAGGGCAGGCTTCGCGTGTAGAGGCTCTTGGCGAGCGAGGACTTCCCAGAGCCGACAATGCCCGCCAGGATCAGGTTCGGAGCGGTGATGATGCCCCGCTGGTAGAGCACCCACGGGTCGTAGACGAACGATGAGCCCGAGTAGAGGTCTTGGCCGATGAACATGCCGGCCGACCCCAGCCCGGCCTCGGCGAGAAACGGGTACTGGCCAGCGAGCACCGCGCTGGTGTCCTGATGTCGGGGCAACCGGAACCGGCCGGGCGAGCGAAGCATCGCTGAACCTGGCTCACCCGCCGATGGCAGGTAGACTGTGGCGCGACGCTCGGCGCGCTCGGCCTCAGCCTTCGCACGCGACGCTTCCTTCTCCACTTGGCGTTGCTCGGCTATCAGGCGTGCGGCGGCCTCCTTCCGGGCCTTGCGTAGCCGGCGCCGCTCCGAGGCAGGAGCGACGAGGACGGCGGTGTACAGCTTCTCGTCCCGGCTCACAGCGAGAGCCCTCGGGACTGCTTGACCGCGGTGACGCCGGGATGCTCGAACCAGCCGCCCTCACGCACCCCGCTGCGCCGCGCGGTCGTCTCCCGCGCGGGAGCCAAGCGCCGCGCCGGAACGTCCGGTTCGGTGGGCGGGTTGAGGGCGTCTTCAGCCGGGATTAGGTGCCGACGGTAGAGGGCGACGTGCACGGCCTGCGGGTTGTAGGTCATCGCGTAGTCGCCGGTCTCAGCCTGCCGGTCACCGGCGTATGCGGGTGCGGAGTCGTGGACATCGCCGCCCTCCATCGCCGCATCGGTGGTCTCGGTGCCGTAGTCCCACTGAGACAGATGCTCGATGCCCGCTTCGGCGCCTTTGGCGTCGATGAGGTCGAGCACCTTGTCGGCTTCCTGGCCTTGGAGGAACACGATGCCGATCCATCGCTCCACGAGACGATCATGCGGGTTCCACACAATGCGGCCCGAGTGCGTCATCGCGGCATTGAGGCGGTCGTGGGCTTGGTCGATGAGCGTGCCGGCCTGGTGCAACTCGTCGGCCGCGGCCAGCGCCTCGACCGAGCCACCGCGGTACTCGCGGGACTCATCGGTGACCTGATGTTGTCGGCTCAGATGCGCGGCAGCGAGCTGGTCAAGCACTTGCCGTAGTGATCGCAGCCCGCCGAGCAGGTCACCGATCACTGCGTAGGTCTCGGACGGGTCCTCGAAGGTGCGGCTTGCGTGCGCGAGCGCGCGCAACGCCTCATAGGCTTCGCCGGCATCGGCAGCAGAGTTGTTGAACGTCGGCATGACGGCCTCCATGACTTTGGTACCTGGCAGGTGCGCGCCGCCGGTCCGATGTCAGTTCCCCTCCGTAGGCTGGTATCTATGCCGTACATCGCCACCGTGTTGCGCGTGATGATCGCCTCGCCCTCAGACGTGCCTGAGGCTCGCGACGCTGTCGAGAAGGCGGTGCATGGTTGGAACGACGCGAACGCGAGGAACAAGAGCGTGATCCTGCAGCCGTGGAGGTGGGAAACCTCGGCAGTTCCTGTCATGGGCGCTCATCCGCAGAAGCTCATCAACGCGCAAGGGGTCGATGATTCTGACATCGTGTTCGCGCTGTTCGGTGGACGACTCGGCTCACCAACGCCTGACGCCATTTCGGGAACGGCCGAGGAAGTGGACCGGGCCTTGGAGCTGGGCAAGCCAGTCCATCTCTACTTCTCGACCGCCCCGTTGCCGAACGACATCGATACCGCGCAACTCGATGCTCTCCGTGCGTTCAAGAAGGACATGCAGGATCGTGGGCTGCTCGGCGAGTTCAACAACCCCGAGCAGCTCAATCACGAGGTTTGGAAAGCCATCGAACATGACATCGTGACCTTGAACCTGGCTTCGATACCTGCCTCACTGCCGACGCCGAGTGGAGTGGACTTCTTGGTGCAGCCTCATCAAGAGCGTGAGATTTCGGGAATGAATTCGAAAGGTGCTCCGCGCTACACGACGAAGCGGTGGCTCGACGTATCGAACGCAGGCTCAACCGATGCTGAGAACGTGACTTTCGAGGCCGTTCACGACGGCTACATGATCTTGATGGGTCCCAAGGAGCCGACGACGATCCACAAAGGCCAGAGCAGACGCTTTCCGGTGCAGTATGCCGCTGGAGGTTCTGACGGCGCCCGACTCCGTATCCGATGGACTGAGGACGGCGAAGACAAGGAGTGCGACTTCCACGTCGGGTAGCTCCGTCACACCGTCCGGCACAGCGGCAGCGCCGCCGCCGTGAACGCCGCGGCCTGCTGGCCGACGAGCCGACGGGTTTCGCAGGACGCCTGGATCGCGGACTGCTCAATCGCCGCGGTCGCCGCTTCCAGTTCGTCGAGCGTGGGCGCGGAGACGCTGACGAGGCCCGACACGCGGAGCACCCCGTGGCCGGCGGTCAGGTCGGCTTCTTGTTGGAGCACGTCTTGGTACTCGGCGGTCTGCGCGGCGTCCTCGATCTGCCCCATCCGGGCACGTTGCGCGGCATCCGAGATGTGTTCGACCTTCTTCTTGCGGATGTCGCGGGCGGCTTGGTCGGAGCGCATCGGGGTGTAGATCAGCGACACCGATCGTTGGATGCCGGTGGACAGCAGCACCGGGGCCAGGAACCCCGGATACACCATCGACCTCGGCCACTCCGAAACCCACAGCACGGCGTGCCAGGCAGAATCGGTGCGCAGATTGTCCCAGGTCTCTGTCACCGCGACCGGGCCGGCGGCGGCGAGCTCCTGTCCGAGCCGTCCGTGTCGTTCCAGCGTCGCGGCGACGGCCGGGTCGTAGGCCGAGCGCAGGATCACCGCGATCTGGCCGGGGCCGAGCCAGCCGGTCGGGGTCAGGTCCGCTGAGCGCAGCGCGGCGGTGAGGGTCGCCATCTCCTGGCGGAGCACGGCGGCGGCGCCGCGGATGCCGCCGCCTGCGGTTCTGATCTGCCGGGCGGCCGTCTTCATGTCCAGGGACAGGCTGATCGTGGTCGCGTGCCGTTCTCCGGCGGGGCCGGCGCGTTCGATCAGTTCGGCGTAGGTCTGGGAGGCCCAGGTGTCGTCGGTAGTGCCGTGCTCGGCCCACCACTCGGCCAGACCGCTACCGGAGTCCGGCAAGGTACGTTCGAGCACTTGCAGGGTCGCGATCCGCCCCGAGCGGCACACCGTCGCGAGCACCCGCCCCCAGGCAGTGACCCGGCGTTCCTGCTCGCCGGGGTCCAGCAGCACGAACGCGGGATGGGTGGCTTCGCAGATCACCGTGAGCGTGCCCTGGCGGGGGTCGTGGATCATGCACGCCCCGGTCTCGGGGTCCAGATGCTCCCGCAGCCGGGCCATGTCGCCGGGCAACGCCAGGTTCCCGGCCGGGCGGGGTGTGACGACCCTTCGCCGGTAGAGCAGTTGCCCGCCGGTCGTGCGCCACAGCCACCAGCACGCGACCGGGAGCCATTCGACCATCGGCCGCCCGGCGACAGGCACCCAGGTCAGGACCGCCGCGAGCACCCACACCGGCGCGGTGTAGGCCAGCAGCATCCCGGCCCCGCCGTAGAACGCCGCCAGCGCGGTCAGCCCGCCGATGCCGAGGGTGATGAGCTGCGCGACCGAGAGGCCGAGCAGCACGCCCCGGCGGGTGAGCCGGCTGAATTTCATCGGCGTCAGCTCGCTACCAGGCACCTTCTGTTCGGTAGGCATGGTCGTTCACTCCTTCGCGGTCTGCCGCGGGTCGGACTTGGGGGGTGCGGGGGTCCGCGGCTGCGGAGTTGATGGCTGTGGCGGCGTCTTCGATGGCGTGGTGCTGCCGCCGTGGACCTCGGCGCCGCTCGCGGCGGTCTCGGCTTGACCGGCGACGGCCTGGCCTGTCTTCGGTCCGGCTTCGGCGGCGCCCTTGACGACCTGCGCGCCGATGACGACGGCTGCGGCAGGTCCCGCCGCCGCGCCCGCGCCTGCACTCGTACCGGCCCCAGCGCCCGCGCTTCCCCCGGCACTCGCTCCTGCCCCTGCGCCGCCAGCACCGCCACCGGCGGCGGGTGCGGGCGTCTTGGGCGGTGGTGTTCCGCCGGACCCGCCCTCGGAGCCACCGCCGGAACTGCCGCCGCCCTTGGGGTCATCGAGCACCTTCTTGGGCTCGCTGCCGCCCTTGAGCCCGGATGGGATCGGGAGCGGACGGTTGAGCGCGTTCTTTGCCTCCTGCTCGGTTCCCATCTGCTGGTAGAGGTCGAAGCCGATGAACGACACGAAGCGGTAGACCATGTAGGGCGCGAACGCGGCGATGCCCATCAGGACGATGCCGGTGATCGGCTCGGTCACGGCGGCGATGTCCGCCTCGATCGGGGTGGCAATCTGGGTGATCGCCAGCAGGAAGATGACGACCAGCACCAGCTTGGAGACGATGAGGGCGATGACGAATGCTGCCCATTTGCCGATCCAGCCGCGGGTGGCGTCCCAGGACGCGCCTGCGAACGCGATCGGCGCCAGCACGACGCCGACCAGCAGCAGAGCCTTGCGGATCAACAGCGAGAACCAGACGATGAAGACGGCGGCGATCATCAGCCCGGCCAGGAAGATCGTGACAATCGCCCCAACACCAGGGGCGGCGATGTTGATGCCCGCGAGTCCGGCGGCGAGCAGGATGATCTTGTCGCCCATCGTCTCGGTGGTCTCCCCGGAGGCCTGGATGATGCCGATGCAGAGTTGGTCCACGATTTCCAGTGCGAGCGCGGTCAACGTAACGACGACGAACGCGCCGAGCACCGACTTCGCGGCACCGAGTGCGGCACGAGACAGCGCGGTCGGGTCGCGCTTGATGAGCCCGGTGATGAGTTGCAGGCAGAAGAAGATCAGGACGAGGAAGACCCCGATTCCGAAGATCAGGTTGTAGACCGCGGTGAATCCATCGGCGGTCACGTCGACCAGGGTGGTCGTGTCGAACACGGCCCACATCGCCTCGATCAGCCAGCCGGCCGCGCCGCCCATCGCCTGGGCGAGCCAGTCGAACGGGGCAGCCACGACCGTTGCAGCGGCCTCGCCGGCGACATCGCAGACGGTCGAGATGATCGGCACATCGCAGACGCTCATCGCGAATCTCCTGCCGTGAAGCCTGGCGGCCTCAGACGGCCTGGCCGACGTTCCAGAAGAAGTTCACGAGCGTCACCGCCGCACCGCACACCACGGCGGCGCCGCAGGAGATGAGCACGCCCAGCTTGCCGCGTCCGGCCAGATGCGGGTTCGAGCTGTTCGAGCCGTAGGCCCACACGATCGCGGAGACGATCAGGGCGAGCACGGCGAGGATGAGGCCGATGGTCATCACGGCGCCGACGATGGTGCGGAGCTGTTCGATGCCGGGCAGTCCGGAGCTGTTGGGGTCGATGTCGATCACGGTGGTTACTCCCTCGCTGAGCAGTTGGCTTGTGACGGCGAGGTGAACCAGGAGGCGACTGGCGCGAGCAGGCAAGAGAACGGCCCGCCCCAGGCAGAGAGCGGGCCACACGGGATCGTCAGACGGTCAAAACTGGTTGCCGAGGGCGATGAGCCAGTTCACCCATGCGACCCCGGCACCGGCGAGGGCGGCTGCGCCGACGCCTACCAGCACGCCGACTCTGCCCTTGGCCGCGAGGGAGTGGTTGCCGTGCGAGGCGCCCAGCGCCCAGCAGATCGCCGAGACGATGACCATGAGCACGGCGACCAGCAGCACGATCGTCAGCAAGGCTCCGATGACCTGTTTCAGATCGCCGATGCCGCCGAGTCCATCGAAGTCGGGGAAGACGCCCATCAGGCGCCCACCTTGACGGTCACGTGCAGGTGGTCGTAGTGCCCGCCGGTCACGACGCAGGGGTCGTGCATGCCGCCGCCGTTGTAGGGGCGCCAGCCTTCGGCATCGCGGGACAGCGACCAGATTTGGCCCTGCCAGATCAGGTACTCGACGCCGAGAGATTCGGCGTGGTCCTTCATCCAGTTCGTGACCCGCCAGCCGTCCTCGAGCTGCACAGGCGTCGGGTGCGTGCCGATCCGGTTCCCAAAGGTGATGTCACAGGCCCTGCCCAGCGGATGTTCCGATGTCGTGCCAGGCCGGGGCGAGTAGCAGGCCCAGGAGGTGTCGGGGAACGCGGCGCGGGCCTGAGCCATGAGGTGCGCCATCCGCGCGGTGATCTGCCCGTCGCTGGTGGGGTCATCGACCATCTGGTCGGGGTCACCGTCCAGCGGTGCGGGATCGCCCGGCGTGCCGCCCGTGGTGTCGCATCCGTTCGGGCTGCCCACGCTGGCTTCGGGCAGGTCTGCCGCGTTGTGGTCGTTGAGCCACTTGGCTGCGTCGATCGCCTCGCCGCTCGTGCCGCCGGGCCTGACTTCGAAGTGCAGATGCGGCCCCGTTGAGTTGCCGGAGCTGCCGACATCGCCGATGTGCTGACCGGCGACCACTCGATCCCCGCGCGAGACGTGGATGCCGTGCTCCCACATGTGGGCGTAGGCGGTTGCGACGGTCTGGCCGTCGATCTGATGCTCGATGACGATCAGCCCGCCGTACCCGCCGCTGAACTCCGCGACCGTCACGGTCCCGTCCGCGGCAGCGAGGATCGGCGTGCCATCAGGGGCGGCGAAGTCCGTGCCGGTGTGGAACGAGGGCTCACCTGTGATCGGGTGGATACGCGGCCCGAACTCGCTGGTGAGCACCCATGTCCCCTCGGGGAGCGGGAACACCACGCGAGCGGACTGCGCCACCGGCCCCGCGGCGAGCACGACGCTCGCTGGGCCAGCCTCGCCTCTGCCGCCGGTGAGGGCGGCGAGGATGGCTTCAGCGACCGGCTCGTAGTTGCGGTAGCGATCTGGGTAGGCCGACACCTCGACGGCTTGCGCGGCCTCGCCGGGGTCCATCTGCTGCCAGCCCGGAATGTCCAGCAGACCGCGCGGGCTCGGGTAGTTCGGGCCGGTCGGGCCGCCGAAGAACGCCCGCGCCTGATACTGCGGGTCCATCAGTTCCGCGACGGTGCCCCAGCCCGACTGCGGCCGCATCTGGAACAAGCCGAGTGAGTCGTGATCCGAGCCGTTGCCGTCGTTCGCGTAGTTGCCGCTCTCGGGGTACGCGCTCGTGTTCGCCAGCATTCGCAGGGTGGACTCGGTGAGCGCAGCCATCAGCGCGATCCTGATTCCGGGCCGGCCCACGCCCTCGATCCCGCCGCCGATCGTGATGATCGTGGCCGCGTGCGTGAGCTGGGTCTTGTTGGGCGTGAAGGTGGTGCCGTCTCGGGTGGTGACGGTCAGCGAATCGGGGACATTCGCCACAGTGACGCTGCCGCCCGGGACGACGCAGCTCGCCGCCGCCGGGTTCATCAGTACGCCGGTGGCGAGCAGGATGCTGGCCGGCCCGAACAGCACGAACGCGAGCCCAAGAATGAGGAGCCTCTTCGCCATGACGACTCCCGGCTATCGGAGCGGGTTGTCGAGCTGCGATAGGCGCAGCACATGACACAGGCCGGTGCGGAACTGCGGTGCCGGCGGCGGGCAGGCCAGGAACACAGTGAAGCTCACCGAGTGCTCCGAGGTCACCGGTTCGCCGTTCCAAACGCCCTCGCGATGGCGGGTGCCTTCGATCGTGACCGCGGTGGCACCGGGCGGGAGCTGGCCGGGCTGCGCCTGCTCGACCGCCTGATCCCACGCCTCGGGCACGAAGGAGTCGTCGATCACCAAATGCTGAGTCGTGGCGTACTGGCGCAGCTCGATCCACGCCTCACGGGAGGGCAGGTAGGCGGCGATGTCGGAGGCGAGGCCGGCCTGCTCGGTGCCGGAGGGGTCCCCGACCTCCAAGATCGCGGCGGAGTAGTCCAGCGGCATCAGCCCCGAGCCGGTGTCCCAGGCGAACAGCGCCTCAACGACGTTGCGGGCGAACGCATCCGGGTCGTGCGAGGGGATCACCCGCGGCGGCCCCGATGTACTGGGTTCGGACTCACCCGGAGCGGTGACGGTCGGAGTCGGGTCGGGAGAAGGATCGTTCGTCTGTCTCGGGCCGGTGATGAGCCCGTACACGCCGACGCCGACCAGGAGCAGCAGCACGAAGCCGGCGGCGATCACGGCGATGAGGCGGCCACGGGACCAGGAGGCGGGATTCGTCTTCATGTCCGCCAGGTGAGCCCGCCCGCGACTGGCGCGTAGGTGTGGTTCAGAGGGCGCGCAGCAACGGCCGATCCTGTTGTGCCTCTGTGCGGGCGGTGCGGAGCCGTGCGGCGAACTCGGTGGTGCCCTCGACGGTGGCGAAGAACGCCTCGATCTGCTCGTCGGTGAGTTTCGCGGCCAGCTCGTCCACGTCGTAGTGGGTCCACCAGGCGTCCATGTCACCCCAGGTCAGCACGAACGCGCGCACCGAGAACCGCGCCGGCCGCTCATCCGCGTCGACCGGACGGCGAGACCGTGCGGCCGGCTTCGCGGCCTTGCCGGCCTTCGCGGCGTGGACACGAGCGAGTGCTTGGTCAGCCAGCTCGTGCAGTTGGCGATCCCGCTCGGTCGCATCCTCGGCATGCGCGTCGCGGAGGCGTTGGAAGATCGGGTTGACCGGCGCTCCGGCCTCGATCTGAATCAGCCCATCGCGCGCCTGGGCGCGCATCTGCGCCGGCATGGCGGGGTCTTCTGCCAGGCGTTGCAGGAATCCGATCTGCTCCAGTCTGGTGTAGGAGGACGAGCCTGTGACCATGCGTGCCGCCTGCGCGCGGGCGTCCCCGAGCTGACCGGGGACGGGTGGTCCCGCCGAATCGGCGGGACCATGCTTTCCGGGCTCGTGACCGTCTCGGAACTGGGTGGCAGCCTTCCTCCGGGCGGCGTCCTCGGCCATGAGTTCCTTGATCTCCCGGTACAGGCCGGCGGCCTCGATCGGTGTCAGCGGCTTGTGAAGCTGGTTGTCGTCCTGTTCGGCCAGCAGATGCCCGAGCCGGTCGGAGATGCCCGAGCGCACCCACACGCTGACCCGCCGCTGGCCGAGCTTCTTGATCGCCGCGAGCCGGCGTGCCCCGCACACCAGCGTCCCGTCCGGGGTGATCGTCGGCGGCTGCAACAGACCGTCGCGCTCGATCGACGCGACCAGCGCGTCGAGGTCGCCCAGGTCGGTGCGATGCCGGTGACCGACGGTGATGGACTCCACCGTCCGCTCCAGCTCGATGTGCCCGGCAGGAGTGCTCATCCCGCACCCCGCGACTTCTTCGTGCCCCGGTCGTGGGTGCCCGGCACCGCCAAGGAGAGCGTGAGCACGAGGTCGTCGTCACGCAGCAGCAGCGGCAGGGTCTCGCCGATCAGCAGCCGCAGCAGCAGGCCGCGTCCCGCGCCGGTCGCCGCCAGCTCCGTTCCCGGGGTGCCGAGCAGGGCGCGCAGCAGCACCGCCCACGAGCGGCTGGGCAGATCGAGCAGCGCCCGGGCGTGCTTGTCGCGCCGCAGCGTCTCGTAGGCGGTGTGCCGGTTCCCGACACAGGTCAGCGCCACGCAGACATGCTCTACCGCCGCTCGCGCGGTCCCGGCGGGCCAGCCCAGCAGCACCAGCAGCGTGATCGCATCCTTCACGGCCGCGGTCGCGCTCGTCACTCCTGAACTGTCGCGATCCGGCGGCGCCGTCTCGTTATGCTCGCCGTGATGCGCGTCGGTGACGTGGAAGGCCGGGTGGTAGTCGTCCAGCGGGTTCTCACGGTCGGAGAGACGCTCGGGGTCGTGGAACACCGAATAGCGGGGCCGGCGGGCCTGGTGGGTCGAGCACAGCAGACCTTGGCCGCGTTCCTCGGCGATGCAGGTGATCCGCACCGCGTGGGTGACGACCGCCCACGGATCATCGGCCGTGCGGGCGGCCTTGGTGCGCATCACGTCGAACGCCGCTGACGCGGCCTCCCACGGATCGAGGTGATGCTTGTGCGCAAGCGCTGCGTACTTCTCGGCGGCGAACGCCATCAGCTCCGCCGCCGCCGGGTCTCGCTCCCAGGCACCGCGACCGGCGGCGTGGAGCCGATTCAGCAGGGCGCGCAGCCCCTCGCTGCTGCGGTAGTCCTCAGCCGATCGATCGTCGCGTGCGTCGGTGGGCGTGGTGTCGTTGGTCATGGTCGGGGCACCTCCTAGCGAGCAGGTGCACCCGCAGGCGACTGCGGGTTCTACCTCGACCAAGAGGGCGTCCATGACTCATCACCACCCGGGCTACCGCATCCCGACCCCGGACCGGACCTGGCCCTGATCGGAGCCGCTGTGGCGTCCGAACGCCGATAGCGGCGGCAGGTGTCGGGCGCGCTCACCGACCCACCGCGCGCCCTTCTCGATCGGAGCCCGAACCTTGCGGCTACCGGCCGCGGTGAGGTCGATGCCTCGGCGCGACAACGCTCCACCGCTCCGGGCGAACAGGTCGGTTGGGCGCACCCAATCCACGCCCCGGCCCCGCACCTGCGCCAACTTCTTCTTCGCCGCCTTGCGGGAGGCGGCTTCCTTCACCGCATCCGGCGTGCCCAGCGCCTCCGCATTCTCAGACGGGCTTGACGTATCCCTTGCCGGCTGAGCCTGTTCAGGCGCGGCGTACTGGCGATACTGATCGGCCGGATTGGTGATGTCGTCGTGGTTCATCGTGCAGTTCCTTCCATCACGAGCTCGGACCCGGTCAGGTCCGCCTCATCGGTGTGGTGAGCGCCGCGCGTGTCGGCCGTGCCAGCCCGAGGCAGCCACCGGCCGACCGTCGAGGGATGCACGTCGAGTTCGCGGGCGATCCTCTTGTTCGACCAGCCCCGCTCCCGCAACTCGGCCGCCAGCGCCCGGCGATCGTCGCCGTCGTGATCCTCCAGCGGCTTGGCGGAGGAAGATGGAATCGGCGGTACGGCAGCCTCACCGAAGGCCGTGTGTTCGTGTGCGGCCTCGGGTTCAGAGGCACGGGTGGAGCGGATTAGAACGACCGTCAGGTGCGTGCTCGCCAGCAGCATCAACGGTGGCACCGCAGCCACGCACCCGGCCAGGAGCGCGGGCACGCCCGGCTCAGCGGTGACCGTGGCGTGCATGACGTTTCCGGCCACGGACACTCCGGTGGCGGCGATGAGCAGCAGCCACGGATACCAGGCCGAGCGGTGCCCGTCGAGCGCGAACGCCGCCACCGTCGCGACTACGATCAGACCATCGACGATGAGCGGCCATGCCCATGCCTGTCCCTCTGCGACCCCGGAGCGGCGCGCCAGATCGGTCAACGCGATGAACGACAGCCAGAACGCGAACCCGGCGATCCCGACGGTGCCTCCGGTCGCCGTTGCCACCGCCCAGTGGCGCGGCATCCCCTTCATGGCAGCTCCCTCGATGCGGGCACCCGCCGTTCGGGAACGCGATGAACGGACCCGGCGGCGAGCGGGTCCAGGGTCTGGCCCGAGCGGTTCTGATGAGAAGCGCCGGCACCGACGCTGCGGTAGGCGCTGTAGACGGTTCGCGTGATTTCCCGCTCGCCGAAGTCCGGCTGCTCGGCCCGGACCAGCGCATCGAGAGCATCGCCCACCGGCACGTTGCCCTCCGCCAGACGACACGCGGCCCAGAACAGCTTGTAGTTGCGGTCGCCCTTGACCTGACGCGCTAACCACGTAGCGAGCCGGTCCGCATCCTCCCGCCCGGCGACGCCGCGGTTCTCAGGCACAGGACGGCGCGGCGGTGCAGGGGCGAGGAAGTTGCGTAGCCGCACAGCATCCACCGGCTTCACCAGACCGGCGGCGACCTGCTCGACCCGGTACGGGATGCGTGCGCCGTCGAGCATGCGCACCGAGGACGGAGCGATGATGTAGCCGCCGTCACCGCGGCAGTCGACGCCGGCCTTGCCGACCGCCCACGACCGTTGCTCTTGGGCTGGGTCGGCTGGGAAGTAGGCGTGCCGCCCGCCGGTCGGCGTGGTCACTGTCGCCAGCGGCTCAGGGATCAGGCCCGCGCGAGCGGCACGCGCGTATGAGGTGTATCCGTTTGTGCCGTGCAC
Organism: Microbacterium sp. MMO-113; assembly: GCF_037148555.1. Lineage (NCBI taxonomy): Bacteria > Bacillati > Actinomycetota > Actinomycetes > Micrococcales > Microbacteriaceae > Microbacterium > Microbacterium sp. MMO-113. The sequence goes on along the minus strand of NZ_JBBCTD010000005.1, from coordinate 22,066 downwards.
ATCGATGTCGATCACGACCAGCCCCGACGCGGCGCCGGTGGGGATGCCGATGTTCGCAGTTGGTTGCCACCGCCACCAGCCCTGCACCCGCTGCAGATCATCCGTCGCCTGCTGGAAACCCGAAGGGACGAGCGGCGTCTTCTCGCCCGGCGCGCAGGGAAAGACTGGTACCCCAGCCCGTGCCAGTTCGCGCGCCGCATCCGGCAACGACAGACCGTTGAGCCGGTCAAAGACGGTGGCGAGTGCGTCGGGGGCGACCATCACAGCCCTCGCCCCGGCGCTGCTTGCACCCTCCGTGATTCTCGCTCGGGTAGCGGCGCTCGGTCCGGTGCCCGCTCGGGTTCCGAGTGTTCGGGTCCGGCATGTTCGGGTCCGTCGATCCGTAGCGACACCGGGTTGCCGTTGCCGAGCTGGATCGTGTCGAGCTGGCTCAGGACGTCCGTGGCGGTGCGCCGGACCTTCTCGCCGGTGTCGCGGATGACCTGCACCGGGTCCTTGCCGTCCACGTTCGCCGCCCATCCGGCGACGTAGGGGATCGTGTAGTCGCTGGTGTCCATGCCGTGCGCGGCGGCGATCATCAGCGCCAGCGACTCGGCTTCGACCTCGCCGATCCCGCGATGCTGGCGGGCCTCCTGCTGGTTCGGCCCGTGCATCCGGGCATGACCCAGCTCGTGTGCGAGTGTCTTCACCTGCGCGGCCGGGTCCATGTCGGTACGCACGAGCACCTGACGGGTCTCGTAGTCGGTCATGCCGTTCGCGCCGCGGATCGCGTCGCTGTCCGGCATCCGCAGCACCTCATAGCCCAGCGACTCGACCTGGCTGGCCAGCCCGTCCCACAGGCCGGCCGGCGCCTCGCCTTCCAGCAGCTTCGGGCGCGGCAGTTCCGGCAGTTCGGCACCGTGCGTCCGCGACACATCCCAGACATGAGCGGGAACGACGTTCACGACCCGGCGTTGCACGACTTCACCCGGACGTGGACTCTGCCCCTTCGCCAGCCGTCGCCACGAGGCCGGGTCCTTCGGCGTCGCCGTGGCGAACCGCACCCGGACCGGCGCGCGAATCTCATAGCCACCGCCGGCCTCGGCCCAGCGGCCCATCTTCTTCCAGTCCTGAAACCCAGCCACCCATGTCGGCGTCGGCGTCGGCACCCGGCCCTGCTCGTAGGCTTCCAGGTGCTGAGCCCAAATCAGCAGCGTGTTGTTGAACGAGCGCGACCGGAACCGCGCGGCGAACTCCATCGCCCGCCGCCAGTCCTCACCCGACACCAGTTCCTCGACCGAGCGCACGATGCGTTCTTCGAGAGCTTCCAGCTTCGCTTCCCGCGTCTCATTCCTCATCGCCATCGCCTGACCTCCCTCCACCTGGGCCACCCCGAGAAGGAGCAGCCGTGCGACCACGAGGTACGCCGGGCTGATCAGGAACACGAGACGGACGACGGAACGAGACTGGCGACCGTCAGGCTCCGCGACGAACCCGACGAGTCCCTACCGGATTACCGGAGCGCACAGGAGCTGTGGGGCGGAGGTGGCTGATCCTGCGGATATGACCTGGCTGCATGCGCGTTTCACCCGGACGCGGCAGCAGCTCGCGTGCGGGCAATTGCTCGGTAGCGGCTCGGTGCCACCCCGACGCTACGACGGAACTGACGTGCCGCGAAATCAGGATCGCTCCACCCCACCTCACGGGCGACCACCGCGATCGGCGCGTCTGTGGTGCGCAGAAGACCCGCCATCCGCTCGGCTCGCAACATCGTCAGATACGCGATGGGGGACTTCCCGTACGCATCCACGAACACGCGGCCGAGCTGTGACTTCGACAGATGCACCTCGTTGGCGAGGTCCGTCACCGACCAGCGACGCACCGGGTCCGCCCGCAACAGCTCGGCGACCGTCCGCGCTTCGGTCCGTAGCGGCGAGAGTCCGCGTCGCCGTGGCTGAGTGGGCCAGGTCGTTTCGCGCTGGGTTGAGGACTCGCGGATCGGTGTCGTCTTGACGAACGGAGTCAGGACGTGAACGATCGAGAACCATAACGCTTGTATTCGATGGAAGTTCGCCACCGGTTTATCCTCAACGCTCAGTGCGACCAGCTCGTCTAGCCAGGGCATCAACGTCCCTGCCCGGTCCTCACCAAGTCGGAGAACCTGGGCTGGCTCGGTATAAGTCGTCGCAAAGAAGTCTTGCGCGTCAAGTCGATCCTGCAACAAGCCGAGGTACTGCCAGAACACCTGGTCGACCACATAATCAGTGTTCGCGAAGATGGTGGTCGACGTGACGTGGCCCTCTGGCTCACTCCCGCATAGGACGTTCGCGCCGAGCACGACGACGTCGCCAATATGGACGGGTCGCTGCCCGAACTCACTGAACAGCACCGCAGACCCGGAGCGGACGATGACAACCTTTATGCAGTCATACGCCACTGGACCGATCGGACGGTGCTCGGTCCGGGTCAGGGCCGTGATGGGCGAGCGTGCGCTTCGCTCGTGTATCTCAAATCCCGACATGGCCTTGCTCGGACAGTTGCATCTCAGCGTTCGTCCAGCGGGTGTCCCATCTCGCTTTGGCGCATTCGTCCCGCCAGCATCGCGATCAGTGCGAGGGCGGGTGGAGCAAGCCCGGCGATGATGAAGATCACCGGGATGGGTATGAGCAGCGAGAGCGGCCCTGCGATGGCGATCGAGACAGGCATGAACGCGATCGAGACGAAGAAATCGAGGCTCGCGACTCGGCCGATCATGTCGAGCGGCACGAGGCGTTGCAGCAGGGTTCCCCAGACGACGACACCGGCCCCCGTCGCTGCGCCGACGATGAACAGCGCTGCGAGCATCACCACCAGGTTGTCGGCGATGCCGATGACCACGAGGGGGAGAGTTCCGCCGCCCCAGCAGGCGATCATGAAGGTGAGGTAGCGACGCGGGAGTTTCAGCGACGACACCAACAGCGAGCCGATCGCGCCGCCGATCCCGAACGCGGCGAGAAGGAAGCCGAACGTGGATTCGGCGTCCTCGAATCTGTCGCGGGTGACGAAGGGCAAAAGCACTTCGATTGGTCCCTGGATGATGAGGGCGAGCGAGGAACCGAAGATCAGCGTCCAGAGCAACCAGCGAGTGCGAACCACATAGTTCACGCCTGCTCGAAGGTCGCCCCATACGCTCGTGCGCTGATCCGGAGAGGTGATCGTGGTCGGCTCGTCGCGCCTGCTGAGGAACAGGGTGAGGATGAACGCGATCGCGTACGACGCTGCGACGATGACGGCCCCGATGGCGGGGAAGAACATGCCGACGATGATGCCGCCGAGGGCGGGGCCAAGGCCCTGCCCCATGGAGGGGCGCAGAGCGCCTTCGAGTCCGTTCGCGGCGAGCAGTTGCTCAGGCGGAAGCACCTGGGGCAGATAGGCGCTGTAAGCGGGGTAAAAGAACGCGCTGCCTGCGCCCATCGCGAATGAGGCGACGCCGACGTGCCACAGCTCGATCGTCCCGGTGAGAGACAGTGCCGCCACCGCGGTCATCACAGCAGCTGTGCATCCCAGCACGGTGATGATGATGCGGCGTTTGGAGAACCGATCGGCGACAACGCCACCCAGGATCGAGAAGGCGAACAGGCCCAAGCTCATCCCGGTTGCGACCGCTGAGAGCACGAGCGGGCTGTCATCGAGCGCGAGCACGTGGAAGACCATCACGATGGTCCACATGCCGGTGCCGAAGACCTGGATGCCAACCGCGGCGAAGAGCAGGCGATAGTCCCGCGAAGCCAGTGGTCGCAGGGCACGCATGCGGTTGAGATTCTTGTCGCTCATACCAGCGCCTCGCCTTCGACCATCGATGTCAGTTGCAGGCTCGGCCAGTCGCTCACGTCACGGAGCAACTGTCGGTCGTGGGTTGACAGGACGACCGCTGCTGCTGTCGCTCCGAGCGCGTCGGTGAGTTCGTCAACGAGCGCGATGGAGAGGTGGTTGGTGGGTTCGTCAAGCAGCAACACGTGCGGGCGCGCCGCCAGGACGAGCGCCAGATCGAGCCTGCGCTGCTGTCCCATCGAGAGCTCGCCCACTCGCTTTCCCGCCTCGCGTGGACGCAGGAGACCAAGCTGAGAGAGCCCGATGGCATCCGACTCCTTCAAAGCGCCTTCAGACACAAGCGCGCCGATGTGCGTTGCGTACACCTCGCTCGCTCTACGATCAGGCGGCAGGGTCGTCTCCTGATGGAGAAAACCCAAGCGCGTACTCGGAGACATCCGAACGCTTCCCGTGTCCGGCTGCATCTCCCCGCCGACCACGCTCAGCAGGGTGGACTTACCTGCACCGTTTGCGCCGGTCACGACGAGGCGTCCACGGTGCGACAGCGTGAACGACACCGACTCTCTCAACCGTCCGGTGACAGCGACGTGATCGACGCTCAGGAACACCGCGCCGGTTCGTGTGGGGAGGTCGGGGAACCGGAAGACCTGAGGCGGTTCCGGCACGATGACGGCGTGTGCTTCGAGTGCTTCCTGGCGTCGGTGCACGTTCTGCACAAGCCCGCCCGCGCGGGTCGCTCGCCCGTGCTTGTTGGTGCCCTTCTCCGGCCTCCATCCCGAGACGAGTCGGTTCTGCGCGGCGCTGAGGCTGTCCTGCAACCGAGCGTGCTCGGCCTGCTGGCGGTCGTAGTCCTGCTCCCAGCGTTCCCGCTCGGCAAGGCGTCCTTCCCTATAGCTGACGTAGCCGCTTCCGTAGACGCGCGGGCGATCGTCCGGTGTCGGGTCGAGGTCGACGATGGTCTCCGCGATGTCAGCCAGGAGCGCCCGATCGTGGCTGACGACGACGACACCGCCGCTCCGCGCTCGGAGCTGCGCGGTCAAGAACTCAAGTCCACTTCGGTCGAGGTGATTGGTGGGCTCATCGAGCAGCAGGAAATCGTGATCGGCGCCCAGGAGGCATGCCAGCCGTACCCGATACCGCTGTCCGACCGACAGGTCGGCGAGCACCTTGGTCGTGTCCGTCTCTGCGTCGAGTGCTTCGAGTGCGATCTGCACGCGCCGTTCGGCATCCCACGCATCGAGCGCTTCGGCATGTTCCAACGCGGCGGCGTACTCCTCCGCCGCGCGGTCCGTGTTACTCGCGAGAGCGAGAGCGGCGGCGTCGAGTGCCGTCAACGCTGCGAGGGGTTCTGCTATCGCCTCCGAGACAGCCTGCCCTACGGTTCGACTGTCAGCGGCGGTCATCTCCTGTTCAGCGACACCGATAGTGCCGAGGCACTGGACCGTTCCGCTGTCTGGGGCAAGCGAGCCGGCGAGCACATGCAGGAGAGTCGACTTCCCCCGCCCGTTCTCTCCCACGATCGCGATACGCGATGAAGAAGTGAGGGTGAGGTCGACGTGATGGAGAACGGGTGTGGCGCCTCGTGTGAGGGACACGTCCGAGGCGATGAGTTGAGCGCGCTGGCGCGCCGGATGACGGTCGGTAGGGGTAAGCATTCGAGTCCTTCAAGACGACGCACCACAAGCCATAGGCAGACGGGTACGCAAATGACGGCGACCCCGAAGGGGTCAGAACAAGCGACCGCCGCAGACTCGGATTACTCAACGAGCGCGGTAGGTCTACTCAGCCGTCACAGGAAGTACAAATGCATGGTGTCACTGTACCGCATGGTGGCGACGTGCCCCCCTCCGCCTAGCTACGCGATCGCAAGAAGGGTGCGGAGCGCGTGCACCGTATGGGCAGGTACGACGCCGTTGCCGAGGGCGGTGAGCTGTTGGGGTGGGGTGGGGTGAGGCCGAGGTCGGTAGCCCATCTGTCGGGCAGGCCCTTGAGCCATTCCACGAAACGGGGCGCTGGCCGGCACTGACCGCCATCGTTCAGGAGAGCGGGCGAGGGTGCTTCTCCTCCTGTGAGGTGTTCCCATCATCGGATTGCCAGGGTGTAACGTCCCAGCGTCGATGAGCTGCTCGATCAGCGGCACAGCAGTTCCGGGTCCCGATGCCGCCGTGGACCCGTTGGCCCGTTCGCAGTCAGGTCGATGCCCTGGTGGGACGGAGCGATTGTGCCGCGCCGGGCGCGAACCCGGTCCAGGCTCTCCCCGCCGCGGGCGGCGTCGGAGGCCAGCGGGGTCCGAAACAGCGGCGGCGGGCGACGATGAAGATGCGAAAGCGGGTGTGGGGTTCTCCGATGTCGGAAGCGGGTAGGCCGAGCCAGTGGGCGTCGTACCCGAGGTCGGCCAGATCACCGAGTACGGCGCCAAGTGCCCGTAGAGGTCGAGCTGGCTGATCTCCCAGATGCCACGGGTCGGATTCCACACCGCGAACGGCAGCGCCGTCGATCGGGGTTGCCGGGATGGGGTTGCGTCCATCGGGGCTGTTTCCTTCCGGGTGGGGCGGGTCGCGGCGGCGGAGAGCAGGCCCCGGACGTTCTCGGCGACGACCCATTCCGGTTGCAGCATGTCGATCGCCTCTGCCATGCGCGCCCACAGGCCCGAGCGGGTACCGGGATGCAGGCCTGCCATGCGCCCGACCGTGGACACGTCCTGGCAGGGGAACCCGCCGCAGATCACATCGACCGGCTCGACCTCATGCCAGTCGATCGTGGTGATGTCGCCCAGGTTCGGCACGCCCGGCCAGTGGTGGGCGAATACGCGCGCCACCACCGGGCTAAACTCGGAGAACCACACCGTTTCCCCGCCGAAGACTTCCTCTACGGCGAGGTCGAGTCCGCCGTAGCCGGCGAACAGTGACCCGATCCGCAGACGACGGTCGTGGGTCTCGTCGTTTGGCTGGTGCATGAGGATTCCCACAGATCGGTGATCCCCGGCCGTCGTCCTCTCGGAGAATCGACACCGGGCTGGTCACCTGCCAAGTGCTCGCCGCACCTCCGGCCCTAACGGCCTTGAGACGGACTGTCGCCGTTCTTAGCTCGACCCATCTCTGAGCTGCCACACGTCTTTCAGACGAGGCCCACGTCGCCCAAGGGCGGCGTGACGGAGGGACGCCGCCCCGGTCAGTCGTCGCCTACCTGCCGCCAGAAGGAGGCGCGACGGTGACAGTTTCGATGCGTGTGATGTCGGCTGGCGACGGCTACAAGTACCTGCTGAAATCCGTCGCCGCGGGGGATGGCGACCGTTCGCTCTCGACACCGCTGACCCGCTACTACGCCGAGGCGGGCACACCGCCGGGATTCTGGATGGGTGCAGGTCTGGGCCGTCTCGGGAATGGCGAGCTGGTTGAGGGCGCCCAGGTCTCGGAGGCGCAGCTACAGCTCTTGATCGGGATGGGCCACGATCCGATCACCGGCGAGCCGCTGGGACGTGCCTATCAACAGTTCGCCTCTATCGCCGAACGGGTCAAGCAGCGCGTCGATGCGCTCGATCCCGAGCTTGGGCCGGCGGCGAAGGCGCGGGAGGTTGCCACGATTGAGGCTGAGGAAGCCGAGCGTGGTACCCGCCGCGCGGTGGCCGGGTTCGACTTCACGTTCAGCGTCCCGAAGTCGGTCTCCGCAATCTGGGCGGTCGCGGACGCCGGCACGCAATCGCTGATCGCAGAGGCCCATCACGCGGCGGTTGCAGAACTGGTTGCGTTCCTCGAACGAGAGGTTGCAGCAACCCGCGTGGGCGCAACCGGCCCGGACGGAGCGGTTGTACACGTCGATGTCGCCGGCGTCACCGCGGCCGCGTTCGATCACTACGACAGCCGCTCCGGCGACCCCCAGCTCCACACGCACGTCGTCATCAGCAACAAGGTGATTACCGTCCAAGATGGCCGCTGGCGAACCCTCGCCGGCCGGCCGATGCACTCCGCGGTTGTCGCCGTCTCCGAGTTCTACAACGCGGCCTTGGCCGACCGGCTCACCCTCACCCTCGGGCTGGGGTGGGAGGTGCGGGAGCGCGGTCGGGATCGGAACCCGGCGTGGGAAATCGAGGGCGTGCCCGACGAGCTGGTGTCCGAGTTCTCCACCCGCTCCCGGTACATCGAGGCCGAGAAAGATCGGCTCATCGCCGAGTACGCCGCCAAGCACGGCCGCCAGCCCTCCGCCCGGACGGTGCTGAAACTACGCGCGCAGGCAACCCTCGCGACACGACCGGAGAAGCAGGTCAGGTCGCTGGACGACCTCACCGGCGAGTGGCGGCAACGCGCGACCCGCGTGCTCGGGAAGGACGCGACCGGATGGGCGCGCGCCATCACTGGCGTCGATACGCCTCGCCGGGTGCTCCGTGCCGATGACGTGCCGCTCGACATCGTGCATGAGGTCGGACAGACCACGATGGAGACGGTCGGTGAGAAGCGTTCGACCTGGACACGCTGGAATCTGCACGCCGAAGCCTCCCGACAGTTGATGGGCTGGCGGTTCGCCAGCATCGAAGACCGCGAAGCGATCACCGGCCTCGTCGTGGATGCCGCCGAACGTGCCTCGCTGCGGCTCACTCCGCCCGAGTTGGCGACCAGCCCGCTCGAGTTCCGCCGCCCGGACGGGACCACCCGTTTCCGGCCCCGGCACTCGACCCTGTTCTCATCCGAGGCGCTGCTGGCCGCCGAAGACCGCCTCCTAGCCCGCGCCGACACGACGATCGGCCCCACGGTGCCGTTGGAGACGGTGGAGCGGATCGCCCGCAAACCTGATGCGCGTGGCCGGGTGCTCGGGGAGGATCAGGCCGCCGCCCTGGCCGCGATTGCCGTTTCGGGGCGGGTCGTGGACGTACTGGTCGGCCCGGCTGGCGCCGGGAAGACGACCGCGATGTCGGCGTTGCGGCGAGCGTGGGAGAAGGAGCACGGCGCCGGGTCCGTCGTCGGGTTGGCGCCCTCGGCGGTTGCCGCGCAGGTCCTCGCCGATGATCTGGGGATCGCGACGGAGAACACGGCGAAGTGGTGGCAGAACCACCTCGTGCATGGAACCACGTTCGAGGCGGGTCAGCTCGTCATCATCGACGAAGCCTCCCTCGCCGGCACTGCATCGCTGGACCGGATCACGCACGAGGTCGAGAAGGCCGGCGCGAAGGCCCTGCTGGTCGGAGACTGGGGTCAGCTCCAATCGGTCGACGCCGGTGGATCGTTCGGGATGCTGGTTCACGCTCGCGATGACGCGCCGGAGCTTCACGATCTGCACCGCTTCACCCACGCGTGGGAGAAGACGACCTCCTTGCAGCTCCGTCACGGCCGTGCCGAGGCGATCGACACGCTCATCGAGCACGGCCGGATCACCGGCGGCGAAGCCGAGACGATGATCGACGCCGCCTATACCGCGTGGCAGCGCGATCTTGCCTCCGGCCTCGCATCGATCCTCGTAGCCGAGACTCAGGAGACGGTCACGACGCTCAACGCGCGAGCGCGAGCCGATCGGATCATCGACGGGCACGTGAACTCGGCCCGTGAGGTCGCCCTGCATGACGGCACCGCGGCCTCCGAAGGTGATCTGGTCATCACCCGCCACAACGACCGGCGGCTGCGCAACGGCAGGACATGGGTCCGCAACGCGTCACGGTGGATCGTCACCGCCGTCCGGGAGGACGGAGCAGTGAGCATTCGCCCCGCCGCGCGTAGGTTCGGCGGCGGAATCGTCCTACCCGCCGACTACGTTACCGAGCACCTGGACCTGGGCTACGCGATCACAGCACACCGGGCGCAGGGCGTGACCACGCAGACCTCGCACGTCGTTGTCACCCCGACGACCACACGGGAGAACTTCTACGTCTCCATGACGCGCGGTGCGGAAGGCAACAACGCCTACGTTGCCATCGACCGTGAGGATCACGAGCACATCGAACCGCACCCCGACGACAACCCCAACGTCACGGCCCGCAGCGTCCTTTACGGCGTGCTCCAGCACGTCGGCGCGGAGCTGTCGGCGCACGAGACGATCACCGCCGAGCAGGAGCACTGGGGCTCGATCACGCAACTCGCCGCCGAGTACGAGACCATCGCGCAAGCCGCACAGCACGATCGCTGGGCCGCTCTGCTTGCGGCGTCCGGTCTTACGCCGGAGCAGATCGGCGACGTGCTGGATTCCGATGCCTACGGTGCGTTGTCGGCCGAGCTGCGGCACGCAGAGGCCAATCACCACGACCTCGATGCTCTGCTTCCGCGGCTCGTCGGTGCCCGCAGTCTGGAAGACGCCGACGACATCGCCTCCGTGATCCACGCCCGCCTCGCGCGCGCCACCACAAGACCGGCCAGTTCCGGTCGCACCCGCAAACCACCGCGAATGATCGTCGGCTTGGTCCCCGATGTGGGCGGGGCGATGGCAGACGACATGCGCCAAGCTCTGGATGAGCGCCGCGACCTCATCGAGCACCGCGCCGACGCCGTGCTCCACAGCGCCCTCACCGATAAGGAGCCTTGGACCGCGAAACTCGGTGCCGAACCCAAGGAAGCGAAGCGGCGGGAGGCGTGGAGACGTGCCGCGCGCACGGTCGCGGCCTACCGCGACCGCTACCAGATCACCGACGACCGCAGCCCGATCGGTCCGGCGCCGGAGAGCACCAGCCAGAAGATCGACGCCGCACGAGCACGCGCCGCTCTCAACCGCGCGCAGTCCATCGCGAGCGACGACCCGACGAGGGAGCGGATGCGGCCGACCGCCGTGACCCGATCCGCCCCGAGCCTCTGACCCGACCCGGCGAGAGGGGAAGCAACTGAAGTGTCGTTGGTCAGAGCGAGCGTCCCGGCGCACCCGGCTCTGGGCGGCGGTGACCGAACTCCTGGGCCAGCTCGGCCCGGGTCACCCCGGGCTTGGGCGGATCGTCGGCATCGAGCAGGGCGATCACGTCGCTGGGCTGGGTGACAAGAGATGCGAAGCGCTGCTTGATGAGTTCGTTCGTCCCGGTGCTGGCGGCGGTGGTCACCGGGCCAGGAACCGCGCCGACACCTCGACCCAACTCGCGTGCGGTGAGCACGGTGGTCATCGACCCGGACCGCACCCCCGCCTCGGGGACCACGGTCGCACCCGACAGGGCGGCCATCAGCCGGTTCCGCGCGATGAACCGGTGCCTGCTCGGCGCAGCTCCCGGCGGCAACTCACTGACCAGCAAACCGACATCCCCGATCCGACGCAGCAGATCGCTGTGCCCGGCCGGATAGGGACGGTCCAGACCGCCCGCGAGCACCGCGACCGTCTGCCCGCCGGCCGCAAGGGCGGCGCGGTGCGCGGCTCCTTCGATCCCGTAGGCGCCGCCGGCGACAACGATGCGTTCCTCGTCGGCCATCCCCGTCGCCAGGTCGCCGGTGACATGCTCCCCGTATGACGTTGAGGCTCGGGAGCCAGTGAGCGTGACTCGATCGCTCAGCGCCGCCGCCAAGAACGAGGTCGCCCCGCGCGTCCACAACAGGTACGGAGCACGCTCACCCAGGTCATTCAGACCGGCGGGCCATTCCTTGTCCGCCGGGATGAGAGTGCCGAACTCGCCGCCTTGCGTCTCGGCCACCCGGCCGGGCAAGTCGGGAGTGACCCGAGCAGTGAGCCGTTCGCGCCACATCAGCGCATCCGCGCGGGCAAGGCCCGGCACCGGATCGTCGGATTCGATCAGGCGCAGACTCTCGATCCCGCCGACCTGGGCGAGGACGCGCCCGGTGGTCGAGTCGTTGGGCTCGGCGATCATCGACAACGCGACCCGCGCCATCCGCTCACCCTGCATCTGCTCCGCCAGTGTCGCCATGATCGGTGTCCTCTCGCTCCAAGGTCACCGACGAGGTACACGCCCGCCCGCCGACGACGGGTTCCCTCTGTCAGAGCACGGTCGTAGACTGGACGACGAGGCAGGTTCTTCAGCTACGCGGGTCCAGCGGGACGGCCCCTTCGAGGGCACTCGGTTCATAGCCGCCTCCACGACGGAACACCGTCGCGCTATGACGAGGAAAGAGAGACCCGCGATGCTCCGCACATCGGTCGCGCTCAGCGCACGAGGCTACGGCGTACTCCGCTACGTACCCACCAACCTGCTGCTCGACGCCATCCGCACCAGACGCGGCCTCAAGTGGGGCGTCCCCGCGATGCTTCTGGCCGTGCCCTACCTCTACGCCGCCGCGATCTGTACCACGATCATCAACGATGGCGGCCCCGGCTGGCTCCACTTACTGATCCTGCTGTTCGTCTGGAACGCCCTCAAGTTCCTCTGGATCGGACCCGTGAGCCTGGTTCTGTTCGTCCGTGCACGCCTCCGAGAACAACGCGAACTGCGAGCCGTACGGGGGAGTGGGATCAGCAGCGCTGCGGGCTCCCTCTGACTGGCGACATCGCTCGTCATCCATCTCGGGCAAAGCCGGTACCTGCCGACGACAGCGTCACACGCCGAGGGCTTCGAGACTGGAGGGATGAACGATGACTCACAGCCCAGTTCCCACGGGCTGGAACCACTACTGAACATCAACGAACTCGCCGACTACTTCGGCGTCCCCGTCTCGACCATCTACGACTGGCGCACCAACGGGAAAGGCCCCCGCGCCTACCGGTTCGGGAAGCGCATCATGTTCGGCGTCAGCGACGTCCGCACCTGGATGGAGGCCATGCGCGAACCCGCCGGCGCCGCCGCATATCCCGGCGGTGCGGAGAGCGCGCGTGGGTAGGCCTCGCACCCCGATCGGCACCTTCGGAGTCATCGCGACCAGAGAGCAACCAGCGGCAACCACATTGCGAGAGCCCGCTACCGCGACTGGGACGGCAAGAGCCGACTCGTCCAGGCCACCGGGTCCTCGCGCTCCGCCGCCGAGCGAAAGCTGAAGCAGAAGCTCGCCGAACGTTCCCTGTACCAGCCGGGATTCAACGGAATGAGCGCTGACAGCCCTTTCCCGGAACTCGTCGCCCACTGGCTCGACGATATGGAGATCGAAGACCGACTCTCACGGACCACCAGGAACTTGTACGAGCGGGACATGCGATCCCTCGTGCTCCCGGCCTTCAAGGAACTCACACTCCGGGAAATCGGCGTCGCCCGCTGCGACTACTTCCTCAAGCAACTCGCCAAGCGCAGCTACAGCCGCGCCAAGCACGCCCGCGTCGTCCTCCGCCTCGCCCTCTCGCTTGCAGTCCGCCATGAGATCCTGCCCCGCAACCCGATGGACCACGTCGCCCGGCTGCACCGGAAGAAGACCATCCCCGACGCGTTCACAATCGGCGAGGTGCAGGAGATCCGGGTAGCGATCAAGGCGTGGGAGTCGCGTCGGATGCTGGCGGGACCAAGGCCGGATCGGCAACTCGGGCAGATCGTCGAGGTGATGCTCGGCACCTCCGCCCGCATCGGCGAAGTCCTCGCCATTCGACTCCAGGATCTCGACCTGGAAGGCCCGATCCCGACGGCACGGATCGCGGCGACGATCATCAGCCGCAAGGGTGAGCCGACGCACCGGCAGGACCATCCGAAGACGGATCGCTCGGTTCGCCGCGTCGCGCTGCCCTCGTTCGCGCTGCAGGCGATCCGCTCGCGTCTTCTGCGTAGCGGCGACACGGAACCAGACGCGCTCCTGTTCAGCACGCGGGTCGGGACGCCGCACACGACGAACAACATCCGTCGGCTCCTGCGGGACGTGATGGACGCGGCCGGGATCGAGAACGTCACCCCGCACCGCTTCCGCCGCACCGTGGCCACGGTCGTCAACGACGCGCAAGGCGCGCTCCTTGCCTCCGAACTCCTCGGCCACACCGATCCCCGGATCACGATGCAGCATTACATCCAACGCAGCGAGACCGTGAACCCGGTCACTGCTGAGCATCTCGAATGGGCGTTCGGAAGGGCGGGATGAGGAGCAATTGAGAACAGGGTCCACCGGCAGAGTTCCCGCAGGAGTCGTCCGATTATGGTGTTTCTGCGCAGCCAGGCAGGGCACGCGCAGGTCAAAGCGAGGATAGAGGCAGTGCACCTGCGAGGTGATGGTCCAGCGATGCTCCTGGGCTTGATCCACTGGAGGTGCGTGGGGATGAGTGAACAGCCGACTGTGCGACTGATGGTCGTTCCGATCTCGCTCGCTGATGCGAACGCATTTGTTGAAACTCATCACCGGCACCACAAGAAGGTAGTTGGGCACAAGTTCTCGATCGGCGTCGTAGATGATGCAGGCGAGGTGAGAGGCGTCGCCATCGTTGGGCGTCCCGTCTCTCGGCATCGTGACGATGGATTCACCCTTGAAGTCACCAGGCTCGCAACTGACGGTTGTGCGAACGCGCCATCGTCGCTCTACTCGGCGGCGTGGCGGGCGGGTCGCGCGATGGGCTACCGACGAATGGGAACTTACACACTCGCGACAGAACCCGGAACCAGCCTGCGCGCTGCGGGATGGCGGATCGTGCATGAAGTGCGCGGCGCCTCGTGGAGTCGGGATGGGAGACCTCGCACGGACAAGCACCCCACCGTGGACAAGCGTCTCTGGGAGCCCGATCTCCAACGACGATCCGCATCATCGAGGTCGATCGGTGCTCGGAGGAGTCTCTAGCTGTCGGCGCTGAGTGCCGCCACGCCCGCTGCTGTTACGTGCAGTTCGTTGGCATTCGGGTGGTCCGGGTGGTTGCGGCGCTCTAGAAGGCCCCGCGCTTCGAGCGCCTCGACGTGGCGCCGCGTCGTGGCCGGCGTGGCGCGCAGCAGACGTGCGAGTTTGGATACTGCGATCCCGGGGGTGAGCCGTACATGGGTCAACAACCGGACCTGCTCCTCGTCTACCGACTCCATGCCCCCAGGGTACCGACCAGACTTCTTTCCTCATGCCCGGATGATCGGCGCGATGCGCGACCTCTAGACAGTGAGGGCAGTACGAGCCTCGGCGAGGTTCATCGACTTAGTCGGAGGCCCCTGCTACCCTCAGACCTACAACTACAGACCAAGAGAGCCTTGGGTCCGAGCCGGCCAACAGCGCCGTCACGAACGCATCCTGAGACTTGAACCTCTGTCGCGGCACCCGCCGTGAGGCTCTCCTTCCAACGAAAGGATTGAGCCCCGTGGGTGAAGACCATTATTTCGGCGATCTGACCATCGCTGACATCGAGAAACTGCGCTCTATCGTGAAGCGCAAGTCGAATCGCCTTCTCACCCGAGAAGACCGCGAAGACATCGTCTCGAAGATTCTCGAAGACGCCGTCCGAGGAAGTCGCAAGACCGGTACTCCGCTCGTGAAGCTCGCCTTCACGTACAGCCAGTACGTCAGCTACTACATCCGACCGCTCGACAACGTCATGGAGCACGTCCGAAACCAGCAGCCCCTCGTCTACGACGAGCAGGGCGACCTCTCGGACGAGTCCGACGCCCCGGACAGCCGTGTCGACTTCACCGGACCGATCGTGACTGACCTCCTCAGCCGGCTCCCTGCCGCCGAACTATCCGCCTTCCGCTCCGTGCTCGACGGTGCGAGCGTCTCGGAGGCAGCTGCGGAGACCGGGATCTCCACCAGTACCACGCACGACCGGATCAAGCGCGCTCGTGCCTCACTCCGTCAGCTCTGGCTCGCGGCATAGATTTCACAGACCTGGGCCCATGCCCAGCCCACGCGGCGCAACCGTCGCCGCGCAACAGAGAAAAGGAACACATCATGAAGCAGCCCCTGAACACCGCAGCAGAGCATCTGGCGAGCCAGCGCGAGTACGTCAAGAAGCGTCACCTCGAAGACCAGAAGGCGGCCGCCCAGATCGGCGGTACGGCAGGACTGGTGGACGAGAAGATGCTTGCCCAGTCAATGCGCTCTGTCCGCTACGCCGACGAAGCGCACGCCGCCGGTGACATCATCGACAACGCCATCGAGGCCGGAGCCTCCCAGGTTCACCTCGCCTACCGCGCCGAGGGCGCGAAGATCACCGAGATCGCCTTCATCGACGACGCCGCCGGCATCGATCCGACCTTCCTCCCGCACGCGGTCAAGTGGGGTGGTTCCTCGAACGAGGGCAAGCGGAACGTCTTCGGACGTTTCGGCTTCGGCCTGCCCAGCGCGTCCGTCAACCGCGGCCGCAAGTTCAGCGTCTACTCCCGCACCGAGACCGACGAGACCTTCTCCAAGGTGACCGTCGATCTGGACAACCTCGCAATGAAGGGCGAGGTCGTTCAACTGCCTAAGGTCAGCCAGGACAACCTCCCGGATTGGATCGCCGACTACATCAACTCCGGCAAAGTCAGTGGTGGAGTGGACGCCGTCCGCACGGTCGTGATCTGGAGTACCCTGGATCGGCTCGCATGGGTCAACAAGCAGCAGTCCTCCGGACGCTTCCGCGAGCAGTTGGGTATCACCTACGCGGGCTGGCTGGACGTCTGCAAGCTCTACGTCGACGGCGAGGCCGTCGAGCCGGTCGACGTGCTGTTCACCACGCCGGGCTACCGCTACTACGAGATCCCCGACTTCCCCAACGCCGAGTCGCACAGCCCGATCCGCTTCACAGCAAAGGATTCGGACGGCAACGAGCACACCGTGACTGTCCGCTTTTCGTTCCTGAGTGCAGCCGCGCACGATGCCGTCGTTCACACCGGCGGGAAGGGCAAGCCGCCGAAGGTTCGCCAGCGCATCCGAAAGGCCTACAACGGCTTCTTCGTGACTCGCAATGGTCGCTTCATCGAGACCGCCAAGCCAGACATCCTCACCTGGAGTGTGTATGCACGTCAGGTTGGCGTTGCTCTCGACTTCCCGCCGGAACTCGACGAACTCTTCGGTGTCACCCCGGACAAGCAGACGATCATCTTCGACGAGCGCGTAGAACGGATGCTCGACGCAGCCGGAGTGATCCGCGCCCACCGCGCTCTCGTTGCTCAGGTCGACCTGCAGCGTAAGCAAGGAAAGGCCGAGCGAGACGCCGCTGCCAACGACGGGGAGGGGACCCGGGCGTCCGAGGCCACCATCGCCAAGGCGGTCGAGAAGGAGGTCAAGCGCACCCGCAAGGCGAGCAAGGAGTCGCAGGAGGAAGCTCAGCGCAACTTCGACGACACCGTTAAGCGCCTCGCGAAGGAAACTGGCGTCGACGAGAAGGAGGTCGCGAAGGCTCAGGAGCGCAAGCACCGCGAGAAGCCGTACAAGGTGGAGTTCAGCACCGACGCCGAGGACGACCCGTTCTACACGCCGCTCATGGTCGGCAGCCAGACCGTGCTTCGCGTCAACCAGGCCCACGCTTGGTACCGCGAGTTGTACAGCAAGCTGAACGAGGACCAGGCAGAACTGCGCTCCGGACTCGAACTGATGCTCTGGGTACTCGCGACCAATGAACTCGATGCGACGGGGGACCAGAAGATCTTCTACCGCGCGGAGCGCCGGGCCTGGTCACGGCAGTTGTCCACCGCGTTCGACCTTCACCCGGCCGTGTTCAACAACGCGACCTCCCGAGAGGATGTCGAGGAAGACGACCCGGCCGCTTGGGTCGAAGAAGAGTTCGCTGACGACGACGAGTTCGCTGACGACTTCGAGTCGGAAGACGAGGCCAAGTAGATGACGGAAGCAACGCCGGGCGGCGCTAGCCGCCCGGCGCAGCCCCGACTCGCCTATCCACCCTCCTACGCCGAAGAACTCAAGCACCGAGTGCTTGACGAACTGGCGATGGTGCAGGGGCGGATCAAGGTGGCCGAGACCCTGGACCCGAACATGGCGAAGGAAGAGTTCAGAAAGGCGCATGGCAGCCAGCGCGGTGCCCGCTTGCAGTCAGCTCGAAAGTGGTTGCTTGGTCGCGAAGACGACCTCATGCAGAACTTCGCTAATGGTGACGAAATCGATCCCGCTCGGATCGATCCGGTTGTTATCCCTGTGCGAACGCCGCAAGACGTGGACGTGTTCAAGTACGCCACTCTGCAGTGGTCAGTGCCGGTCTCAAACGGGTACGGGCGCCGCACCCGCTTCCTCGTGAGGGACCGGCAGAACGGCAAGCTCATCGCGATATTTGCCTTGGGGGACCCCGTTATCGCGCAATCCGCCCGGGACACCGCCATTGGATGGAATACCGAGCAGCGAAACAACCGGCTCTACAACGTGTACGACGCATTCGTTCTCGGTGCCGTTGAGCCCTACCGGCAGCTACTGGGAGGGAAACTCGCCGCACTACTGACGATCTCAAATGAGACCCGCGACTTCCTTTTCCACAAGTACGACGGGCAAGAAACCGGCATCCGAAAGCAGATCAAAGATCCCACCCCCGTCCTCATCACGACATCCTCAGCACTCGGCCGGTCATCGGTCTACAACCGCATCACTTTTGAGGGTGCACTGATGTTCCGCTCGGTTGGCTTCACTAAGGGGTACGGTCACTTCCAGTTCTCTGACGAACTCTTCGTGGAACTGCGCGACTACGTCCGCGACGTCGTGCTCGACGACCCCAACGCGAAAGTCGGATCGACTGTGTACGGAAGCGGCCCCAACTGGCGCTTCCGGATCATCCGCACAGCACTCACGCAGTTGGAGATCCCAGCAGAGAACCTGCAACACAACATCAAGCGCGAAGTGTTTCTCGCCCCGACAGCGGTCGGGTGGGACGCCTACCTCCGCGGCGAGACCAACGAGATCGAGCCCTTCGACCTACCTACGGAACGGATCGGCGAGTACTACCGCAATCGCTGGGCGATCGGGCGTGCAGAGCGCCGGCCCGGATTTGCGCTCTGGAATCGTGAAGAAGCCAGGCTCCTGCCGAAGGCGTCCCTAGGCCTCACCTCGACCGTTGCGCCGACTCCGGGGCGAGTAGACATGGGCGCATACTCACTCGCAATCGGCACCGCAGCTCGCGTTGTCCACGGCCGTACCCCCGCTGGGGCCGTTTCAGATGGTGTCGCCTACATCAGCCGTCTTGAAGGCCCCGGCCTCGCGATTAGCGCGGCTGACATCACATGGGCCAACGGCGAACGAGAAGTACGAGGCTGGGACCGCCACGACTCCGATCCAATTCTGGAGGACGTGATCGGCCGACTCCGAATCGGCATCCATCCCGCCGAACGATTCAAAACCCAATCCGTCATGGAGCTGCGCACCGCGGTCCGCAAGGCTGAAGCGCAGTCCAACGTTGCCAAGACCACCTCGGTTGAGCTCTCGGAATCAGTCGGTTTCGATGTCGCGGCGACGTTCGACAAGTTGGCCGAAGCTATGGTCGGCACGCGCGAGTCCCTACTCAAGGACGCCGGCACACGGCGCGGGCAACTCTGCGTCGTCTTCGACGACTCAGACCGCGTCACGCCGGTGCTGGCATGGGCAATCACGAGACCCCTCAGTCTGCTGCTAGCCGACAACCGGGAGAAGCCGACGGCCCCTGTATTGCAGAGGAAGCCGCCCCGGATGGAGGACATGAATGTCGACAGAAGCGCGGCGGGTCCGGCATGACCTCCATCTTCGCTTGGCCGTCATGCGCCGCGATAGCTACACATGCAACCACTGCGGGCACGTTGGCAAGCTCCACGAAATGGAAGTTGATCACGTCATCCCCTGGTCGTGGGGTGGGTCCGATGAGTTCGACAACCTGCAGGCGCTCTGCGGACCATGCAATCGGCGAAAGGGCGCCCGATACGAAGGATAGCGTGCGACTGCTCGGATGGACGGTGGTCTTGTCAAATGCCTAGCTCACAGATACAACGAATCGCGATACTGCCGTCAGTTCAAAACCGGGTATGGGCTCGTTCTGCGGGCCGTTGCGTGCTCTGTGCCGCCTACCTGATCGACGCTAGAAGCTTCTTCCACTCCCGCACCATTGCAGAGCTTGCCCACAACGTCGGAGCTACTGACGGCGCCAAGTCTCCGAGAGGAACGTCGTCTTTGTCACTTCGAGAGCGCTCGGCCGAAGAGAACATCCTTCTGCTCTGCCACGAATGCCATCGACGAATCGATGATCCTGAAATGGTCGGCTTCTTCACGGCCGAGTATCTCCGCGACGCGAAAACAACGCACGAACGCCGTGTTCGAGAAGTTACTGAGTTCGCAACCCTTCGACCGGCCGCCATCCTCAAAGTCACCGGGAAGATACGAGGAACGCTCGCTCCAGCTTCTGCCAGACAGATTGCCGAAGCGCTCCACCCGCTCCACCTAACGGGCTTCGGTGAAGCCACCCGTACAGGTATGTACGAAGTCGTGCTTGACGATCCTGAAGACGCCGACTGGTCGTGGACGAGGGGCATTCAGCGCATCGATCAAGCCGTAGATTCGCTCCAGGCCGCGATCGAGGCCAGCGACGTCGAGGTGGCGGCGGTGTTCGCGCTCGCCCCGATCCCTCTGCTCGTACACCTTGGCTCCCGCCTCGACGACAAGAGCGAAACTGTCCTCTTCCGCCGTGCGAGATCTGACGACGCGCGAGCATGGGTCTGGGCCACTGACGAAGCGCACACGCCGGCGTATGACGTGTCCATAACCAACAACGACTCAAACGCGCAGCCGTTGGACGAGATTCTCTTGACCGTGAACGTAACCGCGGACGTCAAGCTCGACGAGATCCCTCCGCAGGTTCGCGGCTTGCCCCGTGTATCGCTCAGTCTTGCGACTGAAACGCCCGGCCCCAGCGTGATCGACACCAAGGCCGCACTCGACCAGTTTTCAGACGGCTGGCAACGCGCGCTTGCCCTCGTGGAGAAAGAGTTCCCGAAAGCCTCTCGCGTGCACGTCGTCGCAGCTGTCCCGGCGCCAGCGGCGATCCAGATGGGGCGACTCCACATGCGCGACGCCCAACCCGAACTCGCGATCTATCAACGAACGAGCGCACAAGGCTACGTGAACGCGCTCACGGTCCACTAAGCAAGGAGGTCGCATGGAACTCGAGAACTACTTCACCGCCTTTCTTCAGAACACGGTGAACCTCAAGCAATGGAAACTGAATCAGCTCGACGGTCGAGTGAGCGCCATCGTGGATGCCCTAAAGAAGGACGCGGTGATTGGTGCTCTCTACCAAGAGCACATCCCGCAGGGATCATGGGCCCACGAGACGATCATCACTCCAGTCGGGGCGCTAGACGAGTTCGACGCCGATTTTCTTCTCCACATCGAGGAAGTTCCCGAGTGGTCAGAGAACCCAAAAGAGTACCTGCGAGAGGTGCGAGCCGCTTTCAAACGGAACACGACCTATCAGACGATGCTCCAGAGGAAGAATCGCTGTGTTCGGATCGACTACGCGAATGACTGCCATGTCGATGTGGTCCCGTACCTCGTGCGCGATGACGGGACTCAAGTCATCGTCAACTACAAAGAGAATAAGTTCGAGGACACCAACCCCGCTGGGTTCACGTCATGGATGAAGGAAAAGGATGACATCACGAACGGAAACCTCCGTCGAGTCATCCGCCTTCTGAAGTACATTCGGGACTACAAGAACACCTTCGACTGTCCGTCGGTGATTCTCACAACACTTCTCGGCGGACGAGTTCAAGCGTTTGACACTGAGGCTCGGTACGCCTCAGTTGGTTCAACTCTGGTCGCCCTTCTTGAAGACCTGGACTCTTGGCTGCGCTGGCACGAGCAGATGCCTGTCCTCGAAGACCCGAGTTGTCTTGGGACCTACTTCAACCACCGATGGACTCAAGAGAAGTACGCAAACTTCCGCGTGCAGGTACAGCGCTACGCCGAGTGGGCGAGAGAAGCGCTTGCCGAAGACGACGAAGACACGAGCGCCAGTCTTTGGCGCAAACTCTTCGGCGACACTTTTGTTGCTGAAGAGAACGTAAGACTGGCGAAGTCGCTTGCGCACAGCGGGCAGGAGAAAGCTCTCGTTCTTCGAGCTCCCGACGAGGAATTCATTCACGAGCACTACTCATATGTTGGCGGTCATAGCGCGCGGATTGATGCGTTCGTACTTCGGGACTCTGGACATGTGGCGCGCTCGCTCCGCGTCGACGGTCGAGTCCAGAAGAACCGGGATCTCCTCTTCCGAGTAGTGACTGATGTTCGTGGAGAGTTCGATGTCATCTGGAAGGTCCGCAACACAGGAGAAGAGGCAGAAAGAGTTGGGCAGCTCCGGGGGCAACTCCTCGAAGCTGACGGCACTCAGAGTGTGGAACATCGCGAATCCACCAGCTACGCAGGGAATCACTTCGTTGAGGTGTACATTCTGCAAGGTGGACGTGTTGTCGCCTCGGACCACCATGCAGTCGTCATCCGGTGAGCGAACCTCGCGCCATTGCCAGTGTGGTTCGCCTAGCGACCTCGCAAGTGGAGACTGGGGGGGGGGGGGGGGGGGGGGGGGGGGGGAGGGCGCGGCGTGGCGGCCACGG
>NZ_JBBCTD010000004.1:0-537046 GCF_037148555.1 Microbacterium sp. MMO-113 | reverse complement strand
CTGGGCGCCCGGCGCGAGCGACGACGCCGCTTCCGGACACGTCACCACCGGAGCCGTCCCCGTTCCCGAGAACGACGTCTCGGTCACCGTCGCATCCGTGATGGTCACGTTCCCGGTGTTCGTCACGAGGAACGAATACGTGATCGTCTGCCCCGCAGCCGTGATCGTCGACCGATCCGCCGACTTCACGACCGTCAACGCCGGCTGCGGGTCTCCCGGAATCTGCACCGTCGACGGCGGCGACACCGGCGGCTCGCCGGACGGCGGCGTGCCCGTCGCCGTCGCCGTGTTGGTGAGTCGCCCGGCATCCACGTCGGCCTGGGTGAGCGTGTAGGTCGCGGTGCACGTGACCTGTGCGCCCGGAGCCAGCGACGCCGCACCGGCCGGACAGGTGATCGGCGACATCTCGCCCGACCCGGAGAACGCCGTCTCATCCACGGTCACGTCGGTCAGCGTGACGTTGCCCGTGTTGGTCACGACGAACGAGTAGGTGATCTCCTGGCCCACGTCGTAGTCTGCCGCGGTGCTCGGAGAGGCCGACTTCACGACCGTGATGCCCGGCGACTCGATCGAGGGCACCACCACGGTCGACGGCGGCGACACCGGTGGTGTGCCGGGACCGGGCGGGTTGCCCGTCACCGTGGCGGTGTTCGTGACACCACCGGCGTCCACGTCCTCCTGCGTCACCACATACGGCGCGGTGCACGTGACCGTGGCTCCCGGAGCGAGCGACGCCGCCCCCGCCGGGCACGTCACGACCGGCGGCGTCCCCGTCCCGGTGAACGCGGCCTCGGTGACGCCGACATCGGTCAGGGTCACGTTGCCCGTGTTCGTGATGAGGAAGGAGTACGTGATCGTCTGTCCGGCGGCCGTGATCTCCGTCCGGTCGGCGGTCTTGGCGACGGTCAGGGACGGGGCGGGCGGGACCGTGACGATCGCGGTCGACGGCGGCGACACCGGCGGCTCGGTCTCCCCGGGGGGTGTGCCGGTGGCCGTCGCGGTGTTCGTGATCTGGCCCGCATCGATGTCAGCCTGCGTGGTGGTGTACGTCGCCGTGCAGGTGATCTGCGCAGAGGGCGCGAGAGACGCCGCACCTGCAGGACAGGTGATGGCCGGCGCCGTTCCCGTCCCCGTGAAGGCCGTCTCGGTCACGGTCACCTCGGTGAGCGTCACGTTGCCTGTGTTCGTCACCAAGAAGGAGTACGTGATCGGCGTGCCGACCGTCGACACGGTGGCGGGATCGGCCGACTTCACGACCGTGATGGCCGGCGATTCGATGGCCGGCACCACGACGGTGGACGGTGGTGACACCGGCGGCTCACCACCTCCGGGCGGGTTGCCCGTGCCCGTGGCCGTGTTCGTCAGCTGTCCCGCGTCGATGTCAGCCTGGGTCACCACGTACGGTGCCGTGCAGGTGACCGTGCCACCGGGAGCGAGCGATGCCGCACCGGCGGGGCAGGTCACCACAGGCGGTGTCCCGGTGCCGGAGAACGACACTTCGTCGACTCCGACGTCCGTGAGGGTCACGTTCCCGGTATTGGTGAGCAGGAAGGAGTACGTGATCGTCTGACCAGCTGCGGTGATCTCGGTGCGGTCCGCCGTCTTGGAGACCGTCAGTGCGGGCGCGGGCGTGACCGGAATCTCGACCGTCGACGGCGGCGACACCGGCGGGGTGCCCTCGGGTGGGGTCCCGGTGGCGGTCGCCGTATTGCTGAGCTCGGCGGTGTTGTAATCGGCTGCTGTGACCGTGTAGGTCGCCGTGCAGGTCACCCGTGCCCCCGGGGCCAGTGACGCCGCGCCGGCCGGGCACGTCACGTCGAGCGGACCGGTACCCGAGAATGCGCCCTCATCCACGGTGACGTCGGTCAGCGTCACATTCCCGGAGTTCGTGACCAGGAAGGAATAGGCGATGGTCTGACCCGCACCCGTGATGGCCGTCGTGTCAGCAGACTTCTCGAGCGTGATCGCCGGTGCCGGGTCGACCGGCACCCGGACGGTCGACGGCGGGGAGACCGGGGGGACGAGCGATCCGGGCGGCACGCCGGTCGCGGTGGCGGTGTTACTGACCGATCCGTTGTCCACGTCGGCCTGGGTCAGGGTGTAGGTGGCCGTGCAGGTCATCTGCGCCCCCGGCGCGAGCGGCGTCGACGGACACACGGCGGGCGAGAGCGAGCCGGACCCGTCGAAGGCGGTCTCGTCGATCGAGACGTTCGTCACCGTCACGTTGCCCGTGTTGGTGACGATGAAGGAGTAGTCGATCACCTGGCCGACCACGAAGTCGTCCGGACCGGACGGCGTGGCCGACTTCTGAACGGTCAGCGAGGTGTTGCGTGTCGCCGTGACGACCGCGGTGCTCGGAGTGCTCTCGACCGGAGTGTTGGCAGCCGAGGTGCCGGTCGCGACCGCCGTGTTGGTGATGGTCCCCGCATCGACATCGGCCTGCGTCGGCGTGTACGTCGCCGAACATGTCGTGCTCTCCCCCACCGCGAGGGCGGTGGCGGCACAGGTCACGGCCCCGATCGTCCCGGTGCCGCTGAATGCGGTCTCATCGATCCCGATGTCCGAGATCGCCACGTTGCCCGTGTTCGAGACGGCGAAGGTGTACGTCACGGGCTGGCCGGCCGCGGTGATCGTTGTCGGGGTGGCCGTCTTGGTGAGCTCCAGGACCGGAGCGGCTGCGGTGATCGTGAGGGCGTAATCCTCCACCTCTCCCGGTCCGCCGGTCCCAGTGGGCGTTGACGTGGTCAGCGTCGACCCCGCGCCGATCCGGAATCGCGCGAACGTCTGTCCGGCGACCGTCTGCGGGGCGATCCCCGACCAGGTGAGGGTGAACGACGATCCGTCGGGAGTGCCCGCCGGCACGACCACGGATGCCCCTTCCGTGGCGTCGAAGACACCGTTGCGGTTGAAGTCGACCCAACCGACCAGGGTGGCCGGAAGTCCGGACAGCTTGTTCGACGCGAGGACCGATACAGAGTACGAGCCCGTCACACCCGCGATGATCTCTCCGAACGCCGAGACCGCAGTCTCATCATCGATGGTCTGGTTCGGAGCCGTTCCCCCGACGACGTTGTCGCCGGTGGCCGAGGCGTTCGACTGCATCGACGTCTCGGCGTCGGCCGACCAGCCGAGGTAGGTCGCCGCGTTCAACTCCTGCGATACCGAGCCGTAGCTCGCCGGGGCGTCGCCGAAGTCGTCAGCGATCGTGGTGCACGAGGGGGTGAATCCGTCGATGCCCTCGCCACCACCTTGCGCGCGATAGCCGCGGACGAGGATGTCGCTCACCCCCGTCGTGCCCCCGGGCCCGCATTGCGGAGTGGGCGTATCGAGACCGCCGGTGGTGTTGAGATTCTCGCCCGCCGTAAGGACCGTCGGCGTGGCGGAGAGGTCGATGCGGAGCTCACCCGTCGCGGTGAGCACGAGCGGCCGACAGGTGATCTGCACCGACGAGGGCCACCGGTTCGTCCCGTCGCCGACGAAGGTGGTGCCTGTGATGCGGTGGACGACGGTGTTCGCCGGGCACACCGCGGTCTGCAAGTCTCCTCGCCCTTGATCGTAGGTGGGCCCGGTGAGCCATGTGGGGCTCACCGCCGGGGTGATCGTGCCGGCGTTCGAGACGGTGATCGTCGCACACTGCAGGCTCAACCGCACGAGGATCGCATTGGAGTTCGTCGGACTGACGTTCTGCCGGTTCTCCGTCTGCACACCGGTGAGCACCGAGTTCGCCGGGCACTCCGTGGGAGCGTTGAAGTCCTTGTCGGAGCCGATCGTCGTCCCTTCGTACGAGACGCCGAGGTACAGCTGCGCCGGGTCGCCAGGCGCAGCTGTGGCCGGAAGCACCGGCGCGACGAGCGATCCGAGCACGAGGGCGAGCATTGTCGCGACCGCCCACGGTCGCCGCGGCGACAGCAGCCGCCGGCGTCTTCTCCGGTCCTGCTGTGTCTCATCGCGCTGTGGACTCGATTGCTGCGAAAACAGCATGAACACTCCCCTGTTCTGCGCCCAGTTCACCCACCCCTCCGAACTGAGATATCGCTGAGAGTAGGGCGAGAGGTGCGGAATCTCCATAGCCACTTTCATCCACCAAGGATGAGGACGTATGTCACTGGTCGGACGGGGAAGACACCGGTCAGCCGCGGAGGATCGCGGGGAAACAGAAAGAGCCGGTCAGATTCTGACCGGCTCTTTCATGAATGTCTCGCTGTGCGCGAGGGGGGACTTGAACCCCCACGTCCATAAGGACACTGGCACCTGAAGCCAGCGCGTCTACCATTCCGCCACTCGCGCGAGCGCCTCGTTCCGAAGAACTCAACTTTCCGAGGATATCACGCGTTTTCGCCCGCGTTGCACACCCCGGCACGGGCGTCGGCGGCGTTCCCCCAGGTCACCTGGCTACGATGTCCCTACCGGTCGGCATGCCAGAGGAGCCCAGTGGGACTACTTGACAGCTTTGAGAAGGGTCTCGAGCGCGCAGTGAACAGCGCGTTCGCGAAGACCTTCCGCAGCGGCATCCAGCCCGTGGAGATCGCTTCGGCGCTGCGACGCGAGGCGGATACCACTGCGGCCGTGGTGAGCCGTGACCGCATCATCGCGCCCAACAACTACGTCGTGCGCCTCAGCCCCGACGACGCGGAGCGCATGCGCGGGCTCGGCGGCGCTCTGACGGACGAGCTGCACGCGCTCCTCACGAAGCATGCGAAGTCCCAGGGCTACAGCTTCGCCGGTCCCCTCACCATCACGCTCGAAGCGGACGACAAGGTCGCCACCGGCACCGTCCGCGTCACCTCGGGCACCGTCGAAGGACGCGTGAGCTGGCAGGCCGTGGTCGACGTCGATGGACGCCGGCACACCCTCACGCGTGCCCGCACAGTGATCGGCCGCGGCTCCGATGCCGACATCACCATCGCCGACGCGGGCTCGAGCCGTCGTCATGCCGAGATCCTCTGGGACGGCGAGCGCGCCATGCTCCGCGACATGGGGTCCACGAACGGTACGAAGGTCGACGGGCAGAAGCTCCGCGAAGCCGCCCTCCCCTCCGACACCACGATCACGATCGGTCGCACCGATCTCGTGTTCCGCATCGTCCCCGTCGCCACCCCGTCGCGGTCGTCTCGCCCCGACGACGACGCGACCCGCGTGTTCGGAGCCCTCGGATGAGCGAACTGGTCCTGCTCCTGCTCCGCATCGGCTTCCTCGTGCTGATGTGGTTCTTCGTGTTCGGGGTCGTCTACTCCCTGCGCGCCGATCTGTTCGGGGTGCGCGCCCGCAAGCTCCCCGCCGAGGCGACCGCGGGAGCACCGGCTGCTGCCGCTGCGGCACCGGCCGCTCCGCCCCGTCCCTCGTCGGCACGACCGTCGACCGGCCCCGCGACCGTGGCGACGGCGAAGCGCCTCGTGATCACCTCCGGACCGAAGGCGGGCCTCGAGCTCCCCCTCGGCTCCGACGCGATGACGATCGGCCGCTCCAGCGAATCCGCCCTCGTGATCCGCGACGACTACACCTCCAGCCACCACGCCCGACTCCTGCTCCGCGGCGACACCTGGGCGATCCAGGACCTCGACTCGACGAACGGCACCTTCGTGGCCGGCCAGCGGGTGACGGGCGGCCCGGTCTCCCTCAGCCTCGGCACCCCGGTCAAGGTCGGCGCGACGACGTTCGAGCTGAGGGCCTGACGCCGGCATGGTCTTCGAAGGCTCGAGCGCCGCGATCTCCCACACCGGGAAGGTCCGCTCCAACAACCAGGACTCCGGGTACTCCGGGGCGAACCTGTTCGTCGTCGCCGACGGCATGGGCGGACACGCGGGCGGCGACGTCGCCTCCAGCATCGCCATCCAGCGCATGGAGCCGCTGGACCAGCCGTACTCCTCCACGGAGGACGCGCAGGCCGCCCTCCAGGCCGCCGCCACGACAGCCGCGGGCGATCTCATCCGCGCCGCGAAGGATCGTCCCGAGCTCGCCGGGCTCGGCACCACGCTCAGCGCGATCATCATGGTCGACGAGTACGCCGTCATCGGCCACATCGGCGACTCGCGCATCTACCTCTACCGCGACGACGCGCTCACGCAGATCACCGCGGACCACACCTTCGTGCAGCGGCTGGTCGACTCCGGCCGGATCACCCCGGAAGAGGCCAGATACCACCCGCGTCGGTCCGTGCTCATGCGTGTGCTGAGCGACATGGACGCCGACCCCGAACTCGACATGTTCGTCATGCACGCGCAGCCCGGCGACCGCTGGCTGCTGTGCTCCGACGGCCTCTCGGGCGTCGTGGACGAGGCCCGCATCCTCAAGGCCATGCAGCTCGGTCTCGCCCCCGGCCGCACAGCCGACAACCTCCTCAAGCAGGCGCTCGACGGCGGCGCCCCCGACAACGTCACGATCGTGATCGTCGATGTGGGCGGACAGCACCCCGTCCACTCCGGCACCGCCACGATCGTCGGCGCGGCGTCGAACCCGTCGGGTGTCTACGTGCCGCCGGTGCGGGCCCCGCGGAGCAACTGGCTCCACCCGGTCCGCCAGGCCGCGAACGAGCCGAGCCACTTCGAGCCGGCACCCGAGTACCTCGAGGAGCTGATCGAGGAGGACCGCCGTCGCGCCAAGCGCCGCCGGCTGGGCTGGATCGCCGGAACGCTCGTGGCGCTGGCCATGCTGGGCTTCGCCGCATTCGCCGCCTACAGCTGGACGCAGACGCGCTACTTCATCGGCGCCGATGAGGACAGCGTCGTGATCTTCCAGGGTGTGCAGCAGAACATCGGTCCGATCACGCTGTCGACACCGGTCGAGGACACCGAGATCCTCCTCGCCGACCTGCCCCCGTATCAGCGGGCATCGGTCGAGCGCACCATCAGCGCGCGCTCGCTCTCGGACGCCATGGCCATCGTGGACCGTCTCCGCACGGGCGCCGAGGCGAACATCATCGAGCAGACCCCGCTGCCCACGCCGCTCCCCTCCCCGAGCGCGACGCCCTCGGGAGGTGCGGGGTGAGCACCGACGTCCAGGCCGACACCACGGTCATCAAGGCTCTGCGCCGCCTCCGCATGCCGCAGACGCAGCGCAACCGCGAGTTCTGGCTGCTCCTCTTCGCCTGCGCGATCAGCGGCGCCGCCCTCACCCTCGTCCAGCTCGGCGCTCTCGGCACCATCGACCCGATGATCCTGGCGATCGGCGGCGGGCTGGCGGCTCTGGCCTTCGCCCTCCACATCGTGCTGCGCTTCGTGGCAGCCGATGCCGATCCCTTCGTCGTCCCGATTGCGACGCTGCTCACCGGACTCGGCGTCGCGATGATCTACCGGATCGACATCGCCTTCGCGAACACCGGGTGGAACGCCTACTCCACCAAACAGCTCGCTTGGACCGCCATCTCCCTCGCCGGAGCGATCACGGTGGTCATCCTGCTGCGCAACTACCGGATCCTGTTCCGGTATACCTACATCTTCGGCCTCGCCGGAATCCTCCTGCTGCTCCTGCCGTTCGTTCCCGGGCTGCGGATCCCCGATGCGAACGCGCAGGTGTGGGTCTCGCTCGGCGGCATGTTCGCCTTCCAGCCCGGAGAGCTCGCCAAGATCTGCCTCGCGATCTTCTTCGCCGGCTACCTCGTGCGGACGCGGGAGAGCCTGACGTCGGTGGGAAAGCGAGTGCTCGGGATCACCTGGCCGCGCATGCGCGAGCTCGGACCCGTGCTCGTCGTCTGGCTCGTCTCTCTCGGCATCATCGTCGTCCAGCGCGACCTCGGCACCGGAACGCTCATCTTCGGCATGTTCGTGGCCATGCTCTACGTCGCCACCGGCAAGACGAGCTGGGTGCTCATCGGGCTCGGCCTCGTGGTCGCGGGCGTCGCCGCCGCGTCCCAGATCCTCAGCTACGTGCAGGGGCGCTTCGTCAACTGGCTGTTCCTCTTCGACTCCTCGAAGGTCGACCCGGACGGCGCCGGCTATCAGCCCATGCAGGGGCTCTTCGGGCTCGCCCGCGGCGGGCTCATCGGCACCGGCTGGGGGCAGGGTCGCCCGGAGATCACGCCGCTCGCGCACAGCGACTACATCATCACGAGCCTGGGCGAGGAGCTCGGTCTCATCGGCCTCTTCGCGATCCTCTGCCTCTACATGGTTTTCGTCAGCCGCGGCGTCCGCATCGGTCTCGCCGGTCAGGACGACTTCGGCAAGCTGCTCGCCACGGGCCTGTCGTTCACCATCGCGCTGCAGGTGTTCATCATGGTCGGCGGTGTCACGCGGGTCATCCCGCTGACCGGTCTGACCACCCCGTTCCTGGCCGCCGGTGGCTCGTCGCTCGTCGCGAACTGGCTCATCGTGGCACTCCTCCTCCGCATCTCCGACGGCGTCCGCCGTCAGCCCCGGGTGGTGATCGGCTGACATGACACGAGAACTCCGCAGACTCAGCATCGTCATGCTGTTCATGTTCATCGCGCTGTTCGCCGCGACGAGCTGGATCCAGGTCGTCGAGACGGACGACCTGTCGCAGAACCCGCACAACAAGCGCACCCGGCTGGACAGCTACGAGATCCAGCGCGGCGCGATCATCGTCGACGGCACGGCGATCGCCAACTCGGTCCCCAGCGACGACCAGTACCGATTCCAGCGCGTGTACACCGACGCCGAGATGTGGGAGCCCGTCACCGGCTACTTCAACCCCGCGCTCGGCTCCAGCACCGGGATCGAGGAGGCGATGAACGCCGACCTCTCCGGAACCGGCTCCAACGCGTTCTTCGCAGAGATCGAGCGGATCCTCTCCGGTCAACCACAGCGCGGATTCAGCGTCGAGCTGTCGTTGAACACGGCAGCGCAGCGCGCCGCCACCGAGGCCCTGGACGGCCTGCAGGGCGCCGTCGTCGCGATGGACCCGAAGACCGGGCGCATCCTCGCGCTGGCGTCCACTCCGGGCTTCGACACCAACAGCATGGCGACCCACGACGCGAACGCCGCCAACGCGACCTACGACCAGCTCGTGGCCGACCCCGGCAAGCCGCTGTCGAACCGCGCGATCGCCGGTGATCTCAATCCCCCGGGGTCGACCTTCAAGATCGTCGTGGCGGCGGCCGCCTACGCCAGTGGCGAGTGGACGCCGGAGTCGACCCTCCCCAACCCCGCCTCGTACACGCTGCCGGGCTCGAACAGTCGCGTCTCCAACGCGTGGGGCGGCACCTGCGGCTCCGGCGCGACGGTCACGATCGCCGAAGCGATCCGTCTCAGCTGCAACATCCCCATGGCCGAGCTCGCGGTCGAGCTCGGCGATGACACGATCCGGGAGATGGCGGAGAAGTTCGGGTTCAACCGTAGCTTCGACATCCCGCTCACCTCGACGCCCTCGAGCTACCCCCAGGGACTCGACGACGCGCAGACCGCCCTCACCGGATTCGGGCAGGGACAGGTGACCGCGACGCCCCTGCAGATCGCCATGGTCTCCGCCGGCATCGCCAACGACGGCGTCGTGATGAACCCGCAGATGGTCGACGCCGTGATCGGCAACGACCTCTCGGTGATCCGGTCGTTCGACAGCACCGAGTTCGGCCGCGCGATGGAGCCGGACGTGGCGGACGAGGTGACCTCCGCCATGGTGGCCAGCGTCTCAAACGGCGCGGCGCAGGGTGCAAGAATAGACGGGGTCGACGTGGCCGGTAAGACCGGAACGGCGGAGAACGGAAACAGGCCGCACACGCTGTGGTTCACGGGGTTCGCCCCCGCGGACGACCCCGCGGTCGCGGTAGCGGTCGTCGTCGAGAACGGCGGCGGACAGGGTCAATCAGGAAGCGGGGACACCATCGCCGCTCCGATTGCGAAGAAGGTCATAGAGGCGGTGCTGGGCAGATGAGGCCGACGCAGGGTGTGTCGTTCGGTGGTCGCTACGAGCTGCAGTCGCGGATTGCGATCGGCGGCATGGGCGAGGTGTGGGAGGCGACGGATCACGTCATCGGGCGCACCGTCGCCATCAAGATCCTCAAGGACGAGTACATGGGGGACCCCGGGTTCCTCGAGCGATTCCGCGCGGAGGCGCGTCACGCCGCGCTCGTCAACCACGAGGGCATCGCCAGCGTGTTCGACTACGGCGAGGAGAACGGCAGCGCCTACCTCGTCATGGAGCTCGTTCCGGGTGAAGCCCTCTCGACGATCCTCGAGCGGGACGGCGCGCTGAGTGCCGACAAGACGCTCGACATCGTCGCGCAGACCGCTTCGGCCCTCCAGGCCGCACACGCGGCGGGTCTCGTGCACCGCGACATCAAGCCGGGAAACCTCCTCATCACGCCGGACGGTCGCGTGAAGATCACCGACTTCGGTATCGCCCGCATCGCCGATCAGGTCCCGCTCACGGCGACCGGGCAGGTGATGGGCACAGTGCAGTACCTGTCGCCGGAGCAGGCATCTGGCGACCCCGCCTCCCCTGCGACCGACACGTACTCGCTGGGCATCGTCGCGTACGAGTGCCTCGCCGGCAAGCGCCCCTTCACCGGCGAATCGCAGGTGGCGATCGCCATGGCGCAGATCAACGAGCAGCCGCCACCGCTGCCGCCGACGGTGCCGATCCCGGTGCAGAACCTCGTCATGGCGATGATCGCGAAGAAGCCGGCGGACCGCCCGTCCTCCTCGGCCACGGTCGCCCGGGCAGCCCAGGCCCTCCGCCGCGGAGACCTGAACTCCGCCGCCATCGCCGTGCCCGCCATCGCGACGGGCGGCATCGCCGGGGACGACGACGCCACGCGGATGCTGACCGCGACCGGCGACGACGGCACGACGCGAATCCTGCCCACCACCGCGCAGCTGCCCACCGACGAGGCCGTCGCGGAAGAGCAGGAAAAGAAAAAGAAGAAGAAGAGCGCCTGGACGTGGCCGCTGATCGCGTTGCTCGTCCTGCTGCTCATCGTCGTCGCCGGCACGCTGTGGGCACTGTTCGGCAACCAGGGCAAGGACGCCGACCCCGACCCCACCGGGTCCGTGAGCCGCACACCCACGCGGGTCGAGTCCGAGACGCCGACCCCGCCGCCGACTCCTGAAGAGACACGCGTCGACGTGACCGCTCTCGGGCTCAACGGCATGGACTGCGGCACCGCCACCGCGACGCTCAAGGAAGCCGGGTTCTCCGACATCGCCTGCGGTGAGGGCGACCCCGCCCCCACCGACGGCGATGTCGGCAAGGTCTACCGGGTGCAGCCGGAGGGGAATGTCGCGACCACGACCCCCATCGCCCTCACGGTCTACGCGGGCCGCACGCCGTTGCCGACGCCGACGGACGTTCCCACGATCACCGGCGACCCGATCGCCGGCAGCACCGTGACGATCTCCTGGGGCACGGGTTTCACCTGCCCCAGTGGCACGACGCTGTCCGGCTACGTCGTCTCGCTGCAGAACGGCACCTTCGCTTCGGGTGGGCCGAACTTCCAGCCGACGGAGCGCAACGCGCAGGTGACGGTCGGCGACGCCGTGGGGAAGCAGCTCATCGCGACGTATCAGGGACTCTGCTCCGGTGGCGACCAGCGCACGTCGAACGCCTCCCCGCCGCTGTCCGTCACGATCGTGGCCCCGGAGGACGGCGCGGGTGACGGCGAGGACGGCGCCCAAGGGTAGCCTGAGTATCCAGTCCAGCCATAGTCGTTTCCAGGGGGTCATCCGTGTCCACAGAGCCACGAGTCATCGCGGGCCGGTACCGCGTCGACGAGCTCATCGGGCACGGCGGGATGGCGAAGGTGTACCGCGGGTACGACCTGACCCTCGGCCGCGAGATCGCGATCAAGATCCTCGATCCTGATCTCGCCCGCGACACCAGTTTCCGTACCCGGTTCCGGCTGGAGGCACAGTCGGCGTCGCGCATGTCGCACCCGTCGATCGTGCGGGTGTACGACGCCGGCGACCCCTCCACGGTCGACAGCTCCTCGGACGAGCCGCCGTACATCGTGATGGAGCTGGTCAAGGGCACCCTGCTCAAGAAGATCATCGCCGACGGCCCCGTGCCCGTCGAAGATGCGGTGCGCTACGTCGACGGGATTCTCGAAGCGCTGGACTACTCCCACCGCGCCGGAGTCGTTCACCGCGACATCAAACCGGGCAACGTCATGGTCACCGACAAGGGCCAGGTGAAGGTGATGGACTTCGGCATCGCCCGCGCGGTGTCCGACTCCTCCTCGACCGTGGCCGAGACCACTCAGATCATCGGCACTGCCGCCTACTTCTCGCCCGAGCAGGCCAAGGGCGAGCCGGTCGATGCTCGTGCCGACCTCTACTCCACAGGCGTCGTGCTCTACGAGCTGCTGACCGGACGGCAGCCGTTCCGCGGCGAGTCGCCGGTCGCCGTCGCCTACCAGCACGTCAGCGAGACACCCGTCCCGCCCTCCGAGGTCAACGAGGAGTCGCCCGCAGCCCTCGACCCGATCGTGTTGCGCGCCCTCGCGAAGGACCCGTATCAGCGGTATCCGGACGCCGCCCACTTCCGCGCCGCTCTGGACGCCGCGGTGACCGGCGCCGCCCCCACGCGCAAGCAGATCGGCGCCCTGACGAGCGAGCTCTATGGACCGAGTCCGCGCCAGGCGCAGGAGACGGCGCGGTCCCTGCGACAGCTCAGCACCGACACCACGATGGCCCGCACACAGTCGGGACCGCCCGTCGCGTGGATCTGGGCGGGAGTCGCGCTGCTGGCGGTGCTCCTGGCATCCGTGCTGTTCTGGGTCTGGACCATCAGCATGCGCCCCGCCGACGTGCCGAGCACCTCGAGGCTCGTGCCTGATCTGACGAACGTCGCCTCGGAGCGCGCGCAGGACGACCTCGCCGAACTGGACCTCTCCTCGAAGATCGTCATCGAATCGAGCCCGTCGATCGCCGAGGGCAACGTCATCCGCACGGATCCCGAGGGCGGCGTGTCCGTGGAGAAGGGCTCGACGGTCACCCTCTACGTGTCCTCCGGCGAGGAGACGGTGGTCGTGCCGAAGCTCGAGGGGATGTCCCTCGATGCCGCGACGAAGGCGCTGAAGGCCGCCGGCCTCGAACTCGGCACGGTGACGCGACGCAATGACAAGGGTCTCGCCGCCAACACGGTGATGACGGCGAGCGAGCAGGCGGAGGCCGAGGTGGCTCCGGGCACCGTCGTGAACCTCGAGGTCGCCAGCGGGAAGGTCACGCTGAACAACGTCGTCGGCTGGTCCATGGACTCGGCGACGCAGGCGCTCGACGACCTGGGACTCACTCCGGTGCCGACCGAGGCGCCGGAGTGCCCGGCGACGGATCCGGCGACGGTGCACTCGATGTCCATCGCTCCGGGCGATGTCCCCGTCGGGTCGTCGGTCGAACTCCGCTACTGCACCGGGTCCTGACGCGGCACGCGCCGCGGCTCAGCGCATCAGCGGATCGAGAAGGCCGGAGCGGGCGACGGCCCCCTCGTCGCCGCAGAGGCGCAGCCAGTTGGCGAGGAGCCGGTAGCCCCCTCGGGTGAGAACGCTCTCCGGATGGAACTGCACCCCGTGCAGCGGCAGCGTCCGGTGCGCCACCGCCATCACGGTGCCGTCCGGGGCGGTGGCGATGACCGCGAGATCGTCGGGCAGGTCTGCCGCGGACAGCGCGAGCGAGTGATACCGCCCCACGTCGAAAGGTGAGGGGATGCCCGCGAACAGGGCGGAGCCGTCGTGGCGGACCGCCGAGACCATGCCGTGCATGACCTGGGGAGCAGACCGGACCGCCGTGCCGAAAGCGGCCCCGATGACCTGATGGCCGAGACACACTCCGAGTGTGGGGACCCCCCGCCGCACCGCGATGCGAGCAGCGTCGATCGAGACGCCTGCATCGGCAGGAGCCCCGGGACCGGGGGAGAGCAGGAGTGCGTCATGCGCGCCCAGAAGCTCCTCGATCTCGACCGCGTCGGTCGCATCGGACTCCACGAGCGTGGTGTCCGCACCGAGCTCGCGGAGATAACCCACGAGAGTGTGCACGAAACTGTCGTGGTTGTCGACCACGAGCACCCTCGTCATTCGACGTCGACTTCGCCCGGGGCGATGAGCGGGCTGACCCAGGGGAACACGTACCAGAACAGCGCGTACAGTACCGCGGCGATCACCACGAGCAGGATGAGGACGCGCAGCCACCACGGGCCGGGCAGCAGGCGCCAGAGTGCGGCGTACATGGGTCTTCTCTCTCCTGGAGGCGGGTCACACGGACGGTGCGGCCGGCGGGGGCGGCGGGTCGGTCAGAGCGGGCGGGGGTCCCTCGGCTCGCGGCTGGAAGCTCTCGAACACCCCGTAGGCGACGATCCTCTCGGCGAGAGAGTACAGCGGTGAACACGCCGTCAGGGTGATGTACTGCTCCCCCGTCTGCTGCTCCGGCATCTGCGGCACGTCGGCGAGCACGTCGGTCTGCGTCGGCTTCACGTACTCCAGGGTGCGGAACCGGTAGGTGTACCAGCCGTCACGGGTCTCCACGACGATCGCGTCACCCACGTGCAGCTTGTCGAGCTGGTTGAACGGCTTCCCCCAGGTGGTCCGATGGCCGGCGAGGGAGAAGTTCCCGACCTCTCCCGGCATCTTCGACTGCGTGTAGACGCCGATGCCCTTCTGGTCGAGAGTGCGCGCGCGACTCGTGCCACCGTAGATGCCGAAGTTGTAGTCGGCGCCGAACCGGGGGATGTGCATCTGTCCGAACCACTCCCCGTCGGCCGGGGCCGCAGGGACGGGCGCCTCGTAGACGGTCTCTCCGTCGTCCGTCTCGACCAGTGGCGGCAGTTCGGGCGCCTCGCCCGCGGCGAGCTGCTGTGAGATCGCGGCGCCCTCCTCGTTCTTCTGGGCCGCGATGATGATGTCGCCGATCCACATCTGCCACGCGACGAAGAGGAGGACGACGACGCCCGCGGTCAGGAGGAGTTCGCCGAGCACGCTCGCGAACGTGGCGCGCGACCGTCGTCGCTGCCGCCGTTCGCGCCGCCCCCCAGGCACGACAGATGCAGTCATGGGCGTGATCATATCCGCCCGACCTGTGCAGCAGGAGTCGGGACACCGCCGATCCGCGTCCTCACGTCTCGTCGGCGCCGAGGTCTCCCGGGTACAATGACGGCATGGCACGTGACCGCAAGACCGAAGAACCCGCCGTCGAGCGCGCCGAAGGCGACGCCGCTCCCAACGCCGTCTGGTTCAAGCCGGTGATGATCGGCTTCATGCTGCTCGGCCTCGCGTGGATCCTCGTCTTCTACATCTCGGGCATGCAGTTCCCGATCCCCGGCCTCGACAACTGGAACCTGGCCATCGGCCTGGGCATCGCCCTCATCGGATTCCTCATGACCACCCGCTGGCGCTGACCGCTCAGAACGAAGGAACCCCTCGCCTCTTCCGCGAGGGGTTCCTTCGTCTGTGCGGCAGGCGTGGAGTTATCCACAGGTTATCCCCACACTGGGGAGAATTACACCGATGTTATTCACAGGGGTTAACAACCCTGTTAACAACTCAGGATCAGGCCAAAAGGAGCAGGGGCGGCACGACGGCGACGAGGATGATCAACAGCACCACCAGCGCAGCGAGGAAGACGATCTGCCAGGTCCGCTGGTCGCGGCGCTTCGTCCGTACATAGATGAGCGCCACGAGAGCGCCCGTGATCGCCCCGCCGAGGTGCGCCTGCCAGGAGATGCCGCCGGCGAAGAACCCGAAGGCGAAGTTGATCCCGAGGATCACGAGGATCCCCGTGACATTGGCCCCGATGTGGCGCCCGATGATCAGGAGCGAAGCCAGGAGTCCGAAGATCGCCCCCGACGCGCCGACCGTCCACGTCTCCGGCGCCAGGACGGCCACCGCGACGGATCCGCCGAGGCCGCTGATGAGATACAGCGCGAGGTAACGCGCGCGACCCAGCATCGGTTCGAGATTCTGTCCGAGCATCCACAGGGCGAGCATGTTCAGTGCGAGATGCACGAAGCCGCCGTGCACGAACAGCACGGTCAGCAGTCGCCACGGCTCGAACGGCAGGAGGGAGAGGTTGGGGTAGAGGAACGGCGCGTAGAAGCCGAGGGCCTGGATGATCGGGGCGTTGAGCCCGGGGATGAGCTGCACGAGGCCGATGAACGATGTCACCGCCAGCAGGACGTACGTGATGACGGGCTTGCCGCTGCGCACGGCACCCATGGTCGTGGCCCCACCACCGCGCCACCGACGCGCGGCCTTCTTCTGGGCGGGGGTGCGGTTCTTGCGCTCCGCGTTCATGCACTCCGGGCAGATGACGCCGACCGGGGCGGGCGTCTGACACTCGGGGCAGATGGTGCGCAGGCACCGCTGGCAGAGCACGAAGGACTGCCGATCCGGATGCCGGTAGCAGAAGTTCTCACGGTTGTTCGTGAACTCGGGCGTCGTCATCCGGATCGGCCGTCGCTGTCGTCAGGCGGCGACGATGTCGATCGACTGCAGCACGACGGGCTCGATCGGGCGGTCACCCGCAGCCGTCGGGACCGCGGAGATCGCGTCGACGACCTTGCGCGATGCGTCGTCGGCGACCTCGCCGAAGATCGTGTGCTTGCCCTGCAGCCACGGGGTCGGGTCCGTGGTGATGAAGAACTGCGAGCCGTTGGTGCCCTCGACCTTGCCGGTGATGGCGTTGCGGCGGAGGCCCGCGTTGGCCATCGCGAGGATGTAGGGCTCGTTGAAGTTGAGCTCGTTGTTGATCTCGTCGTCGAAGTTGTACCCCGGACCGCCCACGCCCTGGCCGAGCGGGTCGCCGCCCTGGATCATGAAGTTCGGGATGATGCGGTGGAAGATGACGTCCTTGTAGAGGGGACCCTCGCCCGGCTTGCCGGTGGCGGGGTGCGTCCACTCCTGGGAGCCGTCGGCGAGGCCGACGAAGTTCTTGACCGTCTTCGGGGCGTGGTCGCCGAAGAGGTTGATGACGATGTCACCGTGGTTGGTGTGCAGAGTTGCGACGTGGGAAGCGTGAACCATGCGTTCATTCTCGCAGAGCTTCCGGTGAGCGGGCCGGGCGTGTACAACGCAGGAGCCGATGATGCAAGGGGCGGGCGATTC
Organism: Microbacterium sp. MMO-113; assembly: GCF_037148555.1. Lineage (NCBI taxonomy): Bacteria > Bacillati > Actinomycetota > Actinomycetes > Micrococcales > Microbacteriaceae > Microbacterium > Microbacterium sp. MMO-113. Next base: position 520,068 of record NZ_JBBCTD010000004.1, on the reverse strand, counting down.
CCTCGCCGCATCCAGCCTCTCGTGGCAAGATGGGGAACCCGTACTCCAATGGACAGGAGAGCATCGTGAGCCTCAGCCGCAAGCGGAAGAAGCAGCTTCGTCGTCTTCAGAAGGACGCGAACCAGCTGTGGGAAGACCAGCAGGTGCTCGTCGGCCACGCTGCCGACGTCGCTCGTGAGGCGGGTCGCCAGCTCGGCAACTTCAATCGCGAGCAGATCGTCCCGGTGGTCCAGGACACGTACAACCGCCGCGTGGCCCCGGTCGTTGACCGCTCGGTCAAGGCCGGAAAGCACGTCGTGGACGACAAGGTCGTCCCGATCGTGGGCGGCGTCGTCGGCACCGCGCTGACCGCGTGGGACGTCGCCAACGCGAAGCGCCACGGCGTCGAGTACAAGGCCCGCAAGGCCGTCTCGCAGAAGAAGGGTCCCGGTCTCGGATCCGTCATCGCCATCGTCCTGGGTGCTGCGGCCGCCGTCGGCGTTCTGTACGCCGCCTGGCAGGCGCTGCGGGCCGACGACGAACTCTGGGTCGCCGACGACCCGCTGTCGGCTCCCGACGCGTGACCACTCCCGACCCGCACGCGCGGGTGAGGGATGCTGCGGCTGCCCGCGGACTCGACATCGAGATCCGCGAGCGGCCGCAGGCGCGTAGCCTCGTCGAAGCCGCCAAGATCCTCGGCATCCCGCCGTCCGGCATCGTGAAGACCCTCGTGGTCAAGCGCTCTGACGACACCTATCTGTTCGCGCTCATCCCCGGTGGGCGGTCCATCTCGTGGCCGAAGCTGCGGGCCGTCGTGGGAGTGAACAAGCTCCGCCTGCCCGAACCCGAGCTCGCTCTCGCGGCAACCGGCTACGAGCGCGGAACCATCGTCCCGATCGGCAGCACCACCGACTGGCCGGTCTACGCCGACGCGTCCATCGTCGGCGAGCGGGTCGCGATGGGAGCGGGCGCGCACGGCTACAGCCTCTTCGTCGACGCCGACGACCTCATCGCGGCGTACGGCGCGACCGTCGCCGACATCTCGGTGCCCGACGAGCGCTGACGACCGCCGGGACCTCAGAGCAGGCCGGCCATCCGCAGTGCGATGTCGACCAGCCGAACGCGCTGCAGCCCGGCGACGGCGGAGAGAGCGAACCACTCCGCCCGGTCGGTGGAGCCGTCCGTCTCCCAGCGCAGCTTCCCGCCAGTGACCTCCGCGCGATAGACGATCCGGAGGGTATGCAGGGGATCAGGCGACTTCTGCACGCGCCGCCCTGCGGGGATGACACGGGAGTGGATGCCGAGGAGTGAGCCGACGCGGACGGTGTAGCCGGTCTCCTCTCGGAGCTCCCGGCGCACGGCATCCTCCGGTGGCTCACCCGGTTCCAGTCCCCCGCCGGGAAGCGTCCACGCGATGCGCCGACCCTCCGTCCATCGCGCCAGCAGCAGGCGTCCACCCTCGTCGGTGACGACCCCGTATGCGGCGACGCGCAGGTCCATGCGTCACACACTATCCGGGTATCGAGCTGCGTCCCGTCGCGTGACGGCGGACGCGATCGATCACGAATCGAGAAGCACGGCACCGCGCGTCGTCCTTACGCTGGGAGCATCATCCAGGCCGCACGAGAGGATCATCATGGCCGACAACGACAAGAACTTCACCGCCGAGGAACGCGAGGCCATGCAGGCGGCCGCGAAGGAGGCGCGCACTCGACGCTCGCGGGCCAAGAAGTCGCCGGAGGAACTCCGCGCCGCCGGGGAGGCCGACCTCAAAGAGGCGGTCGCGAAGCTCACCGACGAGGACAGGCTGCTCGCCGAGAAGCTGCACGCGCTGGTCTCCGAGGTGGCGCCGGAGCTCGTGCCCCGCACGTACTACGGCATGCCGGCGTGGGGCCGGGACGGCAAGGTGCTGTGCTTCTTCCAGCCCGCGAGCAAGTTCAAGGTCCGCTACGGCACCTTTGGATTCGAGCCGATCTCGAACCTCGACGACGGCACCGTCTGGCCGACCGCGTACGCGGTGACCGCGCTCACGGAGCAGGATCTCGAGTTCCTCGCCGGGCGCATCCGCCAGGCGATCAGTTGAGCTCGAAGAGGGTCTGACGCAGCGGGGTCGCGCGCATTAGCGTGGTGCCTGTGAGTACCCTTCCCTTCTCCGCCGCCGTCTACGCCCGCCGTCTCGCACGCGCGCAGGAGCGCGCCCGGAAGGCCGGCCTCGACGCGATCATCGTCGGCCCCGGCCCCGACCTGCAGTACCTCCTCGGTGTCGAGGGTGACACCATCGAGCGGCTGACCGCCCTCGTCCTGCCGCCGCAGGGCACGGCGACGCTCATCGTCCCCCGGATGGAGCTCGCCAAGGTGCGCAGCACGGCCGTCGGAGAGCTCGGACTGACCGTCGCCGATTGGGTCGACGGCGACGATCCGTACGCCCTCGTCGCCGCGGCCACCAGTCCCGTCTCGCGCGTCGGGGTGTCAGATTCGCTTCCCGCGCTGCACGTCGTGCCGATCGGCGATCGCCTGCAAGCCCGGCTCGAACTCGCCACTCCGGTGCTCCGGGAAGGCCGGATGGTCAAGGACGAGGAGGAGATCGCCGAATTGCGTCGCGCCGGCGCGGCCATCGATGCCGTGCACCGCCGCGTGCCCGGATGGCTGCGCGCCGGCCGCACCGAGCGCGAGGTCGCCGCCGACATCGCCGCGGCGATCGTGGAGGAGGGACATCGGACGGTCGAGTTCGTCATCGTCGGGTCGGGGCCCAACGGCGCCGACCCCCATCACGAGGTCTCTGACCGGGTGATCGAGGACGGCGACATCGTCGTGGTCGACATCGGGGGAGCCGTTCCGAGCGGCTACAACTCGGACAGCACGAGGACCTACGTCGTCGGAACGCCCGATCCGGCAGCCGCAGATCGGATCGCCACCCTTGTCCGGGCGCAGCAGGCCGCCGTGGATGCGGTGCGCCCCGGGGTCACGGCGGCGGAGGTCGACGCGGCCGCCCGGTCGGTTCTCGCGGAGGCGGGGCTCGGCGAGGCGTTCCTGCATCGCACGGGTCACGGGATCGGCGTCTCGGTGCACGAGGAGCCGTACATCGCCCCCGGCAACGACCTCGTGCTCCGCGAGGGCATGGCCTTCAGCATCGAGCCCGGCATCTACTTCGCCGGCGAATGGGGCGCCCGCATCGAGGACATCGTGGTCGTGACGGCGGACGGCGTCGAGCGCCTGAACACGGCACCGCATGAAATCACGGCGACCGACCGGTGAGGGAGAGGATGGTGGAGCCTAGGAGATTCGAACTCCTGACATCCTGCTTGCAAAGCAGGCGCTCTACCAACTGAGCTAAGGCCCCGTGAGGGAATTCTTGAATTGAAAGGGTGGGGCTACCAGGACTTGAACCTGGGACCTCTTCATTATCAGTGAAGCGCTCTAACCGCCTGAGCTATAGCCCCGTCAACCTCCAGAACTTTACCGGAGTTTCGGCGAAAATCCGAATCGAGAGCGAGGCCCCTCCCCGGGGCCTCGCTCTCGCTCCGTTCACCGACCCGGCTGGATGCTGATGCGGCCCGCGGCGAGAGAGACATCGATCGTGCGCCGCGCACCGGAGGACTCGTCCACGGTGGCGTCGAACGACCCGGCGCTGACGTCCTGCCGGATGCGGTAGTCGACGTCCGGGAGGGTCAGGTTGAGCGACCCGGCGTTCACATCGATGGTGGTCGCGGACGGCCCCTCGCCGGTGAGCTCGACCGTGAGGTCGCCCGCCGCGATCCCGAGGTCCGCCTGCGTCACGCCGTCGAGGACGACGTCGGCGCGACCGGCGTTCATCTGCACGTCGAACACCTCCGCGGCGCCCGCGATGTCCAGCGATCCCGCATTGACCTGCACCTCCAACGTCCCGAACTCGCCGGACACGTCGAGAGAGCCCGCGTCGAGCGTGAGGTTCGCCCCGAGGTCGGTCCCGCTGAGCTCCTCCGGCAGCGTGAGGACCACGCGCTCCTCCTCGCCGAACCAGTTGCCGAACCACCAGCCGAAGACCGGCTGGGGACTGCGGACGACCATCTGGTCGCCCTCGCGCTCGAAGGTCCAGCCCGTCCCGCGGCCGTTGGCGACCGAGAGCTCGGCCTCGTCGATGTTCGCGAACTCGATGCGGACCATGCTCGCATCGGCGTCGAGGTCGATCGCCGTGAGCCCGTCGACATCGAGCGTCTGGACGGCATCCGCCCGGTTCGACGAGAGGAGGGTACCCGTCGCGGCCACCGCAGCCGTCCCGCCGGCCCCGACGAGAGCGATGCCTCCGACGACGGCGGTGAGGACCAGGATCCCGGTCGCGCCGGACGACCGGCCCGGCTCGGGCGCACCCGGCGCGGGGGACGTCGCCGGCGACGGCGGGGGAGTGAGCGGGGTGTGCCCGCCCTGTGCTCCGGGGTTCTCGGTGGTCATCGTGTGGCTCCTGTCTGGCCGTTCGACGGCGACGTGCCGCCCGTGTTCTCGAGGTGGGCGAGAGCAGCGAGGACGCGGCGGTTGCCCGACTCGCCCTGCTCGAAGCCCAGCTTCTGGAAGATGGAGGTGATGTGCTTCTCGACGCTCGCCTCCGAGAGGAAGAGGAGCCCCGCGATCGCCTGGTTCGACTTCCCCTCCGCGATGAGCGCGAGCACCGTCCGCTCGCGCTCCGTGAGCCGCATCATGCGGTCGTCACGGTTGCGGCGGGTCAGCAGCTGCGCGACGACCTCGGGGTCGAGGACGGTGGCGCCGTCGGCGATCCGCTGCACCGAATCGATGAACTCGGCGACATCCGCCACCCGATCCTTCAGGAGGTAGCCGAGCGGACCGCCCTGCGCGGCGATGAGGTCGGACGCGTAGCGCTCCTCCACGTACTGCGAGAGGACGAGGATGGCGAGCGCCGGGTGCACGGTCCGGAGGTCGAGCGCCGCGCGGATGCCCTCGTCGGTGTACGTCGGCGGGAGCCGCACATCGAGGATGCAGAGGTCCGGGGACGCGGATGCCACAGTGGCTCGGAGATCGGTGGTGTCGGTGAGGGCGGCGACCACCTCATGACCGGCGTCCTCGAGCAGACGCACAAGCCCCTCGCGCAGGAGGACGGAGTCCTCGCAGATCAGGATGCGCATGGCACGTTCACCTCCAGGCTGGTCGGACCGCCCTGCGGGCTGTCGAGGCGGAAAGTCCCGCCGGCGGCGAGGATCCGGTTGGCGATGCCGTCGAGGCCGCCGCCCGGGAGCACCTGCGCGCCGCCCATGCCGTTGTCCTCGACCCGTGCCCACAGGATGCCCCCCTCGCGGAGGCGGACCGTGACCCGCGCCTCGCTCGCTCGGGAGTGCTTCGCCGCGTTGGTCAGCGACTCGGCGATGGAGAAGTACACCGCCGCCTCCGCCTCCCGCGCCGGCCGCGGAGCCGACGGATCCATCCGCACGTCGAGCTGCACCGGGATGGGGGAGCGGCTGGCGAGCGCGGACAGCGCCGCATCGAGTCCGCGATCATCGAGGACGGACGCGTGGATGCCGCGAGCGAGCTGCCGCAACTCGGTGATCGCCGCCTTGGTGGAGGTGTGCGCCTCGGAGATCAGCACTTTCGCCGCGGCGGGATCGCTGTCGATCTTCTGCTGGGCGAGCCCGAGAGTCATGCCCACCGAGACGAGTCGGGGCTGGACGCCGTCGTGCAGATCCCGCTCGATGCGGGTGCGCTCGACATCCGCGGCGCGCACGGCTCCCTCCCGCTGGGCGGTGGAGGCCCGCACCCGTTCGGTGAGCTCCGCCTCCCGGGCCCGCGCCACGATGGCCAGGGCCAGGGTCCGCGCCAGGAAGGCGAGGCCGATGATCGCGCCGACCGAAACGACGACACCGAGGATGCCGATGAGCGGGGCCCACGACGCCGGGATCTCCGCCCCAACGAACGGCGCCCGGATGGTCTCGGCCGGGGTCAGCGGCGCGAACGCGATGATCGCCGACCACACGAGGGTCCAGAACAGCCGCAGCACGAAGAAGCCGAGAACGGCCGTGATGACGAAGTTCGCGACCGCTCGCCACATCCGACCGTCGATCGACTGCCGGCCGAGGGTACGGAGCCACCCGCCGAACCCGGAGCGCTCACGCGGTCGCAGGCGGAGCGGAACAGTGGGCACCCGGTAGAGGCCGGCGACGCGCTCCACCTCGAACCAGCCGACGCCGAAGAGGGCGTACACCAGTCCCACGAGGAGGAAGACGCCGACGCCGAAGACGATGAGAAGGCCGATCCCCGCTCCGAGGAGCCCGCCGAGCACGCCGATCACGCCGCCGCCGATCACCCCCGCACCCGCCAGGTGCAGGATGGTGAGGGGGAGGCGCAATGGCGGCGAGGCCGCTGCCGCGGAGGCCGGGATCGCAGTCTGTGTGGTCATGGTTCCACGGTAGGGCCGGGCCGCGGCACCGCCCACCGAGGCAACCGGACACTCGCCTTCGGGTTTTCCCTACTGGGTGTGCGGACGACGAGGATCTGCTTCACTGGGCGCATGACGACGCATGAGAACGAGCCCCACGGTTCGGGCGTGAGTCAGCGCCTCAACTGGCTGCGTGCCGGCGTGCTCGGCGCGAACGACGGGATCGTGTCGGTGGCCTCGCTGGTCGTCGGCGTCGCGGGTGCCACGACGGACAGCGCCGCGCTACTCACCGCTGGCGTCGCGGGTCTCGTCGGCGGCGCGATCTCCATGGCCCTCGGGGAGTACGTCTCGGTGAGCAGTCAGCGCGACAGCGAGCGGGCACTCATCGCCAAGGAGCGCGAAGAGCTGCGGACCATGCCGGCGGAGGAGCTGGCGGAGCTGACCGCGCTCTACCGCCGGCGCGGACTCTCGGAGGAGACGGCCGAGCGGGTGGCGGAGGAGCTCACCGCCCACGACGCCCTCGCCGCACACCTCGAGGTGGAGCTCGGTATCGATCAGGACGATCTGGTCAATCCGTGGCACGCCGCCGCGTCTTCCGCCATCGCGTTCACACTCGGGGCACTCCTCCCGCTCCTCGCGATCCTCCTCCCGCCGCCGGAGGCTCGAGTGCCCGTCACCTTCGTCGCCGTCCTCCTCGCACTGGCGCTCACCGGGACGGTGTCGGCGCGCATCGGCGGTTCACCCCCGCTCCGCGCCGCGCTCCGGCTGGTGGTCGGTGGAGCGCTGGCGCTGGCCGCGACCTGGCTGATCGGCTCGCTCCTCGGATCCACCGGCGTCGTCTGAGCCCGCACACGCGGAAGGGCGGGTGCCGCAGCACCCGCCCTTCCGTCGACCGTGAGGATCAGTTCGACATGAAGCCGACGAGCAGACCGCCGGTGACCTTCACCGCCAGGTTGTAGATGCCCGCGATCACCGCACCGAGCACCGTGAAGACGATCAGGTTGAGGATCGCCACGACGGCCGCGAATGCCATGACCTGCGGCAGACCCACGAGCTCCGACAGCGGGATGGCGCCGTCGGTGAAGCTGCGCACGAACTCGTCGGCGGTGGACATGATGCCGGTGGCCTGCAGCACGAGGAAGATGAGGAAGAACGACACCATCGTGACGACGGCCAGTGCGACCGCTCCCAGGAAGGAGAGCTTCACGGCGGACCAGAAGTCGACGTAGACGAGGCGCAGACGAACCTGCTTACCGCCGGTCTTCCGTGTCGACTTCTTCGCCAGCTTGTCGGCCACTGTGCTCATGCGTCTGTATCCTCGGGTGTCTCAGTCGTCTGGGGGGCCTCGGCATCGGCATCCGGCTCAGTCTCTTCTTCGGTGAGACCACGCTCACCATTCCGGGCGATGGCGAGGATGCGGTCAGCCTCCGTCGTGCGGGCGAACACCACTCCCATGGTGTCGCGACCCTTGGCGGGGACCTCGGCCACGGCAGAGCGTACCACCTTGCCGCTGGACAGAACCACCAAGACCTCGTCGTCCTCGGACACGATCAGACCGCCCGCGAGAGTGCCCCGATCGTCGTTCAACTTGGCGACCTTGATGCCGTATCCACCGCGTCCCTGGACGCGGTATTCCTCGACGGCGGTGCGCTTGGCGTAGCCCCCGTCGGTGACGACGAACACATACTTGCCTGGTGCGGCGACCGAGGCGGACAGCAGGCTGTCGCCCTCGCGGAACTTCATGCCCTTCACACCGGCGGTGGCGCGACCCATCGGGCGCAGCGCCTCGTCGGTCGCCTGGAACCTCACCGACATGCCCTTGCGGCTGATGAGAAGGATGTCGTCCTCGGCGTTGACGAGGAGGGCGCTGACCAGCTCGTCCTCATCGTTCAGGCGGATGGCGATGACGCCGCCCTGACGGTTGGTGTCGTAGTTGTCGAGACGGGTCTTCTTGACCAGACCGTCGCGCGTGGCGAGGACGAGGTAGTCCGCCACCGCGTAGTCGCGGATGTCGAGGACCTGTGCGATGCTCTCGTCGGGCTGCAGCGCGAGGAGGTTCGCGACGTGCGTGCCCTTCGCGTCGCGCCCGGCCTCCGGCACCTCATACGTCTTCGCGCGGTAGACCCGGCCCTTGTCGGTGAAGAACAGCAGCCAGTGATGGGTCGTGGTGACGAAGAAGTGCTCGACGATGTCGTCGGCGCGCAGCTGGGCGCCCTTGACGCCCTTGCCGCCGCGGTGCTGCGAACGGTAGTTGTCGCTGCGGGTGCGCTTGATGTACCCCTCGCGGGTGACGGTGACGACCATCTCCTCCTCGGCGATGAGGTCTTCCATCGACACATCGCCATCAAAGCCGTGCAGGATGTGCGTGCGCCGCTCGTCGCCGAACCGGTCGACGATGGCGGTGAGCTCCTCGCGGATGATGGTCCGCTGCCGGCCCTGGTCGGCGAGGATCGCCTTGTAGTCGGCGATGAGCGCTTCGAGCTCGTTCGCCTGGTCGATGATCTTCTGACGCTCCAGCGCGGCGAGGCGACGGAGCTGCATCTGCAGGATGGCATCGGCCTGGATCTCGTCGATGTCGAGGAGCTTCTGCAGACCCTCGTTCGCATCCTGGGTCGTCTGCGACCGGCGGATGAGCGCGATGACCTCGTCGAGCGCGTCGAGCGCCTTCAGATAGCCGCGCAGGATGTGCATGCGCTTCTCGGCCTCGTTCAGGCGGAACTGCGTCCGTCGTACGATGACGTCGATCTGGTGGGCGATCCAGTTCGAGATGAAGCCGTCGATCGCGAGCGTCCGGGGAACGCCGTCGACGATCGCCAGCATGTTCGCGCCGAAGTTCTCCTGCAGCTGCGTGTGCTTGTAGAGGTTGTTCAGCACCACCTTCGCCACGGCATCGCGCTTGAGCACGACGACGAGGCGCTGACCCGTGCGGTCCGAGGACTCGTCGCGGATGTCGGCGATGCCGGTGATCTTGCCGTCGCGCGCGAGGTCGCCGATCTTGACCGCCACGTTGTCGGGGTTCACCTGGTACGGCAGCTCGGTGATGACCAGGCAGGTCCGCCCCTGGATCTCCTCGACGTTGACGACCGCGCGCATCGTGATCGAGCCGCGGCCGGTGCGGTACGCCTCGTGGATGCCCTTCGTGCCGAGGATCTGCGCGCCGGTCGGGAAGTCCGGTCCGGGAATGCGCTGGATCAGCCCGTCGAGCAGCTGCTCGCGGGGGAGGTCCGGGTTGTCCAGCGCCCAGAGCGCGGCATCGGACACCTCGCGGAGGTTGTGCGGCGGGATGTTGGTCGCCATGCCGACCGCGATGCCGACCGAGCCGTTGACGAGGAGGTTCGGGAACCGGGACGGCAGAACCGTCGGCTCCTGGGTCTGGCCGTCGTAGTTGTCGGCGAAGTCGACGGTGTCCTCTTCGATGTCGCGCACCATCTCGAGCGCGAGCGGGGCCATCTTCGTCTCGGTGTACCGCGGTGCCGCCGCGCCCATGTTGCCGGGCGAGCCGAAGTTGCCCTGGCCGAGAGCGAGCGGGTATCGGAGCGACCACGGCTGCACGAGACGGACGAGGGCGTCGTAGATCGCCGAGTCGCCGTGCGGGTGGTACTGACCCATGACCTCGCCGACGACGCGGGCGCACTTGGAGAACGACTTGTCGGGCCGGAATCCGCCGTCGTACATGCCGTAGATCACCCGGCGGTGCACGGGCTTGAGACCGTCGCGGACGTCAGGGAGCGCGCGGCCGACGATGACCGCCATGGCGTAGTCGAGATAGCTGCGCTGCATCTCCGACTGGAGATCGACCTGGTCGATCTTGCCGTGCTCGTGGCCCTCGGTGATGTCGGGGCGTTCTTCGTCAGTCATGTGTCTTTCCTGGTTGGCTGAGCTTGTCGAGGCGTCGGGTCCCCTGGCACACGCTCGAGGACCCCGCGGTGATCAGATGTCGAGGAACCGGACGTCCTTGGCGTTGCGCTGGATGAAGCTCCGACGCGACTCCACGTCCTCGCCCATCAGCACGCTGAAGATCTCGTCCGCGGCGGCGGCGTCCTCGATGGTCACCTGGCGGAGCGTCCGGGTGGTGTGGTCCATCGTGGTCTCCCACAGCTCCTTGGCGTTCATCTCGCCGAGACCCTTGTAGCGCTGGATGCCCGCGTCCTTCGGGATGCGCTTGCCGTTCTCCAGGCCGTAGGCCAGCAGCGCGTCGCGCTCGGCGTCGCTGAACACGTACTCGTGCGCCGCGTTCGACCACTTCAGGCGGTAGAGCGGGGGCATCGCGAGGTACACGAAGCCGGCCTCGATGAGTCCGCGCATGTAGCGGAACAGCAGCGTGAGCAGCAGGGTGGTGATGTGCTGACCGTCGACATCGGCATCGGCCATCAGCACGATCTTGTGGTACCGCGCCTTCTCGATGTCGAACTCCTCGCCGATGCCCGTGCCGAAGGCCTGGATCATCGCCTGGACTTCCTTGTTGCCGAGCGCCTTGTCGAGGCGCGCCCGCTCGACGTTGAGGATCTTGCCGCGCAGGGCGAGGATCGCCTGCGTGTGCGGGTCGCGACCCTGCACCGCCGAGCCGCCGGCCGAGTCTCCCTCCACGAGGAAGATCTCGCTGATCGACGGGTCCTTGCTCGTGCAGTCCTTGAGCTTGTCCGGCATGGCGGCGGACTCGAAGACGCTCTTGCGACGGGCCGTCTCGCGCGCCTTGCGGGCGGCGAGCCGCGCGGTCGCGGCGTCGATTGCCTTGCGGATGACGTTCTTCGCCTGGCTCGGGTTTCGGTCGAACCAATCGCCGAGCTGGTCGCCGACCACCTTCTGCACGAACGCCTTCGCCTCGGTGTTACCGAGCTTCGTCTTGGTCTGCCCCTCGAACTGGGGCTCGCCGAGCTTGATCGAGATGACGGCGGTCAGCCCCTCGCGCACATCGTCGCCGGAGAGGTTATCGTCCTTCTCCTTGAGGAGGTTGTTCGCGCGGGCGTAGCGGTTGACGAGCGTGGTGAGCGCCGCCCGGAAGCCCTCCTCATGCGTGCCGCCCTCGTGCGTGTTGATCGTGTTCGCGTAGGTGAACACGTTCTCCGTGTAGGACGTGGTCCACTGCATCGCGACCTCGAGGGAGATCTTGCGCGCCGTGTCCTCCGACTCGAAGGCGATGATCTCCTCGTTGACGACCTCGGCGTGGCGCACCTTGTTCAGGTACTCGACGTAGTCGACGAGGCCGCGCTCGTAGAAGAAGACGTCGCTCGGCTGCTTCGTGACCGCCTGGCCGTCTTCCTCGGTCTCGTAGGCCGACTCCGGCCGCTCGTCCGACAGCTCGATGCGCAGTCCCTTGTTGAGGAATGCCATCTGCTGAAACCGGGTGCGGAGCGTGTCGTAGTCGAACTCGACGGTCTCCTGGAAGATCTCCGCGTCCGGCCAGAACGTGATGCTCGTGCCGGTCTGGTCGGTGGCCTCGCCCTTCTCGAGCTTCTGCTGCGGGACGCCGCCGTCGGCGAAGCTGTGCCGCCAGACGAAGCCCTTCTGCTTGACCTCCACGTCGAAACGCGTCGACAGGGCGTTCACGACCGAGGAGCCGACGCCGTGCAGACCGCCGGAGACGGCGTAGGCGCCGCCGCCGAACTTGCCGCCCGCGTGCAGGATCGTGAGCACGACCTCGACGGTCGACTTCGACGGGTCGGACGAGTGCGGGTCGACGGGGATGCCACGACCGTTGTCGACGACGCGCACCCCGCCATCGGCGAGAAGGGTGACGAAGATCGTGTCGGCGTAGCCGGCCAGCGCCTCGTCCACCGAGTTGTCGACGATCTCGTAGACGAGGTGGTGCAGTCCACGTGGCCCGGTCGAGCCGATGTACATGCCGGGGCGCTTGCGCACGGCCTCGAGTCCTTCGAGGATCTGGATCGAGTCGGCGCCGTACTCACCGGGCTGCTGCTTCTTCGGTGCGGGTGCCGCCGATCCTCCGGCCTGTGAGCCCGACGAAGCGTCGTTGTTCGGTTCCGTCTCGTCAGCAGGGGATTCAGGCGTCATCAGAGGGCATTCTCCAGATCGATATCTCGAACTCCCATTCTAGCGGGGTTTCGAGTCGAAATGCCGCTCAACGGCCGCGTGTGGCCCTCTGAGCGTTTCGGACCCCTTGCATGGTGCCCTACCCGTAGGTATCGCGCGGGCCCCGCCCTGGAACGGCTCTGGGACCCCATTTCCACGAGGGGACGTCCGGTCCGATGAAGCGGAGGTTCTCCACTCCCGCTTCCGGATACCGTCGTCCGATCTCGGTGAGGATCGTCGCGCGCATGAACTGGAGGTTCTTCGCCCAGGCCGTGGAATCGCATTTGACGGTGAGCAGCCCGCGTTCGAGCGATACCGGTTCCGAGTGCTTCGCGGTGTCCGCCCCGGCGAGGTCGGCCCACTGGCGGACGAGGTCTTCCCGGGCGAGCGTCGTCTCCCACCCGGACTCGCGGCTGAGGGTGTCGAGGACGGCACCGAGGCTGCCCGGATCGCGTCCGGGGGTGAACGGCGCGTTGTCGTCGTCGACGGTGATCCGTCGCTTGCGCTTCCAGTTCTTGGCGCTCGGCTGGAGTCCCCGCAGTCGAAGGTAGGTCGCGACGGTCTCAGGAGCCTCCGGCGCGGCCGCGCTGTCGGTGAGCACATCAGTCATGACTCGCACCCTCCTCTCCCTGCGATCGGTTGCGCTCGTCGCTGATGGTGCCCGCCGCGATACGGACCACGTGAGCGTGGAGCACGTCGGGGATATCCTCCTCCACCGCTGCGGTGACCACCACCTGCTCGTAGCCTGCGGTGAGGGTGGCGAGTCGCTGGCGCCGATCCGCGTCGAGCTCGGCGAAGACGTCGTCGAGGATGAGCACCGGGTCGCCGGCGGGAGACTCGCTACGCAACAGCTCCGCGGAGGCGAGCCGCAGAGCGAGGGCGACAGACCAGGACTCGCCATGCGAGGCGTAGCCCTTCACGGGGAGGTCGCGGACGCGCAGCACCAGATCGTCGCGATGCGGTCCGGTGAGGGTGAGGCCGCGGTCGAGCTCGTTCGATCGCTTCGCGGCGAGGGAGGCGCGGAACATCTCGGCGATGCGACGGGAGTCCCCGCGCACGTCGTCGACGGGGGCGGAGGCCTCCGTGTCGTCCCGATCGTCGTCGTCCTCCGGATCGCCGCCGGCGACGGACAGCGCCCAGTCCAGCCGCGGCCGGTGATCGGCGCCCGCGATCGCCGCATAGGCATCGGCCACCGGCTGCTGCAGGTCGGCGGCCAACCGCTGCCGCGCGGAGATGATCTCCGATCCGAGGGACACGAGCTTGTCGTCCCAGACGTCCAGGGTGCTCAATGCCTCACCGCGGATGCCGCGCGCCCGTGCCGACTTGAGAAGGGCGTTGCGCTGCTTGAGTACGCGATCGTAGTCGGCCAGTACCGCGGCGAGACGCGGGGTGCGCTGGATGAGGAGCTGGTCGGCGAACCGGCGACGGGCCGACGGGTCGCCCCGGACGATCTGGAGGTCTTCCGGTGCGAACAGCACGACATGCGCATAGCGGGGGAGTTCATTGGTCTTCGACGGGGAGCCGTTGATGCGAGCTTTGTTCGATCCCTGCCGGTTGAGCTGCACCTCGACCAGCACGCGCCGCTCGCCGTGGGAGAGCCGCGCCCGGATGACGGCGAAGTCCTGGCCGTCCCGCACCATCGGAGCGTCGGTGGACACGCGGTGCGACCCGAGCGTCGCGAGGAAGACCACCGCCTCGGCGAGGTTCGTCTTGCCCTGACCGTTCCGCCCGACGAGGACGTTGGGCCCTCGGTGCAGGGCGAGTTCCGCGGTCGCGTAATTGCGGAAATCGACCAGGCTGAGGTGCTCCACAATCACGGAGCCAGCCTACCTTCCGGGTCGGACACTCCCTCGGGGCGAGTGCTCGCGCTCAGCGCAGGAGCAGGTTGGGCTGCAGCAGGTACTTGAACGAGTCCAGGCCGGCCTGGTCGACCGAGGTCTGGCTGGTGATGAGGACCGGGCTGAGCTTGTTGGCGTTGTCGCTGGAGGTGAACGTGACCCGCACGAACTCGCTCTTGACCGCGCCGAGGGCTTCGATGAGGTACTGCGGGTTGAGCCCCAGCGTCACCTCGTCGCCACCGGAGAGGATCGCGTCGACCGACTCGGACGCGCGGGCGTGCTCGCTGCCCGAGGCATCCATGGTGACGCTGTCGGTCGAGAACGTGAAGCGCAGCGGCGCGGCACGGTCGAGCACGAGGGACACACGGCGCACGGCCTCGATGAGGTCAGCGGTGTTGACGACGGCGTAGTGATCGGTCTGCTCCGGGAAGAGGCGGCGCACCGGGGGGAAGTTGCCCTTGATGAGGAGCGAGGTCACGGTCTTGTTGCCGGCGGTGAACGCGATGATCTCGCGGTCCCCGGCCCCCGAGAACGCGATCTGGATCGTGCCGGCGTGACCGAAGGTCTTCCCGACCTCGACGAGGGTGCGAGCGGGGACGAGTGCGGTGGCCTCGACGGCCTCGCCGTCCCACGGCACGTCGCGGAGCGAAACCCGGTAGCGGTCGGTGGCGACGAGGCTGAGCGTGTGGCCGGTGACCTCGAGCTGGACACCCGTCAGCACGGGAGTCACATCGTCGCGGGATGCCGCGAAGCCGACCTGCGCGATCGCGGTGCCGAACTCGTCGGCGGGGACGACGCCGGATGATCCGGACACCTCGGGGATCGACGGGTATTCCTCGACCGGCATGGCGGCGAGCGTGAAGCGCGCCGAGCCGCAGGTGACGGCGATCCCGCCGTCATCCTCGACGGCGATCTCGATGGGAGCGTTCGGGAGGCGGCTCGCGATGTCCGAGAGCAGACGGCCGTGGACGAGGATCGTCCCCGGGGTCTCGACTGTCGCCTCGATGGTCGTCCGCGCGGAGGCCTCGTAGTCGAAGGCCGAGAGCGTGAGTCCGGAACCGTCGGCCTCGATCAGGACTCCGGCGAGGATCGGCTGCGGATTGCGCTGGGGGAGCAGCTTGACGACGAAGGACACAGCCTCGCTGAAGACATCGCGGTTGACCTGAAACCTCACGGGTGCTCCCTTGTCGTCGAACATGACGGGTCGTCGTCGGGTCCTGCCAGTGCAGGGAATCCCATGCTAGCCCCACAGTCCTGCGCTTCCCTACGCCGGAGGTCTTGTCATGCCTCGGACGGTTCTCCCCACCGTCTGGTGATCGGATCGCACCCTGAATGACTTAACTCCTTAACGGTGTTAACACCTGTGGATACTGTGGATAAGTCGGTGGAAAGCAAGCGCGAGTAGGGAACTACACACTTGTCACTTGTGGAGACCCTGAGGAATCCGCGGGTGGACGAGGGTCCATCGCGATTCGACCGTCCCGTGGTTATCCACAGGTTTCTCCGATCGACCCACACCTGCGTCGGCGCGTTCCACGGTCATCCACAAGTTATCCACATGTGCATAGACGCATTTATCCGGCGATCAGGGCCCTGTCAAACGCCGAAGGGACGCCGTCCGGTGTCGGATGGCGTCCCTCTCGTGCGCGCAGGCGTCAGCGACGACCGAGCTGCGTGGTGATCTCGGTCACCTGGTTGTAGATGGAGCGACGCTCTTTCATGAGCTCGCTGATCTTCTTGTAGGCATACATGACCGTCGTGTGGTCGCGGTTGCCGAAGAGCTGGCCGATCTTCGGGAGGGAGAGGCTGGTCCGTTCACGACAGAGGTACATGGCGATCTGCCGGGCGGTGGCGATCTGCTGCGAGCGGCTGGAGCCGTACAGATCGTCGACGGTGAGCTTGAAGTACTGTGCGGTCGCCGTGATGATGTCGGTCGGCGAGATGATGTTGTCCTCGGCCGTGTCGATGATGTCCCGCAGGACGGTCTGGGCGAGGGAGATGTCGAGGGCCGAACGGTTCAGGCTCGCGAACGCCGACACCCGGATGAGTGCTCCCTCCAGCTCGCGGATGTTCGAGGACACGACCGTGGCGATGTACTCGAGCACCTCGTCGGGGATGTGGAGAGCCTCGCTCTGCGCCTTCTTCCGCAGGATGGCGATACGCGTCTCGAGATCGGGTGCCTGCACGTCGGTGATGAGGCCCCACTCGAATCGGCTGCGCATGCGGTCCTCGAAGCCCGTGAGGTGCTTCGGCGCGACATCGCTGGTGATCACGACCTGCTTGTTGTGATCGTGCAGCGTGTTGAACGTGTGGAAGAACGCCTCCTGCGTCTCCGCACGCCCCTGGAGGAACTGGATGTCGTCGATGAGGAGGATGTCCACCTCGCGGTACCGGGCTTGGAAGGCGGCGCCGCGGTTGTTGGCGATGGAGTTGATGAAGTCGTTCGTGAACTCCTCGCTGGAGACGTAGCGCACCTTGACTCCGGCGTAGAGGGACTGCGCGTAGTCGCCGATGGCGTGCAGGAGGTGGGTCTTGCCCAGTCCGGAGTCGCCGTAGATGAAGAGCGGGTTGTAGGCCTTGGCCGGCGCCTCGGCGACGGCCACCGCGGCCGCGTGGGCGAAGCGGTTGGACTGGCCGATGACGAAGTTGTCGAAGGTGTACTTCGGGTTGAGGCGGGACTCGTGGCGTAGCGCCGTCGGCTGCTCCATCGGCGACTCGGCGCGCACCGGATCCTGCCGACCGTAGTCCGCCACGGCGATCGGAGCGGTGGGCTGATCGGCGAGCTCGTGGTTGACGACCACCCGATACGACGTCACTTCCTCGCCGACATGAGCGAGGGCCTCCATGATGGGCAGGCGCAGACGCTTGTTGATCTGCGCCGCGGTGAGGTCGTTCGGCACCTCCAGGTACAGCGTCGCCGACATCACCCCGGCCGGCACCGCGAGGCTCAGGAAGCCCTGAAGCTGCGGGGTGACCCGATCGTCGGATTCCAGCAGCTCCTGCACCGTGGTCCAGATCGGGACATCGGGCTGGGCTGGTGAGGACATGGTGCTCCGGACGACGGATCGGGAAGGGGAGCGCGGGAGGGGCTGCCCTGTGGATAACTACGGATGCCCACGCTAGTCATCGGCGTCGGGAACGGCAACCTGCCGCAGAGAATCAGGTCGTGTGGCGGTTCGGTCGATTGCTCGGGGTTGTGGATAGCTCCTGTGTGGAGGGGAGCCGGGCGCCGTCAGTCGGCGTCGTATACGCAGCTGACCGTGCCGGAGTCCGAGGTCTCCTCGACGACCAGGTCATCGTTCCAGTAGATCCTGCAACCCACCGTCTGATCCTTGCTGTCGCTCGGGGCCGTGATCGTGATCCAGGTGGACGACTCCGAGGTGGTGTACTGCGCGTTTCCCACAGCCGGCCAGGGAAGCGTCCTGGTCTCGGCGTCGCTGCTGAACGTGGCGGTGACCCCGGACTGCGGTCCTGTTCCCTCGAGGAAGACCTTGTTCTGCGGCGGCGACCAGAGTCCGAGCAGGAAGACGACCAGCAGGACGAGGGCGAGGACGAGCGCGGCGAGGGCAGCTGCCAACCCGAGACCTGCCGTGCGGCGCTCGTCCGAAGGAGCGCGGCGCGCTCGGCGGGCGAGGACGACTCCGCCGATCGCGGCTGCCGCGCCGAGGACGAAGGCGGGGATCAGCCAGGGGTTCTGGAGGGCGTAGTACGGAACGGCGAGGGCGACCAGGAGGATCAGGGAGACAGCGCCGGTGGCGATCGCCGCGGTGGAGAGCGCACCTGATGCTCCGCCGTCACGGGCGGGCTCGGAACCGGAGTCGGAGGAGGGGGTCTGCTGATCGGTCATCTCGGCCTCTCGCTGGCATGGCATCTCGGCTCATCGGCGGTCGGATTAGCATATCGACGGCCGGATGGCGCCCTCGCACGCGGAGCGGCCCGGAACGGCCGTACGGTAGATTTGCCCTGTGCGCCGCCAAGACGTACCCTTAATCGGTTGACTTATGCCTGTATGGCAGTTCCCTATGTCTCCGGTCGAAGTGAATCCGGTGGCAGCATTCCCGGAGTGATCTCATGAGCAAGCGCACCTTCCAGCCCAACAACCGTCGTCGCGCCAAGAAGCACGGCTTCCGTGCCCGCATGCGCACCCGCGCCGGCCGTGCCATCCTCTCGGCACGCCGCGCGAAGGGCCGTACCGAGCTCTCCGCGTAAGCAGCTGTGCTCGCCCGCCCGTTCCGTTTGACCCGCGGGAGCGACTACCGACTGGTCGTTCGACGCGGATCGCGTTGTGGCGGGGCCCGCGTCCTCACCTCGATGCTGGCGACGGGTGAGAGCAGAGCAGCGCGTTTCGGTTTCATCATCAGCAAGCAGGTGGGTACCGCTGTGGTGCGAAACACCGTGCGCCGGCGCCTCAAAGCCGTCTGTGCGGAGGCGCTCCCGCGTGTTCCTCAGGGCACGGATGTCGTCATCCGTGCCCTTCCTGCGTCGGCGACCGCGTCGTACGCGGAACTCCGGAGTGACGTTCACCGCTGTCTGGCGCGGCTCGCGCCCGTCGAGGCCGCATCATGACCGCGTTGCCGGCGTCGTCGGTGGGCACGGGGGAGATGCACGGACGCGACGTGCTCCGAAGCATCCCGCTCCTTCCGCGCAACGCCGTGCTGGCTTTCCTCGCGGGGTACCGCAAGGTGGTCTCGCCGATGTACGGAGACGTGTGTGCGTACTACCCCTCTTGTTCCGCCTACGCTGTAGGTGCGGTGCAGCAGCATGGCGCCGTGCGGGGGGCTCTGCTCTCGGCGTGGCGCATCCTCCGCTGCAATCCCTGGTCTCGCGGAGGCGTCGACGACGTCACACCGCATCGACACTTCCGCTACGACCTGACCGCTCACGGTTTCGTCGTCCCCTCCCGAAAGGACTGATCGGTGGGTCTTGACCTTCTGTTCGCCAGTGCCACCCCCAGCCCGGAACCGGCATCCGGCGGATTCGATCTGCTCGGAACGATCCTGTGGCCGCTGAAGTGGATCGTCGAGCTCATCCTCGTCGCCTGGCATTGGCTGCTGACGGCCGTCGGTCTCCCTGCGGCTTCCGGCATCACCTGGGTCCTCTCGATCGTCGGACTCGTGATCGTGGTCCGCGCGGCGCTCATCCCGCTGTTCGTGAAGCAGATCAAGAGCCAGCGCAAGATGATGGAAATCGCTCCTGAACTGCGAAAAGTCCAGGAGAAGTACCGCGGCAAGAAGGACCAGCTCTCTCGTGAGGCGATGAGCCGCGAGACGATGGCGCTCTATAAGAAGCACGGCACGACGCCGATGTCGAGCTGCCTGCCGCTGCTCGTGCAGATGCCGATCTTCTTCTCGCTCTACAGCGTGCTGAGCGACGTCAGCAAGCACGCGACGCAAGGCATCGGCGGTGTCGGACTGCTGAGTGCCGAGCTCACGCAGGAGTTCTACGACGCGAAGCTCTCCGGGGTGGCCTCGCTGCACGAGACCCTCGGAAACGCGATCGATGCTCAGAACGTCACGGCGATCATCATCCTGGTGACCCTGGTCGTCCTGATGATCGCGTCGCAGTTCTTCACGCAGCTGCAGATCATCTCGAAGAACCTGTCGCCGGAAGCCAAGACCGGCCAGGCCTACCAGATGCAGAAGATCATGCTCTACGTGCTGCCGCTGGGCTTCATCTTCTCCGGTGTCTTCTTCCCGCTCGGCGTCGTCGTGTACTGGTTCATCTCCAACCTCTGGACCATGGGTCAGCAGTTCCTCGTGATCCGCGAGATGCCGACTCCGGGTTCCGAAGCGGCCAAGGCTCGCGAGGAGCGGCTCGCCCGCAAGGGCAAGGCGATCGACTCCTCCGGCAAGGTCGTTCCGATGGCTGCATACGAGGCCGAGCAGCAGCGTCTGCTCGAGGAGGCTGAGAAGGCGAAGGCGGCGGCGCCGAAGCGGCAGCAGCCGGTCGGCAAGAAGCGTGCGAAGAAGAAGGGGAACGCGTCATGAGCGAGGTCGTGACCGGGAGCGCAGAGCCCACTGTGGCGCAGCTCGAGAACGAGGGGGACGTCGCGGCGGACTACCTCGAGGAGCTTCTCGACATCGCCGACATCGACGGTGATCTGAACCTCGACGTCCGTCAGGGTCGTGCCTACGTTTCCGTCGAGGCCGAGGGCGATGGCCTCGCTCTGCTCTCCGCTCCGGACACTGTGCAGGCCCTGCAGGAGCTCACGCGTCTCGCCGTCCAGAACAAGACCGGCTCGTTCTCGCGTCTCATCCTCGACATCGGTGGTTCGCGTGACGCGCGCCGCCGCCAGCTCGTGACCCTGGTCGAGGCTGCAGCGGCCAAGCTCGATGAGGGTTCCTCGCAGGCGTCGCTGCCCGCGATGTCCAGCTACGAGCGCAAGTTGGTGCACGACATCGCTGCGGAGCGCGGGCTCGTCTCCGAATCGTACGGCGAGGGCGCGGACCGTCACACCGTCCTGCGCCGTCACTGACGTACCGAAGGCGAGTGCTCGCGGGTGTCTGAGACGAGCGATTCTGGCGAGAAGACCGTCGAGCAGGAGCCGACGGTCGCCGCCGACCTGTTCGGAGACCGCCTGGAGATCGCTCGGCGGTTTACGGACTCCCTCGCCCGTCAAGGGGAGGAGCGGGGCCTGATCGGACCGCTTGAGTTGCCCCGCTTGTGGACCCGTCACATCCTGAACAGCGCGATCGCCGCACCGCTCTTCCATGGTTCCGTGGCGGACATCGGGTCCGGTGCCGGACTGCCCGGTCTGGTGCTCGCCATCGCACGCCCCGACGTGTCTTGGACACTGGTGGAGCCTATGGAGCGTCGGATCACCTGGTTGACGGAGCAGGTAAACGACCTCGGGCTCTCCAACGTCACCGTTCTCCGGGCGCGTGCGGAGGACGTCCGTGCGAAGGGTGCCTTCGACGTCGTCACGGCTCGTGCGGTGAGCGCACTGCGTACCTTGATCCCGCTGACGGCTCCGCTGGTGCGCGATGGTGGTGAACTCGCCCTCTTGAAGGGCATGAACGCCGCCAACGAGATCGAGGCGGCGCGGAAGCAGATCGCGAAGTTCAAGCTCTCCGACGTTCGCGTCGAAGTTCTGGGTGAAGGACTGCTCCCGGAGACGACTCGGGTCGTCCGCGCCCGCGTACGCTGAGACGTGCACGTTTCACGTGAAACGCTCCGACCAAGACTCGGTGCCGCCCTCGCGAGCGAAGCTCCTGGCTTCATCCTGAGGTGAACCGCGTGTCCGACCCTCTGAGTAGCGGCTAGGGCCGACGTGGAGCGCCCTTCCTCAGGGGGCGGTATAAGCCCCAGTCGGCGCCACGATGCTCCCCATCCTCGCTGCCGACGTGGTGGAACGGGGATGACAGGCCCGTAGGTCCTCCTGGCTGTGCCTGACTCCGTCCGGACGTCTCGCTCACACGGGTGTTTCACGTGAAACGTGAGTCGTCGTCGGTATCCGGTAGTGGACGTGTCTTCGGCGGGAGGCTGTGCGCACGATCGATAGACAGGGGCCAGGACCGCTCACTCCCGCGAGCTGGGTGCACGGAGAAACGCGCTGAACGTTTGTTGACCTACGGGGCGAGCTAAGGGGTGGGGGAGCGGAGGGCCCTCTTGGGGCTGGGCGCGTTGGTCGCCGCGGCTTCGCCATGTCGCGCCTCCGAGCCTCCAACGCGGTTGTTTCACGTGAAACGGCGAGGCGACCACAAGAGGAGAAGTGGTCCCGGCGGTACACGGCCGCACGTGGGACTCGCCGTGACGGCGGTCGCGAGGCACGCTCTGCTTCGCGATCACCTCGGTACGACGGAGGTGAGAACCCTTTGCCTTATGGACAAGGCGCGGGACGCGTGTGCCTGAGGGCGCTGACCACGTTCCGTCAGCCGCGGCTGCAGGCGCTGACAGCAGTCCCGTCCGCCTGCGAGGTTGTCCAGGGCGTCTTTCGGTCAATGCGCGGGTGGTTGGAGTGCTGTCCGCACGGCGTTCCCGCCTCTGGCGCAATGCGGTAGCTCTGCGTTGACACTGCTGTCGGCGGTCTGGACATGGGCGTCCCACCGTCTGACGAGCTGGGCTGTCGAAACGCGGCGCGACCATCGCTGTGCAGTATCGCGAGAGCACGTGGTCGCGCCAGCTGGAACGCTGTGGCGGGTCGAGCCTCGAACATACGGGGAGCGATACGGCGCGGGCGTTTCACGTGAAACGGTCTACCGCGTCGCGCCTGAGGTCGTGCATGCTGATTGTGCTCAGAGACGAGAGAGGAGGGGCATCGGGTCGCCGGGTACATGGTTGTTCGTTGCCACAGGCCAGCGCACTTCATGTATGCACTCCGGGCGAGAGCAGACAACATGAGAGATGACGTTGGGGAAGGGTACCGGCCGGCTCGAAGGTCGACGCCCGGGGTGGGCCGTCCGCGGGCCGTCCGCACGGCTACCGTAGGGAGTCGGCAGCTCTGATGCGGGTGGCGAAGGGGCCGCGAAGTACGTCCGGGTCCCCGGAACCGACTGGGTGCGCGCTGCTCCCATCAGAACCCACGGTGGAGCGCTTCACTCGGAGTGCAGCGGATGGGAGGAGATGTCCCGACGAAGGGAGCGCGACGGGAAGGGCCCGCCATCGAGCGCACAGAAGGGCGACTGATGAGAGAGCGGCCATCATCGCTGCGAATCAGAGTGCTCTCTGAGCTGGTGCGCGTGGCGGAGCCAGGCAACCGGTTCGCACTTGGTCGCACGTTTCACGTGAAACCAATGCCTCCCGGCTCCGACAGCCTGGTTACGGGCGCCCGTCTCTCAGGGGGAGGAGACGAGAGACCGCATCGCGGATGTAATCCGAGGTCGGTCGCTGCGATTAGAGTGGAACGCGGCCCCGAAAGGAGTGGATGTTTCACGTGAAACAGTCCGAGAAGGCACCATCGAACGAATCGTTCGGGATGGACACCCCGCTTGCGCGGGAAATCGCGGATCTCTCCGCCCGGCGCCGCGCGCTGGAAGGGGTCTCCGTCAAGTTCAGTGGCGACACCCGCATCCTAACGGTGTCGAATCAGAAGGGCGGCGTGGGTAAGACCACCAGCGCCGTGAACATCGCATCCGCGCTGGCAGGTCTGGGAGCGAAGGTCCTCCTCATCGACCTCGATCCGCAGGGGAACGCCTCCACTGCCCTCGGGGTGCCGCACAACGCCGACACCCCGAGTGTCTACGACGTCCTCATCGACGAGTTCCCCCTGGCGGAGATCGTTCAGCCCAGCCCCGAGAGTCCGAACCTCTTCTGTGCGCCGAGCACCATCCACCTCGCCGGCGCTGAGATCGAGCTCGTCGCGCAGGTCGCGCGGGAGCACCGCCTGCGCCGCGCTCTGGAGGACTACCTCGCAGACCATCCCGTGGACTTCGTCATCATCGACTGCCCTCCTTCCCTCGGGCTGCTCACGATCAACGCCTTCACCGCCGCGAACGAGGTGTTCATCCCGATCCAGTGCGAGTATTACGCTCTCGAGGGCCTGAGCCAGCTACTCGGTAGCATCCAGATGATCCAGAAGCACCTCAACCCGGGTCTGCATCTGTCGACGATCCTCCTCACGATGTTCGACGGACGGACGCGGCTGGCCCAGCAGGTGGCGGAAGAGGTGCGGTCCCACTTCCCCTCGCAGGTGCTGGACACCGTGATTCCGCGCTCCGTCCGTGTGTCGGAAGCCCCCAGTTTCGGCCAGACGGTCATCGCCTACGACGGTCAGTCCGCCGGGGCGATCGCGTACCGCGAGGCCGCCGTCGAGATCGCGTCGAGACAGACGCAGAGCAAGGAGAAATAATGGCGAAGCGCACTGGACTCGGCCGCGGCATCGGCGCCCTCATCCCGACAGCGGACCAGACGGAACGTCCCGTCGACGTGTTCTTCCCCGGCGCGAAGATCGCTCCGACCCCCGAGGCTCCCTCCACGAGCGCCGACGCCGCGCCCGCGCCCGAACTCGAGGCGGTTCCTGGGATCCATCTGATCCAGGTCGACCCGCAAGCGATCGTCCCCAACCCTCGCCAGCCACGCACGCACTTCAACCCGGAGGACCTCGCGGAGCTCGTCCACAGCGTCCGTGAGTTCGGCGTGCTGCAGCCGGTGGTCGTCCGGAAGAACAACGACGGCGAGTACGAGCTCATCATGGGGGAGCGGCGCACGCGTGCCGCTCGCGAGGCCGGACTCGAGGCGATCCCGGCCATCGTCCGCGACACGGCCGACGAGGATCTCCTGCGGGACGCGCTGCTGGAGAACCTCCACCGCTCGGAGCTGAATCCCCTCGAAGAGGCGTCGGCCTACCAGCAGCTCCTGGATGATTTCGGCATCACCCAGGAGGAGCTGGCCACGCGTATCGGTCGCTCCCGTCCGCAGATCAGCAACACCATCCGCCTGCTCAAGCTCCCGGTCCCGGTGCAGCAGCGGGTGGCCGCCGGCGTGCTGACCGCCGGGCACGCCCGCGCCATCCTCAGCGTGGAGTCTGCGGAGGCGATGCAGCGTCTCGCGGACAAGGTCGTCAACGAGGATCTGTCCGTTCGCGCGACGGAAGAAGCCGCCAAGGCGCAGCCGTCGGCAGGCAAGACCCCGAAGCCGACACCTGGTGCGCGTCGGGCGTACCTGGACGAGGTCGCCGGCACGCTCGGCGACCGCCTCAACACCCGGGTCCGGATCTCGCTGGGTGCGCGGAAAGGCCAGGTCACGATCGATTTCGCATCGATCCAGGACCTGAACCGCATTCTCGAGGAGCTCGGTGAAGAAGGGTACGGCTCCGCGCGGTGACCGCGCCCCTGGTCGGGGCTGGCATAGACTCGCGTCATCTTGACGATGCGAGGGGGATGTCATGTCCAGACCAGCTGATCCAGCGACCATCAAGCGTCGCGTGATCGCCGTCAGTATCGCGGCGGCCCTGGGTGGTTTCCTCTTCGGATTCGACACCGCGGTGATCAACGGCGCCGTCGACGCTCTGGCCGGAGACGTCTCCGGATTCGATCTCGGCACCGGCCTCAAGGGCTTCGCGGTGTCGTCGGCCTTGATCGGCTGCGCTGTGGGTGCCTGGTTCGCCGGGCCCGTCTCGAACAAGTTCGGCCGCATCCCGGTGATGGTGGCCGCCGCCGCCATGTTCTTCGTCTCGGCGATCGGCTCCGGCCTCGCCTTCAGCGTCGTCGACCTCATCATCTGGCGAGTCATCGGCGGCCTCGGCGTCGGTGCGGCGTCGGTGATCGCACCCGCATACATCGCAGAGGTGTCGCCGGCAGCGATTCGCGGCCGTCTCGGCTCGCTGCAACAGCTCGCGATCGTCCTCGGCATCTTCGCCGCACTGTTGTCCGATGCCCTGCTGGCCGGCATCGCGGGAGAGGCGGACCAGCCGCTCTGGGGTCTGACCGCGTGGCGATGGATGTTCATGGTCGCGGCCATCCCCGCGCTCGTCTACGGACTGATGTCGCTCCGGCTGCCGGAATCCCCGCGCTACCTGGTGCGCAAGGGCGAGGTGAAGCGCGCTGCGGAAGTGCTCCAGACCGTCACGGGGACGATCGACACCGAGGCGAAGATCAAGGAGATCACGGGGACGATCGACACAGAGCGCTCCGAGTCGCTGCGGGATCTGCGGGGGAGCCGGCTGGGACTCAAGCCGATCGTCTGGGTCGGCATCCTGCTGTCGGTGTTCCAGCAGTTCGTCGGCATCAACGTCATCTTCTACTACTCCACGACGCTGTGGCAGTCGGTGGGCTTCGACGAGTCCAGCGCCCTCCTCACCTCCGTCATCACCTCTGTCACGAACATCGTCGTCACGATCGTCGCGATCCTCCTCGTCGACCGCATCGGGCGTCGGATCATGCTGCTCGTCGGCTCGGTCGGCATGACGGTGACTCTCGGGCTGATGGCGCTCGCCTTCTCATTCGGCACGCTCGACGCCTCCGGAACCGCGACTCTCCCCGACCCCTGGGCCACCGTCGCCCTCATCTGCGCCAACGGCTTCGTCGTGTTCTTCGGTGCGAGCTGGGGTCCGCTGGTATGGGTGCTCCTAGGCGAGATCTTCCCGAACTCGATCCGTGCCGGTGCCCTGGCCGTGGCCGCCGCGGCGCAGTGGGTGGCGAACTTCTTCATCTCGACGACGTTCCCCGCGTTCGCCGAGATCGGCCTCACGTTCGCCTACGGCTTCTACGCGTTCTTCGCGCTGCTGTCGTTCTTCTTCGTGTTCTTCAAGGTGCCGGAGACCAAGGGCCGCGAGCTCGAGGACATGAGCGAGGATGCGAAGGTGGAGCGCCGACCCCGTCGCGCACGCGCGTAGGCTGGAGGGATGACCGAGTCCGTCCCCCGTCGCGCCAGCCTGGAAGTGCTGCGCGCCGAGGCGTCGGACGAACTCGCCGTCCTCGTGCAGGAGCGCCTGCTCGGCGGCGAGGACCCCTGGGAGTTCATGGAGGAGCTGCCCAGCGTCGACGAGCTCGTCGTCTACCTGCTCCGCGCCGACAACATCGCGGCAAACGACGGTGTGCGTCCGAACGCCGCGCGACACTACCGCGTGCTGCGACAGATCGCCCTCGAGTACCCGGAACTCACACCGGCCGTGTGGGGGCTCCTGGACGCGAAGCAGCGCCATCGTCGCTGGGATCCCCGCATCGCGGACGCCTCCTGACGACCGATGCTCCTCTTGCCTTCTGACCCGTCCTGGCCGCTGCGGTTCGAGGAGTTCGCGACAACGATCCGCGCCGCCGGGGAGGACGGGTGGATCATCGAGCACATCGGCTCGACCGCGATTCCCGGGATGAGCGCGAAACCGGTCATCGACCTCGCGGTGCGCGTGGAGACGCGGGAGCGGCTCGACGCTCGTCTGCCCGAGCTGGAGGCCGCCGGATGGTGCGTCGGATATGAGCAGGTCAAGCACGACGCTGCGCGGGCGGCAGCGGACGGGGTGTCCTCCTACAACGCGGGAAAGACCGCCGTCATCCAGGAGATCGTGAACAGCGCCCGGGCCGCGCGCGGTCTCGAGCCCGTGGACGTGTACGACAAGCGCTGACCAGTACGGGCGGCCCGGAGGATGCGACAAGGGCCGCACCCGGAGGTGCGGCCCTTCTCGCGGTCGTGGGGGATCAGCCGAGGAAAGCGGCCAGATCCTGCTCGAGGGCGAACTTCGGCTTGGCGCCGATGATCGTCGTCTTGACCTCTCCGCCCTGGAAGACCTTCATCGCCGGGATCGACGTGATCTGGTACTTCATGGCCAGCTCCGGGTTCTCGTCCACGTTGAGCTTGAGGATGGTGATCTTGTCGGGGTTGTCGGACTGGATCTCGTCCAGCACCGGCGCGACCATACGACACGGACCGCACCACTCGGCCCAGAAGTCCACCAGCACGGGACCATCGGCCTGCAGCACGTCCTGCTCCCAGGTCGCCTGGCTCGTTGCCTTTGCACTCATCAGAGTTCTCCTTGTTCGAGGTTCGCCTGTTGCAACAACGGGCGAGGGGAAAGTGTTCCCGGCCGTGGTCAGGCCGTGATGACCTCGGCCGCCTCGGCCGCGGGGACCTCGACGGAGGAGTCCTCCAGGTCGGCGAGGAAGTGCTCGGCGTCGAGGGCCGCGATCGTGCCCGTTCCGGCGGCGGTGATGGCCTGGCGGTAGGTGGGGTCGATCACGTCGCCGGCGGCGAAGACACCGGGAACCGACGTGCGCGAGGAGCGACCGTCGACCCAGATCGTCCCCTCGGGCGTGAGCTCGAGCTTCTCGTGGACGAGGTGGGTTCGCGGGTCGTTGCCGATGGCGATGAACAGGCCGTCGAGGGGCAGGTCGCGCAGCGAGCCGTCCTCGGTGGAACGCAGCTGCACGCCCGAGACGGCGTTGTCGCCGAGGATCTCCACGACCTCGCTGTTCCACACGAACTCGATCTTCTCGTTCGCGAAGGCGCGCTCCTGCATGATCTTCGAGGCCCGCAGGGTGTCCTTGCGGTGGATGACGTACACCTTGTCCGCGAAGCGCGTGAGGAAGGTGGCCTCCTCCATCGCCGAGTCACCGCCGCCGACGACCGCGATGGTCTTCTGACGGAAGAAGAAGCCGTCGCAGGTGGCGCACCAGGAGACGCCGAAGCCGGAGAGACGCTCCTCGCCCTCGATGCCGAGCTTGCGGTAGGCGGAACCCGTCGCGTAGATGATGGTCTTCGCCTCGTGGGTCGCGCCCGAACCGAGGGTGACCTTCTTGACGGGGCCGGCGACGTCGAGCTCGGTGACGTCGTCGTAGAGCACCTCGGTGCCGAACTTCTCGGCCTGCTCCTGGAACTTCGCCATGAGCTCGGGGCCCTGGATGCCCTCCGGGAAGCCGGGGTAGTTCTCCACCTCGGTCGTGTTCATGAGCTCTCCGCCGACCTCGACGGAGCTCGCGATGAGCAGCGGCTCCAGGTTCGCGCGCGCCGCGTAGATGGCAGCCGTGAATCCGGCGGGGCCGGAGCCGATGATGATGACCTGACGCATGTGATCTCCGTTAGAAAGGCGGTGCCGTCGAAAGACGTCCGACTGTTTCAACCCATGGTAACCGCGGGGCATTCCCGCGTCAGCGGCCGGGCAGGAAGCGGCGGACGAGCCCGCCGGCGGCCTTCAGCTCCGGGGCGCGGAAGACCGCGAGGATCGCGACGTACACGAGCACGACGACGAGGCCGATGACGGCCGTCGCCAGGGTGCCGGGAATGACTCCGGACGTCGCCCATCCCGTCGTCCCGCCGAGGAGGAGGAACGTGCCCCAGCCGGCGAGACCGGCCGGGATCGCGGCGATCGCGAAGAGCGCCAGGGCACGCATCCACGAGAGGACGCCCAGCCCACCGATCTTGCGGTGCAGCAGCCAGGTCGCCACGATCGTCTGCAGCGTGCTGGCGATCGACTGGCCCAGAGCCACGGCGGCAGCCAGCTGAGACAGGGCGATGATCTCCGCGGACAGGAGCCCCGCCGCGCCCAGTGCGGTCACGACGATCAACGTGCACTGGAAGATCGTGAACCAGAAGGGGGTGCGGGTGTCGTCGTAAGCGTAGAAGGTCCGCTGGACGATGAACAGGATCGTGAGCGGGATGAGGCTGATCAGATAGCAGAGGAGGACGATGGCGGCTCCCTCGGCATCCGAAGGGCTCTCGGTGAAGACACGCGATGCGGGGATCGCCGCGGCCGCGACCGCGGCGACGGCGGCGACGATGAAGAACAGTAGCGTGCGGATGCTGCGCGAGATGTCTCCGCGGACCTCGTCGTCGCGACCTGCGGCCGCGTGCTCGCTGATCTGCGTGAAGTACGGGGTCCCGATCGACAGCACGATGACCGAGTACGGCAGCATGAAGATGAGCCAGGCGTTGGCCGTCACGGCGAGCGACGCCCCCGACTCCGACGCGTTGCTGACGATGTTCCCCTGGAGCACACCCGCGGACAGCGAGGCCAGGGCCATCAGGAAGGTCCACCCCGCGAGTTTGCCCACGTTGCCGAGGCCGACGCCCCGCCAGTGGAAGTCGGGACGCAGGGACAGCCCGGTCCGTCTCCAGAACAGCAGCAGGATGAGCGCCTGCACGGCGATGCCGAGGGTCGCCGTGCCGCCGAGCATCGCGATCATCTCCGGCGTCCAGTCGGCGGAGTTCCGGGAGACCGGGGAGAAGGCCCATCCCAGGATCAGGAACCCGATGATGGAGACGATGTTGTTGACGACGGGCGCCCAGGTGAAGGGACCGAAGATCCGCCGCGCGTTCAGGGCTTCGCCCAGCAGGGCGTACAGACCATAGAACAGGATCTGCGGGAGACACCAGTACGCGAGCGCGGTCGCGAGCGCCTGGGTGGTCGAGGACAGGCCCCCGGCGACGATCTGCACGAGCCACGGGGCGGCGATCGTGGCGATCGCCGTGACAGCCACCAGCACGACCGTGCCGAGGGTGAAGAGCTTCGAGATGAAGGCATTGCCCCCGTCGGCGTCTGCGGTGGCCTTGACGATCTGCGGCACGATGACCGCGGTGAGGATGCCGACGGAGATGAGGGAGAAGACGCTGTTCGGGAGAGTGTTCGCCGCGGCGAACGCGTCGGCGGGCCCCGAGTTGAACGACCCGATCACCGCCACGAGGACGATGCTGCGCAGCAGCCCGGTCACGCGCGACACCATGGTGCCGGCGCCGATGATGGCGCTGGCGCGCCCGAGACTACTCACGCGACTCCTTCGTCGGCGGGGCATCCGGACCGTCGTGGTGCTCCTGCACGGCCGCCTCCGCCTCCTTCTCCTCGATCAGTTCCTCGACGGCGGCCTCGACGGCCTGCTCCTCGATCGCCTCTCGGCGCTTCCGACGCACGGTGCGCACCACCCCGAGAGCGATGAGGAGCACGGCGAGTCCGCCGAAGACGACGAGGCCGATGGTCTCCCACTCCGCGCGCACCGCGACGCGGATGGTCTGCTCGGACTGGATCGGCACCCCGGTCGGGCTGGTGAGGCTGAGGCGCAGATCGAGCTCGCCGCTGCCGACTCGGGCCGACACCGGCACCTTCGCCCTCGTGGTCGAGTTCGCCTGCACGGCGACGTCGATCACGGGCGTCACCTCGAGGCGCGGATCGGTGGGGGCGGCGTACAGCCGCACCGTCACCGGCCACGGGAGGTCGTTGCGCACGGCGATGGGGAGGTCGGCGTTGGCCGTGAGGAGCTGGATGGTGCTGGAGTCGGGGATGCTGACGGCACCGAGCGTCTCGGTGGTGCGGGCACGATGGGCCGCGACCTTCTCGGCGAAGGCTTCCGCGGACGATCCGACCGCGATGGTCCGCAGGACCCGGATCCGCTCGGGGCTGAGCAGCACGAGGGGGTCGCTGAGGACGGTGGCGAAGGCCGTGAGGGAGCGCTCGTCGGCGAGGAGATTGGTGAGGTCGGACGCCTGGGTCGCCGCGGCCGTCTCGGGCAGCGTCACCGAGGCGGCGGGAGCCGCCCGCACCGTCGAGAGCTCGAAGCCGATCGAGTCGGCTGCCGAGATCGCGTCGCGGAGGGCATCCGCGGAGCGGTTCTCGTCGCGCTCCAGGCCGATGAGGATCGGAGCGCCGGGGGCCCGGGCGCCGGCGAGGAAGAGCCGCGCGGCCGCTTCCGCCAACAGCCCCTGACGGGGAACCGAGGCGGATTCGGTCGCCGCAGCAGACAACGCGGCCGACGTGGCGGCATCGATGACGAGCAGGTCCTGACCGCCCGCTGTCGCATGGGCCGCACTCTGATCGCCGACGGTCTCGGACGACACGATGGTCGTGGCGGGGCGGCCCAGATAGCCGGTGAACGCCGCGAGGTCGGCCTCCGTGAGGTCGCTCTCCGGCCAGACGATCCCCGGGATCGCGCCGTCGATCTCCGTGAGCTCCTCGTCGGTGGGAAGAGCCGGTCCGTCGGTCGGCGTCGGCGACGGTTCTGCAGTGATGCCGGGAGTACTCGTCGGTGTCACGGCTCGCTGCTGGGGGAACGCGGCGGGATCGAGCAGCGAGGTCAGCGGAAGCGGTGCCAGCGCCTCGGGCAGACCGGCCTGCGCTTGCACCGTGAGGTCGGCATCGCCGAACTGCAGGGCGAAACGGGCGTTGGGGAGTTCGTCGAGCCGCTGCAGCCAGTCAGTCGCCGCTGAGGGGGCGGCGGTGCCCAGCGCGCGGATCGACGTGAGGATGGCAGGGTCGACCGCGAGCACCGCCGTCGTCCCGGCCACGCCGTCGAGCTGCGCGGTGAGGTCGCCGTCCGGGGCGGTCAACTCCGCGAGCTCCTCGGCGCTCAGGAGGGCACCGCCCGCCGGCGTGGCGGTGATGGGCACGATGACCCCGACCGGGCTTGTGGGGCCGGAGGTGACGACGAGGACGCTCGTCGCGGTGGTGTCCCAGGTCGTGGTGCGCTGTCCCTCACCATCCTTCGTGCCGGCGTCGCTCAGGGCAGCCCGCAGCGGGTACACCCCGGGTTTCAACGGCTTCAAGGTCTCCTGCGGCACGAACACGGTGGTGCCGGCGGATCCGCCCGCCTCCGTCGGCTTCGTGGTCTCCTCTCCGAGGGAGAGGAAGGAACCCGCGGCCTGGCCCTCGTCCAACCATTCGGTGACGGCGTCGTCGTCGGTCAGTGGCGTGCTGCCGAGCTCGATCTCGACGCGACCAGCGGAGAGCTCCGCCTCGGTGCGGTTGTCGATCGTGACCACGGCCGACGTCGACGTCCCGGGGGCGACGGTCCCGCGCAGGCCCGCCGTGACATGCAGTTCCACCCGTTGATCGTCGTCGGCGGCCGGCTGGTCGGCCGCCACAGCGGGACCGGCGATGCCGACGACGCAGACGCCGGCGGCGACCACGAACGCCGCGAGCCGGCGCACGCGCGCGCGGAGGCCCGTCTCGGGAGTGATCGCGGTCATGAAGGTCTTCCTCGAACGCCGGGGAGAGGCGGATCGTGAGTACTGACTCTGCGATTCTAGGAGGCCGGACAGAGGAGAACCCTGAAGACGCGTAGAGTGACGGCCGTGTCCGACACCCCCGCCCCCCGCCCCGACCCGCTCCGCAGCGCCGCGCTCGCCGCGGATCTGGACGACGCCGACCTTCGCTCCGAGCCCCTGCGTCGCCTCTGGGGAGAGGAGGCGGACGATGCCCTGGGCCGTGGCCTGCGGGAGCCCATCCTGCGGGCGATCGCCGGGGACGAGGGCGTGCTCGCGACCCTCGGGCGGCTCCTGGTGCTCGGGCTTCCGCAGCCCCGAGCGGCGGTGGAGCGTGCCCTGCCCACCCTCGGCGTGGACGGTCTGGAGGCGCTGGGCCTGGCGACGATCGACGCCGACTCCGTGACTCCGATCGCGCTGCTGCGCCCGCAGTCGTTCGTCGACGAGGACGGCGTCGGGGAGTGGTGGATCGCCAGCGACCTGGACGAGGTCGCCCTCGACGGTCCGCTGCCCGCCGATCACGTGCTCGGTGTGGGCGGCGCCTCCCGCACGCTCGCCGAGACGGTCGTGCCGCTCGCGGTGGACCGTGCGCTCGACCTCGGCACGGGCTGCGGCATCCAGGCGCTCCTCGTCGCTCGGCGCGCCGGCCGGGTCGTCGCCACCGATGTCTCTCGCCGCGCCCTCGCCTACGCCGCGTTGAACGCGCAGCTCAACGGGGTCACGAACATCGAGTTCCGTCACGGGAGCATGTTCGAGCCGGTCGCCGGGGAGGCGTTCGACCTCATCGTCTCAAACCCGCCGTTCGTGATCACGCCCCGCACGGAGGGGGTGCCCGCCTACGAGTATCGCGACGGCGGACTCGTCGGAGACGCGCTGGTCGAGCAGTTCGTGCGCACGGCACCGGCCCACCTCACCCCCGGCGGCATCGCCCAGCTTCTCGGCAACTGGGAGTCCCGCACGGGGATCACGGGCCTCGCCCGGCTGGACGCGTGGGTGCCCGCGGACCTCGATCTGTGGGTGGTGGAGCGGGAGGAGCTGTCGCCCCTCGCGTACGCGGAGCTGTGGATCAGGGACGGCGGCATCACACCGCGCGATGCCGCGTTCACTCCGCTGCTGACCGCGTGGCTCGACGACTTCGCCGCGCGGGGCGTGACCGCGATCGGCTTCGGCTACGTGCTGCTCCGCCGCGGGCAGGGGGAGCCGCTGCGGCGGTCGGAGCGGATCTCGCAGCCCGTGGCGAACGTGGGGGCGGCGCTCGGCCTCGGCCTCACGGCCCACGATGCGCTCGCCGACGGACTGCCCGACACGCTCGTCGTGGCCCCCGACGTCACGGAGGCGCGTCACCTGCTCCCCGGCAACGACGACCCGAGCGTGATCGAGCTGCGTCAGGGCGGCGGGTTCGCGCGGACGGTCGCGGTGGACCCGGCGCTGGCCGGGTTCGTCGGCGCCTGCGACGGGGAACTCCAGGTGCTGCAGATCGCCCCCGCTCTCGCCGACCTCTTCGAGGTGCCCTTCGCGCAGCTCTGGGCGGAGCTCGAGCCGCGCATCCGAGGACTCGTGCTCGACGGCTTCCTCCTCCCGGGGGAATAGTCGCGGCTTCCATGCGTTCGAATACACCATGAAGGCTTTCGGATTCCTCTCGTTCGGTCACTACGCCGACGTGCCCGGCTCGGCCACCCGCACCGCGGGCGACATGCTGAAGCAGACCATCGAGATCGCGGAGGGCGCCGACGAGCTCGGCGTCAACGGCGCCTACGTGCGGGTGCACCACTGGGCTCGCCAGGCGGCGTCCCCGATGCCGCTGCTGACGGCCATGGCCGCGCGCACCGAGCGGATCGAGGTCGGGACCGGCGTGATCGACATGCGCTACGAGAACCCGTTCCAGTTCGCGGAGGAGGCGGCCGCGCTCGACCTCATCGCGGACGGGCGCATCGCGCTCGGCGTGAGCCGTGGGTCACCCGAGACGGCGCTGCGCGGCTACGAGACCTTCGGTTTCCGCGACGAGGAGGACCCGGAGCGCGGCAGCGTGCTCGCGCGGGAGAAGTTCGAGATCTTCCTGCGGGCCATCGACGGCGAGCGACTCGCCCCCGGCGACCCCCGGATGGTGGGCGCGGGACAGTACCTCGCGATCGAGCCGCAGTCGCCCACGCTGCGTGATCACATCTGGTGGGGCTCGGGTTCGCGCGCCACGGCCGAGGAGACCGGACGCCAGGGGCTCAACATGATGAGCTCGACGCTCGTGACCGAGGCCACGGGGCAGCCGTTCCACGAGCTGCAGCGCGAGCAGATCGAGCTGTTCCGCTCCGCCTACCGTGACGCCGGCCACACCGGGTCGCCGCGGGTGTCGGTCAGCCGCAGTGTGTTCCCGCTCGTGTCGGACATGGACCGCGCCTACTTCGGGCTGCGCAGCGAGGAGAACGCCGACCAGATCGGCATCATCGACGGGTTCCGCTCCACGTTCGGCAAGACCTACGCCGCGGAGCCCGATGTGCTCATCGAGCAGCTCCGAAAGGACGAGGCCGTCATGGCCGCGGACACCCTCATGCTGACCATCCCGAACCAGCTCGGGCCGGAGTACAACCTGCATGTGCTCGAGGCGTTCGCGGAGCACGTGGCGCCGGCCCTCGGGTGGAAGCCCAACACGGAGGGTCCGGTCCAGGGCGACCCCGTGGCCTGATCCGGCACGGCGGTTCGCTCTTGACAGGGGCCGCGTGACGCCCGACGCTGGGGACGGCGCGCCGACCGGCGCCCGTCCCCACCGCTTCGGAGGCACCATGACCCGCGTGCGCGTCGACCTCAACATCACCCTCGACGGCTTCGCCACGACGACCGATCAGACCCCGGAGAACCCCTTCGGCGAGGACTGGGGACGACTCACCGCGGCCTACACGGCGACCCGCACCTTCCAGGAGCGCGTCTTCCACGACACGAGCGGCGCGGGCACCACCGGGGTGGACGAGAAGTACGCGGCGCAGTACTTCCAAGGCATCGGCGCCGAGATCATGGGGGCCGGGATGTTCGGGCTCCACGCGAACCCGGACGACCCGGAGTGGCGCGGCTGGTGGGGCGAGGAGCCGCCGTTCGAGGTGCCGGTGTTCGTCCTCACCCACACGCCGCGCCCGCCGATCGAGTTCGCGAACGGCACGAGCTTCCGCTTCCTCTCCGCGACCCCGGAGGAGGCGCTGCGGGAAGCCGTGGCCGTGGCCGGAGGGCGTGACGTGCGCGTCGGCGGCGGGGCGACGACGGTCCGGGAGTTCCTGCGCGCCGGGCTCGTCGATGACCTGCACGTGGGCATCACCCCCATCCTCACCGGCAGCGGCATCCGGCTCTGGGACGACCTGCGGGGCCTCGAGGCCGGCTATCGCGTGACGTCCGAGGTCGCGGAGTCCGGGGTGACTCACATCACGTTCTCCCGCGCGGACTGAGGCTCCGGCGCGCGGTCGCAGAGTTGCACCGGGGTCGCGGGAACTCCCGGAAACCCTGCGACCTCGTGCGGAAGTGCGATCTCAGAGCGGAGGGCCGAACAGCTCCTCGCCGTGCTCGTGGAGGATCCGGTACGCGTCGGCGAAGGTCTCCGGTTCCTTCTCGCCCGGCGCGCCGTACCGGGCGAGAAGGAGCCCGAGGAGGCCGCGGGCGGGAGGAGTGAGCGGCTTGAGGTGATCCGCCTGGTTCGGCTGCGGGGTGCCGCCCTCGGGGTTCGGCGGGGTGTACGCGGGCGTGGTCACGGGCCAGTCGGCCGGGTGCCGCGGCTTGTCGAGGTTCACGACGTTGAGCAGCGTGTTGGCCGACTGATCGCGGTCGTTCAGCGGCTCCAGGCCGTGCAGGCGCGACAGCGTGGCCGTGACCGATCCGTGGTGCATCTCGTCGTGGATGATCGTGCCGCGCCGCGTGTACGCCGACACCGCGATCGCCGGGACACGACAGCCGAGCCGGTCGAACGTGAAGCCCATCTCCCCGGCGCCGGTGTCCTTCGTGGGTTTCGTGGCTGCGGGTGGCGGCACGTGGTCGTAACAGCCCCCGTGCTCGTCGAACGTGATGAGCAGCAGCGTGTTCACGGCGTTCGAGCCGCCGGGCGTCGCGCTCGTGCGCACGGCCTCGTAGACGTCGTGGATGAGCCGATCGCCCGCCCGCACATCGGAGATGGCGCTGTCGTACACAGGCTCGCCGTCGACCACGCTCGCCCGCGGCTTCCCGAACGGCGGATGGAAGTCGTTGGGTCGTAGACCATTCGCGGCTCGATGAATGCGTACGCCGGGAGGGTGCCGTTCTTCGCGTCGGCGTAGAAGTCCTCCATCGTGCCGAAATGGTCCGTGCGCCAATACTTCTCGAGCACCGCCGCATGCAGCATCCCCGTGAACGAGACCAGCTGGAGCTTGTCGATGTAGATCCGCCAGCTCACCTTGCGGTCTTCCAGGCGGTTGAACACCGTCGGTGCGGCCGGGGCGTCGAGCCACTTCCGGTAGCCGCCGCCCCCCTGATTCGTCACGAAGCCGTGCGAGGTCGAGGCGTGGAAGAAGGAGCGGTTGCAGAAGGTCTGGGAGGGCACTCCCGCGTACCAGTGGTCGAACACGGCGAACTCGGCTGCGAGGGTGGAGAGCACCGGGAGCATCTCCGGCGAGAACGAGCCCATGATGTGCCGCGCTTCGTCCAGGCCCGGCTCCTTCCCGTCCCGCAGCCGGCGGAAGTTGATGATGTAGTCCTCGAGGAAGCCGGACATCGTCGCCTTCTCGCCATGGGTGGGGGCGTTGAAGGGCGTGGTCATCTGGTCGACGAACAGGTCGGCGTTGGTCTTCGGGTCGACGGTGCCGAAGATCTGCGTGTTGACGTGCGGGTACTCCTCACCCGGGTCCGGATCGGGGAGGCTCATGATGCGGTCGGTGTCGCCCCGGTAGACGTGCGCCTCCACGACCGTGCCGTCCGGGGCGGTGTTGCTGTACGAGCCGAAGTCGAGCCCCTCGAACGTCTCGCCCTGCGGCACATTC
Organism: Microbacterium sp. MMO-113; assembly: GCF_037148555.1. Taxonomy (NCBI): domain Bacteria; kingdom Bacillati; phylum Actinomycetota; class Actinomycetes; order Micrococcales; family Microbacteriaceae; genus Microbacterium; species Microbacterium sp. MMO-113. The sequence goes on along the minus strand of NZ_JBBCTD010000004.1, from coordinate 482,545 downwards.
TGCTTCGTGTAGAGGTAGCCGAGGAGGTTGTCGAACGAACGGTTCTCGCCCATCACGACGACGAGGTGGTCGAAGCCCGGCTCGCTGCGCGGAGTGAGGGCGGCGAAGGGATCCGGATCGTCGGCGAAGCCGTCCCGTCCCCCGGCGACGGAGGCCCCGATCGCCGCCCCTCCCGCTCCTCCGATCACCGCTCCCGCCAGGGCGGCGCCGCCCGCGGCGAGGAATCCGCGCCGGGAGGGGTCGCGGGGAGGGGCGTCGGAGGGGCTGTCGGCGTCGACCATGCCGCGATCCTACGACCGTCCCCTCCGAAATCGTCCCGTTCTAGGTTCGCGATCTCGGGTGAGTGCGTCGATTCAGATGTCGGCGTAGTCGTTGGCGCCGCTCTGGATGCCGGTCACACGCGGGGTCGGCGACGTTCCCACGGAGACCGTCGGTGTCGGATCGGACGCGGTCTCGACCTGGACGCACGCTGTCAGTGCCATAGCGAGGAAGATGACGGCGCCGGTGAGAGCGGAGGCGCGGCGGAGAGACCGGTGCATGACGCGAGCCTAGAGCGAGGATGCCTGGCCGTGCACGACTTCGGAGATTCGTATCGACGCGCCGGGGCCGCCCCTCCGGGTGCGGCGTGTCGGCCGAGAACTCCGAAGTCGTGCACGCGAGGGACGGCACGGGCGCCGCCGAGAGACCGGCGGCGCCCGTGGAGGGAGGGAACCGGTTACGCGGCTTCCGTCGTCTCGACCTCCGCGGTCGCACGGCGGCGACGCAGGGCGAACAGGCCGAGGCCGGCGGCGAGCAGCACGATGGCCCCGATGACGAACGGCATGCTGTCGGCGCCCGTCGTCGCGAGGTCGCCGTCGGTTGCGCCACCCGAGCCGTTCTCGCCGGGGACGACCGCTCCGCCACCGGCCGCCGCGGTGACGGTGAGGGAGGCCGTCACCTCGGTGCCGTCGGGGAGGATCACGGCGAGCGTGTGCGTTCCCGCCGGAGTTCCGGCGGGAATGGTGACAATGCGCGAGAACGTGCCGTCGGCCGCGACCGTGACCGTGCCGAGGGACACCGGGTCGGATCGCAGCTCGAGGGCGACCTCGGCGCCGGCCGCGAAGCCGCCGCCCGACACCGCGAGAGTGCCCCCGGCCACGACCGAGGATGCGCCGAGCTCCACCGTCGCCGGCTTCTCGGGCTCCGGCTCCTCCGTGACCGGCGGGGTGACGCCGGCCTCGGTGACCCACTTCTCGCCGGCGTCCGACTTCGTCACGGTGAACGTGTCGTACACGGCACCGACGGGGAGGTCCGTCGTGGCGTCCGGCTGCTTCTCGGCCAGATACGACCGGTAGACGAGCTGGTTCTTCGAGACGTCGATCACCTGGTACGTCGTCACGCCCTGACCGCGCAGCACCTGGGTGGCGCCGTTGTTGGTCCAGACGTTCTTCTCGGCGGTCTCCAGGTCGTAGTGCTTCGCGCCGGAGTTGGAGACCACGTAGACCGGTCCCGTGGTGAGGCCGGGGGTCTCGGTCGCATCCGTGTTCACGTAGCCGCGGGCGTACGTGTGGTCGTGGCCCATGAGCACGAGGTCGATGTCGTTGCGCTGGAACACCGGCAGCCACTCGGCGCGGAGCACCGGCTCGTCACGACCGGCCGAGGCCGAGAAGACCGGCTGGTGGAAGGTGACGACGTTCCACTTCGACGGGCTGTTCTGCAGCAGCAGGTCGAGCCAGGCGGCCTGGAAGCGCGTCCACAGGGTGGCGATCTGCGACGACGGGCACTCCGCCCCCGTGCAGGACGGGAGCCCGGCCGGGGTGAGGAAGGTCGTGTCGCGGGTCGCGTTCAGGGTGATGAAACGGACGCCTTGGTAGTCGGTGTAGTACGCGGTCTCGGCGGCGAACGAGCTCCAGTGATCGAAGAACGCGCGGTATTGCTGCGCGACGGCGGAGTCGCCCTTCGCGAGGTTCGCCAGCTCGCCGATGGAGCTCGTCGACGGGTTGTTGTGCGGGTACTCGAATGCGGCCTTCCAGGCCGTGAGCAGCTTGTCGCCGGAATACTCGTGGTTGCCCGGAGCGGCCATCACGTTGGTGCGGACGGCCGAGTCCTTCATGCCCTTGAACCAGTTGACCCACTCGTTCTCGTTGCTGGAGGTGTTGATCAGGTCGCCCGCGTGGACGGAGCCGATCGACCGGGGAGCCTGCGCCTCGGCCTGCTTCACGACGCTCGGCCATGTGGTGTCGAGACCGATCTGGGCGTCGCCGTAATAGATGAACTGGAAGTCGCTCGCCTTCGGGTCCGCCGTGCGGAACTCGTACCAGTCGCTCCAGCTCCCGGGGAGACCCACCCGGTAGCGGTACACCGTGGCGGGGGTGAGGTCGGTGACCGTGGCCGAGAAGTGCTTGTTCGGGTTGCCGTTCACCACTCCGGCGTCGTAGGCATCGACCGTGCGGGTGTCCCCGCCGGACGCGAGACCGATCTCGACCTGGCCGACCGTGTGCGACGCGTCGCCGGCGAGCCAGGAGAACGACTGCGACACCTCCGGCTTCTCGGTCGGGGTGAGGATGACGCGAGTCGGCGGGGCGACGACGGGGGTGCCAGGATCGGAGGCCTTCATGAGGGTGAGCGACGACATGTCGAAGTAGATGTCGGAGCTCGACGCGCGGTCCTGGAACAGCGACACGGCGATCGTGTTCGTGCCGTCGCGGAGCAGGTCGCCCTCGGCGCTGAACGTGCTGGTTAGCGGGTCGCCGTTGGAGTCGCCGGCGTACTCGACGTTGGTGGTGTCGGTGATCCGGCCGTCGACGTAGCGGGCCACTTCTTCGCCGTTGATCCACACGATGAGCGCGTCGTCGAAGGTGACGGTGCTCTGCAGGACGGCGACCTGCTCGGCGACGCCGGCCTCCAACTCGAATGTCGTACGGAAGAAGTAGGTCGGGACCGTCGGGGCCGCCGAGCCGTCGAGGTAGTGGTTGAGGAGCGTCTTCGGGGTGTGCGGCCCGACGGGGGCGAGCGTACCGCTCTTGGCCCCGAAGCTCCCGGGCGCGGTCTTCCACGCGCTGTCGTCGTAGGCGGGCAGGGTCCAGTCGCGCAGCGCGGCCGGGGCCGGTGACGGGTCGGAGCCGTCGTCGAGATAGTGCCAGGGCGTGTCGCCGGTGACGAGCGATCCAGTCGGCACCTCGGGGTCGGGCGCGGCGAGGGCCGCGGGGGCGACGACGGCGCCGCCGAGCACGGCGAGCAGCGCGACGGACGTCAGTCCGCGACGCCGCCACCGCACCGCAGGGGTGGGGGAGGTCATGTCTGTCCTTCGTGGGTGGGTGTCCGTGCTCAGCCGCACGGGGCGTCCCCAGCCCAGCGGAGGCGGATGACGGAGGTCTGACATCGAGGCGACGGGGAGGTGAACGGGGGTGCGTCAAGGGGCGGCCGGTACGCTGGAACCCATGCTCAACATGGCCGACGGCCTCGCGCGTCTCGGCGCGCTCGCCGAGAATCCCGTCGTCCGCACCCTCGCGGAGGCCTTCGACGAAGCCGGTTTCGAGCTGGCCGTCGTGGGCGGTCCGGTGCGCGATGCCCTGCTCGGCCGCGAGACGCACGACCTCGACTTCACGACGAGTGCCTCGCCGGACGAGATCCTCGCGATCGTGAAGCCGGTGGCATCCGCGCACTGGGACATCGGTCGGGCCTTCGGGACCATCGGCGCCCGGGTGCGCGGCGAGCAGGTCGAGATCACGACCTATCGCGCCGACAGCTACGACGGCGTGACGCGGAAGCCGACGGTGGAGTTCGGCAACTCGATCGACGGCGACCTCGTCCGCCGCGACTTCACGGTCAACGCGATGGCCCTCCAGGTGCCCGCGGTGAAGCTCGTCGATCCGACCGGCGGTGTCGAGGACCTCGTGGCGGGGGTGTTGCGGACACCGACCGATCCCCGGGTGTCGTTCGGCGACGACCCGCTCCGGATGCTGCGCGCCGCCCGGTTCAGCGCGCAGCTCGGCTTCACCGTGGCGGAGGACACGGAGCGGGCGATCACCGAGCTCCGCGAGACCCTGAGGATCGTGAGCCCGGAGCGCGTGCAGTCCGAGCTCGTACGCCTCATGCAGACCGACGACCCCGTCCGCGGCATCCGGGTGCTGGTGGAGACCGGACTCATCGACGAGTTCCTCCCCGAGGTCAGCGCGCTCAAGCTCGAGGTCGACGAGCACCACCACCACAAGGACGTCTACGAGCACTCCCTCACGGTGCTCAGCCAGGCCATCGCGCTGGAGCAGGCCAGGAACCCCGGAGCCGGGCCGGACGTGCCGCTGCGGATCGCGGCTCTGCTGCACGACATCGGAAAGCCCCGCACGCGCAAGCTCGAGCCGGGTGGCGCGGTCACGTTCCACCACCACGACGTCGTCGGCGCCCGGATGGCCCGCAAGCGGCTGCAGGCCCTGCGCTTCGACTCGGCGACCACGGACGCCGTCGCGACCCTCATCGAGCTGCATCTGCGCTTCTTCGGCTATGCGGAGGGGGCGTGGACGGATGCCGCCGTGCGCCGCTACGTCCGCGACGCCGGGGACCTGCTGGAGCGGCTGCACATCCTCACGCGCGCCGACGTCACCACGCGGAACAAGCGCAAGGCCGCCCGCCTCGCCGCCGCCTACGACGACATCGAGTCCCGGATCGCGGCTCTTCGCGAGCAGGAGGAGCTCGATGCGATCCGTCCCGAGCTCGACGGCAACCGCATCCAGGAGGTGCTCGGCATCTCTCCGGGCCGGGAGGTCGGCGAGGCGTACAGGTTCCTCCTCGATCTGCGCCTCGATGAGGGCGTGGTGGGCGAGGACGTCGCGGAGCAGCGCCTCCGGGAGTGGTGGGCTTCGCGCGGCTGACTCCTGCCGACCCACCCCCTTGCGTGCCTCCCGGCCCCTTCCGACCGCACGTAGAGGGCCGGGACGACCGCAGAGGGGTGGGTCGACCTCAGTTGATGATGGCGGCGGCGTCCGGGGGGAGAGTCAGGAGCGTGGGGGTGCGCGTGGGGGTGCGCGATGTGGGGAGGGTTGTGAGGAGGATCTCGGACGCGGCGGGGACGGGGAACGAGGCGGGGGTGGGGGAGAGGTTCACGAGCACCGACACTCCTCCGCGATCGATGCGGTAGACGCGGTGCTCGGGGCGGCCGTCCGTCTCTCGGACCTCGACCGCCGCGTGCGCGGAGTCCGGGTCGGTGAGCTCCGGTCGCGCTCGCCGCAGTCGCGCCAGGTCGCGGTACAGCGCCAGCAGCCGGGCGTGCACCGGCGCCTCGGCCTCCGCCCAGTCGAGGCGCGAGCGGTGGAAGGTGGCGGGGTCCTGGGGGTCGGGGACCGCATCCGGATCCCAGCCCATGCGGGCGAACTCCGCCGTGCGCCCCTCCGCGACCGCGCGGCCGAGTTCGGGCTCGGGGTGGGAGGTGAAGAACTGCCACGGTGTCGTCGCGCCCCACTCCTCGCCCATGAAGAGCATCGGGGTGCCCGGGGCCGTCAGGGTGAGCACGGCGGCCACCGCGAGCCGGTCGGGGGACAGAGCGGCGGAGAGCCGGTCCCCGGCGGCGCGGTTCCCGATCTGGTCGTGGTCCTGCGCGAAGGTCACCAGCCGCCAGCTCGGCACCTCGGCCGGGATCGGGGACCCGTGCGGACGGTCGCGGAAGGACGAGAAGGTGCCGTCGTGGAAGAAGCCGCCCTCCGTCACCTTGGTCACCGCGTCGGCTGAGGCGAAGTCGGCGTAGTACCCGGCGGTCTCCCCGGTGAGCGCGACGTGCGCGGCGTGGTGCCAGTCGTCCGACCACTGCGCCGTGAGTCCGTAGCCCCCGGCTTCCCGCGGCAGGATGAGCGTCGGATCGTTGAGGTCCGACTCCGCGATGAGGGTCAGCGGCCGATTCTGCTGCGCGGAGAGGGCGTCCACGCGTTCGGAGAGCTCGCGCAGCAGGTGCACGGGCCGCCGGTCGTGCAGGGCGTGCACGGCGTCGAGCCGCAGTCCATCGACGTGGAAGTCGCGCAGCCACATCAGGGCGTTGTCGAGGATGTACTCGCGCACCGCGTCCTCGTCGAGGTTCACCGAGTCGCCCCAGGTGTTGCTCTCGCCCTCGCGCAGGTACGGACCGAAGAGGGGGAGGTAGTTCCCGCTCGGACCGAGGTGGTTGTAGACCACGTCCTGCACGACGGCGAGCCCGTGTGCGTGGGCGGCGTCGACGAACCGCTGGTAGGCCGCCGGACCGCCGTACTCCTCCTGCACCGCGTACCAGAGCACGCCGTCGTATCCCCAGTTCCAGCGCCCGTTGAAGGCGTTGACCGGGAGCAGCTCGACGTGGGTGACGCCGAGGTCGACGAGGTGCGCCAGGCGGCCGATCGCCGCGTCGAGCGTGCCCTCCGGCGTGAAGGTGCCGAGGTGCAGTTCGTAGATCAGCCCGCCCGCGAGCTGCCGTCCGGTCCAGGAGGCGTCGGTCCAGGCGAAGGCCGCGGGGTCGAAAGCCGCCGAGGCCCCGTGCACGCCGTCCGGCTGACGACGCGACCGAGGGTCCGGGCGGAGGTCGTCGCCGTCGTCCAGCAGGAAGCCATAGCGCTCCCCGTCCGCGAGGACCAGATCGGTGGTCCAGTGCCCCTCGGCCCCCGCCGTGAGTGCGCGCTCCTCCACGGTCGCGCCCGCGGCGTCGAGGCGCCGTACCCGCACACGGGTCGCCCGCGGCGCCCACACCGAGATCATCGGGCCAGCTCGATCAGCGCGACCGGATACGTATCGAGCAGTTCCGCCAGCCGCACCGGTCCGGGCGGGATCCGCCGACCGGTGAGGAGATCCGTCCCCGGCAGCTCCGGGCGCATCAGGACGGTGTCGCCCCAGCCCCCGCGGCGCGCCAGCGCGACCGGCAGCCGCGTGGCCACGGCGGTCGCGCCGCCGCGATGCACGGCGACGGCGTGGTCCGCGGCCGCACCCTCGACGACGGCCGGCCGGTAGAAGCGGAACAGCTCCGGATTGTCTCGCCGCAGCCGCAGGGCCCGCGAGGTCACCAGCAGCTTCGCGGCACCGGAGTCGTCGATCGGCGGGAGCACACCGCGGGCGTGGTCCGCGTCGAGCTCCCGCAGCATCCGGGCGCGCAGAGCGAAGTCGACGGGTCGACGGTTGTCGGGGTCGACGAGCGAGAGGTCCCACAGCTCGGTGCCCTGGTAGACGTCCGGCACGCCGGGACCGGTGAGCTGCAGCAGTTTGGCGGAGAGGGAGTTGGAACGGCCCGCATCGACGATCTCCGCCACGAAACGGTCGAGGATCGGCGCGGCGTCGCCCTCGACGGACCGGGCGATCGCGGCCAGGCCCTCCTCGAAGGTCGCGTCCGGATGCTGCCAGGTGGTCCGCTCGGCGGCCTCGCGGGCGGCCTTCGTGGCATAGGCGAGGAGCCGGTCGGAGGGGAGCGGCCAGGCTCCGACGGCGGCCTGCCAGATCAGCGCGTCGAGAGGACCGTGTCCGGTGGTCGCGACGGCGCGCAGCTCCGCCAGCACCTCGCCCCACCGCTCCGGGATCTCCGAGAGCACCGACAGGCGTGCCCGTACGTCCTCCGAGCGCTTCGTGTCGTGCGTGGAGAGGGTCGTCATCGAGTGCGGCCAGGCCGCCAGTCGTGCCCGCTGCGCGTCGTGGAACTCCTCGACCGACAGGGCGGGGATCGACGGATCGGCGCCGACCTCGGTCAGCGTTCCGAGGCGCGTGAACCGGTAGAACGCGGTGTCCTCAACGCCCTTCGCCATCACGGCGCCGCTCACCTGGGGGAACCGCTGCGCGACCTCGAGGGCGGGGTCGACCAGGAGCGGTTCGAGCGCGCTGAAAGCGGCGGAGAGATCCGGGCGCCGCCGCCGAGCGTCCGCGAAGGCGGCGCGCAGGTGCTCGCGGCCCTCCGGGAGATAGGAGCGGTACACGGGGAAGCAGGCGAGGAGTTCGGCCAGGGCGTCGTCCGCGTGCACGATCCCGTGGGGAAGCGTGCGGACGAGTCGGCGCACCTCGGCGGCCAGGAGCGTGTCGGCGATCATCCGCTTCGTGTCGTGGATGAGGTCGTGCCAGGGGAGCGCGTCCGGGAGGCCGGTCTCCGCACGGAGCCGGGCGTCCAGCCGGTCCAGCGCCGCCACGCCCTCCGCGTCGACGAACAGACGGTCGAGCTCGGCCAGCGCGTCGTATCCGGTCGTGCCGTCGGTCCGCCACCAGGCCGGCAGGGCCTCGCCGGGCTCCAGGATCTTCTCCACGAGCGTGTACGCGCGTCCGGTCGCGTCGGCGAGCTGCTCCAGGTACGCGCCGGGGTCGACGAGGCCGTCCGGGTGGTCCACCCGTAGACCGTCCGCGAGTCCGGTCCGGAGCCAGCGAAGGATCTCCCGGTGCGACTCGGCGAAGACGTCGGGGCGCTCGACCCGGATGCCGGCGAGCTCGGAGACCGCGAAGAACCGGCGGTAGGTGAGATCGGTGTTCTGGTCCTGCCAGAACCGCAGCTCGTAGTTCTGGGCGGCCAGGAGTGCCGGGAGGTCGTCGGCCAGCGCCGCGGTGCCGGGGGCGAGCGGGAGTTCGTGCTCGAAGTAGCGCAGCACGCCGTCCGGTGCATCGGCGGCCGGTGTCGTGTCGACGACCAGTTCGCCCTTCGCGACGACCTCCTCCGGGGTCCCGCCCAGCAGCGGGAGCAGGAGGCGTCCGCCGCCCGCCGCCCAGTCGATGTCGAACGCCGCGGCGCGGCGGGTCTCCCGCCCGAGCCGCAGCACCTCCCACCACCATGGATTCTGCCGCGGCACCGCGACGCCCACATGGTTGGGCACGATGTCGGCGAGGATGCCGAGGCCGGCCGTGCGCGCCGCCGAGGCGAAGCGCACGAGGCCCTCCTCGCCCCCGCGGTCGGGGTCGACGCGCCCGTGGTCGACCACGTCGTAGCCGTGGTTCGAACCGCGGGTCGCCGCCAGCAGCGGCGACAGATAAGCCCACGACGCCCCCAGCTCGGCGAGGTAGCCGACCACATCGGCCGCCGCTTCGAGGGGGAAGCTGCCGCTGATCTGAAGGCGATAGGTCGACAGCGGCCTGTCGGTCACGAGGCGGCCTGCTCGCTCTGCGCGCGGAGCGAGGCGTCGACGGAGTCGTCGGTGTCGACCGGCTCGCCGTCGATCTCCTGCAGCACGAGCATGGCCTTGCCCTCGAGCGGCACGGTGTCGCGCGCCCGGAGGTTCCGGTCGCCCAGCTCGCCGGCGGTGTCCACCGCGACGAGCCATTCCGCACCGTGGCGATCGTCCGGTAGGGCGAGGTCGACGGGCTCGTCGCCGCTGTTGAAGTAGACGAGGAAGTTCACGTCCTCCACGGGTCGCCCTCGCCGGTCGTTCTCGCGGATCCCGCGGCCGTTCAGGAACATGCCGACAGAGCGGCCGAAGCCCGAGTCCCAGTCCTCCGGCGTCATGCGCGCTCCGTCCGGGCGCAGCCACACCACGTCGGGGATGCGCTCGCCGTCCTCATCCGCCACCGGGCGTCCGTCGAAGAAGCGGCTGCGGCGGAAGGTCGGATGCTCGTGCCGGAGCCGTGCCACCGCCGCGGTGAACTCCACGAGCGGCAGGTCGGCGGCCTCCCAGTCGATCCAGGTGAGCTCGTTGTCCTGTGCGTAGCCGTTGTTGTTGCCGTGCTGCGTGCGGCCGAGCTCGTCGCCGTGGGAGATCATCGGCACGCCCTGCGAGAGCAGCAGCGTCGCGAGGAAGTTCCGCTGCTGGCGTGCGCGGCGGCGATTGATGTCGATGTCGTCGGTCGGCCCCTCCGCGCCCATGTTGTCGGAGCGGTTGTGGGATTCGCCGTCGTTGTTGTCCTCGCCGTTGTCCTCGTTGTGCTTCTCGTTGTAGGAGACGAGGTCGCGCAGCGTGAAGCCGTCGTGCGCGGTGACGAAGTTGATGGAGGCGACGGGTCGTCGGCCGGAGTGCTCGTACAGGTCGGCGGAGCCGGTGAGGCGCGAGGCGAACTCGCCGAGGGCCTGCGGCTCGCCGCGCCAGAAGTCGCGGACGGTGTCGCGGTACTTGCCGTTCCACTCCGTCCACTGCGGCGGGAAGTTGCCCACCTGATAGCCCCCGGGGCCGATGTCCCACGGCTCGGCGATGAGCTTCACCTGCGAGACGATCGGATCCTGCTGCACGAGCTCGAAGAACGCGGCGAGGCGGTCGACGTCGTAGAACTCGCGGGCGAGGGTCGCCGCGAGGTCGAAGCGGAAGCCGTCGACGTGCATCTCGGTCACCCAGTAGCGCAGCGAGTCCATGAGCAGCTGCAGGGCGTGCGGGTTGCCCGCGTTCAGGCTGTTGCCCGTGCCGGTGTAGTCCGTGTAGTAGCGCTTGTCCTCTTCGAGCCGGTAGTACGCCTCGTTGTCGATCCCGCGCATCGAGAGAGTCGGACCGAGGTGGTTGCCCTCCGCGGTGTGGTTGTAGACGACGTCGAGGATGACCTCGATGCCGGCCTCGTGGAGCGCGCGCACCATGGCGCGGAACTCCTGCACCTGCTGGCCGTCCTGGCCGCCGGCGGCGTACGCGTTGTGGGGGGCGAAGAACCCGAGGGTGTTGTAGCCCCAGTAGTTCGACAGGCCCTTGTCCTGCAGCACCGAGTCGTTGACGAACTGGTGCACGGGCATCAGCTCCAGCGCGGTCACGCCGAGGCGCTGGAGGTGCTCGATGACCGCCGGGTGCGCGATGCCGGCGTAGGTCCCGCGCAGCTCCTCCGGCACCTCGGGATGCCGCTGGGTGAGCCCCTTCACATGGGCCTCGTAGATCACCGTCTCGGCGTACGGCGTCTTCAGCGGCCGGTCGCCGCCCCACTCGAAGAACGGGCTGACGACGACGCCCTTCGCCATCGCGGCCGCGGAGTCGTCGTCGTTGCGGGAGTCGGGGTCGCCGAAGTCGTAGCCGAACAGGGACTGTCCCCAGTCGATCTCGCCGGCGACGGCCTTCGCGTACGGGTCGAGGAGCAGCTTGTTCGGGTTGAACCGCTGCCCCTGGGCCGGGTCGTAGGGACCGTGCACCCGGTAGCCGTAGCGCTGTCCCGGCTGCACCGTGGGCAGGTAGCCGTGCCAGACGAACGCGTCGACCTCGGTGAGCGGCACCCGTGTCTCCGTGCCGTCCGCGTCGAAGAGGCAGAGCTCTACGCGCTCCGCGCCCTCGCTGAAGAGGGCGAAATTGGTGCCCTGACCGTCGAAGGTGGCCCCCAGCGGGTACGCGGACCCGGGCCAGACCTCGCGGCTCATCCGGCGAGGGCGTGGTCGCGCGAACCCGCGGCCATGGCACTGACGATGCTGACGGCATGGTCGTAGTCGTACACCTGAGCGATCTCCACAGCCCGAGGATACGGGTGTCCGAGGTAGCAGACATAGAGCGGCGGCACGACCTCGATGTACCCGACGGGAGCGTCGTGCGCGACGACGTACCGGTCGAAGTCTATCCGCTCGCAGGCCGGCTCGGTCGCGGCGGGGTGGGCCGCGTCGGCGCGCTGCGAGGAGCCAGTGCTGGTGGGGATGTGGACGTTCATGGCGCCTCCTGACTCGTGATGGGACCACGATAGGAACCGGGAACGGATTCGAGAACGGTATTGCCATCCGGGCCTCGACCGGCTACGCACCCCCGACGGCAGGATCACTCCCCGCGCCGTCGCACGTACTCCGTCACCACGACGCCCGATCCGTAGGGGGTCGTCTCCCCAGCCTCGAACCGTTCCGGACGATAGGGGCGGTCCCCGAAGAGCGGGATGCCGGATCCGAAGAGCAGCGGCTGCCGTTTCAGGATGAGCCGGTCGATCTCGTCGGCCAGCGTCGCCGCGAGAGCCCCGCCGCCGCACAGCCAGATCGCGCCGCCCTCCTCACGCTTGAGCCGTCGCACGACCTGCACCGGGTCCTCTGCCGTCACCTCGAGGTTCTCGGCCTCGGCGGTGCGGGTGCGGCTGAAGACGATCTGACGCAGATGCCTGTACGGGCTCGCGAGCCCGCCCACCTCGTAGGTGTTGCTGCCCATCAGCACGGTGTCGAACACGTCGTTGCGCTGCGGGATGCCGAGGGCTTCGGCGGCCACGGTCGGCAGGGTGTCGGCGAAGCGGGCGTTGATGCCGTCCATGTGGTCGCCCTCGACGAGGAAGGCGTCGAACTCTCCGTTCGGACCGGCGATGAACCCGTCCAGGGTCACCGCGGCGTAGTACACGAGCTCACGCATGGTTCTCCAATCACTACATCTGTTGCGGTTGAGAGTACAACAGTCGTAGTGATTGCGCTAGGGTGGCGGCATGGCGAGGAACGAGCCGCGACGACGGCAGATCGCGGATGCGGGGCTGGCGGTGCTCGCCCGCGAGGGATCCCGGGGGCTCACACACCGCGCGGTCGACGCCGAGGCGGAGGTCCCCGCGGGCACGACGTCGAACTACTTCCGCAGCAGGGAGGCGCTGATCGAGGGACTCGTCGACCGCATCGGGGAACGCCTGGCTCCGTCGCCTGCGGACCTGGAGCGGAGGGCGGAGATCACGCCCAGCCGGGAGCTGTTCGCCGACTACCTCCGGGACATCGTGCGCCGCCTCACCGTCGATCGCGATGTGACCCTCGCCCTGTTCGCCTTGCGGCTCGAGAGCGCTCGTCGTCCGGAGCTCGCCGCCGTGCTCGGGGCCTGGCAACGCGCCGGCTTCGAGGCGGACGTGGCCTTCAACGTCGCGGCGGGCCTCCCGGGAGGACGCCGCGAGATCGCCCTGTTCCACTACGCGATCGATGGTCTGCTGCTCGACCGGCTCACCACCCCGATCGACCCGGAGACCTCGACTGACGACGTGATCGACGATCTCGTGGCCGGGCTGCTGCCCTGACCGCCGCCGCCCGCTGTTCCCCCGGGTCGATCCTGCTCGTACACTGAGGGCACGCTCCCGGCGCCAGGAACGGAGAACGCGTGTCTGCGACGTGGCACGATCCGCGGGAGGCGTCGCCGACGGCGTCTCGCCTCCTCGTCGAGCGTGCGCACGAGGAGCTCATCGCCGGCAATCTCGACGATCACCGTCTCCGCGAGGTGCGTCCGCTCGTGCGCGAGTCGTGGGAGCGGTCGTGGCGTCGTCGCGTCGGCCCGGAGGGGCTGCCGCCGCTCGATCTGCACGAGGACGAGCTCGACGCCTATCGCCTGGCCCATCCGCTCGCCTCCGCGATGGAGATGATCCGCGCGCTGCTGCTTCCCGGTGACTCCGAGGACTCGGGGGTCGTGATCGCCGTCGGGGACCAGGCCGGGCGCCTGCTGTGGATCGAGGGCGACGCGCAGCTGCGGTCCCTCACCGAGGGCATGGGGTTCGTCGCCGGCGCGAACTGGGCGGAGGACGCCGTGGGCACGAGCGCCCCCGGTACCGCTCTCGCCCTGGAGCGGTCGGTGCAGATCCGCGGGGCCGAGCACTACAACCGGCTGGTGCACCCGTGGTCGTGCAGCGCCGCTCCCGTGCGCGACCCGGAGACGCAGCGGGTCCTGGGCGTGATCGACATCACCGGGGGGCCGGAGGTGGTGACCCCGCAGGCGCGGCTGCTCGTCGACGCGACGGCGCGAGCGGTCGAATCCGAGCTCCTCGTGGCGCGACTGCAGCGGAGGGCGGAGCCTCCGGCCCGTCGATCGCCGAACAGGACGACACCGGACGCCCTCGCACGCGCACGACTGCACGTGCTCGGACGCGACCGCGCCCGGCTGGAGACCACGTCGGCGCATGAGGAGGCGGTCACCGAGCTCAGCGCCCGGCATGCCGCCATCCTCCTGATGCTGGCTGTGCACCGTCAGGGCCTCTCCGCCGACCGGCTCGCCGAGCTCGTCTACGGTCCCGGCGTCTCTCCGGACACGCTGCGGCCGGAGATGGTGCGCCTGCGGAAGGTGCTGGAGCGGGCGGCCCCCGACCTCGTGCCGGAGTCCCGCCCCTATCGTCTTCCGGTGCCGCTGGAGACCGACGCCCACGACGTGCTGTCCCTGCTCGACCGCGGGGCTCACCGGGTCGCTCTGACGGCGTATCGGGGTCCGGTGCTGCCGGAGTCGGCCTCGCCCGGCGTCGAGGAGTTCCGTGACTCGGTCCGTGCGGCGCTGCGGGAGGTCATGCTGTCGGGGGCGAGTCTGGACGTGCTGCTCGCCTACGCCGACACCCCCGAGGGGAGCGAGGACGCGGAGGTGCTGCGGCTCGCGTTGGAGATGCTTCCGGCGCGCTCGCCGCGTCGTGCCGGCCTCGTGACCCGGATCGAGCGCCTCACCTGATTCGAATCGCCCGATTGGTCCCATTCCGGCCGCGGATGCAGCACAGTGCGCGATTCGAACGGGGGTGCAACCGGCTGCAACGTTGCGCACCGGGAGTGCAACGGGGAGCGGCCTAGCGTCGAGGGAACACCGCGGCACCGATGCCGCGGCGCCCCGTCGAAGGAGACCCCCATGACCATCGTCGAAGAAGACGTGTCCCTCGCCTACGCGGCGCCCGGGCAGCCCGGAGCCCTCGCGGACTATCGGCCCCGCTACGGCCACTACATCGGCGGCGAGTTCGTCGAACCCGCCAAGGGCCAGTACTTCGAGAACATCAGTCCCGTCAACGGCAAGCCGTTCACCGAGGTCGGGCGCGGGACGGTCGAGGACATCGACCGCGCCGTCGACGTCGCCTGGAAGGCCTTCGCCGCCTGGGGCAAGACGAGCCCCGCGGAACGTTCCGTGATCCTGAACCGCATCGCCGACCGGATGGAGCAGCACCTGGAGGAGATCGCGGTCGCCGAGACGTGGGAGAACGGCAAGCCCGTGCGGGAGACCCTCGCCGCCGACATCCCGCTCGCGATCGACCACTTCCGCTACTTCGCCGGGGTGCTCCGCGCGCAGGAGGGCGGCATCAGCCAGCTCGACGAGAACACCGTCGCGTACCACTTCCACGAGCCCCTCGGCGTCGTGGGGCAGATCATCCCCTGGAACTTCCCGATCCTCATGGCCGTGTGGAAGCTGGCGCCGGCGCTCGCCGCGGGCAACTGCATCGTCATCAAACCCGCGGAGCAGACGCCCGCGTCGATCCTGTTCCTGTTCGACATCATCGGCGACCTGCTGCCGGCCGGGGTCGTCAACATCGTGAACGGCTTCGGCATCGAGGCCGGCGCCCCGCTCGCCCAGCACAAGCGCATCCGCAAGGTCGCCTTCACCGGGGAGACCACGACCGGCCGACTCATCATGCAGTACGCCTCGCAGAACCTCATCCCCGTCACCCTGGAACTCGGGGGCAAGAGCCCGAACGTCTTCTTCGAGGACGTCGCCCGCTCCACGAGCGACCTGTTCTACGACAAGGCGCTCGAGGGCTTCACGATGTTCGCGCTCAACCAGGGTGAGGTCTGCACCTGCCCGTCGCGGGCGCTCATCCAGCGCTCGATCTACGACGGCTTCCTCGCCGACGGCCTGGAGCGCGTGAAGAAGGTCGTGCAGGGCAATCCGCTCGACCCCGCGACCATGATCGGCGCGCAGGCATCGAACGATCAGCTCGAGAAGATCCTCAGCTACATCGACATCGGGAAGCAGGGCGGCGCCCGGCTGCTCACGGGAGGCGAGCGCGCCGACCTCGGCGGCGACCTCAGCGAGGGCTTCTACGTGCAGCCGACCGTGTTCGAGGGGACGAACGACATGCGGATCTTTCAGGAGGAGATCTTCGGCCCCGTGCTCTCCGTGACGTCGTTCGATGAATTCGACGACGCGATCTCGATCGCGAACGACACCCTGTACGGCCTGGGCGCCGGGGTGTGGAGTCGCAGCGGCGACACGGCGTACCGCGCGGGCCGGGCGATCGAGGCGGGCCGCGTCTGGACGAACACCTACCACCAGTACCCGGCGCATGCCGCGTTCGGCGGGTACAAGCAGTCGGGGGTGGGTCGCGAGAACCACAAGATGATGCTCGACCACTACCAGCAGACGAAGAACCTCCTCGTCTCGTACGCGGACGGCCCGATGGGCTTCTTCTGATCCGCCCGCGCCCGGGTGTCGGACGGCGCTCGCCGCGTTGTCCGGCACCCGGCACCCCGGAAGGAGTGGCTGTGGCCGACCCATCCCCGCCCGCCCGTGTCGCGGTGACCGAGCCCGCCGCCGCGCTCGTCCGCGAGCTCACCGCGCAGCACGGGCCGCTCATGTTCCACCAGTCCGGCGGCTGCTGCGACGGCTCCGCACCCATGTGCTATCCGGTGGGGATGTTCCTCACCGGGCCCGGCGACGTGCTCCTCGGCGCCCTCGACGTCGGCCTCGACGATCCCGTCGAGGTCTTCATGTCGGCCTCGCAGTTCGAGTACTGGAAGTTCACGCACCTGACGATCGATGTCGTGCCGGGACGCGGCGCCGGATTCAGCGTCGAAGGTCCCACGGGAATGCGGTTCCTCATCCGGTCGCGCATGCTCGACCCCGCGGAGCTGGCGGGCCTCGGCCTCGCCTGAGGGCCTTCGAATCGCCCGATTGGTCCCATTTCGGCCGGAGATGCAGCCAATCAGGCGATTCGAACGGGATACGCTGGCCCCGTGAACGCACCACACCGACCCTCCGTCCTCTTCGTCTGCGTCCACAACGCGGGGCGCTCGCAGATGGCCGCCGGCTTCCTCCGGCACCTCGCCGGCGACCGCATCGAGGTGCGCTCCGCCGGGTCGATGCCCGCCGCGGAGATCAACCCCGTCGCAGTGGCGGCGATGGGGGAGGTCGGCATAGACATCACAGCCGAGCAGCCGAAGGTGCTCACGACCGAGGCCGTGCAGGCGTCGGACGTCGTGATCACGATGGGCTGCGGTGACGCGTGCCCGTTCTTCCCCGGCAAGCGCTACGAGGACTGGGTGCTCGACGACCCCGCCGGCCAGGGGATCGATGCCGTCCGGCCGATCCGCGACGACATCCGCGGTCGCATCGAGACCCTCGTGGCCGAGCTGCTCTGACCGGCGCTCAGCCCGCCCCGTCGAGCATCGCCTTCGCGGCACGTGTGCGGGTGCGCAGGGCCTCGGCGAGGGCCGCGACCGCGGGGAGCCGCAGCGACTCGGGCCGCGCGACCATGTAGTACGGCAGTTTCTCGGCGAAGACCTCGGGCAGCAGGCGCACCAGGTCCGGGTGCCGGTCGGCGGCGAAGCACGGGAGCAGGCCGATCCCGGCTCCCGCGCGGGTGGCCTCGACGTGCACGAAGACGTTGGTCGAGGTGAGGCCGTCCTGCATGCCGGGGACGAGGCGGCGCGGAAGGTCGAGCGCGTCCACCTGGAGCATCGAGTCGACGAAGTACACGAGTCTGTGCTGCTCCACCTCGGCGCGCGATGCCGGGGTGCCGGTGCGGACGAGGTAGTCCCGCGAGGCGTACATGCCGAGGGTGTACGTGCCGAGCTTCACGGCCTGCGCGCGGCGGGTCTGCGGCGCGCCCACGACCACCTCCAGGTCGAGCCCGGCGCGGTGCTCGGCGGCCCTCCGCGTGGCGGCGACGATCTCGACGGTCAGCCGCGGGTGCGCACGGCGCAGCTCTGCGATCGCGGGGGCGGCGATGTAGGCGCTGAAACCGTCGGTGGCGGACATGCGCACGACGCCGGCGATCGGATCGGGAGTCTCGCCGGGGGCGGAGTCGAGCTGGGAGAGCGCGGCCTCGATGCGTCCTCCGGTCTCGGCGGCGGTGCGCCCGAGGTCGGTGAGCTCCCACCCGGAGGCCGATTGCGCGACGACCCGTCCGCCGAGCGCGTCCTCCAGGGCGGCGATACGGCGCGCCACCGTCGTGTGGTCGAGACCGAGGTGGGCGGCGGCGCTCGTGTACCGGCCGGTACGGGCGACCGCGAGTAGTACGAGCAGATCGTCGGCACGTGGCCTCTTCATCGCATCCATGCTGCAATTATGCACAGCAGCTGCGCGGCGCTGGGCATTGCTGCAAGTCGGTCCCCTGCCGACACTGGAACGGATGTGTCACCGTCGACACCGAAGGAGAGAAATGACCGCCCCCACCCGCGCCTCCGGTCACCCCGCCGCCGCCCCGTCCTCCTCGAAGCTCAAGCGCGTCGTCGCCGCCTCCATGGCCGGCACCGTCGTCGAGTGGTACGAGTTCTTCCTCTACGCGACCGCCGCCAGCCTCGTTTTCGGGACCTACTTCTTCCCGGCTACCGGATCGCCGCTCGACGGCATCATCGCCGCTTTCGTGACATATGCGGTCGGCTTCATCGCGCGGCCGCTCGGCGGCATCGTCTTCGGTCAGATCGGCGACCGCTTCGGCCGCAAGCCCACGCTGCAGGCCACGATCATCATCGTCGGTGCCGCGACCTTCCTCATGGGGTGCCTCCCTGGCTTCCAGAGCATCGGCTACTGGGCGCCCGCGATGCTCGTCGCGCTGCGCTTCATCCAGGGCTTCGCTGTCGGCGGCGAGTGGGGTGGCGCGGTCCTCCTGGTCGCGGAGCAGAGTCCCGACCGGTCGCGCGCGTTCTGGTCGAGCTGGCCCCAGGCCGCGGTTCCCGTCGGCAACCTGCTCGCCACGCTCGTGCTCCTCGTGAGCTCGTGGGCGATGAGCTCGGCGGCGTTCCTCGAGTGGGGCTGGCGCATCGCGTTCTGGCTCTCCGCGGTGATCGTGCTCGTCGGCTACTACATCCGCCGCAACGTCGAGGAGGCCCCGATCTTCCTCGAGGCGAAGGCGCAGGTCGAGGCCGAGAAGGCCACCTCCTACGGCGTCGTCGAGGTGCTCCGCCGGTATCCGGTCGGGATCGTGCAGGCGATGGGACTCCGTTTCGCCGAGAACATCGTCTACTACATCGTCGTCAGCTTCACGATCGTCTACCTGAAGACCGTCCACGAGTACGACACCAGTCAGCTGCTGCTCGCTCTGCTCATCGCGCACGTCGTGCACTTCGCGGTCATCCCGCAGGCGGGGCGGCTCGCCGACCGCTGGGGCCGCAAGCCCGTGTACCTGACCGGCGCGATCCTCAGCGCGACCTGGGCCTTCTTCGCCTTCCCGATGTTCGACACCCTGAACCCCGTGCTCATCGTCCTCGCCGTCACCATCGGCCTCTGCTTCCACGCGTTCATGTACGCGCCGCAGCCGGCGGTCATGGCCGAGCTGTTCCCGACGCGGATGCGGTACTCCGGCGTCTCGCTGGGGTCGCAGGTCACGGCGATCCTCGCCGGGTCGCTGGCGCCGATCCTGGCGATCCAGTGGCTCCGGGACTTCGGCTCTTGGCTGCCGATCGCTCTCTACATCGTGTTCGCCTGCATCGTCACGGCGATCGCGGTACTCTCGCTGCGGGAGACGAAGGGCGTTTCTCTGCAGGCCATCGACGACGCGGATGCCGCCCGCACGAACGCCCGCACCGCGGCTGTGAGTGCCGCATGACGGATCTGCACGGACGTCGTGCTCTCGTCACGGGGGGAGCGAGTGGGATCGGTGCTGCCTGCGCGAGAGCCTTCGCGCAGGCGGGCGCCCGGGTGACGGTCGCCGACATCGACGGCGACGCGGGCGAAGCCCTCGCCGACGAGATCGGCGGGGAGGCGTGGCAGATCGACCTCACCGACCGCGATGCACTGGCCGCACTCCGCCTCGACACCGACATCCTCGTCAACAACGCAGGCGTGCAGCACGTCAGCCCGATCGACGACTTCGACCCCGCCCAGTTCTCGCTCCTTCTGCAGTTGATGCTCGAGGCGCCGTTCCTGCTGACTCGCGCCGCACTCCCGGCGATGTATGAGCGCGGCTTCGGACGGATCATCAACATGTCGAGCGTCCACGGTCTTCGCGCCTCGCCGTTCAAGGCGGCCTACGTGGCGGCCAAGCACGGCCTGGAAGGGCTGTCGAAGGTGACGGCCTTGGAGGGCGCCGCGTACGGCGTCACGAGCAACTGCATCAATCCCGGATACGTGCGCACGCCTCTCGTGGAGCGCCAGATCGCCGACCAGGCGCGGGTCCACGGCATCCCGGAGAACGAGGTCCTGGAGAAGGTGCTCCTCACCGAAGCCGCGATCAAACGCCTCGTGGAGCCGGAGGAGGTCGCCGGCCTTGCCGTCTGGCTCGCCGCCGACGCCGCCGGGATGGTGACCGGCGCGAGCTACACGATGGACGGCGGCTGGTCCGCGCGGTGAGTCGTCACGCCGACGGAGAGGCCGCGGCGAGCACAGCACTCCGCAGCCAGGAGCGGTAGCGGTCCGGCGACCAGCCGGACTGCCCGACGAGCTGCTGGTGGCTCTCCGGTGAGAGCAGGAACGACAGCACGTCGGCGAGGGCGTCGCCGTCGTGGTCCGAGTCGACGATGCCCCGGCGCTGCAGTTCCGCCGCGAACCCCCGGTAGTCCGCCGCCCGGTTCGCGAGGATGCGCTGAAGGGCGGCGTCGACGACCGGATCGGAGAGCGCCGCGCCCAGGAGGACCGTCCAGAGGGCATGCCCCCGCTCGTTCGCGGCGGCGATCTGCGTGATGACCGCGTCGAGGAAGACGTCGTCCGGCAGAGTCGTCAACCCGGAGCCGGCCTCGGTGTCGGCGAGGGTCTCGGCGGCCTCCGAGCCGGAGAAGGTGACCTCGAAGGCGGCGATGAGCAACTCCGCCTTCGCCGCCGTGGTCTTCACCGTCTCCGCGGAGACCCCGGCTTCCTTGGCGATCGCGGAGATCGTCGTCGCCTGGTATCCCTGCGCGGCGAACAGGCGGGCGGCCGCCGCGACGATGCGCGCGCGGGTCTCCTCCGCCTGTCGGGTCCGCAGGGCGGAGCGGTACGGGCGTGCACTCGACGTCATTGACTTTCCTTTGAGGGTTATGAATACTTCAACGGTACAACCAACCCTATCGAGAGAGCCGCCATGTCCCGTTACCTCCTCACCTGCACCCCCGCCCACGGGCATGTGCTCCCGCTGCTGCAGGTCGCCAGGCACCTGGTCGCAGGGGGGCACGACGTCCTCTTCCTCACGAGCACCCGCTACGAGGAGCAGGTGACCGCGGCGGGCGCGCGGTTCCGTCCGCTGCCGGCGGAGGCCGACGTCGATCTCGACGACGCGAACGGCGCGTTCCCCGAGCGTGAAGGACTCACCGGGGTGGCCGCCCTCCGCTTCGACATGAGCACTCTCTTCATCCGCCCGGGCCGGGCTCAGCTCGAGGCCGTGCGCGTCGAGCTGGCGCGGAACCGCGTCGACGCCGTCCTCACCGAGCCGCTGTTCGTCGGTGCGGCGCTGCTGCAGCGGCTGCCGAAGGCCGAACGGCCCCCGGTCGTGGTCCTCGGCATCTTCCCGCTCGGCGCCCGCAGTGTCGACACGGCCCCGTTCGGGCTCGGAGTCACGCCGATGCGCGGGCTGTTCGGGCGGGTGCGCAACGCCTTCCTCCGTGCCGTGGCGGAGCGCGTGATCTTCGGCGGCGTGCAGAAGGAGGCCGACGCCATGGCGCGCGAGGCGGTCGGCCGCGATCTCGGCGGTTTCGTGCTCGACTGGGCGGGCCGCGCCGATGCGTACGTGCAGTTCTCCGTGCCCGCGTTCGAGTACCCGCGCTCCGACCTCCCGTCGTCCGTGCACTTCGCCGGACCCCTGCCCGCGGCGGCGTCGGCCGTGCCGCTGCCCGCATGGTGGTCCGACCTGGACGGCCGGCGGCCCGTGATCCATGTCAGTCAGGGCACCATCGCCAACGCCGACTTCGGTCAGCTCGTGCTTCCCACGATCGCCGGGCTCGCGGCAACGGACGCCCTCGTGGTCGTCTCCACCGGTGGACGTCCTGTCGACGCGCTCCCGGCGGAGCTCCCGGCCAACGTCCGGGTCGCCGAGTACCTGCCCTACGACCGGCTGCTGCCGGAGGTCGACGTGTTCGTCACGAACGGCGGTTTCGGCGGGGTGCAGCAGGCCCTTGCCGAGGGCGTCCCGCTGGTGGTCGCGGGGCAGACGGAGGACAAGGTCGAGGTCTCCGCCCGAGTCGGGTGGACCGGGGTGGGCATCAACCTGCGGACGAATGCGCCGAAGCCCGGGCAGGTGGCCGAAGCCGTGCGCCGGGTGCTGGCCGACCCGACGTTCCGGGACCGCGCACGGCACGTCGGAGAAGCGATGCGCGCTGCGGACGCCTGGCGGACGCTCGACGCGGTCCTGGCCGCGGACACCGCGAGCGGGGCCGCGGCCGACAGCTCGATGCACCGCTGAGCGCCGCGCGGGATAGTGCATTCCCGTGCATGGACGCAACCGGGTGCAACGTCCGCCGGTATACCATCCGGGTATCGCCACGCAGCGTCAGTCCCCAGCTGACCACGGGCGGGACGGTTCAACCGTCAATGCGGAGGGAACGTCGAATTCCTTTCGATCCCGAGGGGGGATGGGGTGGGCGTCGGTTCCCCAGAACGGCACCCACCCCCACATCGGTCTCCGGCCCGGCCTTTCTCTCGCGAGCGAGGAGTGCAGAGCCGCGCGTCCAGAGCATCTCGAGGGTGCCGCGCGAGAAGAAGGCGAGCCACGTCCGAGCGAAGGCGATGAGCACGACGGCCAGGATGACGAACAGGATCGTCGTCACCAGGGTGTTGTCGAGGGTGCGGGACGCCGGAGTCGGGTCGCCGATGTTCTTGGCGTCTGGCAGGTAAGATGTTACCTGCGCATTCCCCTATACAGAGCCAGGTGGAGCGCGGGAAGGGAGAGATGGCCCGATACTGGCCTGAGGCCGACCGAAAGCGCCCCCGTCTCGGAAAGGCCGGGCTCCTTGTCATCCTCCTGACGGTGCTCGCCGGGTGCGCGGCCGCCGATGACACGCCGTCGCCGTCGCCCTCGCCGTCCAGCGAAGACCCTGCCGCAATCGCCGACGATGGCCCGAAGGCGCCTGGTGATCGCGAGATCGTACCGCCGGAGGTCCGCACTCGAAACGGCGTCACGCGCGTGCGTTTCGATCTCGGCAACGTCGCCATCGGGGATCCGCCGCAGCCGGAGGAGTTCATGAGCCCGCTCCGCGGCACTCTCACTCTGCCCGCCCGATCGTCGTCCACCCGCGCGCGTCTGATCGTGATCGGCCATCTGCGTGCGGCGACCTGTGCCGATTCGAGCTTCCGCTACCCGTGCTGAGGCGCCGATTCCATCCGCTATGACGCCGGGATGGACTACCTCGCCGAGAAGCTCGCCGCCCAGGGTTACGCGGTCCTCGCGCCCGATCTTGCCCCCGTCTTCGTCGGGCAGCTCGCGCGAGGGGGATCGTACGATCAGACCCGGGCCTGGCGTCGTGTCGTGCTGGACCAGGTGGAGTCGCTGAGTCGTGCGGTTGACCAAAGCGAGGCCAGGAAGCGGCTCGTCGGATCGGATTCGGAGGCTGACGCCCGGGTCCGAGCGGTGGATACCTCGTCGATCCTCTGGATCGCCCATTCACGGTCGGGGATGATGATTCGCGCCGCCGCCGAGGAAGCCGCGAAGGCGGGAATCACCACGCGCGGCGCGCTGTATCTCGCGACGGCGCACGACGTCGGCAACAACGAAGGGGAGTCGCTCGATGACCCGCCCCTGGACGTCCCCAGCCTCGGGATCGTGGGCGGACGAGATCGCGATGTCCCCAGCGATTCCGTCCAGTGGGCGGCCGCTCACTTCGGCGTCGATCGCCGCAGCCCGTTGGCCGTGGCGACGGTCGGCTCGTTCGGCCACACCCAGTTCAACGCGGCCCCGGAGCTCGCCGACGATCGGTTGGACTGCGGGAGCAAGCCGGCCAGCCCGTCCTGTCCCTCCGGAGAAGAGGCGCGCGCGCTGATGGTCACGACCGCGGTCGGGTGGGCGAAAGCCGTGGATGATGCCTCCTTCCCTTCGTTCATGACGGATGCGGCCACCGCCGTGCCGTCCGAATGGCTGGGATACCGAGCCGACTGGTTCGTGCATACCCTCGCACCACGACGGGTGCTCGTGGACGCCGCACAGGAACCGGCGGCCCGAGCGCTGAAGACCGAAGACGCGAGTGTTCAGCGATGTCGCATCGTCGATCTGATGGAGCCGGTGGCACCGGGAACAACTTCCTGCCCGGATGACAGTGATGTCGTGGCCCGCCCGGGTGGCCCCTATCTCCTCGCCGACTGGAAACCCGGAGGCACTCTCTCCGTATCCACGGGTCAGCCCTCGACAGCCGCCCGGACGGTTGTCCTGCATCTGATGCCGTTCCGGAAGAGTGATCCGGCGGGCGTGCAGCTCGACATCCGCGTCGCATCGAGCCGGGTGGCACTCGGCTCGGACACCCCGGGGCTTCGCATCCCGGGCGTCGGAGACGACGGCGCGAAGACGACCACCGTCCGCGTTCCCCTCCCCCCGGGCACCGCGGGTGCATCGGTAACGCTGGGATCGGACACAAGCGCGGGAGGGGTCTTGATCACCGGGATGGAGCTCGTGACCTCCCCGCCGGGAACGGGCTGAGGCTGCCCCGTCAGTTCCAGCGGCTGAGCATCCAGAAGACCGCGACTCCGATCACCACGAGGATCGGCACCCAGGCGCCCGTGCGCTTGAGGCGCCGACCCTGCGGCGCGACCCCCGGCGGTGGGGTGATCATCCCGACCGGCGGGGCGAACGGGAGAGCGTGCCCCCCGGGCGTCGCGGCGGCGGCGAGGCGGTCATCGCGCCACCGCGCCCACTGGTCGAGCTTGGTCAACAGCGCCCCCACCGTCCCGAACAGCCACGCCCAGGTCGCCGGGTCGAGCGTGGAGGCGCGGCGGGGCGTGTAGAGGAACAGCCAGTCGTCGACGATCTCCACGTCGAGCTGCGCGGCGTTGTCGATGAAGCGCGCCATGATGTCGGGCGAGAAGAGGTAGAGAGCGTCCTGCTCGTAGCCCTCCGGGCAGTACAGGGTGAAGTGCTGGTCGAAGTCACCCTCGAGGGAGAGACGCTGCGCCCGCCGGAACGAGGCCGGCAGGTTGGAGCCGAAGCCGTTGTTGCCCTTCGCGTCGAGCACGATGTTCGGCAGCGGCACATCCAGCTTCACCGCCACATAGCCCCACCGATACGTCGTCGAGTTCTTCCCGGACTGCACCGTGTACTGGTAGTTGCCGAACTCCACGAACCGCGGACTCGTGCCGCGGACCAGGTCGGTGGCCATGCGCGAGCGGCCGAGGTGGAAGATCATGCCGGGGAGCGGCGGATCGTCCACGCGCGGCTCGTACGTCATGCCGTTGGCCTGGGCAAACCGGTGCAGGCGGTACCGGGCGGTGCGCGCGTTGCGGACGCCCATCCAGATGAGCACGCCCACCCCCGCGGCCACCAGCAGGAGGAGCACGAGGGGGATCGCCGCCGACGCGGGAGAGCCGCTGCTCGCCGCCAGTGCCACCACCACGGAGGCGAGGATCGGGAGCAGCACGAGGCCGGCGATCGCCACCGCTACGATGCCGATGATCGACGACACCGTCATGCCTGTCGTCCGGCGGGACCGGAGCTCCGCCGCGAAGGCACGCACGGCCGCCGGGTCGACCGGATCGGTGAGCGGGCGTGCATCGAACGACGCCGATGCCTGCGGAGACGTCACCGGTTGACCTCGTCGGCGTCCCACGTGAGGTCGGCGCCCTCGCGCAGGGCCTTCGCCTCCAGCCGCTCGTCCGTGCAGATCGCGCGGATGAGGTCGGGCGAGCCCGCGACGATCGTGGAGTCGTAGTCGATCTCCGAAACCATCACCCAGGCGTGATCGGCGGGCCAGAGGAGGTTCGGACTCTGAGCGGCGGGCGGGAAGCCGTGCTCCTCGCCGATCCGGTCGCGCCACGGCACGCCGAGCACCCAGTCCGGATCCGCGAAGGCCTGGGCGCCTCCGGAGAACAGCACGTAGTCGCGCCCGGGGAGCTGCAGCCGGGGCCCTTCGGAGATCTCGCGCGAGAGGATGCCGTCCTGCCAGGTGGGCTTCCGGAAGACGTTGTTGAAGGGGTCGTGCGTGCTGCGGTCGAGCATCGCCTGATGGTGCGGGTCTTCGGTGAACGTGAGGAAGACACGGGACGGCCCGTCTCCGAAGAAGCCGACCAGACCGCCGAACCCCTCCCAGAGCGCGACGACCCCTTCGTGCGGCGTCGCGGTGTGGGCGGCGAGGTGTCCGGCCAGGACCGCCACGAGGTCGCTGTCGAGCGCGCCCTCCAGCGGCGCCGTGAACTCACGGCCGTCCGGAGCGATGCGGGTCCGCCAATCGGCGTCGACGGGAGTGCGCACGATCCGGTGCCACTGCGCCTCCGCGTGCATCGTCGTGCCGAAGGCGGCGGCGGTGTCCGCCCAGCTGACGCGTACCTCGGAATCCGCCGCCGTGGGACTCTCCCGCACCGTGGCGGGATGGAACACCCGGGCGTACGCGGGGAAGCCGCGGGGAACGACCGCGTGCATGCTGCCCAGACCGTCGTCGAGGGTCTGGCGCAACCATGCGCCGACGCCGGGGTCTGCGATCCATTCCATTGCACACACGCTACCGGGGGCATGCCCGGCCGGCTGCAAGGCACCGGCGCGGCACGCGCCGCACCGGTGCCGCGTCGCTCAGCGGGTGGCGAGGGCGATCAGGCCGAAGACCTCGCCCTGCGGCCCCTGTACGACGGTAGCGCGTCCGAAGGGGGTGTCCGACACGGGCACCCGCAGCTTCCCGCCCAGCTCCTCGGCACGTGCAGCGCTGGCGTCGACGTCCCCGGTGGCGAACCAGGTGAGCCAGTGGTCGGGCGCGCCGGCCGGCAGCTCGGCGTCGCGGAGGATGCCGCCGACCTCGGCACCGTCGCCCGCGCGGGTGAAGGTCGCGTAGACGAACCCCTCGCCGCCGACGTCGCGGTACTCGTAGCCGAAAACGGACGCATAGAAGGCGCGCGCCGCGACGTCGTCCCTCGCGTGGAGCTCGTTCCACACCAAGGTGCCCGGCTCGTTCACGCGGCCCGCGCCGATGTGGTCGCCCGCCTGCCACAGCCCGAGCGCGGCGCCACCCGGATCGGCGACGATCGCCATGCGTCCCGAGCTCATCACATCGAACGGCTCCGCGATCACCTGACCGCCGGCCGCGGAGACGGCACGGGCGGAGGCATCCACGTCGTCCGTGGCGAGGTACGTGGTCCACACGGAGGGCGTACCCGGGTCCTGCTTCGGGCCGATCCCGGCCACGGCGGCCCCGTCGAGGGTGGCGAGCAGGTAGCCGCCGGACTCCTCTCCGCCGGAGGAGTACTCCCATCCGAAGAGGGCGGCGTAGAAGGCCGTCGCGGCCGTCACGTCGTCCGCGCCCAGGTCGACCCAGGTGGGCGTCCCGGCCGGCCAGGGATCGGTGCGAATGGTCATGGGATCTCCTTCTCTCAGGCGCCGTCCGGATCGGGCGCACCGGAGAGACGCACGATCAGCCATCTCATTACGCGCGGTCGTCGGATCGGTGATCCCCCATAATCGAGGGGTGACTGCCACCGCCACCCTCCCCTCCCTCGACGGCCGACGCTTCCGCATGGTCTCGTCCACGACCTCCGCCGTCGACCCCGACGCCCCCAGCGTCTTCGAGTACTTCGAACGCGACGGCGCGATCTGGGGCGGCTACGAGGGCGACACGGTCACCTTCGGGAAGTTCGTCGGCACGCGCACCGGCGACACGATCTGGGTCTCGTTCGTCCATGTGCTCAAGGCCGACGGCGCTGTGGTCACCGGCGATGGCGAGAGCGAGCTGGAGCTGACCGCGGACGGCCGCATCCGCCTGGTGGAGCACTACGAGATGCACGGCCTCCCGCAGCTCAGCGTCGTCGAGGAGATCCCGGCCGCCTGACTCAGCGCGGCGGGAGCGCATCCCGGCCGGGGGAGGCCGGCGTCCACCGGGTCATCCCCAGCGGCACCTCGGTCTGCCGCTCGGGCAGGTCTCCGGGAAGCAGGTAGGGCCGCCGGATCACTTCGTCGAGCACGACGACGCTGACCACCGTCCGCACCTCGGGAAGCTGCGCGATGACCCCCGTCGAGAACTCGTGCACACCGCTCACGTCGACGGCGCGGATGAGCAGCATCGCATCGTGCTCGCCGGTCGTGATCGCGCACCACTCGACATCCGGCATCTCGATGATCCGCTCCCGGAACGAGGCCCAGGCCTGCGGCATCACCGTCACGAAGACGAGGGCCCCGATCGACAGCCCCGCCTTGGCCTGATCCACGCGGGCGCTGAATCCGGTGATGACGCCGTCGTGCACGAGCGACTCGACCCGCGTGTACGCACTGGCCCGGGAGATGCCGACCTTCTCGGCCAGCGCGGCGATCGAGACGCGACCGTTATCGCGCAGCACATCGAGGATTCTGTACGCCGTCTCATCCAAGGGGGCGGCACTTCGTCCAGATTGCTTCGACGGATCCGCGTCCTTGCTGGACATATTGCTCCTCACATCCGAGCTTCACGACAATGCGTGCCTGTGTGACGCGCACTTGCTGGACACATCGTCGCATATGATGCGAATCTGATCCCCGGTCGTCCACATCGGTGGCGGCCGCACCCGAATGTACTCCTCGCCCTTGGAGGCCCTGATGTCGTCACGCCGTATCACGCCGGTCATCGCGCTCGGAGCCGTCGCGCTCCTGGCGCTCGCAGGTTGCTCGGGAGGGAACTCCGCGAACAACTCCGAGTCGTCCCAGGGATCCGACTCCCTCGTCATCGACACCGCGTTCTCGATCGAGACGACCGACCCGGGTCACACGTACGACCCGACCGGCAACATGATCGCGAAGGCGCTGTACGAGACCCTCGTCGACTTCGAGGGATCCGACGTCTCCACTCCGGTCCCCGGCCTCGCGTCGTGGGAGCAGAACGACGAGGCGACCGAGTTCACCTTCACGCTCGAAGGCGACCGCGTGTTCTCCGACGGCTCGCCCATCGAGGCGAAGGACGTCGTGTTCTCGCTGCAGCGGATCCAGGGGATGGCGGACGCCAAGCCCAACTTCCTGCTCGGCGGCCTGACGATCGAGGAGGTCGACGACAAGACCATCCGCTTCACCTCGGAGACCCCGCTGCTGCAGCTCCCCGCGATCCTCGCGAACCCGGCGCTCGGCATCGTCAACGCCGACGTCGTCATGGAGAACGGCGGGAGCACCGACGGCTCGGACAGCGCCCAGGGCTTCCTCGACGGCGAGTCCGCCGGCTCCGGCCCGTTCGTGCTGGACACCCTCGACCTCAGCTCGCAGGTCGTGCTCACGCGCAACGACGAGTACAACGGCGACGAGGAGTCGGCCTACAGCCGCGTCGTCGTGCGCAACGTCTCGGAGAGCGCGACCCAGCTCGCCAACCTCAAGGGCGGCGACTCGATGGTCGCGATGGACCTCAACGGCGACCAGGTCGCCGGTCTCGGCGATGACATCAGCGTCGACTCGGTCCCGTCCGGCCAGACCATCTTCCTGCTGCTCAACCAGGGCGAGGCCGGCGGTGACCTCGCGAACGTGAAGATCGCGGAGGCCATCCGCTACGCGCTCGACTACGACGCGCTGCTCGAGCTCGCCGGTGCCGGCGCCGTCCAGGCGACCGGCGTCATCCCGCCCGGGTTCGAGGGCGCCCTCGACAGCGGCGTGAAACAGGACCTCGACAAGGCGAAGGCCGCGCTGGAGGAGGCCGGGTACACCGGTCAGACCCTCAAACTCCAGTTCCCGAACGACTACCCGGTCGGCGGCGTGGAGTTCACCCCGCTCGCGGAGCGCATCCAGGCGCAGCTCGAGGACGCTGGCATCGCCGTCGACCTGGCTCCGGCACCGTTCGCGACCGAGCTCGACGCGTACGTCAACGGCACCGAGGGCTTCGGCCTGTGGTTCTGGGGTCCGGACTACGCCGACTCCGCGAACTTCCTGCCCTTCGCCCCGGGTCTGAAGGTCGGTCTCCGCGCCGGCTGGGCGGCCGAGGCCAACCCGGAGATCGCGGGCATCGCCGCCGGTGCGGCCGCCGCGACCGACGCCGAGCAGCGCACCGAGGCCTTCACCGAGTTCGCCGAGGCCATGCAGGCCGAGGGCCCGTTCGTGCCGCTGATCGTCCCCGGTCGCAACATCTCCTCCGCCTCCAGCGTGTCCGGCGCCGTCTACAACTCCGTGTGGGAGATGGACATCGCCGAGATCCAGCCGGCCGGCTGAGCGGATCACCATGACGACAGTGGCCGTGCAGAGGCAGGCGCAGCGGCGCCGCTCGCCTCTCGTCGGATACCTGCTGCGGCGGGCCGGGACCTCTCTGCTCCTGTTGGTGGGCGTGACCATCGTCACGTTCGCGCTCACCAACCTGGTGCCGGGAGACCCGGTCTCGGCCGCGCTCGGTGAGGGCGCGTCGCAGAACCCCGCGACGCGCGAGGCGTTCATCAAGGCGAACGGACTCGACCAGCCACTGTTCGTGCAGTACTTCATCTACATGGGGAACCTGCTCCGCGGGGACCTCGGCACGTCGCTGGTGACCGGACGCCCGGTCACCAGCGACCTCGCCACCGCCGTGCCCGCGACGATCGAGATCGCGATCGGCGCGATCATCGTCAGCCTCGCGGTCAGCATCGTGCTCGGCACTCTGGCCGCCTACCGCCGCGGACTCGTCACCGACCAGGTCATCCGCGTCGTGACGCTCGTCGGGCTCAGCGTCCCGACCTTCTGGCTCGCGCTGGTCAGCTTCTACGTGTTCTTCCTGGAGCTGCGGATCGCCCCGGGTTCCGGACGCATCTCGCCGTCGATCACCCCGCCGCCCCGCGTGACCGGGCTCTACACGGTCGACTACCTCCTCAACGGCGACGCGGTCGGCTTCTTCGACGCCCTCGCACACCTCGCACTGCCGGTCATGGTGCTCTCGCTCGTGACCATCGGACTGCTCACCCGCTTCATCCGCACCTCGGTGCTCGAGGTCCTCGGCAGCGACTACGTGCGCGCGGCACGTGCCAAGGGCCTGCCGGCCATGCGCGTCATCCTCGACTACGTGCTGCGTGGAGCATCGCTCCCGATCCTCACGGTGGTGGGTGTCGCGTTCGGGGCCCTGCTCTCCGGAACCGTGCTCGTCGAGTCGGTGTTCGCCTGGCCGGGGCTGGGCACCTACGCCTACAACTCCGCCGCGAACCTCGACCTGCCCGGCATCATGGGCGTGGGTCTCGTGGTCGGTGTCATCTACCTCCTCATCAACTTCATCGTGGACCTGCTCTACGGCGTGCTCGACCCGAGAGTGAGGATCGCATGAGCCGCATCGCCGCAGCGACCCCCGCCGGACGCTTCCGCTTCCGCTGGCCGCGCGCCTGGCGCACCCCGCTCGGCATCATCGGCACCGTCATCGCCGGTGCCTGGATCATCGTCGCCTTCACCGCGCAGTGGTGGGTGCCCTATCCGCCGAACGCGCAGGTGCTGCCCCGTCTGCAGCCGCCGGGCATCGACACGATCCTCGGTACCGACGGCAACGGCCGCGACATCTTCTCCCGGTTGATGACCGGCGCGACGGTGAGTCTGCCGCTCGCGCTCATGCTCGTGATCGCCGCCCTCATCATCGGCACCCTCGTCGGCGCGGTCGCCGGGTACTTCGGGCGCGCCGTCGACGAGACACTCATGCGCATCACCGACCTCTTCATGGCGTTCCCGACCGTGATCCTCGCCATGGTGGTCGCGGCCTCGCTCGGCCCCTCGCTGTTCAACGCCGTCATCGCCGCGATCGTGGTCTCGTGGCCGCAGTACGCCCGTGTCACCCGCAGCATCGTGCTCGGTCTCCGCGGGCAGAACTATGTGATCGCGGGCCGCCTGCTCGGGCACTCGCCGCTGCGCACGCTCTTCGTCGACATCCTGCCGAACATCGCCGGCCCGGTCCTCGTGCTCGCGACGCTCGACATCGGCGCGGCGATCCTGCTCCTCTCGGGGCTCTCCTTCCTCGGTCTCGGCGCGCAGCCGCCGACGGCGGAGTGGGGGTCGATGATCTCCGGGGCGATGCAGAACTTCGACGCCTGGTGGCTCGGAGTCTTCCCCGGCCTCGCGATCCTCACCGTGGTGCTCGCGTTCAACTTCCTCGGCGACGCGATGCGCGACGTGCTCGACCCGACCGCCGAGATCACACACGAGAAGCAGGCGGAGCACACCGCCTCCGCGACGGGGGTGCCCGCATGACCGCGCAGAGCACGGCGACGCTGAGCATCCGCGACCTCACGATCGACATCGGCCGTCCGCTCGTGAAGGGCGTGTCCCTGGAGCTCGAACCCGGGCGCATCCACGGTCTCGCGGGGGAGTCGGGCTCCGGCAAGACTCTCACCTCCCTAGCGGTGCTCGGCCTCCTGCCGCGACAGGCGAAGACCGGCGGCTCGATCCTGCTCGCGGGGGAGGAGCTCGTCGGTCGCAACCGGCGCGGGCTCAACCGCGTCCGCGGGAAGCGCATCGCGATGGTCTTCCAGGACCCGTCGGCCTCGCTGCACCCGCAGCTGCCGGTCGGCCGTCAGCTCACCGACCACATGCGCGTGCACCTCGGACTCAAGGGCGCCGCTGCGCGCGAGCGGGCGGTGGAGCTGCTCCAGACCGTGCAGGTGCCGAACCCGGCCGAGGCCCTGAAGCGGTATCCCCATCAGTTCTCCGGCGGACAGCGGCAGCGCATCGCGATCGCGTGCGCCCTCGCGTGCGACCCGGAGGTGCTGCTCGCGGACGAGCCGACGACCGCCCTCGACGTGACGGTGCAGGCCGGGATCCTGAAGCTCCTGCGCGACCTCGCGACCGAGAGGAACCTCGCCGTGCTGCTCGTGACCCACGACCTGGGCGTGATGAGCGCGATCGCGGATACGGTCGCCGTCATGAAGGACGGCCGCATCGTCGAGCTCGCCGATCGGGAGACGCTCTTCCGCGCCCCGCAGCACGAGTACACCCGCATGCTGCTCGCGGCCCTGCCGGGGTCGCGCATCGACGAGAGCCCCGAGGAGGCCGCGGATGAGTGAGGTCAGCGTCCTCGACGCCCGCGACGTGGTGGTGCGGTACCCGGGCAACCCGCCCGTGATCGCGGTGAACGGCGTCTCGCTGAGCGTGGCGGCAGGGGAGACGGTCGCCCTCGTGGGCGAGTCCGGCAGCGGCAAGTCGAGCCTGGCCCGCGCCGTCGTCGGCATCGAGAAGACCGCCGCCGGGACGGTGTCGTTCCGCGGCACCCCCGTCGCACCGCTGGGGATCCGTCGTCGTGACACGGCGCTCACCGGCATCCAGATGGTCTTCCAGGACCCGGCGACCTCGCTGAACCCGCGCCGGCGGATCGGCGACCAGATCTCCGACGGCATCGCGACCGCCCGCGCGCGCGGTGCCGCCGGTTCCACCGTGGAGGAGTGGCTGGAGCGGGTCGGACTGCCCGCCGAGGTGCGCACCCGCTTCCCGCATCAGTTCTCCGGCGGGCAGAAGCAGCGCATCGCGATCGCCCGGGCGCTCGCGGCGCGTCCCTCGCTGCTCGTCGCCGACGAGCCCATCTCCGCTCTCGACGCGTCCACCCAGACGAGTGTCGCGGGACTCATGCGCGATCTCGTGGCCGAGTCCGGCGCGGGGATGCTCTTCATCTCCCACGATCTCGCCGTCGTGCGCCGCATCGCCGACCGCACGTTCGTGATGTTCGGCGGGAGGGTGCTCGAATCCGGGCCGACCGACGAGCTCTGGGCGGCGCCGCGGCACCCCTACACGCAGGCGCTGCTCGCCGCGATCCCGGAGCCCGACGGCACCGGGCGCATCCCCGATGCCCCCTCCGCCGACGACCGCGCGGTCTGGGCCGAGGTGCCTCCCGTCGCCTACTGACGCCGGATACGGCGACCCGCGCCGACATGCTCCGTCAGTCGGAGTGCGTGCGTGACCGCGACCGCCGGTGGCGTCGGATCGACATGGCGATCCCGACGGTGATGGCGATCGCCAGCAGCGCCGCCATCAGTATCGAACTGGCGGTGTCGCTGATGAGACCCTGCATACGCAGGATGAGCACAGCAATGGCCACAACCAGCAGGGTCGCGGAGGCGATCCATCGTCCTGAGTAGAGCGTCATGATCCGGTCCTCTCGTTCATTGGGAGTAGCATCCGGTGATGATGCCGGCCCACTGGCGGAGCCGGATGCCCTTCCCGCTACGGGAGCAGCCGATCAACTGAGACTGATTGTTCCACGCCCATCCGAAGACGACGCCGGCCGTGACGCCGACAGGCCAGAACCGAGCTCCGAGGAGTCCCGCCAGGCCAGCCGCGTCTTTGACGACGCCATACTTCGAGATCAGCGTCTTCACTTTGCAGGAGTCGATACGAATGTCCTCCACTGTGACTCCGGTGGAGTAGTCGAACGTCATGAGAGTACCCGCCGCATTCGTGCGCTGTAATGTTACATTGCAGTCGAGGGGCTCGGCGATATACGACACGGCGCCGGAGCGAGCACGCCGGTGCCTTCTCGTGTCTCATCCCGACGCCGATAACGATCACCGCTGTGCCGTCCTCCTTCGTGGTCAGACCTTCGTCAGGGAGACTCGTTCGAGATGCGTCGGGCCCGATCGAGGTCTTCGGCACGGAGGAGCTTCGACGCCTGAAGGATCTCGACTCCGAGGAGGTGCCCGTCGGCGTCGAAATCGAGGATGATTTCCCCGGCCCCGTGCGGGTTGCGTATCTCCGGTACCTGCGCGACGGATTCACCCGCGTGGAGCTCACGCCCGACCGGGAGGTAGGCGGCATCCGCTTCGGGGTCATATCTGAGGTGCATCGACGGCCTCCGTTCCTTCCTCCGCCACCGGTCGTGGTGACGGCGAAGGGCCGGAGCGTGCGCTCCGGCCCTTCGCGTGTCTCGTCCGATCAGAGCGGCGCGACGATGTCCTGCTTCACGTCCCACTCGGTGATCTCGAGGGCGATGTCGACCGACTGCCCCTGGACGGTCGCGGAGCTGGTCGAGGCGAGGTTGACGTAGTCCTCGGTGACCTCGAACACGACCTCGACCGGCGTGCCCGCCTGCTCGACGGTGCCGCTGACGAGGTAGACCTTCTGGCCGAGGCGCTCGCCGGTGCCGGTCACGGTGAAGTCGCCCGTGATGGCCTTCGCCGTCTCGGCGGGGTCCATCGCGGTGACGTCCTTCGCGGTGGTGCTGAGGCCGGCGATGATGGGGTCGCTCGACGACGGGTCGGCGGCCTGCCAGTCGCTGGACGGCGACTTCACCCAGACGTCGTCGCCGATCGCGACGATCGAGCCCATCGGCGAGAGCGACTCCAGCGCCTTCTCGGACGGGTTGAAGCGCGTGGTGGACTCCATGCCCATCACGACGGTCTTGGCGGCGTAGCCGGCGGTGTCGGTCATGGCCTCGGCGATGCAGGCGCCGAGGGCCGAGCCGTCGACGGTGGCGCCGTCGGCCAGTTCGGGGCAGTCGGAGGACGGCGCTTCGGCCTCCTGCGATGCAGCCCCGCTCGGCTTCGACTCGGCAGGCTTGTCCGACGCTCCCGCCGAGCATCCGGTGAGCATGACGGCGGCGGCGAGAACGACGCCGACCCCCCACTTGTTGACGCGCATGGCGCCCCCCTCCAGGTCCGTGCCGATGACCGTCACCAGGCACGCCCTCCAGCATGCCAAGGACGGAGCGGATGTGCGGGAGGCGGTTCCGAGGAAACTCCGCTAGACTGTCGAGGTTGTCTGCCTTGCGGCGTCCATTCGGGATTCCACGGGCGGGCACGTGCACACACCCTCCTGCTCCCGGGAAATCCCCGAGAGCCGTTCTAGTCCGAAGGAGGTGGGTAAGTGACGCACCAGTACGAACTCATGGTCATTCTGACCCCCGAGATCGACGAGCGCCAGGTCGCCCCGACGCTCGACAAGTTCCTGAAGGTCATCACCAACGATGGTGGCTCTATCGAGAACGTCGACATCTGGGGCAAGCGCCGTCTCGCCTACGAGATCCAGAAGAAGACCGAGGGCATCTACGCCGTCGTCAACTTCACCGCGACCAGCGCCGCCACGCAGGAGCTCGACCGTCAGCTCAAGCTGAACGAGCAGATCATGCGCACCAAGGTGCTCCGCGCCGAAGAGGCTCAGGCGATGATCGCTTCCGAGGCCAAGCGCTCCGAAGAGAAGGCTGCCCGCAAGGCCGCCAAGGCTGCGAAGGCCTAAGTCTCATGGCCGGCGAAACCGTCATCACCGTGGTGGGCAACCTCACCGCCGACCCCGAGCTGCGCTACACGCAGAACGGGCTGCCGGTGGCGAACTTCACCATCGCATCGACGCCTCGCAACTTCGACCGTGCCGCGAACGAGTGGAAGGACGGCGAAGCGCTGTTCCTCCGCGCCTCGGTGTGGCGTGAGTTCGCCGAGCACGTGGCGGGCTCGCTCACCAAGGGCATGCGCGTGATCGCGCAGGGTCGTCTGCGCCAGCGTTCCTACCAGGACCGCGAGGGCAACCAGCGCACCGCGATCGAGCTGGAGGTCGACGAGATCGGCCCCTCGCTGCGGTACGCGACCGCGCAGGTCACCCGTGCGGCCTCGGGCGGTGGCGGCGGGGGACAGTCCCGTCCCGCGCAGCAGCAGCAGGTGTCGGAGGAGCCGTGGTCCACGCCCGGCTCGTCGACCAGCGCCGACGCCTGGAGCACTCCGGGCAGCTTCGGCGACGACACCCCCTTCTGAAAACACTTCTTCACGGGTGGGTCCCTGAGCTTGTCGAAGGGCCGCACCCCGCTCATCACTAAGGAAAAGCAATGGCTGGAAAGTCGAGCGGCGACCGCCGCAAGCCGCGGAAGGGCGCGAAGAACGCCGCCCCCGCGAAGTCCATCCGGGTCGGCGTCATCGATTACAAGGATGTCGCCACCCTCCGCAAGTTCGTCTCGGAGCGCGGCAAGATCCGCGCCCGTCGCATCACCGGTGTGTCGGTGCAGGAGCAGCGTCTGATCGCCACCGCGATCAAGAACGCGCGCGAGATGGCGCTCCTGCCCTACGCTGGCGCCGGCCGGTAAGGGGTACTGAGATGGCAAAGCTGATTCTCACGAACGAGGTCGCCGGGCTGGGTAGCGCCGGTGACGTGGTCGAGGTCAAGAACGGGTACGCCCGCAACTACCTCATCCCCCAGGGCTTCGCTACGGCGTGGACCCGTGGTGGCGAAAAGCAGGTCGCGTCGATCCAGGCTGCGCGTCAGGCACGCGCGATCCACGACCGCGACGAGGCTGTGGCCCTGAAGAACACCCTCGAGGGCACCAAGGTGCGTCTCGCGGTGAAGGCCGGCAAGGAAGGCCGTCTGTTCGGCTCGGTGAAGACCGCCGACGTCGCAGAGGCCGTCACGGCTGCGGGCCTCGGCTCGATCGACAAGCGCAAGGTGCACATCCCCTCGCCCATCAAGGCGACCGGTGAGCACGAGGCGACCGTGCGTCTGCACGAGGACGTCACTGCCGTCATCACGCTGCAGGTCGTCGCCGCCAAGTAAGGCACCCGACGGGCGACGCCTGTCGAACGAAACGCCCCCTGTCCTCCGGGACAGGGGGCGTTCTGCGTCGGGACGAGGACGAGCAATGGGCATTTCTCATACGCTGCGGCAACATGCCGTGCTGTTGGCTCGACCGCATGGCGACCCCCTTCTCCTCCCCGACGTCCAGAGCGCCTTGGGGCGATGCTGCGAAGGGGCTGCTGATCGTCCTCGTGGTGTTCTGGCACGTCGTGCTGAAGACCTACCTGCAGGTCGACTGGCGGCTCGGCATCCCCCTCCCCGGAGCCTGGGGTCTCGCGGCCGACCTCATCTGGCCGTTCCTCATGCCGTTGTTCCTGTTCCTGTCCGGGTACTTCGCCTCGGCAGCTTTGGCCCGACCGTGGGCCGTCGTGTTCCGTCCCCGCGTCGTGCGCTTCCTCTACCTGTATCTGCTGTGGAGCCTCATCCACGCCGCCGCGATGTGGGCGTTTCCGGACTTCCCGACGTTCGTGCCCCGGAGCGTCTCCGCGTTCGTGGAGGGGGTGACGATCAGCCCGCCGAACACCTAGTCCCCTGGCGGACACCGGTCGCGGTGCTGAGCCTGGTGGGGGTCGGCCTCGCCGTCAGCGCCGCGGCGGCGATCCCCGCCCGCCCCGCCGCGATCGCCGACCGCCCAGGCACCCGCGCGGGAGAAGTCAGCATCGGCGCCGTGGGCGACATCCTGCTGTACGACGCGGCGCGCGGGATCCCGGCGGACCGCGGGCGATCGACCTTCGACGAGGTTCGCCCCTGGCTCACCGAGGACATCGTCACCGGCAACCTGGAGCAGGTGATCGCGGCGGACACCGGCATCGACAAGTGCGGCGGGAGCGATCACTGCCTCGCGTTCCGCAGCGAGCCGGATGCCGCTGCGACGCTGCGCGGCTTCGACGTGCTCAACCAGGCGAACAACCACAGTCACGACTTCGGCCGGGAGGGCGTCGACGAGACGAGGGCCGTCTTGCGCGCGGAGGGCATCGACGCCGTTGGTGACCGGAACGAGGTCGTCGTGACGAGGGTAGGGGAGACCACCGTGGCCCTGGTCGGTTTCGCGCCCTATGGGGGATTCAACCGGGTCACCGACCTGCGTCACGTCGGTCAGGTCGTGCGTGCGGCGGCGGAGCAGGCCGATCTCGTCGTCGTCCACGCGCACATGGGTGCCGAGGGACCGGAGGCCGACGCGGTCACCGGGGGGACCGAGCTCAGCTTCGGGGAGAACCGGGGCGATCCGCAGGCGTTCGCGCACGCGGCCGTCGACGCCGGGGCCGATCTGGTGGTCGGGCACGGCCCGCACGTCGTCCGGGGTGCGGAGTTCTACCGCGGCCGCCTCATCGCGTACAGTCTGGGCAACTTCGCGGGAGGGGGCGTCTTCGGGGCCGAGGAGGAGACGCGCTTCGGCGCCTACCTGTCGGTCCGTCTCCGTGCCGACGGAACGTTTCTCGGCGGACAGGTCCGCTCGATCCGCTTGGGGGCCGACGGCGGCGCCCCGGAGCCCGATCCGACCGGTCGGGCCGGCGCCCTGATGGACGAGCGCGGCCGGCGGGACTTCCCGGGCAGTGCTGTCGTCGTCGACGCCGACGGGTCGATCGTCCTGCCGTGAGGATAGGCTGCTGGCCATGACGGACGACGTTCGCAACGTGCACGAGGCCCTGTCCACCATCCACGAGCACTGGCAGCCGCACCGGCTGACGAGCGTCAACGACTACGACGTCAAGGTCGTGAAGCTGCAGGGCGAGTTCGTCTGGCACACGCATCCCGACACCGACGAGCTGTTCTTCGTGGTGAGCGGACGCCTGACGATCCAGCTCCGCGACCGCGACGTCGTCCTGAACCCGAACGACGTGTTCGTGGTGCCCCGGGGCGTCGAGCACTGCCCGAAAGCCGAGGAAGAGGTGCACGCGATCCTCTTCGAGCCGAAGGGTACGGTCAACACCGGAGACGCAGGCGGCGACATGACGGCGGAGCTCCAGGAGCTCGGCTAAGCCCCCGCATCGCGTCTGCGGAGAGCGCGTCAGGGCCAGCCGTGGCGTCACGGGGGAACGTGAGAAGACCACATACAATCGCTGTGCGATCAGTGATCCGGGGGGATTCATGCACACGCGTATTCACGTCGATTCTCAGGCCGTCGAGGCTGCGGCTTTGTCGCTGCGGCATCTCGCGTCGGTGCGGGGAAAGGTCTCTGGCTTTGATCTCTCGTCGGTCGGGAGCGATCTCGCCGCGTCCGCGGCGCAGGCGTTCGCCAGCGGATGGTCGGATGCTCTACGCTTCCTCGCGTTCACGAGCACTGGGCTGGCCGGCGGGGTGGATGCGGCATTGGCTGACTTCCTGGCGGGGGAACAGGCTCACCTCGACGCGCTCACGATTTCGATCGGAGCGCTGGAGAAGTGAGCGCGCATTGGACGGACCGTGACCCTGGCGTCGGAGACATCGCGGCGTGCGTCGCCGCTGCAGCGTGGGCCGATGAGCAGTTGGTTGAACTCGCGAATGCGCAGGACACCGTGTCGTCGATCCGGAATGATCTCGACGGGGCGTGGACCGGGCGCGCTGCGGACGCGTTCCGGCACGACTCGAAGAGTTTCGCGCCCGTCTCGAGGAGTCGACTGAGGCGATCGCCACCGCGCGAAAAGCGATCATCGCGTATGGGGATGCCGTAACGGAGATCGCCCGGCGGGCCGCACCTCTGAAGGACGAGCTTGCAGTTGCGCAGGCAGCCGTGAACGGAGTGATCAACGACGTGTCCTTCGGCGGCCACCCAGGGAGCCGTATCGATGCCGAGCAGCAAGCCCTCATAGCGGTTAGCACAGCCGCAACAGCGTTGAAGAAACTTGCGGTTGACCGTGCCGCCGCTGACGAAGACCTCGCGGTTTCGCTTGCGACAGCTGCGTCGGCCGGGTGGGGCGACTTGGACTGCACAATCGATCTGGTCACCGGGACTCGGAGGGATGCCACGAATGCGCGGGTGATGGACCTGTTCGAGCATTTTCGAACAGGTGACGAGCGCGGAGCCGTGCTCACCGATCGCGACATCTTCGTGCAGGCTCTCAAACGCAGTGCCCACATTGCTGCAACGAGGGAGCAAGTACTCGCGGACTTGCGAGATGGCACGCTAGTTCCCGGCGGAGCACTCCGCGGTGATCGTTCCATCAGCGATCAGCCGGGGGTGCTTGTCGTTGACGGGATCAATGCGGTGTCCAGCACGTTGATGGGCACAGTCCCTGATGCCGTTCTCGGCGCACAGAACCTGCCCGAATCATTCCTCGGCTCCTACCGCGTTCAAGTCCGAGCCGGCGAACTCCGACCGGATGGTGGCGTGGAAGTGACGTATTTGATCAACAACGATACGTCCATCGACTCCGCCACCCGCATTCCCGGAACAGGCGGGGCTCACATCCCTGGGCTATACGGCGCTATGTCAGAAGCGAATGCGAAGGATGGCGAGTGGGCCACACATCACCAAACCATCGTCTGGACCGAAATGGTGTACCCATGAATTCGGGCTCCTCCGCCCGCCGACGCCTGGCAGGGGTGAGTGTCATCATTGCCGCAGTCATTTCTCTCACCGGGTGTGTGGGGCCGGAGGTCACATCTCCGGTCGGTGAGTGGGTCGCTGTCGATGACGATCACGGCACGTTATCGATTCGTCCTGACGGCACCTTCACCATCACCGGCGCGTCATACAACCCCCTCGAAGACAGGGACGCTGACAACGACTTCAACGCCGCTGGGGCCTGGCGCATCGTGCGCGACAACAATGATCTCCTTCTGGACTTTGAAGAAGCCTCGGATGGGGAGTGGAGTGTCGAGCCGAGCGGGATCGTCGTTCCGTTCCGCTCTGGCGCCATCCGTTTCCATGACCCGGATGACGTCCTGGGTATCGAGTATCGACTCGTGGAGGAGAAGCCGGACTAGACGGACGTAGGTGCCGGGCGGATAGAGGCTGCCATCTCGTTTCCCACGAGGACGACGTGACGAAGCTGCGCCTCGTC
The DNA here is from genome assembly GCF_037148555.1 of Microbacterium sp. MMO-113. Lineage (NCBI taxonomy): Bacteria > Bacillati > Actinomycetota > Actinomycetes > Micrococcales > Microbacteriaceae > Microbacterium > Microbacterium sp. MMO-113. The sequence goes on along the minus strand of NZ_JBBCTD010000004.1, from coordinate 441,380 downwards.
GAACGGGCGCACGGATGCCCCGCGGTGGGGGGACCACGGGGCATCCGCCGTTTGCGCGGCGGTCACGCTCGGCAGAGGAAGCGCAGCGAGGGCTGCACCGCACGGGCGGACGCTGCCGCGCACCGGCGGGGGCGAGTCTCCTCCCCCGAGGACATCGCCACCGCCGGGGCTCAGCGCCTACGCCGTGCGACGGCGCAGCAGGCCCGCACCTCCCAGCAGCAGGAGAGCGGCGAGGGCCCACAGCCACGGGGCCGAGGCGCCACCGGTCATCGCGAGGCCGGTGGCCTCACCCGTCGCGGCGGCACCCGCAGCCCACGGCATGCTGGTGATGCCGGCTCCGGTGCTCGGCGTCGTTCCCGGGTTCACTCCGGGGTCGGTGCCGGGGTTGGTGCCGGGGTCCGTGCCGGGGTCGGTGCCCGGGTCCGTTCCGGGATCAGTGCCCGGATCCGTGCCCGGGTCCGTTCCGGGGTTCGTGCCGGGATCGGTCACCGTGCTTTCGCCGACGACGGAGATCGCGTTCCCGCCGATCGTGATGGGAAGCGTCACGGGGAGCTCCAGCTGAGTCCCGCCGAGGACGCTGTCGTCGCCGCCGGTGGTGCTGCCGCCGGCCGCGGGTGCGGTCGGGGACGTGCCGCCGGTGGTGCCGGTGACGGTGGCGTCGTCGGTGACCGAGATGGCGTTGCCGGTGACACCGATGGGGGCGGTCACGGGTGCGACCACCTGGGTGCCTCCGAGGGTGCTGTCCTCACCGCCGGTGGTGCTCCCGCCGGCCGCGGGTGCGGTCGGGGCCGTGGTGCCGCCGGTGGTGCCGGTGGCCTCGCTGTCGCCGAGGAGCGAGATGGCGTTGCCGCCGACCGTGACCGGGGCCGTCACCGGTGCGACGACCTGGGTGCCGCTCGCGGTGCCGTCCTCGCCCGAGGTGCTCGACCCGATCGCGGGTGCAGCCGGTGCCGCAGTACCGCCGGTGGTGCCGGTGGCCTCGCTGTCGCCGAGGAGCGAGATGGCGTTGCCGTCGACCGTGACCGGGGCCGTCACCGGGGCGACGACCTGGGTGCCGCTCGCGGTGCCGTCCTCGCCCGAGGTGCTCGACCCGGTCGCGGGTGCGGTCGGGGCTGCGGTGCCGCCGGAGGTGCCGGAGGCTTCGCTGTCGCCGAGGAGCGAGATGGCGTTGCCGCCGACCGTGACCGGGGCCGTCACCGGTGCGACGACCTGGGTGCCGCTCGCGGTGCCCTCCTCGCCCGAGGTGCTCGACCCGGCCGCGGGTGCAGGCGCCGGTGCTGCGGCGCTCTCTCCCTCAGCGGCCGACTCGGAGTCACCGAGCAGCGAGATGGCGTTGTCGGACACGGTCACCGGGGCGTTGACCGCCACGAGAGCCTGCGTGCCCGAGAGGACACCATCCAGGCCGTCCGTGTCGAGGGAAAGCACCCCGGCCGCGTCAGGGGCCTGGGGAGCCGCGCTCTGGGGAGGAGCGGCGGCCGGGGTGCTGGTCGTGGAGTCTTCGGTGAGACTGATGGCGTTGTCCGTCACCGTGACGGGAAGGTTCACCGTCACCACGGCTTGGGTGCCGGATGCCGTGCCCTCCTCGCCGCTCGTCTGCGGAGCGGGAGCGGGCGCCGGGGCGGGAGCCGGTGCCGGAGCAGGGGCCGGGGCAGGCGCCGTGGATGCCGCGTCGCCGAGCACGGAGATCGCGTTGTCGACGACCGTGATCGGGGCGGTGATGGGCGCTACGGCCTGGGTGCCGGAGAGCAAGCCGTCGTCTCCGGATGTCTCGGCCGCATTGGCGGCCGTCGCGCCGAGCAGGGTGATCCCGCCGGCGATGAGCGTGCCCCAGAGGACGCGCTTCGCGTAGGTACGCATGATGGTTCTCCTGACGTGACTGGTCTGTCTGATGGGATGCACGCGAGGAAGTGCGCGCGCAGCACGGCATCTGTCATCCGGGTGGGATGACGTGACAGTCCGTCAGTCGGGAGAGATGTCGGTGTCGGCGACGGGGGCGCCCGGAAGGGCGTCGTCCCGTGCGCCGGCGGCCCGCTCCCAGGCACGGAGCGGGGTCGCGCCGGTCTCGCTGAGGCGAGCGGGGGCGCTGGTGGAACCTCCGGCCGAGGCGGCGGAGGAAGACGTGGGGGTGGCCGGAGCGACCGGAGGAGCACCGAACGGCACCGGAGCGGTGTCACCGGCACCGGTGTCCGAGGAGTCGGGCGCGGAGAGCGCGGCCGCGACGGGGGCCAAGGTACTCAGCACAGAGTCCTGTCCTGTGCTCGGCGACGCCGACGGGGCGGGCGCAGCCTCGGCAAGCGCGGCGATGTCCTCGCGCACAGGGGGGACGCCCGAGGGGACGGAGCCCTCCGGGGTCTGCGGTGCGGCCGGCTCTTGTGGCGTGAGCGCCTCGACGACCGGCGGAACGGTCTCTTCGACGACGCCGCCGATCAGGCCGGTCGTGCCATCGACGATGCCGACGACGTTATCGACCAGGTCGATGGCGCCGGAGTCGACGACGATCCCGCCGACCAGCGGAAGGCCGCCGACGAGGTCGAGTACGGGCGCGGTGATCTGCGAGACCGGTGCAGAGCCGAGCGCGTCGGTGACGGGCTCGGTGACCGTCTCGGTGGTCTCGGCGACCGCCTGCAGTACAGGAGCCGCGGTGTCTCCGACGACCGGGATCTCCGTCACCGTCTCGGTCACCGTCTCGACGACGGCGGGAGCTGCCTCCTGGACGGGAGCGAGGGTGTGAGTCACGACCGGCGCGACGACCTCGTGCACCACGGGAGCGACCACCTCGTGGACGACGGGCGTCGCCACCTGGTTCACGACCGGAGCCACGACGTTGTTCACGACCGGCTTCGTCACGGCGGTGACGGTCTCGGACACGACAGAGGTGAGGCCGTCGAGCGGACCCTTCGGCTGCTCGTCCGCGTGCGCGGAGCCGCCGCCGGTGAGGACGGTCAGGGCCGCCCAGGCGAGCGCGCCGATTCCACCCCAGAGGACGGCGTGGGGTACGCCGCGTCGGGCGGTCCGAGCGTCCACGTCGTCCTCCCCCTCCGAAGGTCCACGGGTGTGTCGATGGGAGGCACAATACTCGCGGACCCCCTCTCTGTCCAGGGGCGTTTACATCCGATTCGTCTCGTGTCAGATCGTGACGCGCCCGGCGGATTTCCGGCTTGACTTTCCCCAGGTTCTACACATGGCCCCTCCGAAGGGGAAACCTTCAACGCGCAATTTAAACTCGTTTTCATCCACAGGGTGGGGAAACGATAAAACCCCGTTCAAGTCAGATAAAAAAGTCCGGTGCTCACACCGTCCACCGGGTTATCCACACCCGTTCTGCACAGACACTCCGAGATTCTCCGCACGCTCTCCACATGGTTATCCACAGGCCGTGTTGCACCGTGTGGAGACCGCTCATAGCGTGGTCGAGCGACCGAATGTCGGGGGCACCTGCTTGTCTGGGGATGGCCGCCGCGCGGCCGCGGTCCCCCGCACCGGCATCCGCGGATGCGCGCGCGGGGCCCGCCTCAGAACCGTCGCATCGAAGGGAACACAGTGTCGATCGCCGACATCTCCGAGGAGCGCCTGGGGGGGCAGCGTCCGCCCGAGCGCACCCCTCCGCACGACCTCCTCGCCGAGCAGAGCGCTCTGGGCGGCATGCTCCTGTCGAAGGACGCGGTCGCCGACGTGATCGAGACGCTCAAGGGCGCCGACTTCTACATCCCCAAGCACGAGCTCATCTTCGAGGCGATCCTCTCGCTGTACTCCCACGGTGAGCCGACCGACGTCGTCGCGGTCACCGACGAGCTCATCAAGACGGGGGAGCTGAACAAGGCCGGCGGCGCCGACTACCTGCACACCCTCACGTCGATCGTCCCGACCGCGGCCAACGCCGGCTACTACGCCGGCATCGTCTCCGAGCGCGCGATCCTCCGCCGCCTCGTCGACGCCGGGACGCGGATCGTCCAGCTCGGCTACGACGGGCAGGGCGACGCGACCGACATCGTCAACAACGCGCAGGCCGAGATCTACTCGGTGACCGGCTCGGAGACGGCCGAGGACTACGTGCCGCTCACGGTCGCGGTCGACGCCGCGGTCGAGGAGATCGAGGCCGCCAACGGCCGCGACGGTTCCATGACCGGTATCCCCACCGGCTTCCGCGAGCTCGACGAGCTCACCAACGGCCTGCACGGCGGGCAGATGATCGTCGTCGCCGCGCGACCCGCGATGGGAAAGTCCACGCTCGCCCTCGACTTCGCCCGTGCGGCCTCGATCGGGCACGACTTCCCCTCGATCTTCTTCTCCCTCGAGATGGGCAAGAGCGAGATCGCGATGCGTCTGCTCAGCGCCGAGGGGGCGATCCCGCTGCAGAACATGCGCAAGGGAACGCTCGACCCGCGGGACTGGACGACGGTCGCCGCCACCCGCGGCCGCATCAACGACGCCCCGCTCTACATCGACGACAGCCCGAACATGACGCTCGTCGAGATCCGGGCGAAGTGCCGACGGCTGAAGCAGCGCGCCGGTCTGCGCATGGTCATCATCGACTACCTCCAGCTCATGACGTCGGGCAAGCGCGTCGAGTCCCGTCAGCAGGAGGTCTCGGAGTTCTCCCGAAGCCTCAAGCTCATCGCCAAGGAGCTGCAGGTGCCGGTCATCGCGTTGTCGCAGCTGAACCGTGGTCCCGAGCAGCGACAGGACAAGAAGCCCGCCATCAGCGACCTGCGAGAGTCCGGATCGATCGAGCAGGACGCCGACATGGTCATCCTGCTGCACCGCGACTCGGTCTACGACAAGGACGTCCGTCCCGGCGAGGCCGACCTCATCGTGGCCAAGCACCGTAACGGTCCGACCGCGACCATCACCGTCGCCTTCCAGGGGCACTACTCCCGGTTCGCCGACATGGCGCCGGGCGGCGACTTCAACTGATCCCCGGCGTCAGCGTCCTGCGTCGGACGTCGACTCCTCGCGAAGGCTGAGTCGGACGTGGCAGGAGTGCGCGCTCGTGAACGGGATCACGCGTTCGATCTCCACGGGGCCGCCCGCTCTCGCCAGCACCGACTTCATGAGTTCCTCGTGCACGCGGCAGACCAGGGTCTGGTCATCGGTCAGCAGCGTGTGGAAGCGACAGGGGGAGAGGTCGACGGTCATCGCCTTCTCGTCCATGTCCGGCTGCAGGCCCACATCGTCGAGGTGGTGGAACAGCGCGTCGAGCTGATGCGTCGCGGCCTCCGGGAGCCCGGATCGCGTCGCCGGGAGCACCGCGCGCATGAGGTCGCCGTGACGGATCGCCTCCTGGACCCGCCGTTCCTCGATCTCATTCGGCTCACTCGGCAGCACGGGGGAGAAGCGCAGCCGCGGTCTTCCGCGTCGACCGGTGTGCTCTACCTCGGACCGGGCGAGACCCTCACCCTCGAGCACGCGGAGGTGGTCGCGCAAAGTGTTCACGTGGAGGCCCATGCGGAGGGAGAGCTCGGCGAGGCCGATCCCCGGAGTGTCCATCAAGGCGGCGAGAACCCGCAGCCGGCTGCTCTGCATGAGTCCGCGATAGGCGTCGGTAGGACGTGGCATGTTACCCATTATCCCCTGAGCGCGGGTCGGGGGGCCGATTTCCACGGTCACCCGCCGAAGGGGGTGCGGACCGCCCGGTTAGCCTGAGGCCATGAGGGCTGGACGAATGGTGACCGCGCTGCGTCTGCTGCTGCCCGCTTTCCTGCTCGGAGCGATCGTCGCGATCTCGTTCCTGGAGGCGCCGCTGAAGTTCCTGGCTCCCGGGATCACGATCCCGCTGGGGCTCGGCATCGGTCGCCTCGTGTTCACCGCCCTCAACGTCCTCGCGGGGGCGGTGCTCCTCGTGCTGACGGCGGTCAGCATCCGCGCCAGGGCCGGACGTCCCTCGGCTCTGCTGCTCGGCGGGCTGTGGCTGGTGTTCCTCGTTGAGGTCATCGTCATCCGCCCGATCCTCAATCGGCGCAGCGACCTCGTCATCGCAGGGCAGGAGGCTCCGGGAACCGACGGCGCGCACTACGCCTACATCGTCGCGGACGTGACGATGGTGGTGCTGCTCGTGGCGTTCCTCGTGGTCACGGTGCGCGCGGTGCTGCCGCCGCGCGCGTCGTCACCGACGACCGGCGTCTAGGACGCGTCGGACGCAGCGGATTCCAGCAGTCGGCGCGCGCTGTCCCGAGCGGTCGCGAACGGCTCCGCGAAGGTCCCCATGCCGACGGTGACGATCGCGCCTTCATAGAGGAGCATGAGCGTCTCGGCGAGCCGGTCCGGGTCGTGGAACCCGGCCTCACCGCAGAGCTCAGCGAAGACCGCGAGCAGCCACTCCTTCTCGCGACGAGCCTCGGCGAGCACCAGCGGGGCGTCCCCGGGGCCGTCGATCTCGGCGCGCGCGTTGATGGCACTGCATCCCTTGGTGCTGTGGCCCGGCACCCAGGAGATGGCGGCATCGAAGATCGCGAGCACGCGGGCTGGCCCCGCCTCCGGGACTCGGGCGAGGTGGGCGGCGACGTGCTCGCGCCAGCGGGCGTCCCGGTGCTGGAGGTACGACACGACGAGCGCCTCCTTCGACCCGAACCGGTCGTACAAGGTCTTCTTCGTCACCCCGGCCGCAGCAGCGATGGTGTCGACCCCGACGGCGTGGATGCCGCGCTCGTAGAAGAGGTCAGAGGCGGCATCGAGCACGCGGCGCGCCCCGGGGGTCAGCGGCGGGAGCTCCGGCACGGCGGTCGACATGCGACGAGTATACCTACCTGTATAGTGACGGGATGAGTAAACAGATCGGTATACTCTCCCGGGTCGTGACCGCGGGTGCGGCGGTGGCTTTCGTCCTCACGTGGAGCTCGGGATTCCTCATCCCCGCGGTTGCCACCGCGGACGTCGACCCGCTGACGCTCTTGGTCTGGCGGTTCACGCCGCTCGCCGTCCTGCTCGTGATCCTTGTCGCGGTGTCCGGAGCGGCGAAGGGGATGACCGCGCGGGAACTCGGCATCCAGGCGGTCGTCGGCGCGCTCGCCCAGTTCGGCTACTGCGCTGCCGTGTACGCGGCCGTCGCCGCGGGGATCGCCACCGGCACCGTCGCGCTGATCGACGCGGTCCAGCCGCTGCTCGTCGCCGTGCTGGTCGGGCCGGTGCTGGGCCTCCGCGTGCGCGGCGCCCAGGTGGCGGGCCTGGTGATCGGGGCGGTCGGGGTGCTGCTCGTCGTGCAGTCGCAGTTCGGCGCCGGCTCCGCGCCGCTCGTCGCCTACCTGCTTCCGGCGGCGGCGATGGTCTGCCTCGTGATCGGCACGCTGGTGCAGCGACGGACGGCCGTGCGCACGGGGGTGCTGCTGACCCTGACCATCCACGTGAGCGTGACCGCCGTGCTGCTCCTCGTCATCGGCGCGCTCGCCGGGGCACTCGTGCCGCCGGCGCGACCCTCGTTCTGGATCGCCGTGGTCCTGACCGCCGTCTTCCCCACGCTCGGTGCCTATGGGCTGTACTGGTGGCTGCTGCGCCGGGTCGGCATCACCGCGCTGCAGGCCCTGCTCTTCCTCGTCGCCCCGGCGACCGCGATCGGCGGGGCGCTGCTGCTCGGTGAACCCCTCACCGCGATCACGCTCGGCGGGTTCGTGCTGTGCGGCGCCGGCGTGACCATGGTGCTCGTGAGCGAGGCGCGGAACCGCGGCCCGGAGGCGGCGCACGGCTCCGCGACGCCGGGTCAGGGCCGGACGCGGACCGCCCGGCCCTCGAAGGTCACCACATCGCCGTCGCGGAGCTGACGCCCGCGGCGCCGGTCCACCTCGCCGTTCACGGTGACGTAGCCGTCGATGATGACCTCTTTCGCGTCGCCGCCCGAGTCCAGCAGTCCCGCGAACTTGAGGAACTGCCCGAGGCGGATGACCTCGCCGCCGATGGAGACCTCGTCGATCGGATCGGAGTTCGTCATCCTTGCATGCTAGCCGTCAGGGCCGCGGTCACTCGTCGACGTCGGTGCCGACGACCGCGAACGAGGCGTCGAAGGAGATGTCGATCGAGCGGTTGTCCGTCGTGAGGACGGAGGCGTCGTAGGGGCTCACGTCGTCGGAGTCCACATCGAGGTCGGTGATCATCCCCTCGGCCTCCGCGAGGGCGGCGTCGACGAGAGTGCGGATGGTCTCCTCGTCGAGCGTGAGCGTCGGTCCCTTGTCGTCGTCGTCCGCGGTGTCCGTCGACACCACGGTCGCGGCGAGGTCGTCGTCCACGCGCGCCTCGGTCTCGTCCCCGGCGGACGTGGTGAGCTGCACTTCCCACGTTCCGTCGCGCTTCGCGTCGATCGAGGTGACCTCGCCCTCGGCGGCGTCCTGGGCGGCGGCGGCGATTGCGAGGAGCTCGTCGACGTCGTCGGTGCCGATGCCGGTCACCGGGCCACGGTCGCCCCGGTCTTCACTCGGGCGGGCACCCCCGTCGCCGCGGTGGTCTCCGCGCGGGCCGTGGTCGCCCTCGTGCCGGGGGCCCTCCATGGCGGGGCGGTCGTCGTCGTCACCGAACTCGTCGCCGATCGCGGCACCCACCGCGACGCCACCGCCGGCGAGCAGCACCGCGGCCGCGATCCCGCCACCGATCAGGAGCGCGCGCTTACGTCCGGGCGTGGCGGGGGTCGCGGCGACCGGTGCCTCCGGGGCGGCGTTCGGGGCGGCGGCAGGGCCGGGGGTCGGCGCGACCGGCACCGTCGGGGCATCGGGGGTCGCGTCGGCGGCCGCGCCGTGGCCGGCGGGGGAGCCCGGTCCGACGTTCTGGTCCTGGCCTGCGCTCGGGCCGGCGGGTGCCGAGTTCTGACCCGCGGCGTCGTTCTCGTCCGGCGTGGGGTTCTGGTCGGGAGCAGGAGTCTTGTCGTTCATGTCTCGATGGTCTCCCGACGCCGCTGAAGCCACCCTGAAGCCTCCTGAAGCCCCGTTCAGGAACCGATATCTCGCGCACGACTTCGGACCTCGGGAACGACACGCCGCCGTGCGGCGGCCAGTACCGGGGTGTCGTCGGGGATCTCCGAAGCTGTGCCCGGCGCGGGGTGTCAGGAGAGAGGGCCGGCCAGGGGGAGGGTGACGGTGAAGCGGGCGCCGCCCCACCGGGACGTGTCCACCGTGATCGCGCCGTGGGCGGCGGTGGCGATGCCGTGAGCGATCGCGAGACCGAGCCCGCTGCCGCCAGCGTCGCGACTGCGGGCCTCATCGAGCCGGACGAAGCGCTCGAAGATGCGGTCCCTCTCCTCCGGCGGGATGCCGGCGCCGTCGTCTTCGACCGTGAGGACGACGTGCGCCGCCTGCGGCTCCACCCCGATCGCCACGCGACCGTTGCTGTGCCGCGCGGCGTTGTCGGCGAGGTTCCGCAGCAGCTGGCCCAGCAGCCGGGGGTCGCCGACGGTGCGGGCCGCACGGATTCCGGAGCCGTCGACGTCGAGCCCGGTGGCCCGCAGCCGACGCACCTCCGCGAGGGCCACGTCGTCCAGGTCCACCGGTTCGGTGCTCCCGGCGACACCCTCGTCGAGGCGGGCGAGGAGCAGCAGCGACTCCACGATGCCCTGCAGCCGCAACCCCTCCTCGGACACCACCTCGGCGAGCTCGTCGATGCTCGTCACCTCCGGGTGCGCCTGGGCGAGCTCCGCATGCTGACGGATCGTGGCCAGGGGAGAGCGGAGCTCGTGCGAGGCATCGGACACGAAGCGGCGCTGCGCGGTCGCCGCCGCGTCGAGCCGGTCGAGCATGCCGTTCATCGTCACGGCGAGGGAGTGGATCTCGTCCGCGGTGTCGGGGACCGGCACCCGATGATCGAGGCGCTCGGCGGTGATGCCCTCGACCTCCTGGCGGATACGGGTGACTGGCCGCAGCGCGCGCCCCGTGACGAGCCAGGTCGTGACGGCCACGAGCAGCAGCAGCGCGGGGACGGCGATCACGAGGAGCGTCGCCACCGTCGACAGGGTCTCCGCGTCCTCGTCCATCGGCACCGCGAGGACGAGGGTCTGGTCGCCGTCGACGTCTTCCGACACCACGACCATCGGCTCGCCATCGATCCGGACGACCTGCGGATCGTCGTCGACGGGCAGCGGAGTGGCGCCGAGCGCATCGGCGGCCTCCTCGCTCGCCGCGCGCACCACTCCGTCGCGCCCGAGCAGCTGCACGAGGTCGTCGTCGAGCTGGTCGGGGCCGCGGCGTCCCGGGCCGTCGAATCGGCTGACGAGCTCCTCCAGCCGCTGCTCCGCCGCGCGTTCGGTGCTGCCGTGGATGCTCGCGCTCAGCACCCCGTAGAAGGAGAAGGCCCCGAGGAGCAGCGCGACAGCGACGACGAGGGTCGCGCCCAGGGTCGTCCGGCCGCGGACCGACCGCCAGAGCCGCCTAGCCACCGTTCGCCGCCAGCCGGTAGCCCGCCCCGCGGATGGTCTCGATCGCCTCGCGCCCGAACGGCTTGTCGACCTTGCGGCGGAGGTGGCCGATGTACACCTCGACGATGTTCGGGTCGCCGTCGAAGTCGTCGTCCCAGACGCCGGCCAGGAGGTCGCGCTTCGACAGCACCTGCCCGCGGTGGCGCATCAGATGCTCGAGCACCGCGAACTCGCGAGCTGTGAGGGAGATCGAGGTCTCACCGCGCCACACGTGGTGTCCGGCGGGGTCCAGCCGCAGGTCGCCGGCCTCCAGGATCGTCGGTCGGGCCACCGCACCGCGGCGCACGAGCGCCCGGAGCCGGGCCACGAGGATCGCGAACGAAAAGGGCTTGGTGACGTAGTCGTCGGCGCCGCTCTCCAGCGCCTCCACCTGATCCCATTCGCCGTCCTTGGCGGTGAGCATCAGCACGGGAGTCCAGTTCTCTTCGGCGCGCAGGGCCTCGCAGACCTTCCAACCGCTCATGCCGGGCATCATCAGGTCGAGCACGATGGCGTCGTACCGGGTCTCGCGGGCCCGCCAGAGGCCATCGACGCCATTGTGGGCGACGTCGACCGCGAAGCCCTCCGCCTCGAGTCCGCGGCGCACGCCCTCGGCCAGACGCACTTCGTCGTCCACCACCAGGATCCGCATCCCCCCAGTGTGGCCGGTCGACGCTGAATCGGGGCTGAAGCCGCCTGGCCGCTTTCGAATCGCGCACCTGGTTCCATCCCGGGCCCAGATGGAGCCAGTTGCGCGATTCGAAGGAGGTCCTAGCCGACGGCGGACGAGAGGTGCGCCTGGATCTCGCGGATCACCTCGCCCAGGGGGCCGGAGGAGAGGAGACCGGGGCCGAGGGGGCCGGCGGGGTCGGTACCCAGGGGCGGGAGGGTGCGCAGGGCTGCAGCGGCATCAGGGGAGAGGTGCGCGAGTTGCCAGCGCACCTCGGCAGCACGAGCGTCGGGAGCCTCCGGGTGTTTCAGCTCGACGGCCCATGCGGCGTAGGCGGCTGCCCCGAGAGCATGCGCTCCCATGTGCGCGACCCCGGCGGCCTGTGCCGCGGAGCGGGCGGCGGCTGTCCCGGCAGGGGTCACGGCGCTGCGGGCGGCCCTGCCCGCGACGAAGCGACGACGGATCTCGCCCGCAACCGTGAGCTCGCCCCGCGCGAAGGCGCGCGTCCTGGCGATGGCATCACGCGCACGGTCGTCGTCCGGGGCCTCGCTCTCGAACAGCGGCAGCACGCGCTCGGCGCAGTCGGCGGCCCACACCGCGACGATCCGACGGTCGGCCTCGGTCATGCCCTGCGGAGTCGACACGGGAGTCACCTCGCCCGTCGTCCGGTGCGCGCACGTGCAGCCTCGTGCGCCTCGCGGAGAAGGGCGAGCACGGCACCCTCCGTCGCCTCCGCGGGGTCGATCACGCACACCCAGCCGGCGGTGCCGTACAGCGGGTGAGGGCGGAAGACGTCGACCGCCGTCGGGTCGGTATCGCCGCCTGTGCGCGACCCCGCCGCGATGATCGACTCCGCGCGTTCGCGTCCGACGTGGATGTTCACCCGGAAGCGCCCTGGAGCGTCCAGCGCGGAGGACGTGTCGCCGGGGTAGTCCTTCGTGATGATCGTCCCGTACGGCTGCGTGCGCTCCGGCATCCGGCCGTCGGGGGCGTGGTAGAAGTACGCGTCTCCCCACGCCAGCTCGGGGAAGCCGCTGCCTCTTTCCGGGGCGACGACGAGGGCACCGTCGAACGTTCGGACCTCTGCGATGATCTCCTGCATTTCCATCCTTCAATGCTGAGGCTGATGTGCTTATGTGGACTCAAGGGTCGGAAAGACGAGGAAGCACGTGCAGAACCCTCCAGAGCAGGTGATGACCACTGCGGCGCTCGGACGGCTGGTCGGCTACTCGACGCAGCAGGTGCGCGACCTCGAGCGCCTCGGTGTCCTCCCCTCCGCGGAGCGCGGTGCGAACGGGTACCGGCGGTATCGGATGCCGCATGCCCTGGCGCTGCACGCCTATCGGGCGTTGGCGACGGCGCTCGGTCCGGTGCCCGCGCGTCGACTGATGCCCGCTCTCATCGACGGGTCGGTCGAGCACGCGGCGGAGCGGATCGACACCCTGCACGCGGACCTCGCCCTCGAGCGCTCACGGGTGCGCGCGGCCCTGCGCGGACTCGAGGACGCGGTGGCGGAGGCCGACGAGCCGTTCGTCGAGGACGATGCCATGGCCATCGGCGAACTCGCCCAGGCGCTCGGCGTCCGGTCCTCCGCACTGCGGCACTGGGAACGAGAAGGGCTCGTGCGCCCCCTTCGGCGTGCCGGATCGATCCGCTCCTACGACTCCGCCGCGATCACCGAGGCGCGGATCGCCGCCGCCCTGCGTTCGGGCGGCTACGGCATCCCCGCGGTCTCCCGGATCATCGACGAGGTGCGCGCGCACGGCGACACCGAGCAGGTGCAGCGCATCCTCGCGGAGCGGCTGGCCGACCTCACGCGCCGCAGCGTCGCGCTTCTCGCGGCGGCAGGACACCTGCACGCCCTGCTCGCGGAACGCCTCGCGGAGGAGGGGGGATCCTCCCTCACTCCCGCGCCGGGATCTGCGCCAGCACCTCCGGGATCAGCGGATTCTCGTCGAGCGGGTCGGTGATGACCGCGGCGACCGCCTCGAACGGCAGCACCGGGTAGCGCGAGGCGGCGCCGATCTTCTCGTCGCTCGCGAGCACGACCGTCGCGGCGCATCGGGAGGCGATCGCCCGCTTGGTGACGGCATCGTCGAGCTCTCCCGTCGTGAGACCGTGCCCCGGGTCGACGCCCGTGACGCCGACGAAGAACGTGTCGGCGGCGAGGTGCTGGAGCGCCTCCATCGCGAGTCCTCCGCCGGCGACGAGGGAGTGCCGGGTGAGCTCGCCGCCGATCATGATGACGCGCGCGTCCGAGTGCTCGGCGGCGACGAGGGCGACGGCCGGGCTCGGGGTGATGACCGTGATGCCGGTGCCGGAGGGCAGCAGCCGCGCCATCGCGAGCGTGGTGGTGCCGGCATCCAGCACGATCGTCGATCCGGGGAGGATGGTCGTGACCGCCTGGCGGGCGACCCGTTCCTTGCTCTCGGTCGCGAGGTCGTGGCGCTCCCGCACCGGACGATCGGCCGCGGCGATGGGCAGCGCGCCGCCGTACACGCGCTGGAGCCTGCCTTCCTCGGCGAGTTCGCGGAGGTCGCGGCGGATGGCGTCTTCCGATACCCCGAGGTCATCGGCCGCAGCCTTCGCCACGACCCGTCCCTCGCGGGCGAGCACGTCGAGCAGGTGGTCTTTGCGCTGAGCAGCGAGCATACGTTTCCTCACGAAGTTGCACGTTTATGCACGATTCAGACTACAGTCATCCCCATGATGAAGCCACTCCTGATCCTGATCGCCGGCCCCTACCGTTCGGGCACGAACGGCGACCCTGCCCTGATCGCCCGCAATCTCGCGCGCCTGGAGGAGGCGTCCGGTCCGATCTTCCGCCTCGGCCACGTGCCGATGATCGGGGAGTGGGTCGCCTTGCCGGTCCTGCGCACGCTCGAGCCGGCCGACTCCGGCGAGGGCGACGTCATGTACGAGACCGCCCGCCGACTGCTCACGCACTGCGATGCGGTGCTCCGCCTGCCGGGGGAGTCGTCGGGCGCGGACCAGGACGTCGAGATCGCCCACGAGCTCGGGCTGCCCGTGTACCGGTCGCTGGAGGAGATCCCGGTCGCCGCGACTCCGTAGGCTGGAGGCATGACCAAGAACATCTGGACTGTCCTCGGCGTCATCCTCGCCGTCGTGATCGCGTGGTGGATCGTCAGCGCGCTGTTCTCGGTGCTCTGGTTCATCGCCAAGCTCGCCATCGTCGCGGTCGTCGCCGTGGTGGTCTTCCTCGTGCTGCGAGGGATCTTCAGCCGCGACGCCGACTGACCCGCCTTCGAATCGCTCACTTTGCGGCATAACGGCCGGTTTTGCAGCAAAGTGGGCGACTCGAACGGGGTCAGAGGCGGTACTGGGCGGCGCGATGCGTGGGCTGGACCCGGTCGCCGCGGCCGTGCAGCTTGTGACGGAGCGTGCCGGGCACATATTCCTCGGGGTAGGCGCCCCGCTCGCGCAGCACCGGGATGACGTGCTCGATGACGTCCTGCCACGTGCCGGGAGTGACCGCGTAGGCGAGGTTGAAGCCGTCGATGTCGGTCTCCTCGACCCAGGACTGCAGCTCGTCGGCGATCTCGACCCCGGAGCCGACGATCGTGGGCCCGAGGCCGCCGATCGCGTTGTGGCGACCGAAGTCGCCCACCGTCCACTCGCGCCCGAGGTCGGCCTCCTCCTTCAGATGCTGCAACACGGACTGGATCGCGTTCGACTCGACGTTCCCGACCGGCTCGTCCTCGGCGTACTGCGAGAGATCGACGCCCATCCACCCCGACATGAAGGTGAGCGCCCCCTCCGGGCTCGCGTAGGAGAGGTATTCGGCGTGCTTCGCGGCCGCCTCCTCGCTCGTCGCCGCCGTGATGACCGTCAGCAGCGTGTAGATGCGGGCGTCGTGCCGATCACGGCCCGCGGCCTCGAGAGCATCGCGGATGCGCTTCACGGTGCCGGCGAGCACTTCCTTCGAGGGGGCCGCGACGAAGATGGCCTCGGCGTTCTCGGCCGCGAACCGCACCCCGCGCGGGCTCGCGCCGGCCTGGTAGATCACGGGAGTCCGCTGCGGCGACGGTTCGGAGATGTGGATGCCGGGCACGGAGAAGTGCTTCCCCTCGTGCCGGATCGGATGCACCTTCGACGGGTCGGTGAAGATGCCGCGCTCGCGGTCCTCCACCACCGCGTCGTCCTCCCACGAGCCCTCCCAGAGCTTATAGAGCACCTCGACGTACTCGTCCGCGTGGTCGTAGCGGTCGTCGTGGGCGAGCTGGTCGTCCTGGCCCATGTTGCGCGCGGCGCTGGGCAGATACCCGGTCACCACGTTCCAGCCGACGCGGCCCTGGGTGAGGTGGTCGAGCGTGCTGAGTCGTCGAGCGAACGGATAGGGGTGCTCGAACGCGGTGCCGGCCGTGACGCCGAAGCCGAGGTGCTCGGTCACCGCGGCCATCGCGCTGACCAGGAGGATCGGATCGTTCACCGGGACCTGGGCGCCGTTGCGGATGGCGGCCTCGTTCGTACCGCCGTAGACGTCGTAGGTGCCCAGGACGTCGGCGATGAAGATCCCGTCGAAGGTCGCGCTCTCCAGCAGCTTCGCCAGGTCGGTCCAGTACGACAGGGTGTTGTACTGCCGCGAGCGGTCGTCCGGATGCCGCCACAGGCCGGACGACTGGTGGGCGACGCAGTTCATGTCGAAGGCGTTGAAGCGGATCTGCCGGGTCATGTCCCCATGAAACGGGACCGGACGGTGCCGGGGCGAGCGGGCTCGACACGCACCGAAACAATCCGTGGTGCGGCTCAGGCCTCGTCGTCCGGACGGCGGGGACTCGGGTCGGGAGGGAGGATCTCGATCGGGCGCGCCGCTTGTCGCTGCGCTCGCCACCAGATCACGAACCCGACCGCGGTGAACACGCCGTAGAACACGTACATGAGGCCGGTCGCGTAGTAGCCGGAGCTGAACAGCAGCGGCACCCCCACCACGTCCACGGCGATCCAGATGAGCCAGAACTCGGTCCAGCCCTTCGCCATGCCGTACGTCGCCAGCAGTGACCCGACGAAGGTCCAGGCGTCCGCCCAGACCGGTTCCCACGAACCGAGGGCGCGGAACAGGGGGGTGAGCGCCACGGTTCCGACGACGAGGACCACGACCAGACCGATGCGGGCACCGGTCGGCGCCCACCGCGGCACGATGCGACCGCCGTCGGCATTCCGCCAGCGCATCCACCCGTAGATCGCGACGGCGATGAACATGATCTGCCGCCCGGCCTGACCGAGCAGATGCGGGAGCGACGGGTCGGGGCTCAGTGCGGAGCCGAGGAACACCGTGAGCAGCAGGAGGTTTCCGACGATGCCGACCGGCCACGCCCAGACCTTGCGCCGCATGCCCCCGAGGGCGCTCGCGAGTCCGAACGCGTTACCGACGACCTCACGCACCAGGAGGGTCTGCCCACCCGGAAGCACCCAGGACGAGGAGAAGGCGTCGACGAGCCACTGCAGGAAACCCATCGCTAGAGCGCCGCGTCGGGGGTGGGACGCTCGTCGAGCACGAGCTGCAGCATGCTGAGGTCGAGCCACCGGCCGAACTTCGCGCCGACCTGGGGCATGCGGCCCACCTCCCGGAATCCGAGGCGGTCGTGGAGGGCGAGGGAGGCGGTGTTGCCGCTCTCCACGCCGCCGATCATCACGTGCATCCCGGCTGCCCTGGCCCGGGCGATGAGCTCCGTCATGAGGAGCATGCCGATGCCGCGTCCGCGCTGATCGCCGCGCACGTAGACGGAGTGCTCCACGGTGAGGCGGTAGCCGCTGTGCGGGCGCCACTGGGCGTAGGACGCATAGCCCAGGACGCCGCTCTCGTCGGCGGCGACGATGACGGGACAGCCGCGCGCGGTCCGGTCGGCGAGCCACGCCTCCCGGTCGGCGCGATCCACGGCCTCCTCGTTCCAGATCGCGGTCGTGTGCAGGACGGCGTGGTTGTGGATCTCGGTGATCGTGTCGAGGTCGGCGCTCTCGGCGGGCCTGAGGTGCACGGCGGTCATCGTCAGACGTGGATGTCGGCGGGAGAGGCCTCGCCCTCGTGGAAGCTCGGCTTCCTGCCGAAGAGCTTCGCGATGCCGAGGACGACGCCGACGATCACGAGGCCCCAGACGAGACCGGCGATCGCGGAGATGATCGTGTCGACCACCCACACCACGAAGCCGCCGAGAGGCTCCAGCGCGTGCTCGACCGCATGGAGAACGTCGGCCGGGGCGTGCAGCCCGACCTCGCCGAGGTTGATGAGGACGAGGTGCCCGCCCACCCAGAGCATGGCGACGGTGCCGAGCACGCTGATGAAGCGGAAGACCGCGGGCATCGAGCGGACGATGCGGGTGCCGGTGTGCCGGACGCGCTGGGCCGGGTTCTTCGCCATCTTCAGGCCGATGTCGTCGATCTTCACCAGGAGCGCCACGGCCCCGTACACCGCGACGGTCATGACCAGCGCGATCACGGCGAGGATCGCGAGAGTGGACCAGATGCCGAGTCCCTTGTCGAGGCTGGCGAGGGAGATGAGCATGATCTCGGTCGAGAGGATGAGGTCGGTGCGGACGGCGCCGAGCACGAGTCTCCTCTCGTCGCGAGCGCCCTCGTCGGCGTGGCCGTGCTGCACGCCGAACCACTCGAGCACCTTCTCCGCGCCCTCGAAGCACAGGTACGAGCCGCCGAGGATCAGCAGGTAGGGCAGCACCCACGGCGCGAAGGCCGTGAGCAGCAGCGCGATCGGGATGATGATGACGAACTTGTTCACCAGCGACCCGAGGGCGATCTTGCCCACCACGGGGAGCTCGCGGGCCGGGGTGAGGCCCTGCACGTACTGCGGGGTCACGGCGGCGTCATCGATGACGACTCCGGCGGCCTTCGCCGACGCCTTCATCGCGGCGCTCAGGATGTCGTCGACGACGGCGAGCAGTCCAACGGACATGCGGGTCCTCTTTCCGTGGTGGGAAAGTCAGACTACCGACTCCCGGGCTCAGGCCCGCACGTCCTCCGCGGTCGCCAGCACCCGCTGCAGCGGCTGATAGTGCTCGATGACGGCCTGGCGGTAGCGCTCGACGTCGCCGGAGCGCGCGGCGTCCAGCATGTCGCCGTGCGCCTTGGCGGTCTTGTGGATGTCGTCGGGCTGCGCGATGCCGAGCTGCGGGAGCACGGCGGTGTGCACGTCCCAGAACGCTCCGACGAGCTGGCCGACCAGGCGGTTGTCGATGGCGCCGAAGAGTCGGGTGTGGAACGCCCTGTCCTCGTCGAGGAAGTACTCGCCGCGGCCGGCCTTGTCGACCATCTCGGCGACGAGCTCGTCGAGCTCCGGGTCCGCCTGCGCCTGAGCGGCCTCGACCACGCGCTCGGCCATGGAGAGGTCGAGCGCGAGGCGCACCTCGACGACCTCGCGCAGGGCCTGCAGCGAGCCCTCGGGGGAGAGCACACCGCGGAAGACGAGCGCCTCGACCATCGGGTCCAGCGACATCGGGCCCACGTAGGTGCCGTGTCCGTGCCGGACGTCGACGATGTCGAGGGTGGAGAGCGTGCGGATCGCCTCACGGACCGAGGAGCGCGACACGTCGAGCTCTTCGCAGAGTTCGGCCTCGGTCGGCAGCGGATCGCCAGGGGTGAGTCCGCGCGTGAGGATGAGCTGCTTGATCTGATCCGCCGTCGTGGCTCGCCGCATCCGCGACGCCCTCCCCGTGGTGGACTTCATAGGGTCCCTCTCCTGCCTGCCGGAAACGCTCCGATCCTCTCACTCTTGTGATCCGGTCGAACGTGTGTTTAGAGTACATCAGACGTCTGATGTCCTCAAGGCGTCGCCCCCCACCACCTGGAGCACACATGAACCGACACAGCACCCGCCGCCGCGCGGGTCGTCTCGCGATGGCGGTCGCCGGCACGGTCGCCGCGTCCCTCGCCCTCGCCGGCTGCGGCGGCGCCGCCGGCACCGCCGAGAGCCCCGCCGCGAGCGACATCGACCCCGACGGCATCATCGAAGCCGGGATCTCGTACACCCTGAACGGCAGCTTCGATCCGATGGTCGCCTCCGGTGCCGTCACGGTCTCGGCGAACTGGCACATCTTCGAGGGACTCATCGACCTCGACCCC
Source organism: Microbacterium sp. MMO-113 (assembly GCF_037148555.1). Classification (NCBI taxonomy): domain Bacteria; kingdom Bacillati; phylum Actinomycetota; class Actinomycetes; order Micrococcales; family Microbacteriaceae; genus Microbacterium; species Microbacterium sp. MMO-113. Next base: position 422,256 of record NZ_JBBCTD010000004.1, on the reverse strand, counting down.
GTCACGCAGGAGCCCGCCCCCGCCCTCGCCGCCGACTTCCCGACGCAGGTCGACGAGACAACCTACGACATCGACCTCCGCGAAGGCGCGACGTTCCAGAACGGAGACCCGGTCACCGCCGACGACGTGGTCTTCAGCTACGAGCGCGTCCTCGACCCGGCGAACAACTCGCTGTTCCGCTCGTTCGTCGAGTTCATCGACACCGTCACCGCCGTCGACGAGGACACCGTCCGGATCACCACCGACTACCCGTTCTCCCTCATCGACGATCGACTCGGCGTCGTCAAGATCGTGCCGAAGGCCGTGGTCGAGGCCGACCCCGAGGAGTTCGGTGCGAACCCGATCGGCTCCGGCCCCTACGCCCTCGTCTCCGCCGTCCCCGAGGACAAGATCGTCTTCGAGCGGTACGTCGACTACAACGGCCCGCGTCCCGCGCTCGCCGCGGGCATGAACTGGAACCTCCTCGCCGACGCCTCCGCCCGCGTCACCGCGATGTCGACCGGCACGGTGCAGGCGATCGAGGACGTGCCGTACATCGACGCCGACGGACTGGCCGCCTCGGCCGAGGTCGAGAGCGTGCAGTCGTTCGGCCTCCTCTTCATGATGTTCAACACGAAGGCCGAGCCGTTCGACGACGTCCGCGTCCGCCAGGCGCTGCACTACGCGCTCGACATGGACAAGATCATCGAGACCGGCATGCTCGGCAACGCCACCCCGGCCACGTCGTTCCTGCCCGAGGATTACCCGAACTACCACGAGGCCTCCACGGTCTACTCGTACGACCCGGAGAAGGCGGAGGAGCTGCTGGCGGAGGCCGGGGTCTCCGACCTCGCGATCACGCTGCGCATGACCGACACCGGATGGGTGAAGGAGGTAGCCCCGCTCATCAAGGAGTCCCTCGACGCGATCGGGATCGACACCACGCTCGACATCAGCCAGTCGGCGTCGATGTACGAGAAGGTCGACTCCGGCGACTACACCGTCGCCATCGCTCCGGGTGACCCGTCGGTGTTCGGCGTGGACCCCGACCTGCTCATGAACTGGTGGTACGGCGAGAACGTCTGGACCCAGACGCGCACTGCCTGGGCCGACTCCCCGGAGTACGCCGAGCTGCGCACGCTGCTCGACACCGCCGTCACCCAGGAGGGCGAGGAGCAGCAGGAGTCCTGGAACCAGGCGTACGACCTGATCTCCGACCAGGCCGTGCTGTACCCGCTGTTCCACCGCAAGCTGCCCACCGCCTGGAGCTCGCAGGAGCTGGTCGGCTTCCACCCGGTCCCCACGACCGGACTGTCGTTCCTCGACGTCGGCGTGGCCGCGAAGTAGCACCTGCCCGACAGGGCGGGGGCGCGCTCGCCCGAAGAGCGCGCCCCCGCCACCCCACCCCCGGAAGGAGCGGCTCGTGTCCCACACGCTCCGCCTCGTCGGCCGGCGACTGCTGCAGTTGCCGCTGATGATCCTCGGCATCACGTTCCTGGTCTTCTTCGTGATGTCGTTCTCGCCCGTCGACCCGGCACGCACCGCGCTCGGCGAGACCGCCTCCCCCGAAGCGCTGGAGGCGTACCGCGAAGACCACGGACTGAACCTCCCGCTGTTCGTCCGCTACGTGAACTTCCTGCTCGGCCTCGTCCAGGGCGACCTGGGCACCTACTCCGCCCGCAGCCTGCCGGTGGTCGACGAGGTCGCCCGGGCTTTCCCGGTGACGCTGGCCCTGACCTTTCTCGGTCTGGTGATCGCGGTCCTCGTCGCGTTCGTGATCGGCGTCCTCGCCGCGGTCTACCGCGACCGCTGGCCCGATCAGGTCATCCGCGTCTTCGGCGTCGCCGCGCTGTCCACGCCCTCGTTCTGGCTTGCGATCCTCCTCATCCAGGTGTTCACCCTGGCGCTCGGCGTGCTGCCGGCCTCGGGCCCGCTGCCGGCCTTCGCCGACGACCCGTCCGGGTGGCTCGCCCGGATGACCCTTCCCGCGGTCGCGCTCGCCGTGCCCGTGATCGGGCAGCTCTCCCGGGTCGTGCGCACCTCGATGGTCGAGGAGCTCGATCGTGACTACGTGCGCACCGCCCTCGGCGCCGGCATCCCGCGGGTGATCGTCGTCGGCCGCAACGTGCTGCGCAACGCGCTCATCACCCCCGTGACGGTGCTCGGTCTCCGCATCGGGTACCTGCTCGGCGGCGCCGTGGTGATCGAGATCATCTTCGCGATCCCCGGGATGGGCACCCTCATCCTCAACGGGGTCACCAACAACGAACCGAACCTCGTGCAGGGCGTGACGCTCGCGGTCGCGCTCGCGTTCGTCGTGATCAACATCATCGTCGACCTCCTGTACGTGCTCATCAATCCTCGAATCCGGGCGGTGTGACATGCGACGCAGACTCACGGAACGGCTCTCCGTCCCCGGCCTCCGCTGGGGCCGCCTCTCCCTCGGCTCGATCATCTGCCTCGCCGTGCTCGCGATCATCGCGCTCGCCGCGATCCTGGCTCCACTGATCTCGCCGTACGACCCGCTCGCCTCCGGCTCCCCGGTGCAGCCGCCGAGTGTGGAGCACTGGTTCGGCACCGACCGGCAGGGTCGCGACATCTTCTCCCGCCTGGTCTACGGCGCCCGCTACTCCCTCGTGATCGGGCTCGGGGCCACCCTCGTCGCCCTCGCCGTCGCCTGCGTGCTGGGCACGATCGCGGCGACCGCGCCGAAGTGGATCTCCGAGACCCTCATGCGCGTCATGGACGTGATCATGTCGTTCCCCGGCATCGCGCTCGCCGCCGTGTTCGTGGCGGTGTTCGGCAAGTCGCTGCCGGTGCTCGTGCTCACGATCGCGTTCCTCTACGTGCCGCAGCTCACGCGCATCGTCCGGGCGAACATCCTCGACCAGTACGGCGAGGACTACGTCTCGGCCGTCCGTGTGATGGGCGCAGGGACCCCGCGGATCATCGTGCGGCACGTCGCCCGCAACGCCATGGCACCCGTGCTCGTCTTCGCCACGGTGCTCGTCGCCGACGCGATCGTGTTCGAGGCCTCGCTGTCGTTCCTCCAGGCCGGCGTGCCCGACCCCGAGCCGTCCTGGGGCAACGTGATCGCCGCGGGCCGCAACCTGCTCATGAGCGGAGCCTGGTGGGCGACGTTCTTCCCCGGCATCCTCATCATGATCACGGTGCTGTGCCTCAACATCCTGTCCGAGGGGATGACCGACGCCATGGTCTCGCCCCGCGCCAGGAAGATCACCGCCGATGCCGCGAACACGGAGGAGTCGACGCACGACCTGGAGGAGGCCGCCGCCCCGGACGACACCCACGTCATCCCGACGGTCGACACCGCGGTCAACCTCTCGGTGCCCAGCGGCGTGCCCGACGTCCTCGTGCCCACCGCGGAGACGGTGCCGCTGGCGGAGCGCCTCGCCGAGCTGCGGGCCCGCGAAGGCGCCCGCACCGATCGCCTGGTATACACGGGAGACGCCGCGCCGCTGCTCGAGGTGCAGGACCTCTGCATCTCCTTCCCGCGCCACGGCGACGTCGACGTGGTCGACCACGTCAGCTTCACCGTGCGCCCCGGCGAGACCATGTCGCTCGTGGGGGAGTCGGGGTGCGGCAAGTCCATCACCTCGCTGGCGATCATGGGGCTGCTCGATCCGAAGGCCGACATCCGCGGGCGCATCCTGTTCGACGGCAAGGATCTGCTGCGGATGACGCCGAAGGAGCGCAACGCGCTGCGCGGCCACGACATCGCGATGATCTACCAGGACGCGCTGAGCTCGCTGAACCCCGCGATGCTGATCCGCGCGCAGATGAAGCAGCTCACGTCCCGCGGCGGCACCCGCACGGCCGAGGAGCTGCTGGAGCTCGTCGGTCTCGATCCGAAGCGCACGCTCGCCTCGTACCCGCACGAGCTCTCGGGCGGCCAGCGGCAGCGCGTGCTCATCGCGATGGCCCTGACCCGCGACCCGCGGCTGGTGATCGCCGACGAGCCCACCACGGCCCTCGACGTGACGGTGCAGGCGCAGGTCGTGGAGCTGCTGATGCGGCTGCAGCGGGAGCTCGGGTTCGCACTGGTGTTCGTCTCGCACGACCTCGCCCTCGTCGCCGAGCTCTCGCACCGGATCACGGTGATGTACGCGGGCCAGGTCGTGGAGCAGGGCACCACCCGCGAGGTGCTCACGCAGCCCGTCCACGAGTACACCCAGGGCCTGCTCGGGGCGGTGCTCTCGATCGAGGCCGGCTCCGACCGCCTGCATCAGGTGTCCGGTGTCGTCCCCTCGCCGCGGGACTTCCCGCAGGGCGACCGCTTCGCGCCGCGCTCCGCGGACCCCGCCCGGTACGCCGGCGTGGAACCCGTGCGGCGGCACATCGACGGCACCGAGCACTACTACTCCGCGCATCCCGACGATGCGCCCGTCGAACCGATCGGAGCAGGACGATGAGCGAACCCGTCATCCAGCTGCAGGACGTGCACGTCCGCTACCGGGCCCGCAGCTCGTCGTTGTTCCGCCCGCACTACGTCGACGCGCTCGCCGGGGTCTCGCTCACGGTCCGCCGCGGACAGACGCTGGGCATCGTGGGCGAGTCCGGCTCGGGCAAGTCCACCTCCGCGAAGGTGCTGATCGGCCTCGAGAAGCCCACGAGCGGTCAGGTCGTCTTCGACGGGGAGACCGTGCGCTCCTTCACTCCCGCGGTGCGCAAGCGCCTGGGGCGCATCCTCTCCGTGGTCTTCCAGGACCCGGCGACGGCTCTGAACGCCCGCATGACCGTGCGGGACGCACTGCTGGATCCGCTGCAGGTGCATCGCCTCGGCTCCCCGGCGAGCCGGGACCGCAAGGTCCGCGACCTCATCGGGCTCGTGGGGCTGCCGTCGTCGGCGCTGGAGGCGCTGCCCAGTCAGCTCTCCGGCGGCCAGCGGCAGCGCGTGGCGATCGCCAGAGCCCTCGTCCTCGACCCCCAGGTCATCGTCGCCGATGAGCCGACCTCGGCCCTCGACGTCTCGGTGCGCGCGCAGATCCTGAACCTGCTGACCGACCTGAAGCAGCAGCTCGGGCTGGGCATGGTCTTCATCTCCCACGACATCCAGACGGTCCGCTACCTCTCCGACGAGATCGCCGTGATGAACAAGGGCCGCGTGGTCGAGCACGGCGACGCCGCCCGGGTCTTCGACGACCCCGCCGACCCCTACACCCGCACGCTGCTGGGGGCCGCGCCCTCGCTGCTCGAACCCCACCACTGAAAAGACGGAACACCTATGCCTTCCCCCGCTCCCGCCCTGTCGTTCTCCGGCGTCGTCCCGCCGGTCGCCACCCCGCTGCTCCCGGACGGGACGATCGACCACGCGTCGCTCACCCGCCTCGTCGAGCGCCTGATCGGGGAGGGCGTCTCCGGACTGTTCGCGCTCGGCTCCACCGGCGAGACCGCCTACTTCACCGATGACCAGCGCGTCGGGCTGCTGCAGACGATCGTCGCCGCGAACGATGGACGCGTGCCCGTCATCGCCGGGGCGATCGAGCTCACGGCCCCGCGCATCATCGAGACGGCCCGCCGACTCGCCGCCGCGGGCGCGCAGGCGATCGTGACCACCGCGCCGCTGTACACGTTGAACTCGCCGGCCGAGGTCGCCGCGCACTTCCGCACGATCGCCGCCGCGATCGACGTGCCGCTGTGGGCCTACGACGTGCCGGTACGCGTGCACGCCAAGCTCGGCATCGACCTTCTCGTTCAGCTCGGCCGGGAGGGCGTGATCCAGGGGGTGAAGGACTCGTCCGGCGACGACGTCGGGTTCCGCCGGCTGATCGCGGCGAACGAGGCTGCCGGTCGCCCGCTGCAGCTGCTCACCGGACACGAGGTCGTCGTCGACGCGATGGCCCTCGTCGGTGCCGCCGGTGTCGTCCCTGGACTCGCGAACGTGGAGGCCGCGGGCTACGTGCGGCTCTGGGAGGCCGCGCAGCGCGGTGACTGGGCGACCGCGCGGGCCGAGCAGGAGCGCATCAACCGGCTCTTCGACATCGTGTTCCAGCCGCAGGGGCTGTCCCCCGACGCCACCGGCGTCGGGGCGTTCAAGGCGGCGATGCACGCGCGCGGCATCATCGACCACGCGGCGATGGCCGACACGGTGGAGCCGCTCACGGCGGAGGCCGTCGCCGGCATCCGCACCATCCTCGACGAGCTCGGTCTGCTCCCGGTCGCCGTCTGATGCGCGAGGTCGTCCTCGCCGTCGACATCGGCGGCACCAAGACGGCCGCGGCCCTCGCCGACCGGGCGGACGCGCTGCTGCGAACCACCGCGGCGCCGACCCCCGCGAGCGACGGACCCGCCGCCGTCGTGGCGACGGTCGCCGCGCTCGCGGAGGACCTGCTCGACGGGGAGTCCGCGCTCGTCGGGGTCGGCGTCGGCGCCGCTGGCGTGGTCGACGCCCGCACCGGGACGATCGTGTCGGCGACCGACACCTTCGCCGACTGGCCGGGCACTCCGCTGGCCGCCCTGATCCGGGAAGCGCTCGCGGACCTGCTCCCCGCCGACGCGCCGGTCGCCGTGCAGAACGACGTCGACGCGCACGCCACGGGGGAGTACCTGCACGGGGCCGCCGCGGGAGCCGCGAGCGCCCTCGTCGTCGCCGTCGGCACCGGGGTCGGCGCGGGCGTCATCCTCGACGGCCGTCCGGTGCGCGGTGCCCATCACGTCGCCGGCGAGCTCGCGCACCTTCCCATCCCGGGCGCCGCGCACCTCCGCTGCCCTTGCGGCCGGAACGGACACCTCGAAGCGCTCGGCTCCGGCATCGGTCTGCACCGGCACTACCTCTCGCTCGGCGGTGACCCGGCGCTGCGCGATGCGCGCGGGGTCGCCGCCGCGGCCGGCACGGGGGACTCCCTCGCCGTCCGCGCCGTCCAGGACTCCTCCGCCGCCGTCGGCCGCGCACTCGCGGGAGCCGCGACCCTCCTCGATCCGGAGCGGATCGTCGTCACCGGCGGCGTGCCGCGCATCGGCGAGCTGTGGTGGGACTCCCTGCGGGCGGCCTTCCACGCCGAGGCCATCGACGCCCTGCACGACACCCCCATCCTGCCGGGAACCCTCGGCGACGACGCGCCGCTGCGAGGAGCGGCGGCATCCGCCTGGAGGCGACCATGACATCCACCCCCATCCTCGAACGCCTGCACGGCGGCCTGATCGTCTCTTGTCAGGCGTACCCCGGGGAGGCGATGCGCGACCCGCGCACCATGGCGCAGGTCGCCGACGCCGCCCTCGTCGGCGGTGCCGCCGGGATCCGCGTGCAGGGCATCGACGACATCCGCGCGGTCGCGGACCTCCCGGTGCCGATCATCGGGCTGTGGAAGGACGGCGACGCCGACGTCTTCATCACGCCGACGCTGGAGCATGCCGTGGCCGTCGCCGATGCGGGCGCCGACATCGTGGCGATCGACGGCACCCGACGCCCCCGGCCCGACGGCCGGACGCTCGCGGAGACCATCGTCGGGCTGCGTGCGCATTCCGACGCGCTCATCATGGCCGACTGTGGTTCGCTCGACGACGCGATCACCGCCGAAGCCGCGGGCGCCGACATCATCGGCACGACCCTGTCCGGCTACACCGGGGAGCGGCCGAAGGGCGACGGCCCCGACCTCGAGCTCATCGGCCTCATCGCGGCACGCTGCACGCGCCCGGTCGTCGCAGAGGGCCGCATCCACACCCCGGCGCACGCCGCCGCCGCGATCGCCGCGGGGGCCTCCGCGGTCTGCGTCGGCACGGCCATCACCCATCCGGCCACCATCACGTCGTGGTTCGCGCGGAGTCTCGCCGAGGCCCGTCAGTGACCCCCGTGCTCCTCAGCGCCTATCCGCTGTCCCCCGCGCACGCCCGGTGGGATCCGGCACTCGAGGCCGCGCTGCTGCCGGAGCTCTGCGCGCTCCCCGGGGTGGCCGGGCTTGAGGTGCCGTGGATGGGGGCGGTGCATCCGCACGACCCGTCCTGGCTCCTCGACCACGTGCCGGCCGTGCCCCTTGCGGTCACCGCAGTGCCGTTCGTGATGCGGCGGCTCGGGGAGGATTCGTCGTACGGCCTCGCCTCACCGCAGGCGGACGGGAGAGCTGCGGCGGTGGCGGATCTGCGGCGCGTGGCGGACGATGTCGCGCGGCTCACCGCCGAGAGCGCCGCATCGGTCGCGGTGGTGATGCTGCACACCGCGCCCCGCGGGAGGGGAGACGGGGACGCGCTCGCCCGGTCCCTGGAGGAGGTCGCGGCGTTCGACTGGAGCGGAGCCCGGCTCGTCATCGAGCACTGCGACGCCGCCGTTCCCGGTCAGACGCCGGAGAAGGGGTTCCTCCCGCTCGCTGCCGAGATCGCGGCCATCCGGTCCACCGGTTCCCTGGTCGGCCTCTGGCTCAACTGGGGGCGGTCGGCGATCGAGCTGCGAGACGCGGACGCGGTGACCGCGCAGATCGCCGACGCCGGGGCCTCGGGGCTGCTGACCGGGCTCGCGTTCTCCGGGGCCGCGCCGGTCGAGAGCCCGTACGGCCCCGCCTGGGTGGACGCGCACCTGCCCATCGCGGAGACCCATCCCGCGTCCGCCTCGCTGCTCGACGCGGCACACGTCCGCGCGGGGCTCCGCGTCGCGGGCGCCGTGCCCTGGCTCGGCCTCAAGGTCGCGCGACGGCCGGAGGATCGCACGGTCGCGGAGATCGTCCGCACCGCGGAACGGAACCTCGCCGTCGTCCGAGACGCGGGCTGAGCGCGAGAAACTCTCAGCCCGCTCCCAGCCCCGCGGGACCAAAACGGGCTCGTCCCTGGTTCTCCTCAGTGACGCCGCAGCCAGCGGCGTCGGACAAGGAGCCACTCATGTCGAACGACTACGGCAGGACCCCCGAGGCCGTCAGCGGTCTCACGAACCTGCAGTACGAGGTCACGCAGCAGGACGCCACCGAGCCGCCCTTCCGCAACGCCTACTGGAACAATCACGACGACGGCATCTACGTCGACGTCGTCTCCGGGCAGCCGCTGTTCTCCTCCCGGGACAAGTACGACAGCGGCACCGGCTGGCCGAGCTTCACGCGCCCGATCGACGCCGACGCCGTGACCACGAAGACCGACCGCACGCTGTGGATGACCCGCACCGAGGCGCGGTCGTCCGGGGCCGACAGCCACCTGGGGCACGTCTTCGACGACGGGCCCCGCGCCGAGGGCGGCCTCCGCTACTGCATGAACTCGGCGGCCCTCCGCTTCATCCCGGCGGAGGATCTCGAGAAGGAGGGGTACGGTCGCTACAGCCCCCTCTTCACCACCGACACCTCTGAGGAGCAGTCATGACCGACACCGGAACCATCACCCGCACTCCCGGGACCGAGACGGCCGTCCTCGCGGGCGGCTGCTTCTGGGGCATGGAAGACCTCATCCGCCGCCAGCCCGGCGTGATCGACACCCGCGTGGGCTACACCGGCGGGGAGAACGACCACGCGACCTACCGCAACCACCCCGGTCACGCGGAGGCCGTGGAGATCGTCTTCGACCCGAGTGCGACGACCTATCGCGACATCCTGGCGTTCTTCTTCCAGATCCACGACCCGTCGACGCTGAACCGTCAGGGCAACGACATCGGGTCGAGCTACCGGTCGGCGATCTTCCCGCTCACCCCCGAGCAGGAGCAGGTCGCCCGCGACACGATCGCCGACGTCGACGCCTCCGGGCTGTGGCCGGGGAAGGCCGTCACGACGATCGAGCCCGCCGGTCCGTTCTGGGAGGCCGAGCCCGAGCACCAGGACTACCTCATCAAGTACCCGAACGGCTACACGTGCCACTTCCCCCGCGCCGGCTGGGTCCTGCCGAAGCGCGAGGACGCCACCGCCTGATCCCCGAGACCCCGCTTTCGCGCCGAGACCCCCTCCTGCACACGCATGCAGGAGGGGGTCTCGGCGCATAGACGGGGTCTCGGCGCGCTCAGGACCCGGCGAAGAAACCGAGCGCGGCCTCCTTGAAGTCGCGGGAGCCGGGGGCGTTGAAGTGGTGGCGGTTCGGGAGCTCGACGAAGCGGGCATCGGGAGCCGCGGCCGCCAGTGCCCGGGAGCCCTCGATGATCGCGTCCTTCGATCCTGTCGCGAACAGCAGCGGCACGACCGGGGCGTCCGCGGGATCGGGATCGATCGTGCCGGAGCCCCGAAGTCCCTCGGCCAGGGCGATGAGCGCGCGCAGATCGTTCCCGGGCACCCGCTCGGTCAGCGCGATGTAGTTCTGCGTCGTGCGGTCCTCCACCGGGGTGCCGTCCGCGATGTACGCGCGCACCTGGTCGAGGTCGAGACGCGCGAGGGGGATGCCGTCGGGGACACCGCCCAGGACCGCCCGGCCGATCCGATGCGGGAGCTCGCGGGCCACCTCCCACCCCACCCGGGCTCCGAGCGAGTAGCCGAGGTAGAACGCGTCGTCGACGAGGTACGTGTCCATGACGGTCTCGACGTCGGTCACGAGGTTGCGGATGGCGTAGGCGTCGGACTCGTGCGGCTTGTCGCTCTGCCCGTGGCCCCGCTGGTCGAGTGCGAGCACGCGGTACCCAGCCCTGGTCAGCTCGCGCACCCAGCCGGTGAGCACCCAGTTGTCGCGCGCGCCCGAGGCGAAGCCGTGCACGGTCACCACGACGGGGGCGTCGAGCTCCCCCCACGTGTACGTCGCCAGTCGTGTGCCGTCCGCCGCATAGACGTGCTGCGGGGCGGGCATCTCGGTGAGGTCGGAGAGGGGAGCAGCCACCCCACCATCCTCCCCCCACTCCTCCCTTCCCTGGCGCCGAGACCCCGGTTACACGCCGAAACCCCCTCCCCGCGGTGTCGCGGAGAGGGGGTTTCGAGGAGAACCCGGGGTCTCGGGTCAGACGCGGTCGCGCAGAGCGGCACCGAGCTCGGCGTCCACGTTCGTCCAGTACTGGAAGAAGCGCTCGCGGATGGCGTCGACCGTGATCGAGCGGCCCTGGCCGGTCAGCACCTCCAGGAAGCGGGCGCGCTGCGGGCCGTCGAAGACCTCGCGGTACAGCGTGCCTGCCTGACCGAAGTCGTCGTCCTCGGCGTGCAGCGTCGCGGCGGAGCGGGTGAGCTCGCCGTCCGCCGACCAGTTCACCTCGATGCCCTTGGCCGGGTCGGCCTCGGGGCCACCGGGAGTCCCGAAGGAGTTCGGCTGGTAGGTGCGGTGCGCGGCGTCGTTGTACTGGTACCGCATCGAGCCCTCGTGCTGGTAGTTGCGGGTCTCGGCGGCGTGCGGCTGGTTCACCGGCAGCTGGTTGTAGTTCGCGCCGATGCGGTGCCGCTGGGCGTCCGGGTAGGCGAAGATCCGGCCCATGAGCATCTTGTCGGGCGAGAGGCCCGTGCCGGGCACCTGGTTCCCGGGCGTGAAGCCGGCCTGCTCGATCTGTGCGAAGAAGTTCTCCGGGTTGCGGTTCAGGGTCAGCGTGCCGACCTTGATGCGCGGGTAGTCCTTCTTCGAGATCGTCTTGGTGAGGTCGAAGGGGTTGAAGCGGTAGTCCTTCGCCTCCTCGTACGGCATGATCTGCACGTAGAGGTCCCACTTCGGGAAGTCGCCCTCGGCGATCGACTGGAACAGGTCGCGACGGTAGTGGTCTGCGTCGGAACCGGCCAGCTGCTCGGCCTCCTCCGGGCTCATCGCCTCGACACCCTGGTGGGAGACGAAGTGATACCGGACCCAGAACACCTCGCCCTCGGCGTTGACCCACGAGTAGGTGTGCGAGCCGTAGCCGTTCATGTGACGCCAGCTGCGGGGCAGACCGCGCTCGCCCATCAGATAGGTGACCTGGTGGGCGGTCTCGGGCGAGAGCGTCCAGAAGTCCCACTGCATGTCCGCGTCGCGCAGGCCGGAGTCGCCGAGGCGCTTCTGGGAATGGATGAAGTCCGGGAACTTGATGGCGTCGCGGAGGAAGAACGTCGGGGTGTTGTTGCCGACGATGTCGAAGTTGCCCTCGGTCGTGTAGAAGCGCAGCGAGAACCCGCGCACGTCGCGCCAGGTGTCGGGGGAGCCCTGCTCGCCGGCGACGGAGGAGAAGCGGATGAGCGTCTCGGAGGTCGCGCCCGGCTGGAACACGGCCGCCCTGGTGTACTTCGAGACGTCCTCGGTGACGACGAACTCGCCGAACGCGCCGCCGCCCTTGGCGTGCGGATTGCGCTCCGGCACCCGCTCGCGATTGAAGGAGGCGATCTTCTCCACCAGGTAGTGGTCGTGCAGCACGGTGGGGCCGTCGGGGCCCACCGTCAGCGAGTGAGCGTCGCTCGCGATCGGCGCTCCGGCCTGTGTCGTCGTGGCCGGACGGCCCGCGTCGGTGGGGTTGGTCATGGTCTTCTCCTTCTCCGCGCGGACATGCCGAACGGACCCTCGGGGAGGGGATCGGTGGATGCGCCTACGCGGCGTTCTGGCAGCTGGGGCAGAGGCCCCAGAAGGTGACTTCGGCTGTCTGCACGGTGAAGCCCCCCGTCGAGGACGGAGTGAGACACGGCGCCTCGCCGACGACGCAGTCCACATCGCCGACCGCACCGCAAGAGGTGCAGACGACGTGGTGGTGGTTGTCGTCGATGCGCCGTTCGTACAGCGCCGCGGAGCCTGCCGGTTCGATCCGGCGGATGAGGCCCGCCGTCGTCAGGTCCGCGAGGATGTTGTGCACCGACTGGATCGACGTGGTCGGAAGCACGTCGGACACAGCGCGGTAGACCCGCTCCGCATCCGTATGGGCCATGGAGCCGAGAGCCTCGAGAACGGCGACGCGGCCCGCAGTCGCACGCAGCCCGGCGTCGCGCAACGCCGAGTCGAGTTCCGTCTCCATACGCTCGACTCTACACGTGTTTTGAGTGATTCAAAAGAGCATGCCGGGATGCCGGGCGCGTCGCCGCCGTCAGACGAAGCGGACCGTCTGCTGCAGCCGGGTGCGGATATCGAACAGCTCGTTGCCGCCGATGGCCCGCGCCCCGGGGACGCCCTGCCGCAGCACCATCGCCAGCGCGCTGCGCCGCACCACCACGACCGGGACCCCGCGAGTGCTGCCGAGCGGGGTGACCGCCTGGGCGAGGTCGTCGTCGGGGAGCACCACGATCGCCCCGCCGAACTTCACCTTCGCGGCCTTCGCCACCGCGCGCATCCGGGCGAGAGCCGCCGTGACCGGGGCTCGTGTGCCGAGGCTCGGGCCGGTGATCTCCCCGCGGCGGAATCCCACGATCCCGCCGAAGTCCTCGGACATGACGCCGTAGAGGCCGGAGGGGCTGAGCACCACGTGGTCGAGCTTGTCCTCGGCGGTCTGTCCTGCGGCGACGTCGTGCCAGACCGTGAAGCCCATGCCGAGGTCGGAGACCGTGCGGGCCGTGGCCTCCTCTGCGAGCGCGTCGGCGAGCAGCCGCCGGAGCTCCCGCGGGGCGGCGCGGACGAGGGCCGGGGCGTACGGATCGGGGACCTCGACCCCGTGACCCGCCCACTCGCGGATCAGGGAGAGGTAGCGTTCGCGGCGCCAGCCGCCGGGGTGTCCGTAGGAGCGGGCGCGCGGCCGGGTGTCGGTGCGCACGGTCTGCGGACGCCAGCCGCTCCATTCGCCGCCATCGTCGGTCAGGCCCGCGCGGCGGTCGTACGCGGCGCGGTCCTTCGCGGTGCCGATGAGCTCCCACGCGCGCTGGACCTGGATGAACACGGCCGCGTCGCCGCCGGTGTCGGGATGGGTCTGCCGCAGCCGCAGCCGATACGCCCGCCGGAGCTCGACGTCGTCGATGGCCGGATCCACGCCGAGGATCTCGTACGGCGAGGCCGAGAGCGGACTGTCGAACATCGCTCTCCTTCCGCGACCGCGGCGTCCAGGATATCCGTCGGACGGTGTGCGACCGCCGGGAGGCCTCAATCCGCGACGTCGACGATCCGCTCGATCCCGACGACCGGGGCCACCGCGCCCCCGGACGCGGCGGCGAGGTCGGCGCTCAGACGCGGAAGCGCGGCAGCGGGCACCCACAGCTCCAGCTGTGCGGAGGCTCCGTAGGCCGGCGTGCCGAGCGTGGCCCCGTGCGACGCCGCCCAGTCACGGAGCAGGTTGTCGTAGCGGCCGGCCTCGGCGTGCGGGACCTCGACGGTCGCCTGGGTGAGCGCCGCGCGACGGACGAGTGCGGCACGGTCGAGCGTCTCGGACACCGCCGTGGAGTAGGCGCGGATGAGGCCGCCCGCCCCGAGCTTCACCCCGCCGAAGTAGCGGGTGACCACCGCGACGACGTCCGTGAGGCCGCGACGCCGGAGGACCTCGAGCATCGGAACGCCGGCCGTGCCGGAGGGCTCGCCGTCGTCCGAGGAGCGGGCCTGATCCCCGTGCAGGCCGGTCACCATCGCGGTGCAGTTGTGGTTCGCGTCCCAGGCGCGCTTCCGGATCGTCGCGATGACGGCTTCGGCTTCGGCCACCGAAGACACGGGCGCGACGTGCGTGAGGAAGCGCGACTTCCGGATGACGAGCTCGTGGTCGACGGCCGCCGCGATCGTCGCGGGGAACGGGGGCGGTGTCGACATCGGCCCCACGATACCTCCGTTCGAATCGCCCGATTGGTCCCGAATCCGGGCCGGATGCCGCCAATCGGGCGATTCGAACCGGGTCGACCGAACGATGGAGGCGCGCAGCGGCCTGGCGGACGAGAATGTCAGCATGCCGACCGGAGACATCGCCGAGACCGACCACCCCGGAGGGCGGACGGGAGCACGCACGCGTTCCTGGGGGCGCCTGGTCACGTCGCTCCGTATCGGCCAGGCCGTCATCACCGTCGTGCTCACCGTCGTCGGCGTCGTCCGCTCCCTCGCCGACGGGGTCCCGGTGCCGTGGCTGCTCGCGACCGCCCTCGCCTTCCTCGGCTGGTACGGCGGCGGACTCCTGCTCTCCTCCCGTACGCACGACCGGGCGCTCGCCGCCGGCTGGCTGCTGGGGCTCACGGCCATCTGGCTGGGGGCGGTGGCCTTGTCGCCGGAGTTCGTCTGGCTCGCGTTCTCGCTGTGGCTGCTCGCCGGCTTCCTGCTGCGACGGCGATGGGCCGTGCTGCTCAGCATCCTCATCCTCGCCGTCGTGATCGTCGCGCCGCTGCTGCACACCGGGACGACCACCTACGCGAACGTGATCGGGCCGCTGGTGGGCGGCATCTTCGCCCTCGGGATCTCCCGCGGCTACCTGGAGCTCGTCCGCGACGGGCGGGAGCGGCGGCGACTGATCGCATCCCTCGTCGCGACGCAGCAGGAGATGGCGGCCCTCCAGGACGAGCTCGCCCGGACCCAGCGGGAGTCCGGCGCCGCCGCCGAGCGCACCCGGGTGTCGCGCGACATCCACGACACGGTCGCCCAGAGCCTGTCGTCCATCGTCCTGCTGGCGCGGTCGGCGGCCGAGCACGAGGACGGCCGCGATCGGGCGCTCGGACAGATCGGGGCGCTCGCCGCGGAAGGGCTCGCCGACGCCCGACGCATCGTCGACGACCTCATGCCCGCCGAGCTGGACGGCTCCGCGCTGAGCGACGCCCTCGCCCGGATGCTGGAGCGCCTGACCGCCGAGACCGGGATCGCGGCCACCTTCCATGCCGACGAGGATCTGCCGGCGCTCGGCCTCGACGCCGAGGTCGCCCTGCTGCGGACGGCCCAGTCCGCGCTCGCCAACGTGCGCAGCCATGCCGGCGCCACTCGTGTCGTGGTGACGCTCGCGGACGCCGGCGACGCGGTGCGGCTGGACGTGGTCGACGACGGTCGCGGCTTCGACCCGTCGCGGCTGGAGTCGACGGGGCCCGGCGGCGGCTACGGTCTGCGGGCGATGCGCGCTCGGCTGCGTGAGCTCGGCGGCGGTCTCGACGTGGAGAGCGCCCCGGGCGACGGCACCGCGCTGTCCGCCCACCTGCCCCTCGGAGGCCGGTCGTGACCCCCGTGCGGATCCTGCTCGTCGACGACCATCCCATCGTGCGCGCCGGTGTGCGCTCGCTGTTCGACCGCCGCGATGACGCCGAGGTCGTGGGCGAGGCCGCGTCGGGGGAGGAGGCGGTCATGCTTGCCCGGCACCTCCGTCCCGACGTCGTCCTCTGCGATCTGCGGCTGGGGGCGGGCATGGACGGCGTGCAGACGACGGCGGCGCTCCGGGCGCTCGACCCGGCGCCGGCGGTGCTCATCCTCACGACATTCGACCGCGACGCCCAGATCCTCGGCGCGATCGAGGCGGGGGCGGCGGGGTATCTGCTCAAGGACATCGATCCGGAGGACATCGTCCGGGCCGTTCGGCAGGCCGCGTCGGGCGGGCAGGCGCTGACGCCGGAGCTCACGGCGCGCGTCGGCCGCGCCCTCCGCGCCCCGCGGGTGCAGCTCACGGGGCGCGAGCTCGACGTGCTGCGGCTGCTCGACACCGGGGCCTCGAACCGGGAGATCGCGAAGGCGCTGTTCGTCACGGAGGCGACGGTGAAGACCCACCTCGTGCACGTCTTCGAGAAGCTCGGGGCCGACAGCCGCGCGAAGGCGGTCGCGATCGCCAGGGAGTCCGGTCTGCTCTGACGCCCGCGGTCTCAACCATTCGATGGATCCGCGGCGACGGCTCCCCGGCGAGGCTGGAGGCAGACAGAAAGGACTCCCATGCGCAGGCTCTTCACCGCCGCGTTCGCCTCCATGCTGGTGGGCGTCGCCTCCGGACTCTTCTACCGCGAGTTCACCAAGATCAACGGCTTCCCCGAGGGGGCGCCGACGCAGCTCGGACTCGTGCACACGCATCTGCTCGTGCTGGGCTTCGTCGTCTTCCTCGTGGTGATGCTCCTGGAGAAGGCGTTTGCGCTCTCCGAGAGCCGGCTGTTCGGCTGGTTCTTCTGGACCTACACCGCCGGGCTCGTGCTGACCTCGGCGATGCTCGTCTGGCACGGCTGCCTCACGGTGCTCGGCCAGGAGTCGACGAAGATGATCGCCGGCATCGCGGGCGTGGGGCACATGCTGCTCGCCGCCGGCATGGTGCTGCTGTTCCTCGCGCTCCGCCCCCGCGTCTTCGCCCCGAAGGTCGCGGCCGCACGGCCCGCGACCCTCGAGTCGGTCGCCTGACGCTCAGTCGGCCGGGATCGTGTCGTCGCGCAGGTACGCGATGTGCGCGGCGTGGCGCTCCAGGTGGTGCGGCGACTTCCGCACGAACAGCCAGGCGACGATGAGGATCGCGAACCAGATCGGTGTCACCAGCAGGGCGATCAGGGTGTCCGGCTGGGTGGTCAGCGCCCAGAGGATGAACAGGAAGAACGCGAGCACCACGAACACCATGAACACGCCGCCCGGCATCTTGAACGCCGAGGTCGCCGCCTTCTCCGGACGACGGCGCCGGTACACGAGGTAGCTGCAGAGGAAGATCGTCCACACGAACATGAAGCACACGGCCGACACCGTGGTGACCATCTCGAACGCCGTGCCGATGTCCTTGCCCGCGTAGAGCAGCACGACGCCGGACAGCAGCAGGATGCAGGACAGGAACAGGGCGTTCTGCGGCACGCGGCGCTTCGAGAGCCGGCCGAAGAGCCGGGGGGCGTCGCCGTCCTGCGCCAGCCCGAAGACCATGCGCGAGGTGGAGTAGATGCCGGAGTTCGCGCTGGACATCGCGGAGGTGAGCACCACGAGGTTGACGACGGTGGCGGCGATGCCGAGTCCGGCGAGGGCGAACATCGCGATGAAGGGGCTCTCGCCGGCGACGTACTCGGTCCACGGCGTGACGGACATGAGGATGATGAGCGCGCCCACGTAGAACAGCAGGACCCGGATCGGGATGGCGTTGATGGCCTTCGGGAGGTTGCGCTTTGGGTCCTTGGTCTCCGCGGCGGCGGTGCCGACGAGCTCGATGCCGACGAACGCGAACACCGCGATCTGGAAGCCGGCGACGAAGCCGAGGAAGCCGTGCGGGAACATGCCGCCGTGCTCCCATAGGTTCGCGAAGCTCGCGGTGCCGGCGTCGTGGGAGAACCCGGTGAGGATCATCACCAGGCCGGTCACGATGAGGGCGACGATCGCGACGATCTTGATGAGCGCGAACCAGAACTCCATCTCCCCGAAGGCGGCGACGGTCGGCAGGTTGAGCGCCAGGAGGATCACGACCACGAGGAGGCCCGGGATCCACAGCGGGACGCCGGGGATGAGCGCGTCGGTGTACCCGGCGATCGCGATCACGTCGGCCACGCCCGTGACCACCCAGCAGAACCAGTACGTCCAGCCCGTGAAGAAGCCTGCCCACGGGCCGAGCAGGTCGCTCGCGAAGTCGCTGAACGACTTGTACTTGAGGTTCGACAGCAGCAGCTCGCCCATCGCCCGCATGACGAAGAACAGTATGAACCCGATGATCATGTAGACGAAGATCACGGAGGGGCCGGCGACCGAGATCGTCTTGCCGCTGCCCATGAACAGGCCCGTGCCGATCGCGCCGCCGATCGCGAGCAGCTGGATGTGCCGGTTGCTGAGCGCGCGCCGCAGGTGCTCCTCGCCTCCGGCTCCGTTCTGCCCCTGGCGGATGGCCCCCGTGTCTTGCTTCGTCACGCTCATCTCCTCCGGTCGTCGTCGACTGATGCAGAGTAACCACCGCGGCCCGCTCGTCCGAAATCGACGGCTCCCGCGACGGCAATCCGGCTCGAGGTGTTCCGTTCGCCCGAAACGATTCGATAAACTGGGCGCACCCTCGATCCATCCCCTCCTTCCCTGCGAGCCCCTTCCTTCATGGCCACCACCCTCACCACGGGCCGTCCGTGGCGCGTCATCCTCGCGTTCTCGATCCCGCTCCTGCTCGGCAACGTCGTGCAGCAGCTCTATCAGTTCGCCGACGCGATCGTCGTCGGACGCCACCTCGGCGTCCAGTCCCTCGCCGCCGTCGGCGCGACGGGCAGCCTGCTCTTCCTGCTCCTCGGCTTCGCCTGGGGGCTGACGAGCGGCTTCGCCATCCCCATCGCCCAGGCCTTCGGTGCGCGCGACGACGCCGCCGTGCGCCGCTCGGTCGCGACGGGTGTGCTCCTCAGCGGCATCACGAGCGTCGTCCTCACGGTGGTCGCCCCCCTCATCGCCGGCCCGATCCTGGCGCTGCTGCAGACGCCGCCCGAGCTCATGGCCGAGGCGACGGTGTTCACGCAGATCAGCTTCCTCGGCGCGGGCGCGACGATGTTCTTCAACTACCTCTCCGCCATCATCCGCGCCATCGGCGACTCGAAGACCCCGCTCGTGTTCCTCACGGTCTCCTGCGCGCTCAACGTCGGCCTCGTCGTGCTCATGGTCGGTCCGCTGGAGTGGGGCGTCGCGGGTGCCGCGCTCGCCACCGTGGTCGCACAGGCCGTCTCCGTGATCCTGTGCCTGGAGTTCGTGCGCCGGCGGCTGCCCATGCTGCACCTGCGGCGCTCCGACTGGCGCATCTCCCGCACGGACATCGCCGACCACCTGCGCCTCGGCCTCCCCATGGGCTTCCAGGCCTCGATCATCGCGATCGGGACCCTCACGGTGCAGGTCGCCCTCAACACGCTCGGCGCCGACGCGGTCGCGGCCTACACGACGGCGTCCCGCGTGGACAGCCTGGCGGTCGCCCTGCTCTCCTCGCTCGGGCTCGCCGTGTCGATGTACGCGGCCCAGAACCACGGTGGCCGCCGCCCCGACCGCATCCGGCGCGGTGTGGTCGAGGCCACCTGGATGGCGGTCGCCGCGGCGATCGTCCTCGGCGGGCTGCTCATCGCGTTCGGCGCGCCGATGGTCCGGCTGTTCGTCGGTGACGGTTCGGACGACGTCGTCGACATGGCGCACCGCATGCTCATCATCAACGGCTGCGGCTACTGGGCGCTCGGCATGCTCTTCGTGCTCCGCGGCGCGCTGCAGGGACTCGGCCACACGCTGGTGCCGACGGTCACCGGCGTGATCGAACTCGTGATGCGCGTCGTCGCCGCGGTGGTCCTCGGGGCGATGATCGGGTTCGACGGCGTGGCCCTCAGCAACCCGCTCGCCTGGGTGGGGGCGATCGTGCTCCTCGTGCCGGCCTACGTCAAGGCGCATCGCGCGCTCGCGACCCAGCCGGTGGCCCCGGCCGAGGCCACCGAGACCTCCGCGATCGCGATCGTCGGCCCCACCGACGGCTCGATGGTGGTCGACGCGGTCGTCACCCGCCCCGTCCGCGTCGTGCGCCCGCGGCGACTGCGGTGGCCGGTCCGGCGCTGATCCGCGGATATCCACCGGAAGGATGACCCGGATCGGACTTGAGACGGATGGCCTTCCGGAGAGACACTTCTAGTGTCGAAGGTGCGGAGGGGTTCCGCCGGACGGGGGGTCGTCATGACGACATTGGGAGTGGCCAGAGACCTGGCCGCCATTCTGGTACCGATCGGATACGTGGGCGCGGCGCTGGCCGCGGTCTGCGCGATCGTGGCCGCGATCGCGATCATCCGCGGAGCCGGGGGGCTCGCGGGCGGCGCGGTCGGACTGTGGATCGTGTGCGCGCTGATGAGCTTCACCGCGAGCTTCGCGAACCAGTGGCTTCCGCTGATCGCGGCGGGCGCGTCGCTCGCGGGCATGCTCGTGATCGGCGGGGTCGTGCGCGCGATGCTCACGGCCGGCGGCTTCGAGTCGCGACGCCGGGCCGCGCGCGTGAAGCCGGCGCCGGCGACCACGACGACGGCCACGCTCAAGACCGGCTCGACCGCGACGCCCACGGCGCCGGTCGCCGTCGTCTCCTAGCGCTCAGCGGTAGTCGCGGTCGCGGTGCTGCCGCGCCTCGTCGCCCGCGGCCACGCGGGCGCTCTCGCGCGCCCGCAGCTCGACGCGGCGGATCTTCCCGGAGATCGTCTTCGGCAGCTCGGGCACGAACTCGATGATCCGCACCCACAGGTGCGAGGAGAGCCGTTCGTGCGCGTAGCCGAACACGGCGCGCGCGGCGGCCGCCTCGTCCGCGCCCGCGTCCGGCGTCAGGCACACGTACGCCTTCGGGACCGCCAGGCGCGTGGGGTCGGGGCTGGGGATGACGGCTGCTTCGACGACGAGGTCGTGCTCCAGCAGCACGGACTCGAGCTCGAACGGCGAGATCTTGTAGTCGGAGGCCTTGAACACGTCGTCGGAGCGTCCGATGTAGGTCAGGTAGCCGTCGGCGTCGCGCACGGCGATGTCCCCGGTGTGGTGGAAGCCTCCGGCCCGCGACTCCGCGGTCTTCTCCGGATCGTCGTAGTACCCCGCCATGAGGCCGAGCGGCGGCTGCGCGAGGTCGAGCGCGATCTCGCCCTCGTCCTCCACGACCGCGCCCGTCGACGGGTCGAGCAGCACGACCGGGTAGCCGGGCAGCGGACGGCCCATCGACCCGACCTTGACCGTCTGCCCGGGGGAGTTGCCGATGCAGGCCGTCATCTCGGTCTGGCCGAAGCCGTCGCGGATCGTGCCGCCCCACGCCTCGCGCACCCGGTCGATGACCTCGGGGTTCAGCGGTTCGCCGGCGCCGACGAGCTCGCGCGGAGGGTGCGCGAGCCGCGAGAGGTCGGCCTGGAGGAGCATGCGCCAGACCGTGGGCGGGGCGCAGAACGTCGAGACGTGGTGGGTGTCCATGACCTCCATGAGCGTGTTCGCGTCGAAGCGGTCGTAGTTGTAGACGAACACCGTCGCCTCGGCCAGGAACGGCGAGTAGAAGCTCGACCAGGCGTGCTTGGCCCACCCGGGGGAGGAGATGTTGAGGTGCACGTCGTCCGGGCGTACGCCGAGCCACCACATCGTGGAGAGGTGGCCGACCGGGTAGGAGACGTGGGTGTGCTGCACGAGCTTCGGGCGGTTCGTCGTGCCGGAGGTGAAGTACAGCAGGGCCGTGTCGCCGGCGGGCGTCGGGCCGTCCGGGACGAACTCCCCCGTGGTGGTGGCGGCATCCGCGAACCGCTTCCAGTCGGCAGGTGACGACGCACCCACGCCGATGCGCAGCACCGCGGGGTCGATCCCCTCGAGGCGGTCGGCCAGGCTGCCGAGGGTGACGACGGCGCCGGCGCGGCCGTGTTCGATGCGGTACGCGAGGTCGGAGGCCGACAGCAGTGTCGAGGTCGGGATCGACACCGCGCCCAGCTTCGTGATCGCGAGCATCACCTCCCACAGCTCGATCGTGTTGTTGAGCATGACGATCACGTGGTCGCCGCGGCCGATGCCGAGGTCGCGCAACCAGGCGGCGACCTGGTCGGAGCGGGCGGAGAGCTCGCCGTACGTCCAGGAGCGGAGGCTGAGGTCGGCCTCGACGATCTGCACGGCCGGACGGTCGGGGTTCTCCCCCGCGATGACGTCGAACCACTCGAGCGCGAAGTTGAAGGCGGTCAGGTCCGGCCAGGCGAACTCGCGGCGTGCGGCGTCGTAGTCCGTGGCGTGCGTGAAGAGGAGGTCCCTCATCCCGCGGATCGCTTCGGTGGCGGGGGTGGCACGACGGCTCATGGTGCTCCTTTGCAACGGCGTCCCTCCATCCTGCCCCCTCGTTCAGCGGGGGAGGAAACCCGTGCCGTCGCGGAGTTCGAATACGAGCTGGGTCTCGGTGCCGCGGACGACGGGGTGGACGGTGATGTGCTCGAGCACGATGTCGCGCAGAGCGGTCGCGTCCTGGACGGCCACGTGCACGAGGAAGTCGTCGACGCCGGCCACGTGGAACACCTGGAGCACGCGGGGGATCGCGACGAGCGCGTCGAAGAGCGCCGTGACCTTGGGTCCGGTGTGATGCGCGAGGCGGACCTTGATGATCGCCTGCAGGGGGTAGCCGAGCGCGGAGCCGTCGAGGCGGACGCGCGTGTCGCGGATGACTCCCCGCTCTCGCAGGCCGCGGATCCGGTGGGCGCAGGTGGACTCCGCGAGTCCGAGGCGGTGGGCCAGAGCCTTGTTGGTGACGGCAGCGTCGCGGCTCAGGGCGGCGAGCAGCTCCAGGTCGATCTCGTCGAGTTGCGCTTTCGCCAACGTGCCCTCCTTGCTGCCATCTGATGTTGCAGAGAATAGCGGGGATCCTCGACTTCATGACGTGTTCTGTCGATGATCTGCGGAAACGTCGCGATTCGGCCAGCGTGGAGGGATGACTGCACCGCTGCATCCCGACACCGTCGCCGTCCACAGCGGCCGTGCCGACCTCGAGGCACTCGGGGTCCACGCGCTGCCGATCGACCTCTCCACGACGAATCCGCTGCCCGACGTCGAGCGCGGCGGCGACTCGTACGAGGCGATGGCCACCGGGGGGCGGCCGCCGCAGGACGGCAGCATGGTCTACGCCCGCCTCTGGAATCCGACGGTCGCGCGCTTCGAGGACGCCCTCGCCGAGCTCGAGCACGCCGAAGCCGCCGTCGCGTTCGGTTCCGGGATGGCGGCCATGACCGCCGTGATCCTCGCGCACACCGGTGCCACGGGGGCGCGGCACGTCGTCGCGGTGCGTCCGCTCTACGGAGGGACCGACCACCTGCTGGGGTCCGGGCTGCTCGGTGTGGAGACGACGTACTGCGGGCCCGATGAGGTCGCCGCCGCCCTCCGGCCCGACACCGGACTCGTCGTCGTGGAGACGCCGGCGAACCCGACCCTCCAGGTCGCGGACATCGCCGAGGTCGTGCGGAAGGCGGGGAGCGTGCCGGTCGTGGTCGACAACACGTTCGCGACCCCCGTGCTGCAGAACCCGATCGATCACGGCGCGGCGATGTCGCTGCACAGCGCCACCAAATACCTCGGCGGCCACGGTGATGTCATCGCCGGCGTCGTCGCCTGTGACGAGAGGACCGCGGAGGCGCTGCGTCGCGTGCGTGCGGTGACCGGGGGGCTCCTGCACCCGCTCGGCGCGTACCTGCTGCACCGCGGTCTCACGACCCTGCCGGTCCGCGTGCGGCACCAGCAGGAGAGCGCTCGTCGCATCGTGAAGTGGCTGGTCGATCGGCCCGAGGTCGCCGAGGTCTTCTATCCCGGGCTCGACGGGGATCCGCGCGGCATCCTGGAACGGCAGCTCCGCGGGCCGGGGGCGATGATCGCCCTGCGGCTGCGCGGCGGCTATGCAGCGGCCGCAGCGGTGGCCGGGGCGACCCGCCTCTTCACGCACGCCGTGTCGCTCGGAGGCGTCGACTCCCTCATCCAGCACCCCGCCGCGCTCACGCACCGCCCGGTCCCCGCGGAGGCGCGTCCCGCTGCCGACGTCCTGCGCCTGTCCATCGGCCTCGAGGACGTCGACGATCTCCTCGCCGACCTCGCGAACGCCTTCGCCACTCTCGCCGACCCACCCCTTTCCGTGCCTCCCACCCCGGAAAGTGCGTCACATGTGGGGGTGGCTCGTACGTAGGGGGCCGGGTCGGCGATTGTGTGAGAGCGACAAGAAACTGAGTATCGTCTGAGGTGGGACTTGGTACCTGACGGCAAAACCGGGGGTGGTGGACAGGGCGGGGCCTACAGTCGCGGTTGGCAACGACGCCACTGACCTCGGGAGTCCTCAATGACGAGTGAAAAAACCCACGCGCACGGCCTCGGCATGCGCATCGCCGTGACCGTCCTCAGCCTTCTGCTGGCGGCGATGGTGCTGTTGTTCTTCGCCACGATGAGCAAGGTGTCCGCGG
Source organism: Microbacterium sp. MMO-113 (assembly GCF_037148555.1). Taxonomy (NCBI): domain Bacteria; kingdom Bacillati; phylum Actinomycetota; class Actinomycetes; order Micrococcales; family Microbacteriaceae; genus Microbacterium; species Microbacterium sp. MMO-113. The sequence continues at coordinate 397,771 of NZ_JBBCTD010000004.1, read as the reverse complement.
GCGCCTCGGAGCTCGCGGACGGCACGACCACCGCGCAGGGGGGATCCTCGGACCTCGCCGCGGGTGCCGCCGACCTCGCCGCGGGAGCCGACGAGTTGGCCGCGGGCACGCAGGATCTGGCGGCAGGCACCGCGACGGCGCAGCAGGGTTCCGAGAAGCTGAGCGACGGGGCGACGACGGCCGCCGCGGGCGCCACGACACTCGCCGAGGGCGCCGGAACTCTCGCGGCGGGAGCCGCCACCGCTCTCGACGGTGCCGGACGGGTGAGCGGTGGAGCGCAGACGGCGCTCGCCGGGTCGCAGGAGCTCGCGGCCAAGATGGCGGCGGCAGATGCCGGAGCCCGACAGCTCGTCGACGGCGCGACCACTCTCGCCGCCGGTGTCGACGGCGCACACCGGTACGCGAACGGCGTGCTCGAGGGCGCGACGACGCTGAGCACCACGCTGCGCGCCGGAGTGAGCGCCGATGTGCAGAAGCTCGCCCATCCGGACACGCAGACGCTGCTGACGGGCGTCGCCACGAACGCTCCCGGCAATGCGCGGACGCTCGCCGCCGGTCTGCAGGGACTCCTCTCCGCGAACCCTGCCGATGTGCAGCTCCAGCAGCTCGCGGCGCTCGCCGCCGGCGTCGAGAAGCAGGTCGGCGCGCTGGCGGCCCCCGCCGCGGCTGCTCCGGGCCTCGCACAGGGACTCATCGGCGCCGCCGACGGCTCCGCTCGCGTCACGGCAGGCGTCGGCGCGCTCATCAACGGGGACCCCTCGAAGGGCTGGCCGGGGACCGCGGCGCTGGTCTCCCCGAAGGGCGCTCCCGCCCTGGTCGCCGGAGCGCAGACGCTGCAGGACGGCACCTCCCGGCTCGCGGCGGGCGCGGCGGATCTCTCGTCCGGGCTGCAGACCCTCTCGACCGGAGCATCGTCGCTGTACTCCGGCACCGCGGAGCTGAGCGCCGGCGCGGCGCGGCTCGACGAGGGCGCCGGGTCTCTGGCCACGGGCGTCGGCGCGCTGCAGTCGGGTGCCGGCGACCTCCGGTCCGGCATGACGGAACTCCGTACCGGCGCCGACGCGGTCGCCGAGGGCTCCGGCACCCTCGCGACCGGAAGCGCGAAACTCGACGCGGGTGCCGCCGATCTCGCGGCAGGCAACGGGCGCATCGCCGACGGCTCCGGCACGCTCGCGACGGCCACGGCGGGCGCCGCGCCGTCCCTGCTCCCGTGGATACTCGGGATCGGTCTCGTCGGCCTGATCGCGGTCGGCTTCTGGATCGGCCACCGCGTCTCCCACCGTCGCGCGGTCCTCGCCCTCGCCTGACCGTCGACCCACCCCCTTCCGTGCGACCCACCCCCGAAAGTACGTCACTTTCGGGGGTGGGTCGCCCGCAAGGGGGTGGGTCGGCGAGTGAAGGTCAGCGCTTCGGGAGGGGGATCGTGCCGGTGGCGATGCGCTCGGTGGGCATGCGGTCGCGATCGTAGGTGATCTCGTCGTAGCCGTGCGGAGTGGGCAGACCGTCCTCGCCGATGCTGACGAACACGATCTCGTCGATGGTGAGGATGCGCTTGCGGGTGATCATGTTGCGCGCGACGGCCCGCATGGTGAGCGACGTGGTGCCGAATCGGGTGGCCTGCAGCCCGATCTCGATGAGGTCGCCCTGCACCGCCGACGCCTCGAACGTGATCGCGGAGATGTGCCGGGTGACGACGCGGTAGTTGCCGAGCTGCACGATCGCGTAGATCGCGGCCTCCTCGTCGATCCACTTCAGCAGGCTTCCGCCGAACAGCGTGCCGTTCGCGTTGAGGTCTTCCGGGCGCACCCACTTGCGGGTGCGGAAGTTCAGGCCGTCCTCGGACTGCCATGCGGGTGCTTTCTGTTTCGCCATGCCCCGAGGCTAGGCGGGTCGTGCGTCGGCGGTGTTACGTCGCGTTTTCCGGCGGGTGCACACGCCGCCGCCCAGAGCGGATCTGCTCCGAGCGGATTCGCCTCCGCGGCCGCAGCCGGAGCCGGAGGCTAGGGACATGAGCGAAGAAAAGCCCCTCCCGCAGTTCGGCCCCGAGGCCCGGCGCGCCCTGTTCCACGAACGGGTGCTCGTCCTCGACGGCGCCCTCGACGACGACAACGGCACTCTCCTGATGACGCAGCTCCTCGGCCTCTCCGCCGAGGATCCGGCGGCCGACATCGCCCTCTGGATCCACTCGCCCGGCGGGTCCGTGCCGTCGATGCTGGCGATCCGCGACCTCATGCACCTCATCCCGAACGACGTCTCCACCCTCGCCCTCGGTCTCGCCTGCAGCGCCGGGCAGTTCCTGCTCTCCGCGGGGACGAAGGGCAAGCGGCGCGCTCTCCCGCACGCCCGGATACTGATGCACCAGGGCTCGGCGGGGATCGGCGGCTCGGCGGTGGAGATCGAGGCGCAGGCCGACGACCTCCGGCACATGCGCGACACGGTCCTCGGCCTCATCGCCGACGACACCGGTCAGCCCGTCGCCCGGATCTTCGAGGACTCCCTGCACGACCGCTGGTACACGGCGGCCGAGGCGCAGGACTACGGGTTCGTCGACGAGATCGTGCGGTCGACGGCGGAGATCATGCCGCGCCGTCGTGCGCGGGTGGGACTGGGGGCGGACGCATGAGCGGCTACACGATCCCGAACGTCATCGCCCAGCATCCTCGGGGGGAGCGGGTCATGGACGTGTACTCGCATCTGCTCGCCGAGCGCGTCATCTATCTCGGCACCGGCATCGACGCGGGGGTGGCCAACGCCCTCATCGCGCAGCTCCTGCACCTCGACGCGGACGGCCCGGAGACCGGCGTGCAGTTCTACATCAACAGCGAGGGCGGCGATCCCGGTGCCGCGCTGGCGATCTACGACACCATGCAGCACATCCGTCCGCGGATCGCGACGACGTGCGTCGGGCAGGCCATCGGTCCGGCGGCGCTCCTCGTCGCGGCGGGAGCGCCGGGGGAGCGGGCGGCCCTCGCCCACGCGCGCATCGTGCTGCATCAGCCGGCCGGTCAGTCGCGCGGAGCCATCCCGGACCTCATCCTCGCGGCCGACGAGGTCGTGCGGGTGCGCGCGGACATGGAGACGATCCTGGGTCGGCACACCGGCCGCTCCCTCGCGGAGCTCCGTGCCGACACCGACCGGGACCGGGTCTTCACCGCCGCCGCCGCCCTCGACTACGGCCTCATCGACACCGTGCTCGGTCCCCGTGATCCGGAGGCACGATGAGGTGACGGGTGCACGACGGGTCCCCGGGTTCCGTCGTGCACCCGGGGACCGGTCGTGCAGGTGAAACGGGTCAGGCGGCCAGGGCGAAGGCGCCGCGGGAGGCCGACACCGCCGCCGCAGCGGGGGTGACCTGACGAAGCTCCTCGGCGACCGCGCTCGTGAGCTCCACGAGAGTGGCATCCAGGGCCCCGGCGATCGCGGCGATCATCTCGCTGGACGGCTCCTTCCGACCGCGCTCGACCTCGGAGAGGTACTGCGGCGAGACCCCGGCCTTCTCCGCGGTCTCGCTGAGCGTCTCCCCGCGGTCATGACGCCGCCGCCGGAGCTGATCCCCGAGCAGGTCACGCCACAGCGGCTCGGGGCCGTTCGACGGCGGACGGACGGGATGCGGGGCGAGGGGGAACGGGACGATGTCGGCCATGCCTCACGATAGGCCGCAGCCTGTGCGGCGATCGAGAGGTTCTGCTCAGAGCAGAACGCGGCTCACAGCGCCGCCGTGACGCCCGGCAGCAGCGCGCCCAGGATGTCCTGCAGCCGCTGCCGGTCCTCCGCGGACAGCGGGTCGAGGATGAGCTCGCGGATCTGGGCCACGTGGACGGGCGCGGCTGCCCGGAGCATCTCCCGGCCCTCCGGGGTCAGCGTCGCGGAGAGGGTGCGCTTGTCCGTGCTGCACGACGTCCGCTCCACCCACCCGCGCTCCTCCAGGGAGTCCAGGGCGTGGCTCAGCCGCGACCGGCTGAGTCCCGCGATGCGCGCGAGCTCGCTCATGGTGATGGCGTCCGCCCCCTGACCGGCCAGCGTGACGAGGATCGCGTAGCGGGCGTGGTTCAGGCCCACCTCGTCCTTCAGCGCCCGGTCGAGGACCTGGGGCAGCAGCTGGACGAACCGGATGATCGGGAGCCACGTCGCGAGCTCGTCGTCGTCGAGTCGCCGCGGGTGCCGCGTCTCGCTCATATCGTGCTCCTCGGAGGTCACGCCGCGGTCAGGTCGATCGTGTGCGCCGTGTGGTCGCGCTTCGCCTGGAGGTAGCGCGAGTTCGCCTCGGACAGGTGCACCTCGGTGCGCACCCGCTCGGTGACGTGGATGCCGAGGGCGTCGAGCTGTGCGGCCTTGTCGGGGTTGTTGCTGAGCAGACGGATGCGGTCCACGCCCAGCGCGCGCAGCATCTGCGCCGCGACGGTGTAGTCCCGCTCGTCCTCGCCGCGCCCGAGGGCCACGTTCGCCTCGTAGGTGTCCAGGCCCGCATCCTGCAGGGCGTACGCGTCGAGCTTGGCGTAGAGCCCGATGCCGCGGCCTTCCTGCCGCAGATAGAGCAGGAAGCCGCCCTCGGCGGCGATCCGCTCGACGGCCTCCCGCAGCTGCGGTCCGCAGTCGCAGCGCTCGGAGCCGAACACGTCTCCCGTGAGGCACTCGCTGTGCGGGCGGACGAGAGGGTCATCCCCACCGCCGGCGGAGCGGGCGAGGGCGGCCTGCCAGTCACCGAGGCCGAGCAGCAGATGCTCGCGTCCGTCCACGAGTCCATCGAAGGTCACCACGTCGGCCGTCGTGGTGAAGCCGTCCGCGAAGCGCAGGGGCACCCGCACGCGGGTGCGCTCCGCGGCGACCGTTGAAGTTTCAATCATGTGAGGAGAAACACCGGGGACGCGTGGCTATTCCCGGGCAGCGAGAACCGTGTCCGTCCGTGACGGCGACGCCACGCGCGGCGTCGCGCACTCGGTAGCCTCGCACCATGAGTCACTTCGTCTCCGCGACCGAACTCCACGACCTCCTCGACGGCGGCGCCCGGATCCGGGTCGTCGACGTGCGCTGGCGCCTCGATCGTCCCGAGGCGGGCCCGGGCGACTACCGCTCGGGTCACATCCCCGGCGCCGTGTTCGCGTCGTTGGATCAGGAGCTCTCCACGCCCGGAGCGCCCATCGAGGGGCGGCACCCGCTCCCGTCGACGGAGACCCTGCAGGCGGCGGCCCGGCGCTGGGGCGTGCGGCAGGGCGACGCCGTCGTGGCCTACGACGACACCAAGGGTCTCGCGGCGGCCCGGGCGTGGTGGCTGCTGCGGCAGGCGGGGGTCGAGGTCCGCGTGCTCGACGGCGGGCTGCGCGCCTGGACCGCGGCCGGATACGACCTGGCGACCGACGACGTCGTGCCGGAGACCGGTGACGTCGTGCTCGCGGATCCCGGCCAGGACGCCCTCTCGATCGACGAGGCGGCGGCGTTCCCGGAGACCGGGGTCCTGCTCGACGTGCGCGCCCCCGAGCGCTACCGCGGCGACACCGAACCGCTCGACCCGATCGCCGGCCACATCCCCGGTGCCCGCAACCTCCCCACCACGCGGCACCTCGACGAGAGCGGGCGCATCCGCGATCACGACACGGTGCGGGCGACGCTCGCAGAGATCGGGATCACCGCGGAGACGCCGGTCGCGGCCTACTGCGGGTCCGGCATCACGGCGGCGCACACGGCTCTGGTCCTGCACGAGGTGGGCATCCCCGCGAGGGTCTTCCCCGGCTCCTGGAGCCAGTGGTCGAACACGCCGGGCCGGCCGGTCGCGACGGGCGATCAGCCGGGCTGAGCACCCTCGCGAGGTCCGTACCCCCAGCGCAGGCCGAGGGCGCCGGGACCGAACGCCCGGCGGACCTGATGCACCGACGTGCCCCGAGGCCGGGGGAGCGCGGTGACGACGGTGCCCCCGGCGGTCTCGACGAGCTCGTCGCACCAGTCCGGCACGGCATCCGGGTGGAAGCGCGTCCACACGAGCAGCTCCCGCGCCTGGCGGGACAAGGCGTGCCCGGTCTCCCGATCCGAGGGATGTCCGGGCGCGTATTGCACCGACCACTCGACCACCGCGGTGTCCGGGGCCGTGAGGGGCTCGTCGAGCTCGATCAGCGCACCGTGCGCCTCGCCGTTCGGGTGGGAGTAGCGGGCGGTGACCCGTCCGCCCGCCACGGCCGTCAGGAGCGGCGGAGGTCCGGGGACGCCGGGGGTGAGGTCGAGGACGGGGATGGCCGTGATGACCCCGGTGGTGGACTGCACGATGCTGCGGGTGAGGCAGGAGGACACCTCGCCGTCGGCGTCCACGTCCGTGACCGAGTGGACGGTGAGCTCCCGCGACGTGTCCGGATAGGCGGCGCCGAGCGCGGCGTAGACCTCACGGACCGCCCGCTCCATGTCGACCTGCTCCAGCGGGAACCCCTGCGGGCCCAGCGGCCCCGTGCGATGCGGGCGCAGGAGCCGGCTCAACGCCCCGGTATCGAGGCCCAGCAGATCCTCGATGTCGGCGAGAGCGGCGAGCGACTGCGGTCCTTCCGGGCGGCGGGCCCCGGACCGCCAGTAGCTCAGCGTGGCCATCGAGACGCGGTTGCCCCGGTCGCGGAGCTGCCGCTGCAACCACGACAGCGTCACGGGTCTCGCGTTGATCGCGTCGCGCAGTGCCGCGGCGAACGCATCCGGCGTCGCCCCTCTGTTCTCGCCGTCCCCAAAACCCATCACAGCCCCCACCCGGTATGTGAAGAACACATCTCTAGAGTGAGCATACGACCGCACGCGCACACCTCAGGGGACCAGGTGAGCAAGTGGGTCACGGGGCTGCGATGTCGCGGGGAGGGTGCCCGACCCTGCGGCAGCGGCCCGACGCAGTGATGCCCCCCTTGCTGCGTATGTCGTGAAGCCCGGCAATCGATCTGGGGAGATCCGCCGGGCTTCACGAGCATCCCCGGGCGCTTCCGGCTCCTGGCCCCGCGTAGACTGGTAGGGAAACCCCGGAGGATCTGGCCGTCATGTCTGTCCCTGCTCGCGCGTTCACCATGCGCCACGTGCAATTGCTGCGCGCGCTGTTCGCCGCCGTCGCCGCCCTGATGATCACCTTCTCCTCGGATCACTCCGCGGCGGTCGGTCTCGCCGTCTTCAGCGGTTTCGCGCTGGTCACCGCCCTCGTGCACATCCTCGCCGCGTGGCTCGTCCTCCCGGCGGGGTCGCGCTGGTCGGCGATCCTCCTCGCGGTCGTGAGCGCGATCGCCGGCATGGCCGGCGGCGTGCCGGCCTGGCGCACGGACGACATGTTCTTCATCGTGCTCATCACCTGGGGCGTGCTCAGCGGCGGCCTGGAACTGCTCGCAGGCATCCGCGCCCGCCGCACCGGGGGAGCGCTCGCCACCGACGCGATCACCGTCGGAGCGCTGGGCGTGCTCCTCGCCGTCGTCCTGCTGCTGATCCCGTCGGGCTTCGTCCAGGAGTACACGATCGAGAAGGCGGGCACGTTCGAGCTGTCCGGCATCATCCTCGGCGTGGGGATGTTCGGAGGGTATGCGGCCATCGTCGCGGTCTTCCTCGGCATCGCCGGCCTCACCCCGAAGCGCGCGGACGCCGACGACGTCGCTGCCGCCCCCGAGAACGATGCGGCTCCTGTGGAGCACGGAGGAGAGCGATGAGCGACGACAAGCCCACTCGACGGGACATCCTGCGGCCCCTGCACCTGCTCGGCATCGCGCTCGGCTGCGGCGTGTTCGCCATGGTCGTCACCCTCGTTTCCACCGGCGCCTTCACCCTCCGCGTGAACACCGCCATCGCGAACGGCACCTATGAGGGCCTCACCCCGGTGGCGCTGAGCCTCGTCGTGGGTGGTGGCGCCTTCATCGCGACCCTCCTGATCCTCGCGATGCTCATGCTCGCCGTCGATCCCGCCGACGTCACCAAGCCCGTCGACCGCCCCGTGCTGTACGACGCGGAGGACGACGCTGCGAGCGACGGCACCACCGACGAGCAGGGACGCCCCGCCTCGTCCTGACGGAGACACCCGGCGGAATATCGGTGGGGTCGTTCCGCTTGTCCCTGGAGTGACTGCCTCCGTCGACCGCGCCTCCATCGGACTCCGGTCGGAGCGGGGACCCATCCTCGGCGCGCTCATGCTCGCCACCGGCCTCATCGCCATCGACGCGACGATCCTCGCCACCGCGGTGCCGAGCATCGTGCGCGACCTCGGCAGCTATCAGCAGTTCCCGTGGCTGTTCTCGGTGTATCTCCTGGCCCAGGCCGTGAGCGTGCCGATCTACTCGCGGTTCGCCGACACGGTGGGTCGCAAGCCGATCATCCTGCTCGGCATCGCCCTGTTCCTGCTCGGGTCCATCCTCTGCGGCTTCGCCTGGAGCATGCCGGCACTGATCGTGTTCCGCATCATCCAGGGGATCGGCGCCGGGGCCGTCGCGCCGATGTCGATGACCATCGTCGGTGACATCTACACGGTCGCCGAACGCGCGAAGGTGCAGGGATACGTCGCCAGCGTGTGGGCCATCTCCTCGGTCGTCGGACCGGCGCTCGGCGGCATCTTCGCCCAGCTCGACGCCTGGCGCTGGATCTTCTGGATCAACGTGCCCCTGTGTCTGATCGCCGGATGGATGCTGCTGCGCACCTACACGGAGCAGAAGCAGACCCAGCGGCACAGCATCGACTACGGGGGAGCGGTGCTGCTGACCATCGGGCTCACAGCGCTCATCCTCGGCATGCTGGAGGGTGGGAACGCCTGGGCCTGGCTGTCCGTGCAGAGTGCCCTCTGCTTCGGGATCGGGGTGGTCGCGCTGGTGGCCTTCGGGTTCGTCGAGCGCCGGGTGGCGGAGCCGATCGTCGATCTGCGCCTCGTGACCCGTCGGCTCATCCTCACGACCACGTTGGTTTCCCTCGGCATCGGCGCGCTGATGCTCGGAGTGACCAGCTTCGCCCCGGCCTACCTCGAGGGGTCCATCGGCATCGCTCCGCTGCTGTCGGGTCTCGCGGTCGCGGCCCTGACCCTCGGCTGGCCGCTCGCCGCCGCGAACGCCGGACGGCTGTACCTGCGCATCGGCTTCCGACGCACCACGCTCATCGGTATGAGCATCACGACCGTCGCCGCCATCGCGCTCGCCGCCGTCGCCTCCTGGCCCAACCCGTACGTCGTCGCCGGCATCGCGTTCCTCCTCGGCTTCGGACTCGGGTGGAGTGCGGCCCCGACCCTCATCGCTGCGCAGGCCTCGGTCGGCTGGGGCGAGCGAGGCGCGGTGACCGGGATGAACGCCTTCGCACGGTCTGCGGGAAGCGCCGTGGGCGTGGCGGTGTTCGGGGCGATCTCGAACGCGGTCATCGCGCAGGGGGCGGGACCGGATGATCCCACCACGATCGTCCACGCCTCGGTGTGGGTGTTCGTGGCGGTCGCGGTGACCGCCGTGCTCACGCTCCTGGCGGCGTCGTTCATGCCGAAGGACAGAGTCGAGGAGCACTCCGGGGAGTCGGGCTCCTAGCTCCTGCCGGATTCAGCGGGCGAGGCGCTCCGCGATGCCCGTGTAGGTCGCCGGGGTCAGCGCGAGGAGGCGCTGCTTGGCCGCGTCTCCGATCTCCAGAGCCTCCACGAACTCGGCGAGGTCGGCGGCGCCGACCCGGTGACCGCGCGTGAGTTCCTTGAGGAGCGCGTACGGGTCCTGGATGCTCGACCGGCCGGCGACGACCTCGGCGCGGATCACCGTCTGGATCGCCTCGGCCAGCACCTCCCAGTTCACGTCGAGGTCGGCGAGCAGCACATCGCGCGAGAGCGAGATCGCGTTCAGGCCGCGGCGCAGGTTGTCGAGAGCGAGCAGCGAGTGCCCGAACGCGACGCCGATGTTGCGCTGCGTCGTGGAGTCGGTGAGGTCGCGCTGCAGGCGGCTCGTGACCAGCGTCTGGCCCAGCGACGCGAGCAGGGCGCCCGAGATCTCGAGGTTGGCCTCGGCGTTCTCGAAGCGGATCGGGTTGATCTTGTGCGGCATGGTCGACGAGCCGGTGGCGCCGGCGACCGGGATCTGCGCGAAGTAGCCGAGCGAGATGTAGGTCCAGATGTCCGTCGCGAGGTTGTGCAGGATCCCGCCGGCGTGACGCACGCGGTCGTAGAGCTCGACCTGCCAGTCGTGCGACTCGATCTGCGTCGTGAGCGGGTTGAAGCCCAGGCCCAGTCCCTCGATGTACTCGCGGGCGATGGTCGGCCAGTCGGCGTCCGGGTCGGCCGCGAGGTGGGCGGACCACGTGCCGGTCGCGCCGGAGAACTTCGCGAGGTACTCGGAGCCGGCGATCTGCGCACGCACGCGCTCCAGGCGCCAGGCGAAGACCGCGAGCTCCTTGCCCATGGTCGAGGGTGTGGCGGGCTGGCCGTGCGTGCGCGAGAGCATCGCGGCGTCGGCGTGCTCGACCGCGAGCTCGCGCAGCTTCGCGATCACGGTGTCGAGGGCCGGGAGCCAGACCTCCTCGACCGCGCGCTTGACGGTGAGGGCGTAGGACGCGGAGTTGATGTCCTCGCTCGTCGCGGCGAAGTGCGTGAGTTCGGCGATGCGGTCGAGGCCGAGCGTCGAGAGCCGGTCGCGCACGAGGTACTCGATCGCCTTCACGTCGTGCTGCGTGACGGCTTCCTTCTCGGCGAGCCAGTCGATCTCGGCCTGCCCGAAGTCGCGGTACAGCGCGCGAAGGCGCTCCTTGTCGCCGTCCGACAGCGGGCTCGTCTCGAACAGCGAGCGGTCGGTGAGGGCGATCAGCCACTCGACCTCCACCTCGACCCTGGCGCGGTTGAGCCCGGCCTCGGAGAGGAAGTCGGCGAGCCCGGTGACGGCGGCGCGGTAACGGCCGTCGAGGGGGCTGAGGGGCTGAGGCGGAAGCGAGGGCTGGAAAGTCAGGGGAGTCCTCCTGATCAGGCCCCGAGGATTCGGGGCGTGCGGGGCAGGCGCAGGGCGGGTTCGAGCTGGCGGAACAAGCCGCGAGTCGCCGTCTCGATCATACCGAGCACCGAATCGAACATCTCCGGGCCGGCGTAGTACGGGTCGGGGACGTCATGGGTCGAGGCGTCCGGGTCGAACGCGAGGAGGAGGGTCACCTTGCCGTCCTCATCCTCGTCCCTGGCCCATTCGCGGAGGATGCGCTCATGCGTGCGGTCCAGGGCCACCACGAGGTCGTTCTCGGCGAAGGAGGCGGCGGTGAACTGGCGGGCGCGATGCAGGGAGCCGTCGTACCCGCGGCGGGCGAGGGCGTCGATGGTGCGGTGGTCGGCGCGCTCTCCGAGGTGCCAGTCCCCGGTGCCCGCGCTGCGCGAGACGATCTGAGAGCCGAGACCCTGCCGCTCAGCGAGGTCCCGGAACACGACCTCCGCCATCGGAGAGCGGCAGATGTTCCCCGTGCAGACGAAGATCACACGGAAGGGATCTCGGGCTGTCACGGATCCATTCTGCCGGTCGATGCCGTTCCTGCACAGCGGGGCCGGTTCGCGGCCGGCCCTCGACCCTCCCTGCACCGTCGCGTGCCCGGTCCGGCTGTCCACCGGTCGTTGCCGCCCGAGGGGCCCTGGCCCCACCGGACGCCGCCCGGCGGAAGGCTGAGTTCATGCCGTCCTTCGTCCTCACCGCGCTCTCTCCCGGCGTCGATCCTGCGCTGCGGGCCGGAGCGCTGTCCGAGCTGGACGCCGCTCTCGCGGGGCTCGACGATCTCGCTTCCACGCTGACGGCGCTGCGTGACGCGTGCGCCTGGGAGTCCGACGGCGTCGAGGCGCTGCGGTGGGCCCTCTGGCGGCTGTCGGACGACACGGCGACGGTGCACCGGACGCTGCAGGCGTGCCGCGGGGAGGTCGAGGGCGCATGAGCGGGCTCAACATCGATCACGGCGGCGCGATCGCGGTGGATACGACGCAGCTCCGCGAGCTCGCGGAGCGGGTGCGGGCTGTCGTGCCGGTCTGCGCGGAGGTGGAGGAATCGGTGGAGCGGGTCGAGGCGCTGCTCGGCTCGGCAGCGTGGACCCCGCTGGCCTCCGCGGCCTGGTCCCTCCGCTCCGCCGTGATGGCGGTGCAGACGCTGACGGCCCGCGTCCACGAGACGGCCGCCGATCTCGACCTCATGGCCGAGGTCTACGAGGTGGTCGAGCTGCGGGCGCGGGCGGAGGTGCTGTCGCACACCGATGCCGCTGCGGCTGCCGCAGTGGAGGCGCGGTTGCGGCTGCTCCTCGCCGCCGACGAGCGTCTGGCCCCGCTCGCAGACCTGCAGGAACGGACCGCGGACGAGCGGCGCTTCCGGGGCTTGGGCGATCAGTTCGACGCCGGAGGGCTGCTCCCACCGGTGTTCCTGGGCGGCGCTGTCGTCGGCGTGACGTCGGGACTGGGACGGGTGCGACCGGGGATGGCACTCGGCGCGACGGCGGATCCGGTGCGGGTATCGGTCACCTCGCGCTCCCGTCCGGCCGGGGCTCCGAACGGACTGTCCAGCGCCCTCGGGCGCCTGCCCTCCGCTTCCGGGGCGCAGGTGGCGATCGAGAAGTACACGGTTCCGGGTGCGTCCCCGCGCTACGTCGCCTACGTCTCGGGAAGCCGGTCGATGTCGCTCCGGGAAGGCGGGGGCGTCGAGGCGTGGGACATGAAGTCGAACATCGAGCTCTACACCGGGGGTCGGTCCGCGTCGTACCAGGCGACCCTCGACGCGCTGGCCGCGGCCGGTGCGAGACCGGGCGATCGGGTGGACGTCGTCGCCCACTCGCAGGGTGGCATGATCGCGGCGCACCTGGCGATGGAGAGCGCGTTCACGGTGACGACCCAGATCACCGCCGGGAGCCCGGTCGAGCCGACGCTGTCCGCCGAGCAGACGCTCGTGCAGCTCCGGCACACCGACGACGCGGTGTCCGCGCTCGCCGCAGGAGGGGCGAGGGAGGGCACGGGGTCCGCCGACAGCTTCACCGCCCGTCGGGTGGGTGACCCCGACCCCGGGCGCCAGGACCTCGCACTCGCGACGCATTCGCTGGAGAGCTATGTCGAGACCGCGGCGATGGTAGACGCCTCCACCGACCCGCGGGCGGTGGCTCTCGACGCCTACTGGGCGGACCTCGATCGCGCCGTCACCGTCGAACGCACCGAGTACCGCGCGGAGCGTGTGCTCCCCGATCCGTGAGCCGTACGCGCCGCCGGCAGACGGGTCAGTCGCGGCGGGAGCGCTTGTTCTGCGGGCGCAGGATGAAGCCGAAGATGCCGTTGATGATCGAGATGATCAGGGCGGCGAGAACGCCCCACCAGAACGACTCGACCGTCAGGCCCCACCCGAAGCTGCTGGTGATCCAGGCGGTCAGCCAGAGCAGGAAGCCGTTGATGAGGAAGCCGATGAGGCCGAACGTTAGGATGTACAGCGGGAAGGCGACGATCTTCACGACCGTGCCGATGATGGTGTTCACCAGCGCGAAGAGGGCTCCGACCGCGAGCAGCGTCAGGACGAGCTGCAGCGTCTCGCCCGGCGGGAAGGCGCGCACCGTGACCTGGAGCACGGGGATGAGCGTGACGACCCAGATGGCGAACGCGTTGACGACGACCCGGATGATGAAGCGCATGATGCGTTCAGTCTCCCACGCGGGGCTCGCGGTGTCAGCCGCGGTCGTCCACGGGGATCCGGTTCTCGCGGATGCGCCGCTCCGAATCGTCGAGGTCGATGCTGCCTGATGCGACGCCGATGACCAGATCGAAGGCATCGTCCGTCGTGAAGCGGTGCTTCCATCCGTTGATCCAGAGGAATGCCACGAAACTCGTCCACGCCGTGCGCTTGTTCCCGTCGAACAGGGGATGGTTGCGGGCCAGAGACTCGAGGAGGGCGGCCGCCTTCCGGTCCAGCGTGCCGTAGGCGTCCTCCCCGAACAGCGACGCGGCAGGGCGCGCGAGAGCTGACGCCAGGAGTCCGGCGTCCCGGACGTGGAACCCCAGGCGGCCGACGATGCGGAGGCCGTCCTCCAGAGTCAGATACTCGGTCACGCGTCTTCGAGTCGCTCGAGGAGGACCTTGTCGTTGTCGAACACGAAGTCGACGGCGGCGTCGACGAGGGCCGACCGATGAGTGTCCGCGACGAAGCGGTCGGCCGCCTCGATGAGCAGCGCATGCTTGGACGTGTGTCGCTGGGCGGCGACCTCGCCCAGCCGCGCATCGAGTTCCGCAGGGAGTCGCACCGTCATAGCCATACCAGAATGGTATCACCGCACCCTCGGCCCCGAAAGGGTGGCGGGCCGCACGTCCTAGACTCGACGCGTGACCGAGCCGACCCTGCCCCGCATCCGTCCCGCCATCGCCTCCCTGGCTCCGTATCGTCAGGGCACGCAGGCCGGTCCCGAAGCCTTCAAGCTCTCCAGCAACGAGAACCCGTTCGACCCGCTGCCCTCGGTCCTCGACGCGCTGCAGCACACGACCCCGATGAACCGGTATCCCGACGCCACGGCTGGCCGTCTCCGCGCACGGCTCGGCGCCCGCTACGGGGTCGAGCCCGAGCGGGTCCATGTCGCCTCCGGCAGCGTCGCGATCCTGCACCAGCTCGTGCTCGCCACGGCGTCCGTCGGCGACGAGGTCGTCTACGCCTGGCGATCGTTCGAGGCGTACCCCAGCCTGCCGCTCGTCGCCGGGGCGACAGGGGTGCAGGTGCCGCTGACGGCCGACGCCCGTCACGACCTCGATGCGATGGCCGACGCCGTGACCGACCGCACGCGGGCGATCATCGTCTGCACGCCGAACAACCCGACCGGACCCATCGTCACCTCCGCCGAGTTCGCGGCGTTCGTGGACCGTGTGCCGTCCGACGTGCTCATCATCCTCGACGAGGCCTACGCCGAGTTCGTCACCGCCCCCGACGCCGTCGACGGCCTGGCCGGGCGCGTCTTCGAGGCGCACCCGAACGTGGTCGTCCTCCGCACGTTCTCCAAGGCCTACGGTCTGGCCGGCCTCCGGGTCGGCTATGCGATCGGTCACGAGAAGGTGCTCGACGCGGCACGGACGACCGGGATCCCGCTGTCGGTCACCTCCGCGGCCGAGAACGCCGCCATCGCGAGCCTCGATGCGGAAGCCGAGCTCCTGGAGCGCGTCGCCGTGATCGTCGAGCGCCGCGCCCGTCTCGTCGAGGGGCTCCGAGCGCAGGGCTGGGAGGTGCCGGACGCCCAGGGCAACTTCGTCTGGCTGCCGACCGGTGCGCGCACCGACGAGGTCGCGGCGGCCTTCGTCGACGCCGACCTGATCGTGCGCCCGTTCTCCGGCGACGGCATCCGGATCTCCGTCGGCGAGGAGGAGGCCGTCGCCCGCGTGCTCGAGGTCGCAGCGACCCTCCGCTGAGCGCGCCCTCGCCCCACGAACCGCGGAATCTCGGGGTTCCGGGGAGATACGAGGGCGTCCTAGGTATGCGTGACCCGGCATGCCGGCGCGGGTAGCGTGGGGGCCGTGAGCACCTCTGAGACCCCCCTCGTGCGCGTTCTGGACGAGACCGGAAAGGTCGCCCCGACGCCGGCCGCGGAGCAGTACCTGCCGCTCATCGAGGCCATCCCCGACGACGAGCTCGCGCAGTTCTACCGCGACATGGTGGGCATCCGCGCGATCGACACCCAGGCCACCAACCTGCAGCGGCAGGGCCAGCTCGCCCTGTGGCCGCCGAGCCGCGGACAGGAGGCGGCGCAGGTCGGCTCCGGTCGTGCCGCCCGCGCCCAGGACACGATCTTCCCCTCGTACCGCGAGCACGCCGTCACCCGGATCCGCGGCGTGGACCCGGTCGACATCATCAAGCTCATGCGCGGCGTCTCCCACGGCGGCTGGGACCCGACCGACCCGAAGAACGGCAACACCCGGCTCTACACGCTCGTCCTCGGCTCCCAGGTGCTCCACGCCGCCGGCTACGCGATGGGCCTCACGTTCGACGGCCGCACCGGCACCGGCGACCCCGAGCGCGACGAGGCCGTCGTCGTGTACTACGGCGACGGCGCCTCCAGCCAGGGCGACGTGCACGAGGCCATGGTGTTCGCGGCGAGCTACCAGGCCCCGACGCTGTTCTTCCTGCAGAACAACCACTGGGCGATCTCGGTCCCCGTCACCACGCAGTCGCGGGTGCCGCTCGTGCAGCGCAGCGCCGGGTACGGCATCCCGAGCGTCCGCGTGGACGGCAACGACGTCCTCGCCAGCTACGCGGTGTCCCGCGTGGCCCTCGACGAGGCGCGCGCCGGCGGCGGCCCTCGCGCCATCGAGGCCGTGACCTACCGGCTCGGCGCGCACACGACCAGCGACGATCCCACGAAGTACCGCGGCGACGACGAGGAGCTCGCGTGGGCCGGGCGCGACCCGATCGTCCGCATGCGCGCCTTCCTGGAGAACCGCGGCGCCGAGGAGAGCTTCTTCGCCGAGGTCGACGCCGAGGCCGCCGATGCCGCGGAAGACCTCCGCGCCCGCACCGTGCAGCTCGGCCCGCCCCGCGCCGACCTCATGTTCGACCACGTGTACAGCGAGCCGCATCCGCTGATCGAGGAGCAGAAAGCGTGGCGCGCCCGCTACGAGGCGTCGTTCGAAGGAGAGGGCCAGTGACCCGGGAGACCATGCCGCTGGGCAAGGCGCTGAACGCCGGAATGCGCAAGGCGATGGAGGACGACCCGAAGGTCCTCCTCATGGGCGAGGACATCGGCAAGCTCGGCGGCGTCTTCCGCATCACCGAGCACCTGCAGCGCGACTTCGGGGAGCAGCGCGTGCTGGACACCCCGCTCGCGGAGTCGGCCCTCGTGGGAACCGCGATCGGCCTCGCGATGGCCGGGTTCCGTCCCGTCGTCGAGATCCAGTTCGACGGCTTCGTCTTCCCCGCGTTCGACCAGATCACCACCCAGCTCGCCAAGCTCACCAACCGGCACGAGGGGTCGCTGCGGCTGCCCGTCGTGATCCGCATCCCGTACGGCGGGCACATCGGCGCGGTCGAGCACCACCAGGAGAGCCCGGAGGCCTACTTCACCCACACCCCCGGTCTGCGCGTGGTGTCGCCGTCCACCGCGAACGACGCCTACTGGATGATCCAGGAGGCCATCGCGTCGGACGACCCGGTGATCTTCCTGGAGCCGAAGAGCCGGTACTGGCCGAAGGGCGAGGTCGAGCTCGACGCGCCCGCCGTCCCGCTGCACTCCTCGCGGGTGGTGCGGACCGGGACCGACGTGACGCTCGTCGGACACGGCGCCATGGTCACGACTCTGCTCCAGGCCGCCGCGCTCGCCGAGGCCGAGGGCACGAGCTGCGAGGTCGTCGACGTGCGCTCGCTGTCGCCGGTGGATTACGAGCCGATCCTCGGGTCGGTGCGCAAGACCGGACGCATGGTCTACGCGCAGGAGGCTCCGGGGTTCACGAGCCTCGGCAGCGAGATCGCCGCGACCGTCATGGAACGCGCGTTCTACGCCCTCGAGGCTCCGGTGCTGCGGGTCTCGGGGTACGACACCCCGTTCCCGCCCGCGAAGCTCGAGGGCGCCTACCTGCCGGATGCCGATCGCATCCTCGAAGCCGTCGACCGCTCCCTGGCCTACTGACACCGACGTTCCATGTTCACAACTCAGGACAATCGCCCCCTTCACCCGTCCAGCGCGGGCGCAGGGGCGCGCACCGGTTCGAGTCTCCTGAGTTATGAACGCGGCCCACGAAAGGACTCCGCATGAGCACGCAGAACTTCCCCCTTCCGGACGTCGGCGAAGGGCTGACCGAGGCCGAGATCGTCGCCTGGAAGGTGGCCCCGGGCGACCGGGTCGCCATCAACGACGTCATCTGCGAGATCGAGACCGCGAAGTCCCTCGTCGAGCTGCCCTCCCCGCATGCGGGCGTGGTCGGCGAGCTGCTCGTCGACGAGGGGGCGACGGTCGAGGTCGGCACCCCGATCATCACCTTTGTGACCGACCCCGCGGCCGGCTCGGGGACCGGTGCGGTCGCGCCCGGCACCGTTGCGACGGCCGAGGCGCCCGCGCCCGAGGAGGGCGGCGGGTCGGTGCTCGTCGGCTACGGCTCCGGAAGCGGCGCGACCTCGCGACGCAAGCGCCCGGCCGAGCGCCCGGTGCGGTCGTCGGTCGGCGTGATCGCGAAGCCGCCGATCCGCAAGCTCGCCCGCGACCTCGGCGTCGACCTCACGAGCGTGACGCCCACGGGCGCCGACGGCGAGGTCACCCGCGACGACGTGATGAAGCACGCCTCCCAGGCCAGCGTCTTCCGCAACATCGAGACCCCGGAGTGGGGGAGCGTGCGGGAGGAGACGGTGCCGGCGCCGCAGGCCCCGTCCGGCCTGGCGCGTGGCCTCGCGCCCGTGCGCCCGTCGGCGGCCGGCGACGACCGCACCGAGTCCATCCCGGTGAAGGGCGTGCGCAAGGCGACGTCGTCGGCGATGGTGCAGAGCGCGTACTCCGCCCCGCACGTGACGGTGTGGAAGGAGATCGACGCCACCCGCACGATGGAGCTCGTCAAGCGCCTCAAGGCCTCGCCCGACTACGCCGACATCAAGGTCTCGCCGCTGCTCATCATGGCCCGCGCGGTGATCTGGGCGGTGCGCCGGACGCCGATGGTCAACGCGGCCTGGATCGACACCGAGGCCGGGGCCGAAATCGCCGTGCGCCACTACGTGAACCTCGGCATCGCCGCCGCCACGCCCCGCGGCCTGCTCGTGCCGAACATCAAGGACGCGCAGGACCTCAGCATGAAGGACCTCGCCCGCGCCCTGAACCGGCTCACGCTCACGGCGCGTGAGGGCAAGACCCCGCCGGCCGACCAGCAGAACGGCACGATCACCATCACGAACATCGGCGTATTCGGGATGGACGCCGGCACTCCAATCATCAACCCGGGCGAGGCCGGCATCGTCGCCATGGGCACGATCAGCCAGAAGCCCTGGGTCGTCGACGGCGAGGTGCGCCCGCGCTGGGTGACCACGGTCGCCGGCTCGTTCGACCACCGCGTGATCGACGGCGACGGCATGAGCCGCTTCATCGCCGACGTCGCCTCCATCCTCGAGGAGCCCGCGCTGCTGGTGGACTGAGGTCCCTGCGCCGCAACAGGCAATCGCGCGAGATCAGGCTCTGGCGTGGGGGAGAGCCTGCTCCCGCGCGTCGGCATCATCCCCGGTGTTCGAGTGGCACCTGCGCCATGCGCTCGAGACGAATCAGGGCCAAAGGTCACTCTTCGGTCGGGACGCCCGCTCGCCCGGGACGGGTGAGACCTCTTGCCTGGTGTTCCGGCCCGGGTCTACTCTCCGGCTTGGGGGAGATATCCGACCGAGATGAGTCGAGATGTCCAGTCGTACATCGCAGGTGCTGGTCCGAAACACGCAGGGCGCTCGTCGTCGCGCGCGTCTGCTGCTCTCGGCAGCGTTGGCGGCGCTCCTCGGCGTCGCGGGCCTCGTGGGCGCGTCCGCCGCGGTGGCGGCACCGGGGAGCCCCGGGGTGCCGCAGGCGCCGGCGACCGCGGTCTACCTGGAGACCTTCGAGAACCAGACGGCGACCAACGGCATCCGGATCGGTCAGTACACCGGCGGGGCGGCGGCGAACACGGAGACGTACGTGACGAGCCCGAACTGGGCTCCGGTCGCCGACCAGTGCAACGGCTGGGTCCTGCGCTCGACGACACCGCGGAACGCGGTGGTGACCGGCGTGGACTCGGGCTGCGACGCCACGGCCTGGGCGTATCTCCAGGGGATGGCGACAGCCATCGGTCTGTACAAGGGTCAACCGCTGGCGGCGGCTCAGCAGAACCAGATCCTGTCGGAGTACACCAACGGCGGCTCCGCGCCCGGCCCCGGCGTCGAGTTCCAGACCGCCAAGCCCATCACCGCAGGGATCGTTCCCGGGCACTTCTACCTCATCAGCGCGGTGTACGGTGCCGCGAACTGCGTGTCCGAGGGGCCGACGTTGAACCGTGTGGATCCGCGGCTGAGCTTCAACCTGATCGTGAACCAGACCGGCAGCGGGCCCGCGCCCGGTACGGGTGGGGGCACGGTCACCACCCTCGCCAGCGGCCTCAATCCATGCACTGATCCGGCAGCGCGAGAGATCACGGTGGGCGGGAGGCTCTTCCATGTCGCGGAGCTGCAGTCCGCGGGATTCCGCGCCGACGCCACGACCACCTCGCTCGGCGTGCAGCTGTTCAACGCGGCGGGCGGGTTCCGTGGGAACGACAGCGGTTTCGACGACCCGCAGATCGTCGACGCGACACCGCAGCTCGACAAGGTGTTCAGTCCGACGACGGTGAAGGTCGGGCAGACCTCCACGCTGACGTTCACCATCACCAACACGGACGATCTCGAGGCGAAGAACGGATGGTCGTTCACCGACACCCTCCCGGCGGGGCTGCGTTTCGCGGGCGATCCCACCACCGACTGTCCGGCGGGAGCCGCGACGGTCGACGGGACGCGCATCAGCGGGACCGGGAACATGGACGCGGGTACGGTCTCGTGCACATTCACGGTTCCGATCACCTCCGACACCGAGGGTTCCTACACGAACGGCCCGTCGAACATCGGCCCGATCAGCGGTCTGCTCGAGCCGGGCAACAGCACGGTGGTCTTTACCGCCGCGGACGCGCCCGCGATCAGCCTCGTGAAGTCTTCGAGCCTCACCGACCCGGCGCAGTACGTACTGAACGCCCCGGTGACGTACTCGTTCCTGGTCACCAACACCGGAAACGTCGACCTGACCGCGGTCACCGTCTCCGAGACGGCCTTCAGCGGCACGGGGAGCCCACCGGTCGCCGCGTGTCCGCAGACCACGCTTGCACCAGGGGAATCGACGACGTGCACGGCTGAGTACACGCTCACGCAAGCAGACATCGACGCGGGAGAGGTGGCCAACACCGCGCAGGCGACCGGCACTCCACCGGAGGGGGATCCGGTCACCGCGACAGACGATGCCGTGATCTCCGGGAGCGAGGCACCGCAGCTCTCCCTCGTGAAGACGGCTGACGCGAGCGGCGTGCAATCCCCGACTCGCGTCGGCGATCCCATCGCCTACACGATCCTCGTGACGAACACCGGCAACGTCACGCTCACCGACGTCGCCGTCACCGACACGCTCCTCGGAAGCGCCATCACGTATACCTGGCCGGGGGCGGCGGGCACCCTTGCGCCCGGGCAGAGCGCGACAGCCACCGGAACGCACGAGGTCACCGCCCTCGACATCGAGACCGGCGCGGTGACGAACACCGCCACCGCCACCTCTCGCGACCCCAACGGCGCCGAGGTGCCGGCCGGGCCGCAATCCACGACGACGCCGCTGGACCAGGCTCCGGCCCTCGCGCTGGTCAAGTCCGCGTCCCCGGCGCTCAGCACGCCGCCGGCACCCGGCGACCTCATCACGTTCTCGTTCACCGTCAGCAACACCGGGAACCTCGACCTCCGCGAGGTGGCGATCACCGACCGGCTTCCGGGCCTGTCCGCCATCACCTACACATGGCCGGGCGACGCCGGGGTGCTGTTCCCCGGCCAGGAAGGCACGGGGACGGCCACCTACGCGATCACACAGGCCGATATCGACGCCGGTGTCGTGGCGAACACCGCCGTCGCGAACGGCACCACGGAAGCAGGAGCCAACGTCCCCTCCAACGAGGCCGACACCTCTACTCCCCTGGAACGGGCACCGGCCCTCACCCTCGTGAAGACAGCCGACGGAGCCGGGATCACCGACCCCGCCGAGCCGGGGCAGCCCATCGTCTACTCGTTCACGGTGACCAACTCGGGGAACACGACCCTCACCGCGGTGGCCATCACGGACCAGCTCTCCGGCCTGCCGCCGTTGACCTACACCTGGCCCGCGGCAGACGGCGTCCTCCTGCCGGGCCAGGAAGCCACCGCCACCAGCACCTACTCCACCACCGCCGCCGACATCGACAACGGAGAGGTCACCAACAACGCCACCGCCACCGGGCAACCACCGGCCGGCGACCCCATCGATTCGGACCCCGCGACCACGACCACGCCATTGACGCAGGCCTCGTCACTCAGCCTCGTCAAGACCGCTGACGCGAGCGGGATCACTGATCCGGCAGAAGCCGGACAGCCCATCGTCTATTCCTTCACCGTGACCAATACCGGAAACACGACCCTCACCGACGTCGCCGTCTCCGACGAACTCGCGGGCCTCCCGCCGCTGCGGTACACCTGGCCCGGCGAGGCGGGAGTGCTGCGTGCCGGCGAGGAAGCCACCGCGACGAGCTCCTACCCGATCACGACCGCCGACATCGACAGGGGCAGCGTGACCAACAACGCGACAGCCACCGGGCGGCCCCCGACGGGCGACCCCCTCGAGTCCGATCCGCAGTCGACCACCACACCGCTCGAGCAGGAGTCTGCACTGGAGCTCCGTAAGAGCGCGGATGGATCCGGGATCACGGACCCCGCCGAGGTCGGACAGCCCATCGTCTACACCTTCACGGTCACGAACACCGGCAACACCACTCTCACGGACGTCATCATCGTGGACGAGCTGGCAGGGCTGCCTGCCTTGACCTACACCTGGCCCGCGGCGGAGGGGGTGCTGCTCCCCGGCGAGGAGGCCACCGCCACCAGCACCTACGCGATCACCGCCGCCGACATCGCCCGGGGCACAGTCACGAACAACGCGACGGCCACCGGCACACCCCCGACAGGGGATCCCATCGAATCCGACCCCGCGACGACGACGACCGACCTCGTCGTGACCCCGGAGCCGACACCGAGCCCGACCCCGGCGCCGAGCACGGGCGGGCTCTCCGACACCGGAGGGACCGTGCCGCTCGTCGCCCTGGCTGCCGCCGTGTGCCTTCTTGTCGTCGGCAGCGGGCTTGCTGTCGCAGCTCGACGGAGGAAGGTCACGCGGAACCAAGATCACTAGATCACGGGGCTGGGATTGAGTCCTCGGGTTGACCAGCTAGAGAGTGGCGACCAACAGGCAATCGCGCGAGATCAGGCAGGAGGGCGGGGGAGCTGCTGATGTCGCGCGTGCGCCTGTTCTGGCGGGAGGGTGGAGGGTACCAGGCAGGTCGACTCTGCGGCCGTGCTCCCCCTCACGGAGGGCCGTACATCGCACTCGGGTGGTGGACCCAGGCGTTCGCGCGAGAGCAGGCTGCCAGGGAGGGAGAGGCCTGAACTCGCGCGCGTGCCTGTTCTCGCCAGGGGAGGAGGTCAGGCGGTGAGACGCTGTTCCGCGAGGCGCGGGACGGCACGTTCCCGAGCGGCCTTCCGGGCGGTCGCGATGGCCCCGGCCGACACGACCTCCGCGCCGAGCGTCGAGGCGAGGATCTCCGGTGCGGGCAGGTGCAGCTCGTCCGGGAGTATCCGGCGGGCGGCGGCCAGCACGGGTTCGATGCTCTCCGCCACGGCCCCGCAGATGATCACGCGCGCGGGGTCGTACATGCTGCCGAGCACGCCGACGACCCGGGCGAGGGTCGCGCCCACGCGCTCGGCGACGCGGAGGGCGTCGGGGTCTCCGGAGGCGGCGAGCGTGAGCACCAGTCGGGGGTCGACCGGCCCGTCCGCCACGAGCCGGCCGAGGGCTCCGTCGGCGGGGGCCTCGCCGTCCGCCACCGCGCTCCGGGCTTGCTCCTCCAGGGCGTGCCGAAGTCCCACTGCCGAGCCGACCCCGATGATGTGGTCGAACACCACGCCCTCGCCGACGCCGCCGTGGGCGCCGTGCAGCACGTGCCCGTCGACGACCACGCCCCCGCCGAAGCGCTCGCTGGCGAGCAGGGCCACGTAGTCGCGGCAGTCGACGGCGACCCCGAGCGTCCCCTCGGCGATCGCGGCGAGCTGGGCGTCGTTCTTGACTTCGACCACCGGGGCCCAGTCGCGCAGAGCCTCCGCGAGGCCGGGGTTCGTGCGCTCCCAGAAGCCGTCGGGGTGCGGGGGTGAGATGCCGTCGCGGTTCACGGGAGCGGCGACGCCGGCGCACACCGCGAGCACACGCTCCGCTGGTACCCCGGCCTCGTCGCGCGCGGCGCTGAGGTGTTGCAGGATCGTCGCCCGGCGGTCGTCGGCGCTCTGCGCGGGGTCGACCTCCACGCGATGGTGCACGAGCGTGCGATCGAGCAGATCCGCGACGGTCACCGCGAGGTGCGTGTCTCCGGCGTCGATGCCCATCACCACACCGAGGTCCGCCGAGAGGGCGAAGCGGCGCGCGGGGCGTCCGGAGCGGTAGTCGCCGATGGCGCGGGCGTTCGGCAGCTCGCGCAGCACGTCCGCGGTGACGAGCGTGTCGATCGCGTCGATGGTGGTGGAGCGCGTCAGCGAGGTGCCGGCCATAGCCTCGGTGGCGGTGAACTCGCCCGCCGTCCAGGCGAAGTCGAGCACCGCGCTCACGCTCGCGCGGCCGGTGCCGAGTCCCGTCGAGACCTCTGTCACTCCCCTTGACCTTTCTGTCGCCCAGATGAGACAGTACCTCTAAACGGATTAAATTCGCTCACTAGATTTACTCCGCGGATCTACGAAGGGACGATGGTGTCTGCAACACGACCACGAGTGGTGCGCTGGACCGCCGGAGCGCTCGGCCTCGTGCTGACCGGCGCCGCGCTCACCGGCTGCGCCGCGGGCGGGGGAGCGGAGACGATCCGCTTCACGTTCAGCAAGCGCGAGGCGATCCCGTTCATGACGGAGCTCGTCGCGGAGTACAACGCGTCGCAGGACGACGTGCGGGTGGAGATCGACACGTCCGGCGTCGACGTCGTGTCGGCGAGCTTCGTCCGCGGCAATCCGCCGGACATCATGCTCGCCAACTACAACTACGAGGTCGCCCGGTTCGTGCAGCGCTGCGCGCTCACCGATCTCTCCGACACCGAGGCCGCCGCCGGCATCCGCGACGACCTGCAGCCGCTCATGGATCAGTACGGCTCCTGCGCAGGACGCACCAGCGCGCTGCCGTACTCGGTCATGGCCGCCTCGGTCATCTACAACAAGCAGATCTTCGCGGAGCAGGGCCTGGAGGTGCCGCAGACCTGGGACGAGCTCCTCGCCGTCAGCGACAGCCTCCGCGAGGCCGGGATCGACTCGTTCTACGCCACCTTCAAAGACGACTGGACCGTCGGGCAGGGGTGGTACGACTACGCCGTCGGCGGCTCGCTCGACGTGCTGGCGTTCTTCGACGCGCTCGCCGCCGAAGGCACCGATGTCGGCCCGGACTCTGAGGTCTCGTTCGAGAAGGACTTCGCGGAGCCGATGGACAAGATGATGCTGCTCGCGGACGAGTACACGAACGAGGACGCCGCGAGCCGGGCGTACGGGGACGGGAACCTCGCCTTCGCGAAGGGCGAGGCCGCGATGTACCTGCAGGGGCCGTGGGCGTTCAGCGAGATCGCCAAGACCGACCCCGACCTCGACCTCGGGACCTTCCCGCTGCCCATGACCGACGACCCGGACGACCTCGCGGTCCGCGTCAACATGGACCTCGCGGTCATGATCCCGGAGGAGTCGAAGCACCAGGAGGCCGCGCGCGACTTCCTGGAGTACCTCTACCTCCCCGAGCACATCGAGGAGTACAACGCGTCGCAGCTCGGGTTCACCCCGACGACCGACGCGGCGCCGCCAGACGACCCGCGCATCGAGGGCATGATCGAGTACTACGACGAGGGACGGATCTATCAGGGCCCCTCAGTGCTCGTCCCGAAGACCCTCCCGATCTTCAACTACGCGCAGGCCATGGTCCTCGGCGCCGCCCCGTCGTCCATCCTCCGCACCATGGACGCCGACTGGGCCCGCATCGCCTTCCGCGCCCCCATCCCGAGCTCCGAGGATTCCGCATCGGGCGAGACAGAGGAGTCCGCGCCATGAGCACCACCACGACCACCGGCGCCGACGCCGGGACGAGCACCACCGCCATCCTCACCGGCGGGCAGCGGAAGATCCGCCGCCACACCCGCCGCGTCGAGCCGATCTACTACCTGTTCCTCCTGCCGACTCTCGTGATCTTCACGCTCGCGATCACCGTCCCCGGCGTGATCGGCATCTTCTTCAGCTTCACCGACTCCATCGGCATCGGCGAATGGAGCTTCAACGGGCTGACGAACTACATCGCGCTGTTCAGCGACCCGGCGATCCTGCAGAGCTACCTCTTCACCTTCGGGTTCTCGATCGCGACCGTGATCGTCGTCAACGTCATCGCGTTCCTGCTGGCGGTCGGCCTCACGTCCCGGATCCGGTTCAAGACGGGCCTGCGGACGATCTTCGTGATCCCGATGGTGATCTCGGGCATCATCATCGCCTACGTCTTCAACTTCCTGTTCTCGAACTCGATCCCCGCGGCGGGCGCGGCCACCGGCATCCCGTGGCTGGAGACGAGCCTGCTCGCCAACCCCGACCTCGCCTGGGTCGCGATCGTGATCGTCACCGCCTGGCAGGCGGTCCCCGGTACCCTCCTCATCTACATCGCCGGACTCCTGTCGGTGCCGGGCGAGGTGTACGAGGCGGCGAGCATCGACGGTGCCAGCCGCACGCAGCAGCTCACCCGCATCACGATCCCCCTCGTCGCGGGATACGTCGTCATCAACGTGATCCTCGGCTTCAAAGGCTTCCTCAACGCCTACGACATCATCGTCGGCCTCACCAACGGCGGTCCCGGCACCGCCACCCGCAGCGTCGCGATGACGATCATCGCGGGCTTCAACGGCGGCGACTACGCCTACCAGATGGCCAACGCCACGATCTTCTTCATCGTGGCCGTGCTCATCTCCGTCCTCCAGCTCTCGCTGACCCGCGGAAGGAACACGTTCTGATGTCGACGGAGACCCTCACCACCATCCCCGCGGACGGACGCCGGAAGCGGCAGAAGATGGAGCGCGTCAACTGGTCGGGCACCATCATCCTGATCCTGTGCACGGCGACCATCCTCATCCCGCTGTACGTGACGATCTCGATGGCGTTCAAGACCACAGGGCAGGCGGTCGACGGCAACGCGTTCTCGCTGCCGGCGCCGTTCAGCATCGACGGCTTCGTGCAGGCGTGGACGCTGACGAAGTTCCCCGTGGGTGCCGCGATCTCGCTGCTCGTCACGGCGGGGACGGTCATCGCGACCATCGTGCTCGCGGCCTTCGCGTCGTACGCGATCGTGCGCAACTGGGACCGCCGGCTGTTCCGGTACTCCTTCTTCTACCTGCTCGCGGCGATGTTCATCCCGTTCCCCGTCGTGGCGCTTCCGCAGATCCAGCTCACCGGACGCGTTGGCCTCGACAACCCGTTCGGCGTGATCATCCTCGCCACGATGTTCCAGCTCAGCTTCAGCGTGCTGCTGTTCACGGCCTTTCTGCGGTCGATCCCCATCGAGCTGGAGGAGAGCGCGCGGATCGACGGCGCGACCACCTGGCAGACGTTCTGGAAGCTGATCTTCCCGCTGCTCGCGCCGATGAGCGCCACGGTCGGCATCTTCGCCTTCCTCTACGCCTGGAACGACTTCATGATGCCGTCGCTGATCATCTCCGACCCCGCGCTGCAGACCCTCCCGGTGCGGCAGAACCTCTTCCAGAACCAGTTCAGCAACAACTACAACGTCGCCTTCGCCTCGTACCTGATGGCCATGGCTCCCGCGATCGTCGCCTACCTCTTCACTCAGCGCTGGGTGATGGAGGGCGTCACGCAGGGTGCCGTCAAGGGCTGACCCGACCCCCGCAAGAAACAAGGAGAGCCTCTTCCTCATGACCGATTCGCTGCTCACCGCGACCCGCGAAGACGACAAGACCGCGACCTGGTGGCGTCAGGCCGCCGTGTACCAGATCTATCCGCGGAGCTTCGCGGACGCCGACGGCGACGGCCTGGGTGACATCCCCGGCATCGTGTCGCGCGCCGACTACCTCGCCGCGCTCGGCATCGACGCGGTGTGGCTGAGCCCGTTCTACCCGTCGGAGCTCGCCGACGGCGGGTACGACGTGGCGGACTACCGGAACGTCGACCCCCGCCTCGGCACCCTCGACGACTTCGACGCCATGGTCGAGGCGCTGCACGCGCGGGGCATCCGCGTCGTCGTCGACATCGTCCCCAACCACACCTCCGACCAGCACGCCTGGTTCCAGGAGGCGCTCGCCGCCGGCCGCGGCTCGGCCGCCAGGGAGCGCTACATCTTCCGTGAGGGCACCGGCCCCGACGGTGCGGAGCCGCCCACCGACTGGGTCTCGGTCTTCGGCGGCAGCGCCTGGGAGCGCGTCGCGGACGGTCAGTGGTACCTGCACAACTTCGCTGTCGAGCAGCCCGACCTCAACTGGGACCACCCCGAGGTGCGCGAGGACTTCCTCACGACGCTCCGCTTCTGGTCGGACCGCGGCGTGGACGGGTTCCGCATCGATGTGGCCCACATGCTGACGAAGGACCTCACCGAGCCGCTGCCGTCGCGCGCCGAACTCGACGCGATGGACCGCACCTCGGGCACGCACCCGATGATCGACCGCGACGACGTGCACGAGATCTACGCGCAGTGGCGCGCGGTCTTCAACGAGTACGACCCGCCGCGCACCGCGGTCGCCGAGGCATGGGTGGAGACCCCGGAGCGCCGCGCGAAGTACGCTTCCGCGGAGGGGCTCGGACAGGCGTTCAACTTCGACCTGCTCGTCGCCGACTTCGACGCGGCCGACTTCCAGCGCATCATCGCCGACAACCTCGCCCAGGCGCAGGCCGCGGGCTCGTCGACGACCTGGGTGCTCTCGAACCACGATGTGACGCGGCACGCCACCCGCTACGGCCTGCCGCCCCTGCGTGGGCGTGCGGTCAAGCAGGGCACGGAGTGGGTGCGCGCCGGCGGCCCGGAGGAGGGTCTCGACCGTGAGGGCGGCCTGCGCCGGGCGCACGCCGCGACCCTGCTGCTGCTCGGCCTGCCGGGCAGCGCCTACCTCTATCAGGGCGAGGAGCTGGGCCTGCACGAGGTTGCGGACATCGCGCCCGACCAGCGGCAGGACCCCGGGTTCTTCCGCGGTGCAGACTTCGACGGCCTCGGCCGCGACGGCTGCCGCGTGCCGCTGCCGTGGACGACGTCCGGCAGCTCGTACGGCTTCGGCGCGGCCGGCGCGCACCTGCCGCAGCCCGACTGGTTCGCGGAGCATGCGGTCGAGGTGGAGGACGCCGACCCCGGCTCGACCCTCAACCTGTACCGCGAGGCGCTGCGGCTGCGGCGGGTGCTGCAGACCGGGGAGACGCTCGAGTGGGTCGACACGGGTCGCGAGGACGTGCTGCGATTCCGCCGCCCGAACGGGTGGGAGGTCGTGACGAACTTCGGCACCGTGCCGTTCGACCTGGGCGCTGCGGCCGACGACGTCGTGCTGTCGACCGTGGCGCTCGACGGCTCCGTGCTGCCGGGCGAGGCCACGGCGTGGATCGCTCCGGGAGCTCTCGCGCACTGACCGGGCCGGTGGGGGCGGGGACGCGGATTTGATAATGGTTCTCATTAGCGTTTAGAGTGGGACTCATGAAGAAGCCCGTCCTCGCCCTCACGCTCGCCTCGGTCGCCGCCCTCTCCCTCGCCGGATGCTCGTCGACCTCCGGCGCGGCGGAAGACGACGGCGCGGTGACGGTCGTCGCGAGCACCAACGTCTACGGCGACATCGCCGCGCAGGTCGGCGGAGACCGGGTCGACGTCACCTCGATCATCGACTCGGTCACCCAGGACCCGCACTCCTACGAGGCGAGCGCTCGCGACCGCCTCACGCTGCAGAAGGCCGACCTCGTGGTGGAGAACGGCGGCGGCTACGACGCGTTCATCGACAGCCTCCTGCAGGATGCGCAGGACCCGCACGTCGTCACGGCCGTGGAGTTCTCGCACGACTACCCGGGTAACGAGGGCCACGATGACGACGAGGCCGCGACCGAGGAGTCGCACGATCACGAGGCCGAGGGGGAGGACCATGCCGGCCACGACCACATCGAGGGCTTCAACGAGCACGTGTGGTTCGACCCGCACACGATGATCCACGTCGTCGAGGCGATCGCCGACGAGCTCACCGAGATCGACCCCGACGGCGCCGACACGTTCCGCACGAACGCGGACGAGCTCGTCGCGGAACTGGAGGGCTTCGAGGGCGACCTCGAGGCGATCAAGGCGGACGCCGCCGGGGCGACGGTGTTCATGACCGAGCCGTTGCCCGGGTACCTGGCCACGGCCGCCGGGCTCACCGACGTCACCCCCGAGGGCTTCGCGGAGTCGGTGGAGGAGGGCAGCGACGTCGCGCCCGCCGTGCTGCTCGAGGCGCTGCAGGTCGTCGGGTCCGGCGATGTGACCGCCGTGCTCACCAACGCCCAGACCGGCGGCGCGGAGACGGAGCGCGTGGAGAAGGCCGCGGAGGACGCCGGGGTGCCCGTGGTCGCGTTCACGGAGCTGCTCGAGGACGGATCGTCGTACTCTGAGTGGATGAGTGACGCGATCCAGAGCCTCGCCGCCGCCGTCCAGTCGTGAGCGGAGCCCGTTCACAGGCTCAGCGACCCGCGCGGGAGACCGGTCCGGTCCTCGAGATCGCCGACGGCGCCCTGCAGCGGGGCGACCGCGAGCTCTGGTCGGGGCTCGACCTCGCGGTGCAGCCCGGCGAGTTCATCGCGGTTCTCGGTCCGTCGGGCTCCGGGAAGACGACGCTCCTGCGCAGCATCCTGGGACTCCAGCCTCTGTCCCGCGGCAGCATCCGCGTGGCCGGCGAGCCCGTGCACCGCGGCAACGCCCGCATCGGGTACATCCCGCAGCAGCGTGCGCTCGCGCCCGACACGAGCATGCGGGCCCGTGACCTCGTCGCCCTCGGCGTGCAGGGCAGCCGCTTCGGCTTCCCGGTCCCGCACCGCGGCGACCGGGCGAAGGTCGACGCGCTGCTGGCGGCGGTCGGGGCGACCTCCTACGCGGACCGCCGCGTGGGCCTGCTCTCCGGCGGGGAGCAGCAGCGCCTCCGGGTCGGACAGGCGCTGGCCGACGAGCCCGCGCTGCTGCTCTGCGACGAGCCGCTGTCGAACCTCGACCTCGCCAACCAGGTCGCCGTCACCGACATCATCGATCGGCAGCGACGGGAGCGCGGGGCCGCGGTGCTGTTCGTCACGCACGACGTCAACCCGATCCTGAACCGCGTCGACCGCATCCTCTACATCGCCGGGGGCCGGTTCCTCCTCGGGACCCCGGAGGAGGTGCTGCAGACCCGCGTGCTGACGGATCTCTACGGCACCCCGGTGTTCGTGCTCCGGGCCGGCGACCGCCTTGTCGTGGTCGGTGTCCCCGATGCGGAGCCGCACCACGACCACGACCACGAGCACGGGGGAGCCGCATGACCGCCGCGTCCGCCCTCGTCCCGATGGTCGGCTGGGACGACATCTTCTCCTTCCAGGACTACGGCGAGCTCGTCGCCCTGCTCTCGAACTCGATCATCGCGGGTGCCGTGCTCGGCCTCGTCGGCGGCCTCATCGGGGTCTTCGTCATGCAGCGCGATCTCGCCTTCGCGGTGCACGGGGTGAGCGAGCTCTCCTTCGCGGGAGCGGCGGCGGCGCTGCTGTTCGGCGGCAGCGTCGTGCTCGGCTCCCTCGGCGGAGCCCTCGTGGCGGCGATCCTCATCGGGGTCCTCGGCGCCAAGGCCAGGGACCGCAACTCGATCGTGGGCGTGCTCATGCCGTTCGGGCTCGGTCTCGGCATCCTGTTCCTGTCGCTGTACGACGGCCGGAGCGCCAACCGGTTCAGCCTCCTGACGGGGCAGATCGTGTCGGTCTCGAGCCCCGACCTCGGTTGGCTCATCGGCATCAGCCTCGTGGTGCTGCTCGGCCTGCTCGTGATGTGGAATCCGCTGCGCTTCGACTCGCTCGACCCGGAGTCGGCGGCCGCCCGCGGGGTGCCCACCCGCACCGTGAGCCTGCTGTTCATGGTGCTGCTGGGGCTCATCGTCGCGGTGAGCGTGCACATCATCGGCGCGCTGCTGGTGATGGCGCTCCTGGTGACGCCGGCGGCCGCCGCCATGCGGATCACGGCGGGCCCTGTCGCGGTGCCGGTGCTGGCGGCTGTGTTCGGGTTCGTGTCGGCCGTCGGCGGGATCCTCCTCGCGCTCGCCGGAACCCTCCCGGTGAGCCCCTACATCACGACCCTGTCCTTCACGATCTACGTCGTGTGCTGGATCGTGCAGCGCGTCCGGTCCCGGGTCACCCGCGTCTGACCCCGTTCAAATCGCGCACTTTGCTCCATTTCGGCTGCGGATGGGGCCAATCGGGCGACTTGAAGCGGGGGTGGGCCGCTCCCAGCCCTCGCCAACCGTCCCGGCCTAGAATCAAAGGCATGGCTCAGCGGAACACCTGGCAGCGCGAGCGCGTGCGCGAAGCGCTCGCCGACGCGCGCGGTTTCGTGAGCGCGCAGAGCCTCCACGCGACGCTCCGCGACGACAACACCGGGATCGGCCTGGCCACGGTCTACCGCGCTCTCGCCGGGCTCGCGGCCGCGGGCGACGCCGACTCGCTGCAGAGCCCCGAGGGCGAGGCGCTCTACCGGGCGTGCACCACTCAGGGCCACCACCACCACCTCATCTGCCGATCCTGCGGCCTCACGGTCGAGATCGAGGCGAAGGACGTGGAGCAGTGGGCCCATCGCACGGCCGCCCTGCACGGGTTCACCGAAGCCGCCCACGTGGTCGACATCTTCGGCCTCTGCGCCCCGTGCGCGAACAAGCGCGACGCCGAGAGGGCTGCGACAGCGTGACCGCCCCGGCACGAACGGCCACCCGTCCGGGCCACACGCACCGTCGAGCGCCCTCACCGCGCTCGACGTGGATCGCCGTCGGCATCGGCGCCGTGATCGTCGCGGCGCTGTTCCTCATCGACGCCTTCCTCCCCACCCTCTTCCCCGCCTCGCTGCCCACCCGAGCGCAGGACGGTCTGACGCTCGCCCTCAGCGTGCTCATCGAGGCGCTGCCCTTCGTCGTGCTCGGCGTGCTGCTGTCGATCGTCGTGCAGGTCTGGCTCCCGGCGGACGTCATCCACCGCTGGCTCCCGCGACGGGCGTGGGCTCGCCGGGCCGTGCTCTCCCTGCTCGGCATGCTCATCCCCGTCTGCGAGTGCGGAAACGTCCCGTTCGCCCGCGGGCTCATGATGCGCGGACTCGCCCCCGCGGAAGCGCTGACCTTCCTCATCGCGGCACCGATCGTCAACCCGATCGTGATCCTCACCACGCACGCCGCCTTCGGATGGGACGGCGGCATCCTCGTCGCCCGCCTCGTCGGCGGCTACCTCATCGCGAACCTCATCGGCTGGATCTACAGCCGCCACCCCTCGCCGGAGTCGCTGCTCACCCAGCGCTTCGTCGACACGTGCGAGCGCGTTACGCACGAACCCGGGACGCCCGTGCGCCGCAGCCTCACGCAGTTCCTCGTGGAGCTGCGGGCCGTGATGCCGGCGCTCGTGATCGGCTCCGCGCTGGCGGGCGCCGTGCAGGTGCTCATCCCGCGCGACGTCCTGCTCACGATCGGCGCCAACCCCGTGCTCTCGATCGTCGCGATGATGCTGCTCGCGATCGTCGTGGCGATCTGCTCCAACGTCGACGCCTTCTTCGCGCTGTCGTTCGCGTCCACCTTCTCCTCGGGGGCGCTCGTCGCGTTCCTCCTCGTCGGGCCTCTCGTCGACATCAAGATGCTCGCGCTGATGCGCACGACCTTCACCACTCGCACGCTCGTGGGCATCACCGCCGTCGTGCTGGCATCGGCCTTCGCGATCGGGATCGGGGTGAACGTCCTTGCCTGAGCTCTCCGCCCGCTCCCGCGCCCTCGCCACCCGGTGGCTGGGGATCGGCCTGGCATCCGTCGTCGCGGTCGTCACCCTCGGCCTCGCGGTGACCGACCGCCTCAGCCTCTACATCAGCCCGGAGTCGGTGTGGTTCGCATCCGCCGCCGCCGTCGTGACGCTCGCCGGGGCCATCTGGTCGTGCACGCTGCCGCTGGGTGCCGAGGAGGACCACGGGCACGACCATGGCCCCGCGGCCTCGCGCTCCACCGGGCCGGAGGCGTCCTCGTCCGATGAGACCGCGCACCCCTCCGGGCCGTCGCGCCGTCGTCTCGCGGGAGTCGGTGCGCTGGCCGGCGGCGTGGTCGCGACCGGCGTCGTCGTCTCCGCGCTCGTCCTGCCTCCCGCCTCGCTCTCGGTGGAACTCGCGATGTCCCGCGCCGGGGAGGAGAGCGCGCTGTTCGCCGGCGCCGACACCGTCGCCCTCGGGGTCGCGGACACGTCGACCTTCGGTGTGGGCGACTGGGCGAGCGTCTTCGCCGCCGCGACCAACACCACGGCGTACGACGGAGCCGACGTCACGTTGCAGGGCTTCGTCACACCCGGCGAGGGGGACGACGTCAACCTCACACGCCTCGTGATCACCCATTGCGTCATCGACGCCCAGACGGCGGCGCTGCCGGTGAGTGTGGACGCCGACGCGTACAAGACGGGCCAGTGGGTCGAGGTCACCGGGACGGTGCGGGCGGACGAAGACGGCTCCCTGCACATCGAGCCGACCGACGTCGTGGCGATCGACGAGCCGAAGGACCCGTATGAGTACTGACGACGAGCGGCCGGAGTCGCCCGACGTCCCA
This sequence comes from Microbacterium sp. MMO-113, assembly GCF_037148555.1. NCBI lineage: Bacteria > Bacillati > Actinomycetota > Actinomycetes > Micrococcales > Microbacteriaceae > Microbacterium > Microbacterium sp. MMO-113. The sequence goes on along the minus strand of NZ_JBBCTD010000004.1, from coordinate 363,291 downwards.
CGCACTCGCGCCGAGCTGCGTGCGGCCAGGGAGGCCGCGGAGCGCGCTGCGGAGGAGCAGACCGCGGCGGAGCGCGCGGCAGCCGAGCAGGCCGATGCGGAGCTGGTCGCAGAGGAGCGAGCGGCCGTGGAGCGTATGGCGGCGGAGGTCGCCGCCGAGCAGGAAGCCGTCGACCGGGAAGCCGCAGCGGAGCGCGAAGCCGCGGCCGAGCGCGAGGCGGCCGAGCGTGCGGCAGCGGAGCAGGAAGCCGCCGCACGTGCTTCCGAGGAGTCGGCCGCCGGCATCCCCGTGATCCCGCAGGCGCCCGAACCGGTGTTCACCCCCGCGGGCCCGACGTCCGCTTCCCGAGCAGACGGCGTCGTCGAAGACGCGGCGGAGCCGGGCTGGACGCCCACGACCGACCTCCCCGCCGACGACGAGGAGCCGCGAAGCGCCCCGTGGTCCCGCCGGCGGTTCCTCGTGACGATCGGCGCCGTCGTCGGAGTGCTCGTACTCGTCGGCACGGGCCTCGGAATCGTGAGCCTCCTCCAGGGCCCCCGGGTCACCGACGTGCAGGTCGACGCCGCGCAGGCCATCGAATCGTCTGGAAGCCGGGTCATCCTCACCGCGAACCAGCCGCTCTCCGCCATCGATCCCGAGCAGGTCACCGTCGAGCCCTCCGTACCGTTCACGGTCGATGCCGCCGGCCGCGGGGTGGGCGTGCGTTTCACAGTGCCCCTCGACGATGACACGACCTACACGGTGACCGTCGCCGGGGTGACGGGCGCGGGAGGAGGCCCCACCGCAGACCTGACGACGTCCTTCGAGACGCCGGCGTCGTCGATCTTCCTCCTGCGCCGCGACCCGGACGGCGACGACATCATCTTCCGTACCGACCTGAGCGGAGAGAACGCGCAGCCGGTGTTCTCCCACCCCCGTATCGACGACTTCCGGGCCACGTCGACGCAGCTCGTGGCCGCTGTCGAGGACGACGACCAGTCGCGGCTGCTCGTGATGGACAGGGACGGCTCCGACCAGCGTGAGCTCCCGCTGCCCGGCGAGGGGTACGTGGGCGCGATCCAGGTGTCCGAGCGCGGCAACCTCGTCGGCTACAGCTACTCCGATCGCGAGCTCAGCGACACCGAGGGGCGCGCCAGCGTGCTCGTCACCCAGTCGCTGAGCGGCGATGACGAACCCCGCATCATCGAGGTCGGCGACAAGGAGGTGAGCGTCTTCGTGTGGCAGTTCGTGCCCGACAGCGCGGCCGTCCTGTTCATCGACTTCGACGGGGCGCTCTCGCTCGTCGATCAGTCGACCGACACGGGCGTGCAGTCCCTCGGGCTCGCGACGACCATCCAGGGGATCTCCCGTGGCACCTACACCGCGATCGTCGAGCGACTGGACGGCTCGGTGGTGGAGCTCGACCTCGCGGACGGATCCGAGGAGCCGCTCGCCGCGTCCGAGCCGGATTACGGCACCGCCACCTCAATCACCCCGTTCCCCGGCGGGACGCTGCGCCATGTCGTCGCCCGGGATGAGGGCGGTCTCCCGGTGGGGCAGGCCGTGATCCGGGTCGACGACTCCGGAGCCGCCACGCCGCTCGTGGAAGTGAGTGCCGCCGACTCGATCCTCCAGGCCTGTGCGTCGCCGAGCGGGCAGTACGCCGCCGTCGTGATCGCGCCGGACATGGCCGACAACGCCTATGACGGGATGCTGCTGCCGCTGCCGGAGAAGCTCGAGACGCACCTCATCGACATGAAGACCGGGGACGAGATCGTCGCGCTGACCGGCTTCGATGCGTCCTGGTGCCAGACGGCGCCGCGGTTCTGACGTGACAGAGTCCGTGACGCTGCGGCGCGCGAACCGCGATGACGTGATGAGCTCCGCCGTCGAGGTGGCGCCGACCCTCCTCGGCGCGGAGCTGCGGACCGTGGTGCTCGAGGACGGCCTCCCGGTCGAGGTGCGCGTGCGCATCACCGAGGTCGAGGCGTATCACGGTCAGGGCACGGGGGAGGTGGCCGACCCGGGGTCCCACGCCCGCATGGGGCGCACGGCCCGGAACGCCACGATGTGGGGCGAACCCGGGCATCTGTACGTGTACCTGAGTCACGGCATCCACTCCTGCGTCAACGTGGCCTGTGGACCCGAAGGGCAGGGCGACGGGGTGCTGCTGCGTGCCGGGGAGATCGTGTCCGGCGTGGAGGCGGCGGCCCGACGACGACGTGCGGTCCCGCCGCTCGGCCGCACCGCCCTCCGGGACCTCGCGCGCGGACCGGGGCGGCTCGGACAGGCCGCGGGGCTGCGGCACTCCCTGCACGACGGCCTGGACGCCATCACGGGGGCGGAGCAGAACGGCGCGAAGGCGGAGCTGTGGCTCGGCTCGCCCGTGGTCGAGGTGGCCCAGGGTCCGCGGGTGGGCGTGGCGGGCATCGCCGGGACGGATGCCTTCCCCTGGCGCTTCTGGATCCCCGGCGACCCCACGGTGTCCGCCTTCCGGTGGGGGCGGGGTGCTGCCGACGCTTCGAGTCGCGCGAATGGTGGCTTCTCGAGCTGAGATGGGGCCATTCAGGCGATTCGAAGCGTCGGGCCGAGGCCGTGCTAGACTGACTCTTCGTCTGCGCACGCTCCTGTGCGCAGTTCGTGTGCTCCCCCTTCTTCCGCCGAGAGATCGGCATGCGGGGCGGCGTGCAGACAAGGGATCTTGGGTGAGGCCGTCCGGTCTCACGGTAATGAAGGAGTCATCATCATGGCAGCAGTGTGCCAGGTGACCGGAGCTGTTCCCGGCTTCGGTCACAACGTCTCGCACTCGCACCGCCGGACGAAGCGTCGCTTCGACCCGAACGTGCAGAAGAAGACCTATTTCGTGCCCTCGCTCGGTCGTAAGATCACGCTCAACGTGTCCGCCAAGGGCATCAAGGTGATCGACGCGCGTGGCATCGAGAACGTCGTCAAGGACCTCCAGGCGAAGGGTGTGAAGCTCTAATGGCCAAGAAGGCTCAGGACGTCCGTCCGATCATCAAGCTGCGTTCGACGGCGGGTACGGGTTACACGTACGTGACCAAGAAGAACCGCCGCAACACCCCCGACCGCCTCGTGCTCAAGAAGTACGACCCGGTCATCCGTCAGCACGTCGAATTCCGAGAGGAGCGTTGATCCATGGCTAAGAAGAGCAAGATCGCGCGCAACGAGCAGCGCAAGGTCATCGTCGAGCGCTACGCCGAGCGTCGTGCCGAGCTGAAGAAGACCCTGGTCGACCCGAACGCCACCGACGAGGCCCGCGAGGCCGCCCGCGTCGGCCTGCAGAAGCTGCCGCGCAACGCCTCGCCGGCTCGCGTGCGTTCGCGCGACGTCATCGACGGCCGCCCCCGTGGTGTCCTCACGAAGTTCGGCATCTCGCGTGTCCGCTTCCGTGACATGGCGCACCGTGGCGAGCTGCCCGGCGTGACCAAGTCGAGCTGGTAAGCATCGAGCGAAGAAGGGCGAGGATCTCGGATCCTCGCCCTTTTTGCGTGCCCGGCGACGCAGGCGATCGCGCGGGATCAGGCGCGTGCGCAGGGGAGCGCCTGATCCCGCGCGGGTGCCTGACGGCGCGAGCGGGCGGCTGAAAACCTGTGGCACGAGTGGCCAATGTGACGCGACACGCCGGGAAATAGGTCGAAACCCGCGAAATGACGCGGAAATCCGGGTGGCCGTTGGTACATTCGAGGCGGTCACACGACCAACGGGGAGCACCCGCTCCTCGCACCCACACACGATGCGACGGTCCGTCGTCGCTGGAGGATGACATGGCTGACAAGTCCATCACCAAGACCGAGCTCGTCGCGAGCATCGCTTCCGCCACCGGCCAGAGCCAGGCCACCGTCTCCGGTGTCCTCGACTCGCTGTTCGCCACGGTCTCCGACGCCGTCGCCAAGGGCAGCAAGGTCTCCATCCCGGGCTGGATCTCGTTCGAGCAGGTCGACACGGCCGCCCGCACGGGCCGCAACCCGCAGACCGGCGCCGAGATCAAGATCCCGGCCGGCAAGCGCGTCAAGGTGACCGCCGGTTCCAAGCTCAAGGCTGCCGTCAAGTAAGACCGCACCTTTCGAAGGCCGCTCCCACTTCGGGGGCGGCCTTCGTGCTTCCTCCCGGCTGCGCGCGCCTAGGCTGGAGGGGTGAGTTCCCGCACCGAGACGCCGCGCTCGACGTCGGCGTACCGTCTCGCCGGCATCGTCATCCTCCTCGCCGCCGCCGGCGTCGCCCTCGTCTGGGCGCTGCTCGTCGGGGGAGGGGCGAACCCGCCGCTGCTGCAGGACCCCGGGCCCGTGGTGCTGTGGGGCACGCCGCTCGCGAAGCTCGTGATGAACCTCGCCGGTGCGCTCATGCTCGGATCGCTCGTGCTGGCCCTGTTCGGTCTGCGGGCGGGGGAGCGGACTTTCGACACGGCCCTGAACATCGCCTCGGTCGGCGCCGCCGTCTTCACGGTCGCCGCGGGCCTCGCTGGCTTCTTCTCGTTCATGGCCGCCTTCAACCCGCAGCTCAGCATCGAGCGCGAGTTCGGCTCGCAGCTCGGGCGCTTCCTGCTCGAGCTTCCGCTGGGGCAGTCCTGGCTGATCACGACGATCCTGGGCGCGGTCATCACGGTGCTCGCGTTCGCCTGGCGCACCTGGACGCCCACACTGCTCACGGCGCTGCTGGCCGCGGTGTCGTTCCTGCCGCTCGCGACGCAGGGGCATGCCGGCGACCTCGACGGACACAACATGGCCGTCAACTCCATTCTCCTGCACACGATCGGCGCGGCAGTCTGGCTGGGCGGACTGCTCCTCCTCGTGCTCCTCCGAGGGCAGCAGGGCCTCGATCTGCCCACGCTCGTCCGCCGGTACTCCTCCCTCGCGATCGCCGCCTTCGCGGTCGTCGCGGTCTCCGGCTTCACCCGGTCGATCGTCGCTGTCGGGAGCTGGGAGGCCGTGTGGACGACCCCCTACGGGCTCATCGTCGTCGTCAAGGCCATCCTGCTCGTCGGGATGGGGCTGCTCGGCGCCTGGTACCGCACGCGTCTCATTCCGAAGCTGAGCGGAGCGCGCGCGTCCCGCTGGTTCTGGGCGCTCGTCCTCGGCGAGGTGACGCTGATGGGCCTCGCCTCCGGTGCCGCGGCCGCGCTCGCGCGCACGCCCCCGCCCACCGGCGAGGTCGCGGCGTTCGCGCAGACCCCGGCGCAGATCCTCACCGGATCGCTGCTGCCGCCCGAGCTCACGCTGGAGCGCTGGTTCACGGCCTGGGACATCGACGTGCTGTGGCTCGTCGCTGCGGGCTTCGGACTCTTCTTCTATCTCGCGGGTGTGCGCCGACTCCGGCTGCGCGGCGACCGCTGGCCGATCCACCGCACGGTGTTCTGGGTGCTCGGCCTGCTGCTGCTGGTGTGGGTGACCGGCGGTCCCATCAACGCGTACCAGGAGTACCTCTTCAGCGTGCACATGCTGGGGCACATGATGCTCTCGATGGCGATCCCGCTGCTGCTCGTCTCCGGGGCGCCGATCACCCTCGCCCTGCGCGCCATCCACAAACGCGACGACGGCACGCGCGGCGGTCGCGAATGGATCATGTGGGCCGTCCACTCGCCGTTCGCGCGGGTGGTCACGCACCCGATCGTGGCGGCGGCGATCTTCATCCTCTCGCTCTGGGCGTTCTACTTCACCGACCTCGTGCGCTGGTCGATGTTCGAGCACCTCGGGCACGAGTGGATGGTCGCCCACTTCCTGATCTCGGGTTACCTGTTCGTGATGAGTCTGATCGGCGCCGATCCGGTGCCCTACCGTCTGCCGTATCCCGGCCGGCTCATCACCCTCATCGCCGTGATGGCCATGCACGCCTTCTTCGGCATGGCGATCATGATGCAGGAGGGGCTCATGGTCGCCGACTGGTTCGGCGCGATGGGTCGCGACTGGGGTGCCGACCCGATGACCGACCAGTACGTGGGCGGTGGCATCGCGTGGTCGATCGGAGAGATCCCGACCCTCATCCTCGCGATCACCGTCGCGATCCAGTGGAGCCGGAGTGACACCAAGCTCCAGCGGCGCCGAGACCGGCACGCCGATCGCACCGGCGATGCCGAGCTGGAGGAGTACAACGCGCGGCTCGCCGACCTCGCCGCCCGGGATCAGCGCGCGGCGGAGCGCCAGCGCCGCTGATCCGCTGCGGGGCTCACTCCACCGGGTCGTCCGGGGAGCCGACCCGGATCGAGGCCGAGCCGTCCGGGAGGATGGCGATGGAGCCGTTGACCCGGAAGGGCACGTCTTCGGACACCGGCTCCACGGACCCGTCGAAGAGAGACTGGATCTCGACCTCGACATGCGCCACGGCTGCGGTGGTCGGGATCTGCCAGTGGCCGTCGTCGGACGGCGCGACCATGATCTCCGGCTGCTGGGCGATGGACCATTTCGGTGGCGCAGCGATCCTGTTCTCGACACGCAGGCCGAACGGACACGCAGTGGGCTGCAGGACCTCCTGCGTGGTGCACGCCGTGAGGAACTCCTCGACTCGCTCCTGGACCACGTCGACGAACTCCTCCGTCGGCTCGGCCTGCACATCGAGAGGGGTCACGGCGAGCGGCTCGTCGGCGAGCACGCCGTGCCCGGAGGATTCCGCGATCGCGGTGTCGACCGTGACGGAGTAGAGCCCCGGGGTGAAGACCAGCAGCGGCAGAGGCTCGAGGGGTTGCGCCGCGGCCCCGGCGGCGGAGATCTGGCGGCGGTCGACCTCGAACCCGTTCACGGCGAACTGGTCGGCGCCGCGCACCGTGAGCTCGACGACGGCGAGGGGGCTGGTCGTGAACCGCCAGTTCGGCGTGATGCCGGCCCAGCCGTCCTGCGCGACGTGGAAGGTGCTCGTGCCGGAGTGGCCGCCGGCGTGGTAGCTGACGGTCACCGCTGTGCCGTCGCCGGAGGGCTCCTCCGATTCGACCTTGACGTCGCTGAGCGGACCGAGGGCCGAGCGTCGCAGCATCGCCTCGGACGCGGCGGGGTCGATGCCCGCCTCATCGAGGGTCTCCCGATCGATCGCGACCCCGGGCACGCGGAGGGCGTCGGCGGCCCGGCCCTCGGCGAGCAGATCGAGATAGCGGACCACGAACGCCGACGGGCCATAGAACTGCCGGTAGAGGGTCGCACCTCCCGCGCCGATCGCGGCCAGCAGGAGGACGCCGATGAGTCCGAGGATCGCCAGATCGGCGCCCAGGCGCGACCGCCGGGGCGCGCGCGTCCCGGCCCGCTCCATGCCGGTCAGTCTAGGAGGGCGTCCTGGGGGGACGCCGAGCGTCGGCGGACCCGTGCCCGACCGGGGCACGTAGCATGGGGGAGCGTCCCGTGTCCGCCCCACCAGCCCTGTGAGAACCGTGTCCCTTCCCGCCCTGTCCGAGGAGCAGCAGGAGCTGTTCCGGCTCATCGAGGACACCGCGGAGCACGTCTTCATCACCGGACGCGCGGGCACCGGCAAATCCACGCTGCTGCAGCATTTCGCCTGGAACACGAAGAAGCAGATCGCGATCTGCGCCCCGACCGGCGTGGCGGCGCTGAACGTCGAGGGGCAGACGATCCACTCCCTCTTCCGGCTGCCGATCGGGCTCATCGGTGACGGCGACATCGACCAGAACGACGCGACGCGACGCATCCTCAACGCCATCGAGACTCTCGTCATCGACGAGATCTCCATGGTCAACGCCGACCTCATGGACGCCATCGACCGGTCGCTGCGCCAGGCGCGCGGGCGGCGGGGCGAGCCGTTCGGCGGCGTGCAGATCGTCATGTTCGGCGACCCGTACCAGCTCGCTCCGGTCCCTCCGCGCGGGGATGAGGCACGGTACGTCAAGGACCACTACCGGTCATTCTGGTTCTTCGACGCGAAGGTGTGGGCAGGCCCTTCGACAAGCCCTTCGGCAGACTCAGGGACCCAGGGGGCGCTGTTCGAGGTGGATACCCGGGCCGATCTGCACGTGCGGGAGCTCGTGCAGATCCACCGCCAGTCGGACGACGGCTTCAAGTCCATGCTCAACGCCGTCCGCTATGGACGGGTCACGGCGGAGATCGCCGGGATCCTCAACGCTCAGGGCGCGCGCACCCCTCCGGACCCCGAGCCGGGCGAGGTGCCGATGATCACCCTCGCCACGCGCAACGACATCGTCAACAGCATCAACAGCCGGCATCTCGCCGCGCTTCCGGGCAAGGAGCAGACGGCGCGCGCGGAGGTCAACGGCGACTTCGGCCGCGGAGAGGCGTCCCTTCCGGCCGAGTCCGAGCTGAAGCTGAAGGTGGGTGCGCAGGTGATGTTCCTGCGCAACGACACCGCGATGACCGGAGAGCCGCCGCGGTGGGTCAACGGCACCATCGGCACGGTGACCCGCATCCTCGGCGGGACCGTCCGCGTGGAGATCGACGGTGAGGAGGTCGACGTCGAGCCGGCCGTCTGGGAGCGGTTCCGGTACGCCTACGACCCGAGCACGAAGAAGCTCTCCCGCGACGTCGTGGCTGAGTTCACGCAGTTCCCGCTGCGGCTCGCGTGGGCCGTGACGATCCACAAGTCGCAGGGCAAGACCTACGACCGCGCCGTGATCGACCTGGGCTCCGGGGCGTTCGCGCCGGGGCAGACCTACGTCGCGTTGAGCCGCCTCACGTCGCTGGACGGCCTCTACCTCTCCCGACCGCTGCGGCCGAGCGACATCCGCGTGGACGAGGACGTGCGGCGGTTCATGCGCGATGCGTGGCTCGCCGCCTCGACGCCCGAGCTGCCGCGGACCTGACCGCGACCGCCGGCTCAGGCGGCGGCGCGGGCGCGGTCGAGGTCTTCGAAGAGCTCGGTGTTGAAGCGGTAGGCGAGGAGCACCTCGTCGATGACGCGCTCGCGCTCGGCCTCGTCCCACGGAGCGGCGTCGAGCTGCTCGCGATACACGTCCTTGAAGGCGGAGGGGTCGGCGATGTCGTCGAAGAGGTAGAAGCCGATGCCGTTCGTCTCGAAGCCGAAGCGACGCGCCATCACCCGCCCGATGAAGATGCCGCCGGAGAGGTCGCCGAGGTAGCGGGTGTAGTGGTGCGCCACGAAGCCGCCCGCCCAGGTCGCGCCGACCTGACGGATGCGGTCGACATAGCGCTGTGTGGTGGGCAGCGGGGCGATCCGCGCGCGCCACTCGGGTCCGAGGAGGAAGGTGAGATCGGCCTCGAGCGCAGGGAGGCGCGTGAGCTTGTCGCTGAGGAACACGGAAGCCACCGGGTCCTGGCGCATGCGCTCGCCGGCACCTTCGAGCGCGTCGTAGATGAAGTAGTGCTGCGCGACCAGCGCGACGTAGTCCTCGCGCGACCCCTCGCCCTTGAGGAGATCGGACATGAAGCCCGCCGTCTCGCTGCGGGAATGCGAACCGGAGGAGCGCTCGCGGAGGGCGGCGGAGAAGGACAGGATCTCGGGCATGGCTTCAGTGTAAGGGCAGCCTAACCTTCGATGGAAGTCCGAGCTCCGCAGGGCGACTCAGTCGTGCGGCCGTGGTTCGACGCCCAGGCGCTCGCAGGCCGCGTCGTACAGCGCCACAACCTCTCGGCGCACTTCGCGGCGCTCGGTGATCGGGCCGCCGGGCCAGGGGACACGGAGCTCTGACGTCGTGCCGCCACGGGAGATCTCCCAGACGCCGACCTCGCCGTCGAAGCCGGTCATCACGGACGCATCGATCGCCTCCGCGGACGGTTCGGCGAAGGCGCGCGCGATGAGGAGGTTGTCGTCGGTGTGGTCGCCGTTCATGTGGCGGAGGACGGCGGTGATCACGTCGGCATCGAACTCATGGGGCACAGGGACACCCTACGACGACGCGCGGGGCCGACTTTCAGCATCCGCGTTCTAGACTCAGGAGACACGTCTTCGGGGGTTCCCACACATGCAGCTTCTCTCGTCGCGCCGGTGGCGCGCCGCAGCGGCCACGGCGGCCGTTCTCGGTCTCGTCCTCACCGGATGCTCCTCCGAGGGCTCCTTCAGCTATACGCCGCCCGCGCAGGTCGACGCCACGCTTCCCGACGACACGGTCGCGGCGCTGCAGGGCGCGGTCGACAACGCGCTCGCGGCCTCCGGGGCCAGCGGGGCGATCGTCGGGGTCTGGGTGCCGTGGAGCGGCACCTGGGTCGCCGCTACGGGCACGCAGGACAAGGCGGAGGGCGGCGAGCTCTCGACCGACATGTCCTTCCGCATCGCGGACATCACGCGACTGATGACCTGCGACGTCCTCTACGCGCTCGCGGACGAGGGCACCGTCGAGCTCGACGCGACGGTGCCGGAATACGTCTCCGGTGTCGCCGACATGTCCGACGTCACCCTCGTCGACCTGTGCAACGGCACCAGCGGCGCCGGCTCCTCCGAGGCGACGGTCAAGAGCGCGTGGCTGAACACCCCGGAGCGGGTCTGGGCGCCCCTCGAACTCGCGGGTTACGGTCTCGGCCGCGCCCGCATCGCTCCGCAGACCACGTTCCGCGACTCCGACGCCGGCTACCTCCTCCTCGGCCTCGCGCTGGAGCGCGCCTCGGGGATGAGTGCGCGCGAACTGATCGCCGAGTACGTCACCGAGCCGCTGGCGCTCGCCGACACCTCGCTGCCGTCGCCCGCCGCGGCGCCGCCGTCGGAGGGGTCGTCGCTCAGCGGGCACTACATGGGAGCGGTCGAGGGCGGTTTCAACTGCGCAGCGCCCATCGACATCACGACGATGTCCTCCAGCACCGGGTTCACCGACTCGGGAGCGGTGTCGACGATCACCGATCTCGGCCGGTACATGCAGGCCGAGGCCAAGCAGGTGCTGCGCACCAAGGACGAGCCGGACCGCTTCGGGGCGCCGCTGCCCGCCTACGACAAGGCGCCGTCGTGGTACCAGGCGACGGGTGGCGCCTACATCGTCGGCTCCATGATCGGTCAGCACGGCTGGACTCCCGGCTATGCGACGGCGGCGTACTCGGACCCGACGACCGGCTTCACCGTGGCCGTCGTGCTGAACGATTCCACCGCCGGGGCACGCTTCGCTCAGCAGCTCTCCTGGGAGCTGGCCGCGATCGCCTCCAAGGCTCCCGCGGCATCCGGCGAGACGGCTCCCGAGTTCGGTCTGCCCTACACGGCCGAGCAGTACCACAAGGCCACCACGGACGCCGCGCTCGTGTGCGTCCCCCCGGCCGGCTGAGCGGAGCCCGGACGAGCAGGAGGGCCGTATGGCGATCGTGGACAACGCCGTCTACGTCGACGGTGTGCGCGCCGAGGATCCCGGCAGCCTGAACGACACGTTCGAGCGGATCCGGGAACGGCGGGGCATGGGGTGGATCGGCCTCTACCGGCCGAGCGCGGAGGAGGTCAGGGCCGTCGCCGACGAGTTCGGCATCCACGAGCTCGTCGTGGAGGACGCGCTCTCCGGGCATCAGCGCGCCAAGCTGGAGCGGTACGGCGATGTGCTGTTCATGGTCCTCCGGCCCGCGCGCTACCTCGACGAGCGCGAGGAGGTCGAGTTCGGCGAGGTGCACGTGCTGGTCGGGCCGGATTTCGTCGTGACGATCCGTCATGCGGAGTCGCCGGACCTCGGTCGGGTGCGGCGCCGGCTCGAGGCCGATCCCGCTCTGCTCGCTCATGGCCCCGAGGCGGTGCTCTACGCGATCCTCGACGAGGTGGTCGACGAGTACTCGCCGGTCCTGGCCGGCCTCGAGAACGACATCGACGAGATCGAGGGTCAGCTCTTCGAGGAAGACGCGGATGCCACGCAGCGGATCTATGATCTCGGTCGCGAGGTGATCGACTTCCAGCGGGCGACCCAGCCACTGGCCGGCATGCTGGAGGCGTTGCTGCGCGGGTCGGAGAAGTACCGCGTGAGCGAGGAGCTGCAGCGGTACCTGCGGGATGTCCTCGACCACACGCTGCGTGTGAGCGACAAGGCGACGACCTTCCGTTCGGTGCTCGACAACGCCCTCACGGTCGAGTCGACCATCGTCGCGCGTCGGCAGAACGACGAGATGCGCCGGATGACGGAACTGAGCATCCGCCAGAACGACGAGGTGAAGAAGATCTCCGGGTGGGCGGCCATCCTCTTCGCTCCGACGCTCGTCGGCACGGTCTACGGCATGAACTTCGACCATATGCCCGAGCTGCACTGGGTGTTCGGGTACCCGATGGCGGTGCTGCTCATGGTGGCGATGGGGGTCGGACTGTACGCGGCCTTCAAGCGCAAAGGCTGGCTGTAGCGTCGCCGGCATCGCGGAGATCGATTCGTTCGGATACCCTCTAACATGTTAGACGTATCCGTTCCGGCTGATCTCCTGAGGACTGGTGATGCTCCCTTCGGAACCCCTGTCCCGTGCTCGCGTGCCCGAACGCTCCCACGTGCGTGGCCTCACCGGCCTCCGGGCGCTCGCCGTCGTCGCGGTTCTGGGATTCCACCTGGTGCCGGCGGCGGTCCCCGGCGGGTTGATCGGGGTCGATGTGTTCTTCGTCGTGAGCGGGTTCATCGTCACCCGCCTGCTGCTGAGGGAGCTGGCCGCCACGGGCCGGATCAGGTTGGGGGCCTTCTGGGTACGGCGCGCCCGACGCATCCTCCCTGCCCTCGCGGCGATGATCGCCGTCATCGTGCCGCTGGCGTTCGCGGTCGATTCGGACCTGTTGACCGGTATCCGGCGCCAGCTCATCGGCGCGCTCACCTTCAGCTTCAACTGGGTGTCGATCGCCGCCGACGGGGATTATTTCGCCGACGAGCAGCCCGACATCTTCATGAACCTCTGGTCCCTCGCGGTCGAGGAGCAGTTCTATGTCCTGAGCCCGCTGCTGGTCGTGCTCGCTCTTGTCTGCTTCCGGATCCGCCGACGCTCCCTCTCGGTCGTCGCTCTGGGGCTGGCAGCCGTCTCCGCCGTTGCGATGGGGGCGCTGAGCGGAGACCCGTTCGGCTCTCCGACCCGGGCCTACTTCGGCACGGACACGCACGCCTTCGGGCTGCTGATCGGCGCGGCGCTCGCGCTCGCCCTGGGGCCGGATGACCTCGCCGTGCCGTCCCGTCGCTCTCGCGTCTTCCGCACCCTCATCGGGAGCGCCGCCCTGGGGACCCTCATCGTGATCGCCCTCACGCTGTCGTCCGCGGGGGGACTCCCGACACGGGGAGGTCTGCTGCTGTCGAGCGTCGCCGCCGCCGGTCTCGTGTGGTCGGCAGCGACGGTGCCGGCGCTCGGGCGCTGCCTCGACATGCGGCCCCTCCGCTGGGTGGGCGAACGCTCCTACGCGCTCTACCTCTGGCACTGGCCCCTGCTCTTGATCCTCGGCGCCACCCCACTCGTCGGCGCCACCCCGCTGCTCGTGCTCGCAACGGTCGCGCTGAGCGTCGCCGCGGCGGCCGCCTCGTACGTCTTCATCGAGAGCCCCTTCCGGCGCGCGCCGCGGTCAGGACCTCGCGCGGATCGGCCCCGAAGGGCGACGCGGGTCGCCGCCGGTGCGCTGGCGGGGGTCCTCGTGATCGCCGCTCTCGGGATCGCGGTGGTGCGAGGCGATGCGTCGGAGGCGGAGCAGCTCGTGGCACGCGGAAGGCAAGCGGTGGAGGCGCTGCCCTCCGCCGCCGAGAGCAGCGCGCCGGCGACAGACACGCCGGCGCCTCCCAAGCCCCCGTCGTCATCGTCCCCCGCACCGCGGACGCCCGCGGTACGGGGGACGGACATCACCGCCATCGGGGACTCCGTCATGCTCGCGGCCGCGCCGGCTCTGCAGCGGGGATTCCCGGGGATCGCCATCGATGCTGCCGTGTCGCGGAGCATATGGGCGGCTCCGGATATCCTGGGACGCCAGGCCGATGCCGGCACCCTCCGGCGGTATGTGGTGATCGGTCTGGCGACGAACGGCGAGATCCCGATCGGAGTCCTCGAGAAGGCTCGGGCGAGGATCGGCCCCGACCGTGTTCTCGTGCTGGTGACCGGCCACGCCGACCGCGGATGGATCGCCGCCGCGAATGCGGCGCTCGCTGCCTTCGCGGCGAGGTCCCCGCGGACGGTGGTCGCGGATTGGGATGCTGCGATCACCAGCCGCCCGGGCGCACTCGCTCGCGACGGGATCCATCCCCAGCCGGAGGGCGGGCAGATCTATACGGACGTCGTCCGTCGCGCGATCGCCGCGGCGCGTGTCGCAGGGCCGGGCGCGCGCTGAGCGACTCTGCGGGTTGCACGGGTCCACCGCGAACGCGACATGACCCTGAAGCGAGCCGGCGCTCGTGCGTGCGGGGTCAGTCCTCCCCGTCGGCCTCGGGCATGCCGGGACCAGGGCCGGGACGCACCTCGGCGTCGTCTCGGATGTCGATGCGGGTGTTGCCGTCGTGCTCCGAGACGTCCACGCGAGGCGCGGCGTCGGCCTCCGTGGCGTCGGGGGCCGAGGTCAACTGATCGTGACGGTTCTGCTCGAACGTCTCGTCGGCGGTGTCATCGGGCGTGCTCATGGCTCTCCTTCGTGTCGGCGGTCTTCGAGCGGTTGCGGGTCCACCGGGCGACAGCGTAGAGCACACCGCCGACGGCGAGGAGGATGGCGCCGAACAGCCACACCTGCGGGCGCTGCTGGGTGAGCAGCAGGATGCACGACGCGATGCCGAGCACCGGGACGAACGTCCATACGCGGAAGTGGTCGTGCGCGACCGTGTCGCGGCGCAGGACCAGCACCGAGATGTTGACGCTGAGGAAGACGACCAGCAGCAGCAGCACGACGGTCTCGGCGAGCGTCGCGAGGTCTCCGACCAGTGTGAGGCCCATCGCCACGAGCGTCGTGGTGAGGATCGCGACCCACGGGGTCTTCCGCCTCGGCAGGACGCGCCCGAGCGCGGACGGCAGGAGGTTCTGCTCCGCCATGCCGTAGGTGAGGCGGCTGACCATGATCATCGTCAGCAGGGCTCCGTTGGCGACGGCGATGAGCGCGATGAGGCTGAACAGCCACGACGGGACGCTGACCCCGGTGGCCTCGACGACCGCGAGCAGCGGACCGCTGGACTCCTGCAACTCGGAGGCCGGCAGGGCGACGGCGCTGGCGATGCCGACGAGCACGTACACGACACCGGCGGTGAGGAGCGCCCCGAACAACGCGCGCGGGTAGGTCCGCCGCGGGTCCTTGACCTCTTCGATCATGTTGGCCGAGGTCTCGAAGCCGACGAACGAGTAGTACGCGATCACCGCGCCGGAGAGGACCGCCAATGCGACGTTCGCCCCCTCGGGCACCTGCGTCGCCCGGGACAGATCGCCGCCCCCGCCGCCGACGAACACCGCCACGACGACGATCACGATCACGAGGCCGCTGAGCTCGATCGCCGTCATCACGAGGTTCGCGCCCATCGACTCGCGGATGCCGCGGGCGTTGAGCAGCCCGACGATCGCGAGGAAGACGATCGCGACCGGGATGGTCGGCAGGTCGACGAAGGTGCTGAGGTAGTCGCCGGCGAAGGCGATGGCCAGCCCGGCCGCGCTCGTCACCCCGGCCGCGAGCATGCTGAAGCCGACGAGGAAGGACACCAGCGGGCTGCGGAACGCCCGCTCGGCGAACACCGCGGCCCCGCCCGCGCGCGGGTACTTGGTGACGAGCTCGGCATACGACCCTGCGGTGAGCATGGCGAGGAGGAGGGCGAGGACCAGCGGTGCCCAGAGCAGGCCGCCCACGTCTTCCGACAGCACGCCCATCAACGCGTAGATCCCCGCGCCGAGGACGTCGCCGAGGATGAACGCGAACAGCAGGGGGCCGGTGATGGCGCGGCGCAACCGGGTGGGTGTCTCGGCGCGCGGCTCGGTCTGGACGGTCATCCTTGCACGGTACGGTCCGGAGCTACGGCGGGCGACGGGCTTGACAGTGCCGCCGCCAATGAGCCAGCGAGAGCCGACCGCGCGCTATCCTCGGTGCCGCAAGGCGGGTCGTCGCCCGGGCCGTTCCGGGGAGACGGGGGGCCGCCTGCGATCCCACAGAAGGACACCATCATGATCGGTACACCTCGCAAGGCGCTCGCGGAAGCGGTCGCCACGTTCCTCTTCGTCCTCGCGATCATCGCCGCGGTGAACAGCGGAAGCCCGCTCACTCCGCTCGCGATCGGCTTCACACTGATGGTGCTCGTGTACTCCACGGGCCACATCTCGGGTGCCCACCTCAACCCGGCGGTCTCGCTGGGCGTGTTCCTGCGCGGCGGGCTCAGCGTCGCCGACTTCGTCTCGTACCTCGTCGCGCAGTTCGCCGGCGGGGCGCTCGCGGCTGTCGTGGCCCTCGCCGTCTGGCCGGCCGGCGAGAAGGCGATGGTCATCGAGGTCGGTCCGGCATTCCTCGTCGAGGCGCTGTTCACGCTGATCCTCGTCTGGGTCGTGCTGAACTCCGCCACCTCGAAGGACACGGCGGGCAACTCGTTCTACGGGCTCGCGATCGGTGCGACCGTCTTCGTCGGGGCGGCGACGGTCGGCTCCATCTCGGGTGGCGGATTCAACCCGGCGGTGGCCCTCGGCCTCTCGGTCAGCGGGCACTTCGCGTGGGGCTCGCTCTGGCTGTACATCGTGGCTCCCGCGGTCGGTGCCATCATCGCCGCCCTGCTGTTCCGCGTGCTCAACGCCGACGATGCGCGGAAGATCGCCGCGGACGCCGAGTAGAAGCCTCGCCTCGGAGCGCCGCATCCCTCCCGGGTGCGGCGCTTCGTCGTCTCGTCAGCGGGGTCGGCTCCGTCGGCGCAGCGCCGCGGACGTGACGGCCACCACCGTTCCGACGACCACGCCGATGATCGTCTCCAGAACGCGGTCGGTCAGCAGGTCGGCGACCGGAGTCGGCGCGGCCAGGTGCACCATCAGGAGGGCGAGCGGGGTGACGAACACCATCGCGATGCCGTAGTTGCGGCCGATGAACAGTTCGGCCGTTCCCTGCAGGACCACGACGACGGCGATCACGGCGAGCGCCGGCATGTCGAGGGCGAGGATCCCGGCGGCGACCAGCACGCCGAGCAGCGTGCCGACGAGGCGCTGGATGCCGCGGATCACGCGGGCGTTGAGCTGCGCGCCGCTGACCGCGGCCACCGCGCCGACCGCTGCCCAGTACCAGTGGGTGCCGCCGAGGAGCAGGCCGACCACGCCCGCTCCGACGATCGCGGCGGCGACCGAGGCGGCCATCTCGGCGGCGACCGGCCCGACGGACGGGCGCGCCTTCTGTGCCGCCTCCGCCGTGGTCCGGGTGACGAGGGCGACGAGGGCGGTGAGGGCGAGGCCGAAGAGCACGCTCGCCCCGCCGACGAGCAGGACCGCGCCGAAGGAGGCGCCGGTGGCGGGGATGGTCGCGCACGCCCCGGTCGCGAAGACCGTGAACAGCGGCCCGGGCGGGTGCCACTGCAGGACGTAGGCCAGCAGCGTCACGGCCGCAGCGACGAGTGCGACGACGACGATGCTCAGCACGGCGGGGGCGGCGAGGACCGACAGGGCCGTGCCGATCAGCATCGCGCCGAGTAGCACCCCGCCGGCACTGGCCTGCATGCGGATCCGGTCGCGGAAGACGTCGTGCCGACCGTAGAGAGCGGCGAAGGCACCGAAGCTCGCATAGATGCTGAGGTCGAGCCGGCCGACGGCCCACAGCACGAGGAGCGGGACGGCGACACTGACCGCGGCGCGCAGGGCGACCCGGTGATCCCCGCGGTGCGGGCCGACGCGGAGAACTCCCGTCCACACCCGTCCCTGCGATTCCGTCACCGATCAAGCCTACGTCCGTCGCCCGGCGACGATGTGCGAGGGTGGGAGGGATGACCACTCCGCCTCCGCCGCGCCGCACCCTCCTGGTCGGCTTCGGGAAGCTCGGCACCCGGCTCGCTCCGCTGCTCCTCGCGGACGGCGGTGAGGTCCTGGCCCTCCGCCGCCGTGAAGGACCCGTGCCGGACGGTGTCGAAGCGATCTCGGCCGACCTGACCGCTCCGCTCACGGCGCCGCTGCCCGAGGTCGACGCCGTCGTGATGACGCTGCCGCCCGGGCCGGACGTGTCGTCGTATCGCACGGCGCTCGCGAACCTCGCGGCAGCGCTGCCGACCCGGCCGGCGCGGACGGTGTTCGTCTCGTCCACCGGGGTGTTCGACGGCACCGGGAGTGCCGAGCCTGTGACCGAGCGCATCGAGCCGGTGCCCACCACCGACCGGGGCCGCGGTCTGCGGGACGGCGAGAAGGCGGCCGTCGAGCTCTTCGATGCGCTGGTCGTGCGTCCCGCGGGCATCTACGGCCCCGGGCGCGAGTTCCTCCTCCGGAAGGTCAGGCAGGGGGCTCCCGTCACGCACCGCCGGCGCACGAACCGCATCCACGAGACCGATCTCGTACGCATTCTCGACCTGCTGCTGCGGATGCCGGAGCCCCCGGCGCTCGTGCACGCCGTCGACCAGGCGCCTGCTCCGCTGGGAGACGTCGTGACCTTCCTCGCCGACCGCCTCGGCGTGCCCGTGCCCCCGGACGACGGCGGTGCGGCGAGCGGCTTCGTCTACGACGGCTCGCTGGTGGAGGCGGTCCTCGGCAGGCTCGACTACCCGACCTACGAGGACGGCTATGCGGAGATGATCGCGAGGGACTGAGACCGTTCCGAGCGTCCGTCGTCCGGCGTACCGTGGGCGCATGACGAATGCGCAGACGGCCGTCGAGGTCGTCGACTGGCGGCGACGGGTGTTCGCCCTGTACGAAGCGGTGCGACGGGCCGACTCCCCGGAGGAGGCGCACGAGCTGTGGCGGATCGAGCGCGACGAGCTGCTGCTGCGGCACCCGGCGACGCCCCTCCTCCCGCAGGACAGGGCGCAGTTCGAGGGGCTGCCGATCGCCTCGTACGACGCCGCCTGGCGGTTCGAGCTCCCGATCCTCGACACCGATCCGGCCACGTTCGAGTTCGCGACGGGGACGGACGGCATCGTGCCGTTCGAGCGCGTCGGCGTCGTGGAGATCCCTGACGTCGGGTCTCTCGACGTGTGGCGGCTCGCCTCCTACGGTGGCGGCCTGTTCGTGCCGGTGCGCGATGCCTCCGCCGGGCAGAGCGGGGGGACGTACGGCGGCGGGCGGTACCTCATCGACACGATCAAGGGCGCTGACCTCGGGGCCGACCCGCGCCGCGGCACGCTCGTGCTCGACTTCAACTTCGCGTACAACCCATCCTGCGCCTACGACCCGGCGTGGGCGTGCCCGCTGGCGCCACCCGGCAACGTGCTGACGGTGCCGATCCCGGTCGGAGAGCTCCGATGAGAGCGCTGCGGTACGCGATCAACGTGACGCTCGACGGCTGCTGCCATCACGAAGCCGGACTCCCGCCCGACGAGGAGTCGATGCGCTTCTGGACCGCGGAGCTGCAGCGCGCCGACGCCCTTCTCTACGGTCGGGTGACGTACGACATGATGCGGGCCGCGTGGCGGCGTCCGGAATCCGGGGTCTGGCCGGACTGGATGGAGGAGTGGGAGACGCCCTTCGCCGAGACCATCGATCGCCTGCCGAAGCACGTGGTGTCGGCGACGCTCGATGCCGTCGACTGGAACGCGGACCTCGTGCGCGGCGACCTCGCCGAGGCCGTGCGGGGGCTGAAGGATCAGCCGGGGGAGGGCTTGTCGGTCGGCGGAGTGGCTCTGCCCGCGGCGCTCGCGGACCTCGGGCTGATCGACGAGTACCTGTTCGTGGTCCACCCGGTCGTCGCGGGGCATGGTCCCCGGCTGCTCGATGGCGTGCACGAGCGTCTTCGGCTTGAGCTCGTGGAGCGGCGGGAGTTCCGCTCCGGCGCCGTCGCGCAGCGGTATCGGCCTGCCGAAGTGCTCCCTGCATAGAGTGCCCTGGTACGGTATGCGCAAGCCCGCAACCGGGCCCGCGGACGAGGGCGCAGTACCCGCTGAGCGACAAGACTGACCAAGAAGGGTCGTCGGGTGTCTCAGCGCGGGAACCGTGCGGTCGAGGTCCTTCTTGTGCGCCCTCCGCGCGAGCAGAGAAGGACAGCACATGAACATCCGTCCGGGACGCGGCCCCGAGCCGCTCGTCGATGAGGCCACGATCCATGCGATGGAAGTGGTCTTCACCAGCCTGATCGTGGCCGCCGGGGTCGCGATCTCCTTCGTCGCCGTGGTCGTGCTCCGCGGCCTCTATCGGGGACAGCGATGAAGCGCGGAGCGCGCGTGTCGACGGCCGGCGCCCTCGGGGGGATGCTCATGCTCCTGACCGGATGCGCGGCGTCGGAGGCGCCGGAGTCCGGACCACCGGTGATCGAGCACGTCCACGCCGTGGCCGAGGCGCCCACGGGTGACGCGCTGCTCATCGCCACGCACAACGGTGTCTTCACCGTGGACGCGGACGGTGCCCTTGCGGGACCCGTCGGCGGCCATGACTTCGACGCGATGGGGTTCACGGTCGCAGGGCGGACGCTCTTCGCCTCCGGACACCCCGGGCCGTCCACATCGCCCGACCTCGGTGAGGGGAATCTCGGCATCATCCGCAGCGACGACGGGGGCCAGACCTGGGCTCCGGTCGCCTTCACCGGGGTCGAGGACTTCCACGTCCTGACGGCCGGTCCGGACGGCACCCTCTACGGCATCGGGTCGAGCGGTCCGGAGCTGCTGACGAGCGTCGATGAGGGCGTCACCTGGAGCAAGGGGCCGCAGCTGGAGGCGGTCGACCTCGCGGTGACGGATGCCGGGATCCACGCGGCGACGGAGTCGGGGCTCCTGCACAGCAGCGACGGGCGAGCGGGTTTCGAAGCACTCGCCGGGGCGCCGGTGCTGTACTCCGTCGACGCACGGGCGGACGGTCGTCTCGTCGGCGTCGATGTGGAGGGTGCTCTGTGGGCGACGGACGCCGACGGGGCCTGGGCGACGGTGGGGGTCGCCGAGGGCCCTGTGCAGGCGTTGAGCGCGGTCGGCGCGGAGCGGATCGTGATCGTCGACGAGCGCGGCGTGGTGGACATCGCGCCGGACGGGGAGACCGTGCTCGTGTCGCTCATCCGCGAGTGAGGTCGGGGGCGGCCCGCCGGGAGGCCGGTCGCCCCGGCCACCAGATGCGGTCGCCGACGAGAGCGAACAGCGCAGGGACGATCACGGTCCTGACCACCAGCGTGTCGACGATCACGCCGACCCCGACGATCAGCCCGAGCTGCCCGAGGGTGACCAGCGGCAGGACGCCGAGTGCCGCGAACACGGCGGCGAGCACGATCCCGGCGCTCGTGATGACGCCGCCGGTGTGAGCAACCGCTTCCACCATGCCGTCCCTCGTGCCCCGCAGCGCCGCTTCGCTCCGGGCGCGATGGACGAGGAAGATCGTGTAGTCGATGCCGAGGGCGACCAGGAACAAGAAGGCCAGCAGCGGGACGGGGAGATCGAGTGCGTCCTGCCCGAACAGCAAGCGACTGAGCCAGGCCCCGGCGCCGATGGCGGCCACGGCACTCGCCACGTTGACGGCGAGCAGCAGCAGCGGCGCGACCAGCGACCGCAGCAGGAACGCCAGCACCAGGAAGCTCACCGCCAGGACCAGGGGCACCACGACGCCGAGGTCCGCGAGGTTCCCGGCACGGGCGTCGAGATCCGTCGCCACCGCGCCGCCGACGACCGCCCCCGCCCCCGGCACATCGTGCACGGCGGCCCGGAGTTCCGTGATCTGAGCCAGGCTGTCGTCGGTGCTGGGCGCATATTCGCTGGTCACCAGGATCTTCGTGAGCTTCTCGTCGTCCGTCGTCCCGACCGGAGTGGCGCGGACGATGCCCTCCACGTCGCGCGCCGCGGTGAGGACGGCTTCGGCTTCGCCGCTGTCCGTGACGATGAGGATCGGCTGCGCCTCCCCTGCCGGGAAGTGCTTCGAGAGCACCTCGAGACCCGTCGCGGACTCGGACGGGACCCGGAACTTGTCGACCTGGTCGAGCCCGACGGTCGTCCCGACGAGGCCGACCGTCATCACGGCCAGCAGGGCTGCACCCCCGAGGAGGCTCACGACCGGCCGGCTCACGACGCGCGTCGCGATCGTCCGCCACACTCCGCCGCGCCGTGCGGCAGCTCCGGGACGAGGGACGAACGGCCAGAACACCTTCCGTCCGCACACCGCCAGCAGGGGAGGCAGCAGGAAGAGGACGGACGCCAGGGCGACCAGCAGCCCGATGGCGGACGAGACGCCGAGTCCGTGCGTGCCGGGGATCACCGCCAGGGCGAGTGTCAGGAGGGCGAGGACGACCGTGAGGTTCGAGGCGAGGATTGCCGGAGCGGTCCGGCGCCAGGCCGTGCTGAGCGCGCGGCGGTGGTCCGTCGTGGTGGTGAGCTCCTCCCGATACCGCGAGATCAGGAGCAGGGCGTAATTGGTCCCGGCGCCGAAGACGAGGACGCTGATGATCCCGGCATCGAACTGCAGGTCCCACGCGGAACCGGCAGCCGCGGTCAGTCGTCCGGCGAGCCCGTCTGCCAGGCCGACGGCGGCGAGCGGCAGCAGCCACAGCACCGGCGATCGGTACGTGACGATGAGGAGCACCGCGACGATCAGGACGGTCACGAGGAGCAGAGTGAAGTCGGCGCCTTCGAAGGAGGCGGCGATATCGGCGCCGAACGCCGGTCCGCCGGTCACGAGCAGGGTAATCCCGTCCGGTGCGTGCTCGTCGATGTCGGCGCGGAGCGCCGCGACCACAGCGGCGGTGTCGGTGCTCGTCTGGCCGACCGCGATCGGTGTCACGAGAACCGCGGCCTTCTCGTCCTCGCTCACGAGAGGCCCGGTCGGATCCGCGTCCGCGTGCGAGCCGAGCACCGGGAGGAGGCCTTCGAGCGCGGCGACGTCGGGTGCCGAGAGCGTCGCGCCGTCGTCGCGCGACGCGACCACGATCACGGACTGCCGATCCGCGTTCGGGAACTCCGCCAACAGCGCGCTCGTGCGCGCCGATTCCGACCCTGCGGGGGCCTGCTCGTTGCCGGCGGGTGCCTTCGCCGACCCGAACAGGCCGAAGAGAGTCATCATGATCAGGAGGACCGCGCCGAGCGTGATCCAAGCGCCGCCACGGGAGGTCATCCACTCAGGAAAGCGCCGAAGAGCGCGAGAATCTGCCATACCTGCCACTCCACCAGGAGCGTCGTGCGGCGACATCGTCAAGACGATGGAGGGAAGTCTCCCTCTTTCGATGGATGCCGGTCGGGCGGCGTTGGGCATGCCGAAGCGGTCGCATCGCAGCGAGGATCAGAGAGGTCGGGAGTCATGGCGTGAGGCGGGTGGCGCGTGGCAGTATCACCTCATGGTGGGATCCTCGAAGCTCGCGTCTGTGCTGTATGTCGAGGACGATCCGGATATCGCGGCGATGACGGTCGAGGTGTTGTCGGAGGCATATCGGGTCGATCATGCGTCCGATGGCGGGGTCGCTCTGCGTTTGGCGCTGGGTAACCGGTATGACCTGATGGTGGTGGACAGGCGGCTGCCGGGGATGGATGGTGTCGATCTTGTTCGCGCGGTGCGCACGGCGCAGATCACGACCCCGGTGCTCATGCTGACGGCTCTGGGCGCGGTGGATGACAAGGTCACGGGGCTCGACGGTGGGGCGAACGACTACCTGGTCAAGCCGTTCGACTACGAGGAGCTGCTGGCACGCTTGCGCGCACTGCAGCGCGCTTTCCAATCGGGTGGGGCGCGGCGCGAGCTGGGTGAGTGGAGTTTCGTCCCGACAGCACAGGCGGTCTTCGACCCGTCGGGGTACCGGATCGCGCTCACGGCTACGGAGAGCACGTTGCTGGAGGTGCTCAGCGGGAGTCCGGACCATGTGTTCAGTCGAGAAGAGATCCTCCGGGCAGTGTTCCCTGCCGGTGATTCCGCGAGTTCCGTGGACACGTATGTGCACTATGTGCGGAAGAAGACGACTCCCGAGATGATCGAGACGGTCAGAGCGCGCGGGTATCGGGCGGGGAACCCGTCATGAGTGCGCAGAGAGACCCGGATGCGGAGGAGGTGCGGCGGGCCGCTCGGGTCGTCGCGGTCTGGGTGGGCGTCTCGTCCGGGGTGATCGTCCTCGGAGGTGTGCTGATTCTTCTCGCGGTGGTGCTGTCGTCGTCGCGCCGTGAGGGTGAGAGGCACGAGGGCGGATGGTTCCCGGGTGCGGCCGGCGACGACTTCGTCGTCGACATCAGTGTTCTCGTGCCCGCCGTGGTCCTGCTCGGCCTGGTGGGGGTGCTGTTGCTCGCCGTGGTCGCGAGTATCGCCGCGCGGCGAGCAGCACTCCCGCTGAGCGACGCTCTGCGCCGGCAACGACAGTTCGTCGCGGACGCGAGCCATGAGCTCCGCACGCCACTGACCGCGCTCACGAGCCGGATCCAGATCCTGCAGCGCCGTCTGCACCGCGGCGAGGACGTGACCGCGACGGCGCGGGAGCTGCGAGGAGACGCGGATCGCATGCGCGACGTCCTCTCCGACATGCTCCTCGTCGCAGAAGGACAGGAGTTCGCCGGGGAATCTGCAGTCCTCGGTGATGCCGCCCGCGACGCCACCGCCGCGATCCGCTCCCTGGCGGACGACGCGGGCGTGAGGATCGACGTCGACGTCGTGGACGCCATCGTGCCCGTGCCGCCGGTGACTCTCGTGCGGGCCCTGGTCGCACTCCTGGATAACGCGGTCGCGCACTCACCAGCCGGCGGCTCGATCGAGCTCTCAGCGCGGCGGTTGGCCAGCGGGGTAGAGATCCGTGTGGCGGATCATGGGGCGGGGATCTCCGGTATCGACCCCGCTGAGGTGTTCGAGAGGTTCGCTCGCACTCCCGACAGCGGCCGTGGGCGCGGATTCGGGATCGGGCTCTCGCTGGTGCGGGATATCGCACAGCGCGCCGGAGGAAGCGTTGTGGTCGAATCGACGTCCCCGGGAGGGACAGTGTTCCTCCTCACGCTGCCCACGACGACGCCGAGGTGACCTCGACAGGTGTCGAGCCGATCCACCGCGCTATCGCTCCGCCATCCGTGACGAGCAGCCCGGTCTTGGTGTGGGAGGCGGCGATCCAGGTGGTGTCGGAGGGGCCTGCGGCGACGGCGGCTGTCGCCCAGACGTCTGCGTGCGCGAGACTGTCGGCGACGACGGTGACAGAGGCGACGCCGTGCGCGCGGTGACCGGTGCGCGGATCGATGATGTGGCTGCCGCGTTCGGCCGGACCGGACGTGGCCACAGCACCATTCGTCACCTGCATCGTCGCGAGGACGCTCCCGGGGCGGCGGGGGTCTGCGATTCCCACGTCCCAGACCCAGTCCGAGCCCTGTGCGGTGAACAGTTGCAGGTCCCCTCCGGCGTTGATGCCGACGGCCCGAGCCGATGCGAGAAGAGGGGCGAGGTGACGCCTGCTCGCGTGCTCCACCGCCCAGCCCTTGACGTACCCGGTGGGGTCGAACCCGCCCCTCCACGACGCGGAGAAGAGCCCGCCGGTGGCGTGTTCGTAGTCGGCGCACGCGGCAGCGACCGCTGCCACGCGCGGGTCAGCATCCTGGATGCGGAGGGCGCCGGCCCGGATGCGACTGATATCGGAGTCGGCCCGGTAGGGCGAGAACACGCGGTCGACGTCGCAAAGCTCGGCGACGCACGTCTGCACCGCATCCCGTGCGGCGGCGTCGTCACGCGGGTCGACGATGTGGATGCTGATGGCGGTGCCCATGATGTGCTCGACGTGCACGTGGATGTCTGGAGCGGTCATTGTTGTGCCTGATCGATAGCGCTCTGCAGCGAGCTCGTGTATCCGTCGCTGGTGTAGGTCGCGCCGGACACCATCTGGATGTGTGCGCTCTGGCCCTGGACGGTCTCGGAGACCAGTAACGGGATCGCATGCGCGTTGATCTGTTGGTCTCGACCGTTGCTGTCGGGATACCGGAGCGCTTGCGCGTCGGTGATCTTCCCTCCCGACACGGTGATCTGCACCTGGACGGGACCGTAGCGCGTCTGCATGGTGTCACCGGTGAACGTCCCGTCCGTGAGCCCCGCCGTGGTCCCGCCCGCGGCGGTCGATGCCGACCCGCTGGTGCTCTGGGTGGTGCCGCTAGCGGGGCTGGCGATGTCGGAGGGAGGAACAGCGTCGAGGGAGGTGCGGTAGCTGAACAGGAGGACGATCCCGCTCAGTGTCGCGACGAGTGCGTAGATGATCTTCTTCATGGCGATGCTCCCTCGATGCTCAGGGGGTGAAGGATTCGGAGTGGATGCGGTCGGCGATGAAGCCGGCGCCGCGGAGGTCTTCTCGTAGAGCGCGCATCCACCCGTCGGGGCCGCACAGGTAGACGTCGTACTCGTCCGGGTCAGGGGCGATGTAGCGGAGCAGATCGGGGCCATTCCAGGCGGTGTGGGTGGCCGGAAGCCACGGGGAGTTGCCGCCGGCGCGCGGGCCGGTGAGCGGGAAGTGACGCACCCCGCGCTCACGGATCAGCGACGAGATCGGCTCCCGCAGCAGGGCGTCAGAGTCCGCAGTGTCCCGGACGACCAGGGCCGCGTCACCTGACTCGTATCTCTCCGCCTCGAGAAGCGATACGAGCGGGGCCACTCCGGCTCCCGCACCGACCATGAGGAGCTTCCGGCCGCTGCGGCGATCTCCGGTCATCTCCCCGAACGGACCCTCCACCAACACTCGGGTGCCCGGACGCAACGACGCGAGTCGCGTCGTGCCGTCGCCGACAAGGCGCGCTGTGAGTGCGTAGGTGTCTCCCGGAGCAGCCGAGAGGGAGAAAGGGTGCCCTCGCATCCATCCCGGCCCGTCCAGGAACCGCCACACGAAGAACTGGCCGGCCCGTGCCTTCAGCTCACGGAGGTCCCGACCGGACACGCGCACGGTGACACCGGCTGCACCGTCGAGTGCGACGGTGTCGACGCGGAGAGCGTGTCGATGGGAACGGACAAGCGGTGCGACGACGCGGAACACGATGACGGCTACAGCTGCGACAGCCCACAGCGACCACCAGTAGATCGTGGCCGGTGTCGATGAGAGGAAGTCCGCTCCCGTCCACAACTGGTGCGGCAGAGCGAGGAAGACGCCCAGGTACGCGTACAGGTGTAGCAGATGCCACGACTCGTAACGCAGACGGCGGCGGGCACGGCGGATGGAGGTGACCACGACCATCACGAGGAGTCCGGTTCCCGCGGTGGCCAGCAGCATCCCCGGGTAGTCCCAGACGAAACTCCACAGCTGCTCCCACAGGCCCACTCCTGCTGCCGCGGCATATCCGATGACCAGCAGCAGGATGTGCACGCCCATCAACCAGAACGACCAGAAGCCGACCTGTCGATGAAACCGGGTGATTCCCTCACGACCGAACCCGCGCTCGAACAGCGGGACCTTCGCCATCAACAACACCTGATAGAGCAGCAGGTTCGCTGCCACCAGCCCGGAGAGCCTTCCCAGAGTGGTCACGGACTCTGCAGAGAAACCGAGGATAGCGGTCACCCCGCCCCCGGCTACCCACAGGGCGACGACGAACAGGCTCGTCGCCCAGATCACGCCGAGTGCGGCGACTCGCCACCACGAGGTGGCGACCCGGGGCTTCGATACATGCACGCTCGGCGTGAGTACGGGGGCTGTGTGGAGGGTGCTCATGACGACATGGTCCCCGCGGTCCTCTGAGGGAGCTCTAAGACAACAAGGCGCACACCGTTGTCATAGGTGATTCGCAGGCAATGCCGGTCGTTCCGAGACGACCGACTCGATCGCCAGGGAGTTCGGGATGTCGATGGCCCGAGCAGCAACGCGCCGACCGGATCACCCAGTGCCGCCAGGTCGTGCTCGACACCTCCGCGTCATCCGACGGCGCAGGGATCGATCTCGCCGCGGATCGGGGCGCATGCGACAGGGAGGCCTGCTGTTCGTGACTCTTGGAGGTGTCCTTCCAGAAGCGAGATCCTCAGTCTGGATCGGCTCCAGAGTGTCCGGAACAGCTTGGGAAGTCACAGGTGGAGGGGCTGACGGGAATCGAACCCGCGCTGTCTGCTTGGGAAGCAGAAGTTCTACCATTGAACTACAGCCCCGTACCCGCCCGAGAGCAGGTGGAGCAAGCCTACCTGTCTCCCGGGCGTTGACCAAAGCGTGCCTCAGGGGCGCGCGTCGACGAGGCGCTGGCGCTGGGTGCCGAGCCCCTCGATGCCGAGCTCCACGACGTCGCCCGCCCGCAGGTAGGGGAAGCGACCGGAGAGCGCGACGCCCTGCGGGGTGCCGGTGTTGATGAGGTCTCCGGGCTCGAGCACCAGGTACTGCGACAGGTGGTGAACGATCTGCGCGACGGTGAAGATCATGTCGGCCGTGTTCGAGTCCTGCCGCGGCTCGCCGTTGACCCGGGACCAGAGGTGCAGAGCCTGCGGGTCGACCTCGTCGGCCGGGATGAGCGCCGGACCGAGGGGGTTGAACGTCTCGGCGTTCTTGCCCTTCGACCACTGTCCACCGGAGTGCTCGACCTGGTACGCCCGCTCCGACACATCATGCGACACGACGTACCCGGCGACGTGCGCCAGCGCCTCTTCCGGGCTGGCGAGGTAGCGCGCGCAGCTGCCGATCACGACCCCGAGCTCCACCTCCCAGTCCACCTTCTCGGCGCGCGGGGGGATGAACACGTCGTCGAAGGGCCCGACGATGGTGTTCGGGTGCTTGTGGAACAGGATCGGCACGGACGGCGGGGCGTCACCGGATTCGGCCGCGTGGGCGGCGTAGTTCTGTCCGATGCACAGCACGGCCATCGGCCGGGCGATGGGGGCCCCGACCCGCAGCGCCTCGGCGCCGTCGAGCAGCGGCAGCGACCCGGCCGCGAGGGCCTCGCGCGTGCGAGCGATGCCGTCACGCGCGAGGAACGCGCCGTCGATGTCGGCGGTGAGGCCGGTCAGGTCGTAGGTGCGGTCGTCGTGGCGCACCGCGGGGCGTTCGGCGCCGGGCGCGCCGAGGCGAAGGAATTCCATGGGGTCGTGTCTCCGGGGTCAGTGGGTGTACGGGCGGTGCTTCTCGATCGCGTCGGAGAGCTCGACGCCGAACCCGGGGGTCTCCGGCACGCGGAGGCGGCCGTTCACCGGCACGGGCTCACCGACCAGCATCGGCGAGAACATCGGCACGATCTCCTCTGCGGTCGGGTGCATCATGAGGAACTCCGCGAACGGGCTGTTCGTGCGCGTGACGACGAAGTGGTACGAGTACACGGACGACCCGTGGGGAACGACCATCGTGCCGTGGGCATCGGCCAGGGCTGAGATCTTCAGCAGCTCGGTGATGCCGCCGCACCAGCCCACATCGGGCTGGATCAGGTCCACCCCGGTCTCCAGCAGCTGCCGGAAACCCCACCGGGTGGCCTCGTGCTCGCCGGTCGTGATGAGCATCGAGGAGGGGGCGCGCTTGCGTAGCTCCGCATAGCCCCAGTAGTCGTCGGGGATGAGCGCTTCCTCGATCCACTTGAGGCCGTAGTCGGCGGCGGCGTGCGCGAGACGAGTCGCGTACTCGACGTCGAGCGACATCCAGCAGTCGTACATGAGCCAGAAGTCGTCGCCGACCTTCTCGCGCATGTCCGCGAGGAGGGCGATGTTCTTGCGCAGCCCCTCTTCGCCTTCGGCGGGTCCGTGGTGCAGCGGCATCTTCCCGCCGATGAAACCGAGCTCCTTCGCGCGGTCGGGGCGTGCCCCGGTGGCGTAGAACTGCAGCTCGTCGCGCACCGGCCCGCCGAGGAGCTCGAACACCGGCACCTGCCGCACGCGACCGAGCAGGTCGTAGAGGGCGAGGTCGACGCCGCTGATCGCGTTGAGGACGACGCCGCGGCGGCCGTAGTAGAGGGTCGACTTGTACATCTGATCCCAGATGCGCTCGATGTCGGTGATCTTCCGGCCTTCGAGGAACCGCGCCAGGTGCTTCTCGACGATGAACGCGCCGATCTCGCCCGCCGTCGTGACCGAGAAGCCGACCGTCCCGTCGCTGGCCTCGATCTCGACGACGAGCGTGCCCAGCACGTTGAGCCCGAAGCTCTGCCGTGACTGCCGGAACTCCGGGTAGACGCTCATCGGGGTGGCGATGTGGTCGTCGATCCAGTGGTCGGCGCCCTGGTCGTGATAGTCGGCCCCGCCGCCGCGCACGGTGTACGCGCGGACCTCGCGGATGGTGGGAGTGCCGGTCATCGTTCCTGTTCCTCTCGGTCGAATCGGACAAGGACCTTGCCCGGGGTGCCGTCTCCCGCCGCGAGGGCGGAGAAGGCGGAATCCGCGTCGGCGACGTCGATCTCGCGGCTGATGAGCGCCCGGTAGACATCCGGCTCCGCGCCGATGATCGCGGCGGCGTCGGTGAAGTCGTCGGAGCCGTACGTGAAGCTGCCGATGAGCGACCGCTCCTCTGTGCTCACGAGGAAGGCGTCGAGCGTCACCTGCGGAGCGCCCATGCCGACCAGGCAGATCGGGGCGCCGAGGGTGGTGCTGCGCAGCGCGTCGCGGACGGTGGGGGTGAGGCCGACGGCGTCGACCGCCGCATCCGCGAGGCCGCCGCGCTCGGCGAGCTGTCCGGCCACCGGGCCGGCGGCCGGGTCGATGGTCTCCGCGCCGAGCCGCTCCACGAGCTCGCGCCGGGCGGCGTCCATCTCGCTCACGATGATCGAGCCGGCTCCCGCGTCCCGCAGTGCGATCACGACGGACTGGCCGATCGGTCCGCCGCCGATCACGAGCACCCGGCCGAGGCGGTCGGCGGGCAGTCGCCGCACGGCATGCACTGCGACGGCGAGGGGCTCGATCAGTGCGCCGAGCTCGATCGGCAGGTCCGCGGGCAGCGGCACCACATTCCGGGCCGGTATGACGACGTAGTCGGCGAACGCGGCCGGGATCTCCTTCGCCACCCCGATGACGTGCTTGCCCGCGTGGTGCTGCTCGCGACCCGCGAAGGCTGCCGCGTCCTCCGCGGGCACGACGACGGGGTTGAAGGTCACGGGAGTGCCCTCGGCGAACCCGTCGACGTCGTCGCCGACGGCGGCGATCACTCCGCTCGACTCGTGGCCCATCACCTGCCCGGGGAATCGCCGGCCGTTCTCGCCGGTATAGCCGTGGACGTCGGAACCGCAGATCCCGGTCGCGGCGACCCGGATGAGCACCTCGTCGGGTCCGGGGCGGGGGATCGGGGCCTCACGGACGTCGAGGCGTCCGATCTCGGTGAGGACGAGCTCGCGCATGCGTGTCTCCTGTTCTGCCGACCGCGGTCAGCGCTGGCGGGCGGGGGTCTTCGTCGTGTCGAGGCCCACGCCGTCGGTCTCGCGGACCGCGGGGCTCACGACGCGGCTGAGGGCGATGAGGACGGCCCCGAGCAGAGCGATGACGGCGAGGGCGATGAGTCCGGCGCTGTCGCCGAATGTCGCGTCCGCCCAGTTCTTGAGCACCGGGGCGAGGAATCCGCCGAGGCTGCCGAGGGAGTTGATGAGGGCGATGCCGCTTGCGGCGGCCGCGCCGAGCAGGAACGACGTGGGAAGGGTCCAGAACACCGGCTGCACGGAGATGAAGCCGGCCGCGCCGACGCTCAGGGCCGCGAGGGCGATCACCGGCTCCTGCACGATCGCCGACACGATGATGCCCGCGCCGGCGGCGGCCAGCGCACACGTCGCGATGAGGCGACGCTGCCCGGTGCTGTCGGCGAGGCGCGACAGGACGAAGGTGACGAGGAGCGCGAACGTCCACGGCACGGCGGTGAGGAGGCCGACCTCGAGGCCGACCGGCTTGCCGACGATCGTCGCGACCTGCGTGGGGAGATAGAAGGTGACGCCGTAGACGCTCATCTGGATCGTCAGGTAGATCGCGGCGAAGTAGAGCACGACCGGGTTGCCGAGCGCGCGCAGGGCTCCGCGGGGGGAGTGGTTCTCCTTGGCGCTGTCCTCGTCGTCGAGGGCGGCCACGAGGGTCGTGCGCTCCGCGTCGGTCAGCCACTTCGCGTCCTTCGGGCCGTTGTCGAGGTAGAAGAACGCGACGATGCCGATGAGCACGGTGAGGATGCCGGTGGCGAGGAACATCAGCTGCCAGCCGTGGATGCCGACCTTACCGTCGAGGTCGAGCAGCATGCCCGAGAGCGGGCCGCCGAAGATGAAGGCGAGCGGGGCGCCGAAATAGAAGAGGCCGTTGACCCGCGCGCGGAACTTCAGCGGGATCCAGTACGTGAGGAAGAGGATGACGCCGGGGAAGAACCCGGCCTCCGTGATTCCGAGGAGGACGCGGAGGACGTAGAAGACCCACTCGTTCGTCGCGAACATCATGAGCGCCGACACGATGCCCCACGAGACCATGATGCGGGCAAGCCAGATCTTCGCCCCCACCCGGCGCATGATGAGGTTCGACGGCACCTCGAAGACGGCGTAGCCGAGGAAGAAGATGCCGGCGCCGAGCGCGTAGGCGGCATCCGAGATGCCGGTGTCCGCCTGCCAGGCGGCCTTCGCGAAGCCGAGGTTGGCGCGGTCGAGGAACGCGAGGATGTACATGAGGAGCAGGATCGGGATCAGCCGGAGCGTGACCTTACGGACGATCGCGGCAAGTTCCGGCCGCGTGGAGGACTGAGTGGACATCGGGGCATCTCCATTGACGAGGGGTATCCAGTGCGTTCACGTATGTGAATCGGATGTCTCAGACCTGAACGCGCGATAGTGTGACACACGTTCGTGCCGCGCACAATTCACGCAGGGGGACCCATGACGGACACCGATCAGGCGGTGGGGGCGGTGAAGTCCGCCGGGCGCGCCCTCGAGATCATCGAGCACCTCGCCGCGACCGGATCGCAGACCTTCCCCGAGCTCCTCGACGACCTCGGCCTGCCGCGGTCCAGCGCCCACGGACTGCTGCGCACCCTCCAGGCGGCCGGTTGGGTCGACCACGACGCGACCAGCAAGCGTTACTCCCTCGGACTCAAGGCCTGGCAGATCGGCCAGCGTTACGACGGGCACCGTCTCCTGCTCGAATCCGGGCCCGCGCTCATGGCGGCGCTCACCGAGGAGATCGGCGAGACGGTGCAGATGGCGCGGCTGGACGGCGTCGAGAACGTCTATATCGCGATCAGCCCCTCGCCCAACCCGATGCGCCTCGCCTCCAATGTGGGGATGCGACTGCACGCCCATGCGACCGGAATCGGCAAGGCCCTGCTGAGCACCCTCGACGACGCCGACATCTCGCGACGCCTGCGCCAGGTGGCCATGCCGCGCCTCACGAGCCGGACCATCACCGATCCCGACGAGATCCTCACCGTGATCGCGAAGGGGCGCGACATCGGCTTCCACGTCGACGACGAGGAGTTCATCGACGGCTGCCGGTGCGTGGCCATGCCCATCACCTGGCCGGAGGAGACCGGTGTGGCGGCGGCGCTGAGCGTGACGATGCCCACGAGTCGCACGGACGAGCGCTGGCCGCACTCCGTGGTCGAACCCCTCCGACGCACGGTGCTCCGGCTGCGGCGCGCGATGAGCCTCCCCGGCACCGGACCCGCGCTCCCCTGAGGGCGCGACGGGCCGGAGATGCCGCGTCGACGGCGCGACCGCATGACTAGGCTTGTGCCGTGCTTCTCAGCGATCGCGACATCAGAGCAGAACTCGCCTCCGGCCGCGTCGGCCTGGAACCGCATGCGCCGGAGATGATCCAGCCGTCGAGCATCGACGTGCGGCTGGACCGCTACTTCCGTCTCTTCGACAATCACAAGTACCCGTTCATCGATCCCTCCGTCGACCAGCCCGAGCTGACGCGGCTGATCGAGGTCGACCCGGACGAGCCCTTCATTCTCCACCCCGGCGAGTTCGCGCTGGGGGCCACGTTCGAGCAGGTCACCCTGCCGGACGACATCGCCGCGCGGCTGGAGGGGAAGTCGTCGCTCGGTCGCCTCGGGCTCATCACCCACTCGACCGCCGGCTTCATCGACCCGGGCTTCTCCGGGCATGTGACGCTGGAGCTCGCGAACGTGGCGACGCTGCCGATCAAGCTGTGGCCCGGCATGAAGATCGGCCAGCTCTGCTTCTTCCGGCTCACCTCGCCGGCGGAGAACCCGTACGGCTCCGGTCCCTACGGCAACCGCTACCAGGGTCAGCGGGGTCCGACGGCGTCCCGGTCGTTCCAGAACTTCCACCGCACCGACGTGGGTGTGACTGACATCGGGGCCGTCGGAGGCTGACATGAGCGACGCGAGCGGGACGGGTTCCGACGAGTCCGCGGTGCCCGAGGGGGCGGCGCTGCCGGATGACTCGGGGCTGGAGATCGCTCACGCCGACGCGGTGATCCCGCCGGCCGACGCCGTGATCCCGCCTCCGCCACCGGAGACGCCGATCCCGGAGGGGCTGCTGGCCGCTCCCGAAGCCGCGGGCGATGCCCTTCCGGCACCGACCCGACGCTCGGAGCGGTCCCGTCCGACGCCCGCGATCCTCCAGGGCGAGCAGCCCGCGGCAGCGGCGGACGACTGGGCGCAGCGATCGATCGCGCCGGAGGTCGCCGACACCGGCAGCTACCGGGTGCTCGCGGTCGTCGTCTTCGTCGTGCTCTTCCTCCTGTTCGCAGCGGCCGTGGTGACGCTGGTCGTGCTGATCACCACTGTCGGGCTGCCGTTCGCGGCTCCCGACCCGGGCGCGGGCTTCCTGCCGACCCGGGTGTAGGGCTCCGAAGGGCCGCGGACGGGTCGGCCGGTGCAGCGTCGGTGGCGGCTCGTCCCGTCGCGGTGCCGAGCGCATCGACGGCGTCGAGCCCGCCAGTCACGAGGGCGACCACGGCATCGAGGGTCGGATCGGCCGACAGCATTCTCGTGTGACCGAGACCCACCGTACGGACGAGACGGGAGCGGCCGGTGTGGGCGGCGTGCAGCCGGAGCGCGTCGTGGTCGGGCATCCGGCGGTCGCCCCGGTCGTGCACGACGAGCAGTGCGGTGTCGGCGGGGAGTGGATGGGCGGCCGCGTCGTACCGTTCGACGGCGGTTGCGGGATCGAGCCGGAGGCGGCGGTGGAAGCGGGTGCGGAGTCGGTCCGCGGTGGCGGCGTCGAGCCGGAGGTCACGGACGAACTGGGCGAGGAAGGCCTCGGGCGCTGCGGCCCCGGCGACGATGGCGACGGCGGGGACCGAGCCGGACGACCGGGCGACGGTCAGCGCCGCGAGCCCGCCGAAGGAGTGGCCGATGAGGGCGGAGAAGGGGCCGTGGGTGCGGTCCAGCTGCTCCGCGGCGTCGACCCAGTCGCGGATATCGGTGTGCCGCCCGCCGGAGGAGCCATGCGCTGGGGCATCGAAGGCGACGACCCGGAACCCCTCGGCGACGAGTTCCCGTACGAGCGGGGAGAACTGCGAGGCGCGGCCCCGCCAGCCGTGCAGGAGCAGCACGGTACGCGGACCCGTGCCCCACGTGTAGGTGGTGACGGGGATACCGCGCACGAGGAGCCTCCCGCGGCGGGCGTCGTCGTGGGCGGCGGCGTCGGCGGCGCGCACGGCCATGCGTGGGCGGGTGGAGAAGAACATCCGGTAGGCGAGATCGCCGGCGAGGCGGGGGGAGAGGCGCCCCACAGCCGGGAGGGTGCGGACGAGGAGAGTGGACGCGGACGGCATGGAGGCTCCTTCACCGAACTATACGAACGATCATCCGTATACTAGGCGAACGGTCGTTCGTATACTAGGGGCATGGCAGACGCGGTGATGCAGGATGGCCGGCGGGCGCGTGGCGACGCCTCCCGCCGCATCGTGCTGGAGAGTGCGACCGACCTCGCCTCCGTCGAGGGTCTGGACGGCGTGACGATCGGACGCCTCGCGACCGCCTCGGGGTCGAGCAAGAGCAGCATCGCGACGCTGTTCCAGAGCAAGGAGGGCCTGCAGCTCGCGACGGTCGCCGCCGCTCGGGACATCTTCGTCGAGCGGATCATCGAGCCCGCCCGCGCCCAGCCGAGGGGAGCGCACCGCCTGGCCGCGCTCCTCCACAACGCCTTGGTCTACTCACGGGACCGCGTCTTCACGGGCGGCTGCTTCTTCGCGGCGACCGCGGCGGACGTCGACTCCAAGCCCGGTCCCGTGAGCGATGCTGTGCGGGCGGCCCTCGTCGACTGGTACCGATACATCGAGGCCCAGCTGCGGTTCGCGGCCGCGGAGGGGGAGGTCGACGCGGCCGACGTCGAGGTGTTGGCGTTCGAGCTCGTCGCCCTCAATGAGCAGGCCAACGCGCGGTCGCTCCTCCTGCGGAGCGACAGGCCGTATGCGCTCGCGGCGGCCGCGATGCGCGCACGTCTCCGTGACGCGGGCGCTCCCGACACCGCGGTCGCCCTCCTCGATCTCTAGCCCCATCCCGCGTCCGGGCCCCGCGCCACTTCCCCCTGCGGGCTCAGAAACGCACCGCAATCCCGCTTCGAAGGCCCGTTTCTGATCCCGCCCCACGGTCGGGCCCTGCCCCCTTCGCGTGCGGGATGAGAAGTGGCCCGCGAGGAGCGACCGAAGGGCCGTTCGTGGTCCGCGCACGTGCCTTCCCTCTACGTGTCACCTCGGGCCCTTGCGCTTCCACCGGGGCGCCTCGTTCCTCGCCCTTCCGCGCCGACTGCCTGCATCCCGTGAGGGATCGAGAACGCGCCGCTGACGCGCTCGGGAGGGGCGATTCTGATCTCCTTCGCAGAGTAGGTGCTCGCGTCGCCGCGGTGGGGGATCGAGAACGTGCTCCGGAACGGCTTGGGAGGCGCGACTCTGATCCCGTCTCGGCTCAGGGCGCTTCGCCTCCGTCCTCGGCTCGGCTCGGGTCGGGCTGGGGCGCGGGTGGGGGATTGAAGACGTGCCTCGAGTGCGCTCGGGAGGTGCGGAAGTGATCCCGGAGGGGCGTCCCGGTGCACGGAAGCGCCCCAGCCGGGGTTCCGGTGGGGCGCTTCGAGGAGGTGAGGTCAGGCGGCGTGGCCGTGGCGGAATCCGGCGTCGAAGCCACGCTCGAATGCGCGCTCCGCCATCCGCTGCGCGCGGTGGCCATGGCCGCGGTGTGCGTGACCGTGGTCTCGGTGGTCGTGACCGTCGTGGTGACCGCGCCCGCGGTGCCCGCGGTTCTCGTGGCAGTCGGGACGGTCGAAGCCATGCCGGCGCTCGAAGCCCTCCCCGGGAGCGAAGCCGCGCCCGCGCCCGTGCCCGCGCCGGGGGCCGAAGCCACGCCGCGGACCGAAGTCGAACCTGGGGCGCTGCTTCCGAGGGAGAGGCGTCTCCTCGTCCCAGCCGAAGGCGCGGGCGATCTTCTCGAGCGCCGCGAGGGTCGTCGCCATCTCCTCGTCGGAGACCGCGCCGGCGACCTTCGCGCGGAGGCCGTCGACGGCGGCGCCGAGACGCTCCTTCGCCGCGCGGCCCTCGTCGGTCAGCGCCCATTCGTCGCCGTCCGCCTCGACCCAGCCGCGGTCGATGAGGTCGTGCAGCTTGTGCGGGGTCAACGGGCGGCGCGCGGGTACCGAGCCGTCGACGACGTTCAGCAGCCGCCAGTCGCGGCGGGTCGCGCCCTCCGCGGCGAAAGCGGTGGCGAAGTCCTGTGCCATCAGGCGGTCGACGGCCTTGAGCCAGAAACCGAACGGGCGGGAGGTGTTGTCAGAAGTGCTGTCTGCAGTGGTGTTCATGGTGATCCTTCGTGGTCTGTGGTGCACCGACGACGGATGTCATCCGACATATCGATGTCACTGTGCATGTACATGCAGTGTGACATGGAACAGAGACGCATGTCAAGCTGCATGTAAAATCGGGGCATGGCCACCGATCCGATCGACCCCGCGTCCCCCGACGCCGCCGAAGCGATCGCGCAGGCGCTCTCCCGACTGCGCGGACGCCGACCCGGGCCCGGGGGTCGCGAGCACGGCGGGCCACGCGGTGCGCACGGGCACGGGCCCCATGGCGACCCGCGCGAGCACTTCGCCCATCACCGCGGCCACCCGGGGATGCCGCCGTGGATGGCCGACGGCGGCCGCCTCGGCGGACCGGCCCGTCTCCGCATGCTCGAAGCCCTCGCCGCCGCGCCGGAGCCCCTCAGCGTGAGTGCGCTCGGGCAGGCGATCGGCGTGGATCAGCCGCGGGCGTCCCGGCTCGTGCAGCAGGGAGTGCAGGCCGGTTTCGTGCGCCGCGAGGCCGACCCGGACGACGCCCGCCGCACCCGCATCGCGCTGACCGACGAGGGTCGGCGACTGGCCCGCGGGATGCGGGGCGAACGCCGCGAGCTGCTCGGCCGCGCGCTCGAGTCCTTCACGCCGGAGGAGCGCACGGAGCTCGCGCGGCTGCTCACCAAGCTCGCCGACAACTGGCGCGCCTGACCGGCCTCACGCGCGGGCGAAGTCCAGCGAGGGCTCGTCGTCCACCGAGAGGGACAGCACGACGGTCTCCACCGCGTCGTGCGCCTCGATCCGCCGCTCCACCTCCCGCAGTCGCCGGGCCACGTCGTGCTCGCGCGCATCGCCCGCGAGGTCGATCTCGGCGACGAGGAATAGCCGGTTCGGCCCCACGTACTCGATGTGCAGGTAGGTGACCCGCTCGATGTCGTCCATGCCGAGGAGGGCCGTGCCCACCCGCGAGCGCAGTGCGGGCGACACCGACGTGCCGACGAGGAACGCGATGTTCCGTCCGATCAGGATCACGGCGACGACTCCCAGCAGGATCCCGACGAGGATCGACCCGATCGCATCCCACGCGGCGACACCGGTGAGCTGATGCAGGAGGATCGATCCGCCCGCCAGCACGAGGCCGATGAGGGCGGCGGAGTCCTCGAAGAACACCGCCCGGAGCGTGGTGTCGCTCGTCTCCAGCACGAAGTCCCACGTGGAGGATCCGCGCTCCTGGGCCAGCCGACGGGAGCGGACCATCGCCTGCGTGAACGACGCCCCCTCCAGCACGAAGGCGATCCCGAGCACGATGTACGCCACGACCGGGCTCTCCACGGGCCCGGTGTCGGACAGCTCCTGGATGCCGTGCATGATCGACACGATCGAGCCGGCGGTGAAGATGCCGAACGCCGCGATGAGGGACCAGACGAACGCGTTGCGGCCGTAGCCGAGCGGATGCCGGGCGTCCTTGGTCTTCGCGCCGCGCCGGTCGGCGATGAGCAGGAAGATCTCGTTCCCCGCGTCCGCCCAGGAGTGCGCGGCCTCGGCCACCATCGACGCGGACGAGGTGATGACGGCGGCGACCGTCTTCGCGATCGCGACGAGGATGTTGGCGAGGAAGGCGAGGACGACGGTCACCGGGTCAGGCTACTCCCGCCCGACCCGTCCGACGCCCGGAGCGGGCTCAGCGCGGCGCCTTCACCGGGAGCAGGAGGAGGAACCCGAGGATGAGCACGATGACGATGCCGAGGATCCCGTAGGCGGTCTGGCTCGTCGCGACGATGAGCACGGTCCAGGCGGCCGAGGCCATCCAGCTCGCGGCCCTTCCCGTCGTGGCGTAGAGACCGAAGATCTCGCCTTCCCGGCCGGCCGGGGTGACGCGGGCGAGGAAGGAGCGCGCCGCCGCCTGCGCCGGGCCGACGAAGGCGCAGAGCACGAGGCCGCCGATCCAGAACACGAGGGACCCGGCGTCGCGGAGCAGGAACACGGCGAGGCCTGCGACGATCATCGATCCGATCGACCCGAGGATGATCCGCTTGGGGCCGAGGCGGTCGTCGAGGCGTCCCGCGATGATGGTCGAGACGCCGGCGACGAGGTTCGCGGCGATGCCGAAGACGATGATGTCCTGGGTGCCGAACCGGAACACGGCGGTGCCGATGATGGCGCCGAACGCGAAGACCCCGCCGAGGCCGTCGCGGAATACGGCGCTGGCGAGCAGGTACCAGAACGTCGACCGGGTCTGCGGGTCGCGGTAGAGACCGATCACGTCCTGCACGAGGAGGACGTAGGAGCGGAAGAATCCCACCTTGCGCTCCGGCCGCCCGAGCGACGGCTCCGGCACGTTGAGGAAGATCGGGATGCTGAAGACGATCGCCCAGACCGCGCACCCCACGGCGATGAGCCGGTACGCGAGGCCGTTGTCGGTGGACATGCCGAACCAGTCGAAGGTGTCGAGCAGGACGACGATGACGAGGGCGATGATGCCGCCGAGGTAGCCGAAGCCCC
Organism: Microbacterium sp. MMO-113; assembly: GCF_037148555.1. Classification (NCBI taxonomy): domain Bacteria; kingdom Bacillati; phylum Actinomycetota; class Actinomycetes; order Micrococcales; family Microbacteriaceae; genus Microbacterium; species Microbacterium sp. MMO-113. Next base: position 323,384 of record NZ_JBBCTD010000004.1, on the reverse strand, counting down.
AGCCGAGTCCGGAGATGCGGCCGACGTTCTTCGGGTTCGCGATGCCGATGAGCATGGCGTTGGAGTTCACCGCGGCGATCTCGCCGAACACGGAACCGGCGGAGATCAGCGCGACGCCGAGCCAGAACAGGGCCGGCTGCGGCTCGACGAACCACAGTCCCAGCATGCAGAGGATGAGAGCGCCGGTGCCGATGCCCAGCCAGAGCTTCTGCCGTCCGGCGGCGTCCGCGCGCTGACCGAGGACGGGGGCGAGCGTGAGGATGCCGAGGGCGGCGATCGTCGAACCCAGTCCGAGACCGGAGGCGAGGTCGGCCTCCGCGGCGACGCGGACCGGGTCGCTCGGGTCGAGGGCGGCGATCTCCGGCGGCAGGAACGAGGCGCTGACGAGGTACAGCGCGGTGAAGACGAACGTGAGGATGACGGTGTTGAACGGCTGCGTCGCCCAATCCCACAGCGCCCAGGAGTACACCTGCTTCCGAGGCGCGGGGGTGTCTCCGCGCAGATCGAGGCCGACGACGGCCACGGCGCCGCTGTTCGCTGTCGCCACGGGCTCGGGGGTGCCCGCCGCGGGATCGGGTGAGGTCATGGTCGAAGTCTGGCCGCGGACGGTGAACGCCCGGTGACGGCGCGCCGTCGGCGTCGGGCGACCGGGGCGTTCAGAGGGCGGGGCCGCGGCGGATCCGGACGGGGCCCCGGGCGTCGGCGATGCTCACCCGCTCGCCCTTCTGTGTGACCACGACCACCTCGCGGGAGGCCAGGTCGGCCGCGACACGGCGCACGTCGGGCATCCGGTCGCGCCACTCCTCGCCGCCGATAGCGCGGGCGACATCGCTCGGGCAGATCGACGAGTCCGCGCGTTTCCGGGTGAGGGCACGCATCGTCGCGGCGATCCGCTCTTCGGCCTGCGCCGCGGAGGGCTCCTCCCACCACGGGGCACCCCGCTCGCCGAGGGCGGTCTTCGCATCCTGCACGCGACGGCGGGCGTCGGGCTCGGCCGCCTTGACCGCGCGCCGTGCGGCCATGAGCTCGTCGACGAGCTCCTGCCGCAGGTTCTCGGGGATCGACGGATCGGTGGCGCGCCACCGACGGCCGTTCACGACGATGTGGTGTCCGTCCGCGGTGGGTGAGGGGCCGTCGTCCGTCATACCGGCCATCCTGCGCGCCGGCCGCGCGTGCTGCCATCCCCTTGACGTCCGCGCGGCTGCCGGTCAGCGGTAGAGGAGGTCGGCGTCGACGAGCCCCGTCCAGTCCGGCACCGCGAGCGACTCCGGCTCGTTCCACTCGCCCGCCGTGATCCGACGGCCGCGGCCGGGCGCGGGATCGAAAACGCTCCTCCACGCGGCTTCCGAGGCCACTTTTGCATCTCGCACCGAGAACCCCTCCCGGTGCGAGTGCAGAAACGTGCCGGGGATGGGTGAAAGAGGCGCAGTTTTGATCCCGGGACGGGCCGGACGGGAGGGGGGTCAGTCGGTGCGGAGGGGGCGGAGGGTGCGGGCGTAGTCCTCCTTGAGCACCGCGAGATGCAGCCACGCCTCGATCCGGGTCACTCCGGGGAGCGCGCGCAGCCGCTCGAGACTCGCGTACAGGGCTCCGGCGGAGGGCTCCACGAGGGTCGCGACGGCGTCGAACCGCCCGAGGGTCCGCGCCGCGAAGTCGACTCCGCGCCCGCGCCGCAACTCGTCGATCACGGCCTCGTCGTCGTCTCCGAGGGTCATGCCCACGCCCATGGAGAGCTGCCGGTGCGCGAGCCCTCGAGCCTCCACGGCGCTGATCTTGATGACACCGGCATCGATGAGCCGCTGCACCCGGGTGGCGACCGCGCTGGGGGAGAGCCGCACCTGCTCGCCGAGGGCACGGAAGCTCATCCGCCCGTCGGATTGCAGGTGCTCGATGAGGGCCTCGTCGATGCCGTCGAGGGTCACGCCCCCGTGATACTCCGAGACGAAGAAGCCCTTGATCACGGTCGAGTAGATGATCGTGTTGATGTCGAGCACGCCGGCGCTCCCGCGAATGCGCGCGAGCAGATCGTGGAGCTCCGACATCGACCCCACCCGCACCTCCGTCACGATGTCGTGGGCGCCGCCGACCGCCGACACCAGCACGGTCTCGGACATGTCGCGCAGGCGCTCCGCGACCACCTCGACGGCGCCGTCGGTCCGGATCGACACGTGGGCGAGCACGTGCTGGCCGAGGAACACGGGGTCGACGGCCGCGACCACCCGCACCGTGCGGTCGGCGAGCAGGGTGCGCAGACGAGCCGCCACGACGGCCCGGGACTGGCCGACGCGCTCGGCGAGGGAGCGGATGCTGGCGCGGCCGTCCTCCTGCAGTGCCCGGATGAGTTCCGCATCGAAGTCCATGTCGCACCCGATTCCGTCGATTTCCCCGCGATGCACGCCCGCACCCGCAAAATCTCAGCGTAGAGCGCTGTTCGACCGAGCGGAAGGCCCGGAGTGCGCGGCAGGAACGACATAAATCCAGTGAATGCTGCGTATCGCTGGAGTTCTGCCCTTGCCCGTGATGCTTCACGTCCGTAGCATCCTTCGCTATCCGACACCATCCGCGAAGGAGCGGGTCCATGACCACTACCCCCACCCCCCGAAGCGGCGTCCACAGCCGCGCGCGCCGCGCCGGCTTCGCCGCCTTCGTCGGCACCACCATCGAGTGGTACGACTTCTACGTCTACGCCACGGCCGCCGCCCTCGTGTTCGGCCCGCTGTTCTTCCCGAGCGGTGACCGTCTGGCCGAGACCGCCGCGGCCTTCGCGACGTTCGCGGTCGCCTTCCTCGTCCGCCCCCTCGGTGGCATCGTCTTCGGCCACATCGGCGACAAGCTCGGCCGGCGTGTCTCGCTCGTCATCACGCTGCTGCTGATGGGGGCCGCGACCGTCCTCGTCGGCTGCCTCCCGACCTACGAGAACATCGGCATCCTCGCCCCGATCCTCCTCATCCTGCTCCGCGCCATCCAGGGCCTCGCGGTCGGCGGCGAATGGGGCGGCGCGGTGCTCATGAGCGTCGAGCATGCTCCCGAGAAGTCGAAGACGTTCTACGGCGGCTTCACCCAGCTCGGCAACCCGGCCGGCGCCCTCCTCGCCTCCGGCATCTTCGCGATCATGGCCCGCGGCGGCGACACGTTCATCATCGACGGCGGCTGGCGCATCCCGTTCCTGCTGTCGATCGTGCTGATCGGCGTCGGTCTGTGGGTCCGGTATCGCGTCGAGGAGTCGCCGGTCTTCGAGGAGAAGATCGAAGGTCGCAAGCAGTCCATGCCGCTCGCCTTCGCCCTCCGAGTGAACTGGAAGCCGATCCTCCTCGGCATCGGCATCCTGCCCATCTCCACCGGCGGCTACTACCTGGCCACCACCTTCGCCACCGCGTACGCGACCGGCGAGCCCATCGCTATCAGCGAGCAGGTCATCCTCGACGCGATGACCCTGGCCTCCTTCGTGGAGTTCGTCGTGACGCTGCCGGTCGCCTGGCTGGGTGACAAGTGGGGCCGGAAGAACGTGATGTACATCGGCCTGATCACCTCGGTGCTGACCTTCGCGCCCTTCCTGCTGCTGATGCCGGGCCGCGTGGAGCCGCTGATCTTCCTCTTCGCCTCGCTCGTGCGCATCGCGATGAGCGCGACCTACGCCCCGATCGCGGCGATCCTGGCCCAGATGTTCCGTCCGCAGGCCCGCTACACCTCCATCGCGCTGTCGTACGGCGTCGGCGCCGCCGTCTGGGCCGGCTTCTCGCCCTGGTTCGCGACGCAGCTCATCGCCTGGACCGGCAGCGTCTGGTCGGTCATCGCGATGTTCGTGGGCATGGCCGTCATCGCCGGGATCTGCACGCGTCTCGCGCCGCAGCACTCCGACGAGGCCCCGGTCACGGCGTCGTTCACCGCCCGGACCGACACCACGGCGAACCGCCTGCCCTGACCGGCACTCTTCCTCCGCACGACACCACCGCGAACAGGCATCATGAGAAAGCTCACCCCCTTCGACCGCTCGGCCCAGGCCGCTCCCGTCCTCGTCACCGCACGAGCCATCCACACGGCGGACCCGGCGGACACCACCGTCACCGCGATGCTGACCGACCGGGGGCGCATCGTCGCCCTCGGCACGGCGGCGGCGTGCGAGGACGTGGCGGCGCGGGCCGGACTCACCCCGGAACGCGTCGATCTGGGCGAGGCGGTGGTCGTCCCCGGCTTCGTGGACGCGCATGCGCATCCGCTGATGTTCGGGCAGATGATGACCTGGGTGGACTGCGGTCCGGAGAAGGCGGGGAGCATCCCGGAGATCGTGGCGCTGCTGAAGGCCGCGGCTGCCGAACTCCCCGCCGGCCGTCCGGTGCGCGGCTACGGCTACGAGCAGCGCAACCTCGCTGAGAAGCGGCACCCCACCCGCTTCGAGCTCGACGAGGTGGCCGCCGACCGCGAGGTGTACCTCATGAACGCCTCCGGCCACGGCGGGGTGGTGAACTCGTACACGCTGGAGCTCAACGGCGTGGACCGGGACACCCCGAACCCGGACGGCGGCGAGTTCTTCCGCGACGCCGACGGCGAGCTCACCGGCGAACTGTCCGACGCGGCGTGCAACATCCTCACCGGCGTCCACGGGGTGAAGATCGGCCACCACGGTCCGAACTTCCACCTCGCGGACGAGCCGGAGGAGCACCTGCGCCAGCTCGACGCGGCGACGCAGCGGTTCCTCGCGGGCGGGGTCACCTCCATCGGCGACTGCCAGGTCACGCGTCGCGAGTTCGACATGTACCTGCGGCTGGCCGAGGCCGGGCGGCTGGAGCTGCGCGTGTCGATGTACCTGCTGTCGCACCTGCTCGACGAGGCGCTGGAGATGGGGCTCGTCGGGCAGTTCGGCAACGCGCACCTCAGCTTCGCCGGCATCAAGTTCTACGCCGACGGCACTCTCGGGGGCTGGACCGCGTACTTCCCGGACGGCTACGTCGGCGACCCCTGCCGCACCGGCCAGCTCTATCACGAGCCCGCCGACTACGCGGAGCTCATCCGCAGGGCGCATGCGGCCGGACTGCAGACCGCGACCCACGCCCAGTCGCCCACCGCGATCGAGATGGTCGTGTCGGCGATCGAGGCCGCGCTCGCGGAGCGTCCGGATGCGGACGCCCGGCACCGCATCGAGCACTGCGGCCTGCCGACCCCCGGGCAGATCGAGCGGATGGCGGCCGCCGGCATCCGTCCCGTGAACCAGACGCAGCACTACTTCAACTGGGGCGAGGGCGTGGAGGAGGCCATCGGCACCCCCGGTGAGCGATTCAACCCGCTCGGGGAGTTCGAGCGTGCGGGCGTGCCCATGACGATCTCCTCCGACGCCCCGGTCGCCGAGCCCATCCCGCTGGAGGCGATCCAGACCGCGGTCACCCGGGTCACCCGTCGCGGACACCGGCTCGGCCCGGACGACCTGCGCATCTCCGCGACCGCGGCGCTGCGGGCGCACACGATCGAGGGTGCGGTCTCGATCGGCCGCGAGGACGACCTCGGCTCCCTGGAGCCGGGCAAGTACGCCGACTTCGCGGTGCTCTCGGACGATCCGCTCGCGGTGCCGGCCGAGGAGATCGCGGCGATCCAGGTGCGCGAGACCTGGGTCGACGGCGTCCGTCGGCACGCGATGTGAGGATGACACGATGAGCACCGACACCATCGGAGACGACCGGTACGCCGACACCGCGGGCCGTGCGGTCCTGGAGACCATCCGCGCCTACGGGGTGACCGCCGTCTTCGGCATCCCCGGCACGCACAACCTGGAGTTCTACCGGCCCCTCGCCGACCTCGGCATCCGCGCCGTGACCAACCGCCACGAGCAGGGGTCGGGGTACGGCGCGGACGGATGGGCGCAGCAGACCGGGCTCCCCGGCGTGGTGATCACGACCTCAGGCCCGGGCCTGCAGAACGCGATGAGCGCGATCGGCACCGCGTTCTGCGAGTCTCGGCCGCTCATCGTCCTCTCGCCCGGCGTGCCGCTCGGGGCGGAGTTCGCCGACGTCGGCACGCTGCACGAGACCAAAGACGCGACAGCCATGGTCGGCGCGATCGCGGAGTGGTCGCGACGGGTGTCGACCGCGGCGGAGGCGGTGCAGGCCGTGCACGACGCGTTCCACCTCTTCCGCACCGGCCGTCCCCGCCCCGTGCACATCGAGATCCCGCTCGACGTGCTGGAGGCGCCCGCCGCCGTGCCCGCGGAGGACCGGAAACCGCGCCCGATGCCCGACCGCGTCTCCGGGGATCCGATCGCGCTCGCCGAGGCCGCCCGGCTGCTGTCGGCCGCCCGCCGCCCGGTGATCGTGGCCGGTGGGGGTGCGGTGGACGCCGCGCACCAGCTCGTCGCCGTGGCCGAGCGGCTCGGGGCTCCGGTGCTCACAAGCCTGAACGGCAAGGCGGTGCTCGACGAACGGCACCCGCTGTCCCTCGGCTCGAACCTGCGCCTCGCCGCCGCACGGGCCGTGGCCGAAGACGCCGACGTGCTGCTCGTGGTCGGCTCGAAGCTGGGCGAGGCGGAGCTCTGGGCTCCCCGGCTCGAGGCGCGCGGCGCCGTGATCCGCGTCGACATCTCTCCGGAGCAGCAGGACAAGAACCTCACCGCGACGGTCGGCCTCACGGGAGACGCCGCCGCCGTGACCGACGCCCTCCTGCCGCTGCTGCCGGACCCCGCACGGCCCGCCCGTGACCTCACGGCCGAGCGGGCTGCGATCGAGGCCGAGTCGCGGGAGACCGCGCCGGACACCGTCGCGCTGGCCGAGATCATCGCCGACGCCCTCCCTGCCGACGCGATCGTGGCGGGCGACTCCTCCCAGATCGTGTACATGGCGCTCGGCAGCGTGCTGCGGCAGGAGCAGCCGCACTCCCTCCTCTACACGCCGACCTACGCCACGCTCGGCTATGGCCTCCCCGCCGCGATCGGAGCGGCCGTCGCGCAGACCGAACGCCCGGTCGTCACCGTCATCGGCGACGGCGCTCTGATGTTCTGCGTGAACGAGCTCGTCACCGCCGTCGAGCAGCGTCTCGACGTCACCGTGGTGTGCGTCGACAACGGCGGGTACGCGGAGATCCGCCAGAACGAGCTCGACCGGGGCATGACCCCGATCGGCGTCGACCTCGTGCAGCCGGACTGGGCCGCGCTCGCCACCGCCTTCGGGGCGACCGGGCGACGGGCGGCATCACGCGCCGACATCGCCCCCAGCATCCGCGCGGCCATCGCCGACGGCGGGGTGCAGCTCGTGCACATCCCGCAGCACGCCCTCTGAGACCCACACCTCCCGACGAACAGGAACGAGAAATGACCGACAACATCGGCCCCGTCGACGCCTCCGTGAACCCGCGGTATTCCGGCATCGCCACCTTCGCCCGCCTGCCCCGCATCGAGGACGTGCCGCGCGCCGACATCGCCGTGGTCGGCATCCCGTTCGACTCCGGCGTGAGCTACCGCCCCGGCACCCGCTTCGGACCGTCGCACGTGCGGGAGTCATCCCGGCTGCTCCGGCCCTACAACCCCGCACAGGACGTGTCGCCGTTCCAGCTCGCCCAGGTGGTGGATGCGGGGGACATCCCGGTGAACCCGTTCGACCTCACCGAGGCCGTGACCGAGGTCGAGCGCGCGGCGCTGGCGCTCGGCGAGCAGGTGCAGCGCCTCGTCACGATCGGCGGCGACCACACCGTGGCCCTTCCCCTGCTGCGGGCGGTGGCCGCGAAGCACGGACCCGTCGCGGTCCTCCACTTCGACGCCCACCTGGACACGTGGGACACCTACTTCGGGGCCCCCATCACGCACGGCACCCCCTTCCGCCGCGCGAGCGAGGAGGGGCTGATCGACCTCACCGCGAGTTGCCACGTCGGCACCCGCGGACCCCTGTACTCGAAGCAGGACCTCGAGGACGACGAGCGCCTCGGCTTCTCCATCGTCTCCAGCGAGTACATCGAGGAGCACGGGGTGGAGGCCGCGATCGACCGCATCCTCACCCGCATCGGCGACAAGCCGCTGTACGTCTCGATCGACATCGACGTGCTCGACCCGGCGCACGCGCCCGGCACCGGGACCCCCGAGGCGGGAGGGCTCACGAGTCGCGAGCTGCTGCGCATCCTCCGGGCGCTGCGTGACCGGGACATCGTCGGCGCCGACGTCGTGGAGGTGTCGCCCGCGTACGATCACGCCCAGATGACCGGGATCGCCGCGAGTCACGTCGTGTACGGGCTGGTCACCCTTCTCGCCGCCCGACTCGCCTCCTGACACCCGGGGTCAGAACAGCATCCCGAGGAGGTCTGCGAACAGGGCCTCGGCGTCGCACTCCACCCGTCGCCGTGCGAACCAGTCGCACACGTTGACGCAGTCGCGGTGCAGGAGGTCGAGGCCCTGCGGATTCGCGATCACGTCGATGATCTGCGGCAGGTCGATCACCCGCACCCGCCCGTCGTGCACGAGGAGGTTGTAGGCGGAGAGGTCGCCGTGCGCGAAGCCCGCGGCGGCGAAGACCCGCATGAGCTCGACCACCTGCGTGAAGTACTCCTGCATCTCGGCGTTCGACCCGCGCACCTGGGCGAGCCGCGGTGCCGCGATGCCCCGGTCGTCGCCGAGGAACTCCATGAGCACCTCGGTGCCGCTGACCTGCACGGGATAGGGGACCGGGGCACCGCGCTCCCACATCCGGCACAGGGCCTCGAACTCCGCGAGCGACCACTGGGCTGCGGCGACCTCCCGTCCGTGGGCGGTCTTCTTGGCGAGGGCGCGCGTGTCGCGGGTGTTCCGCGTGCTGCGTCCCTCGGTGTAGACGGCGGAGCGCTGGAAGCTCCGGTTCTCGATGCCGCGGTAGCGCTTGGCGGCGAGGAGGGTGCGCTGCGTCGGGTCGTCGGGCACGGCGCGCTCCAGCAGGAACACGTCGGCCTCCTTGCCGGTCTTCAGGATGCCGAGCTCGGTGTCCAGGGCGCCGGCGGAGGTCACCACCCAGGCGGGGCGGGGGTCCGGCCCCCGCTCGGTGGGGGTGGACGAGGGCCAGGTCGTCCAGCGCTGGTTGGCGCCGGGCTCGACCTCGGCGAAGGAGAGGGCGGTCTCGAGGGAGTCGAAGGAGGTGGCGTCGAAGGACGCGGCTTCCGAGGAAGCGGGGGATTCGGTCACGGTGTGGCTCCGGGAAGGGAGGCCACGCGGCGATCAGGAGCGGGTGGCCTCGAAGGGAAGGTGGTCGGCGATAGGCGCGACGACGACAGCGTTCATCTCATCGCCTCCTTCGCTCGGGCTTCCCGGGCGGATCCCGGTGCGTCGTCGAGCCTAGGGGGTGCCTCGGGGGTTGTCCAGGGTCGGACGATCGGTCGGATGCGGCGGACGACCGGTCGGGCGCAGGCCGGTCCCCGTTGCGAGTCTGGAAGCATGACCACGACCGCCCCCGTCCCGACCCTGCCGACCAGCCGCGGTGACCGCATCCGCTACGGCGGACTCATCGCCCTCATGGTGATGGGCTTCCTGCTGGTGACCGCCGAGTTCCTCCCCAACGGAGTGCTCACCGAGATGGCGGACGGCCTCGGGGTGACCCCCGGCCAGGCCGGGCAGACCGTCACCGTCACCGCGCTCGTCGGGCTCTTCGTCGCCCCGACCGTCGGCCTCGTGTTCCCCCGTCTGGACCGTCGGTCGCTGTTGGTGTGGATGGCGCTCGCCGCCGCCGTGTCGAACCTCGTGGTCGCCATCGCGCCGAACCTCGTCGTCGTCCTGCTGGCGCGGTTCCTGCTGGGAGCGGCGATCAGCGCCTACTGGACGATGTCGATCACGGTCGCCGCGCGGCTCGCGGGGCCGGAGCACCTCGGTCGCGGGGTGATGTTCACCTCCGCGGGCGTCTCGCTCGCCACGGTCGCCGGCGTCCCGCTCGGGGTCATGCTGAGCGAGGTCGTCGACTGGCGCGCCGTGTTCGCGATCGCGGGAGTGCTCATGGTGGTGCTGGCCGTGGCCCTGCGGTGGGCGTTGCCGACCGTCCCGGCAGAGCGCGCGTCGAGCCTGCGTCTGCTCGTCGACACGGTGCGGCGTCCGGGCATCGGCCTCGGGATGGTCGGACATGTGCTGGTCGTGCTCGGCCACTTCCTCGCCTACACCTACGTCCGCCTCGCGCTGGAGCGCATCCCGGACGTGGACGCGTCGACGATCGTCGTGCTGCTGGCGCTGTTCGGTGTCGGGGGCCTCCTGGGCAACCTCTCCATCGGCCTCGTGATCGACCGCTCCTTCGCCTTCTTCGCGGTGTTCGCGCCGCTCGTCATCTCCGCCGCGGTGCTCTCGATGGTGCTCTTCTCCGGATCCATCATCGGCATCGGTGCGGTCGTGCTCCTCTGGGGCTTCTTCTTCTCGTCGTGGCTGATCGTCGTGAACACCTGGGTGGGCCACCGCATGCCGGACCGCCTGGAGGCCGGGGGGAGCCTCGTGGTCGTCGGGTTCCAGGGGGCGATCACGCTCGCGGCCGGCGTGGGCGGACTCCTCGTCGACACCCTGAGCATCGAACTCGTCTACACGATCGGGGCGGTCTCGCTCCTCGCCGGTGCCGTCCTCTTCGGACTCTCGAACCGCCGCAGCGCCCGCTCCTGACCTCCGGGCACAACTTCGGAGCTGGCCGACGACACGCCGTCCCCTCGGGCCCGGGGTCGGCATGTCGTCGCCGGTCTCCGAAGCCGTGCCCGCCCCGGGAGGGGGGAGATCGCGGGATCAGGCCGGAACGAGGGAGTGCGAGGCGCGCCAGGAGGACGGGGTCATGCCCGTCCGGCGGCGGAAGGCGCGGCTGAAGCCCTCGTCCGAGGCGTAGCCGAGCTCGCGCGAGACGCTCGACACCGACTGCCCGGCCTGGAGCATCCGCTTCGCGGCATCGATCCGCACCTCCGTGACGTAGTCGGCGGGGGAGCGGCCCACGGTGAGACGGAACCGCTCCGCGAAGGCCGAGCGCGACATGGCCCCGACGGCGGCCAGGCGCTCGACGGTCCAGTCCCGTCCCGGCTGCTCGTGGATGGCGTCCACCACCCGGTCGAGGAAGGGATCCTTCGACAACGAGGGCCACCCCGCGGGCGCACATCCGTTGGCCGCCCAGGCCCGGATGACCGAGAGCAGCACGGTGGTCGCCATCATCCGGCAGATCAGCGGGTCTCCCTGGCGCACCGGGCACGCGGGCGCATCGACCACGCCCATGTTCTCGGCGAGGGCGGCGGCAGCCGGCTCCAGCGCGTCGAATCCGGTCACCGCGAGGAAGGGCGGCAGGAGCGCGGGCAGGGGAGAGGCGGTGTCCGCGAGCTCGATGTCGACGAGGAGGAGCGCGGTTTCGGCGTCGGCCTCCAGCGCGAAGGCGTCGCCGCGGAGCAGCAGGAAGGCGTCGCCGGACACGAGTCGGTCGCGGTGTCCTGGCTCCTCGACCGTGAGCTGCTGCGAGGAACGGTCCACGTCGAGGCGGCAGCCCGTGCCCAGAGGCGGATGCCCGTGCACGGCGCCGTCGGCGACGTAGACGAGGGTGATCCGGCCGGACGGCAGCGGGAGGAGTCCTCCGGGGGTCAGCCGCACGCGGCGGGCGATCCCCACGCGCAGGTCCACCGTGCCGAGCACCGAGGACAGCGCGTCCGCATCCACCGTCACCATGCCTTCGGCAACGTCGGCCGCCGTCCCCCTATTCCCCTTCGAATCGCTCACCTTGCACCATTTCGGCGGCGGATGGGGCCAAGTGGGCGATTCGAAGCGGGATACGCTGGAGGGGTACCCCACCCGAGGAGTCCCGTGTTCCGCACCCCTGGCCGCCTGTACCGAGTCCTCGCGATCGCGGAGGCGATCACCTGGACCATCCTCATCGCCGCGATCATCGCTCGCGCCGTCGGAGCCCCCGGCGTCGTGGTGACGGTCGGCGGCGGAATCCACGGGTTCGTGTTCCTCGCCTATGCCGCGACCGCCGTCCTCGTCGCGCTCAACCAGCGGTGGCACCCGGGCGTCGGCGTGCTCGCCGTCCTCAGCGCCGTCGTGCCGTACGCGACCATCCCGATGGAGATCTGGCTGCATCGCACCGGTCGGCTCCGGGGCGACTGGCGGCTCGACGCCACCGACGACCCGCGCGACGGTCGCTGGTACGACCGCCTGATGCGCTGGTTCCTCCGTCGCCCCTGGGTGCTCGCGGTGCTGCTTGTCGTGGGCATCGTCGCGCTGTATGTGATCCTGCTGCTGGTCGGCCCGCCCGGGGGCAAGTGACCCGACCCCGAAGGGCGTGATGCCCTAAGGGATCGGCGTCGGTGCCGTCGCGCCGGGAACGCCGGCGACGTGGAGGGCCGTCCGCAGCGCGGCGACTCCCGTGAAGTGGTGCGTGGTCATGCCCAGCGCTCGTGCGCCGCTGAGCTTCCCCGGCGAATCGTCGAGGAAAAAGACCTCCTCCGGAGGGAGGTCGAGGGCTGCGACCACGTGGCGGAAAGCCCGGACGTCCGGCTTGGCGTGTCCGATGTCGGCGGAGTTGAACACCCGATCGAAGTGCGCGTCGATCCCGCTGTCGTGAAGCTCCTCGTCGATGGTGTCGGTGCCGTTCGTGAGGATGGCGCAGGTGGTCCCGTGAGACCGCAGCGCGTCGACGAGCGCCAGCATCTCCTGGTCGGCGGCGAACGGCGTGCGTCCCCATTCCTGCGCCGCGGCGGCCGACCCTGCGGCCTCTCCGACGCGGATGATCCATTCCTCGCGGGTGAGGAGTCCCGTGGTCACCTCGTCGATCAGCGGGGAGGAGAAGGCGATGCGGGCGATCGCGCCGTCCGCGAGCCCGTGCCGTGCCTCCAGGGTGGGGTCGTGGTCGAAATGACGGATGACCCCGTCGAGGTCGAAGAGCACGGCGCGGATCATCCCCCCATCCTGCCTCCCGGCCACCACCTCCGTGTGGATGGCGTGCCAGCTCTCCGCGATCCGCTCCATCGAGCCCAGGTGCACCCCGCAGACGGCGTCCTCCTCGGCAAGGAGCTCGATGATCTCGATGCCGTCGGCGGCGGGGCCGGAGTAGGAGTATCCGGCGACGACCTCCATCCCGTCCGGCAGCGTCCGGTACTGGGCGATCGGGGTGGTGAGGGCGCGGGGAGGGGCTTCTGGACGATCTCGATCTGCGACATGTGCTTCTCCTTCTCGATGAGGTGGAGGCGCCGCTCCACATCGACGAGTCGCGCGGCGGCGAGCCGGTGCTCCCGCTCCACCTCGGCGCGCCGGATGCGCAGCAGTGCGGCGATCCGGTCGGCGCAGACGCCCTCCGCGAGGATCGACGACCGAAGCCGAGCGATATTGCCGTGACGCACAGTGCATCCCAGTATATCGTTTACCGCTTCTGAACTGGGCTTTCAATGTCGGTGGCCCCTGCTTCACTCGGGGTGTGACAGGACTGGCGGACGCGACGATCGAGCAGGTGGAGGCGCTCCGAGCGCTCACGGAGATGCTCGTCGGTGTCGAGCGGACGATCAGTGGTCTGCAGGCTGCGCGGGATGGGATCCTGGCTCTGGGATCGCGCCTCGCCGTGGAGGTCGCGGCACAGGCCGACCATCCGGACGGCGCGGATCTGAGCGTGCGCACGGTCGCGGCGGAGTTCGGTGCCGCGCTGCGGGCGAGCGACAGGACGATGCAGCGGCGGATGGCGGATGCGGTCTGGATCGTCGAACGCTTTCCCCGGCTGTGGGGTGCATGGGGCGCGGGGCAGGTCACCGCCCGGCATGCCCGCGTCATCGCGGAGGCGGGGGAGCACCTCGAGGACGAGGCGGACCGCGACGCGTTCTCCGCGCGAATGATCGCCTTCGCCGAGGACGAGGCGCCGAATCGTGTTGCGCGAATGGCGCGCCGGGTCGCGGAGGAGTTTCAGCCACGTCCCCTCGCGGACCGTCACGAGGTCGCCCGTGAGCGGCGGCGCGTGTGGGTGCGGGACGCCCCTGACGGGATGGCTGAGCTCGGACTCCTGGGGCCGGCGGAACTGGTGCACGGCGTGTTCGATCGGCTGACCAGCATGGCCAAGACTGCACAGGCCGGCGATGACCCGACGGACCTCCGAACTGTCGCGCAGTCCAGGGCTGACCTCGCGCTCGACCTCCTCCTGACCGGCGCTCCGGCAGGCCATGACGACCGCGACGGTGCCCTGGCCGCCATCGTGCCTACAGTCGCGGTCACGGTGCCCGTCATGACCCTCCTCGGTCGGGGAACGGCGCCGGCGGAGCTCGACGGCCGCACCCCTGTCGACCCCGCCACGGCGCGGAAGCTGGCGGGAGCTGCTTCCGGATGGGATCGCATCCTCACCCACCCCGTGACGGGCGCGGTCCTCGCGGTCGACCGGTATCGCCCGAACGCCGAACTACGACGACATCTGCGGGCCAGAGATCAGCGATGCCGCTTCCCCGGATGCGGCTATCCACCCGCGGAGTGCGACATCGACCACCACCGGGACGCCGCGCTCGGCGGGGAGACAACTGCCTCGAATCTCGGTCACCTGTGCCGTCGACATCACGTCTTGAAACATCAGTCCGCCTGGCATGTCGAGGCGCGTGGCGACGGCCTCTATGCCTGGACGAGTCCGACGGGAAGGCTCTACATCGACCGCCCGCCACCGTCGAACACTGTCACCTTCACCGAAGACTCGACGGACGCGCCGTTCTGATCGCCGAGGGAAAACTTGAGCCTGTTCATATCAAGTTCATTTGACAGCCTTGGGGCCTCGGCGTACACTTGAGCCATCGCGACTCAGGTTTCCCTGATCGCCGCAGGTTTTCAGACCACTACAGACTTCCCAACAAAGGAGAGAACACATGGCACGTGCTGTCGGTATCGACCTCGGAACCACCAACTCCGTCGTCAGCGTCCTCGAGGGTGGCGAGCCCAAGGTCATCGCCAACGCCGAGGGCTTCCGCACGACCCCTTCGGTCGTCGCCTTCACCAAGGACGGGGAGGTGCTCGTCGGCGAGACCGCGAAGCGCCAGGCCGTCACCAACGTCGACCGGACGATCGCTTCCGTCAAGCGCCACATGGGCACCGACTGGACCTTCGACGTCGACGGCAAGAAGTGGACGCCGCAGGAGATCTCCGCGCGCATCCTCCAGAAGCTCAAGCGCGACGCCGAGTCCTACCTCGGAGACACCGTGACCGACGCCGTCATCACGGTCCCGGCGTACTTCAACGACGCCGAGCGTCAGGCCACCAAGGAGGCCGGTGAGATCGCGGGCCTCAACGTGCTCCGCATCATCAACGAGCCGACCGCCGCTGCCCTGGCCTACGGCCTCGACAAGGGCAAGGAGGACGAGCTCATCCTCGTCTTCGACCTCGGTGGCGGAACGTTCGACGTCTCCCTCCTCGAGGTGGGCAAGGACGACGACTTCTCCACGATCCAGGTGCGCGCCACCGCCGGTGACAACCGTCTCGGTGGAGACGACTGGGACCAGCGTCTCGTCGACTACCTGATCAAGCAGTTCAAGGAGACCACGGGCGTCGACGTCTCGGGTGACAAGATCGCCCTGCAGCGCCTCAAGGAGGCCGCGGAGCAGGCGAAGAAGGAGCTCTCCAGCTCCACGTCCACGAGCATCAACCTGCCGTACCTGTCGCTGACCGACTCGGGCCCCGTCTCGCTCTCCGAGACCGTGACCCGCGCCAAGTTCGAGGACCTCACGAAGGACCTGCTCGACCGCACCAAGAAGCCCTTCGAGGACGTCATCCGCGAGGCCGGCATCAAGGTGTCCGACATCGACCACATCGTCCTCGTGGGTGGTTCGACCCGTATGCCCGCCGTCGCCGAGCTCGTCAAGCGCGAGACCGGCAAGGAGGCCAACAAGGGTGTGAACCCGGACGAGGTCGTCGCCGTCGGCGCCGCGCTGCAGGCCGGTGTCCTCAAGGGCGAGCGCAAGGACGTCCTCCTCATCGACGTCACCCCGCTCTCCCTCGGCATCGAGACCAAGGGCGGCATGATGACCAAGCTCATCGAGCGCAACACGGCCATCCCGACCAAGCGGAGCGAGACCTTCACCACGGCCGACGACAACCAGCCGTCCGTCGCCATCCAGGTCTTCCAGGGCGAGCGTGACTTCACGCGCGACAACAAGCCGCTCGGCACCTTCGAGCTGACCGGCATCGCGCCGGCTCCCCGTGGCATCCCGCAGATCGAGGTCACTTTCGACATCGACGCCAACGGCATCGTCCACGTGTCCGCGAAGGACAAGGGCACCGGCACCGAGAAGTCGATCGTCATCTCCGGCGGCTCGTCGCTGTCGAAGGAGGACATCGAGCGCATGGTGCGCGAGGCCGAGGAGCACGCCGCCGAGGACAAGGCGCGTCGCGAGGCTGCGGAGACCCGCAACCAGGCCGAGACCCTCGCCTACTCCATCGAGAAGCTCATCTCGGAGAACGAGGACAAGCTCCCCGAGGACGTGAAGACCGAGGTCAAGGCCGACGTCGATGCGCTCAAGACGGCACTGGCCGGCGACGACGACGAGGCCGTGAAGACCGCGTTCGAGAAGCTCAACCAGTCCCAGTCGAAGCTCGGCGAGGCGATCTACGCCTCCTCGCAGGCGGACGCCGCCGGCGCTTCGGCCGAGGGCGAGACCCCGACCGGTGACGCCCCCTCCTCCGAGGAGGACGTCATCGACGCCGAGGTCGTCGACGACGAGGACGAGAAGAAGTAATCATGACGGACAAGAACTTCGACGAGAACGAGGTTCCGGAGGGGTCGGATGCTCAGGCATCCGGCCCCGTGCCGCAGAACCAGGACTCCCGCGAGGCGAAGGCCGCCGAGGGCTCCGACGAGACCCCGGTCGACGCGGCTGCCGAGGCGGAGGAAGGGCTGACGGTCGAGGACATCCTCGGCGCCGCGCAGACGGCGGATGCCGCCGCGGGCGACGCCGCGATCGCCGACGCCGAGAACGCCCTGCTGACCGACCTCAAGCGCCTGCAGGCCGAGTACGCGAACTACCGACGCCGCACCGAAGAGCAGCGCCAGATCGAGATCGAGCGCGCGAAGGGCGAGGCCGCCAAGGGCCTCATCCCTGTGCTCGACGACCTGGCCCGCGCCGAGCAGCACGGCGATCTGGTCGAGGGCAGCCCCTTCGCCGTGATCGCCGAGAAGGTGCGCGCGGTCGTGGAGCGGCTCGGCGTCGTCGCCTACGGCGAGAAGGGGGAGGAGTTCGACCCCCAGCGTCACGAGGCGATCTTCCAGCAGCCGACCCCCGGCACCTCGAAGACCACGGTGCTCGAGGTCGTCGAGGTGGGCTACCGCCTCGGCGAGGTCGAGCTGCGTCCTGCGAAGGTCGTCGTCGCCGTCCCTGCGGAGTAGGTGATCGATGGCCAGCCAGGATTGGTTCGACAAGGACTTCTACAAGACCCTCGGGGTCTCGAAGGACGTCAGCGACGCTGACCTGAAGAAGACGTACCGCAAGCTCGCGCGGAAGTATCACCCCGACTCCAATCAGGGCGATGCGAAGGCCGAGGCCAAGTTCAAGGAGATCAGCGAGGCCTACTCGGTGCTCTCCGACGCCGAGCAGCGCAAGGAGTACGACGAGATCCGCGCCATGGGCTCGGGCGCTCGCTTCACGGCGAGCGGCTCGGGCGCCGGCGGGTTCGAAGACGTCTTCAGCCGGTTCGGACAGCAGGGGCGCGGCCAGACCGCCGACTTCGAGGACATCTTCGCGATGTTCAACCAGGGCCAGGGCAGCTCGTTCGGCGGCGGCCGGTTCGGGCAGCCGAGCGGCGGCTTCCGTGGCTTCGGCGGCCCGCAGCGCGGCGCCGACGTCACGGCCCGCACCACGCTGGACTTCAGCACCGCCGTGCAGGGCGAGACCATCACCCTGCAGGGCGAGGACGGCAAGCCGTTCAAGGTGAAGATCCCCGCGGGTGTCGCCGACGGACAGAAGATCCGGTTGCGTGGCCGTGGTCGTCCCTCGCCCGACGGTGGGGAGAACGGAGACATCGTGGTGCAGATCACGGTGCGTCCGCACCCGGTCTTCACACGGGACGGTCTCAACCTCCGCCTCGTGGTCCCGGTGACCTTCACCGAGGCGACGCTGGGCGCGACCATCGAGGTCCCGACCCTCGGTGGCGACGTGGTGAAGCTCCGCGTGGCCCCCGGGACCCCCTCGGGTCGCGTGCTCCGCGTCAAGGGTCGCGGTGTCGCGACCGCCAAGGGGACCGGCGACCTGCTCGCCGAGCTCCAGGTCGCGGTGCCGACGCACCTCGACGACGCCGCGCGCGAGGCGCTCGAGAGGTTCCAGGAGCTGGAGCCCCAGGAGAATCCGCGGGCCGAGCTCATGGCGAAGGCCCGCCGTTGACGAGCACAGGCTTTCGCGTCGGGTCAGGCGCTTCCGGAGGGGAGTTGCCTGACCCGGCGCGGCGGCCTGACGTGAAATCAGGAAGGAAGGCGTGATGGACGCGGACACTCCGGTCTTCGCGATCGCCGCAGCCGCCAAGCTCTCCGGCCTGCACCCCCAGACCCTCCGTCAGTACGACCGGATCGGCCTCGTGGTGCCGGGACGGACGCCCGGCGGCTCCCGTCGTTATTCGCACCGCAACATCGAGCAGCTGCGCGAGGTGGCCCAGCTCTCCTCTGAAGGGGTCAGTCTCCCCGCGATCGCCCGGCTCCTCGACCTGGAGGACGAGAACCGGATGCTGCGCGACCGTGTCGTCGCGCTGGAGAGCGCCCTCCGCGCCGAGCGCGAGAACCGTCCCGGCGTGCGGGTGTTCGCCGCCGGATCCGCGGGTGTCGTGCCCATGCCGACCGGCCGACGCATCCGCCGCTCGACGGAACTCGTACTGTGGAGCCCGCGCTCCGGAGCCTGACCGCGCACCCCGGTGTGTATCCTGTCAACTGTTAACAGGAGGTCACCATGACGCAGACCGTCACGCGCGGGGAGTCGCTCGGAGCGCAGGTCGCGCGCGTGCTGCGCCAGCGCATCGTCCGAGGGGAGCTCGCGCCGGGGGCCCGGCTCACCGAAGAGGCCCTCGCCGAGGAGTTCGCCGTCAGCCGCGGTCCCGTGCGCGACGCCCTCACCCAGCTCAGCTTCGAGAAGCTCGTCGAGGTGCAGCGCCCGCGCGGCGTCTACATCGTGGGCCTCACGAGCGACGACGTCGACCAGCTCTACAGCCTCCGAGGCGCATTGGAGCAACTCGCCCTCTCGCGGGCGATGCGGGTCGACGACGACGAGCGGTGGCAGCCGATGGCCGACGCCGTCCAGCGCATGGCCGAAGCCGCGGACGCGGGTGACCATGCGGCCTTCGTCACGGCCGACCTCGACTTCCACTCGCAGATCTACGCCCTCGCCGACCACCCCCGGCTGGAGGGCGCCTGGAACCAGTACCTCCCCACGTTCACGGCCCTGCTCGAGGTCACGATCAACCACGACGAAGACCTCCACGAGTCCGCGGACGACCATGTGAAGCTGCTGGATGTCATGCGCACGGGGTCTCCCGACGCGGCCGCCGCCGTCCTCTCGGCGCACCTCGACGGTGCCCGCGAGCGGATGCTCCACGAAGTCGGCTCTCGCTGAGTCGCGGGACGCGAAGACGCGGGCACATGTTCCGTGCGCATGCGGACATGGGCCGCGCTCCCTGGCGGGGCGAGCATGGAGCACATGACGGGACAGGACAGGAAAGAGAATCCGATCGTCGTCCTCGGTGCCACCGGTACGACCGGTTCGCGCGTGGCGGCACTTCTCGAGGATGCCGGGCGAGCGGTGCGCCGGGCATCGCGCCGCTCGGAATGGCGCTTCGACTGGGGTGACCCCGCAAGCTGGGGGCCGGTCGTGTCCGGAGCGGCGGGCGTGTATGTCGTCCTGCCCGAGGAGCCGATGGACCTTCATCCGTTCATCGAGACTCTCGACCGTGCGGGTGTCCCGCAGGTCGTGGTCCTGACGGCGCGGAACCCCGAGGTGAGCGGTGAC
The DNA here is from genome assembly GCF_037148555.1 of Microbacterium sp. MMO-113. Lineage (NCBI taxonomy): Bacteria > Bacillati > Actinomycetota > Actinomycetes > Micrococcales > Microbacteriaceae > Microbacterium > Microbacterium sp. MMO-113. Next base: position 303,518 of record NZ_JBBCTD010000004.1, on the reverse strand, counting down.
GGGATTGCCGTAGGCGCCGAACGGGTCTTCGCCGCGGCGGATGCCGCCTCCACGTTCCTCCGCCCCTCCTGGTTCTCGCAGGGGTTCATCGACGGTCTGTTCGCCGCCCAGCTCGACGCCACCGGAGAGCTGCGGCTTCCCACAGGCGACGGGGGCGAGCCGTTCATCGACGCGGCCGACATCGCCCGCGTGGCGGCGCGCCTGTTCCTCGACCGCACGGGTCCGACGCACGTCGAGCTCTCCGGCCCCGAGGTGCTCACGTTCGCGGACGCGGTCGAGATCGTCGCGCGGCGTACCAGCCGGACGCTGCGATATGTCCACGTGGAGCCGGCGGAGTGGGCGGCCTCCGTGGCGGACTACCTGCCGCCGCGAATGGTCGGGGCGCTCCGAAACCTGTTCGCGGCGATCCGCGATGGCCGCGACGCCTATCTGTCTCCCGGGGTATCGGAGGTGCTGGGGGTGCCGCCTCAGTCGCTCGGGGCGGTCGTCGACCGGTCTGCGGAGTCCCGGCGATGACTGTCGCTGAGGTCGGGGGTCCCGTGCCCCGCGGGGTCAGCCGACGGACGGTGCTCGGCGCCGCGCTCGGTGTCTCCGCTGCCGTCGCCGCTGCGAGCGTCGGACAGGTGTCCACCGCTTCGGCGGCTCGAGCCCGCACCGATCTGGTGTTCATCCACGGTGGCTCCCACGGCGGCTGGGCGTGGCGGCGTGTGGTGGAGCGTCTCGGTGTCCGGCGCGGTCGCATCCTCACACCCACCCTTCCCGGGGTCGGTGATCGCGCGCATCGCCTCGCACGTGGGATCACGTTCCAGGACGGAGTCGACGACATCGTGGCGAGCATCGAGGCGGAGGAGCTCGAGAACGTCGTCCTCGTCGGCCACAGCATCGGCGGAGCGTATGCCTCGGCGGTCGCGGAGCGGATCGCCGGCCGCCTGCGCGGGGCCGTGTATCTGGATGCCGTCGTCGTCGACCCCGGGGAGCGGGTCCTCGACGTCCTCACGCCGTCGAGTCGCGCTGCGCTGCCAACCGTGGTCGCTCAGGCCGGAGAGGGCTTCTTCGTCCCCAGACCGCGGGATCCCGAGATGTTCGGCGTCTTCCGTGAACCCGACGTCGCGTGGCTGCGGCGTCGCCTCACCGCGCACCCGTGGAGCAGTTGGGCGGACGTGGTGCCGCTTGAGGGCGCGGGGCCTTCGATCCCGCGGCTCTACGTCGATTGCACGGAGCCGTCGTTCGCCGATGTCGCGCCATCGAAGGAGCGCGTGCGCGCGCGGCCGGGAGAGTGGCAGGTGCAGCGGCTGACCGCGGGACATGACGCGCTCGTCACCGAACCGGCGGCCGTGGCCCGCCTCATCAGCGGTTTCTGCCGTGCGCTGTGATCACCCCGCCTGCGATGCGATCGACGCCGTGTCGTAGTGCCGCGGACTCACACCGAACCGCCGCTTGAATGCGGTGCTGAGGGCGAACTCGTCCGAGTAGCCGAGGCGCTCGGCGATCTCCTTGAGCGGAGTGTCGGGCGCTTCGTCGAGGATCTCCATCGCGTGCGCCATGCGCCAGCGTGCGAGGTGGGCGGAGGGAGTCGTGCCGACCACATCCCGGAAGGTCCTTGCGAAGGCGGATCGCGAGAGGTGAGCCAGGGCCGCCATCTCCGCGACGGTCCAGGACCGCGCGGGATCTCGGTGCAGGGCGGTGAGGACCGCTCCGATGCGTGGATGCGCGATCCCGCCGATCCACCCCGGCGGTGCAGGGGAGGCGGCTATCCACGCGAGGACGGCAGCGGTCGCCGCGACCTCCGTGAGTTTGGGGAAGAGCCCCGTACGGGACCCTTCACTGCCGATCTGATCCTTCAGGAGCCCGGCGACCGTGGACAACACCGGCGTCTCGTCCACGATGATCAGACGCGGCAGCTCGCGTTCGAGCAGTGCATAGATGTGGCCGCGACTTTCGAAGGAGATGATCCCCGCGGCCTCCGCGTCGAGAAACCCGATGCTCTCCTCGGCGGAGAGACAGACGACAGCGACCTGATGGGGCCTCACCGCGATCGTGCGACCGTCCCGGAGCAGGTGCAGTCCGTCGGCCCCAGCCAGGACGAGCAGCTGCCGTCCAGCGGGGCCGGGGCCGCCGTCGCCCGTCAGAGTGGCTCCGATGCCGGGGAGCGTAAGGGGCTCTGCCGACACCACCCTCATGCTGGTGAGTGCCCGGTTCACCGAATCCAGCCCCATTCCTCCATTGTTCCGCCTCGCGCGGGACGGGGATCCGCATCGCCGAGGCGTTCAGCGGACGGAAAAGAACGGTTCCTACCGTGGGGGCCAGGGCAAGAGCCCTGTTCCGCGCCCGCGCGGGTGTCCTGCCACGAAGGAAGAACCTCCTCATGACGAACACCACAGCCTCCGCCTCCTCCGCCTCGTCGCTCGGACTCCTCGTCCTGCGCATCGTCGTCGGCGCGATCTTCGCCGCCCACGGCGCTCAGAAGATCTTCGAGATCACGATCCCCGATACCATCGGCAGCTTCGCCGATGTCGGGGTTCCGCTCGCCGAGATCGCCGCGCCCGTCGTGGCCTTCCTGGAGCTCATCGGCGGGATCCTGCTGATCCTCGGACTGCTGACGCGTCCGGTCAGCGTCCTCCTCGCCGTCGACATGCTGGTCGCGCTCGTGCTCGTGCACCTGCCCGCGGGCCTGTGGGTGACGGCCGGCGGTTACGAGTTCGTCGCCGTGCTCGGTGCGGCGGCTCTTGCGCTCGCACTCACGGGGGCGGGGCGCTACTCCATCGACGCCGCCGCCCTGCGCGGGCGCGCGCCGGCCTGGCTCGTCTGATCGCCTAGTCGCCCGCCGCGCGCGCGGGGTCCACGCGCCGCACGAGGATCCAGGTGTTGCCGAGATCGGTGACCGTGTGGGTGAACTCGTCGAGCGCCGCCTGCGACAGCGCGAGTCCGCGTCCGCTCTCCGCCTCCTCGCCCGGCATCGTCACCGCGTCCCAGTCGATCGGTGCCGGCGGGGCGCTGTCGCGGACGTAGGCGCGCGCCTCCTCGGCCGTCACGCGGACGTCGATGCTCAGCACGACGTCCGCGTGCTCGTTGTGCTGCGCGACGTTGGTCGTGACCTCGCTGAGCGCGAGGGCGAACAGCACCTGGTCCTGAGCCGGAACCTCCGGAGCCTCAGACCAGAGCCGGTCGAGCTCATCGAGGGCGCGGTCGACGAGGGCGAGCCCGGCGGGCCCGTCGATGTGGAAGGACCGGGTCTCAGCGTCCATCGAACGCCGATTCCGGCGTCGGGTAGTCGCGGAGCACGCGGTCCAGGTTGGTGAGGTGGAGGACGGTGCGCACGGCCTCGGGGACGGCGGCGATGCGCAGATCGCCGCCCGCCACGCGGGCGCTCTTGAGGCCGCCGACGAGGGCCCCGAGGCCGGAGGAGTCGACGAACTCGGTGCCGCTCAGATCGATCGCGATGCGCGGCTGCCCGGCGGTGACCAGATCGCTCACCGCGTTGCGCAGCAACGGCGCCCCCGAGGCGGTCAGGCGCCCCGTGATCGTGACGACGGCGTAGCCGTCCCTGGTGTCAGTGCTGACGTTCATTCGACTCCTTCTCGAGGACCTGCGCGGCGGGACCGCGATAGCGCGCCGCCTGGATGATGACACTGAGGACGACCAGGTCGTACAGGACCCAGGCCGTGTTGACGAGGGTTCCGGTGCCGTCGCCGGTGCCGACGATGACCCGGGCGACCCCGATGACGAGGGCGATCACGAGCACGACCATGGCGGTCAGGTGCGGCCAGATCTCCCGCCACGGGACGCCGCGCGGATCCCGGCCGTCCTTCCGCGTCACGGCGAAGGACAGCGGCCGACCGAGCACGACGTTGGCGAAGGCCGTCCAGCATGCGCGGATCCACACGGGGAACAGCGCGAGCGAGTACTGCTGACCGCGCCAGGTCTTCACCCCCTTGGCGACCACGAGGAACAGCGCCTGGTTGACGAGGAAGTACGGCAGGAACCGCACGAAGAAGTCGACCGACCAGGCGGTGACGGGGAGCACCCCGAACACGAGGTAGATCACCGGGGCGGCGAGGTAGACGATCGCCGCGAAGCCGGAGAGGTAGCTCCACATCGTCGCGAAGTACATGAGGCGCTGCCCCACCGAGAGCCCGCGCTTGGCCAGGGGGTTGTCGCGCAGCATCACCTGCAGCGTCCCCTGCGCCCACCGCAGGCGCTGCGTGAGCATCGTCCGGAGGTCTTCCGGGGCGAGGCCGTGCGCCAGGATCTCGTGGTGGTAGACGCTCTTCCAGCCGAGGGCGTGCAGCTGCATCGCGGTCGCCATGTCCTCCGTCACCGAGATCGTGGCGAGGGGGAGGATCGGCTGCGCCTCATCGGCCCGGTCGAGGCGGAGCGCGTCGAGCAGTCCGCGGACGGCCTCCACGGCGGTGAGGGGGGAAAGGTCGGAGGCGGCGAGGGCTTCGAGCCCCGCTTCGTCCACGATCACCTGTCCGAGATCGGCGTCATGCTGCACCGGCAGGGATTCGATCACGGCGAGGTCGGCGCGGATGCCGTCGAGGTCGTGGGCCACGAGAATGCGGGAGGCATCGTCGACCGCGTCGCCCACCCGGGCGGCGACCTCGGCGACCGACGTCCCCGCGGCGAGCTCCTTGCGGCTGCGCGCGATCGCGATACGGAGCGCTCCGAGCTCCGTGGCGAGGGCCGGGTCCGTCGCGGTCTCGGCCTCGCGGGCGATCAGCGCCTCGGAGGTCTTCAGCGCCCGCGCGGCGGAGTCGGTCACGTTCCGCACGTAGCCGACGATGCCGAGCTGCATGAGGGCTTCGCGGCGGAGCACGGCGTTCGACCCGCAGAAGAAGGCCGCGTTCCAGCCGTCCTTCCCCTGCTGGATCGGCCCGTAGAACAGCGGCGCCTGGCTGCCGAGCGGATCGGCTTCGTCGACGTTAACGAACCACTGCGGCGTCTGCACGAGGGCGACTTCCGGGTCATCGGCGAAGTACCCGAGCGTGCGGTGCAGGATCAGCGGATCCGGCACCTGGTCGGCGTCGAGGATGAGGAGGAACTCGCCATCGGTCTGGAAGAGCGCGCTGTTGAGATTGCCGGCCTTGGCGTGCCGGGGTTTGCCGGTCCAGTCCTCGGAACGCGTGAGGTAGCCCACGCCGGCCGCTCGGGCCTCCGCCTCGAGTTCGGGGCGGGAGCCGTCGTCGAGGATCCAGGTGGAGTGCGGATAGGCGATCCGCTTCGCCGCCTTCGCCGTCGTCATGACGAGCCCGATCGGCTCATCGTAGGTCGTGATGAACACGTCGACCGTGCCCTGCGGCGGCGACACCGGCGCGGGACGCTCCTTCGCGCGCCACATCGTCAGACAGAAGAGGAACGTGTCGATGAGGCTGTAGGTCTCGGCGATCACGAGCGGCACCGCGATCCACCAGGCAGACCAGTTCACCGACTCCAGCCACCGCCAGGCGACGTAGTTGACGCCGAGCAGGACCGACAGCAGGGCCAGGACGCGGATGGTCGCGAACCGCGCGGTCATGCGTCCCTCCGCACCACCACGACGGTGATGTCGTCGGTGGCGCGGTCGTCGTTCGCGAGTCGCAGGGCCTCGCGCACGGCACCGTCGGGTCCCATCGCGGTGAGCACGCGCTCGACGTGACCGAACGGATCGTCGGCGTCGAGCACGTCGAGGAGTCCGTCGCTGCAGCAGAGGAAGGCGTCGCCGACCTCGAGTCGCGCGGTCATCGGCACCCGGGGGTCGGCGATGCCCATCCCCATTCCCAGCGGCAGGTTCGTGGAACGGAGAGGCGTCCACGATCCGTCCGAACGGACGATGAACGCCAGGCTGTGTCCGGCGTCGATGACCTCGAGCTCTCCCGTCTCGGGTCGCAGCTCCGCGACGACCGCGGTCACGAACATCGACGTGTCGGCGAGGTCGTCCTCGAGCAGGCGGTCCACCTCGATCACGGCGTCGGCCAGCGAGCGCTCCGGTGCCGTGCGCAGCGACGCCCGCACGGTGGCCGCGACCAGGGCCGGCCCGGTGCCCTTGCCCATCGCGTCCGCGAGGGTGACGCGGATCGCGTCGCCGTGACGGGAGAAGTCGTAGTAGTCCCCCGCGAGCATCCCTCGGGGGGCGGCCCCGGCGGCGATCGTGTAGCCCTCGACCTCCGGGTGCACCCGCGGGCGCAGCGCCCGCTGCACCACGGCGGCATGGTCGATGTCCGCATCCTGGGCAAGCTCCGTCTGCACCCAGAACGCGAGGTCACGCAGGAGGTCCTGCTGGGCGTCGGTGAAGGTGTGCGGCTCCGTGTCGAGCACGCACAGCGTCCCGACCGGCTCGCCGCCCGGCGCGTGCAGCGGATGGGCCGCATAGAAGCGGAGGTGCGGATCGCCGGTCACGAACGGGTTCTCGGCGAAGAGGTCGGTCGTGCTCGCGTCCTCCACCACCACCGTCCGGTCCTGCGACACGGTGTAGTCGCAGAACGAGTCCTGTCGCGGTGCCTCGTTCCCCCCGAGGCCGATCTGCGATTTGCGCCACTGCCGGTCGCGGTCGATCAGCGAGACGCTGACCATCGGCACGCCGAACATCTCCTTCGCCAGTCGTGCCACCCGATCCACCCGCTCATCGGGTGGTGTGTCAAGGATCCCCAGTTCCTCGAGCGCTGCCTGTCGCCGTCGCTCGTCGAACATTCCCCCGGCCCTCCTCCGTGTTTATTCCCCACATCCTATTGAGGAACGTCATCCAGGGAATCAGCGCGCCGAGTGGGCATTCAGGTGAACCACAGGAAACGGTTCTGCGCAAGCCCCGAGGGGAACCGCTTCTGCGGACCTAGCATCGCGCCAGGACGGGACCGCCGTGTCTGCGCGTCCTCGGACAGGAGGCAGGTGGATGCCGATCAAGACCCGCCAGCGGGACCGGTACAACCGCCGAGAGGCCCTCGCCGGCTATCTGTTCATCTCTCCCTGGCTCCTCGGATTCCTCATCTTCACGGCCGGCGCGATGGTCTACAGCCTGTACATCTCGTTCAGCAGCTACAACCTCGCCACGAACAGCGCCCGCCCCGTCGGGATCGACAACTACGCCAACCTGTTCGAGGACCCCCGGGTGGGCGTCTCGCTCGCGAACACGCTGTTCTACGTGGTGATGGCGGTGCCGCTGGAGATCGTGTTCGCGCTCATCCTCGCTCTGCTGCTCAACCGCGTCGGGCGCGGTGCCGGAGCCTTCCGCGTGCTCTACTACCTGCCGAAGATGACGCCGGCCGTCGCGACCGCCGCCGTGTTCTTCCTGCTCCTGAACGGCAACTCCGGCGCGATCAACCAGTTCCTCCGGGTGTTCGGCATCCAGGGACCGCAGTGGCTCGTCGACCCCGCGTGGGTCAAGCCGAGCATCGTGATCATGACGCTGTGGACGGTCGCGGGAACCATGGTGATCTTCCTCGCGGCGCTGAAGAACGTGCCCGTCGAGCTGTACGAGGTGGCCTCGCTCGACGGAGCGGGGGACCGATCAGGAAGTTCTTCTCGATCACCCTCCCGATGATCTCGGGGGCGATGTTCTTCAACGTCATCGTGCTGTCGATCGCCGCGTTCCAGATCTTCGACCAGGCGTACCTGCTGTTCTGGCGGGATCAGAGCAACTCGTCGCCGGAGGCCTCCCTCTTCTACGCGATCTACCTGTTCCAGCAGGCGTTCCGGCAGTTCAACTTCGGCTTCGCGGCGGCGATGACATGGCTGCTGTTCGTCCTCATCATGATCATCACGCTCATCCAGGTGAAGGTCGGCAACCGCTTCGTCTACTACGAGGGAGACCGCTGATGTCCCAGACCCTGCGTCAGGTCCCCGTCGAGGCGGAGTCCGAGAAGGCCCCGGGCACGTTCACGACCACCGTCGCCGCCCGTTCGCGCTGGCGACGGCGGCTGCGGCAGCCGAAGAGCCTCGTCGCCCGGATCGTCCTGAACGTCATCCTCGTGCTGTTCGCGCTGCTGTTCCTGTATCCGTTCGCATGGCTCATCGCGGCGAGCTTCAAGCCGCGGGGAGAGGTGTTCGACAACGCCCTCATCCCGAAGACCTTCGTGCCGGAGAACTACGTCGAGGTGTGGAATCAGCTCCCGTTGCTGAACTGGATGGGCAACAGCATCGCCATCGCGCTGCTCGCCGCCGGTGCCGTCGCGATCTCCAGCTCGATCGTCGCGTTCGGGTTCGCCTACTTCCGCTTCCCGGGGCGCGGGCTGCTGTTCGGCCTCGTGCTCGCGACGATGATGCTCCCCGGCGCGGTGACGATGATCCCGATCTACCTCATCTGGAAGGAGACCGGACTCCTCGGCACCTGGGTGCCGCTGTGGGGCATGAACCTCTTCGGCTCGGCCTTCTACATCTTCCTGCAGCGCCAGTTCTTCCTCGGCCTGCCGCGGGAGCTGTTCGAGGCGGCGCGGCTCGACGGGGCCAGCGCCTGGGGACTGTTCTGGCGGATCGCGATGCCGCTGTCGATCCCGTCGTTCGTCATCGTGTTCCTGTTCGAGTTCCAGGCCAGCTGGAACAACCTCCAGGCCGCCCTCATCTACCTCAACGCCGGATCGGTGGACGAGTTCACCGCGCCGCTCGGCATCGCCTACGCCATGACCAAGTACAGCCCCACCGCGGGCGGTCACGGCGACTACCAGTACGTCATGGTCGCCTCCCTCCTGGTGACCCTCCCGATGCTCATCCTCTTCGCCTTCGGGCAGCGCGCCTTCATCGAGGGCGTCGCGACCCAGGGGCGCAAGGGATGACGAACCACAGATCGAAAGGAGCAGTCATGCGCACACGCATGCTGGGAATCACCGCGGTCGCCGTGGCATCCGTCCTCGTCCTCGCCGGGTGCGGCGGGGGAGGGGGAGACGACCAGGCAGCCGACGCCGACTTCGGTGCGGAGCCGAGCGGCACGCTGAAGGCGTGGGGCTTCGAGAACGCCGACAACGTCGGGACCTCGCGCATGGACTACGCCGCCGAGCAGCTGAAGGACGTCGAGGTCGATCTCGACGCGACGGCCTTCGACGCGCAGAAGTTCACCACCCGCATCGCGAGCGGTGACGTGCCCGACGTCGTGCAGATGGACCGCCGGTACGTGACCACCTATGCCGCGCAGGACCTCATCATGCCGCTCGACGAGTGCTTCGCCGCCCAGGACGTCTCGCCGCGGGACCACTGGTACCCCTTCGTCGTCGACGACGTCACCTACGACGATGCGGTGTGGGCGGTGCCGCAGTTCTACCAGCCGCCGGCGATCCTGCTGAACAAGGCCGTGCTCGACGAGGCGGGGGTGACGGCGGACGAGATCGACACCTCCAAGCCCGACGTGCTGCTCGGCGCGATCGAGAAGATGTACCAGGAGTCAGGCGGCGTGCCCACGCGGCTCGGGTTCGACCCGGTCGCGACCGGCCAGGCCGGGCTGTGGATCCTCGGCATGGGTGGCCAGCTCAACGATGAGAAGGGGGCGCCCACCCTGGACGACCCCAGCAACGTGGCCGGCATCGAGATGCTCAAGCAGATCACCGACGCGCAGGGCGGCTTCGCGGCCGAAAAAGCTTCACCGATTCGTTCGACGCCTTCGGCGACCAGAACCAGTTCGTCGCCCAGCAGGTCGGGGCGCAGGTGAATGCCCAGTGGTACCCGAACGTGCTGAGCCCCTACGCCGACCAGATCGACCTCGAGGCGGTGCCGTTCCGGAATGCCGACGGGGAGCCGTTCTCGGTCGCCTCGGGCACCGCGTTCGTGATCCCGGCCGGCGCGGAGAACCCCGCGGCGGCGTGCGCGTGGATGGTCAACCTCACCTCCGACGACGCGTGGAATGCGGCGGGCGAGGCGCGTGCCGAGACCCTGAAGACCGACGGCGGGATCAACACCGGGCTGTTCACCGGGTCGCCGTCCGCTGACCAGTCGATCCGAGAGACCTTCGTCACCGACAGCGGCAACGCCGGCTTCGACCAGGTCATCTCCACCTACTACGACGTGGTGGACTACGGGCAGTCGTTCGGCTCCTCCCCGGCGGGCCAGGAGATCCAGAACGAGCTCAACAACGCCATCACGGCGGCGCTGCTCGGGGACAAGTCGCCGGAGGACGCGTTGAAGGAAGCGCAGGAGGCCGCGATGCGTGCGTACGAGAACGCCACGGCCGGCTAGCCCGGCCAGACGCGGAGGGACGGCGCCAGGCGGGCATCCCCGCCTGGCGCCGTCCTTCGCGCAGGCGGGCGTGGATGATGGAGGCCTACCGATCGGAGGCCGACCATGGACCAGCGCGAGCTCGACGAGCGGATCCGCGACTACTACGAGGAGCAGTTCGACGAATCGGCGCGGTTGACGACCCGGTCGGCGCAGGGGCCGCTGGAGCACCAGCGCATCCAGGAGCTGATCGCGGAGCACCTCGCCGAGGGTCGCGTGATCGATGTCGGAGGCGGGGCGGGCGTCCATGCGCGCTCGCTCCTCGACCGCGGACATCGGGTCACCCTCGTCGACCCGGTGCGGGATCATGTCCGGAGTGCGGCGGAGCGAGGTGTGGACGCCCGCGTGGGCGACGCGCGCTCGCTGCCGTTCGCCGCGGATAGCTTCGATGCCGCCCTTCTCCTCGGCCCGCTGTACCACCTGGCCGACCGCGCGGACCGTCTCCAGGCGCTCGGCGAGGCCGCACGGGTGGTGAGATCCGGCGGGTGGGTGTTCGCGGCCGGCCTCTCGCGGTTCATCGGATTCGGTCAGCTCGCGCTGGGCGTCACCGACCTCCACCTCGACGACGAACACGGCGCACTGCTGGAACACGGGGCGCCCTCCTCGCGGGGTCGCTTCCCGGCGGGGCACTTCCATACGGCGGAGTCGCTCGCCGAGGAGGCTGTCGCCGCCGGACTCGACGTCCTGGAGGTGCATGGCGTCGAAGGGCCCGGCGGGCTGTTGCTGGAAGGGATGCCCGCCGAGGAGACGGCGCTCACGCAGGCGGCTCTCCTGCTGGCGCGAGCCGGGAGCACCGTCCCCGGAATCCGGGAGCTCAGCCCGCACCTCCTGGCCGTGTGTCGGGTGCGGTGACCCCGTCAGTGTTGACTGTTAACAGTCAACACTGATAACCTCGCGGTGTCGACAACACGGTCGACCCACGTAGAGGAGCAAAGATGCCCCGCATGCGCATCACTCGGGCGGCCGCTGCCTTCGCCGCCCTCGCCGCCACCGCTCTGGTGCTCTCGGCCTGCACGAAGGTCGACGAGAGCGAGGGGGCCGCCTCGACCTATCCCGAGGACGACATCCGGCTGATCATCCAGGCCAACCCCGGCGGCGGCTCCGACCTGTCGTCCCGCGCGCTCGCGACCGAGCTGGAGAAGATCCTCGGCGTCAGCGTGATCCCGGAGAACATGCCCGGCGCCGCGGGAGCCCTCGCAATGGAGTACGTCGGCTCGCAGGATCCGGACGGCTACGTCATCGGCTTCGCGCCCGTCGAGATCGCGATGCTCAACACGACCCAGAGCGCCGACGTGCTGCCCGACGACTTCGACCTGCTCGGACAGATCATGCTCGCCCCCGGCGTCATCACGGTAGGTGCCAACAGCGGCATCGAGACCCTCGACGACCTCGTGACCCAGGCGAAGTCCGGCGCGGTCACGGTCGCGAACTCCGGCGCCGGCTCGATCTGGGAGGCCGCCACCCTCGGCCTCGGCAAGGCCACGGACGCCGACTTCACCCCGGTCCCCTACGACGGTGGCGCCACGGCGGTCGCGGCGGCCGCGTCCGGCGAGACCGTCGCCGCCGTCTCCGGACTCGGCGAGGCCCTCGCGCAGGGCGAGGCCGTCCGCATCCTCGCGGTCATGAACGACGAGCGTCACCCGGACGCGGAGGACGTCGAGACGGTCGAGGAGGCCATCGGCGAAGACGTCGTCTTCGGCGGCTGGGGCGGCATCTACGCACCGGCCGGCCTGCCCGACGACGTGCACGACGCCCTCGAGGGCGCCGTCAAGGAGGCCGTGGAGTCCGAGAGCTACCAGAAGTTCCAGGCGGACGCCGGCAACCTCGTGGTCTACCGCGACTCCGCGGAGTGGACCGGGTTCGTCGACGACCAGTTCGCCCTGTTCCAGGACCTCCTGGGCTGAACACCCCCGGTGGGGTCGGCACGCGCCGACCCCACCGCGCCCTCCGACGAAGGAGCACCATGACCAGCCCCGACACCGCGGCCGAGTCGGCAGCGCCGGGCGGCTACGAGGGGGCGACCGCCTCGCGACCCCTCGAGATCGCGTTCGCCGCCGTCGCCCTCGCGATCACCGCCGGCTATCTCTTCCTCGCCACGCAGATCCCGCTGCGCCGCGAGGCCACCCCCGGACAGATCGACGCGCGCTTCTGGCCGCTCGTCATCGGCGTGACCGGCGTCATGGTCGCGATCGCCCTGCTCGCCGTGGCGATCACGCGACCGGCACCCACGCGGGAGGACCTCGAGCGCATCCAGCCGGGCGGCGTCCTCCGGGTCGTCGTGACGATCGCGATCGCCGGTGCCTTCATCGCACTCTGGGCCCTCGGCTCGGTCATCCTCTTCGGCTACCGGATCGAGGTCTTCCCGATCGCCTGCGCCCTGCTCATGGCCGCACTGATGCTCCTCTACGGCCACCGCCGCTGGCTGAGCCTCGTCATCTACTCCGCCGCCGTCACGGCGTTCGTCTACGTCGTCTTCGGCATGCTCCTGAGGATCCCCCTGTGAACGCGCTCCTGGAGGGGCTGAACTCGCTCCTCGACATCTCGATCCTGTTGTACATGGCGGTCGGCCTCGTCCTCGGCTTCATGGTCGGTGCCTTTCCCGGCATCACCGCGACCATGGCCGTCGCGCTCGCGGCCGGCTTCACCATGACCCTCGAACCCGTGCAGGGCCTCGCGGTGCTGCTGACGATCTACGTCGCGGCGAACTTCGGCGACCGGGTGCCGTCCATCCTCATCAACACCCCGGGGACTCCCGCGTCCATCGCCACCACCCTCGACGGCTATCCGATGGCGAAACAGGGCAGGGCCGGGCTCGCGCTGACCATCTCGGCCATCGTCTCGGCCGTCGGCATCCTCGCCTCGCTCGCGCTCTTCTCGGTCGCCGCCGTGCCGATCGCCAGCTTCGCCCGGGACTACTTCAAGTCGCCCGAGCTGTTCGCGCTCGTCGTCTTCGGCATCGCGATCATGATCGGCATCTCGTCGAAGTCGATGCTCAAGGGCATCCTGGCCGGTCTCTTCGGACTCATGCTCGGCAGCGTGGGCACCTATGCGGCCACCGCCGACCAGCGCTTCACGTTCGGTGTGCTGGAACTCGTCGAGGGCGTGAACTTCATCGCGGTCATCATCGGGCTCTTCGGCATCGCCGAGCTGTTCGATCAGCTCCTTACGCACCGGAAGTCGCATATCCGACCGATCTCGAGCCTCGGCCGGTGGTGGCCGAACCGCGCCGAGCTGAAGCAGAGCGGACGGGCCACCGCGGTCGGCGGGGCGGTGGGCCTCGGGGTCGGCCTCATTCCGGCGGCCGGCGGCGACATCGCCGGGCTCATCGGCTGGGAGCGGGCGCGCAAGGCGTCGAAGCACCCGGAGATGTTCGGCAAGGGGTCGATCGAGGGCGTCGCCGCGTCCGATACCGCCTCCAGTGCCACGCTCGGCGGCTCGCTCACCACGACGATGGCGCTCGGCATCCCCGGGGACTCCGTGATGGCGGTCATGATCGGCTCGATGATCATCTGGGGCATCACCCCCGGGCCCACGCTGTTCACCAACCGTCCCGACCTCGTCGTCTCGATCGTCGGGATCATGCTCGTCGCGACCCTCCTGTCGCTCGCGCTGAGCCTCGTACGGATGAAGGGCATGGTCAAGCTGCTCGACGTGCCGCAGCCGTACCTGTGGAGCGGCATCCTCATCTTCTGCATCATCGGCACGTACGCCACCTCGAACAGCCTGTCGACGGTCGTCACGATGCTCGTCTTCGGTGTGATCGGCGTTCTGCTCAAGCGCATGCAGGTTCCGGCCGGACCCGTGGTGCTCGGCCTCCTGCTCGGTCCGCTCGCCGAGGAGAACCTCGCCCGCACGCTGGCGATCCTGCCGACGCGGCCGTTCTTCGAGGTCGTCAGTCCCATCGCCCTCGTGCTGCTCGCGCTGGCCGTGCTGTCGATCGTGATGCCGGCGATCCGTGCCGCCCGCACGCCCCGGGCAGAGCGGGCCTCGGTCTCGATCCTCCACGCCGACAGCATCGTGCAGATCGAGAAGGCGCACGACGAACTCGCGGCGCAGCCCGACCTGCTCACCTCCACGGTCCGCAACGTCGACGCCGGTGCGCGCCGGGGACGCGCCGACCGCAAGAACCGCCAGAGCACGACCCCCGAGGAGACCGAGAAGTGACCCGCTACGACATCCTGACCGCCGTCCCGACCGCGTTCCACCGCGATGGTGCCCTCGACCTCGAGGGGTCGCGCGCGATCTTCCGGTTCGTGGCCGACTCGGGCAACGAGGGCGCCTTCGTCCTCGGCACCACGGGCGAGTTCCCCGCCGTGGACGCGGATGAGTTCCGGGGACTCGTGGGAGCGGCGCTGGAGGAGCTGGCCGACCGGATGCGCGTCATCGTGCACGTCGGGCAGCCGAGCACCTTCGAGGCCGTGCGCCTGGTGGGCATCGCGAAGGAGCTGGGGGCCACGGAGTTCGCGGCCCTCACCCCCTACTACCTGCGTGCCACGGACGACGCGATCCTCGACTACTATCGCGCCATCTCGGCGGCCGTGGGGGAGGGGCGCCTCTACGTCTACATCTACCCCGCGCGCAGCGGGAACCCGGTCTCGCCGGAACTGCTCGTGCGCATCGCCGCCCTGCCGAACGTGGTCGGGGCCAAGGTGAGCGAGCTCCCCCTCGACGACATCGCGGCGTACCGCGCGGTGGTGCCGGCCGACTTCGAGCTCTACACCGGCGCCGACCGCGACCTCATCGCGGCCGTCGAAGCGGGCGCGCAGGGCGTCGTCTCGGGCGTCTCCTCCGTGACGCCAAAGCCCTTCCGTGCCCTCGCCGACGCCGGACGTTCGGGCGATGCGGACGCCATCGCCGCGGCACAGACCGCCGTGGACGATGTCGTCGCGCTCATCGGCGGCGACATGGCGCGCATGAAGGAGGCGTACCGCGTGCTCGACGTCGTGGACACGCACTGTCGTATGGCGATCGCCGAACCCTCCGCCGACGAGCGGGCGGCCGTCGCACAGGTGGTTGCCGCGCACCGCTGACGGTTCGTTGCGGAGGTCTGAGAGGGCTGAAACCGGTTACAGTGGGTGCCCATGGCCACGATCTACGACGTCGCGCGGCAGGCCGGCGTCTCCCCGGCCACCGTCTCGCGCGTCTTCAACGGCACGAGCGTGTCGGAGGAGAAGGCGGCGGCCGTGCGGGCGGCGGCCGAGGAACTGCGCTTCACCCCGAACCGGACCGCGCGTACCCTGCGGACGCAGAGCTCCGAGGTCATCGCCCTGGTCATCCCGGACATCGAGAACCCGTACTTCACCGAGATGGCGCGCGGCGTGGAGGATGCGGCGTCCGAAGCGGGGTATTCCGTCGTGTTGTGCAACTCCGACGCCCAGGTCGAGAAGGAAGCGACGTACCTCCGGATCGCGATCGCCGAGAACATGTCGGGGGTGATCATCGCGACGGCGGATGAGCACTCGGATCTCGCCCCGGTGCGGGCGACGGGGCGGCCGGTGGTCGCCGTGGACCGTCGCACGGTCACCGACATCGACGGCGTGGTGATGGCCAACCGGGAGGCGGGAGCTGTAGCGACGCAGAGCCTGATCGACGCCGGGTATCGCCGCATCGCGTACATCGGCGGCCCCGCGCACATCGACACCGCGGCCGAGCGGGCGGAAGGCTGGCGGGAGGCGCTCTCGGCGATGGATTCCGATCATGACCTCTCCTCGCTCCAGCGCTTCGCCACGTTCCGTGTCGACGGCGGGCGCGCGGCCATGGAGGAGCTCCTCGCGCTGCCGGAGCCGCCGGACGCGGTGGTCGCCGGAAACAACCTCATCGGCGTCGGGGCGATCCAGGTGCTCACGGAGCGCGGCCTCACCCCGCCGCAGCTCGGCGTCGCGGTCATCGGATCGTTGCCCTTCACGACGTTGTCCCCGTCCGCCGTCACCGTCGTGCGGCTCCCCGCGCGGCTCATGGGTGTGACGGCGGCCCGGATGCTGCTGGATCGGATCAAGGGCGACGAGCAACCGGCCCGGACGATCGTGCTCTCCGGCGAGGTGCAGCGCGCGGCCGCGCGCGCCTGAACCGGACGCTTCTACTGCGAGCGCCAGAATCGTGCCGCGAGGTTCGTCATCTCCTTGTCGAGATCGTCGACCTTCACCTCCAATCGATCGAGGCGGTGATCGAGGCCGTCGAGCCGTGCGGTCATCTCGCCACGGAGGCCGATCATCTCGCCACGGAGCCCGATCATCGCTCCGTGCAGCGCTCCGATCGCCGCGCGCAGCCCTCCGACCTCGCGCATCATCGCTGCGTGCAGCGCCGCCAATGCCCCGTGGAGTCCGCTGACCTCGTTCGTCACATCGGTGCGGAGGCCCGCGGCCTCGGTGCTCGTATCGGTGCGGAGCCCGGAGATCTCGGTGGTCATGTCGATGCGGAGCGCACCCATCTCATCGCGTAGCCGTGTGGTCGCGGTCGTCATGTCGATGCGGAGCCTGCCGATCTCGCCGGTGATCTCTCCGCGCAGCCCGCCGATCTCCGCACGGAGCACGCGACCGAACTGCGTCGTCATGAGGGTCATGCCGCCGAGCATCGTCGTGACGAAGATGCCGATCAGCGTCCATACCTGCGGGTCGTTCAAGGGCATGCCTCCAGTCTCGATCGGAGGGGTCAGGATGTCACGGTATTCCGGTGCTGAGCGGCCCTTCTTTCGCGGTGACGACGCAGATCGTGGAGTCTCACGGAGCCACGATCACTTGTGGAGGATCAGTCCGTGCCTTGCATCATGAAATCGATTTCGCGTAGCCTGGATCCGGGCCCGCACGGCCCGTCGGGATCGAAGGAGAGACCATGCGCTGCACCCTCGGGGTGGACATCGGCACGTCCAGCAGCAAAGGCGTCCTCGTGGACCCCGCCGGCACGATCCTCGCGACGGCGACCCGCGCGCACGACGTCTCCCGTCCGCAGTCCGGATGGGTCGAGATGGACGGCCGGATCTGGTGGGACGAGTTCGTCGAGCTGGCCACCGACCTTCTCGCCGCGGTCCCCGACGCGGAGGTCGTGGGCGTCGGCGTGAGCGGCATGGGCCCGTGCGTCCTGCTCGCCGACGAGGACGACGAGCCCGTGCGCCCCGCGATCCTCTACGGTGTCGACACCCGTTCCACCGCGCAGATCGAGCGCATGACGGCGGAGCTCGGCGCCGAGGAGATCACCCGCGTGGGCGGCTCGACGCTCACCTCGCAGGCCGGTGGGCCGAAGATCGCCTGGGTCGCCGAGGAGGAGCCGGGAGCCTGGCAGCGCGCACGGCGGCTCTACATGCCCGCCTCCTGGCTGGTCCGCAAGCTCACCGGCGCCTACGTCCTCGACCACCAGTCCGCCAGCCAGGTCTCGCCGCTGTACGACATCGAGGGCGAGCAGTGGCACGACCCCTGGTGGCAGCGGTTCGCCGGGACGATCGAGCAGCCGCCGCTGCGCTGGGCGGGGGAGGTCGCGGGCACCGTGACCACCGCTGCGGCCGCCTTGACCGGCCTGCCCGAGGGGACCCCGGTCATCACCGGCACGATCGACGCCTGGACCGAGGCGGTGAGCGTCGGCGCCCACGAGGTCGGCGACCTCATGCTGATGTACGGCACGACGATGTTCCTCGTCGCGACCGGGGAGCAGACCCTCCGCACGCCCTCGATGTGGACGACGGCCGGCGCCTTCGCGGGCACGCGCAACCTCGCCGGCGGGCTGTCCACATCCGGAGCGCTCACCGCGTGGCTGAAGGACCTCTCCGGTGCCGACTACCCGGCGCTGCTCGCCGAGGCGGAGGAGTCGGGGCCCGGCGCGAACGGCCTGCTGATGCTGCCGTACTTCGCCGGTGAGCGCACCCCGATCCAGGATCCCGACGCCCGCGGGGTCATCGCCGGGCTCACCCTCCGGCACACCCGAGGAGACCTCTACCGCGCTGCCCTCGAGGCCACCGCGCTGGGCGTGCGCCACAACGTCGAGACCATGCGCGCCGCCGGCGCCGACATCCGCCGTATCGTGGCGGTCGGCGGGGGCACGCAGGGACGGCTGTGGCTGCAGATCGTCTCGGACATCACCGGGCTCGTGCAGGAGGTGCCGCAGACCACGATCGGCGCGAGCTACGGCGCCGCCTTCCTCGCGGCGACGGCCACGGCCGCCGACGGTGCCGCGCCCGCGATCACCGACTGGAACCCCATCGCTGACACCGTCCGCCCGGACGAGGCTCTGCGCCCCTTCGCCGACGCCCTCTTCGACCGCTACGTGCGCCTTTACGACGGCTCGAAGAACGTCGTCCATGAACTCGCCGCCGCCCAGCGCGACGGATCCCCCACCCCCGCGACCCCGGAGAACTCATGACTGCCTACACCCTGCCCACCCCGGCCTCCCGTCCCGCCGCTGCGCCGAAGACCGCCTACCTGATCGCCTCCGGCGACCTCCGAGAGTCGGCCAACACGGCCGGCTGGCCCACCCAGGTCGAGCTCGAGGCCGGGGTCACCGGCGTGCTGAACGACCTCGGCTGGACGGTCGTGCGCGCCAATGAGGTCGACCCGGAGACCGGTCACGGCTTCATCTCCAGCCAGCGCATGGGGCTCGAGGTCTTCAAGAACATCCCCGTCGACGCGCCGCTCATCGTCGCCGAGGCCGTGTGGCAGTACTCGCACCACGTGCTCGCGGGCCTCCGCACGCACGAGGGCCCGATCCTCACGGTGGCGAACTTCGCGGGCGACTGGCCCGGCCTCGTCGGCCTCCTCGGCCTCAACGCGGGCCTGACGAAGATGGACAAGCCGTACGCGACGATCTGGTCGGTCGACTTCACCGACGACTGGTTCCGCGACGGCATCCGGGAGTGGACGGAGACCGGCACCATCACCCACGATGCCTCCCACGTGCGTCCGCTCCCCGCACTGCCGGACAGCCCGGAGAAGCAGCTCGGCGAGGCGCTCGCCGCGGAGCTGCGCGCCGAGAAGGCCATCATCGGCGTCTTCGACGAGGGCTGCATGGGCATGTACAACGCCATCTTCGACGACGAGCTCCTCAACCAGACAGGCATCTACAAGGAGCGCCTGTCGCAGTCGGCTCTCTACGCGGAGATGCTGAACGTCACCGAGGAGGAGGCCGACGCCGCCTACGACTGGCTGATCGAGCGCGGCATGACCTTCCGCTACGGCGAGGACGCCGCGACCGAGCTCACCCGCGAGCAGGTGCAGTGGCAGCTCAAGATGTACATCGCCGCCCTCCGCATCGCCGACGACTTCGGCCTCGACGCGGTCGGCATCCAGTACCAGCAGGGCTTGAAGGATCTCGTCCCGGCGTCGGACCTGGCGGAGGGGATCCTGAACTCCACCGAGCGCCCGCCGGTGACCTCGCGCGACGGCTCCCGCGTGCTGCACGAAGGGCGCGCGTTCCCGCACTTCAACGAGGCTGACGAGGGCGTCGCCGTCGATGCGCTCGTGACCGACCGTGTCTGGCGCGCGATGGGGCTCGTGCCCGACAACACCCTCCACGACGTGCGCTGGGGGGAGGACCACGACGGGCAGTTCGTCTGGGTGTACGAGATCTCCGGCTCGGTGCCGGCCTCCCACCTCGGCGGCTGGCAGAACGCGGAGGGCTGGCGCCAGGGGCACGTCTTCTTCCCTGCGGGCGGCGCCACGATCAACGGTGTCTCGAAGCCCGGCGAGGTCGTGCTCTCCCGGGTGTTCATCGCCGAAGGGGTCCTGCAGGCGGACATCTTCCGCGCGTCGGTCGTCGAGCTTCCCGCGGAGGAGACGCAGCGCCGGAAGGACGCCACGAACCCGGAGTGGCCGATCGCCCACGTGGTGCTGCACGGCATCTCGCGCGACCAGTTCATGGCGCGGCACAAGGCGAACCACGCGCAGCTCGTCTACGCCCCCGATGCCGAGACCGCGGACAAGGCGCTGATCGCCAAGGCCGCGATGTTCGACGGCATGGGCATCAAGGTCAACCTCGTCGGCGACGTGGCGATCTGAGGCTGCGTGCCGGTCACTGCGAGCGCCAGAACCGCGTCGCCAGGTTCGTGAGCTCCCTGTCGAGATCGTCGACCTTCGTCTCGATGCGTCCGAGCCGGGCGTCGAGGCCGTCGATCCGTGCGGAGAGCGTGCCGTCGATGCGGTCGATCCGTGCGGAGAGCGTGCCGTCGATGCGGTCCACCTCCGCACGGATCACGCGGCTGAGCTGCGAGGTCATGAGCGTCATGCCGCCGAGCATCACGGCGGCGAAGACGCCGATCAGTGTCCATACCTGCGGGTCGTCCAAGGTCATGCCTCCAGTCTGAGTCCGGGGTCTCAGGCTGTCACGGTATTCCGCAGCGACAGAGCCACGAACACGGAACCTGTGGACGGGAGCGGCGGCACCGCGCGCGGTGCACGAACAGCGCTCAGGCGGAGGGGCGGAGGTCGCTCGGCGGACCGCTCAGCGCGCGCAGGGCGTAGAGGATCGTCGCGAGGTCGACGAGCTCCTGCACCAGTGCGCCGACGACCGCGGGGATGACACCGGTCATCGCCACGACCATCAGCCCCACGCTCAGACCGATGCCGATCCAGATGGCGGTGAGGGCGACACGGAGGGTGTGCCGTCCGATCGCGACGGCGTCGACGACCTTGGCGAGCGAATCCACGAGGATGACGACGTCGGCGGCGTCCCCGGCGGCCGTCGCTCCCTTCGCGCCCATCGCGATGCCGATGTCGGCCGCTGCCAGCACCGGGGCGTCGTTCACACCGTCGCCGACCATCAGCACGGGCCGTGGTTGCATCTCGGCGGCCAGACGCACCTTCTCGGGCGGCAGGAGCTCGGCGTGGATCTCGTCGATCCCGACCTGCCGTCCGATCGACGCCGCGGTGGTCTCCACATCCCCGGTCAGCATCGCGAGTCGGTCGACCTCGTGCGTCCGCAGCCACGAGATCACGGCCGGCGCCTCCGGGCGGGCGGCATCGGCGAGGACCAGGACCCCCGCGAACCGTCCGTCCACGGCGACATAGGCGGCGGCCTGTCCCGGCGCCAGCTCCGCCCGCACGGTGTCGGGGGCGAGAGAGGCGACGTACGCGGGCTTGCCCACCACGACCGCGCGGCCGCCGATCGTCGCGGACACCCCGTTCGTCGCGGTCTCGCTCGCCTCGGTCGCACCGTGCAGGGACAGGCCTCGGGCGGAGGCGGCGCGACGGATGCCGTCGGCGAGCACGTGCGAGGAATACTGCTCGGCCGAGGCGGCGAGTCGCAGGATCTCATCCGCATCGAAGCCCTGTGCCGGACGCACGTCGACGAGCTCCGGCCTCCCCTGGGTGAGCGTCCCGGTCTTGTCGAACGCGGCCGAGCGCACGCGCGCGATCTGCTCGATCACCGCACCGCTCTTCATGATGACGCCTGACTTCGCGGCCCGCGAGAGCCCGCCGAGGAAGGCGACGGGTGCGGCGATCAGCAGCGGACAGGGCGTCGCCAGCACGAGCACTTCGGCGAATCGCGTGGCATCGCCGGAGATCGCCCACGCCGTCCCCGCGAGCACGAGCGCGACGGCGGTGAACGGGATAGCGAACCGGTCGGCGAGACGCACGATGGGAGCGTGGGAGGACTCGGCCTGGGCGACCAGCGCCACGATCTGCTGGTACTGGCTGTCGGCACCCGTGCGCAGGGCGCGGAGACGGATGGCTCGGCTGCCGTTGATCGCGCCCGACAGCACCTCGTCGCCCGCGCCACGCGTCACGGGCAGGCTCTCGCCCGTGAGCGAGGATTCGTCGAACGACGCGCTGTCGGTGAGCAGTTCGCCGTCCACGGGGATGATCTCCGCCGGGCGCACGAGGAGCACGTCGCCCACGGCCACATCGTCGACGGGCGCCTCCCTCGCCTCGTCCGAGTCCGCATCCTCGGGGTGGATGAGGACATGAGCGCTGCGCGGTGAGCGGTCCAGCAGTGCCGAGAGGTCGCGCTTGGCCCGGCGGCCCGCGAAGTCCTCCAGTGCCTCGCCGCCGGAGAGCATCAGGACGATGATGAGCGCCGCGATGTACTCGCCGACGGCGAGGGTCGCCACCATAGCGACGACGGCGAGGATGTCGAGCCCGACGTGACCGCGGAGCACGTCGCGCACCATGCCGACGAGGGTCCACACGACCACCGCAGCCACGAAGACCGTGGCGATCCACCGGCCGATGGTCGCTTCGCCTGTGGCGTGCAGCACCCCGACCACGACGAAGACGATGACCGTGAGCGTGATGACCGGGTACCGCCAGAGGAGTCGGAGGGCGCGCATGCGTCCAGCATCGTCGGAATCCGCGTGCGCCGCCAGCATCCGCCGCCGGTCGGGGGCATCGGTACCGGTCAGTCCAGATCGAAGAGCTCGATCTGACGGAGCGTGACCTCGGCCTCCGTGCGGATGCGGACGGCCGAGGTCACGACCCGCGTCTCCAGAGCGAACGGTGTCGTGCGATCGGGCGCAAGGTCTTCGAGGTGCGTCGTGGTGAGCGGGTGCCAGCAGCCGTCGGCCCCCTCCACCTCCCCGCGCAGCACACCGGCCGCGACGGGCTCGCGGCTCGTGACGGTGATGTCGGTGAGGCCGCGGGGCGAGGGGAATCGCCAGCCCACCCACGAGCCCTCCGGCAGCCGGACGCCCTCGTCACCCTGCGGGTCGCCGTCGTCGAACAGGCGCCGCGCCTCGCGGACATCCGCGGAGGCGACGGCCTCTCCCTCTCCGCCCGTGAGGTCGCGGCGCCATGGCGCAGCGTCGAGCGTGTCCTCTCCGCTCTCCAGCGCGCGCGCCGCGTCCGTGCCGAACACGAGCTCGAGCACCGCATCTCCCTGGAGTGCGTCGATCGGGAGGTCGGCGGTGGACAGTCGGCGTCCGTCCAGTCGTGCGTCCTCCAGCACGTGCGCGCCGGGGGAGCTCCGTCGCGAGCGGATGCGCAGCGACGAGCCGTCTCCGCGTGCGACCCGGATGTCGTCCGAGAGCGGCGACCCGATGCGCAGAGACCCCGCCGCGAGTTCCAGGGGATACAGGCCGAGCGCGGCCCAGAGCCACCAGCCGCTCATCTCCCCGTTGTCCTCGTCGCCCGGGAAGCCCTGGCCGATGTGGGCACCGGCGAAGAGACGGCGTGCGAGGCCGTGCACGAGGCCCGCGCTGTGCCACGGCCGGTCGCTGAAGGCGTACATGAAGGGGATGTGATGGGCCGGCTGATTCGACAGGGCGCACATGCCCGACCGCTGGGCGCGGGCTTCGCGCTGCTCGTGGATGACCGTGCCGTACGCGCCGCCGAAGCGCTCGTCGGCGGTCTCCGGCTCCGCGAAGAGGGCGTCGAGGTGCCGGCCGAGTCCGGTCCGCCCGCCGTGCAGCGCCGCGAGTCCCGGCCCGTCGTGCACCGTGCCGACCGACATGCCCCAGGCGTTCGTCTCGACGTTGTCCCCGCCCCAGACCCGAGGATCGAAAATCGGAGCGAACAAGCCGTCCGCCGCGCGACCGCGGAAGAATCCGGACGCCGGGTCGAAGAGCACGCGCGCCGCGCGGGAGCGATTCGCGAAGTACCGCGCGAAGGCCCGATAGCGCGCGGCCTGGTCCGCCGCCGTCGCCGATGCCGCGAGTCGGGCGGCGAACCAGCCGAGGGCGGCGTCGCTCACGGCGTTCTCGATGCTCCAACTCATCCCCTCCGGGACGTCGGACGGGATGAAGCCGAGGAAGCGCCCGCGGCCGATGCCCTTGCGACCCCGTCGCGGATCGGGTCCCGGTTCGCACGCGTGACGCCACCCGCTCTCGAACGCCGTCTCCCGGTCGAAGGGCACGTCCCACCGTGCGGCGTCGGCGAAGATCTGGTCGCTCGAGGTGCCGACCATGCTGTCGACGTACCCGGGGGCGCTCCAGCGGGCCATCCAGCCGCCGCGGCGATACTGGGTGAGCTGCCCGTCCAGCAGGCGTCCGGCCAGCGCGGGGTCGAGGAGCGCGAGCGCGGGCCACTCCGTGCGGTACGTGTCCCAGTAGCCGTTGTTGACGACGAGCTCGCCCTCCGCGACCGGCGCCCCGGTGGTGATCTCTCCGAAGGTGGTCCGGGGCGCGAACACGTCGGCGAACCGCCATTCCGGCGCGTCCGCGGTGCCCGCATTCTCCGCCGCCGTGTTCGGATACAGGTGCATCCGGTGGAGTGCGGCGGCGATCCGGGCGCGCTGCTCCTCGTCGGCCAGGCCGCGGAACGGACGCTCGGCCTCGGGGAGCGCGGGGATCGTCACGCGCCCGAGCAGGCGGTTCCACGCGGTGGCCGCGCGGGCGCGGAGCTCGTCGAAGGGGACGGCGGGAGGTGCCTCGAGGGCGAGGCTGTGCCGAGCCTGCGCGATGGAGAGGAACGAGACACCGACCCGCACCTCGACGGCGCCCACGGCGCGGACGAAGCCCGCGACCCTGGCACGCCCGTCGTCGTCGAGGGCGCCGTGCGCGGCGTCCGAGGCGCTCTGCACCGTGCCGGCGAAGTAGCAGCGCGGCGCGTTCCCCCAGTCCTCGGGCCCCTCGGGAATCCAGCCCTCGAAGCCGGCGTCCGTGAAGGTGAGTCGGCCATCGTCCGTGAGCTGGTCGATCACGAACCCCACGGCGGCGCGCGGGTCCTCGCACCGCACGCGGAACGCGGCGGCATGCGAGGTCGCGGTCATCTCGACCTGCAGCCCGTCGCCGAGGTCCGCGGTGTACTCGTGCGGGCGGGCGCGCTCGCTCTCGGGGACGATCCAGCGGCGCCGGGCTTCCCTGTCCGACCTCGGCGTCCCCCGGAACGGCATGAGCTGGAGCACCGAGCGATCACCGATCCACGGGCTGGGCTGGTGCGAGAACTGCAGGGCTTCGAGACGCCGCCCCGGCGGATCGTCGTGCAGGAACGGGCGATAGGGCCAGCGCGGGTCCGCCGCGTCGGTCGCGGGCGTGACGAAGGTGAAGCCGTGCGGCACGGCGACCGCGGGGATCGTGTTCCCGCGGGAGAAGCGGGGGCCGGAGTGGGAGCCGCGCCGCGTGTCGACCCGCTCGACGGGCGGGAGATCGCCGGGGGCAGGGCGCTCCTCGACGCGGACCTGGACGAAGCCGCTGACCTCGGCGGGCGCCTCCGGCGTGGTCGCCAGCTCGGCCGTGCCGAAGACGAGCTCGACCGTGCCCGTGCCGGTGCCCCTCCCGACGGCGAGGGGTGCGAGGGCGACGCTGTCGGCGTTCCACTGCTCGGGCATGCTCCACCGGGCGGCGAACTGCCCCTCGGCCGTGGGCGGGAAGTCGTAGCGGTCACGGACGGCGGCGATGTCGCTCAGCCGGCTGCCGTCGGGGGTCCGCACGTCGACGGCGACGGCGAGCGCGGCCCACGGGGCGAGGGTCGCGGCGGGGCCGTCGGCGTAGAACGCCCAGTGCAGCACGGTGTCCGGGGTGAAGGCGATGCCGTCGAGGCCGGGGACATCGATCCGCTGCGCGCCGTGGGAGGGATCGAACGAGTACGCGAACACGACTCCGGGGAGCACCCCGGCGTGCGGGCGCGACGACGGAGGATCCGCGGGCCCCGAGGCCGGGCGGAGCAGCGGCGCGTTCACCCCTTCAGTGCACCCTCCTGCACGCCCTTGAAGAAGAAGCGCTGCGTGAACGAGAACATGATGACGATGGGCACGAGCGCGATCATGGTGCCGGCGGCGATGAGTCGCGGATCGACCGAGAAGCTGCTGTTGAGGTACGCCATGCCGACGGTCAGGGTGTACTTGGCCGGGTCGGAGAGCACGATGAGCGGCCAGAGGTAGTCGTCCCACGCGCCGATGAAGGCGAAGATCGCCACGACCGACACCATGCCGCGGATGTTCGGCCACACGATGTGCCGGATGCGCTGCCACGTGGTCGCGCCGTCGACGGTGGCCGCGTCGAGCACGTCCTTCGGGATCATCCGGCACGCGGTGGCGACGAGCAGCACATTCATGGCGCTGATCGCTCCGGGCAGGAACACGCCCCACAGGGTGTCGGCGAGCCCGAGCGCGCGGATGGTGAGGAAGTTGCTGGTGACCGTGACCTCGCCGGGGAACAGCAGCGTGGACAGCAGGATGCCCATGACGATCCACTTCCCGCGGAAGCGCATGCAGCCCAGGGCGTAGCCGGCGAACGTGGCCAGGATCACGTTGCTGAGCACGGTGCCGAGCGAGACGAGCAGCGAGTGCCAGGCGTAGAGGTAGACGGGGACGATGTCGGCGACCCTCGTGTAGTTCTGCAGCGTCGGATCGCGGGGGATGAGCTCGGGCGGGAAGGAGTAGATGTTCTCCTGCGGGCCCTTGAACGAGGTGGAGAGCTGCCAGACGAAGGGGCCGATCACCAGGAAGAGGACGAACAGCAGCAGCGCGTACCGGCCGATGAGTCCGCCGAGTGTGGGCTTGCTGAAGTCGCCGGAGCCGCGGCGCCGGAAGATGCGTTCGCGGGACGGGCGCGCGGAGTCCCGGGCCGGCGGAGTGCTCTCCACCGGGGGCGTCGTCAGAGTCGTCATGCGGAGACCTTCGCCTTCTTCTCGCGGTTCATGAACGCGATCGCCGCGAGCGGCACGAGCGTGAGGAGGAACAGCGCCACGCTGATCGCGGATGCGTAGCCGATGTTGCCGTTCAGGCCCGACCCCACCTGGCGGATGAGCATCACGAGGGACATGTCGTAGCCGCCGGGGCCGCCCGTGCTCTTGGAGAGCACGTCGAGCTCGGCGAACACGCGCATGGCGGACACCGCGATGAGGACGGCGATGAGGAGCATCGCCCCGCGCACCGACGGGATCGTGACGGAGAGGAAGCGGCGGAAGGAGCTCGCGCCGTCGAGCATCGCGGCCTCATGCAGCTCCTTGCCCACGTTCCCCAGGGCGGCGAGGTACACCACCATGTAGTACCCGAGTCCCTTCCACACCGTGAGCAGGATCGCGCAGCCGAGCAGCAGCCAGCGGTCGACGAGGAAGGCCATGGGCTGATCGATGAGGCCGAGGAACTCCAGGGTCTGGTTGATGATGCCCCGGCTGTCGAACAGCCAGGTCCAGATGAGGGCGACCACGACGACCGAGGCGATCACGGGGAAGTAGAACGTGGTGCGGAAGAACGAGATGCCGGGGAGCTTCTTCTGCACGAGGAGGGCGAGGAGCAGCGGGAGGATCGTGAGCAGCGGCACGCATACGACCACGTAGATGAGGCAGGTGGTCAGCGCGTTCCAGAACATCTCGTCGCCGAACATGCGCTCGTAGTTCGCGCCGCCGACGAACTCCGGGGTCCGCAGGGGGCGGGCGTCCGTGAAGCTGAGGACGACGGTGTTCAGGAACGGCCAGAGCGCGAACACCAGCACCCAGATCACGGCGGGGGCGAGGAGCAGCCACGGGGTGAACCACTTGTGGGATCTCATCGTCGACCTCCGCTGCCGGGTGCCGGTGTCCGCGCGCATGCTCACTGGTCCACGCGGTTCGCGTTGGCGTACTCGACGATCTTGTCGAGCTGCGTCTTGGCGTCGGCCTCGCCGTTCACGGCCAGGGCGATCTGCTGGGTCATGTAGGTGGCCATGTCCGAGGTCCACTGGAACGGCAGCGCCTTGGCGTCCTTCATCGCGCCGAACACGGTGTCGATGGCGGCGAGCTGCTTCTCGTCCGTGACCGAGGAGGCGATGTTCTCGACGACCTGGTCGCCGCCGTCGGCCGTACCGGGGGCGGTGCCGACCGCGAGCGAGGAGAACGCGATCTGGTTCTCCTCGTTCGTCGCGAACTCGGCGAACGCGAGGGCCGCTTCCTTGTTGTCGGAGTCGGCGGAGACGTTGAGGCCCTGGACATAGAGCGGGGCGACACCCAGGCGCGGGGTGGCGACGGTGTTCTCCAGCAGTGCCGGGGCGTCCTTCTGCAGATCGGTCGTGAAGCCGGTGCCGCCGGTCGTGAAGGCGACCTTCTCCTGGATGTACGCCTCCGCGTTCCCGCCGTAGTCGCCGGTCAGTGCCTCGGCGGGCATCGCGCCCGCCGCGAAGGCGTCGGCGTACTGCTCGATGATCGCGGCGGCCTCATCGGTGTTGAAGTCGAACTCGCCCTCGTCGTTGATGACCTCCATGCCGGCGGCGGTGAAGGTGTCCAGCGCCGGGATCGAGGAGAGGAGCTGGACCTTGCCGCCGGACTCCGTGGCGACGTCCTTCGCGAGGGTGAGCAGCTCGTCGACCGTGGTCGGGAGGTTCTCCTCGGTGACGCCGTACGGGGCGAGCTGGGCGAGGTTCCACCAGGACGCGTCGCTGGAGAGATACCAGGGCAGGCCATAGGTGCCCTCGACGCCGGGGTACTGGCTGTAGGCGTCCCAGGCGCCCGCGTTGTAGGCCGTCTTCAGGTCGGGGTCGGCGGTGTCGACGTCGACGAGCTTCCCGGCGGCGACCAGCGGATAGGCGATGTCGGGCGGCAGGTTGAGCACGTCCGGAAGGGTGTCGGCGTTCGCCTGGCTCAGGATCTTCTCCTGGTACCCGTCGCCGGGCTGGTCGAGCCACTCGACGGTGACATCCGGGTGCTCCTCCTCGAAGGCCGCGATGAGGTCTTCGAAGTAGGGGGTGAACTTCTCGTTCTTCAGCGACCAGGTCTGGAACTGGATGGTTCCGCTGAGCTCGCCGGAGGTGTCGATGGGGCCGGCGCCGTCGGACGCGGCACCGCCTCCGGTGCAGCTCACGAGCGCCAGGGCGCCGATCGTGAAGGTTGCCAGAGCGACAATGCGTGCGGGAACTTTCATCGTGCTTCTTCCTCGAGGCGGGCGATTCGGCGTGGTCCGACGAAGGGACTACAGCGCTTTAGCAGATGAAACCATCCGATCCCGTCGGTGTCAAGGTGTGCCCTGTCGACGGCGATGCTCAAGCGTTATAGTGGTGCGACATGTCCTCGCGGGAGGGCACGGTCCGAAAGGTGCACACATGACGCAGCGCGGCGCTCTCGACGCCCCTCTCCGCTTCGGGGCGAACTACACGCCGTCGAAGGACTGGATGCACTCCTGGCTCGACTTCACCCCGGACGACGTGCGTCGCGACTTCGCGGCCCTGGCCGCGCTCGGCCTCGACCACGTGCGCGTGTTCCCGCTCTGGACCGTCCTGCAGCCGAACCGCACCCTCATCCGCTCGAAGGCGATCGATGACGTGCGCACCATGGTCGATATCGCCGCCGAGTTCGGGATGGACGCGAGCGTCGATGTGATCCAGGGGCACCTGTCGAGCTTCGACTTCGTGCCCTCCTGGCTGTACACCTGGCACGACCGGAACATGTTCACCGATCCGACGGCGCTCGACGGTCAGGCGCAGCTCGTGGAGCGGCTCGCCGGCGCCCTGCGGGACGCGCCGAACTTCCTCGGGCTCACTCTCGGCAACGAGACGAACCAGTTCTCCGCGCACACCCACCCCTCGCCGTGGCCGGTCACGACCGACGAGGCGGGCGGCTGGATCGAGGCCCTGCTCGCGGCGGCGGAACGAGGCGCCCCGGGGCTGCCGCACGTGCACAGCGAGTACGACGCGGTCTGGTACATGGACGATCACGGATTCACGCCGGCGCACGCCTCACGGCTCGGCGCGATGACGACCATCCACTCCTGGATCTTCAACGGCACCGCCCAGCGCTACGGAGGTCGCTCGATTGCGGCCGACCGTCATGCGGAGTACCTCATCGAGCTCTCCCGCGCGTTCGCGTCCGACCCTGCCCGGCCGATCTGGCTGCAGGAGGTCGGTGCTCCGTCGAACTGTCTCGACGAGGCCGAGATGCCCGGCTTCCTCGAGGCCACCGTGCGCTCCGCCCTCCGCACCGAGAATCTCTGGGGCGTGACCTGGTGGTGTTCGCACGACGTGAGCCGGGAGCTCGCCGACTTCCCGGAGCTGGAGTACTCCCTCGGGCTGATCGACCAGGAGGGTGCGGCGAAGCCCCTCGGCCGCCGGTTCGCGGAGCTCATCCCCGAGCTGCGCACCCGCACCGCGGCTCCGGCTCGTCCGACGGCGATCGTCGTGGACGTCGACGAGCAGGAGGTGCCGGTGAGTCGAGCCGCCCTGAGCCCTGGCGGCGCAGTCTTCCAGGCCTGGGTCGACGCGTGCACCGCGGGCGACGACCCCGCTCTGGTGACCTCCCGCACCGCACAGGACCCCGCGGCGCTGGAGGCACGCGGCATCCGCCGTCTCATCCAGCCCGTCCCGTCCGCGTCCGACGTGACGCGCTACGCCTCCGTCAACACCGTCGTCTGAGTCTCTCCCCGTCTGAGTCGCCGAGACCCCGGGTTGTCGTCGAAACCCCGGGGTACGTGCGTCGAGAGCCCGGGGTGTGAACGGGGAGGCGGGGGCTCAGCGGGGCGGTGGCGCGGTGCTCTCGCGAGCGGTGAGCACCGGGGTCGGGCCCTCGACGCTGGGCAGCGTGGTACCGGCCTCGATCTGCTGCAGCAGGAGCGTTGCCGCCTGCTCGCCGAGCTCGAACGTGTCGCGGGTCATCGCGGTGATGGACGGATTGATGAGTCCTGCGATGACGGAGTCGTCGAACGACGCGAGGGAGACGTCGCGGGGAACCGCCCGGCCCATCTCCTGCGCCACGCGGAGGCCGGCGACGGCCATCACGTCGTTGTCGTAGACGATCGCGGTCGGGCGCAGCCGGCCGGAGAGCAGCGCGCGCGTCACGGCGGAGGCGCGCGCGGGAGAGAAGTCGGTCGTGATGACCTCGCCGGCGATGCCGTCCGCCGCCATCCGCTCCAGCACCTCGGCGCGCAGACGGGTGTGCTCCAGCTCCGCCGGACCGGCGACGTAGGCGATGCGGGTGTGGCCGAGGGCGGCGAGGTAGGAGAACAGGGTCTCCGCGACGGTGTCGTCGCCGATCCACACGCTGGGCACCGCGCCGTCCGGGGAGGGCTTCGAGCCGATCATCACGGCGCGCGCATCCAGGGCGGTGATGCGCGCGCCGCGGGGGTCGTCGTCGCGCGGGTCGATGAGGATGATGCCGTCGACCTGGTTGGACGAGCGCCACTGCCGGTGCACCTCCATCTCCTCGTCGATGTCGGCGACGAGGCGGAGCTGCAGCCCGACCTTGCTCTCGGAGAGCCGGGACTCGATGCCGGCGATGAGGTCGGTGAAGAAGGCCTCGGAGCCGAGGGAGCGCGCCGGGCGGGCGAGGGCGAATCCGACCGCGTTGGCCCGGGCGCCGACGAGGGCGCGCGCGGCGGAACTCGGCTGCCAGTGGTGCTCCTCGATGATCGAGAGGATGCGCTGCCGCGTCTCCTCGCTCACGCCGGGGCGGCCGTTCAGGGCGAACGAGACGGCGCCGGGGGAGACGCCGGCCAGGCGCGCGATATCCGCGATCGTCACGCGTTTCCCCGGGGCCATAGGCATCACCCTACTTGATCGGTTTAGCCTCTCGAAAGCAGGGGAGAACGTGCCGTAGACTCCCGTGCTAGATCGTTTTAGTAACAACACGCATCGAAGCCCATTCCTCACCGTCGAGCCCGGAGAACCCCACCATGCATGACGACACCTCGCTCACCGTCGGCCGCGTCAAGCGGGTCCTCGAAGAGCGCATCCGCCCGGCGATCCACTCGGCCGCGGTCCCCCTTACGGTCGAGGCGCATCAGCTCCCGGGAGAGCCCATCGCCCCGGCGGAGGGGCTGGCGCTCTCGTTCGCCCCGGCCGCGGTCGGCGAGCTGTGGGGCCCGGCTTGGGGGACGACGTGGTTCAAGCTCACCGGTCGGGTGCCCGCGGAATGGGCAGGCCGCCGGGTGGAGGCGCTGATCGACCTGGGCTTCGACGTGAACATGACGGGCTTCCAGTGCGAGGCTCTCGCCTACCGCCCCGACGGCACGCCGATCAAGAGCATCAACCCGCGCAACCAGTGGGTGCCGATCGTGGAGACGGCGGAGGGCGATGAGCCCGTCGAGCTCTACCTGGAGGGCGCCTCCAACCCCGTCCTCCTCGATTACCACCCCTTCCTGCCGACGCAGGAGGGCGACATCCTCACCTCCTCGAAGGAGCCGCTGTACCGGCTGCGGCGCCTCGACCTCGCGGTGTTCGAGCCGGAGGTGTTCGACCTCTCCCTCGACCTCGAGGTGCTGTTCGAGCTGCAGGCGGAGCTCCCCGCGACGTCGCCGCGCCGCATGCGCATCCTGCAGGCGATGGACGACGCGCTCGACGTACTCGACCTGCAGCGCATCGTGGAGACCGCGGGTGACGCGCGGGCGCGGCTCGCCGACGTCCTCGCCGCACCGGCCGAGGCGAGTGCGCACCGCATCTCCGCGGTGGGGCACGCCCACATCGACTCCGCCTGGCTGTGGCCGGTGCGCGAGACGATCCGCAAGGTCGCCCGCACCACCTCGTCCATGACCACGCTCATCGACGAGCAGCCCGAGTTCCAGTACGGCATGTCCAGCGCGCAGCAGTATGCCTGGGTCAAGGAGCACCGCCCCGAAGTGTGGGAGCGGGTCAAGGCCGCCGTCGCCGCCGGACGCTTCCTGCCCCTGGGTGGCATGTGGGTGGAGTCCGACACCGTGATGCCGACGGGGGAGTCGCTCGTGCGGCAGTTCTCGCACGGGCAGCGGTTCTTCGAGCGGGAGTTCGGTATCCGGTCGAAGGGCGTGTGGCTGCCGGACAGCTTCGGCTACTCGCCGTCCCTGCCGCAGCTGATGCGCCGTGCCGGGTTCGAGTGGTTCTTCACGCAGAAGATCTCGTGGAACCAGCAGAACGTCTTTCCGCACCACTCCTTCCTCTGGGAGGGCATCGACGGCTCGCAGGTGTTCACGCACTTCCCGTCGATGGACACCTACAACTCGCAGCTGAGCGGCATGGAGGTCGCGAAGGCCTCTCGACAGTTCAAGGAGAACCGTCTCAGCTCGCGGTCGATCGCCCCGGTCGGCTGGGGTGACGGCGGCGGCGGCACGACGCGCGAGATGACGGGCAAGGCCGAGCGGCTGCGCGACCTCGAGGGCAGCGCGCAGGTGGTGTGGGAGGATCCGGACGTGTTCTTCGACGCCGCCAAGGCCGAGCTGCCGAACCCCGCCGTGTGGGTCGGCGAGCTCTACCTCGAACTGCACCGCGGCACGCTCACCAGCCAGCACGCCACCAAGGCGCTGCACCGCTGGGCGGAGCACGCGCTGGTGGAGGCCGAGCTGTGGGCCGCGACCGATGCCGTGCGCACCGGCGCCGCGTACCCGCAGGCGGAGCTCGACCGGCTCTGGCAGGCCGTGCTGCTGCACGAGTTCCATGACATCCTGCCCGGCACCTCGATCGCGTGGGTGCACCGCGAGGCCGTCGCCGTGCTGTCCGATGTGCTGTCGGA
This sequence comes from Microbacterium sp. MMO-113, assembly GCF_037148555.1. Classification (NCBI taxonomy): domain Bacteria; kingdom Bacillati; phylum Actinomycetota; class Actinomycetes; order Micrococcales; family Microbacteriaceae; genus Microbacterium; species Microbacterium sp. MMO-113. The sequence goes on along the minus strand of NZ_JBBCTD010000004.1, from coordinate 270,114 downwards.
TGCGCGCGACATCGCCGACGCGGCACGTCGCTCTCTGGCAGGCGAGGGGGACCGCGAGCTGCGGTTCGAGCCGACCTCGGTGGGTCGGGGGCGCGCACTCGGCGCCTCGTTCGTGGGGGAGTCGACGGTCGCACCCGTGACGCTCGTCGAGGAGGCCGATGGCTGGCGGATCGAGAACGAGCTCGTGTCGGTGCTCGTCTCGGGCGAGGGCCTGATCGTCTCCGCCGTCGACAAGCCCACGGGGCGGGAGACGGTCGCGCCCGGCAGGGCCGCGAACCTGTTCCAGCTGCACCAGGACTTCCCGAACATGTGGGACGCGTGGGACATCGACCGCTACTACCGCAACAGCGTCGACGACCTCACGGCGGTGTCGTCCATCGAGGCATCACTCGTGAACGGTGTCGCGCAGATCGTCGTCGTGCGTCCGTTCTCGGAGTCGACCATCACGCAGACCATCCTCCTCGCTCCCGACTCGCGCACGGTGCTGCTGCGCAACGAGGTCGACTGGCACGAGACCGAGAAGCTGCTCAAGCTCGCGTTCCCGCTCGACATCCAGGCGTCGCATACCGAAGCCGAGACGCAGTTCGGCTACCAGGCGCGAGTCACCCACACGAACACGAGCTGGGAGGCGGCGAAGTTCGAGACCTCGATGCACCGCTTCGTGCTGGTGCGCGAGCAGGACTTCGGTGCGGCCCTCGTGAACGACTCGATCTACGGGTACGACACGACGCGCGAGGTCGGCGAGGACGGGGTCACCACGACCGTGCGGCTGTCCCTGCTGCGGGCGCCGCGCTTCCCCGACCCGGACACGGACCACGGGGTCCATGAGATCGAGGTCGGCTTCGTGATCGGCGCCGACGCCGCGATCGCGACGGCCGAGGGCCTTCGCCTCAACAGCACGCCCACGGTGATCCGTGGGGCGCGCGAGGTCGAGCCGCTGGTGGAGGTGTCGGGCGAGGGGATCGTCGTCTCCGCCGTGAAGCTCGCCGACGACGGCTCCAGTGATGTCATCGTTCGTGTGTATGAGGCGCTCGGGCGTCGGGCGGTCGGCGAGCTCTCCGTCGGCTTCGAGCACCGCGCGGTGCGCGAGGTGAGCCTGATCGAGGACGAGATCGAGGCGCCCCGCCTCGGCGGCGGGCTCCACCTCCGCCCCTTCGAGGTCCGCACCCTCCGCATCGTCCGCTGAGCCCCCGGCCTCCTCGCGCCGGGCGCGCCGCGCCGGATCAGAAACGCGCCTCCCCGCCCTTCGGGAGGCGCGTTTCTCATCCCGCCGGGCGAGATCCGGTCTCAGGCGGGCGGAAGGCGGAGGACGTCGGGCGACTCGCCGCTGGTCAGGTCGTCGGCGATGCGGAGGCTGCGGGCCAGTTCGTCGAGCGCGCCGATGAGCGTGCCGAAGCGTTCGCGGTCGCTGCAGACGGCCGTCAGGGTCACCAGGTGCGTACCGGTGTCCCACGTGTAGGTCGCGAAGGGCGGTGCCGAAGGCGAGGGCGGGGTCGGGACCACGAGCTTCTCGCCGACGCCGAGCCGGGTGGGGAAGGAGGTCGTGTCGTCGTACTCCATCGGCATCGACGCGCGGGCGATCCGGATGTCAGGAGTGAGCGCCTGCACGGTCGCCATCGCCACGACGAGGTCCGGCTCCGCCTTCCACGTCCACGCGAGGACCCGGCCGTCGGCCTTCTTCATGAGCATCGGCGCGGCCTGGCTCATCGCCCAGGCTCCGAACCGCGAACCGGGGCGCTCCGTCGCGCCGACCGCGGCGTTCACCTGGCCGAGCAGCATCCGGATCGCGGCCTTGCGATGCCGGCGTCCCCTCCACCCGAGCGAGTCCGTCACGGGGATCCACAGCTGGGGGTCGGCGTCGGCGTGCAGTCGCATGGCTTCACGGTATCGGCCGAGGCTGAAGGATGCCGGTATGGCTCGGCGTCGGGGACAGGGCCCTCGGGTAGAGTTGCCACCGCCCGACCAGGGCTTCTCCTTGGCCGCCACCCCGTTAGGCATCTCTGTGACCTCCTCCGACGATCCGATCGATGCGTCGCGCGACGCCACCGCCGTACAGCCCCGTCCGCTGAAGATCCTCCTCGGCTGCGACACGTTCGCCCCCGACATCAACGGCGCCGCCCGCTTCGCCGAGCGTCTCGCCGCCGGACTCGTGCAGCGCGGACACGAGGTGCATGTGGTCGCCCCCAACCAGGCCTACCGTCGCACCGCGCCCCGCACCGAGGTCATCGAGGGGGAGCCGATGACGCTCCACCGTCTGCCCTCCGTGCGGTGGGCCCCGCACGACTGGCTGCGCTTCGTGTGGCCGTGGCGCTCCAAGCACTACGCCCGGAAGGTGCTCGACGCCGTGCAGCCCGACGTCGTGCACATCCAGTCCCACATCGTCATCGGGCGCGGACTCGCGCGCATCGCGAAGCAGCGCGGCATCCCGGTCATCGCGACGAACCACGTCATGGCCGAGAACATCCTCGATCACACGACCATGCCGAAGTTCGTCGACGACCTGGTGCTCAAGCTCGCCTGGGCCGACGCGAAGCGCACCTTCGACCTGACGCGGGCGATCACCACGCCCACGCGTCGGGCCGCCGACTTCCTGGAGAAGACGGTCGAGGTGCGCGGCGTCATCCCGGTGAGCTGCGGCATCGACCGCTCCCAGTACACCCCGGTCATCGCCCCGCGCGAGGAGAACCGGCTCGTGTTCGTGGGCCGGCTGACGGCGGAGAAGCAGGTCGAGGTCATCCTCAAGGCGATGACGAAGCTCGACCCGGCGCTGAACACGACGTTCGACATCGTCGGTGGCGGAGACCAGCGCAAGCAGCTCGAGCACCTGACGGCACAGCTCGGGCTGTCGGACCGGGTCACCTTCCACGGCCGGACCACCGACGAGGAGCTGCGGGCGCTCCTGTCGCGTGCGAGCCTCTTCGTCATCGCGTCGATCGCCGAGCTGCAGTCCATCGCGACGATGGAGGCCATGGCATCGGCGCTGCCGATCGTCGCCGCGGACGCCGTCGCCCTGCCGCACCTCGTGCACGACGGCGAGAACGGCCACCTGTTCACGCCGGGAGACGTCGACGACCTCGCCGCGAAGCTCACGGCCGTCCTGACCGCCTCCCCCGGCGAGTACGAGCGGATGCAGAAGGCGTCCCTCGACGGCGTGGCCATCCACGACATCAACCGCACGCTCGACACCTTCGAGGCGCTGTACCGCGACGAGCCGCTGCCCGAGTGACGCGGATGCACGTCGTCTTCTTCGCCGATCAGCACCTCGACTCCCTCGGCGGGGCGCAGGTGTCGATGCGGCTGCAGCGGACGTTCCTGGAGCGTGCAGGGCACACCGTGACGGTCGTCGCGCCCCGCATGCACGCGCGGCCCGATGCTGCCGCACCATCGGAGGGAAACGTCGACCTCCCGTCGCTGCCGATCACCCTCGACCGGGAGTACGCGATGACCTGGCCGGGGCGGGCGACCGATCGGACTCTCGACCGCGCCATGGCACATCGCCCGCCCGTCGACCTCGTGCACGTGCAGGCCGACTTCTGGGGCGCCTTCATCGGGCACCGTTTCGCCGCCCGCCACGGGATCCCGGTCGTGCACACGATGCACAACCGCGTCGACGTGGGACTGGCCGCGGTCACTCCGCTGCACCGTCCCGTGCTGGCCGTGCTCAACCTGTGGCGCCGCGCCGCCCTCCGCGGCGTCGGTGTGCCGGTCGGTGGCAGCGACGGGTGGTCGTACCTCCGCGGTCTCGCGTCGGGCGCCGCTGCCGTCACGGCCCCGTCCGGGCACTTCGCGCGACGCCTGGAGCAGAACGGCGTGGCGCGGACGGTCGACGTCGTGTGGAACGGCATCGACGACGACGTCCGCGCGCAGACCCTCGCGGCGACCCCCGCCGAGCGGGCACCGGGGCGCCCGCGCTTCGTCTGGCTCGGGCGGATGAGTCCGGAGAAGCGCCTGCTCCCGTTCCTCCAGGCCTGGGTTGACGCGGGCATCGACGCAGAGCTCGAGGTGATCGGCGGCGGCGGACAGCGCGCCGCGGCCGCGCGCATCGTCGCGGGGCGTGCGGACGTACGGTTCGCCGGTCGGCTCTCCTATGCGCAGACGCTGGAGCGGATCGCCGCCGCCGATGCGCTCGTGCAGACGTCCATCGGGTTCGAGACCCAGGGCATGACGCCGTTCGAGGCGGCCACCCTCGGCACGCCCTCCGTCGTGTGCGACCCCGACATCGCCGCGGAACTCCAGGGCGGGCTCTGGGCGGTGCCGACGGCGGATCCGCACGCGCGCGGACGGGACCTCGAGACACAACGGATCGACGCGCTCGCCGCGACGCTGCAGCGGGCGGCCGCGGACATCGCGGACGGGACCGCCCCGCAGCCGGTGCCGGCCGTGGCGGACGCCTTCCGGCAGTCGTCGCGGACGGGCGCCATGATCGAGGTCTACGAGCGGGTGCTCACCCGATCCTGAGCGGTCACAGGAACCCGTAGAACGTCGACGAGAGCCAGCTCAGCACGATCGTCAGCAGACCGGCGCCCGAGATGCCGATGGCGATCCCGGCGAGCAGTCGCGGACCCGGGCGTCGCGCCGCGATGAGGCCGAGCACGAGCGCCGCCCCGTAGCCGAGGAACGTGAGGATGCCCGATGCCCCTTCGATCAGGCCGATGATGCTGTAGGTCCGGTCCGACATGTAGACGAACGGTCGCGCGAGGATCAGGAACACGTCGATCGCGAGGGTCACCAGTGCGACGATGAGCGCGGCGCGCCCGAGGCCGGTGCCGGACGCGCGCGGGGCCGGGGTGCCGTAGGGCGGGATGCCGGCGGATCCGGGCACGAATCCGGGTACGGTCGGTGACGGCTGCGGGGCCGCCGTGGGGAAGGTCTGCGGGGGCGCGGTCGGGAACATGTGGCCGCCGCCGGGAGCGGGGGCGTACGGTGCCCCCGGGGCGGGGGCCTGGGCGCCGGGGTACTGCGGCTCCGCCGGGAGCGACGGAAGGGTCGGGGCGGCCGGGTCGCCGGCTCCGTCGCGCGAGGGGTGTCCGGGCTGCTGCGGGTCGCTCATGACCCGAGCGTAGCCCTCCTCCCGGACAGTCGGGAGGTCAGCGGTAGAGGTGGCCGGGGTCGGCCTGCGACAGGGCGTCCTGTCCGGCGACGCGGCTCCAGTCGGTGGGGGCGCGACGATAGCCGTCCCGCCGCAGTTCGACGAACGTGGCGACGAGCGCCCAGATGGCGAGGGCGAGGAGGAGGATGAGGAGTAGCATGGCAGAAAAGCTACGCTCGATGCGATGCTGCCACGAGTGGCGGTTCGGGCACCGTGCGTAGGAAAACTGCCATCCCGGGAGCTGTGATGAAGACCGTCGCGTGCGTGGTGCAGGACGGCTTCGCGCCGTTCGAGTTCGGGGTCGCCTGCGAGGCGTTCGGCCTCGACCGGTCGGCCGACGGCGTGCCGAACTTCGACTTCCGCATCGTCGCGCCGCGGCCCGGGGTCGTGCGCTCCAAGATCGGCTTCTCCATCAACGTGGAGCATGATCTGTCGTTCGCCGCGGACGCCGATCTCGTCGTGTTCTGCCCGGTGCCGCGCGAGGTCTGGGGCGACATCGATCCGCTCCTCGTCGAGGTCGCGCGTGCGGCCGTCGAGCGCGGCGCCTGGGTCATGAGCGTGTGCAGCGGGTCGTTCATCCTCGCCGCGGCCGGAGTGCTGGACGGGCGGCGGGCGACGACGCACTGGATGTACGCGCACACGATGGCCGACATGTACCCCGCCGTCGACATCGATCCGGACGTGCTCTTCGTCCAGGACGGCCGCATCATCACGAGTGCGGGCACCGCCGCCGGCATCGACGCCTGCCTGCACCTGCTGCGACAGGAGCTCGGGGCGGAGATCACCAACCGGATCGCGCGTCGGATGGTCGTGCCGCCGCAGCGGGACGGGGGTCAGGCGCAGTTCATCGATCGCCCCATCCCGGTCGCGCCCACGGATTCGCTCGCCGTGGTGGCCGACTGGGCGGTGGAGAACCTCCGCGAAGACCTGACGGTCGACCAGCTCGCGGCGCGGGCGCTCATGTCGCCGCGGACCTTCGCGCGCCGCTTCAAGGCCGAGTACGGGGCGACCCCCGCCGCGTGGCTCGGTCGGCAGCGGATCATCAGGGCCCAGCGTCTCCTCGAGCGCACCGATCTTCCGCTCGAACACATCGCGACGGACTGCGGCTTCGGTTCCGCGGCCGTCCTCCGGCAGAACTTCGCCCGCGTGCTGGGTGTGACCCCCACCGCCTACCGCGCCCGCTTCTCCTGCGCCGACGCCCTCCCCGCCGCCTGACCCCCTCCCTCCTTCAGCCGTGCGGGATCATTTTCGTGCCCCGTTCCCACGCATCCGGGCCCCTTTCCGTCCCGCCACGATTCCGCCACCGTCCCCCGCTGTCATGCGGGATCGAAAACGCGCGCGAGCGCGCCGCGTCCGGAGCGTTTACCGTCCCACATCGGCCCGAACGGTCCCGCCGCAGGCCGCGGCATTCTGGTCCCAGCCGCGCCGCGCGGGTATCGCACCGCACGTCCGCAGGGTGCTCGTCGAACCGAGGGCGCGGGCGCCCGCATCGGTGCGGGATCAGAAAGGCCCCGCGGGATGGGCGGTCGGGTGCGTTTTCGATCCTGCGCGGGATGCGGCGGGGCGGGCGGGATCAGAAAGGGACCGCAGGCGGGGGTGGGGGGAGCGGTTTTGATCCCGCGGCGCGAGTGGCGGAGGGGCGGAGGGGCGGAGGGGGGAGGAAGAGGGGGTCAGTGCCAGTGGGCGGGGGAGGGGAGGGTGACGTCGCGGACGTCGACCCCGGCGGGCGTGACCGTGGCGACCGCGTAGAGGAGGGACTGCGTCGGGTAGCCGTGCGGGCGGTTGTCGCGGATGATGGCGCGGTCGTCTTCCGGGGGCAGGGCCGCCGAGGATCCGAGGAGAGCGGTCCACTCGGCCGTCCAGTCGGCGCTCGCCGCGGCGGGCCCGAGCGCCCGGAACTCCGGGAGCCACGCGGCGATGCGCGGGGTCTCCTCGTCGTCGAGGTCGTCGTGGGCGATCATGTGCGTCCCGGGCTCGATCGGGGTCTCCCGCAGCTCGGCACCGTCCCACGAGAGCACTCGCGCGCCCTCCGGACCGACCTCGAGCAGATTGAAGCCATGCATCGGCGGCACGCCCTGCGGAGAGCGACCGGTGACCGCGGCGAGCGGAAGGGTGCCGCGGGAGACGGCCGCGGTCGCGGAGAGGTCCTGCACGTCGGCGCGGTTGAGGAGCACGGCGAGGCGTCGTTCGGCGGGGTTCACGGCGAGCCACGCCCCACCGGCGCGGCGGTCGCGGATGCCGATCACCCCCGGATACTCCTCGGGCCACCACTCGCCCAGGGCGTCCCACTCCCGGGCCGGGTCCTCGTCGCGGACGGCCAGCAGCCGCGCGGATCCCGCAGCCTCGACATCGATCACCACCGTGCACACGCCTCCGAGTCTAGGTTGAGGTCGGCCGAGGCGGCCGAGGTCGGATCCGTGCGCGACGACCCGGGCGTCCATACCCTGGGGCAGAATCGAGGCGTGAACATCGTCGTCGGAGTCACGGGCGGCATCGCCGCGTACAAGACGGTGCACCTCGTGCGCCTGCTCATCAAGGCCGGGCATGACGTGACCGTCGTGCCCACGGAAGATGCCCTGCGCTTCGTGGGTCTGCCCACGTGGGAGGCGCTGAGCCGGCACCCGGTGACGACGAGCGTGCATGAGGACGTCGCCCGCGTCCGGCACGTGGCCCTGGGGCAGGGGGCCGACCTCGTCGTGATCGCCCCGGCCACGGCGAACTCCCTCGCGAAGATGGCCGCGGGCCTGGCCGACGATCTCCTCGGCACGACGCTGCTCGCGACCGAGGCTCCGGTGCTCGTCGCGCCCGCGATGCACGCGGAGATGTGGCGGAACCCGGCCACGCAGGCGAACATGGCGACGCTCCGGGAGCGGGGCGTGCACGTGGTCGGACCGGCCGACGGCGAGCTGGCCGGCGGCGACAGCGGCCCCGGTCGCATGGTCGAGCCGGAGGAGATCCTCGCCGCCGCCCAGGCGCTGATCACGCCGGGCGACCTCGGAGGCGTGCGGGTCGTCGTCTCGGCGGGTGGGACGAGGGAACCCATCGATCCGGTGCGCTTCCTCGGCAACCGGAGCAGCGGCCGCCAGGGAGTCGCGCTCGCGGCGGAGGCGGCCGCACGCGGCGCGGAGGTGACGCTCGTCGCGGCGAACGTCTCCGGGGACGTGCTCGCGGAGGCCCACCACCCGCACATCCGGATCGTCCGGGTCGGCACGGCGGCCGAGCTGTCCGCGGCGATGAAGGAGGAGTCCGCGGCGGCCGACGTCGTGCTGATGGCGGCGGCGGTGGCCGACTATCGCCCGGTCGAGATCTCCGCCCGCAAGCTCACCAAGGACCGCGGCGGCGTCGGCACGATCGAACTCGTCGAGAACGAGGACATCGTCGCCGCGCTCGTCGAGGCGCGGAGCGAGGGGCAGCTCATCGTCGCGTTCGCGGCGGAGACCCCGGAGGACGAGGCCGAGCTGCTCGCCCGCGCACGCGGCAAGCAGGAGCGCAAGGGGGTCGACCTGCTGGTGGTGAACGAGGTCGGCTGGGAGCAGGGGTTCGAATGCGGCGAGAACGCCGTGCACATCCTCGGTCGCGGAGGAGCCCTGGCACGGAGCGCGGCCGGGACCAAGCGCGAGGTGGCGGCGGCCGTCTGGGACGAGGTCGCCCGCGAGAGGTGAGAGGTGGTGGAGCCGCGCACCGCCGAATGCTAAACTTGAGTCAACCAAACTCAACTTTCAGAAGGAGCATCTCCAGGAGGAGCGCATGACCACCCCGCAGACCGGATCCCCGAACCAGGAACAGCAGTCCGCCCTCGAGCAGTTCGGCATCAACCTGACCGACCGCGCCCGGGAGGGCAAGCTCGACCCCGTCATCGGACGGGACAGTGAGATCCGGCGCGTCAGCCAGGTGCTCACCCGCCGCACCAAGAACAACCCGGTGCTGATCGGTGAGCCCGGCGTCGGCAAGACCGCGGTGGTCGAAGGCCTCGCGCAGCGCATCGTCGCGGGCGATGTCGCCGAGTCCCTCAAGGACAAGGAGCTCGTCTCGCTCGACATCTCCGCGCTTGTCGCGGGTGCGATGTACCGCGGCCAGTTCGAGGAGCGCCTGAAGCAGGTGCTCAAGGAGATCACCGAGTCGGACGGCCAGGTCATCACGTTCATCGACGAGCTGCACGTGCTCATGGGCGCAGGCGGAGGCGAGGGGTCTGTCGCGGCCTCGAACATGCTCAAGCCGATGCTGGCGCGCGGCGAGCTGCGGCTCATCGGCGCCACCACGCTCAACGAGTACCGCGAGTTCATCGAGAAGGACGCCGCCCTCGAGCGGCGCTTCCAGCAGGTGTACGTCGGCGAGCCGACGGTCGAGGACACGATCGCGATCCTCCGCGGGCTCAAGGGGCGGTACGAGGCGCACCACGGGGTGACCATCTCCGACAGTGCGCTCGTGGCCGCGGCCTCCCTCTCCAACCGGTATCTGCCCGCGCGGCAGCTGCCGGACAAGGCCATCGACCTGATCGACGAGTCGATGTCGCGCCTGAAGATGGAGATCGACTCCTCTCCCGTCGAGATCGACCAGCTCAAGCGTCAGGTCGACCGGCTCAAGCTGGAGGAGCTCGCGCTCAAGCGGGAGAAGGACGCCGCGTCCAAGGAGCGCCTCGGCACCCTCCGCGAGCACCTCGTCGAGCTCGAGAAGGAGCTCGCCGGACTCGAAGCGCGGTGGGCGCGGGAGCGGCAGGGCCTGAACCGGGTCGGGGAGCTGAAGAAGCAGCTCGACGACGCGATTACCCAGCGCGACCTCGCCATGCGCAACGCCGACTACACGAAGGCGTCGAAGCTCGAGTACGAGACGATCAAGCGCCTGGAGCGCGACATCGCCGAGGCCGAGCAGGCCGAGGCCACCGCCTCGAGCGAGCCGCGCATGGTGAACGAGCAGGTCACCGAGGAAGACATCGCAGCCGTGATCGCGGCCTGGACCGGCATCCCGGTCGGGCGGCTGCTGCAGGGGGAGAGCGAGAAGCTCCTGCATCTGGAGAACGAGCTCGGCAAGCGCCTCATCGGACAGAAGGACGCCGTCAAGTCGGTGTCCGACGCGGTGCGCCGCTCGCGTGCGGGCATCAGCGATCCCGGTCGTCCCACCGGCTCGTTCCTGTTCCTCGGCCCGACCGGTGTCGGCAAGACCGAGCTGGCCAAGGCGCTCGCGCAGTTCCTCTTCGACGACGAGCACGCCATGGTGCGCATCGACATGTCGGAGTACGGCGAGAAGCACTCGGTCTCGCGACTCGTCGGTGCCCCTCCCGGGTATGTCGGCTACGAGCAGGGCGGTCAGCTCACCGAGGCCGTGCGGCGTCGTCCGTACAGCGTGATCCTGCTCGACGAGGTCGAGAAGGCGCACCCCGAGGTGTTCGACGTGCTGCTGCAGGTGCTCGACGACGGGCGGCTGACCGACGGGCAGGGGCGCACGGTCGACTTCTCGAACGTGATCCTCATCCTGACCTCCAATCTGGGCTCGCCGATCCTCATCGACCCCGTGCTCTCCGTGGAGGAGAAGCGGGAGCAGGTGATGGCACTCGTGCGCCAGGCGTTCCGGCCCGAGTTCCTCAACCGTCTCGACGACATCGTGATGTTCCAGGCGCTCACCGAAGACGACCTCGCGCAGATCGTGGAGCTGTCGGTCGACCAGCTGCACGACCGGCTGCGCGACCGTCGCCTCACGCTCGCGGTCACTCCCGGGGCGCGGTCGTGGCTGGCCGAGCGCGGCTACGACCCGGTGTTCGGCGCCCGCCCGCTGCGGCGCCTCATCCAGGCCGAGGTGCAGAACAAGCTGGCGACCGCCCTCCTCTCGGGCGGCGTGCACGACGGTGACACCGTCCGCGTGGACGTGGCTGCCGACGGCACGGGCCTCGTGCTCACCGCGACCACCCCGGAGCCGGAGCCCGAGGACGAGGACGACGTGATCGAGGCCGAGCTGCTCGACGACTGATCGGGATCGGGAGACGACGAAAGGCCCGGTAGGCGTGACGCCTGCCGGGCCTTTCGCGTGTCGATGCTCAGGCGCTGAGGACGACCGTCTCCGCGATCGGACGGCGCACGCGCGGGGCGACCTCGCGCTCCTGCAGCACCTCCGGCAGAGCCTCGATGTCGCCGAACTCGCCGACGGCGATGACGGTGGCGGGGGCGAAACGGGCGTCCAGGTCGGCGAACTCGCGGACGACCTCGGGGTCGAAGCCGCTCATCTGGTGCACGACGAGGCCGTCGTGGTGGGCCTGCACGGAGAAGTGCGCCACGGCCTGGCCGAGGTCGTAGAACGCGTGGCTGATCGGCGTGCCGTCGGCGGTCGCGGTCTCGGCGATCGCGACGACGAGGACGGCCGCGTTGCCGGCCCAGGCCTGGTTGAAGCCCATCAGCGCGTCGACGATCTGGGCGTGCAGGGCAGTGCCGCGGCGGGCGACGATGAAGCGCCAGGGCTGGATGTTGTTGGCGGACGGGCTCCAGCGTGCGGCCTCGAGGGCGGTGGCGAGCTTGGCCTCGTCGATCGGGTGCTGCGCGTCGTATGCGCGGGGGCTCCAGCGGCCGGCGAGGACGTCGAGGACGGGGTGCTCGGTCGGGGCGGTGCGGTCGATGACGGGAGTGCTCACGGAAGTGCCTTTCGGACGGGGTGGGGGGGTCGGACACCGTCGTCCGCGTACACGGGGGATGAACCGATGCATGTGCATGCATATTCCCGGAGATCCGAGCGGCGTCAGTCCAGGAGGTTGCGGGAGGCGGCGTCGGCGAGCGCGGCGCGGACGGCGCGGATCGACGGGGCGTCCGCGGAGACCCGCCGCGCGGAGGAGAAGATCTCCCGGCGCGGTTCCTGCGGCAGTGGTGCCAGGTCGACCGTCGGGGTGTCGCCCGCCCACACGAGCTCGGGGAGCAGCCCGACCGCGAGTCCCGCGTGGATGAGCCGGACGTGCGCGGTGAGGTCGGCCAGCTCGAAGCGCACGTCGGGCTCGAACCCGGCGGTGCGGCAGAGCTGCTCGGCCCACGCGCGGGAGGCGGTCCCGGCGGGTTCGAGCACCCACGGCTCGGCGCGGGTCGCCCACAGGGCGGCCACGGGATCGGCGGCTTCCGACGCTCCCGGGCGCCGGGCGAGGGCGATGGCGTCATGCGCGAGCACCACGCGGTCGAGATCGGCGTGGATGGGGCGCGTGTGGCCCGGATACTGCTCCGCGAGGATGAGGTCGTAGTCGCGGCTGGAGACGCCGACCAGGCCGGACTCCGGGTCGCGCTCGGTCACCTCGACGCGCAGGGCGGGGTGGCGCTCGCCGAGGGCTGCGAGGGCGCGGGGCAGCAGGGAGTGCGCGGTGGACTGGAACACCGCGAGGCGCACGGTGCCGGTCACCTCGGTGAGCGATTCGGCGACGGCGACCTGGGCGTGCTCGAGCTGATCGAGGATGCCGATGGCCTCGGCCACCAGGACGGTCCCCTGCGGCGTGAACTGCACGCCGCGACCGACCCGACGCAGCAGCGGCACCCCGACATCACGCTCGAGCGCGGCGAGCTGCTGGGACACGGAGGCCTTGCTGTAGGACAGCGCATCCGCCACGGCGGAGAGGGTCCCGCGACGCGACAGCTCCACGAGCAGACGCAGGCGATGGACGTCGAGCACGGCCGTTCCGATCGTTCGGGACGAGTGAACAGAATCCACTCGAATCGGTTGATAGACGGAGCCTACCGACCGGCTGGACAATGATCCAGCCGCACACGACACCCGGGTGTGCGAGGCCGAGGAAGGTACCCCGCTTCATGACCGTCATCGACGACACCACCCCCCGCACCGAAGAGGTCGCCGCGCTCGTGCAGCGCTGGCTCGCCGAGAGCGAGACCCACCCGGTCGAGCCCGCAGCCCAGCGCCTCTCCGAAGTGCTCAAGGATCCGAACGGCCTCGCCTTCACGGTCGGCTTCGTCGACGGCGTCATGCGTCCGGAGGATCTGCGGGTCGCCGGCCGCAAGCTCGCCGAGCTCTCCGACATCACGCCCACGCTGCTGCCCGGCTACCTCCGTGCCGCCATCAAGGCCGGTGGGTTCTGGGCGCCGAAGCTCCCGAACGTCGTCGTCCCGATCTCGCGGCGCGTGCTGCGGGCCATGGTGGGCCACCTCGTGCTCGACGCCACGCCGTCCAAGCTCGGCCCCGCGATCGCCAAGCTCCGCAAGACCGGCAACCGTCTGAACCTGAACCTCCTCGGCGAGGCCGTGCTCGGCGAGCGCGAGGCGGGCCGCCGACTGCAGGGCACGTACGACTTCCTCGCCCGTCCGGACGTCGACTACGTCTCGATCAAGGTCTCGAGCGTCGTCAGCCAGCTCTCCATGTGGTCGTTCGACGAGGCCGTCGCCGACGTCGTCGAGAAGCTCACCCCGCTGTACCGGCTCGCGGCGAAGGCCGAGGCGAAGGGCGCCCGCACCGGCACCCAGAAGTTCATCAACCTCGACATGGAGGAGTACCGCGATCTCGACCTCACGATCGCGGCCTTCACGAGCATCCTCGACCAGCCCGGCCTGGAAGACCTCGAGGCCGGCATCGTGCTGCAGGCGTACCTCCCCGATGCGCTCGGCGCCATGCAGCGTCTCCAGGAGTGGGCCGCCGCACGCCGCGCCAAGGGCGGAGCGCCGATCAAGGTGCGCGTGGTCAAGGGCGCGAACCTCGCGATGGAGGAGGTCGACGCGAAGGTGCACGGCTGGCCGCTCGCGACCTACGGCACCAAGCAGGACTCCGACACGAACTACAAGCGCGTGCTCGACTGGGCGATGACGCCCGAGCGGCTCGACGCCGTGCGCATCGGCGTCGCCGGTCACAACCTCTTCGACATCGCCTACACCTGGCTGCTCGCGAAGGCCCGCGGTGTGACCGAGGCCGTGGAGTACGAGATGCTGCTCGGCATGGCGACCGGGCAGGCCGAGGCCGTCCGCAAGGACGTCGGCCGCCTCCTGCTCTACACGCCGGTCGTGAACCCGGCGGAGTTCGATGTCGCGATCGCGTACCTCGTGCGGCGCCTCGAGGAGAACGCGAGCCCCGAGAACTTCATGTCCGCCGTGTTCGAGCTGGCGTCGAACCCGACCCTGCTCACCCGCGAGCGGGAGCGCTTCGAGCGCTCTCTCGCCGCGCTCGTCGCCGACCCGTCGGTACCGGCCCCGAACCGCACGCAGGACCGCACGGCCCCGCGCCCTGCCGGCACCACGGACGGCTTCGCGAACGAGCCCGACACCGATCCGGCGCTCGCCGCGAACCGCGCGTGGGGCCGGGAGATCCTGCAGCGCTCGGTGTCGTCGACGCTCGGCCGGGACGCGATCGCGGCCGCCCGCATCGAGACCGACGCCGAGCTGGACGCCGTGTTCGCCGCCGCGACCTCCGCCGCCGAGAGGTGGGCGGCGCTCCCCGCCGCCGAGCGCGCCGCCGTCCTGCACCGTGCGGGCGATGAGCTGGCCGCCCGCCGCGGCGAGCTGCTGGAGACCATGGCGCACGAGGCCGGCAAGACCATCGCGGAGGCCGACCCCGAGGTCAGCGAGGCGATCGACTTCGCGCACTACTACGCGGAGCGGGCGAAGGATCTCGAGGCCATCCCCGGCGCCGAGTTCGTGCCGTCGAAGGTGACCGTGGTCACGCCGCCGTGGAACTTCCCCGTGGCGATCCCCGCCGGCGGTGTGCTCGCCGGCCTCGCCTCCGGATCCGGAGTGATCATCAAGCCCGCGAAGCTCACCCAGCGGTGCGGTGCCGTGATGGTCGAGGCGCTGTGGGCCGCGGGCGTCCCGCGCGATCTGCTCGCCCTCGTCGACCTCGCCGCCCGCGACCTCGGCACCCGCCTGGTCGCGAGCCCCCAGGTCGACCGGGTCATCCTCACCGGGGCCTACGAGACCGCGCAGCTCTTCCGCTCCTTCCGCGCCGACCTGCCGCTGCTGGCCGAGACCAGCGGCAAGAACGCCATCATCGTGACGCCGTCGGCCGACCTCGACCTCGCGGCCGCCGACGTCGCCCGCAGCGCGTTCGGCCACGCCGGGCAGAAGTGCTCGGCCGCGTCGCTGGCGATCCTCGTCGGGTCGGTGGCCGACTCGAAGCGCTTCGAGCGGCAGCTCGTGGACGCGGTCACCTCGATGCGCGTCGGGCTGCCCGATGACCCCGCCACGCAGATGGGGCCGATCATCGAGCCCGCGAACGGCAAGCTCCTCACCGCGCTCACCACGCTCGACAAGGGCGAGCGCTGGCTCGTGGAGCCCCGGAAGCTCGACGACGAGGGGAAGCAGTGGACCCCGGGGGTGAAGACCGGCGTGCGCGAGGGCTCGTACTTCCACCTGACCGAGTTCTTCGGACCCGTGCTCGGCATCATGCACGCGAAGGACCTCGACGAAGCCATCCGGCTGCAGAACGCCGTCGACTACGGCCTCACCGCGGGGCTGCACTCGCTGGACTCCGCCGAGGTCGCGACCTGGCTGGACCGTGTCGAGGCCGGCAACCTGTACGTGAATCGGGGCATCACCGGCGCCATCGTGCAGCGTCAGCCGTTCGGCGGGTGGAAGCGCTCGGCCGTGGGCGCCGGAGCCAAGGCCGGCGGCCCGAACTACCTCTTCGGTCTGGGCGAGTGGCGTGCGGGCGAGCTGCCCGCCGCGGCTCCGGGGGCGGCGGTGACCCCCGCCGTGACCGGGCTGCTGGAGGCGGCTGCTCCCGAGCTCGACCCCGTGGGCATCGAGTGGCTGCACCGCGCCGCGGCCGCCGATGAGCGCGCGTGGATCGACGAGTTCGGCGCCGTGAGCGACAAGTCCGGACTCGGCGTCGAGCGCAACGTGTTCCGGTACCGTCCGGTGGCCGTCGATGTGCGCATCGCCGAGGACGCGCCGTTGGCCGAGGGGGTCCGGGTGCTCGCCGCCGCCCTGCGCAGCGGCAGTCCGTTCACCGTGTCGGCCGCGTCGCTGCCGTCCCGCGTGGAGAAGGCGCTCAAGGCCCAGGGCGTGAGCGTGAAGACCGAGTCCGATGCCGCGTGGACCAAGCGCTACGCGAAGGGCGCCCGGTCGTGGCAGCGGGTGCGGCTCGTCGGTGGCGATGCCGCCGCGCTGCACACGGCCCTCGACGGCAGCCCCGACGTCGCGGTGTGGTCGCACGCCGTGACCGGAGCGGGCCGGGTCGAGATGCTCCCGTTCCTGCACGAGCAGGCCGTGTCGATCACCAACCACCGCTTCGGCAACCCCACCACCCTCTCCGACGGCCTCCTCTGACGCCGAGACCCCGGGGACACGTCGAGACCCCCTGCTGCACACGCGTGCAGCAGGGGGTCTCGGCGCGAAAGCGGGGTCTCGGGATCAGCCGCGCAGAGCCTCCACGAGCTTCACGCGCGAGCCCATCCGGAGCAGGGAGTTCTCGTAGATCTTTGCGCCGATGACGATCGCCGCGACGCAGCTCGCCAGGAGGATCGCGAGGCTCAGGAGCGGCTCCCACCACTGCGCCTCCCCGACGAAGAGACGCATGGGCATGCCGACCGGAGCCGAGAACGGCACGTAGGACATGATGGTCAGCACCAGCGGGTTGTCGTTGAACACGATCACCAGCACGTACGGCGCCATGATCAGCATCGTGATGGGGGTCGTCGTCGCGCCGATGTCCTCCTGCCGGGAGACCATGGAGGCCGCCGCCGCGAACATCGCCGCGAGCAGGATGAATCCGAACAGGAAGAACACCGCGAACCAGATGATGGGGGCGCCGAGGGTGGTCAGCACCTCCCGCTGACCCGTCACGATGAGGCCGATCGTGGCGACGGCCGCGAGGGCGAGGATCTGTCCCATCGCGAGCACCGTGTTGCCGATCACCTTGCCGGCGAGCAGCGTGCGCGCCGGGATCGCCGACAGCAGCACCTCCACGACCCGGGTCTGCTTCTCCTCGACCACGCTCTGCGCGATGGTGCCGCCGAAGGTCGCCGCGGCCATCATGAACACGAGCCCGAAGGCGATCGCGATGAAGTAGCGCAGCAGCGGGTTGGTGGTGACCGGTTCGAGGATCTCGACCTCGGGGGACAGCGACAGCGCGGACACGAGCGATGAGGGCGCATCCTCCAGGGCGACGATCGTGTAGCCCGCGGCGTTGTCGCCCGGGAGCACCGCCGCGTCGACGTCGCCGTCGCGCACCAGCTCCTCGGCCTCGGCGCGGGAAGCGACCTCGGTCACCTCGACGTCGGGCAGCGCGGAGACGGCGCCCGTGGTCTCCGCGGTCACCGCGACGGGCATGGCGTCGGTGTTCTGACTCGCGAAGCCGCCGAACAGCACGCCGGCGAGGGCGAGGACGAGCAGGATGCCGGTCGAGATCAGGAACGCCTTGCTGCGGAGCTTGGAGCCGATCTCCCGCTCGGCGACCAGCCAGATCCCGTTCCGTGCGGGGGTCGAGGCGTTCACTGGATGACCTCCTTGAAGATCTGGGCGAGGGAGGGATGCTTGGGGGCGAAGCTCGCGACGTCGCCGCGCGCGACCGCCGACTGCAGCACGCGCTGGGCGGTCTCGGGGCCGTCCGCGTCGAAGAGGGCGTACCCCCCTTCGAAGTCGACGACCGTGACCCCGGGCTCGGTGCGCAGCCACCCGGCGTCGCCCGCGGAGATGAGCTCGTACCGGTCGCGGGCGTGCTCGGCGCGGAGGCCGTCCCGGGAACCGGCGGCACGGATGGTGCCCCCGGCGAGGATGACGAGGTCGTCGCAGAGACGCTCGACCACGTCGAGCTGGTGAGAGGAGAAGAGGATGGACGCGCCGCGGGCTGCGCTGGCCTGCAGGACCCCGGCGACGACGTCCACCGCGAGGGGGTCCAGGCCGGAGAAGGGCTCGTCGAGGATCAGCACCTCGGGGTCGTGCACGAGCGACGCGGCGACCTGCGCCCGCTGCTGGTTGCCCAGCGACAGCGACTCGATCGTGTCGTCGAGGCGCTCGCCGAGTCCGAGCTCCGTGAGCAGCGCGGTCGCCCGCTCCGTCGCCTGCGGCTTGCTGAACCCGTGCAGTCGGGCGAGGTAGACGATCTGCTCCCGCACCTTCATCTTCGGGTACAGGCCGCGCTCCTCGGGCATGTAGCCGAAGCGGCGGCGGTCGGCGGTGGTGAGGGGCGTCCCGTCGAGGTCGACTCGTCCGCCGTCCGACGACAGCAGCCCGAGGATGATGCGCATGGTCGTGGTCTTGCCGGCGCCGTTGCCGCCGACGAAACCGGTGAGCCGGCCCGGCGCGACCGTGAACGACACGTCGTCCAGCACCCGGCGGCTGCCGTAGGTCTTGGTGATGCCGGAGAGTTCCAGCAGTCCGGTGGTCATGTCGTGGTGCTCCGTCCGATGGTGATCCGCATGATCTTCACGCTATTGAGCACGGGCGGGGTGGGGCATCCCCCGCAGGGCGGACTGCCACGGATCAGCCGCGGGGCGGACGGCCGGCGTGCAGCACCGTGCGCACGAGCAGGCCGGCGACCAGCGCCCAGAACGCCGCGCTCACCCCGAGCACGGCGATGCCGGAGGCGGCGACGAGGAACGTGACGACCGCGGGGAGGCGCTCGCCGGGGTCGTCGATCGCCTGCTGGACGGCCGCGCCGAAGGCGCCGAACAGCGCCAGCCCCGCGACCGCCGGGATTACCGCCGTCGGGGCGAGCACGACGAGCGTGGCGAAGGCGGCGGAGAACGCGCCCAGCACGAGGTAGGACGCCCCGGTCGAGACCCCGGCGAGCCAGCGCCGGTCGGGGTCGGGGTCGGCGTCGGGGGACGCGGCGAGGGCCGCGCTGATGGCGGCGAGGTTGATGGCGTGCCCGCCCGCCGGAGCGCCGAGGGTCGTGCCGAGGCCGGTCACGAGCATCGCCGGACGCCACGGGACCTCGTAGCCGAAGCTGCGCATGATCGCGATACCCGGCACGTTCTGCGACGCCATGGTCACGATGAACAGCGGCAGGGCGATGCCGACCAGGGCCCCGACCGTGAAGGCGGGCATCGTCAGCTCGAACCGCGGCAGGAGGGCGGCCGGGTCGACCGGGGTCCCCGCGGAGACCAGCGAGACGGCGACGACCACTGCTGCGGCGACGAAGGCCAGCGGCACGGCCCATCGGGGAGCCAGCCGGGCGAAGACCAGCCAGGTCAGCACCACCGGGAGCACGCCCCATGGGTTCGCAACCACCCCCGTGATCGGCGCGAGGCAGAGCGGCAGCAGCACTCCCGCCAGCATGGCCTGGGCGATCGACGGCGGGATCCGCGCGATCAGGGCTCCGAGCGCGGGCCAGAGCGCCGTGAGGAGGATGAGGGCCGCGGTCACGAGGAAGGCTCCGACGGCAGCGGGCCAGCCGCCCTCGACGCTGCCGGTCGCCACGAGCAGTGCGGCGCCGGGAGTGGACCACGCGGCCGTGATCGGCATCCGGTAGCGCCAGGCCAGAACGATGCAGGCGAGCCCCATCGCGAGGCTCACGGTGAGGAGTCCGCTGGCCGCCTGCGCCGGCGACGCGCCGACGGCATCGAGGCCCGTGAGCACCACCGCGAAGGAGCTCGTGAACCCCACGAGCGCCGTGACGATCCCGGCGACGATCGGACGGGACACGGGGACGGCGGCGGGCATGGCTCCGAGAGTATCGCGGCGTGCTCGCCCGATCGGTTCAGTCGCCGAAGAAGAGCCGGGTGGCCTCGGAGACGTAGCCGCTCTGCCCCAGCCGCTCGCGGAGACGGTGGTACTCCTGGGCGTCGACCCCGGCGAGGTAGGTGATCCGGTCGCTGCCGTCGGTGACGGCGTCGTACGCGACCTTGGCGATCTCCTCCGCCGACGACCGTGTGGCGTCCCTGGCCGGATCGAGGAACCGGCCGGCGGCCGTGTCCAGTGCCTCCGCGTACGCCTCGTGGTGCATCCGATCGAGGCTCCGGCCGCTGAAGTCGGTGCGGATGCCGCCCGGCGCGAGCGTCTTGACACGGATGCCGAAGGGCTTGAGCTCGTACGACAGGCTCTCGCTCCAGCCCTCCACCCCGAACTTCGCGGCGTGATAGACGGAGGTGAAGGGCATGGTGACGAGGCCGCCGATCGACGTGGTCGTCAGGATCACACCGGTGCCGCGCTCCCGGAAGGCGGGGATGAACGCCTGGGCGACGCGCATCGGTCCGAGGAGGTTCGTCGTGAGGTTGTGCACGATCTGCTCGTCGGAGGCCGCCTCGAACGGGCCGACCAGGCCGTAGCCGGCGTTGTTGAACAGGACGTCGATCGGGCCTTCCGCGAGCGTCTCGGCGACGACGGCGGTGATCGCGTCGGGGTCGTCGACGTCGAGCTTCTTGAGGACGACGCCCGGCAGGGCGCCCAGCTCGTGCTCGCGTTCGGGCGCACGCATGGTCGCGACCACCCGCCACCCGCGTTCGGAGAACAGCGTGACGGCGGCGCGGCCGAGCCCGGTGGACGTGCCCGTGAGGAAGACGGAGCGCGGCGCGGTCATGCGGCCGGCGTCTCGACCGTGACGAGGGTGCGGGGACGGTCGGTCCCGCGGTCGCGGTAGAGCGCGAGGCGAGGGGGCTCGCCGGTGGTGGTCGCGGAGGTCGTTCTCGGGTCGTGCGACGGTGACGTGATCATCCTCTTCCTCAGGTGGTCCGCGGGAGCTTCCGCCTGAAGAGAGAGGACGGACGGCGGTTCATTACGCGGAAACCGCGCTGATCCCCTCAGGCCAGCCCCATCCGATGCGCGAGCACGACGGCCTGCACGCGGTCCCTGGCACCGAGCTTCTGCAGGATGCGGGAGACGTGGGTCTTCACGGTAGCCTCCCCGATGAACAGGGCGCGGGCGATCTCGGCGTTGCTGCGGGCGTCGGCGAGCAGGGTCAGCACCTCGGCCTCGCGCTCGGTCAGCGGCTCGGCGAGGACGCGGGCCGTGGGCGCCTCCGCCACCGCGCGAGCGGGAGCGGCGCCGGTCTCCGGAGTCGTGCCGGCGAAGCGGGTGAGGACCCGGCGCGTCACCTCGGGCGCCAGCATGCCGTCCCCGGCCGCGAGCGCGCGCACCGCGGAGATGAGATCCTCGGCACCCGCGTTCTTGAGGAGGAATCCGCTCGCGCCGGCTTCGAGCGCCTGATAGAGGTAGTCGTCGCGATCGAACGTCGTCACGATCGCGATCGCGGCGCTCACCGTGGGGTCGGCCACGAGACGTCGCGTCGCCTCGATCCCGTCTATGTCGGGCATCTGCACGTCCATCGTGATCACATCAGGGTGCAGGGCGGCGGCCTGTGCGACGGCCTCCGCCCCGGTCGAGGCCTCGCCGACGACGGTGATGTCGGGCTGGGTGTCGAGGATCGTGCGGAAACCGGCGCGGAGGAGGGCGTGGTCGTCGACGAGGAGGACCCGGATCGGCGCGGTCACCGGGCGTCCTCCGGCACGGGCGCGCCGAGTGGCACCCGCGCTCGCACCCGCACCCCGCCGGGCGCGCGGGGAGCGATCTCGAACGTGCCGCCAGAGGCCGCCGCGCGCTCCCGCATACCGAGCTGGCCGAGGCCGGGACGCAGCTGGGCGATGGCACGGCCGGTGTTCACGACCTCGACTTCCACGCCGTCGTCGTCGTAGCGCACGCGCACGTCCGCGGTCGCCCCTGGCCCGGCGTGCCGACGGGCGTTGGTCAGCGACTCCTGCGCGATCCGGTACAGGTTCACCGCGACGAGCGAGGGCACCGGCACCGGATCGCCGATAACGGTGTACGCGGTGGGGAGGCCGGCCTCGGTCGATGCCTCCGCGAGGGCGGCGATGTCGTCGAGGGAGACGGTCGACGCCGGCTCGGTCGTGTCGCCGCCGGGAGTCCGCAGCGTCTCCAGCAGTTGGCGCAGCTCCTGAATCGCGTCCCGCGCGGAGGACTCGATCCCGGAGAGGATGCGCGCCGACTGGGCCGGATCGCTCTCGAGCACGAGGCGCGCGGCGCCCGCCTGCACCCCCATCACCGACACGTGGTGGGCGACGACGTCGTGCAGCTCCCGGGCGATCCGCACCCGGTCGAGTGCCACCGCCTGCGCCGCCGTGACCTCGCGCTCGCGCTCCAGTTCGCGGGTGCGCTCCTCCAGCACGGTGCGCTGCTCCGCCGCCGCCCAGGAGCGCTCGCCGAAGTAGTAAGCCCCTCCGAAGTACAAGACGTTGAGGAGGATCTGGATGAGCATGAAGGCCACATAGGGCGACATGGCACCGGCGACGACGTCCGCCTTGTCCGCCTCGCTGATGGCGTCGCGGTACATGGTGATGAGGAGCCACACGAACATGCCGACGATGATCGCGACACGGACGACCAGGGCCTTCCGGCGGTCGTTCATCCAGGCGCCGACCGTGTAGAGCGCGATGAACATCGCGATGTTGCCGACGTAGATCTCCGGTACCCGGACCGTCACCGCCGTGAAGTACGCCAGCGACACCACGACGGCCACGGTGCCGGGCCAGCGCCGACGGAACCCGAGCGGCGCCGCCACCACGACGGCGTAGACGAGGGCGGTCCACAGCGGAGCCTGTTCGTCGCCGTAGACCTGGGCGATGGAGGAGAGCGCCGCGCTGAGGATCGCGCCGACGAAGAGGACGAGCGCGAGGAGGAGGTCGCCGCGCTGGTCGCGCAGGGTCGGCGTCCGGGTGAAGGCCATCCCTCCACCGTAGGGCGGGGGTCGTCGCACGGCATCCCCCGCGCGACGGAGGCGGAGGGTGCGTCTGCCAGGATCAGGTGTGACCTCCTCGACGCGCCCGCGCCTGGCACCGCTCTACCTCGCCGGCTTCACCACCGCGTTCGGCGCGCACGGCATCGCAGCCGCCCTGGGCGCCGAGACCGAGGACATCGGCTGGACGCTGCTGGCGTTCGGCTTCACGCTCGCGCTGTACGACCTCGCGGAGGTGCTGCTCAAGCCGCTCTTCGGGGCGCTCAGCGACCGGGTCGGAGTGCGCCCGGTGGTCGTCGGCGGCCTGCTGGCCTTCGCCGCGTTCTCGGTGGTCGGCGCGCTGGTCCCGGGCATGATCGGCCTCGTGATCGCGCGCTTCGGCCAGGGGGCGGCCGCTTCGGCGTTCTCGCCGGCCTCCTCCGCCGCGGTGGCGCGGTTGACGGACGAGGCGTCGCGTGGCCGGTTCTTCGGCCGCTACGGATCCTGGAAGAGTCTCGGATATGCGCTCGGCCCCCTGCTCGGCGCGGTGCTCGTGGTGGCCGGCGGTCTGCCGGCTCTGTTCGCGGCGCTCGCCGTCCTCGGGCTGGCCGCGGCCGGATGGGTGCTGGTCGCCGTCCCGGCCGTGCCGGTGCTGCCGCGGAAACGGGTGACCCTCGTCGACCTCGGACGGGAGCTCCTCGCCCCGGGATTCCTCGTCCCGACGCTGGTGCTGGCGGCGACGACCGGCGCGCTCGCCGTGGCCGTCGGCTTCCTCCCGCTGCTCGGACGGGAGGCCGGACTCGGCACCGTGGGCAGCATGGCGATCGTCACGGTGCTGGCGGTCGTGTCGAGCATCGTGCAGCCGCTGGTCGGGTCGGCGCACGACCGCGGCCGGCTCTCGGTCCGCCTCGGCGCGGTCGGCGGGCTGCTTCTCATCGGCGTGGGCATAGGCCTCTCGGCCCTCTGGGTGACGCCTGTCGTCCTGGGCCTCACGGGCGTGCTGGTCGGCGCCGGGGTGGGGCTGGCTACGCCGGTGGCGTTCTCGCACCTCGCGGCATCGACGCCCGCGGAGCGCATGGGACGCACGATGGGCAGCGCGGAGCTGGGCCGGGAACTGGGCGACGCGGGTGGCCCGCTCGTCGCGGGGGCCGTGGCGACGGCGACGGTGCCGGCGGTCGGGATTGGCGTCATCGCGGTGCTCACGGCGGGGGCAGGCGCCCTGGCTCTCCTCGGGCTGCGACCGCCGCGTGCCGAGGCGCGTCCGAACGGGGCCGACTGACCGCGGTGGCCCTGTTCAGGGGCCGAGTAGGCGCTCGATCACGCGGGCCACGCCGTCCTCGTCGTTGGTCGCGGTGGTCTCGTCGGCGGCCTCCTGCACGACGGGTTCCGCGTGCGCCATGGCCACGCCGTGACCGGCCCAGCGGAGCATCTCGACGTCGTTGAGGGCGTCTCCGAACGCCACGACGTCGGAGCGATCGATGCCGAGGTGCGTGCAGAGGCGCGCGAGACCCGTCGCCTTCGTGACGCCCTGCGCCATGACCTCGACGAACGGGGCGCCGGACAGCGTGGCCTCGAACCCGGTGAGCCCGAGGGACCGCAGGGTCGCGAAGAGTGCGGCGGGGGCGAGCTCCGGGTGTCGGATCACGAGCTTGAGCGTCGGCGCGGCCAGCACCTCGTCCAGGGGCACGCCGCCCATGGTCGCGGGGTCGCGCTTGTGATCGGACAGCTGCGCGATCGCCGCATAGCCGTGCTGCGCCACGAACGTCTCGCCGCCCTCTCGTACGCTCGCGAAGAGCAGACCGGGGACGCTGGCGCGCAGCGCGTCGGCGAGAGTGCGGAGGGTGGCGGGCGGCAGCTCCTCGGCGAACAGCATGCGGCCCTCGGTGAGGTGCGTCGCGTACGCGCCGTTGCCGCACAGCGCCCACCCGTCGAAGCCGGCGTCGGCGGCGATCACGCGCAGGCCGATCGGCTGGCGGGCGGTGACGGGCACCACCGCGACGCCCGCATCCCGCGCGGCATCGAGCGCCGCACGGGTGCGCGGAGACACCGCGGACGAGCTGTCGAGCAGCGTGCCGTCGAGGTCGGTCGCGATCAGCCGCACGGGGTAGGTCCCTGAGCCTGTCGAAGAGTCAGGAGAAGATCATCGGCAGGTCGTCGTCGGCGTCGTCGCCGCCGAAGTCCAGATCGACCACCACGGGCACGTGGTCGCTGGGCTGCTCGCCCTTGCGCTCGTTGCGGTGGATCGAGGCGCCGGTGACGGCATCGGCGAACGTCTTCGAGCCGAGGATGAAGTCGATGCGGATGCCCTCGTTGCGTGGGAACTTCAACCGCTGATAGTCCCAGTAGGTGTAGCCCTCGGGGAGCAGCGGCCGCACGACGTCGGTCACGCCCGCGTCGGTCAGCGCGAAGAACGCGTCACGCTCGGCGGGGGAGACGTGGGTGGAGCGGCCGACCACGATGTCGGGATCGCCGTTGTCGTGGTCGAACGGGATGATGTTGAAGTCGCCGACGAGGGCGAGCGGAAGGTCGGGATTCGCCGACAGCTCGGCGGCGGTGGACTGCTTGAGCTGCTCGAGCCAGTGCAGCTTGTAGGCGTAGTGCGGGTCGTCGAGCGAGCGGCCGTTGGGCACGTACAGGCTCCAGACGCGCACGCCGTCGACCATGACACCCAGCGCGCGCGCCTCCTGCGGGGCGTCGGGGCCCTCGTGGCCCTTCGCGAACCCGGGCATGCCGTCGAAGGCGGTGCGCACGTCGGTGACGGGCAACCGGCTGGCGATGGCGACGCCGTTCCACTGATTCAGGCCGTGCACCTCGACGTGGTAGCCGGCCTCCTCGAACGGTGCATACGGGAACTGCTCCGGCTTGCACTTCACCTCCTGCATCGCGAGCACGTCGATGTCTTCACGGACGGCGAACTCGACGGTGCGGGTGACGCGGGTGCGGATGGAGTTGACGTTCCAGGTGGCCAAGCGCATGCGTCCAGCCTAGGGTGTGCCTCCTACACTGGATGCCGTGACCGCACTCGACGCAGACCGCCAGACCCTCCTCGCCCTCATCACGGAGGAGGCGGTGTTCCACGGCGATTTCACCCTCTCCAGCGGCAAGAAGGCGACGTACTACGTCGACATGCGCAAGCTCACCCTCGACCACCGCGCGGCCCCGGCGATCGGTCGCATCATGCTCGACCTGATCGCCGATCTCGACGTCGTCGCCGTCGGCGGTCTGACGCTCGGCGCCGACCCGATCGCGAACGCCGTCCTGCATGCCTCGGTCGGCACCGACCGTCCGCTCGACGCGTTCGTCGTGCGGAAGGAGCCGAAGGACCACGGCCGCGGTCGCCAGATCGAGGGCGCCGACGTGAAGGGCAAGCGCGTGGTCGTGCTGGAGGACACCTCGACCACCGGGCAGTCCGCGCTCAAGGCGGTCGAGGCGCTGCGCAAAGAAGGCGCGGAGGTCGTCGCGGTCGCGGTGATCGTCGACCGCAAGACCGGCGCGCAGGCCGCCATCGAGGCCGAGGGCCTGGAGTGGCGCGCGGCCTTCGACCTCGACGACCTCGGACTCGACCCGCAGTGACCCGCTACGCGCTGGCCGTCGACGTGGGCGGCACGAAGATGGAGGCCGCCCTCGTCGCCGACGACGGCACGCTCGTCCCCGGCAGCCGCAGCCGGCAGCCCACCGGCCGTGAGGCGACGTCCGCGTCGTTGACGGCGGCGGTCGACGCGATCGTGCGGCATGCGCTCGCCGCCCTCCCCGCCGACGCGGAGCTCGTCGGCGCCGGGATCGGCAGCGCGGGTCCCGTGGATCGGACCCGCGGTGAGATCCTGCCGGTGAACATGCCCCTCGCGCGGGGGTTCGGCCTCGTCGACGCGGTCGCCCGTGCGGCCTCGTCCGCACTCGGCCGGGACGTCCCGGCGGTCCTGGGTCACGACGGCGGCGCGCTCGCGCTCGCGGAGTCGTGGCTGGGGGCGACGCAGCAGGCGGGAGCCTCCCTGTCGATCGTCGTCTCCACCGGCGTCGGCGGCGGTTTCGTCGTGGGAGGTGCGTATGTGCCCGGGGCCAGCGGCAACGCCGGGCACCTCGGCCAGGTGCGCCGCGAGGGCGGGCTCACTCTCGAGGAGATCGCCTCCGGACCTGCCAGTGCCGCCTGGGCGCGGGAGCAGGGCTGGTCAGGCGCGACCGGGGAGGACCTGGCCCGGGATGCCGCGGCCGGTGTCGCCGTCGCCCGTGCGGCGATCGAGCGCTCGGCCCGCGCCGTCGGCGAGGCGCTGGCCGATGCCGCCACCCTCGTCGACCTCGACGTCGTCGCCATCGGCGGCGGCTTCTCGCGGGTGTCGGCGGACTACATCGACCTCGTCCAGCAGGCTCTCACCGCCAGCGCCGTGCACGAGTACTCCCGTCGCACCCGCGTCGTCCGCTCGGGCCTGGGCGACGAGGGGCCGTTGATCGGCGCCGCCGCCCTCGTCCTGCGCTGACGGGAGGCTCAGCTCCCTGATACGAGCAGGTGTCGCGGGGGCCCCTCGAGCCGGGCGACGGCGATCTTCAGATCCGTGACGTCCGCCGCCACCGCATCGATGCGGGCGGTGAGCTTCTCTTCGACGGTGCCGAGACGCTCATCGATGCGACGGATCATCCACGCCCCTGCCGCGAACAGACTCGCGCCGAGGGTGAGCACGACGCCGATCGCGCTGACGATGATCGTGAGGGTGTCCGCGGACACGGTGCTCCCTTCCTCGGTGCGGGTGTGGCTTCGACGATACGGGGTCGCCGTGCGGGCGCCGCTCGAAATTCCGGCATCTGTGAAGAGGTCGTGTGCAGGCCCGATGGGGGAGGAAGAGTGCGTCACCGCAGCGCCGGGACGGCGCGCCCGGAGCGTGACGCCACGAGCATGAGCACGGGGATGACCGCGCACAGGACGGCGGACACGAGGAACGTGACGCTCGACGCCGGGTCGCGCCCGATCAGCAGGACGAGCGTCGGGGCGAACGTGCCGCCGACCGCGCCGCAGGCCACGAGCGCCCCGGTGACCGCGGCGCTGCGGGCCGGATCGAGTCGGTCGAGCGCGAGTCCGAGGATGAGGCCGTAGCTCGGGGCCAGCAGGACCACGACGACGGCGAGGATGATCAGCGCCGCGACCGGCTGATCGCCGAGGAGCACGCCGGCGAGCACCAGGAGGACGGCGGCAGCCCCCGTCGCGGTCGCCAGCAGGGCGAGCGGCGGAACCGCCGCCCGTCGGAGAGCGGCGGCGCCGAAGCGGCCGACGGCCATCAGCGCCCAGAAGGCGGAGGTGCCAAGCGCGGCGGTGGCGGGTTCGATCGCGAGCGCCCGCTCCGGAATCACGGCCGACCAGCCCGACAGGACGGTCTCCACGCCGACGTAGAGCGGCAGCGCCAGCGCGAAGGGGAGGAGGACGAGCAGGGAGCGTGCGTCCCGTCGTGCCGGGGCCTCGGCCGGACGGGCGAGAGTGGTGGCGCCGGCGAGCACCGCGGCGGTCGCCAGGGGTACGGTCGCGAGCAGCGTCAGGGCCGGACGGGCGCCGGCCCCGAGCGCCACCACGAGTGGTGTGACGGCGGCGCACACGGCGACCGTGCCCATCAGGGCGCTCAGCATCCCGGTCGCGCTCGCCGCGCTGGCGGCCTTGGCTGCCACGGAGCCCGCTGCCTCGACGAGACCGAACCCGAGCCCCGCGAGCGCGGCGGCCGCGAGGAAGACGCCCGGATCCGTCGCGAGGGCGACACCGACGATGGCGGCCGCCTGCAGGAGGCTGCCCAGCACGAGCGTCGTCCGGGGTGGGCGGCGCACCAGGAGCGGACCCGACAGCAGCACGCCCACGAGGAGTCCCGCGAAGAGGACGGGCACGGCGGCACTCAGGTCGGCGTCCGTCGCGTGCTCCGCGGAGGGAAGGACGGCCGGGACGAACGCCGCGGTCACGCCGAGGCCGCCGAACGCCGTGAACAGCCCGACGCGGAGTCGGCGCGCGCTCATCTCAGGCGCCGCCCGCGCGCACGTGATGTACGGCGGCGAAGGTGTCGCGGAGGGCCTCCATCGATCGGTCGTAGTTGGACTGCGCGACCCCGATGAAGATGCAGTCGACGACCATGAGCTGGGCGATCCGGCTGCCCAGGGCTCCGGAGCGGAAGCCCGTCTCGCGCGCGGCGGTGGTCAGCACGATGTCGGCCTGACCGGCGAGCGGGGAGCCGGCGTGGTTGGTGATGGCGATGGCCGTCGCGCCCGCCTGCCGGGCGAGCAGGAGGAACTCGATGGTGTCTGTCGTGGCGCCCGTGTGCGAGACGGCGATCGCGACGTTCCCCGGTCCGAGGGTGGCAGCGGAGGTCCAGGCGGCGTGCGGGTCGGACCATTCCAACGCCGTCCGCCCGATCCGGGTGAGCTTGCGCTGGAGGTCGAGCCCGACGATGGAGCTCGCCCCCACGCCGAAGATGTCCACCCGGGTGGAGGAGGTGATCGCCTCGACCGTGGCGCGGAGCGCGTCGGTGTCGAGCACCTTGGCAGTGTCGGCGAGGGAGAGCGTCTCGGCGAGCGACACCTTCGCGACGATGTCGGCGAGGGTGTCGTTGCGGTCGATGTCGCCGGACACCGCGGGGAGCGCGGCGGTGTCGAACGTCTCGCGCTCGACCTCCCGCAGCACATGGTTGCGCAGCTCGCGCACATGGTCGTACCCGAGTCGTTTGCAGAACCGCACGACGGACGTGGTCGAGGTGTCGCAGCGGTGCGCGAGCTCGGCGACGGAGAGCCCGGCGGTCCCGGCGGGGTCGGCGAGGAACAGGTCGGCGATGCGCTGCTCGCTCGGACGGAGTTCGGGGCGCAGGGCGCGCATCCGCACGAGCACGAGGTGGGTGCCGGCGTCGTCGCGAGCGGCATCGTGGGGCATGGGGTCTCCGATCGGTGTTCATAACACTAGAGGAACTTCTGTTACACGCGTAGGTACTTTCGTGTACTTTTGGTACTTACCCAGACCGACGATGTTCGCGGGGCATCAGGCAGCACCGCCTGATCCGAGCCAGGGCGACGCGGTCCCAGCCAGGAGGAAACAGCAATGAGCACAGCACGGTGGGCGTCTCTCGGCGCCCTCACCGCCACCGGCCTCGCCGCGGCGCTCGTCATCACCGGGTGTTCCGCGCCGGCGTCGAACCCGTCCGACACCGGATCCGGAGCCGCCGGCGGCGACCTGGTCATCGGCGTCACGAGCGATCCCGACACCCTCTTCCCGTGGAAGGCCACCCAGTTCCAGGCGGTCAACGTCCTGCAGAACCTGTACGGCACCCTGACCGAGTTCGACGAGGAGCTCAACGTCGTCCCCGGTCTCGCCGAGTCGTGGGACGTCTCCGAGGACGGCCTCACGGTCACCCTCCACCTCCGCGAGGGCGTCACGTTCGCGGACGGCAGCGCCTTCGACTCCGCCGACGTGAAGTACTCGCTGGACGCGATCGCCGATGAGGCGACCGCTGCCGTGGCCGCGAGCTCCCTCGCCTCGGTCGCCGCCGTCGAGGCCACCGACGAGAGCACCGTCACCCTCACCCTCAGTGCCCCCGATGCCGCGCTGCCCGCGAACCTCGCCGTCATCAACATGGCGATGCTCTCGTCGGACGACACCGAGGAGGCGCTCAACACCACCCCGAACGGCACCGGCCCGTTCGTGCTGGAGGACCGGAAGGCGAGCCAGTCGCTCACCCTCGCCAAGAACGAGGACTACTGGGGCGACACCGCGCTGCTCGACACCGTCGAGTTCCGCGTGATCCCCGACGAGTCGTCCATCGTCTCGGCGATGCAGTCCGGCAACGTGCAGCTGGCCGTGTTCGACGACCCGCTCGTCGCGCAGACGGCCGAGGGCGCGAACGTCGAGGTCGCCACCACCCCGCAGCTCAGCTACCACGCCCTGCAGCTGAACGCGCAGCGCGGCGACCTCGCCGACGTGAACGTGCGCCTCGCGATGCAGTGCGCGATCGACCGCCAGGAGGTCCTCGACACCGCCGCGCTCGGCGAGGGCGAGGTCACCGGTCCGATCACCTCTCCCGCCTTCAAGTCCGACCCCGACGCGCGCCCGTGCCCCGAGCGCGACCTCGACAAGGCGGCCGAGTACCTGAAGAAGGCCGGCAAGGAGGACGGCGTCACCGTCAAGACGATCGTGTCCCAGGGCGAGTACGCCACCTCCGTCAACGAGGCGCAGAACCTCAAGGCGCAGCTCGCCGACGCGAACATCACGCTCGACCTCGAGGTGCTCGAGTCCGGCGCGTTCGTGGACCGCTGGATCGCGGCCGACTTCGACGCCGCGGTCGCCCTCAACGGCGGACGCCCGGACCCGGACGGCATGTACGGCCGCTACTTCACCAGCACCGGCAACCTGAACCAGGTCGCGGGGTACTCCTCGCCCGAGCTCGACGCGCTCTTCGCCGAGGGACGCGAGACGGCCGACCCCGAGAAGCGCAAGGACATCTACGCGCAGGTCTCCGAGAACCTCGAGGACAACGCCGCCTGGATCTGGCTGTTCACCAGCTACACCTACACCGCGACGGCCTCGACCGTCGACGGCTTCACCCCGATGGCGAACGGCTCGCTGCAGTACCTGCGGACCACCTCCATCCAGTAGCGGAACGAGGGGGCGCGGACGTCCGCGCCCCCTCGGCTCCCCGACGACAGGCACCTCTCCCACGCGCATGTTCAGACAGCTCCTCCGCAACAGCGTGCTGCGACGCATCCTCGCAGCCCTCGGCACCCTCTTCGGCGTCGCCGTCTTCGTCTTCCTGATGCTGCGCGCCATCCCCGGCGACCAGATCAGCTCCGGCCTCGGCACCGAGGCGGCCGCGCTCACTCCGGCGCAGCGTGCCGCGCTCGAGGCGTACTACGGTCTCGACCAGCCGCTCGTCGTGCAGTTCTTCTCGTGGCTCGGCAACATCTTCACCGGCAACCTCGGCTTCTCCTCCCGGGCGCAGACGAGCGTCCTCGACCTCACCGCCGCCGCTCTTCCCGTGACTTTCGAGCTCGCGATCATCTCCATCGTGATCGCGCTGGCCATCGGCATCCCGCTCGGCATGCTGTCCGCCTCGAAGCCCGACTCGTTCCGTGACGGCGTCGGTCAGGTCGTCGGCCTCGCCGGGCTCTCGATCCCTGCCTTCCTGCTCGGCACGGCACTGCTCGCGATCCTCGCCCAGTCGTTCGGATTCAACCCCAACGGGCAGGCGTACGCCACGCTCTTCGAGAACCCGCTGCTGAACCTCCAGCAGATGCTGCTGCCCTCGATCGTGCTCGGCTTCGGCATCGCCGCACCGATCATGCGCACGACCCGCACGGCGGTGCTCGAGATCCGCTCCAACGACTTCATCCGCACCGCCAAGGCGAAGGGCGTGCCCCCGCGTCGGCTGCAGGTGCGTCACGTGCTCGGCAACGCCCTGGTGCCCATCGTCACGATGACCGGTCTGCAGTTCGGCTACCTCCTCGGCGGTGCCGTCGTGGTGGAGCAGATCTTCTCGCTCCCCGGCATCGGGCGCCAGGTGCTGCTCGGCATCCAGCAGAAGGAGTACGCGCTCGTGCAGAGCACCGTGCTCGTGATCGCGCTCGCCTTCGTCATCGTCAACCTGCTCACCGACCTGCTCTACCGGGTCATCGATCCTCGGGTGCGTGCCGCATGACCGACATCTCTCAGACCCCGACCCTCGCCCCCGGCGGCGGACGCACCATGGAGCGCGTGCGTCTCCTGCTGCGCAGCCGCAGCGGTCTCTCCGGCCTCATCATCGTCGCGCTGCTCGCGGTGCTCAGCCTCGTCTCGGCGTTCGGCCTGCTGCCGTTCGACCCGCTCGCGCAGGACCCGCCGTCCCGGCTGCAGCCGCCGTCCGCGGTGCACTGGTTCGGCACCGACCAGTTCGGCCGCGACGTGTTCTCGCGGGTAGCAGCCGGTGTCGCCAACTCGGCGCTCATCTCCGTGGTCGCCGTGGCGTTCGCGACCGTGGTCGGCACGGTCTGCGGACTCATCGCCGGTTTCTACCGCGGCTTCTCCGACGGTGCGATCACGGCGGTCACCAACGTGCTGTTCGCGTTCCCGCCGCTGCTGCTCGCCCTGTCGCTCGCCTCGGTGTTCGACCGCAACTGGTTCACGATCGCCGTGGCCATCGCGATCGTCTACGTGCCGATCTTCATCCGCGTGACCCGCGGCCCCGTGCTGTCGCTGCGCGAGGTGGAGTACGTCAAGGCGGCCAAGAGCACGGGGCAGAGCCGCATGGCGACCATGTTCCGCCACGTCCTGCCGAACATCACCTCGATCATCATCGTGCAGGTCACGCTCTCCCTCTCGTGGGCGGTGCTCACGGAGGCGTCGCTGAGCTTCCTCGGACTCGGGACTCCGCCGCCCGCGCCCTCGCTCGGCTCCATGATCTTCGAGGCGCGGACCCTCGTGACCATCGCCCCGTGGACGATGATCGCCCCCGGCGTGGTCGTCGTGCTCCTCGTCGTCGGCCTGAACCTGCTGGGCGACGGGCTGCGCGACAGCCTCGACCCGCGGAACCGGGGCAAGCGATGATCGCGGAAGACCTCGGCGCCCTCGCCACCGAGGCGAGCGACCCCCGGTACGCCCGCCTCGACCAGATGAGCGTGGCCGAGCTCGCGCAGACCATGAACGAGGCCGACGCCACCGTGCCCGCGGCCGTGCAGCGCGCTCTCCCGCAGATCGTCCCGGCGATCGAGCAGACGGCCGCGCGCATGGCGCAGGGCGGACGCCTGGTCTACGTCGGCGCAGGCGCCCCCGGACGCATCGGCGTGCTCGACGCCTCGGAGTGCCCGCCCACGTTCAGCACCCCGCCGGAGCTGGTGTTCGCGATCATGGCCGGCGGTCCCGGTGCGATCGTGAACCCCGTCGAAGGCGCGGAGGACGACGCGGAGGCCGGGGCTGCGGCCATCGACTCCGCGGGCATCGGCCCGCTCGACACCGTGATCGGCATCGCGTCCAGCGGCCGCACGCCGTACGTGGTCGCCGCCGTCCGGCGGGCGCGGGAGCGCGGGGCGCTCGGCGTCGGCCTGTCGTGCAACACCGGCACCGCGCTGAGCGCGGTCGCCGAGCACGGCATCGAGGTCGAGGTCGGCCCCGAGGTGCTCGCCGGCTCCACGCGCCTCAAGTCCGGCACGGCCCAGAAACTGGTCCTGAACATGTTCTCGACCATCGCGATGGTCCGGAACGGCAAGGCCTACGGCAACCTGATGGTCGACGTGAAGGCCACGAACCACAAGCTCCGCGAGCGCGCGATCCGCATGGTGCGGACGATCGCCGACGTCGATCGCGACACGGCGGCCGCCGCGCTGGAGAGCGCAGGGTGGGACGTGAAGCTCGCCACCATCATGATCCGCCGCGGGGAGGACCTCGCCGCGGCCACCGACCGACTCGCGGCGGCCGACGGCCGTCTGCGCACCGCACTGGAGGAGAACTGATGCGCGTCCTGGGACTGATCTCCGGCACCTCGCACGACGGGATCGACGCCGCCGTCGTCGACTTCGCCACCAACGGGGGCTTCACGGCGCACGGTGTCGATCTCCGGGGCACGGTGCTCGCGTCCACGAGCGTCCCCTACGACCCCGAGCTGCGGGCACGACTCATCGCCGCGCTCCCTCCGGCGCAGACCACCCTGGCCGAGGTGGCCGAGCTCGACACCCTCATCGGGCAGGCATTCGCCGAGGTCGCGGCCGAGGTCGCGGCCGAGGTCGGCGGTGTCGACGCGGTGTGCTCGCACGGCCAGACCGTGTACCACTGGGTCGACGGCGCCCACGCGCTCGGCACCCTCCAGATCGGGCAGCCGGCCTGGATCGCCGAGAAGACCGGGGTGCCCGTCGTCTCCGACATCCGCATCCGCGACATCACCGCGGGCGGCCACGGCGCTCCGCTCGTGTCGTTCCTCGACGAGCTGCTGCTCCGTGGCCGCGCCGGCATCTCGGCGGCGCTGAACCTCGGCGGCATCTCGAACATGACCGTCGTCCGCCCCGACGGCCTCGTCGCCTACGACATCGGCCCCGCGAACGCCCTGGTCGACGCGGTCATCGTCGCGCACGACCTCAACCCGCTCGGCTATGACGACGATGCGGCGATCGCTCGGACCGGACGGGTCGACGAGGCGCTGCTGGACGCGATGCTCGCAGACCCCTACTACGCGCTCACCCCGCCGAAGAGCACGGGCAAGGAGCACTTCCACCTCGCCTACGTGCAGGAGCACCTCGCGGCGCAGGGACGCGAGATCGCGGTCGCCGACGTCGTGCGCACGCTCACCGAGCTCACGGTCCGCACGGTCGCCCGCGACGTCGAGGCCGCCGGGATCGGCTTCCTCGCGGTGTCCGGCGGCGGCTACCGCAACCCGCTGATCCTCGACGGGCTGCGGACCGCGCTGCCGCAGACGGAGGTCGTCCTGGCCGACGAGCTCGGCGCCCCCGCCGACAGCAAGGAGGCCATCCTCCTCGCGCTCATCGGCTGGGCGACCCTGCACGGCGTCCCCGCCATCGTCCCCGGAGGGACGGGGGCGCGCGAGCCGCGCATCCTCGGCACGATCACGCCCGGCGCCGGTCCGCTGCAGATGCCCGAGCCGGTCGCGGCCGTCGATTCCCTCACCCTCACGGAGGCGGCGGGATCGTGACCGTCGTCGAGCGGATGCGCGTGCTGCGGGTGCCTTCGCCCCTGGCGCGTCCCTTCGTCACGGCCGTCCGTCGTACGGACCACCTCGACGTCGTGCTCGTGGAGGTGACCGACGCCGACGGCCGTCGCGGGTACGGGGAGGCCGCGACGAGCTGGCGCGTCACCGGGGAGAGCCCCGAGAGCGTGACGGCCGTGGTCGCCGGTCCCTTCGCCGACGCCGTGCTCGGGCGCTCCGTCGACGATCCCGGGCTGCCGGACGCCCTCGCTGCGGCCGCCTGGGGAAACGCCGCCGCCCGCAGCGCGGTGGCCTGCGCGCTCGCCGACCTCGCCGCGCAGCACCGGGATGAGCCGCTCGCACCGACGCTCGCCCCGCACGCAGACGCGCCCCCGCGCATCCGCACCGACATGACGCTGTCCGTGGCGAGGCCGGCCGCGCTGGCCGCGACCGCCGTCGAGCACGCGGCGGCGGGATTCCGCTGTCTCAAGATCAAGGCGTCCCGCGAACACGACACGGTCGCGGGTCTCCTGGCCGTCCGCGCCGCCGTCGGCGCCGACATCACGCTGCGCGTGGACGCGAACCAGGCGTGGGACGCCGAGACCGCGATCCGCGTCATCCAAGCGGCGGAGGACGCCGGTCTCGGGCTCGAGTTCGTCGAGCAGCCCGTCGCCGCGCGCGACCTGGATGCGCTGGCCGCGGTGACCGCCGCCGTCGACACCCGGATCATGGCGGACGAATCGGTCCGCACCGCGCAGGATGTCCGCGACATCGCCGTGCGCGGAGCTGCCGGGCTCGTGAACGTCAAGCTCGCCAAGACCGGCGGGCTCCGCGAGGCGCTCGCCTGCGTGCAGGCCGCCCGCTCCGCCGGACTCGGCATCATCGTCGGCTGCATGATGGAGTCGCACGTCGGGGTGGCCGCCGCGGCGCACCTCGCCGCCGCGGTCGCTCCGGACGTCGTGCACGACCTCGACGCGGCGTCGTGGCTGCGCCGGTCGCCGGTGACCGGAGGGCTCACCGCCGACGCGGAGTGGCTCACCCTCGCCCCGGCCGCAGGACTGGGGATCACCGGGATCGCCCCCGACGCCGAGGTGCTGCTCGACCGCTCCCGCACAGGAGCTCTCGTATGAGCGCCGCCGAGGCGATCGCCGCGGTCCTCACCGGGCCGACCGCGCCGCGGGGAGCCGTCGCCGGTGTCGCCACCCGCACGAGCCGGGACACGGCCGCCGGCGGCTTCGCCGACCTCGCGGGGACGCCGGTCACGACGGAGACGGCGTTCGACCTCGCCTCGGTCACCAAGGTCGCCGCGACCACCACCGCGCTCCTCGGGCTGGCCTCCCGGGGGGACCTCCGGTTCGACGATCCGGTGGACCGCTTCGTCTCCGGAACCGCCTGCGCCCCAGGGACGACCGTGCGGCACCTGCTCCTGCACCGGGCGGGGCTCTGGGAGTGGCAGCCGCTCTACCTCGACGGCACGCATGTCGACGGCGCGGCCGCCGCCGACACGCTCCCGCTCCGCTACGGCGTGGACGACGGGCGGCACTACTCCGACCTGGGCTTCCTGATCCTCGGACGGATCATCGCCGCCGTGACCGGCCTCTCCCTGGACGCCGCCGTGCGCGAGCTCGTGACCGGGCCCCTCGGCCTCACGCGCACGGGCTACGGGCCCGTCCCCGGGCCGGTCGCGTCGTCCACGGGCGACGGCGATGCCGCCGAGCGACGGATGGTCGCCACCGGCACGCCCTACCCGATCCTCACCTCTCGCCGGCACTTCCCCTGGCGCGAGGGCGAGATCACCGGCGTCGTCAACGACGGCAACTGCTTCCACGCCCTGCACGGCGTCTCGGGGCACGCCGGCCTGTTCGGCACGGTCGACGAGCTGCTGACCCTCGGCGTCGCGCTCGCCGACCCCGAGGTGCCCCACGACCTCTGGGACCCGGCGCTCGTGGCCGAGCTGTTCCGCGACGGCCCGGACCCCGGTCAGGCCCTCGGCTGGCGCAGCGACACCGTGACGGCGGACGGACGCCCGACCCGGATGCTCTGGCATCCCGGCTACACGGGGTGCGCGCTCGGCGTGGTCCCCGCCACCGGGACCGCCGTCGTCCTGCTCGCCAACCGGCTGTTCGCCGACGAGATCGCCCCCACCGAGACCCTGTGGCGCGCAGCGCTGCCCGCACTCCTCGACCCCGAAGGAACGAGTACCCCATGAGCACCACCCCGCCCGTGCTGAGCATCGACGGCCTCGCGGTCGCCTTCCGGACCGGCTCCGAGCTGGTCACCGCGATCAGCGACATCACGATCGACATCGCCGCCGGCGAGACGGTCGCCGTGGTCGGCGAATCCGGCTCCGGGAAGTCCACCACCGCGGCCGCGGTCAACCGTCTGCTGCCCGAGAACGGCGTCATCACCGCGGGGAGCATCCGCTTCGAGGGCCGCGAGCTCACCGACCTCCCCGAGAACGCGATGGTGTCCCTCCGCGGAGCCGGAATCGGCCTCGTGCCGCAGGACCCGATGTCGAACCTCAACCCCCTCATGCGCGTCGGCGAGCAGATCGGCGAGGCCCTCGAAGTGCACGGGTACACCAGCGGCGACGGGACGAAGGCCCGCGTCGTCGAGCTGCTGGAGATGGTCGGGATCCCCGATGCCGCCCGCCGGGCGACCCAGTACCCGCACGAGTTCTCCGGAGGCATGCGGCAGCGTGCGCTCATCGCGATGGGGCTCGCCTGCAAGCCGCGGCTGCTCATCGCCGACGAGCCCACCTCGGCGCTCGACGTCACCGTGCAGCGGCGGAT
Source organism: Microbacterium sp. MMO-113 (assembly GCF_037148555.1). Lineage (NCBI taxonomy): Bacteria > Bacillati > Actinomycetota > Actinomycetes > Micrococcales > Microbacteriaceae > Microbacterium > Microbacterium sp. MMO-113. Next base: position 232,060 of record NZ_JBBCTD010000004.1, on the reverse strand, counting down.
CCTCGACCAGCTCGACCAGCTGACCGACGAGCTGGGCACCGCGGTGTTCCTCATCACCCACGACCTCGCCCTCGCCGCCGAGCGCGCCGACCGCATCGTCGTGATGTTCCGTGGCCGTGTCGTGGAGGAGGGCACGTCGGCGGACGTCCTCGGCAACCCGCAGCACGAGTACACCCGGCAGCTGCTCGCGGCCGCGCCGAGCCTCGCGTCCCGCCGCGACGCCCTCCCGACGCGCGAGGTCACCGCCGACGCCGTGCCGTTCGTCGAGATCCGGGACCTGCGCAAGGAGTTCCCGCTCCGGAATGCGAAGGCCGGGGAGCCGCAGACCTTCACGGCGGTCGACGGTGTGAGCTTCTCGATCCGCCGCGGCACGACCGTGTCCATCGTGGGCGAGTCGGGTTCGGGCAAGTCCACCACGGCGAACATGGTGCTGGGATTGGAGGACGCGACCTCCGGGGCCATCCTCTTCGACGGCACCGACCTCACGGCCCTCCGCCGCACGGAGCTCTTCGCGCTGCGCCGCCGCGTGCAGCCCGTCTTCCAGAACCCCTATGCCTCGCTCGACCCGCGGTACACCGTGGAGCAGTCGATCGCCGAGCCGCTGCGCGTGCACCGGATCGGGACCGGCGCCACCCGGCACGCCCGCGTCCTGGAACTCCTGGAGCAGGTCGCGCTGCCCGCGGCCATGGCCGAGCGACTGCCGCACGAGCTCTCCGGCGGACAGCGGCAGCGGGTCGCGATCGCCCGCGCCCTGGCCCTGGAGCCCGAGCTCGTCGTGCTGGACGAGGCGGTCTCCGCGCTCGACGTGCTGGTGCAGGCGCAGATCCTCGAGCTCCTCGCCGACCTGCAGAAGAACCTCGGGCTCAGCTACCTCTTCATCAGCCACGACCTCGCGGTCGTGCGCATGATCTCGGACGAGGTGCACGTGATGCAGCGCGGCGTCGTGGTCGAGAGCGGCACCCCGGAGAGCATCTTCGACACGCCGCAGCATCCGTACACCCGGGAGCTGCTCGCCGCGATCCCCGGAGCGTCGCTCGCCTCCTGAGGCCTCGGGACGGCGACCGTCGGCTCAGCGCCGGCGGTCGTCGTCGTCCCAGGGACCCTCCCACCAGCCGGCGCGGTCGTCATCCTCGCCGCCGCGGCGGCGGGAGCGCACGAACTGCACGACGAAGACCGTCAGCGACGTGAGCGTGATGAGGATCAGGACGAGGAACAGCAGGTCGCTCTGGTTCATGGGCGCTTCCCCTCCGCGGCATCCGCCACGATCTTCGCGATGCGGGCGGCCTTGGTCTCCGGACGCTTGGCCATCGCGATGTGCGTGAGGCCGAACTTCTTCACCGACTTCGGGAACGCATCCCAGCTCGCCCTCGCCGCCGGTACTGCGTCGAGGGCGGCGGTGAGCTCCGGCGGCTCGATGCCGGCCTCGGGGCCGTCGAGCAGGGTCCACGAACCGTTCGCCTTCGCCGTCTCCAGCGCCCGGATGCCGGCGGGGGCGAGGAGCCCCGCGGCCTCCAGCTCCGCGATACGGGCCTTGTTCGTCGCCGCCCAGCCGCTGCCAGGGCGTCGAGGGGAGAACCACTGGCCGCCGGTCTCGTCGTCGAACGTGCGCACCGGGCCGTCGATCCACCCGAAGCACAGCGCCTGACGGACGGCGTCCTCGTAGCCGACGCCGAGGGCGGATCGCCCGCGCACGCTCAGCAGCCACACCCCGGCCGTGCGTTCGTGGTTCGCCTCGAGCCAGGCGCGCCAGGCCGCGGCGTCCGCCGCCGTGACCCGCTCGCCGTCGTCGAGGGCGCCCACGTCAGTCCTCGTCCAGGGTGGGGATCGAGTCGGTGATGGTCGGCAGCAGGTCGGCGACCGAGTCGACGATCTCGTCCGGACGGAAGGGGTACTGCTCGATGATCCGCTGGTCGCTGATGCCGGTGAGGACGAGCACCGTGTGCAGACCCGCCTCGATGCCGGCGACGATGTCCGTGTCCATCCGGTCGCCGATCATGCCGGTCTTCTTCGAGTGCGCGCCGATCTTGTTCAGGGCCGAACGGAACATCATCGGATTGGGCTTGCCGACGACGTAGGGCTCCTTGCCGGTGGCCTTGGTGATGAGGGCGGCGATCGCTCCCGTGGCCGGCAGCACCCCGTCGGCGCTCGGGCCGGTGGCGTCCGGGTTGGTCACGATGAAGCGCGACCCGTTGATGATGTGGCGGATGGCCTTGGTGATGGCCTCGAACGAGTAGTTGCGGGTCTCGCCGACGACGACGAAATCGGGGTTCGTCTCGGTCATGATGAAGCCGGCCTCGTGCAGCGCGGTGAGGATGCCGGCCTCGCCGATGACGAACGCGGAGCCGCCGGGGAGCTGCTGCGCGAGGAAGTCGGCGGTCGCGAGCGCTGACGTCCAGATGCGCTCTTCCGGCACGATCAGGCCGCTCGCACGGAGGCGGGCGGAGAGGTCGCGGGCGGTGAAGATCGAGTTGTTCGTGAGCACGAGGTAGGGGATCTCGTTGCGCTCCCATCCGGCGAGGAGTTCGGAGGCCCCGGGGATGGCGTCGTTCTCATGGACGAGCACGCCGTCCATGTCGGTGAGCCAGCATTCGATGTCGTCACGGTGTGCCATGTGCTCAGCCTAGAGGCCCCACCTTTCCTTTCGAATCGCCTGATTGGCCCCATCCCCGGCCGATCTGCCGCAAAGTGCGCGATTCGAAGCCGGGGGTCAGGCCGACAACCACACCACGTCGCGGGCGGCGGGGGGCAGCGGAGGCTCGGTGCCGTCGAGGGTGATGCCGGTCGGGGTCACGGTCACGGTCGTCCCCACGACGATCCCGTGGGAGTCGAGGGTCCGCAGGAGCTCCGGGTCGCGGTCGTCGACGCGGAGCACGCGGCCGGTGTGTCCGTCCGGGGCATCGGCGAGCAGGACGAAGGGCTCCCGTTCGATGCGGCCCTCCGCGTCCGGGATGGCGTCTCCGTGCGGGTCGAAGCGCGGGCGGCCCAGGCGCTCGTCGATGCCCTCGAGCAGCCGGTCGCTGATGGTGTGCTCCAGCACCTCGGCCTCGTCGTGGACCTCATCCCACCCGTACCCGAACTCCTGCACGAGCCAGGTCTCGATGAGGCGGTGGCGGCGGACCATCGCGAGGGCCCGGGTGATCCCCGCGTCCGTCAGCCGGACCGCTCCATACGGCACGTGCGACACGAGTCCCGCCGCGGCGAGCTTCTTCACCATCTCTGTGACCGACGACGGCGCGATGCCGAGCTTGGCCGCCAGGACCGAGGGGGTGATCGGCGCATCCTGCCACTCGGTGTGCGCGTAGACGGTCTTCAGATAGTCGTCAGCTGCCGGGGATGCCACCCCACCACCTTACGTGTCCGGGTCGGCCGGCCCCGCGGCCTGAGTCAGGCGCTCGCGGAGCCGAGCAGGATCACGGCCGCCTGCCCCGCGAAGAAGAGCACGAGGAACCCCAGGAGGGCGGCGGCGAGCGACAGGCGCCCGTCGAAGCCCTCCACCTCGGCGATGCCCACCTTGCGGGCACGGAAGGCGAAGATCAGGGTGGCGACGCCGAGGGCGAGCTGCACCCACGGGCTGGCGGGGCCGATGACCTTCGGGAAAGCGATGAGCAGACCGCCGATGACGCCGGTCGCGAAGCCGCTCCAGGTGAGGAGGCGGACGGTGCGACGGGCGGAGGTGGCAGACATGATGTCGAGCCTATCCGGCGTCATGCCCCCGTCAGCACCAGCCAGAGCAGGGCGCCGTTCAGGGCGATGAGGAGCACGGAGGCCGCGATGCCGGCGACCGTCGTCCACGCCCGGTTGACCCAGACGCCGAGCGTGCGGCGCTGTGCGGTGAGGGCGACGAGCGGGATCAGCGCGAACGGGATGCCGAACGACAGCACGACCTGGCTGAGGACGAGGGCGAGCGTCGGGTCCACCCCGATGCCGAGGATCACCAGCGCGGGGATGAGCGTCACCAGGCGCCGGGCCAGCAGGGGGATGCGCACGTGCAGCAGGCCGTGCATGATCTCGGCGCCCGCGTATGCGCCGACGGAGGTCGAGGCGAGACCCGAGGCGAGCAGCCCCACGGCGAAGAAGGTCGCCACGGCCGGACCGAGGCCCGCGGCGAGGGCGGCGTGTGCGCCCTCCAGGGAGTCGGTCCCCGCGACGCCCGCGAGGTTCGCCGCCGCGAGGAGCAGGATGCCGAGGTTCACGGAGCCCGCGATGGCCATCGCGATCGTCACATCCCACCGTGTCGCCGTGAGCAGGCGGCGGATCCGCGACGTCTCGACCCGGGCGGCCTCCTCGGTCGTCTCGGCGCTCGTCGCACCGAACCGGTCGCGGGCCAGGGAGGAGTGCGCGTAGATCGCGTGCGGCATGATCGTCGCGCCGAGGATCGAGGCGGCGAGGAGTACGGACCCCGTGTCCTCGAAGCGCGGCACGAGGCCGCTCACCACGCCGGCCGGGTCGGGTGGCGCGAGGAACAGGCCGGCCATGAAGCCGATCGTGATCACGAGCATGAGTCCGATGATCACGAACTCGAAGGGACGGGCGCCGCGACGGTTCTGCACCGCGAGCAGGGCCATCGACACGGCCCCGGTGATGAGTCCGCCCCACAGCAGCGGGAGGCCGAAGAGCAGGTTCAGGGCGACGGCGCCGCCGATGACCTCGGCGAGGTCGGTCGCCATCGCGACCAGCTCCGCCTGCAGCCAGTACGCGCGGCGGGCCCAGGGACGGCGCAGCCGCCGGCCCAGCACCTCCGGGAGGCTCTGGCCGGTGACGACGCCGAGCTTCGCGGACAGGTATTGGATCAGCCAGGCCATCACGTTGCCGGCGACGACCACCCACACGAGCAGGTAGCCGTACTGCGCCCCCGCGGTCATGTTGCTGGCGACGTTGCCCGGGTCGAGGTAGGCGACACCCGCCACCAGCGCCGGTCCCAGCAGCCACAGCAAGCGCGGCGAAGCGGTGCGAGCGGGGATCAGGAGAGGAGCGGTGGGATTTTTAGGCACACCGAAACCGTAGCGCATTTTTCGGTGTACCTAAATATCCGCGGCCGGTGTGCGGCCCCTCCGCCGGACGGCGGCCGGGCCGACGCGGCGATAGCCTGGCGGGATGGATGCGCAGCGCCCCGAGAGCCCGGAACCGACCGCCTCCGGGGGGTCCTCGGCGCAGCCCGGATACGGCGTCGGCCCGTGGCCCGGAGGGCCGTCGGCCTGGCCCGAGGGAGAGCAGTACGATCCCGAGCTCCTCGCGCACGGCGACACGCGGAACGTCATCGACCGCTATCGCTACTGGCGCATGGAGGCGATCGTCGCCGACCTCGATACGCGGCGTCATCCGTTCCACGTCGCGATCGAGAACTGGCAGCACGACATGAACATCGGTTCCATCGTGCGCAGCGCCAACGCGTTCCTCGCCGACACTGTGCACATCATCGGCCGCCGTCGCTGGAACAAGCGCGGCGCCATGGTGACCGACCGCTATCAGCACGTCGTGCACCATGAGGACATCGCGGCCTTCGCCGCCTGGGCTGCCGCGGAGGGCCTGCCCGTCATCGCGATCGACAACGTCGACGGGGCCGTGCCGGTGGACCGCGCCGACCTGCCGCGCTCGTGCGTGCTCCTGTTCGGGCAGGAAGGGCCTGGGCTGTCGCCGGAGGCGCTGACCGCCGCTTCGGGTCACATCGAGATCACGCAGTACGGCTCGACCCGCTCGATCAACGCGAGTGCCGCCGCCGCCGTCATCATGTACGAGTGGTGCCGTCGCCACGCGGAGTGACCACGAGGAGCGGTCGCGCCTGCTCCGTCAGGCCGGATCGATCCCGAACAGGTGTCGCGAGATCGCGCTGACGTCGCGGTCGAGACCGTCCATGCGCCGGCTCAGGCCATGCACCTCCTTCCGGAGATCTCCGATCTCGGCTTTCACGCCGACGATCTCGCCCTTGATCCCGACGATCTCGCCCTTGATCCCGCCGATCTCGCCCTTGATCCCGCCGATCTCCGTGTGGATCCCGCCGATCTCCGTGCGGACCGTGCCGATCTCCGTCTTGATGATCCTCACGAACATCGTCGCCATGAGCGTGATCGTGGCGTACATGCCCGAGGCGAGAACCCCGATCGTCGTCCATACCTGTGCGTCGTTCATCCCCAGCATCCCTTCAGTGTCGCTCCATGCTGCACCGGAGGGCGAGAGGGGCGAGGCGCTGTATTCCGCTCTGCCCGGCGACAGGGGATAAGTCGTTCTCTCCGTCGACTGTGGAGGACTTATGCCGACGCGGCGAGCCAGCGCCCGGAGCGCACTCGCCACCCCAGCGTCGCCAGCCGTGCGAGCAGGTACACCCCGAAGAACGCGACGGCGAGCCACACGAGGCCGGCGGTGCCGTCGACCCCCGTCGCGGCGATGATCGCCAGCGTGGGCAGGAACGGCACAAGGTTCAGACCGCCCGCGATCGCCAGGTACCGGGCGTCGTCGGCCCCCATGAGCACGCCGTCGAGCACGAACACCACGCCTGCGATCGGCTGCGCCACCGCGAGCACGAGCAGGGCCGGCTGCACCACCTCCGCCACGGCCCGGTCGCCGGTGAAGACGATGCCGAGCACCCCGGAGAGGGCGGCGATGACGCCGCCGACCACGACGCCGAACCACGCCCCCCAGGCGACCGTCCGCCCCAGCACCCGGCGCACCTGAGCCTCATCCCCGGCGCCGAGCTCTTTGCCGATCAGTGCCTGCGCCGCGATCGCGAGCGCGTCGAGGGCGAAGGCCGCCGCCGAGAAGATGGTGAACACGATCTGCCACCCGGCGAGCTCCTCGGTGCCGATCCCGGTCGCCACCGCCACGGTCGCGAGCAGGGCGACGCGCAGGCTCACGGTGCGGAGGAACAGCCAGCCGCCCGACGTCGCGGTGTGGCGCAGACCGTCCCGTTGGGCACGCAACGAGGCGCTGTGCCGGGTCGCGAGGCGCCGGACCACGAGCGCGTACGCCGCCACCATGCCCCACTGCGCCGTCACGGTGCCCGCCGCGGAGCCGGCGATGCCCCAGCCGAGTCCATAGATGAAGAGCCAGTTCAGCAGGGCGTTCGCCGCGAAGCCGAGTCCCGCGATCCACAGTGGCGTCATGGTGTCCTGCATCCCGCGCAGGAGACCGGTGGCCGCGAACACGATGAGCATCGCGGGGAGGCCCCACATCGAGATCACGAGGTATTCGTTGGCCTGTGCCGCGACCTCGGCGCTCGCGCCGAACAGGGACACGAGCCAGGGGGACGAGACGGCGCCGACGACGGCGAGCACGGCACCCAGGCCGAGCGCGAGCCACATGCCGTTGATCCCGACCGAGACCGCCTCCCCCGGACGCCCGGCCCCGAACCGTCGCGCGACCGCGGGGGTCGTGGAGTACGCGAGGAACACCATGAGGCCGACGATCGTCTGCAGCACGGCTCCGGCGATGCCGAGCCCGGCGAGGGGGACGGTGCCGAGGTGGCCGACGAGGGCGGCGTCGACGATGAGGAACGCCGGCTCCGCGATGAGCGCACCGAGCGCGGGGACGGCCAGGCGCAGGATCTCGCGGTTCAGGGAGGTGCGGGCGGCCATCCTCCGAGCCTATGACCTGTCGTCGACACCCGAGACCTCCGGCCTCGACCGGACGTAGGGTGAGAGGAGGAGCTCCGAGCGGACGGAGGCGCATCATGACGGATCCCCGGGAGGCGGCCGCGCGCTATCGGGCCCGACAGCAGCAGGGCGATGATGTCGCCGACGACGCGGACACCGCCGCACCTCCCGGTGCCGCTGCCGCGGTGGACCGCGCCGCCTTCGTGGAATCCGCCATCCAGGTCGCCATCCGCCGTGGCGACTTCGATGACCTTCCGGGAGCAGGCAAGCCGCTCGAAGGGCTCGGCGACCACCACGACCCGGACTGGTGGATCCGTCGCAAGATCGAGACCGAGGGCCTGACCGGGCTCGGTCCTCCCGCCATCCTCCTGCGCACGGAGGACCGCGAGCTCGACGGACAGCTCGACCTCCTCGGTCGCGAGTCCGATGTGCGCGAGGTGCTCGAGGACTTCAATCGGCGTGTGCGCGAGGCCCGACGCCAGCTCCAGGGCGGACCCCCGGTCGTGACGCCGTTGCGCGACGTCGACGCCGAGGTCGTCGCGTGGGCGCAGCGCCGGGCGACGCGGCCCGCCCCGTCCGAGACGCCATCCCGGCGCCGACGTTTCGGTCGTCGACGCCGGGGATGACTCAGGCCTCCGGTCCCTCCACCGGACGCGCCCGCCGCGCCCGCACCCAGCCGTCCACCCCGAGCCGCCCGGCGGCGACGATCGCCAGCACCATCGCGGACAGCACCGCCATCACGGGGTACTGCGCGATCAGCTGGTCCGCGCTCCAGTAGAGCGCCAGGGTCCCGACCGAGACGAACGCGGCCGTTCGGGTGAGCAGCCCCGACACGAGGAGGACGCCCAATCCGACCTCCAGTGCCGGGATCGCGACCCCGAAGAACGCCGGTGCCGAGGCCATCGCCGCCCCGAGCGGGTCGAAGAAGTCCGGCACCCTCGTGTTCCCCTGCGCGCTCTGCGCCACGAGTTCGATGTCGGCCGCCCCGAATCCCGCCCGATACTTCAGCGTCCCCTCGATGAGCCACAGCACCCCGATCGCCACCCGAGCGGCCGCTCCCAGCAGCGAGCCGATCAGAAGACGAGTGGATCGTGGCGCGGTCATGACAGCTCGGCTGCCCCGAACACGGCCTTCGCCTTGTCGCAGTAGATGACGACGTGGGAGTAGTCCTCCGCGTCGACGCCGTCCAGGGTGAAGGTCTGCGTCGCGGTGTCGTACGAGACCGCGTCGACGAGCATGCCGGAGGCGATCGCCGCCTCGTCCGTGCCGTCCGTCAGGTAGACGTGCAGATCGGGGCCCTCGTCCGAGGAGAACTCCGACAGCATCACCTCCGTGTCGGAGACGGAGACCATGCCGGCGACCTTCTTGCCGTTCAGGCCCGCGAACTCCCCGCTCTTCGCGGTCGTGTCCGCGGTGGTGGCGTCGCTCTCTGCGGTGCTCTGCGAGGCCGAGGAGGAAGGGGCCGACGTGTCGGCCGCGTCCTGCGGGCTGCAGGCTGCGAGCGTCAGGGCGAGCCCGAGGGCGGCGGTGGTGGCGAGAAGGGTCTTGCGCATGATGGTCTCCTGTTCGATGGAACGCCGTCGTGGCGGATGCCGCGGCGGAGGTGCTGCACAGCACGCTAGGAAGCGGAAGCGGGCCGTGGGGAAGACCTTTCGGAACCGTAAGGATCCGTCGGTGCGTTGTCGCGTGGGGGTTACCCTCGACGGCATGGAAGGGGTCATCAGAGTCGCCGTCGTGGAGGACGATCCCACGGTGCGCGAGGCCGTGGGGGCGTACCTTCAGGCCCACGGCTATGCGGTGTCGAGCTTCGGGGACGGCGTCTCCGCACGGACTGCGCTGCGGGAGGCCGTCCCGGATGTGGTGATCGTCGACCGGATGCTGCCCGGCCTCAGCGGCGACGAGCTCTGCCGCGAGCTGCGCGCCGTCTCCGACGTGCCCATCATGGTGCTCACTGCCCTGGGGGAGGTGGAGGATCGCATCGACGGCTTCGCGTTCGGTGTCGACGACTATCTCGCCAAGCCGTTCTCGATGAGGGAGCTGTCGATGCGCGTCGCGGCACTGGTCCGTCGGTCCCAGGTCGCGCAGACGTCGTCCGGGGAGCTCCGGAGGGGCGCGTTCGTGATCGACCTGCTGCGGCGCCGCGCCTGGGTGCGCGGAGAGGAGATGGTGTTGACGGGCAGGGAGTACGACCTGCTCCTCTTCCTCGTCCGCAACGACGGTCGCGCGCTGGGTCGCGAGGAGATCCTTCGCGAGGTGTGGGGGTGGACCGTCGGCGAGCGTTCGACGGTCACCGTGCACGTGCGGCGTCTGCGGGAGAAGATCGAGGAGGACCCGCAGGACCCTCGCCATCTGCTCACCGAGTGGGGCGTCGGCTATCGCTTCCTGTCGAGAGGGATCGGCTGATGACGATGATCTCCGGTGGGGTGATCCTGCAGATCGTCCTCACGAGCTTGGCGGTGGCGATCGTCGTCGCCGTCGTCGCCGTGCTGCTCCTGCGAGCCCTGCGGCGTCGCGGGCTCCGTGCCCAGCTGATGGTCGTCGCCAGCGCGGGCACCGTCGCGATGGCGGGGTCCGTGGTGGCCATCGGGCTCGAGATGTACCTCTCCGCCCACGACCTGACCATCCTCCTCACCGTGATCGCTGTGTCGCTCGTGCTCGGTCTGGGCGTGGCATGGTGCATGGCGCGCACGGTGCGCGCCTGGGTCGAGGGGTTCTCGGTGTCGCTGGGCAGGATCGGTCGGACGGACGACGCGGTGGCGGACGCGGCGGCCTCTCGGGAGCTCGCCGGCCTCTCGACACAGCTCGCGGTGGTCTCGGCCGAGGTGGACGCGGCGAGGGCCGAGCTGGTGCGGCTGGACTCCGCCCGTCGGCGCTTCTTCGCCTGGATCTCGCACGACCTGCGCACGCCGCTCACCGCTCTCCGCGTGCTCGCCGAAGCGGTGGAGGACGGCACGGCGGCCGCCCCGGAGCGTTTCGCCGGCCAGGTGCGGGGGCAGGTCGAGACGATGAGTCGGATGGTGGACGACCTCTTCGAGCTCTCTCGCCTCACCTCCGGCGCTGTGCAGCTGCAGACGGAGCAGGTGATCCTCCGTGATGTCGTGTCCGATGCGGTCGCCGATGTCGCGGCGGCAGCGGCGACGCGTGATGTCCGGATCGTGGAGCGGGGGATCGCCGGTCCGGTGCTGTGGGCCGATCCGCATCAGCTCGGGCGGATCGTGGTGAACCTGCTCACGAACGCCGTCCGGCATGCGCCTGCGGGCACGGAGGTCGTGCTGTCCGCGTCTATGGTCGACCGGGATCGCCTCGTGCTCGGCGTGCTGGACCAGGGGGCGGGCGTGGCGGTGGAGGATCTGGATCGGATGTTCGACGTCGGCTGGCGTGAGGATCCGGCCCGGCCCGCGGCCGGTGGCGACGACGGCGTCGCCTCCGGGGCCGGTCTCGGGCTGTCGATCGCGCGCGGGCTCGCACGAGCGCACGGCGGCGACGTCTTCGCGGAGCGCACCGACGCGGGCTTCCGCATGAACGTGTCCCTCCCGGTGGGGGTGCCTGGACCCGCGGAGTGATCTGGTCTGGACACCGTGGGTGACCCCGGCCATAGGCTGGAGCGCATGACCGACGTGCTTCCCGCGGGCCTCGCGCTCGACGACCTCAGCCCCGACATCCGCCCGCAGGACGACCTGTACCGCCATGTGAACGGCGCCTGGATCGCTCGCACCGAGATCCCGGGGGACAAGGCGCGCTGGGGCTCCTTCCATCTGCTGGCCGAGCAGGCCGAGAAGGACGTCCGCGCGATCGTCGAGGAGTCGCAGGAGGCGGAGGAGGGCACCCTCGCCCGCAAGATCGGCGACCTCTTCGCGAGCTTCATGGACACCGACCGCATCGCCGCGGCCGGCGTGACCCCGCTGGCCGAGACGTTCGCCGAGATCGACGCGATCGACGGCATCCCGGCCTTCCTGCGCACCGTGGGCGCCTACGACCGGGAGGGCCGGGCGGCGGTGATCGGCCTCTACGTCGACGGCGACCCCGGAAACCCGGAGCGCTACCTCCCGGTGCTCGTGCAGGCCGGGCTCTCGCTGCCGGACGAGAGCTACTTCCGTCTCGACACCTTCGCGGAGACCCGCGCGGCGTACCGGGAGCACCTGGAGCGCCTGCTCGCTCTCGCCGGCGTGACCGATGCCGCGGCGCAGGCCGAGCGCTCCATCGCGCTGGAGACCGAGCTCGCCGGACACCACTGGGACAACGTGCGCAGCCGTGACGCGGTGGCGACATACAACCTCAAGACGTGGGACGAGCTCCAGGAGCTCGCCGGCGTCGACCTCAGTCCGTGGCGCGAAGCCGTGACGCCGACGAACCCGCAGGCGTTCGACGAGGTCGTCGTCGCGCAGCCGAGCTTCTTCGAGGGGCTGGGCGCTCTGCTCACTCCCGAGCGGCTGGACGACTGGAAGGCCTGGCTGCGTGCGAAGGTCGTGCACGCGGCGGCGCCCTACCTCACCGACGAGCTCGTGCAGGAGAACTTCTCGTTCTACGGCACCCAGCTCACCGGCGTCCCCACGATCCGCGAGCGCTGGAAGCGCGGCGTCTCCGTCACCGAAGGGGCCCTGGGCGAGGCGATCGGCAAGGTCTACGTCGAGCGGCACTACCCGCCGACGGCGAAGGCGGCCATGGACGAGCTCGTCGCGAACCTCGTCGAGGCCTATCGGCAGAGCATCGAGACCCTGGAGTGGATGACCGCGGAGACCCGGCAGCGGGCGCTGGCGAAGCTGGACGCGTTCACCCCGAAGATCGGGCACCCCGAGGTGTGGCGTGACTACTCGGCCCTCGTGATCGACCGGACCGATCTCCTCGGCAACGTGCGCCGCGCGGCGATCTTCGAGCACGACCGCAACATCGACAAGGTCGGGAAGCCGATCGACCGCACCGAGTGGCACATGCCGCCGCAGATGGTGAACGCGTACTACAACCCCTCGATGAACGAGATCGTCTTCCCCGCGGCCATCCTCCAGTACCCGTTCTTCGACGCCGGACGGGACGCGGCCGCGAACTACGGCGGGATCGGCGCGGTGATCGGGCATGAGATCGGCCACGGTTTCGACGATCAGGGCAGCCGATACGACGGCGAGGGGCGCCTGCAGGACTGGTGGACCGACGCGGATCGCGCGGCCTTCGAGGAGCGCACGAAGGCGCTCATCGCGCAGTACGACGCCCTCGTGCCGGAGGGACTGGACGCCGAGCATCACGTGAACGGCGCCCTCACCATCGGTGAGAACATCGGCGATCTCGGCGGCCTCGGGATCGCGCTGAAGGCGTACGAGCTGTCGCTGCGGGCCGATCCGTCGGTGCCGGAGCCCGTCGAAGGGCCGGTCATCGACGGCTACACCGGTGTGCAGCGGCTGCTCCTGTCCTGGGCGCAGGTCTGGCAGCAGAAGAGCCGCGAGGCCGAGACGCTGCGCCTGCTGACGATCGACCCGCACTCGCCCAACGAGTTCCGGTGCAACCAGATCGTCCGCAACATCGATGCGTTCTACGACGCCTTCGGCGTCACCGAGAAGGATGCCCTCTGGCTGCCGGAGTCGTCCCGGGTGACCATCTGGTGACGAACCTCCGGACTCTGTGAGGCACGCTCCGGCGGTGGGGTTACGATAGCCCTGCCGCCGGGCGCCCCTTCCCGGATGTGCAGTATCCCTCCCCCTCCTGAAGGACCACGCGTGGGTGCGACCGACCCTGGTGACGCGTTCCGGAACCCCTCGGCTCCCGGAGCGTCCGGGAGCGCGCCCGAGTCGTCCAGCGGTCGCCGTTCGCAGCGGCCGGGAGCCCGTCGGCTGCCCCGCCGCGTGGCCGTCGGCCGGCGGTCGTTCACGTCGACGCTGAAGGCCCTCGAAGGCCTCGCGAACTCCGGGGCGCAAGTGTCGGTGCACGTGGTCGACCTCGACTCCCATGTGCACGTGCTGGCGGGAGACGACCACGTGACCATGCCCGTCGCCGGCCTGGGGGTGGTCCCGCTGCTCATCGAGGTGGCCGCGGCGTTCGAGTCCGGTGCCCTCGACCCTCTCGAGATCGTGGAGCGCACGAGCGTCGAGGCCGTGGAGAGCTCCGGGCTGTGGCGGCACCTGCGGGCCCCGGCGCTGCCGCTGGAAGACCTCGCCGTGCTCGCCGCGACGGCCGGCGACCCGATCGCCGTGAACATCCTGCTGGAGAAGGTGGGGCACGACCGGGTGCGGGAGCGCATCGAGGGGCTGGGGCTGCGTCGCACCGCCCTGCTCGACCGGTTCCGCGACCGCCGTGGTCCGGACGACGCCCCGCAGGTCGCGGTGGGGTCGGCGCGCGAGCTGGCCGGGCTGTTCTCCGCGCTCGTGAACTCCCAGGTCGTGGATGCCGCCGTCAGCGCCCAGGTGTCGGAATGGCTCAGCCTCAACCAGGACCTCAGCCTCGTGGCCGCCTCGACCGGGCTCGACCCCTTCGCACACGAGCACGACGCGCACGGCCTGCTGTTCGTGAACAAGACCGGGCGAGACCGGGGCGTGCGCGCCGAGGCGGGGGTGCTCGCGGGGCCGAGGGCCGGTGTCGCCTACTCGATGATCGTGTGCTTCGACGACCTGTCGATCAGCCACCGTCTCCGCGCGCACGACGCCTTCCGCGTGCTCGGCGTCGAGCTCATGGAATACACGCACTGACCCCCTGACCCCGCGCGAACGCAGGCATCCGCGCGGCATCAGGCTTCCCGGGTGGCAATGAGCCTGACCTCCCGCGGTCGCCTGACCTCGCGCGTTCCCCCTGTCTCCGTGTCCGCTGGGTCCCGCGCGCGAGCGCAGGCACCCGCGTGGCATCGGGCGCCCAGGGGTGCAGCCAGCCTGATGTCGCGTGCTCGCCTGATGTCGTGCGAGAGCCTGAGGTGGCGTGCTCGCCTGATCGCGCGACGCACGGGCTAGCATCGGGACATGCCCTCTGCCTGGACCCCGCATCGCCGCGACGACGGCGAGCTGCTCGGCTGGATCCATCCGGAGGGCGAGGAGTGGATCGCCGTCGATGTCCTCGGGCGCCGGGTCTCCGGCCCGGGCGAGTGGCTCGACGCGGAGGCCGCGCTGGAGGAGCACGGCATCGCCTGGCTCGCTGATCCGTGGATGCTCGAGGGAGAGGACGACCGCCCGCTGCGGGTGCGCATCCTCGAGGTGACGCCGGACGAAGAGGGCGCGCCGGGGCGCATCGTCGTGAAGGTCGACGACTTCGGGGACATGACCCGACCCGCGACCGCACGGTTCACTCTGCCGTGGCCGCTGCCCGCCCGGCTGCGGCCGCCGCACGCCGACGACCCGGACCCGCGCACGATCTCCCGCTGACCCTCCGCCGCACGTCGCAGATCCGCCGCACGTCGCACGTCTTACGGGAATCCTTGCGACCTCGCGCGATTTTCGACCTCGCGTGAATCCCGGACCCGCGCGGATCCCGGACCGGCGCGAGTCAGCCTGGGAGTGACGGGTGCTGCTCCTCGGCGCGCCGCCGCGGGATGAACAGGGACAGGACCACGGCCACGATGCCGGCGGCGATCGCGAGCCAGAAGCACACCTCGAACGCGGTCCTCGTCGGCACGGCCACCCCGCCGACGTCGACGCTCATCGCCGCGAGCACGCCGCCCATCACGGCCGAGGCCGTCGAGGTGCCCACGGAGCGGAACAGCGCGTTGAGGCCGTTCGACGCCCCGGTCTCGTTCGCGGGCACGGAGCGCATGATGATCATGGGCATCGCGGCGAAGGTGAACCCGATGCCGACGCCGATGAAGATGTTGGCGACGAAGATGTGCCATACCTCGGTCGACCACAGCAGCACGAAGACGTAGGCAAGGACGATCGCGCCGGCCCCGACGGTGAAGAGCGGACGCGGCCCCACGGTGCGCTCCAGCCACCCGGACAGCGGGGAGATCACCATCATGACCAGACCCGCCGGCATGATCACGAGGGAGGCGGCCACCATGTCGAGCCCGAAGCCGGCGCCGCTCACCGCCGGCATCTCCAGCATCTGCGGGAACGTGACGTTCGAGGCGAACAGGGCGAAGCCCATGCCGATGGCGGCGATGTTGGTGAAGAGGACGGCGGGCCGGGCCGCGACCCGGAGGTCGAGCAGCGGATCGTCCGTGCGCAGCTGGTACCAGCCCCACAGCAGCAGCACGGCGACGCCGCCGATCACGCAGACGAGGGTGAGCGGTGCCGTCCAGCCCCACTCGGCGCCGCGGGAGACGAACAGCAGCAGGCCCGTGAGGCCGATCGCGAGTCCGATGGCCCCGAGCACGTCGAGCCGGCCGGGGGAGCGGAGCACGTCCTCCGGCACCACGGCGAGCACCAGGAGCAGCCCGAGGACTCCGAGGGCGGCGGCGAGCCAGAACAGCATGTGCCAGTCCGCGTTCTCGGCGAGCAGCGCGGCGACGGGCATGCCGATCGCCCCGCCGACGCCCATGGTCGCGCTCATCAGGGCCACCGCGGTGCCGAGGCGTTCGGGCGGCAGCACGTCGCGCATGATCGCGATTCCGAGGGGGACGACGCCGGTCACGGCCCCCTGGAGGGCGCGGCCGATGATGACGCCGACGATGGATCCGGAGAGCGCGGCGATGACCGACCCCAGGATGAGGATCGCGAGGAGCACGATGACGACGCGGCGCTTGCCGTACATGTCGCCCAGACGGCCGGAGATCGGGGTCGCGACGGCGGCCACGAGCAGGGTGATCGTGACCACCCAGGTGGTGTCCTCGCGGGAGGAGTTCAGCAGCTGCGGCAGCTCGGCCTGCAGCGGCACGACGAGGGTGAACATGAACGACGAGCACAGGCCCGCGAACGCCAGCACCGCGATGATCGCCCACCGCGGAGGGGTACGGGAGAGGCGTTTCCTTGCTCTGTCGTCGTTCGCACCCACCGGCTCAGGCTATCGGCGTTCCCGGAGGGGAGGGGCCGATGTGGTTGCATGGCCGGATGACCGACGACACCGCGCCCGCGCAGCACCCCGCCGACACCGCATACCACCGCCGGCTCCCGATCGGCGAGGTGCTCGACGCCTCGGCGCTCGCGGACGGGCTGCCCTGGGCGTTCGAGAGTGTCACGATGCGGCCGCTCGAGCCGATGCTCGTGCCGGAGAAGCCCCGCGCCGGCGAGCACGACCCGGCCGCGTGCGGCCACTGCGGTCCGAGCGTGCACACCATCTGGCACGACGACCTCTGGCAGGTGCGTGCCGGGTGGGACGTCGGCGGTCTGCCCTTCATCGGCGGGGTCGCGCCGCGCGAGCACTGGCTCCTGGAGAACGCGCCGCACGACGTGCTCGCCGCCCTCGGACCGCTGATGCAGCGCGTGTCCGAGGCGGTGAAGAGCATCCCCGGCGTCGCCCGCTGCCACTTCGGGCGCTGGAACGACGGCTCCGCGCACATGCACATGTGGGCGCTGGCCCGACCGGCCGGGATGATGCAGGGACGCGGTGCGGTGCTTGCGTTCTGGGACGGGATCCTGCCGCCGCTGCCGGCGGAGATGGCCGAGGACCACCTGCGCATCGTCGCGGAGGCGCTCGCCGCGGGCGGGGGCGAGGCCTTCCCGTACCGGTGAGCCGGAGTCGGTTTCCGCGAACGGGCGGAGGAGGGGCAGACTGGGATCGTGCGAACCATCCGCGATCTCGACACCGTTGAACTCATCCTCGACGCCCAGAGCCTGCTCGACTCCATCCGGGGCCCGCAGCGCGTGGTGGACGCCGGGACCCTCCGTGCCCTGCAGCAGTCGGGCAACTACGTCGTCGGCTTCTTCGACGGCGAGGGCGACGAGGAGCGCATGGTCGGCGCCTCGATCGCCTTCTTCGGCGAACCGGCCCGCCGTGCCATGCACTCGCATATCACGGCTCTGCTGCCCGAGTACCGGGGGCGCGGCTGGGGCCGTGAGCTCAAGGAGCACCAGCGGCAATGGGCGTTCTCCCGCGACGTCGGCCGCATCACCTGGACCTTCGACCCGCTGGTCGCCCGGAACGCGCACTTCTTCCTCACCGTCCTCGGCGCGCGCGCCACGGGCTACTCGGTGAACCGGTACGGCATCTTCGGCGGCGGCGACGCGGGCGACGAGAGCGACCGCCTCGACGTCGAGTGGGCGCTCGCGGACATCGCCAAGCCCCCGGCGGAGGACGCCGTCGTGGAGACGCTGGAGATCCCGGACGACATCGAGGGCCTGCGGGAGTCCGACCCCGCGGCCGCGCACGAGTGGCGGCTGCGGCTGCGCGCGCAGATGGAGGGCCTACTCGGCAGCGGCCTGCTCATCGCGGGCTTCGAGACCGGCCGCGGCTACCTCTTCACCGCGTGATCGCCGGGGCCGTCAGCGCACGCCCCGCATGAGCCGCAGCACCGGCTTCACGCTCAGCAGCAGTCCGATGCCGACGAGGATCGCGATGCCGCCGAGGATCGAGAAGTACGGCACCTCGTTCTCCGGATCGTAGAACTTCACGAGCTCGCCGGAGATGGCGGTGCCGAGGGCGATCGACAGGAAGAACAGCGCGACCATCTGCGTGTGGAAGACGGCGGGGGCGAGCTTCGTCGTCACCGACAGCCCGACGGGCGAGAGCAGCAGCTCGGCGACGGTGAACACGAAGAGGATGCCGACGATCGCGAGCAGCGGCGTCGAATTCGCACCGCCGCCGGAGAACGGCAGGAACAGCAGAAACGCGGAGCCCATGATGATGGCGGCCAGTCCGAACTTGACGGGGGTCGACGGCTGGCGCGTCCCCAGCTTCGTCCAGATCGCCGCGAACACCCCGGACAGGATGATGATGAACACCGGGTTGATCGACTGCACCCACGACACCGGCATCTCCCACCCGAACAGGTCGCGGTCGAGCCGCTTGTCGGAGTAGATCGTCAGCACCGTGAACTGCTGCTGGTACAGCGACCAGAACGCGACGCTCGTGAGGAACAGCGGCAGGAACCCCCAGACCCGCGAGCGTTCGGTGGCGTCGATGCGGCGGCTGCCGAGGATCACCGCGAAGTAGGCGACGGCGGCGACCACCGTGACCACGATCACGATGGTGGCGAGGTTGTCGGCCTGGATGACCCCGGTCAGCACGAGCACCGCGATCACGACGACTGCGCCGACCGCGATGCCGGCGACCAGCGGGTAGCGCGAGCGGGGGAGCGGGTTCGGCACTTCACGCGCGGAGGCGGGCAGGCCGCGGCGGCCGAACGAGTACTGCACGAGGCCCAGGGTCATGCCGAGGGCGGCGAGGCCGAACCCCCAGTGGAAGCCGAGGGTCGACTGCAGCAGTCCGGTGAGGATCGGACCGAGGAAGGCGCCCAGGTTGATGCCGAGGTAGAACAGCGAGAACCCGGCGTCGCGCCGCACGTCGTCCGGACGGTACAGCGTCCCCACGACCGAGGTGGCGTTCGCCTTCAGGCCTCCCGAGCCCAGGGCCACGAGCACCAGGCCGACCCCCACGCCGACGAACCCCGGCAGGAGGGCGAGGGCGAGGTGGCCGGCGACGATGACGATGGCGCTGACGAACAGCACCCGCTCGGAGCCGAACAGCCGATCGGCGAGCCAGGCCCCGAGGATGGTCGACAGGTACACCGAGCCGCCGTACGCGCCGACGATCCCGCCCGCCACCGCCTCCGGGAGGCCGAGGCCGCCATCGGCTACCGAGAAGTACAGGTAGATGAGCAGGATGCCCTGCATGCCGTAGAAGCTGAAGCGCTCCCACATCTCCACGCCGAAGATGTGCACGAGCGACCACGGCTGTCCGAAGAAGCGGGTGTCCTCGTCGCGGGAGGCGGGTGGCTGCGCGGTGGTGCTCATGCGTGGGACGGTACTCCTCCCGCGGGTCCCGCGGCCAGGGGTTGCGCTCCGGCCCCGGATAGAATGGGGGTGCCCGTGCTCACGGGCATTCTCCGCATCCGACCATTGGAGCCACCGTGGCCGAACAGTCCCGCCTCGACAAGGTCATCGCCCTCGCCCGCCACCGCGGTTTCGTGTTCCAGGCGGGTGAGATCTACGGCGGTTCCCGGTCGGCCTGGGACTACGGACCCCTCGGCACCGAGCTGAAGGAGAACATCCGGCGGCAGTGGTGGCAGACGTTCGTGCGTGGCCGCGGCGACATGGTCGGCCTCGACTCCAGCATCATCCTGCCGAAGCGCGTGTGGGAGGCCTCGGGTCACGTCGCGACCTTCACCGACCCGCTCGTCGAGTGCCTGCAGTGCCACAAGCGCTTCCGTGCCGACAACCTCATCGAGGACTTCGAGGCGCGCAAGGGTCGCAAGGCCGAGAACGGTCTGGCCGACATCCCCTGCCCGAACTGCGGCACCAAGGGGCAGTACACCGAGCCGAAGGCCTTCTCCGGTCTTGTGAAGACGTACCTCGGCGTCGTCGACGACGAGTCCGGCCTCTACTATCTGCGCCCCGAGACCGCGCAGGGCATCTTCGTGAACTTCTCGAACGTGCTCACCGCGAGCCGCAAGAAGCCGCCGTTCGGCATCGGCCAGGTCGGCAAGGCGTTCCGCAACGAGATCACCCCCGGGAACTTCATCTTCCGCACCCGCGAGTTCGAGCAGATGGAGATCGAGTTCTTCACGCCGCCCGCCGAGGCGCCGCAGTGGTTCGACCACTGGGTTGAGGCATGCTGGAACTGGTTCATCGACCTCGGCATCGACCCGGAGAACATGCGTCAGTTCGACGTGCCGGAGGAGGACCGCGCGCACTACTCGGCCGGCACCATCGACGTCGAGTACCGCTTCGGCTTCGCGGGCAAGGAGTGGGGCGAGCTCATGGGCGTCGCCAACCGCACCGACTACGACCTCTCCAGCCACAGCGAGGCTTCCGGCCAGAGCCTGACCTACTTCGACCAGGCCACGGGCGAGCGCTACACGCCGTATGTGATCGAGCCGTCCTTCGGCCTCACCCGCGCGATGATGGCCTTCCTCGTCGACGCGTACGTCGAGGAGCAGGTGCCCAACGCCAAGGGCGGGACCGACACCCGCACCGTGCTCAAGCTCGACCCGCGCCTGGCTCCGGTCAAGGCGGCGGTACTCCCGCTGTCGCGCAACGAGAAGCTGTCGCCGCTCGCCCGCGAGGTCGCCGACACGCTCCGCGGCTCGTGGGCCGTGGACTTCGACGACGCCGGTGCGATCGGTCGTCGCTACCGCCGTCAGGACGAGATCGGCACGCCGTTCTGCGTCACGGTCGACTTCGACTCGCTCGACGACCGTGCGGTGACCGTGCGCGACCGCGACACGATGGCGCAGGAGCGCGTCCCGATCGACGAGCTGCACGCCTACCTGGCGGAGCGCCTCCGCGGCGCCTGACGTGACGGCGCCGGGGGGAGCCGGCGCACGGGGAGAGGCCTCGCCCGTGCGTCCGGTCGCGGCCATCGTGCTCGGCGCGCTCGCCGTATCGTGGATGATCCTCACGGTGCTCGACCTGCGGGAGAACGACGGCGCCGGGCCCATCATCGCGATGTTCGGCCTCCCGGCGCTCGCCGCCGCGGTCATCATCCAGATCGTGATGACGCGGCTGGGGGAGCGCAAGCGCGTGCCGAAGGCCGTGTTCTGGTGGGTGCTGGCGGTGCTGCCGCTCGGGACCCTGGCGGGCTTCGTCGTCGCGATCCTCCGCGACCCGGACTACTTCATCGCCGACGAAGGCCCCTGGATGCTCCTCTGGGTGCCGGTCTTCATCGTCGTGGGGCTGCTGCTCGGCGCCCTCGTCTGGTTCTTCTTGGTGTTCCCGCTCGTGTCGCTCGTGACGGCGATCCGCTTGATCGCGCGCGGGGAGGCGAAGCCTGGCGCCCTCATCATGCCGATCGTGCTGCTGAGCCTCGGTGTGCTGAGCATCGTGGGCGGACTCTCGATCGACACCGACAGCAGCGGCCGCGCGTCGTGGGGATCGATCATCGCCGCGTTCCTCGGCCTCCCGGGGAACTATGAGGTGCTCTGGGAGCCCGGCCTCTGGATCGTCCGCGGCATCGTCCTCGCGATCATCCTCCTCTTCGCCCTCCCCCGCCTCTCCTCCCGCCTCTCCCGCCCGCGCCATTGACGCCGAGACCCCGGGTTTCCGTCGAGACCCCGGGGTGCATGCGGGCACACGTCGGGGTCTCGCCGGGAAAGCGGGGTCTGGCGGGCGTTGAGTGACCCTGCTATGGTCGCTCCTCGTGGGTACTCTGATTCGCTAGATCGGGACGCCGCGTCGAGAACTCTTCTCCGCGGTGGGTCCTGAGCGACCGCGCCCGGCTCCGAGCGCGGTCGAGGTTCCTGTTCCCCGCGTCATCGACGCAGATCCCGGTGGTGCGCGTGCGCCGCTGGAGAGGACCCCTCATGTTCCCTGTACTCTCGACCCCTTCCGACTCCTCGGCCCGCGCTCATCGCGAGTGCGCGATCCGAGCTGCGTCCGTCCGGTTCGCCGACCGTCTCGTGCTGGACCGCATCGATCTCGGCGTCGGCCCCACCGATCGCCTCGCGGTCATCGGCGACAACGGCGCCGGCAAGTCGACCCTGCTCGACCTGCTCGCCGGTGCTCTCCTGCCGACGGCGGGGGAAGTGCGGCTCGACCTCCCCGGCGGGGTCGCGCATGCCCGGCAGCACCCGGTGTTCGCAGACGGGGCGACGGTGGCCGATGCCGTCGACGATCTCCTCGGCGACCTCCGCGAGCTGGAGCGCGAACTCGGCCATGCCTACGACCTCCTCGCCGCTGCGACACCTTCGGAGCGCGAGTCGCAGATGGCTGCCGTGGCCCTGTTGCAGGACCGTTTCGAGTCCCGCGGCGGATACGACGTCGACCGTCGCATCGACACCGCCCTCGAACAGCTCGGGGTGGGCGGGCTGGACCGCGGGCGATCGGTGGCCGCGCTGTCGGGCGGAGAGCGGGCGCGGCTCGCTCTCGCGGTCGCCCTCTCTTCCGGAGCCGAGCTCCTGCTCCTCGACGAGCCCACGAACGACCTCGACGACCGGGCGCTGACCTGGCTCGAGGACCGTCTCGCGGCGCATCGGGGAGCGCTGGTGGTCGTGACGCACGACCGTGACTTCCTGGACCGTTTCGCGACGGCCGTCGTGCAGGTGGAGGACGGTCGGATCCGTCGCTACGGCGATGGTTACGCCGGGTTCCTGCGGGCGCGCGAGGCCGAACGCCGGGCGGCGGTCGCGCGCCACGAGGAGTGGAAGGCCGAGCTCTCCCGCGCCGAGTCCCTGCTCGCGGCCAACGCGTTCCGGCTGGAGGCGATCCCGCGGAAGCTCGAGCTCGACGGTTTCGGTCACGGCGCGTTCCGGGCGCGGAGCCGCGACCACGGTGCCGTCGGGCGCATCCGCATGGCGAAGGAGAGGTTGTCGCGGCTGCGGGAGAACCCGTGCCCGGCGCCGCCCGAGCCGCTGCGGTTCGTGGTCGCGGCAGAGGACCGGGCGCCGCTCGACGACCCGCTCCTGACCCTCGATGCCGTGTCCCTCCGCGAGCCGGGACGACGGCTCGACGTGTCGCACTGGACGATCGGGGCCGGTTCGCGGTGGCTCGTGACGGGGCCGAACGGGGCCGGGAAGACGACGCTCCTCCGACTCCTCGTCGGCGAGCTCCGCCCCGCATCCGGGGCGCTCCTCCGCGCCGACGGGCTGCGGATCGCGTTCCTCCGGCAGGAGGTCGACACGCGCCTGCGGGGTACCGCCGTCGCGGTCTTCGCGGCCCGGACCGGGACGCCGCCGGCGGAGGCGCACGACGCTCTCCTGGCTCATGGACTCTTCCGCGGGCCGGAGGCGGACCGCGACGTGCGGACCCTCTCCGTCGGGCAGCGCCGGCGGCTGGATCTCGCGGTCGCCTTGGCGACACCGTTCGATCTGCTGCTGCTCGATGAGCCGACGAACCATCTCGATCCTGAGCTCGTGGAGCAGCTCGAGCACGCCCTCGTCGACCATCCTGCCGCCGTCGTCACGGTGACGCACGACCGGCGGTGGCGGCGTCACGCGGCGGACGCACGGCGCGTGCAGGTTGACGAGGGGGTGGCCACCGCCTGAGGCCCCGCCTTCCCGCCGAGACCCCGGGCCCCCAACGTCCGCACCCCGGGGTTTCGGCGGGAACCCGGGGTCTCGGCTACGACGTGACGGTCAGCTGCATGCGCGCGTCGCCGCCGGACTCGACCCAGGCGCGCGAACGCTCGAGGATCCCGCGCAGCACGTCGAGGTCGACTCCGTCGAGGTCCTTGAGGTAGAGGCAGCCCACCCCTGTCGTGTGCGGGCCGAGCGCGCCGAGAGCCTCCGCGTGGGCGTCCACCCCGTCGAGGAGGTAGATCGTGGTCGCGGATTTCCGGGGCGCGAAGCTCAGAATGCCGCTGTCGCCCTCCGTCCCGGTGGGGTAGCGGTAGTGGCAGGAGCCGAACCCGATGATCGACCCCCACGTCTGCGGCTCGCGCCCGGTGATGTCCTGCAGGAGAGCGGTCAGCGTCTCCGCATCACGGCGACGCACGGCCGGGGAGGAGCGGGCGATCAGGCCCGCGACGTCGTCCCCGGTCGGCTGCACTACTTCGCCGCCTTCGCCGCGGCCTTCATCGCCTTCTTGTACTCGCGCACCTTCGTCAGCGACTCCGGCGACACGATGTCGGCGACGCTCCGGTACGACCCGTCCTCGCCGTACGGGGCCGAGGCCTCGCGCCACCCTTCGCCGGTGAACCCGTACTGCTTGCCGAGGAGGGCGAGGAAGATCTTCGCCTTCTGCTCACCGAAGCCGGGAAGGTCCTTGAGCCGTCTGAGCACCTCGGCGCCGCTCGGCTGGGTCCCTGAGCCTGCCGAAGGGCGCGTCCAGAGGGCGGCGGCGTCCCCGTCCCAGTCGTCGACGAGCGCCTGGCACAGCGTCTGCACCCGCGTCGCCATGGAGCCGGGGAACCGGTGCACCGCGGGGGTCTGGCGGAAGGCCTCCAGGAACTCCTCGGGTGCCATGCCCGCGATCGCCCCAGCATCCGCGGCTCCAGTCCGCTGCTCGATCTTGAGCGGTCCGGTGAACGCGGTCTCCATGGGGATCTGCTGGTCCAGCAGCATGCCGATCAGCAGAGCCGTCGGGTTCTCGGTCAGCAGGGCGTCGGCGGCGGTGTCTCCGGTGATGTGAAGGGCCATGCCTCCAGTCTCCCACCCCGCCGGGTCAGGCTGTGGCGGCGTCCTCGACGGCGTCCGCGGCAGGGGCGATCCCGTACAGCGTCGACAGTGCGGCGGCGAACTCGTCCGCGCGACCGGCGGCGGCGAGCTCATGAGCCCGCACGGTCGGCGTGTGCAGCAGCACGCCCGAGAGGTGCCGCAGGGCCTGCTCGACCTTGCCGTCTTCGTCGCCACGGGCACGGGCGCGGTCGATCTCGCGCTCCAGCAGCTCGAAGATGTGCGAGCGGAAGGCCACGACCGACGGGGTCACGCTCTGGCGCGCACCGACCACGTGGAAGGTCTCCGCGGCCTCGCGGACGACGCTCCGGGCGGCGTCCGTCGCCTGCAGCTCCTCCAGCGGAGCGTGCAGGCGGATGGTCTCCAGGTCGAGCAGCGCGACGCCCTCCAGCGCAGCCACGGCCGGGTCGACGTTCCGCGGCATGCCGAGGTCGACCACCAGCCGGCTCGGGACCCCGGTCGTACCGCTGGTCGCGACGACGGGGCAGCCCGCAGCGGCGAGGCCGACCGGCAGCTGCAGATGCTCCGGGCCCAGCACGGGCTCGGTCGCGGTGGTGCAGGTGATCAGCAGCGTGGAGTGCGCTGCCGTGCGGGCATACTCCTCGGCCGGCACCGGGCGGATGTCGTGCTTCGTCGCGAAGATCTCCGCGCGGCCGGAGGGGGAGTAGACGGAGATGTCGACGGCGCCGCGCTCGCGCAGGGTCGCGAGGGTGACCGCCGCGTAGGCGCCCGTGCCGACCAGCAGCACGCGTTCGGCGGACCAATCGGCGATGCGGCTGTCGGCGAGCTCCAGCGCGAGGCGCACGAGCGAGCGCCCGGCGCGGCCGAGGGCGGTGACGTTCTTGACCTTGCGCTGGGCCTGGCTCGCGCGCTGGAACAGCCGCTCGAGCTCCGGAGACGTGGTGCCGTCCTTCCGGGCGGACTTCAGCGCCCGACGGACCTGGCCGGCGATCTCACCCTCACCGGAGACGACGGACTCGAGGCCCGAGGCGACGGAGAACAGGTGCTCGGCGACGCGGCGGCCGGAGTGCACGGCATAGGCGCCGTCCAGATCGGCGGCCGGGATGCCTGTCGCGGACTCGACGGCCTCGATCACGGCTTCCACGCCGATGGCGCCGGCCGCGGTCACCGGCTCGTCCATCTCCACGTACGCCTCGAAGCGGTTGCACGTCGCCAGGACCACGGCACCCTGCACGCACGGCGCCATGCCCACGATGGTGGGAGCGACGTCGTCGGGGGTGCGGCTCAGGCGTTCGAGCAGTTCGAAGGAGGCGGTCTTGTGACTCGCCGTCACACACAGCAGCACCCTTCGATTGTACCCGAGCATCCGAAGCCGGGACTCGGCTGCTCCCTATACACCGGATGGGAGGATGGAGGCATGGCACTCTCCGACGCCCCGCTGCTGCGCGCCCTCACCGGCGACCGCCCCGCCACCGCTCCGGTCTGGTTCATGCGCCAGGCCGGCCGATCCCTGCCCGAGTACCGGGAGCTACGGGTCGGCACGAGGATGCTCGACGCCTGCCTCACCCCTGACCTCGCCGCCGAGATCACTCTGCAGCCGGTGCGGCGGCACGGCGTGGACGCAGCCGTCTTCTTCAGCGACATCGTCATCCCGCTGCGTCTCGCCGGCGTGGAGGTCGAGATCGAGCCCGGTCGCGGCCCTGTCTTCGCGAACCCGGTGCGGACGGTCGCGGACGTCGACCGCATCACGGCCATCGACCCGGAGAGCCTGGACGGCAGCGCCATCGCGGAGGCCGTCGGCATCGTCGTCGCGGAGCTCGGCGACACCCCGGTCATCGGCTTCGCGGGAGCGCCCTTCACCCTCGCCGCGTACCTCGTCGAGGGCGGTCCGTCGAAGGAGCACCTGCGCGCCCGCGGCATGATGCACGCGGAGCCCGAGGCCTGGCACCGTCTCGCGGGCTGGCTGGCGCAGATCTCGCGGCGGTTCCTGGAGACGCAGCGCGATGCCGGCGCCGCGGTCGTGCAGCTCTTCGACAGCTGGGCGGGCTCCCTCAGCCCCGCCGACTACCGCACCTTCGTGGCGCCGCACTCCCGCACGGCTCTGGACGGCATCGGCGTCCCGACGATCCACTTCGGCGTCGGCACCGGCCCCTTCCTCGGCGACATGCGCCTCGACGGCATCGCGGACGGCGTGGGGGTCGACTGGCGGCTGCCCCTCGATGAGGCCGCCGCGATCCTCGGCCCCGACGTCTCGGTGCAGGGGAACATCGACCCCGCATTCCTCGGCGCGCCGTGGCCGGTGCTCGAAGCGCATGTGCGCGACGTGCTCGAGCGCGGTCGCGCGGCCCGCGGGCACATCCTCAACCTCGGCCACGGCGTGCCACCGGAGACCGACCCCGATCAGCTCACGCGCATCGTCGAGCTCGTGCGCGCCGGCTGACCTCCGTTCGAATCGCCTGCTTTGCTGCATCTGCGGCCCAGATGCAGCCATTCACGCGATTCGAAGCGCCCGCGCCAGCCGCAGGTCAGACAGACCGAAGCGCCCGGTGGGCAGTGCCGCGCGGATGCTGTCGTCGTCGAACGGCCGCGAGGGTCGGATGCCCTCCGGTGGCTCCGGTGCCCACGGTGCCGGCTCGCTGACGCCCTCCGCCAGCATCCGCGCCTGTGCTTTCGCGACCAGGGGAACCACCATGGTCCACTCCGTGAGCTGCGCGAGCACCCGCACGACCCAGGTCGGCACCGGGAGGAAGGCGGGACGGCGTCCGGCGACGCGGGCGATCCGGCGGATGGCCTCCCCGAGCGTCACCTCGTCCGCGCCCATCACTGCGACCGTCGGTTCCGGGATCCGCCCCTCGAGCGCGGCCACCAGCACGTCCGCGGCATCCTCCACCGGGACAGGGCGGGCGGTGCGTTCGCGATACCCGACCGTCCAGAAGAAGGGGAGGGTGCGGACGGCGCGGGTCACGTGATCGACCATGTGATCGCCGGGGCCGTAGATCATCCCGGATTTCAGGATCGTGTGCGGCAGCCCGGATCCGCGGACGATCTCTTCGGCCTCCCACTTCGACTCGTGGTAGCCGGAGCCGCAGTCGGGACGGGCACGGAGGAAGCTCACCATGACGAGGCGTCGGACACCGGCGCGGCGGGCGGCTTCGACGACGGCGGCCGTCCCCTCCACGTGCACGCGGCGGAAGGTCTGGTCGCCGATCTCCCGGTTGATCCCGGCGCAGTGGGCCACGGCGTCGCATCCGGCGAAGGCCGCGGTCAGCGCATCGACGTCCGTGATGTCCGTGCCGGAACGTCGGGAGATCACCACGGGCTCCTCCAGCCGGTCGGCGAGGGCGCGGCCGACGAATCCACTGCCTCCGGTGATGGCGACCTTCATGGTGCTTCCCTTCGCTAATTAGCTATCTGGCGAAACTGTATCTAGCGAAGGTGCTATATTGCAAGCATGGCCGACAGCGCATCCGACATCTTCGCGGCGCTCGCCCACCCCACCCGGAGGCAGATCCTGCAGGACCTCAAGGAGGGGGAGCTCGCAGCCGGGGAGATCGCGTCGCGGTTCTCCGCGAGCGGGCCGACCATCTCCCGGCACCTGAGCGTGCTGCGGCAGGCGGGCCTCGTCTCCGAGCGCCGCGACGCCAACCGCATCCTCTACTCGCTCGTCGGCGAGCGCCTGGCCCTCTCCGTGGGCGACTTCCTCTCCACCGTCTGCCCCGAGCAGATCGTCCTCCGCGAGGTCCGCAAGCGCGGTCGGGCCTGACCTCCGTTCCAATCGCTCACCTGGCTGCATCCGCGGCGATTATCCGGCCAATCGGGCGATTCGAAGCACAGGGGCGGTGAAAGGATGGAGGCATGAGCCCTGAGCGCCCCGCACCCGCCGACCTGGCCGCCCGTGCCGCACGGAAGCACGTCGTCGTGGTGGGTGGCGGCGTCGGCGGACTGGTGGCCGCCCGCGAATGCGCGAAGGTCGGCATGCGGGTGACGCTGCTCGAGGGGTCAGAGGCCCTGGGCGGCGTGATCCGCCGGGTCGCCCTGGACGGGGTCGTCGTCGACGCCGGGGCGGAGAGCTACGCGACGAAGGGCGGGCACGTCCGCGCCCTCGTGGACGACCTCGGCCTCTCCGACCGCGTCGTGACGCCGCAGGCGGGAGGGGCGTGGCTCGCCGGACTCCCCGGCGGCGGCGCGGCTCCGCTTCCCGCTGGGGGCATCCTCGGTATCCCCGGCAACCCGTTCCAGGACGACGTCCGCCGCATCATCGGCTGGTCCGGCGCCTGGCGGGCCTATCTCGACCGGGTGCGCCCGCCGCTCACGATCGGGCATCAGCTCAGCCTCGGTCGCCTCGTCGCCTCGCGCATGGGGGAGAAGGTCCGCGACCGTCTCGTCGCCCCCGTCACGACGGGCGTCTACTCGGCATCCCCGGACGACGTGGACATCGATGTCGCCGCCCCCGGACTCAACGCCGCCTTGACGCGCGTCGGCTCCCTCTCCGGGGCCGTGCTGGCCCTCCGCGGTGAGGGCGTGTCGCGCGGCGCGAAGACCCCGGGCGCGGCCGTGGAGGGCCTCGTCGGCGGCATGAGCGTGCTCGTCGACGCCCTGGCGGCCGACCTCGAGGAGCTCGGCGCGACCGTGCGCACCCGCGTCCCTGCCCGTCGCCTCACCACTGATGGCACCACGTGGCGTGTGGTGGTCGAGGAGCCTGCCGCGGAGGAGCAGGTCGAGGGGGAGGAGACGACCCAGGAGGCGGAACTCGTGGCTGACGCAGTGATCGTCGCGACCTCCGAGCACACGGCGCGGGAACTGCTCGCGGGCGTCGTGCCCGCTCTCGCAGCGGCCGACGCCGCGCCCGCTCCCGAGATCGAGATCATCAGCCTGCTGCTGGATGCGCCCGCGCTGCGCACCCCACCGCGGGGCACCGGCGTGCTCACCGTGCCGCACAGCCACACGGCGAAGGCGCTCACGCACTCCACGGCGAAGTGGTCGTGGGTGCGCGAGGCTGCCGGCGACCGCGAGGTCGTGCGCGTCTCGTTCGGCGCCCAGGGGGAGCCGGCGGCCACCGCGGCGCTGGACGACGACGCCGCGATCGACCTCGCCCGACGGGAGGCGTCGGCGCTCCTGGGGGTCCCCCTGACCGCCGATCAAGTCGTGGCGGGTCATCGTGGGCGCTTCGTGCAGGCGCAGCCCGCGTCGATCATCGGCTCGGGGGAGCGGCGTGCCGCAGCGCGTCAGGCCGTGCAGGCCGTGCCAGGACTGGCCGCAGTGGGCGCATGGCTCGCGGGCACCGGGCTCGCGCAGGTCGTCCCGGATGCGGCGGAGGAAGCGGAGCGCCTGCGCCACGCCCTCCTCTGGGACTGAGCACGCGTGGCGTTCGAGTGCGGTCGGACGCTCCGTGTCAACCCTCTGATCGATTGATGCCGAAATCGGCATACGGCGTTACGCTGGGTACCTGATCGCGGTGGAGACGCGGGCGATCGGCGTCCCCCGGGACGGACCACAGCCGGAACAACGTGAGGAGACCCCATGAAGGGGAAGATCGGACTCGTCGTCGGACTCGGCGTCGGCTATGTGCTCGGCACCCGCGCAGGACGCGAGCGCTACGAGCAGATCAAGACGCAGTGGCTGAAGGTCTGGAACACCGACCCGGTGCAGGAGCGCGTGGACAAGGTCAAGGGTTTCGTCGGCGACAAGGCCGCCGCGGTCCCGGGCGCCGTCTGGACCGGCGCCGTGAAGATCGTGAAGTCCGTCACGGGCGACGGCACGCCAGGGCAGAAGCTTGACGCGGTCATCGCCTCCGGCAAGGACGCCGCCGAGGAGATCTCGGACGCAGCGGAGGACGCTGTCGAGGAGGTCAAGGAGCGCGCCGCCGACGCCCAGAAGCCGGCCGCTTCGAAGCCGGCCGCGAAGAAGCCCGCCCCGCGGAAGTCCGACGACTGACATGCCCCGCGGATATCGGGATCGCGCCGACGACAGCCTCCTGACGCTGCTCGGCGACCTGCCGGAGCTCGTCACGAATCTGGTCAAGGCCGAGATCGACGCGGCCAAGGCATGGGTGTCGCGCACGGCGAAGGACGCGGGAGTCGGCTCGGTCTGGTTCCTCGTCGCGCTGTTCTTCCTGTTCTGGGCCGTGCCAGTGATCCTCGTCTTCGCGATCGCGGGACTGTCGTCGTGGTGGCCGGTGTGGCTCTCCGCACTGGCGGTCTTCGGCATCCTCATCGTCGCCGTGCTGCTGTTCGCACTGCTCGGCATCCTGAAGTTCCGCAAGGTGCTCCGCCGCCAGAACCCGGCACAGGCCGTGGCCGAAGACATCCGAATCGTGAAGGAGGCCGGCGATGAGCACCCCTGAGTCGCTGCCGCGCACCGCGGTCCCCGCGGGCATCGTCGACCCCGTCGCCTCTGCGCGCGCCGAGCTGAAGGCGGCCCTCGCCGCCATCGAGGTCAAGGGGAACATCCCGCGCCGCGTCGAGAAGGCGTCGGCGCGGGCCGCCGTGAAGGCGCGCGCGTTCGCGGACCGCAACCCCGCCGCGGCGATCGCCGCCACGGTCGGGGTCGCCGCCGCTGTCGGCGGGATCGTGTGGGCCATCGCCCGCGCCATCGCCCGCTGATCCACCCGGGCACCGCCCTCGCGTGCGGGCAGTATTCCCCTGATTAGCGGCTCCTCCGCAAAGGGGGCAGACTGGGATCATGTCCGACCTGCGCGAAGAGAACCCGTCCGGTTACACCCTCTGGGCCGTCTGGCGACGTAACCCCGACGCCCCCGTCACCGAGAACGATGCGACCGAGCTCGAGTCGATCGTCTCGCACGTCGAGGACTCCGGCGTCACCGTCCGCGGCTTCTACGACGTCTCCGGGCTCAAGGCCGACGCCGACCTCATGGTGTGGCTGCACGGCGCCACCGCCGAGGAGCTGCAGAAGGCCCTCCGCCGCCTGCGCCGCACCGAGATGCTGCGCTCGCTCCTTCCGGTGTGGAACGTCATGGGCGTCCACCGCGATGCGGAGTTCAACCGTGCGCACGTCCCCGGCTTCCTCCGCGGCATCGAGCCCAAGGACTGGCTCTGCCTCTACCCGTTCGTCCGCACGCCGGAGTGGTACCTCGCCCCGGAGAGCGATCGTCGTGCGATGCTCGCCGATCACGGGCGCAAGGGCGCGGCGTTCACCGGCGTCATCGCCAACACCGTGGCCTCTTTCGCCCTCGGTGACTACGAGTGGCTGCTGCCGCTCGAGGCCGACGAGCTGACCGATCTCGTCGACATGATGCGCGACCTCCGCTACACCGACGCCCGCATGTTCGTGAAGGAGGAGGTGCCCTTCTACACCGGGCGCCGCCTGCGCTTCGACGAGATCGCGGACGTGCTGCAGTAAGCGCCATGAGCACCCCCATCCGTCTCGGCACCCGTCGCAGCGCGCTCGCGCAGGCGCAGTCCGGTCACGTCGCCGCCGCGCTGGAGAAGGTCACCGGCCGCCGCGTCGAGCTCGTCCCGATCACCAGCGAAGGCGACACCAACCGCGCCTCGCTGTCAGAGATCGGCGGCCTCGGCATCTTCGCCACCCGGCTCCGTGAGGCCCTCCTCGCCGGCGAGTGCGACTTCCTCGTGCACTCGCTGAAGGACCTTCCGACCGCGGTGCCGGAGTCGCTCGTCATCGCGGCGACGCCCCGACGGGAAGACGCCCGTGATGTCGTGCTCACCCGCCACGGCATCCCCCTGCACGAGCTGCCCGAAGGGAGCGCCGTCGGCACCGGCTCCCCGCGACGCATCGCGCAGGTCCACCGTCGGGCGCCCCGTGCCCACGTCGTGGACATCCGCGGCAACGTCGACTCCCGCCTCGCGCGGGTGGCGTCCGGCGAGCTGGACGCCGTGATCCTCGCCGCCGCCGGACTCTCGCGGCTCGGCACGGACTCCCCGTTGCACCGCGAGGAGCTCGGCCTGGCGGAGTGGCCGACGGCGCCCGGCCAGGGGTCGCTCGCGGTCGAGACGCGGGCGGATGCGCCGGAGGAGCTGCGCGCGGCGCTGTCGGCGCTGGACCATCGGGAGACGCGGCTGGCGATCACGGTCGAGCGCGCCATCCTGGAGGGACTGGATGCCGGTTGTCAAGCCCCCATGGCGGCGCACGCGATCGTCCAGGGCTCCGAGATCCGCGTCAGGACGGTGGTCTACGCCCCGGACGGCGGTCGCCGGATCGGGCTGGACGTCACGGAAGCCCTGAACGGGGAGTATATTCATCGGAACGGCAGTGGCAATGGTGCGGATGCTGCCGATGGTGCAGACCCGATGCACGCAGCGCGTGAGTTCGGGCTCGCTGTTGCCCGTCGGCTGCTCGATCAAGGGGCGGCTGACCTCGTCCCTCAAGAGCACTCCGAATTGTCATGACCACTTCTGAAAGCAAGCAGGACCGACCGCTGGACGGCTGGCGCATCCTCGTGCCCCGTGGCGGCCCCTGGGGTGACAGCGTCGCCGCGAGCCTCCGGGCCCTCGGCGCCGTTCCCGTCGTCGCCCCCCTCATCAACTTCGCTCCGACGACCGACCAGGCGACCCTCGATCGTGCGCTGGAGCAGCTCGCAGCCGGGGAGTTCGACTGGCTGACCGTCACGAGCGCGACCACGGTGGACGTCCTGTTCGCGCACCGCGCGGTCGTGCCCAAGACCACGAAGATCGCCGCGGTGGGCGAGACGACGGCCGCGGCGCTGCAGGCCGTGGGCTACGAGGTCGCCCTGGTCCCGGAGCAGGACAACTCCGCGCAGGGCATGGCGCAGCAGCTCATCGCCCTGGAGCACGAGCCGCGTCGCATCCTGGCCCTGCGCAGCGAGATCGCCAAGCCCGTCCTCAGCCTCCTCCTGTCCGACGCGGGGCACGACGTGCACGGCGTCGTCGCCTATCGCACGGTCGGTGTCCCGGTGACGGAGCGCATCCGCCGCGACGTCGAGAACGGCCGGATCAACGCGATCCTCATCACCAGCGGATCGGTGGCCGAGCAGGTTCGCGAGCAGTTCCCCGAGATCCCGGACGAGACGCTGCTCGCGGCCATCGGCCCGCGCACAGCCAAGGACGCCGAGCGTGCCGGTCTCCCCGTCTCGGTGGTCGCCGATCGGCAGACCATCGACGCGCTGATCGATGCCGTGTCGCAGTTCACCCTTCCGCACGCGGCAGACGAGTTCGCGCCGTGAGCTTCCCCGACATTCGTCTGCGCCGACTGCGACAGTCGCGCGCTGTTCGCGACCTCGTGCGCGAGACCTCCCTCGAGCCGCGTCAGCTCGTGCTCCCGCTCTTCGTCCGCGAGGGCCTCAGCGAACAGGTCCCCATCGGATCGATGCCCGGTGTCGCTCAGCACTCGATCGACTCGCTGCGGGCGGCCGCCGTCGAGGCCGCCGAGGTCGGAGTGGGCGGCGTCATGCTGTTCGGCGTTCCCGCGGTCCGCGACGCCCGCGGCTCCGGCGCGGACGACCCGCAGGGCATCCTGAACGTCGCCACCGAGGCGCTGGCAGCCGAGGTCGGCGACGCGCTCGTCGTGCAGACCGACCTCTGCCTCGACGAATTCACCGATCACGGTCACTGCGGCGTCCTCGCTTCCGACGGCTCGGTGGACAACGACGCGACCCTGGAGCGGTACGCCTCGATGGCCCTCGCCCAGGCGCGCGCGGGCTCGCAGCTGCTCGGGCTGTCCGGGATGATGGACGGCCAGGTCGCCGTGATCCGTCAGGCGCTCGACGCCGAGGGCTTCACCGACACCCTCATCCTGGCGTACGCCGCGAAGTACGCCAGCGCGTTCTACGGCCCGTTCCGCGAGGCCGTGGACTCGCAGCTCCAGGGCGACCGCCGCACGTATCAGCTCGACCCCGGCAACCGTCGCGAGGGCGTACGGGAGGCGCTGGTCGACGAGGATGAGGGCGCCGACATCGTCATGGTGAAGCCGGCGATGGCCTTCCTCGACGTGCTGCGCGAGGTGCGCGACGCCGTGACCGTCCCGGTCTGGGCGTACCAGGTGTCGGGCGAGTACGCGATGATCGAGGCCGCCGCCGCGAATGGCTGGATCGATCGGCGTGCCGCGGTCCTCGAGTCGCTGCTGTCGATCCGCCGGGCGGGCGCCGATGCCGTGCTGACGTACTGGGCCACCGAAGCGGCCCGCTGGCTGCGCGGCTGAGTCTTCCTGCTGCCTGCCGGCGGCCTCCGGGGGAGACGCGGCGGGTTAGCCTGGAAGGGATGCCGGGAGAGTTCCGTGCATCACGGAGGAGCCTCGATGACCGACCGCAATGACGACCTTTTCTCTGCCGCCCGAGCGGTGATCCCCGGTGGGGTGAACTCTCCGGTGCGCGCCTACGGGTCGGTCGGCGGGACGCCCCGGTTCCTCGCTTCGGCGCGTGGTGCCACCGTGACCGACGCCGCGGGACGC
Source organism: Microbacterium sp. MMO-113 (assembly GCF_037148555.1). NCBI lineage: Bacteria > Bacillati > Actinomycetota > Actinomycetes > Micrococcales > Microbacteriaceae > Microbacterium > Microbacterium sp. MMO-113. Next base: position 197,020 of record NZ_JBBCTD010000004.1, on the reverse strand, counting down.
GAGTACGTCGACCTCGTCGCTTCCTGGGGCCCCGCGCTGCTCGGACACGCGCAGCCCGAGGTCGTCGCCGCGGTGCAGGAGGCCGCCGCCCGGGGGCTCTCCTTCGGCGCTCCGACCGAAGGGGAGGTCGAGCTCGCGGCGCTCATCGCCGACCGCGTCCGCTTCGGTGAGATCCGTCCCGTCGAGCGCGTCCGTCTCGTGTCGACCGGCACCGAGGCCACGATGACCGCGATCCGTCTCGCCCGCGGCGCGACCGGCCGCGATCTGCTCGTGAAGTTCGCCGGGCACTATCACGGCCACTCCGACGGCCTGCTCGCGGAAGCCGGGTCCGGGGTGGCCACGCTGGCGCTTCCCGGTTCGGCCGGCGTGCCCGCGCCGATCGCCGCGCAGACGCTCGTGATCCGCTACAACGACCCCGAGGCGCTCGCCGCCGTCTTCGCCGAGCACGGCCCCCGCATCGCGGCCGTCATCGTCGAGGCCTCGGCCGCGAACATGGGCGTCGTCCCTCCGCTGCCGGGCTTCAACCGCCTCATCGCGGAGACCGCGCACGCCCACGGTGCTCTGATGATCCTCGACGAGGTCCTCACCGGCTTCCGGGTGCACCCGGCCGGCTTCTGGGGCCTCCAGGCGGCGGCCGGAGAGGACTACCTGCCCGACATCCTGACGTTCGGCAAGGTCGGCGGCGGCGGTATGCCGCTCGCGGCCCTCGGCGGTCGTGCCGAGGTCATGGACCTCCTGGCGCCCCTCGGACCGGTCTACCAGGCGGGCACGCTCTCCGGGAACCCGCTGTCCGTGGCTGCGGGCCTGGCCACGCTCCGCCTCGCGACGCCCGAGGTCTACGCGACCGTCGATGCCGCCGCCGCTCGGGTCTCGTCGGCGCTGGACCGCGCGCTCACCGAGGCCGGTGTGACCCATGCGCTCGCCTCCGCCGGCAACCTCTTCAGCGCCTCGTTCCGCGCCTCCGCTCCGCGCGACTACGCCGAGGCGCAGGCACAGGAGTCGTTCCGGTACGCGGCGTTCTTCCACGCGATGCGCGAGCACGGCGTCGCGCTGCCGCCGAGCGTCTTCGAGGCCTGGTTCCTCACCGCCGCCCACGGCGAGGACGAGCTCCAGCGCATCGAGGCGGCCCTGCCGCACGCCGCCCAGGCGGCCCAGACCGCGCGTCCCTGACCACTGCTCCCACGGCTGCCGGGGAGGTTCGTTCGCGTGAGAACAGGCACCCGCGCGGGGACAGGAACCCTTTGACCCCGTTGCCTGATCTCTCGTGAACGCCTGCAGGCTCGAGGGGCGTCGGCATCAGGCCTCCGCGCGGGGTCAGGCGTACGCCCGCGGCAGCGCCTGTTCTTGCGCGGCAGCCTGTTCTCGCGAAGGAGCCGTGCGTGCGGAGCGTGGGGGATTCCGACAAGGGATCGTTGCGTTCCTGTGAGCAACTTCCAGCCAACCGGGAGGGCGGCGCTGGCAGACTGGGGGCATGGTGACGTTGTTGCTGGACCAGACGCAACTCGAGGTCGTGCTCTCGCCCATCGAACGTGCCGCCACCTTCCACCGCGAGAACGTGCGCATCGTGCGCGACACGATCACCAAGGTCCAGCTGACGGATGACGCCTGGACCTGGCTTCGCGGGGTCCCCAATCCGGGTACCCACATCCCGGGCGTCCTGGCAGCCGGGAGCTGGAAAGCGGCAGGCAGCCTCGACTTCGTGCTGATCCGCCGCCGACGCCCCAGCGTGGTCGTCGATCTCGAAGGCGACCCGCAGTACAACCGTCTGATCCTGACTACACGGCACGGCCTCGCGCTGACGCAGGCGCTCCGCCTTCCGGTCTCCGAGGAGCCCGCAACGGTCGAGGAGATCGTCGCCACGGCCCCGACGCCGGTCTCGAAGGGCCGTCGCCGGCCCGTCATCCGGCCCCGCCCGGCCTGAGGTCGGACGCAGAACGCCCTCCCGATCGGGAGGGCGTTCGTGTGCGCGGTTCAGCCGTGGTTCTCGTCGGAGCGCGCGCTGTGGTCTTCGTCCGCATCGGTGTCGGGCGCCTGATCCTGGTCCGGAGCATGCGCACCGGACTCTTCCGAGGGCTCGCCCTGCGAGGACGCCTGCTCTTCGGGCGATGCGGCCTCGGCGGGGGCGTCGCCCTCCCCGGAAGCGAGCGGGTAGTCCCGGGGCTCGTCCTCGTAGTAAGCGCGGGCGGCGGCGGCGAGCATGGAGCTCACGGCCGCGGATCGCGGGTCCTCGTCGTCGCTCGCGGGGTCGAACCCGTCTGCCGGCTCCGTCGTGTCGGCGGTCGCGCCCTCGTCGTTCGGGGCGGCCGCGGTTTCGAGTTCGGAGAAGAACTCCACGCCCGCGGGGCCCGCCTCGTCGGCTGCGGACTCCGCGTCCTCGGCGCCGATCGAGCCGTCGGCGGCGTCGATCTCAGACGGAGCTTCAACAGCCTCGGCCTCGGCGCCCTCTGCGGGGAGGGACGCGTCGGGCGTCGTCTCGTCCGACTCTCCTGGGGTGGGAGCGTCCTGTCCCGCCGACTGCTCGGGCGACGTGCGCGCCTCCCCGGCCTTCGTGTCTTCGTCTGCCATCTCGGCGGAGGATGCCGCGAACAGGGCGGCGAAAGAGCGTCGCGGGGACTCGGTCGCGGACACCGGCGCGGGAGTGCCGGAGAGGATGTCGTCGAACGAGCGCGAGGAGTCGGACTTCGCATCGGACGCGGTGTCGGGCGTCGCGCCCGTCTCATCCTCGGGTTCGGGCAGCGTCAGCGCGACGGTCTCCTCGACGACGGGGACGACCTGGGTGGCGTCGTCGTTCGCAGCGGTCTCGACCACGGTCACGAGCGGGGTCGTCGCGTCGTCGGCCGGGCCCTCGGCTCCCACCGCCTCGTCGTCGTCGGACTCGGTGGCCGCGGCGTCGCCGGGGGTCTCCGTGCTGAGATCGTCGGCGAGAGCCGCGGCACCGCCGGCGGCGAGAGCGGAGGCGGCAGCTCCGGCGGCCGCTTCGCCCGTCGCGGACTCTGCCGCGTCCTCGGGCTGATCGAGTGCAGGCGCCGTGTCGAATCGACCGCCGCGCATGAGGTCGATGAACACGTCCTCCAACGTCGGACCGCGCTGCACGAGGGTGCTGAGAGCGATGCCGGCGTCCGCCGCAACGGCGCCCACCCGGCTCGCGTCCGTCCCCCGCACGGTCAGACCGGAGCGGAGCACCTCGATGTCGAATCCCGCGGCGACCAGGGCGGTCGTGAGGCCGGGACGATCGACGGAGTCGACCACCACCGAACCGCCGGCCGGGTCGGCCAGCGTCTCGATGCCGCTGGACAGCACGAGGCGTCCCTTGGAGAGCACGAGCACGTGGTCGGCGACCTGCTCGATCTCGCTGAGCACATGGGAGGAGACCAGGACCGTCCGGCCTTCGTCGGCGAGGCGACGCATCAGCAGGCGCATCCAGCGGATGCCCTCCGGGTCGAGACCGTTCGCCGGCTCGTCGAAGACGAGCGCTCCCGGGTCGCCGAGGAGTGCGTGGGCGACGCTGAGGCGCTGGCGCATGCCGAGCGAGAATCCGCCGATGCGGGTATCCGCTTCGCCCTCCAGGCCGACGAGGGAGATGACCTCGTCGACGCGCGCCAGGCGGATGCCGTTGGCCTTCGCGGCGATCGTGAGCTGACGGCTGGCCGTGCGGCGCGGCCGGTAGGCCGTCTCCTCCAGCACCGCGCCGATGGTGCGCAGCGGCTGACGCAGCTCGGCGTACGCGACGCCGCCGATCGTTGCGGTGCCGGACGTGGCGCGCACCTGGCCGAGCAGGATGCGCAGGGTCGTCGTCTTACCGGCGCCGTTGGGGCCGAGGAAAGCGGTGACCGCGCCGGGCTCGACCCGTGCGGAGAAGTCCGAGACGGCGGTCACCTCGTTGAAGCGCTTCGTCACATTCGTGAATTCGAGCACCTGTCCTTCGGGCATCCGGGACCTCTCGTTGCGATGAACAGTTCCTCCTATCCTGCCGGAAAACCGCCCCGGAACCCGCATTTCGTGCGGAATCCGGCCGCACGCGACGGGGTAGCCTGGCACCCGTGACCGATACCCCCGCCGCGCCCCGTGTCCTCATCCGCACCGAAGGAGCGCTCGGGCGGCTCACGCTCAACCGCCCTGAGGCGATCAATGCGCTCGACGAGGACATGATCGCGGATATCACCGCGGCGCTCGCCGGGTGGCGCGACGACTCCGACGTCCAGATCGTCCTCATCGACGGCGAGGGCGAGCGTGGGATGTGCGCAGGGGGCGACGTGCGCCGCCTGCACAGCCAGATCACCTCGGGTCATCCGGAGCAGTCCGCGGAGTTCTTCCGCCGGGAGTACGCGATGAACGCCATGATCGCGGAGTATCCGAAGCCCGTCGTCGCGCTCGCCGACGGCATCACGATGGGCGGCGGCATCGGTCTCGCGGGGCATGCCGCGATCCGCGTGGTCACCGAGCGCTCGAAGCTCGCCATGCCGGAGACCCGGATCGGCTTCACGCCCGATGTCGGCGGCACGTGGCTGCTGGGGCGGGCGCCGGGGCGCCTCGGCGAGTACCTCGGTCTCACCGGGACGACGATGAACGGTGCCGATGCCGTGTACGCGGGATTCGCCGACCACTTCGTCCCCTCCGACCGCCTCGATGCCCTTCGCGAGGCTCTCGCCTACCGCGCCGACCCGACGAGCCCCAGCGAGATCGTCCTGCTGTTCGACGAGACGCCGGAGCCGTCTGCGCTCCCCGCCGCGCGGGAGTGGATCGACGACGCCTTCGCCGCCCCGACCGTCCCCGAGATCCTGGAGCGGCTCCGCGCGCTCGGCACCGACGAGGCGGCGGCCGTCGCCGACCTGCTCGACGGGCTGGCCCCGACCGGGCTCGTCGTCACGCTCGATGCGGTGCGGGAGGCCCGGGAGATGACCGGGCTCCGCGCCGCGCTGGAGGGCGAGTACCGCCGAGTGCTCTGGTTCGTGAACGAGCACCCCGATCTCGTGGAGGGCATCCGCGCGCAGCTCGTGGACAAGGACCGCAACCCGCGGTGGCAGCCCGCCACCCTTGCCGAGCTCGGACCCGACGCCGGGGCTCCCGCCCGCGACTACGTCCCGCAGCCGGCGCTGTTCTGACGCGCGCCTCGGCGTCGAGCCCCCCAAACAGATAGACAACGGTGACGCGTTAGCGGTTCGCTCTGAGCGAAGGTCCTCCCGGAGGGGGATCCGAATGTCGCCGCTTCGTGGCACCCTGTCCTATGGCCGGTCGTCGGTCGGCATCCGTCTGCCGGGAGATCCGCCACCTCCTCCTTCCGAGAAAGTACGCCTGTGCTGGGAAAACTCCTCCTCCGATATCTGTCTCGCTACAAGTGGCTCCTCGTCGCCGTGCTGGTCTTCCAGTTCGCCAGCGCGGCCGCCACCCTCTACCTGCCCCGCCTCAACGCCGACATCATCGACAACGGCGTCGCGCAGGGTGACACCGCGTACATCTGGCGCACCGGTCTGTTCATGCTGGCGGTGTCGCTCGGCCAGATCGTCGCCTCGGTCATCGCGACCTACTTCGCCGCCCGCGCCGCGATGGGGGCGGGTCGCGACATCCGCGCCGACGTGTTCGGCAAGGTCAGCGGCTTCTCCGAGCGCGAGGTCTCGCAGTTCGGCGCCGGTTCCCTCATCACCCGCAACACGAACGACGTGCAGCAGGTGCAGATGCTCGCGATGATGGGCGCGACCATGCTCGTCACAGCGCCGCTGCTCGCGATCGGCGGCATCATCTTCGCCGTGCAGACCAATGCCGGGCTGAGCTGGCTGATCGCCGTCTCCGTCCCGGTGCTGCTCCTGCTCGCGGCCCTCGTCATCGGACGGATGGTGCCGCTGTTCCGCAGCTACCAGGGCAAGCTCGACAACGTGAACCGCATCATGCGGGAGCAGCTCACCGGCGTGCGCGTGGTCCGGGCCTTCGTCCGCGAGCGCATCGAGGAGGAGCGCTTCCGCGGCGCGAACACCGACATCATGGTCGTCGGCCGCAAGGTCGGCTCGCTGTTCGTGCTGCTCTTCCCACTGTTCATGCTCATCCTCAACGTGACCGTGGTCGCCGTCATCTGGTTCGGCGGCATCGAGGTCAACAACGGCACCGTGCAGGTGGGAACGCTGTTCGCCTTCATGCAGTACATCGGTCAGATCATGGGCGGTGTCATCATGGCGAGTTTCATGGCGATGATGATCCCGCGCGCCGCCGTCTCAGCCGAGCGCATCGGCGAAGTGCTGAACACCGAGTCGACGATGACCCGCCCGGCGGATGGCGTCACCGCCTTCCCGGCACCGGGAGCGGTCGCGTTCGACGACGTGGAGTTCACCTACCCCGGCGCCGACGCCCCGGTCCTCACCGGCATCAGCTTCGCCGCCGAGCCGGGCGAGACCGTCGCGATCGTCGGCTCCACCGGATCGGGGAAGACCACGCTCGTCTCGCTCATCCCGCGCCTGTTCGACGTCTCGGGTGGTGCGGTGCACGTGGGCGGCACGGACGTCCGCGACGCCGACGTCGAGGCGCTGTGGGACAGCATCGGCCTCGTGCCGCAGCGCCCCTTCCTCTTCACGGGCACCGTCGCGTCCAACCTGCGCTACGGCCGCGAGGACGCCACCGACGAGGAGCTCTGGCACGCGCTCGAGATCGCTCAGGGGCGCGACTTCGTGGAGGAGATGCCGGACGGCCTCGACTCCCGCATCGCCCAGGGCGGCACGAACGTGTCCGGCGGCCAGCGACAGCGCCTCGCGATCGCGCGCGCCCTCGTCCACCGGCCGCAGGTGCTCGTGTTCGACGACTCGTTCTCCGCGCTCGACCTCACCACGGACGCCCGGCTGCGACAGGCGCTCTGGCGGGAGCTCCCGCACGTGACGAAGATCGTGGTCGCGCAGCGCATCTCCACCATCACCGATGCCGACCGCATCGTGGTGCTGGAGGGTGGCACGATGGTCGGAGTCGGCACGCACGAGGAGCTGTTGGAGACCAGCGAGACCTACCGGGAGATCGTCGAGTCGCAGCTGGGGGTGGACGCATGAGCGAGCAGGACCCTTCGACAAGCTCGGGGAACCAGGGGGCAAGCTCCGGGACCCAGGGGGCCGAGACCCGGCGCCGTCGCGGACGGGGTGCGGCCGCCGCGCCCACGACCGAGCGGGAGCTCACTGCCGAGGAGCAGTACGAGGCCGAGCTCGCCGAGCAGGCACGGCAGAACTCCGGCGACTGGGACAGCGTCGCACCGGGCAAGGCCGACCACTTCGGTCCGAGCTTCGCCCGCATGATCGGGCTGCTCAAGCCCTCCGCGGTCTGGTTCGTCTTCGTGTCGATCCTCGGAGCGATCGGGGTCGTGCTGACCGTCGCCGCCCCGAAGGTGCTCGCCGAGGCGACGAACATCGTCTACCGCGGCTTCATCTCCATCCAGCTCGGCCAGCCCAGCGGCGACTTCCCGGGATTCCCGGCAGGGACGCCGCAGGACGTGGTGGTCGACGCCCTGCGCGACGCCGGACAGACCGACTTCGCCAATCAGGTCGGAGCGCTCGGCGACTTCCGGGTCGGCGACGGCATCGACTTCGACGCGCTGCGCTGGGTGATCGCCGCCGTCCTGGCGATCTACGTCGTGGCCGCCTTCCTCAGCTGGCTGCAGGGGTACGTCATCAACGTCATCATGGTCCGGACCATGTGGCGCCTGCGGGAGTCCGTCGAGGCGAAGATCAACCGGCTCCCGCTGGCGTACTTCGACAAGGTGCAGCGCGGCGAGCTGATCTCCCGCGTGACGAACGACATCGACAACATCACCCAGACCATGCAGCAGTCGCTGTCCGGTGCCCTCACCGCCGTGCTGACGGTGATCGGCGTGCTCGTGATGATGTTCTCGATCTCGTGGCAGCTCGCCCTCGTGGCGCTCGTGGCACTCCCGCTCATGGGCGTGATCTTCGGCGTCATCGGACCGCGGTCGCAGAAGGCCTTCGGCACGCAGTGGCGCAAGGTCGGCCGGCTCAACGCCCGGGTCGAGGAGGCCTTCTCCGGCCACGCGCTGGTCAAGGTGTTCGGCCGTGAGCAGGACGCTCTGGACAAGTTCAAGGCCGAGAACGAGGAGCTGTTCCAGGCGAGCTTCAAGGCGCAGTTCCTCTCCGGCATCATCATGCCCGCGATGACCTTCGTCGGCAGCCTGACCTATGTCGGCATCGCGGTGCTCGGCGGCCTCATGGTCGCGAGCGGGCAGCTGCGCCTCGGCGACGTGCAGGCCTTCATCCAGTACTCGCAGCAGTTCACGCAGCCGCTGTCGGAGCTGGGCGGCATGGCCGCGGTCGTGCAGTCCGGCACCGCGTCGGCGGAGCGGGTGTTCGGCCTGCTCGATGCCGACGAGCAGGAGGCCGACGACCCTGATGCCCCCGCGCTTCGCGAGGGGGAGGGCGTGATCGAGTTCGAGAACGTCTCGTTCTCGTACTCGCCGGAGCGGCCGCTCATCACCGATCTGTCGTTCCGCGTCGAACCGGGACAGACCGTCGCCATCGTCGGGCCGACCGGCGCCGGCAAGACGACGCTCGTGAACCTCATCATGCGGTTCTACGAGCTCAGCGGCGGGCGGATCACGCTCGACGGTCAGGACATCTCGACCATCACGCGCGACGAGCTGCGGTCCCGCACCGGCATGGTGCTCCAGGACCCCTGGCTCTTCGCCGGGAGCATCCGCGAGAACATCCGCTACGGGCGCTCGACCGCGACGGACGAGGAGGTGCTCGCCGCGGCGAAGGCGACCTACGTCGACCGCTTCGTGCACGCCCTTCCGGACGGGTACGACACCGTGCTCGACGAGGACGCGTCGAACGTCTCGGCCGGTGAACGCCAGCTCATCACGATCGCACGGGCCTTCGTGGCGCAGCCGTCGATCCTCATCCTGGACGAGGCCACATCGGCGGTCGACACCCGCACCGAGCTGCTGCTGCAGCACGCGATGGCCGCGCTCCGGCAGGGGCGCACCTCGTTCGTCATCGCGCATCGTCTGTCGACCATCCGCGACGCGGACCTCATCCTCGTGATGGAGCACGGCGACATCGTGGAGAAGGGCACGCACGACGAGCTCATCGCCGCACAGGGTGCGTACTGGCGCCTGTACCAGTCGCAGTTCGAGCAGGCGGCGACCGACCTCGACGCCGAAGCCGCGCTCACCGGCTCCTCGCCGGTCGTCGTGACCGGCGACGCGGACGAGGAGGCGAGCGCGCAGGAGCAGGCGACGGACGCGGTGGCCGGAGCGGCGGTCGGCGCCCAGCTCCCGGCGGCCGAGACCGCAGCGGCTCGGGCACTCCTCGACGACGGCGCTGACGGCTCCACGTCTCCGTCCTGACCCGGCTCACGAACGACGCCCCACTCCGGATCCGGAGTGGGGCGTCGTTCGTCAGCGCTCAGTCGTCTCCGGCGATGCCGAAGAGCTCGAGGGGGTGGGTGAGTCGCCACCACGGGCTCGGACCCTCCAGGTCCTCGTCGAGGACGAGGGCGGTCTCGGTGCTGTCGACGGGACCGGTCGTGGTCAGGGTGCCGACCGTCCCGTCCGCTTCGCGTTCCTCTCCGAGATCGAACACCGGCGTCGCCGTCGCGCTCGCTCCGTTCCACAGCACGACATCGGCGTCCTCACCGGCGACCACATCGACGCGCTCGCCCCAGACGGTGAGGACGCGCCCGACCACCGTGCCTGCCGGGACGGCCGGGCCCTGGGCCTGCAACGCTGCCTCCGTCTGAGCGAACAGGGCGCGGGTGAGGGCGAGGCGCGCCTCGTCGTCCTCCTGGTTCAATGCCGCGGCGTAGAGCCGGACCGTCGCGTCGCCGATGACGACGTCCTTGGCGGTCAACAGGTTCCAGCCGACGAGGGTGCCCGTCTTGATGCCGACGACTCCCGGATCGGCGAGCATGCCGTTCGTGTTCTCGACCGTCCCGGCCCCGGGCAGGTCGACGGACCGGGTGCCCACGATCTCGGCGAACACCGGATTCCGCATCGCCATCTCGCCCAGGGCCACGAGGGCCTCCGGGGTGGCGACGTTGCGCTCGTCGAATCCGGACGGCGTGACCACGGTGATGCCGGAGAGTCCGCGCTCGCCGAGCCAGACCTCGGCCGCGGCGGCGAACTCGCGGTCGGACCCCCAGATCTCCGACGCCAGCCGGTCGATGTAGTTGTTCGCCGAACCGAGCAGGGTGCCCTGCAGAAGCTGGTACTCGGTCAGCACTCCGCCCACCGGCACATCGAGCGCTGACTGATTGGCGATCCGATAGTCCCAGTAACGGATGCTGTCGGCGTAGGTGAAGGAGAACTCCGGGCCCTGTTCGCCGGGGGCCAGCGGCAGCCGGTCCAGCACCATGAGACTGCTGACGACCTTCGTGATGCTCGCGATGCTCACCGGAGCGGTGGTCGACGCCGCGGTGGTCATCCCGGCGATGCCGACCGCCCCGTCGCCGACCGCCGGCCAGGCGAGCGCGGCGGTGGGGGCGGCGACGGGGGTGAACTCGACCGCCTGGACGGTCGGGGCGATCTCATGCAGCGGCCAGAGCAGCGTGGTGCCGGCGTACGAGGCGACGAGGCCGGCGAGGACGCCGAGGGGGACGAGCAGGCCGGGTCCGGCGATCGCGGGCCGCAGCCGGGCGTCGCGCAGCAATCCCGTCTCCTCCTCCGTGCCGGCCGAGGCATCGAACTCGGGCGTCGATGAGGCCGCAGCGACGATCGACGGGTCCACCCAGGTCAGCGCGGTCGGCGGTGCCGAGGCATCGGCCCACGCCGCGGCTTCCGGAACCGGACCCGGATGATCGACCGCGGGCGCGGCGGATGCGGGTGCGGAGTCTTCGGGCCGCGCGTCGACGCCGACGCCGCCGGACGCCTCTTCAGGGGGATCGGAAGCGGTCACTCGCTTACGGTACCGAATCCGGCCCCGAATCCGCCGTGCGCGGGGCGGGACGCGCGGACGGTAGGATCGACAGCACAACCACGGGAGTCCGGCGAGCCGGGCTGAGAGGGAGCGAATCGCGCTTCGACCGTCGAACCTGATCTGGGTCATGCCAGCGCAGGGAGGAGTTCACATGAGTACGTCCACGTCCGCATCCCCGTCGAGGAACACCACGGCCGCTCCGGCGCGAGGCTACCTGCGCTGGCGCGTCATCGACATCGTCGTCGCCAGCGTCCTCGGTGTCGCCGCCGGTCTGATCTTCCTGGCCTGGAACGTCGGATACCTGGGGCCGAAGGCCCTGCTCGAGCCGTTGCTTCCCGGCCTCCAAGGGCTCCTCGACGGCCCGTGGCTCTTCGCGGGTGTGCTCGGCGGGCTCATCATCCGCAAGGCGGGTGCCGCGATCTACGTCGAGCTGCTGGCCGCCGTCGTCTCGGCGCTCATCGGCAACCAGTGGGGCGGCTTCCTCACGCTCGAGGCGGGTCTCGTGCAGGGTCTCGGCGCCGAGCTGGTCTTCCTGCTGTTCTTCTACCGCCGCTGGTCGCTGCCCGTCGCGATCCTCGCCGGGGCCGGTGCCGCGCTCGCGGGCGGCATCAACAACCTCGTCCTCTGGTATGCCGGCTCCGGTCCCGCCTTCACGACGATCTACCTCGTCAGCACCGTGATCTCCGGGGCGGTCATCGCCGGTGCGCTGTCGTGGGTGCTCGCCCGTGGCATCGCGGCGACCGGGGCTCTGGACCGGTTCGGCTCCGGGCGCGAGGCGCGCGTCCGCGTCTGATGTCCGGGCAGTTCGCTCCCGCCGGCGTCGAGGCCCGTGGCTGGGGCTGGCGACACGCGAGCCGCCTCGCCTGGGCGCTGCGCGACGTCTCGTTCCGCATCGAGCCCGGCGAGCGCGTGCTCGTGCTCGGCGCCTCCGGCGCGGGGAAGTCGACGCTGCTGCACGGTCTCGCCGGTGTGCTCGGCGGTGAGGAGGAGGGGGAGAGCGAAGGCGCGCTGCTCGTCGATGGCGAACCCGCCGCGGCGGCCCGCGGGCGGGCCGGGCTCGTGCTCCAGGACCCCGACTCGCAGGTGATCCTCGCTCGTGCCGGCGATGACGTCGCCTTCGGGTGCGAGAACCTCGGGGTGCCGCGTGCCGAGATCTGGCCCCGCGTCGAGGCCGCGATGGCCGGCGTCGGACTGGACGTGCCGCTCGATCACCCGACCGCGGCGCTCTCCGGCGGTCAGAAGCAGCGCCTCGCCTTGGCCGGCATGCTGGCGATGGGCCCCGGGCTGGTGCTGCTCGACGAGCCGACGGCGAACCTCGATCCGGAGGGCGTGCGCGAGGTCAGGGAGGCGGTGGAGCGGATGCTCGCCACGCGTCCCGCCACCCTCGTGGTCGTGGAGCATCGGCTCGAGGTGTGGTTGCCGCTCCTCACGCGGGTCATCGTGCTGGGGGCCGGCGGGGTGGTGGCGGACGGCACTCCCGCGGATGTGCTCGGTGCGCAGGGCGAGCGCCTGGCCGCGGACGGCGTCTGGGTGCCCGGCCGGCCGCCCGCCGAGCCGTCGGCACCGCGGGCGGCCCCCGGGGAGGTGCTGCTGTCGGCGCGCGGCCTCGCGGTCGCACGGGTGAAGGGACGTCCGGTGGCACACGGCATCGACCTGGAGGTGCGTGCGGGTGAAGCGGTCGCGATCACCGGGCCCAACGGTGCAGGCAAGTCCACGCTGGGTCTGACCCTCGCCGGACTCCTCCCTCCCGTCAGCGGCGCCGTGTCCGCGGCCCCGGTGCTCGCGCAGGGGGCGGATCCGTCGCCGATCCGCTGGGCTTCCCGCGAGCTCCTCACGCGGATCGGGATGGTGTTCCAGGAGCCGGAACATCAGCTCCTCGGCAAGACGGTGCGCGAGGAGCTCGCGGTGGGCCCCCGCGCCCTGGGTCTTTCCGAAGGCGAGATCGAGGCCCGTGTCGACGAGCTGCTCGACCGGCTGCGGCTGGCGCATCTGGGGGCCGCGAATCCGTACACGCTCTCGGGTGGAGAGAAGCGCCGGCTCACGGTCGCGGCCGCGATCGCCACGCGACCCCGGGTGCTGATCCTCGACGAGCCGACGTTCGGTCAGGACGCCCGCACCTGGGCCGAGCTCGTCGCGATGCTCGCCGCCCTGCGGGACGAGGGCTCCGCGATCGTCACCATCACCCACGATCTCGACGTGGTGCGCGCCCTGCACGCCACGCGGTTCGCGCTGGGGGCGTCGGCATGACGGCTCTCGCCCCCGCGCCCACCCGCACCGGCGTCGTCGCCCGGATCAATCCGGTCGCGAAGCTCGGGGTCAGCGCGCTCATCGCCGTGCCGCTGGTCCTCACCCTCGACCCGGTGTCGGCGGCTGTCGCGCTGGTGCTCGAGGCGGTGCTGTTCCTCTTCGCCGGCATCGGCTGGCGGGAGTTCTGGGTGCGCACGTGGCCGGTCTGGCTCGCGGCGCCGCTGACCGGTCTCACCATCGCCCTCTACGGCGAGACGAGCGGCGCCGTCTACGTCGACTGGTTCGTGCTCCGCATCAGCGAGGGGTCGCTCGCGCTCGCCGTCGCCACGATGCTCCGGGTGCTCGCGATCGCCCTGCCCTCGGTGGTGCTCTTCATCACGGTCGATCCCACGGACCTCGCCGACGGCCTCGGGCAGATCCTTCGGCTTCCGGCCCGTTTCGTGCTGGGCGCGCTCGCCGGCCTCCGCATGGCCGGACTGTTTCTCGACGACTGGCGTGCCCTCGAGCTCGCCCGCCGGGCGCGCGGCGTCGCCGACCGCGGACGCATCCGCCGCTTCCTCGGCATGGCCTTCGCCCTGCTCGTGCTGTCGATCCGCCGCGGCGCCAAGCTCGCGACCGCGATGGAGGCACGCGGCTTCGGCGCCCCGGGTCGTCGCACCTGGGCGCGCGAGTCGCGCTTCGGCGCGCCGGAGTGGCTTCTCCTCGCCGTCGGGGCCGCGATCTCCGCGACGGCGATCGCCGCTGCGGTCGCGACCGGCGCCTGGAACTTCATCCTCGGGCCGTCCTGACCCTCACCCCTTTCGGACGAGGGTCCGTAGAGGTGGCGCGAGTGGCCGGTCTAGCGTCCGCTGGAGACAGTGCCAATCGACACCGACCGAAAGGGACGTCCCATGAGCATCTCCTCCGCCGACGACCAGCCGCTCTTCACGCGGCCGGGCGAGGCCACCGTCGCACCGCGACACGTCATCCCGGATTCCGAGTCGCTTCCCGCGACGGCGAAGCAGATCGTCGAGGACGAGACCATCCTCGACGGCAACGCGCGCCTCAACCTCGCCACCTTCGTCAGCACCTGGATGGACGACGAGGCGAAGCAGGTCTACATGGCCTCCTTCGACAAGAACATGATCGACAAGGACGAGTATCCGCAGACCGCCGCCATCGAGGACAACTGCTGGCACATGCTCGCGAACCTGTGGAAGGCGCCGGACGCGGCGAAGAGCATCGGCACCTCGACCATCGGCTCCTCCGAGGCGTGCATGCTCGGCGGTCTCGCGTTCAAGCGGCGCTGGCAGCAGGCCCGCCGTGCCGCCGGTAAGGACGCCTCCACGCCGAACCTCGTGATGTCGAGCGCTGTGCAGGTGTGCTGGGAGAAGTTCTGCAACTACTTCGACGTCGAACCCCGCTACGTGCCGATCAGCGAGGAACACAAGACGCTCGACGGCCACGACCTCGAGAAGTACGTGGACGAGAACACCATCGGGGTCGTCGCCATCATGGGCGTCACCTACACCGGCATGTACGAGCCGGTGGCCGAGATCGCCGCGGCGCTCGACGCGATCCAGGAGAAGACGGGTCTCGACATCCCGATCCACGTGGACGGTGCCTCGGGAGCGATGATCGCCCCGTTCCTCCAGCCCGACCTGGTGTGGGACTTCCGGCTGGAGCGCGTGCACTCGATCAGCACCTCGGGGCACAAGTACGGTCTCGTCTACCCCGGTCTCGGCTGGGTGGTCTGGCGCGACGCGCAGTGGCTGCCGGAGGACCTGGTGTTCCAGGTGAGCTATCTCGGCGGGGAGATGCCGACCTTCGCCCTGAACTTCTCCCGCCCTGGCGCTCAGGTGCTGCTGCAGTACTACCTGTTCCTCCGCCTCGGGTTCGAGGGCTACCGGGCCGTGCAGCAGGCCTCGCAGGACGTGGCGAAGTTCCTGTCCGCGGGGATCGCGAAGCTCGACGCGTTCGAGCTGTGGAACGACGGGAGCGACATCCCCGTCTTCGCCTGGCGCCTGAAGGACGGGCACACCGACAAGTGGACGCTCTACCACCTGCAGGATCGGCTCCGGATGCGCGGCTGGCTCGTGCCCGCCTACCCCATGCCCGCGGATCTCCAGGACCTCACGGTGCAGCGGATCGTCGTGCGCAACGGACTCAGCATGGATCTGGCCGCCGAGCTGCTCGACGCCATCACCGCCGAGGTGGCCCACCTCGACGCGCTCACGGCTCCCATGCCGTCCGACCACCCCGACTCGGCGTTCCACCACTAGGGGGCCGACATGTCCGCCCCGCAGTCCGGTGCCGCCGGCGCCGCCTCCACGCCGCGCATCTCCCGTCCCGCCGTCGCCGTCCTCGGCATCGGCCAGCTCGCCCTGCTCACCCTCGTCGTCGTGGCGAGCCTGCGGTCCCTGCCCGCGATGGCGATCTACGGCCTCGGCAGCATCACGCTGTACCTCATCCCCGCGGTGCTCTTCCTCGTCCCCACCGCCCTCGTCGCCGCGGAGCTCGCGACGGGCTGGAAGGGCGGGGTGTACGTGTGGGTGCGCGAGGCCCTCGGCAACCGGTGGGGCTTCACCGCGGTGTGGCTGCAGTGGATCCAGAACGTCGTCTGGTTCCCCACACAGCTCGCGTTCGTGGCCGGCGCTCTCGCCTTCGTCTTCCTCGACCCCTCGCTGTCCAGCTCTGGGTTCTTCACCGCCGTCATCATCATCGTCTGCTACTGGGGCGCCACCCTGGTCACCCTCCGCGGCGGCGATCTCTTCGCCAAGCTCGGCTCCTGGGGCGGCATCCTCGGCACGCTCTTCCCCGCGGTGCTGCTCATCGTGTTCGGCGCGGTGTGGGTCTTCAGCGGAGAGAAGAGCCAGGTGCCGCTCGAGGCCTCGGCGGTGATCCCGCCGTTCACGGGTCTCGCCTCCATCGTGCTGATCGTGTCGAACGTGCTGGCCTACGCCGGCATGGAGGTCAACGCGGTGCACGTGAACCAGATGACGGATCCGGGCAAGGGCTACCCGCGCTCGGTGTTCCTCGCCGCAGGCCTCATCCTGCTTGTCTTCATCCTGCCGACCATCGCGATCGCGGTCGCGGTGCCGAAGAAGGAGCTCGGGCTGACGAACGGCATCATGCTCGCGTTCGGGGAGTACTTCGACCATTGGGACATGGGGTGGGCGACGGCCGTGGTCTCCGCGCTCATCGCCGCCGGTGCCCTCGCCTCGGTCGTGACGTGGGTCGCCGGTCCGTCCAAGGGCGTGCTGGCGGCGGCGGAGACGGGGCTGCTCCCGCCGCTGCTGCAGAAGCGGAACAAGGCCGGGGTCCAGTCGGGCATCCTCATGCTCCAGGGGACCATCGTCACGATTCTCGCGGCGATCTTCATCATCGTGCCGAACGTCAGCGCGGCCTTCGTCGCGCTGATCGATATGGCCGCCGCGCTGTACCTCATCATGTACATGCTCATGTTCGCCTCGGCGATGGTGCTGCGGCGGAAGGCACCGGACGTCCCCCGTGCCTACCGCGTGAAGGCCCTCCCGTTCGTCGCCGGGGTCGGGTTCTTCGCCTGCCTCGCGGCGTTCCTGCTCGCCTTCATCCCGCCCGACGGCTTCACTGCGTTCCCGGCGGCCGCGTACCCGTGGATCGTCGGGGCGGTGATCGTCGGGCTCGGCGCCCCGCCACTGCTCTTCTACGCGCTGCGGAAGCCCTCGTGGGATCGGCGCCCCGCCGACGGGAGCCTCCTGAGCGACGCGCACCCGGAGGCGTGAGCCGGGGCGGGATCAGGTCTCGTTCCAGAGGCGTCGGTAGTACTCCAGCCGGACGTGGTCGGGCTCGACGCCGTAGGCCGCGATGAGGGTGTCCTCCCAGCCGGGTCCGAAGTTCCACAGCGTGCTCATGGCGGCGACGGCGATGTCCGCCCATCGGTCGGCGACCCCGAGCGCGGCGAGGTCGACATGGGCGAGCGGGTGGCCGTCGTCGTTGAGCAGGGTGTTCGGCAGGCACGCGTCGCCGTGGCAGACCACGAGCCGGTCGACCGACGGCGGCGTGTGCAGCTCCGTCGGCACCGGCGTGCCGCGGGCGGCCGCGTTCGCGATGCGCTCCTCCGGGCTCCACGTCCACGGGCACTCCGCGACGGGGAGCGCGTCGTGCAGCAGGCGCAGGCCGAGCCCGACCGCGCGGACGGCGGCCTCCGGAGAGGCGGCCCACCGCGGATCCACGGCGCTGCTGCCGGGGAGGGCCGCGGTCACGAGCCACTCGTGCGCCTCGTCCTCGCCCTGGGAGAGCACCTCGGGCACCGTGGTCCAGGTGCGGGCCCAGCGCATCCGCTCGGCCTCGTCACGCATGTTCGCCTCGGGATCGTGGGGACCCCATTTGATGTAGCGGCCGTCGTCCGTGCGGAAGGTCAGGCCGCCGATCGCGTTGCGCCACACCGGGGTCAGCGCGGCCCCGGCGGCGAGTTCGCGCACCCGGGCGGGGATCTCGACGGAGGCGGCGGGGATGCTCACCTCTCCATCCTGCCGGAACCTCGGTGTCGTAGGCTCGGGTCGACGCGGCGGGCCTGCGGTGACACCAAGAACCGCATAGGCTGGGACTGCGTTCCAGGCATGTCGCACGACGACGTTCGAAGGAGAACATCAGATGCAGATCAGCGGACAGGGTGCCCTCGTCACCGGCGGCGCCTCCGGACTCGGGCTGGCCACCGCCCGTCGGCTCACGGCCGCGGGCGCGCACGTCACGATCATCGACCTCGGCTCGTCGAAGGGGGAGGAGATCGCGTCCGAGCTCGGCGGTCTCTTCGTCCCCGCGGATGTGACGAGCGTCGACGAGGTCAAGGCCGCCGTCGCCGCGGCACAGGCCGCCGCGCCGCTGCGGGTGGTCGTGAACTGCGCCGGCATCGCCCCGCCCGCCAAGGTGCTCGACCGGGACGGCACGCCCGCCGTGCTCGCCGACTTCGAGCGCATCGTGCGCATCAACCTCGTCGGCACGTTCAACGTGATCTCCCAGGCCGCCGCCGTCATCGCCGCGAACGAGCTGCATGACGAGGAGCGGGGGGTCATCGTCAACACCGCGAGCGTCGCCGCGTTCGACGGACAGATCGGGCAGCCGGCGTACTCGGCGTCCAAGGGCGGCGTGCACGCCATGACCCTGCCGATCGCCCGCGAGCTCGCCCGTCACGCCATCCGCGTGTGCACGATCGCCCCCGGCATCATGGAGACCCCGATGCTCATGGGCCTTCCGCAGGAGGCGCAGGACTCCCTCGGGCAGCAGGTGCCGTTCCCCGCTCGCCTCGGACGCCCGGACGAGTACGCCGCCCTCGTGCAGCAGATCGTCGAGAACGGCTACCTCAACGGCGAGACCATCCGCCTCGACGGCGCCATCCGCATGGCCCCGCGGTGACCCCTCCCGGCTTCGAATCGCCCGAATGACCCGATTCGACCCGGAAATCCAGCCAATCAAGCGATTCGAAACGAGAACCATGAGCACACTCGCCGGAAAGACCATCCTCATGTCGGGCGGCAGCCGCGGGATCGGCCTCGCGATCGCCCTGCGCGCGGCCGCGGACGGGGCGAACATCGCGATGCTCGCGAAGACGGACACCCCGCACCCGAAGCTCGAGGGCACCGTGCACAGTGCGGCCGAGCAGATCCGCGCCGCCGGCGGCCAGGCCCTGCCGATCGTGGGCGACGTGCGGGACGACGACCAGATCACCGAGGCCGTCATGAAGACACAGGGCGAGTTCGGCGGGATCGACATCGTCCTCAACAACGCCAGCGTCATCGACCTCTCCCGGTCGCTCGACCTCTCCGCGAAGAAGTACGACCTGATGCAGGACGTGAACGTCCGCGGCACCTTCATGCTCTCCCGGGCCGCCGTGCCCATCCTCAAGGACGCCGAGAACCCGCACATCCTCTCCCTCTCGCCGCCCCTGAATCCCACGCCGAAGTGGCTGGGCGCGCACACCGGGTACACGCTGGCCAAGTACGGGATGACGATGGTCACGCTCGGACTCGCGGCGGAGTTCGCGGCCGACGGCATCGCCGCCAACACGCTGTGGCCGCGCACGACGATCGCGACGGCCGCGGTGCAGAACCTCCTCGGCGGCGACAAGGTGATGGCCGCGAGCCGGACGGCCGACATCTACGCCGACGCCGCCTACGCCGTGCTCACCCAGTCGGCGCGCACGTACACGGGACAGTCGCTGATCGTGGAGGACGTGCTCGAGGCGAACGGCGTCACCGACTTCTCGGGCTACGCCGCCGTCCCCGGGACTCCGGACAGCGCGCTGTTCCCGGACATCTTCCTGGACTGATGCGCTTCGACAGGCTCAGCGACCCACGCTTGGGCCCCTGAGTCCGTCGAAGGGCTAGAGCCTGTCCAAGGGCTAGAGCAGCAGGTACACGGCGCCGAGGATCGTCAGCACGATCACGATGCGGTCGAAGAGCCGCTGGTCCAGGCGCCGCGCCACCCGCAGCCCGAGCAGCGCGCCGAGCACCACGAGCGGCGCGAGGATCGCATCGGTGAGCAGCACGGGCCCGGTGAACAGTCCGATCCCGGCCAGGAACGGCACCTTGATCACGTTGATGATCGCGAAGAACCAGGCGGAGGTGCCGAGAAAGACCTGGACGGGTGTCCGCGTGGCGAGGAAGTACATCGACATGACCGGCCCGCCCGCGTTGGCCACCATGGTCGTGAAGCCGCCGAGCGTGCCGTAGACGCCGGCCAGCAGCGCGCCGCCCCGCGCCGCCGCCTCCTGCTCCGCCCGCGCCTGCCGCCATCGCCGCCACAGCGTCACGGCGATCATCAGCAGCAGGATCACGCCGATGGCGCGGCGCACGACCCCGTCTCCGGTCAGAGCGAGGAAGGCGAAGCCGAGGAGGAGTCCGGCCACGACCGCCGGTGCGAGCCGAAGCAGCGTGGGCCAGTGGGCGTGCCGTCGATAGGCGAGGAGCGCGAAGACGTCGCCCACCATCAGCAGCAGAAGTGTCGCCGCCGTGGAGGTGCGGGCGGGGAGGACCGCGGCGAACAGGGCGATCGCGAGGATGCTGCCGCCCGGAAGAGCGGTCTTCGAGATCCCGATGACGACCGCGGCCACGCCGAGCGCGGCCCAGGCCCAGGGATCGAGTGCTGTCACCGCCGGAGCTCAGCGGCGATGGCGTCGTACCCGCGGTCGGTCGCAAGGTCCAGCGGCAGCACCCCGTCGCCGTCGCGGATGGTCGCATCGGCGCCGCCGTCGAGGAGAGCGCGCACCACCTCGACGTAGCGGGCGGACCCATCGCCGAGCACGATCGCCTCGTGCAGGGCGGTCCAGCCGAGGTTGTTGATGTGATCGGGGTCGACTCCGGCGTCCAGCAGGATCTCGACCGTCGGCAGCAGGCCGCGCTCGGACGCGGGGATCAGCGCGGTGCCGCCGAAGCGGTTCGTGCTGCGGAGGTCGGCGCCGTGCGCCAGGGTCATCCGCAGGATCTCGTCATGCCCGCGGGCGCCGGCGTAGAGGTAGGCGGAGTCCTGGATGTCGTCCTTCGCGTTCACGTCGGCGCCGGCCTCGATTAGGAGACGTGCCGCGTCGACGTGGTTCGCCTTGGTGGCCGCGATCAGGGGAGTCATGCCGCCGTCGCCGCGGGCCTCGATGTCGGCACCCGTGTCGAGCGCGCGGCGGACGGCGTCACCGTCTCCCGCGGCGGCGGCGGCGAGCAGGTCGGACGTGGCGTCGGTCATGGGAACCTCCGGGATCGGTGCCGTGTGGGGCGACGAGGGTGCAGCGGTGCAGGCCGAGGCGAGGAGCAGTGTCCCCGCGAGGACGCCGACCGCCGCACTCCGCCGCATCCACATGCATCCGGTATACCAAATGATCCCGGAGGTCGACGGCTCAGCCCCGCGTGGCAGCGAGCGCGGCCGCGAAGCGCGCCGCGCGCTCCTCGATCTCGGCCCAGTCCGCGTTCGCGATCGCGGTGCCGTTCGCGAGGTCTCCACCGGCACCGACGGCGACCGCGCCGGCGGCGAACCAGTCGGCGAGGTTGTCGGGCTTCACGCCTCCCGTGGGCATCAGGGGAGCGTCGGGGAACGGCCCGCGCAGCGCACCGAGGTAGGAGGGGCCACCGAGCGAGGCGGGGAAGATCTTCACGACGTCGACGCCGAGTTCGAGGGCGCCCATGACCTCCGTCGGCGTCATCGCGCCGGTCATCACGACGCTGCCGGTGTCGATCATGGCGCGCGTGAGGTCGGGGAGGGTTCCCGGGCTGACGAGGAAGGCGGCACCCGCGTCGGCGGCCTGGGTCGCCTGCTCCGCCGTCGTGACGGTGCCGGCGCCGATGTACGCGGCGTCTCCGTGGCGGGCGATGAGCTCTCGGATCACGGCCGGTGCGTCGGGGGTCGAGAAGGTCACCTCGATACCGGAGACTCCGCCGCGGATGATCGCCTCCGACGCCTCCAGAGCCAGCTCCGGCGACGGGGCGCGGAGGACGGCGAGGATGCCGGTGGTGCGGGCGCGGGCGAGACGGTCGGACATGCTGCTCCTTGATCGAGGGGGATGCGCCCATTCTTCCGCACGGCAACTTGTCATTACAAGTAGTGTCGGCCCCGCTCCGCGACAGGGATCGTGCCCAGGCGCCTCCCACCCGCATCCCGGTACCCTGGAGGGATGGCCGAGAACCCCCGCACACCCGACACGCGCCCCGCGACCGCGCCCGCGTCGTCCCGTTCGGGGGCGATCCGCGAGACACGGGCCCCGCAGGTGCGCCCCGCGACCGAGGGGTGGACCCAGAAGAAGGACGCCGAGGGGCGCCCCCTGCTGCAGTTCGCGAGCCCGAAGCGCGGCAAGCCGCCGGTCCACCTCGCCGACCTCACCCCGGCCGAGCGCATCGACAAGGTGAAGGAGCTCGGACTCCCCGGGTTCCGCGCCAAGCAGCTCGCCACGCACTACTTCCGCCACTACACGTCCGACCCCGCGGAGATGACGGACCTCCCCGCCGGTATCCGCGACGAGCTCGTCGCCGGCATGCTCCCGCCCCTCATGACCGAGGTGCGGCGGCTGGAGACCGACCGCGGCGACACCATCAAGTTCCTCTGGCGTCTGCACGACGGCGCGCTCGTCGAGTCGGTCCTCATGCGCTACCCCGGCCGCATCACGCTGTGCGTGTCGAGCCAGGCCGGCTGCGGCATGAACTGCCCGTTCTGCGCCACGGGCCAGGCGGGGCTGACGCGCAACATGTCCACCGCCGAGATCATCGAGCAGATCGTCCGGGCCAATCGGGCCATCGCGAACGGCGAGCTGGGCGGCAAGAAGCGCGATGATCACAGCATGGAGCGCGTCTCCAACATCGTCTTCATGGGCATGGGGGAGCCGCTCGCCAACTACAAGCGGGTCATGGACGCGGTGCGCACCATGGTCGCCCCGCAGCCCGACGGTCTCGGCATGAGCGCCCGGGGTATCACCGTGTCGACGGTGGGGCTCGTGCCCGCGATCCGCAAGCTCGCCGACGAGAACATCCCCGTCACGTTCGCCCTGTCGCTGCACGCCCCCGACGACCACCTGCGCGACGAGCTCATCCCCGTGAACTCGCGGTGGAAGGTCGACGAGGCGCTCGATGCGGCCTACGACTACTACGCCAAGACCGGGCGCCGCGTGTCCATCGAGTACGCCCTCATCAAGGACATGAACGACCATGCGTGGCGGGCAGACCTCCTGGCGGACAAGCTCAACCAGCGCGGTCGCGGGTGGGTGCACGTGAACCCGATCCCGCTGAACCCGACGCCGGGCTCGATCTGGACCTCGTCGGAGAAGGACGTCACGGACGAGTTCGTGCGGCGGCTGAACGACGCCGGCATCCCGACGACCCTCCGCGACACCCGCGGCAAGGAGATCGACGGCGCCTGCGGGCAGCTCGTCGCGACGACCGAGGACGAGGCTGCCGCCGCGGCGATGGCCTGACCCCGGTTCGAATCGCTCACCTGGCTCCACATCCGGCCTGGATGCAACCATTCGCGCGACTCGAAGGCCCGTCCAAGGGATCTTCCACGGTATGCACAGGCGGAGTTTCGTAGATTATCGGGATGCCCTATTCCGCCCACCGCCCGGGTCGCTTCGACTCGCAGGGTCGGATCATCCTCGACGGCGACCCGAACGCCGAGACGGATGACCTCGACTTCCTGCGCGAGTACGAGCCGACCGGCGACACGTCCGCGCAGCCCGACGTCGCGTCCGACGACCCGACGCCCGAGCCGGTGACGGCGCCCGACGCTCCGGTCGACGCGGAGCCCGTCCCCGAGCGAAAGGTCCGCCCGCAGCGCGTTCGGAAGCCGCGTCGTCGTCGCACCGCCGCCGAGCGCCTCCGTGCTCTCGCGATCCTCGGCGGGGCCGAGGGCGAGATCCTCGACCGGGTCCCCGGCGAGACCCCGCGGTTCGTGCAGATGTTCTTCGTGCTCGCCGGCACCGCCCTGGTCAGCGCGATCTCCATGCTCTTCGCCCTCACGACCGGCGTGCGCGCAGCGGTCTGGCTCGCCATCCCGCTCGCGATCGTGTGGGCGCTGATCATCTTCAACCTCGACCGCTTCCTCACCTCGACCATGACGTCGACCCGCAACGTCTGGAAGCTCATCGGCCTCGCGATCCCCCGCGTGATCATGGCGGCGATCATCGGATTCGTCGTGGCGGAACCGCTCGTGCTGCAGATCTTCCACAACGACATCTCCCGCGAGGTCGCCGCGACCAACATCGTCCAGGCGCAGGCCGATCAGGAGGCGCTCGAGACCGGACCCGAGAAGAAGGCGCTCGACGCGGCGTCCGAGCGCGTCGCGGCACTGGAGAACCAGGCCGCCACGGGTATCGTCGCGGGGACCGAGTCGTCGTCGGCGACCGAGTCCGCCGCCCAGTCCACGGTCGACGACCTGACGGCCAAGCTCACGGAGCAGCAGGCCGTGATCGACCAGGCGCGCACGCTGTACCAGTGCGAGCTCACGGGCGAGGGCGCGGGCACCGTCCCCGGCTGCACCGGCGTGAACGGCGAGGGCGCGAGCTCTCAGGCCGCCCAGGCTCAGCTCGCCGAGGCCCAGCAGACCTACGACGCGCTCGCGGCCCAGCTCCGTACCGCGAACGAGGAGCTCGCCGCTGCAGGAAGCGCCGCCAAGGAGAACACCACGGCCTCGGAGTCCCAGAACCGTCAGCAGGCGAAGGACGAGCTCCCCGCCGCGCGTGACACGTACGAGCAGGCTCTCGCGGCCTACAACGCCCGCGCCGACTCCGTGGCGCAGGGCAACGCCGGGGCGGTGGGGCTGCTGAGCCAGATCAGCGGCCTCAATCGCCTGAGCGAGAAGGAGCCCGCGATCCTCTGGGCGCACATCCTCATCGCCGCGCTGTTCTTCATGATCGAGCTGCTGCCGGTGCTGGTGAAGGTGCTCACGAGCTACGGCGACCCCAGCCTGTACGAGAAGGCTCTGGCCATCCGCAAGCAGGTCGCGCTGGACAGGGTCACGGCGGAGGGCTTCCGCGACCGCGCCGACATCGTCACCACTCCCGCCTCCGGCGCCGGGGCTCAGGCCACCTGACTCGTTTCGAGTCGCGCACTTTGCTCCATTCCGGCCGGATTCGGAGCAAAGTGGGCGATTCGAACGCGGGAGAGGCCCCCGGACCGAGACGCCACCGCGAGGGAGCGGATCAGGGCGACCGTGGACGGGGCCACCGGGGACGGGGCGGTCGGCCACGGGGTGCCGGTCACGGCGGCCTCGATGCGGGCGAGCGGTTCGCGGAGGGATGAGTCGTGCGTGCGGGTGTCGTCCTCGAGCCATGCGAGGAGCTCGCCGATGGTCCAATCCGGGTCGATTGGACCGAGATCGAGCCCGAAGCTGGTCGTGAGAACTGTCATTGGTCCAGAATCGGATCTCATGGACACCCTCGACAGGGCCAATGCGGTGCCGGTGGCCCACGGATCGGTCCCCGGGCCCCTCGTCCAGGCCGGGGAGGTGTCCGCGACCGCCCTCGCCGCACGCCTCGGCCGCTGGGCGCACGGCGACGGCACGCTCTCCACGCGACTCGCCGCGGCGATCGCCGCCCTGATCAGCGGCGGTGAGCTGCGCCCCGCCGACCGCCTGCCTGCCGAACGCGCCCTCGCCGCGGTGGTCGCGGTCTCGCGGGGCACGGTCGTGTCCGCCTATGCCTCTCTCGCCGAGCAGGGCCTCGTC
The DNA here is from genome assembly GCF_037148555.1 of Microbacterium sp. MMO-113. NCBI lineage: Bacteria > Bacillati > Actinomycetota > Actinomycetes > Micrococcales > Microbacteriaceae > Microbacterium > Microbacterium sp. MMO-113. Next base: position 171,731 of record NZ_JBBCTD010000004.1, on the reverse strand, counting down.
GAGCGCCGGCAGGGCAGCGGAACGAGGGTCTCGGGCGCGAGGACGGCGCCCGCGGCTGACCGCCGTCCCGGCCGCGGCGAGGCCCTGTTCTCGGCTCTCCCCAACGCGATCGATCTGCTCCGCACGGTGCCGCAGATCCCGGACCTCGGTGTCCAGCTCATCCGCGACCACCAGCCGCGGCTCGACCTCGCCCTGCTCCCGGAGACCGACCCGGCCGGGCTCCCCGCGCTCCGCGAACTCATCGCCGACATGTACCGTGCCGAGGGGACGCCGACCACGCCCGAGCAGATCCTCGTGACCCATGGCGCGCAGCAGGCCATCAGCCTCGTAGTCAACGCGCTCGTGGAACCGGGTGACGTCGTGCTCGCGGAGGAGATCACCTGGCCGGGCGTGACCGACTCCGTGGGGCTGCGCGGTGGCACCGTGCACGGCGTGCCGATGGGCGCGGACGGCCTCGACGTCGACGCGCTGGAGCAGGCGATGGCCCGGCTTCGTCCTGTGCTCGTCGCGCTCAATCCGCACCACCAGAATCCGACGGGGACGCGACTTCCCGCGGCGGCCCGGCACCGCGTGGCCGAGCTCGCCGCGCAGTACGGGGTCCCCGTGATCGAGGACCGTGTCGTCGCCGGGATCTCGTTCGACGGGGTCGTGCCGCCCACGCTCGCGTCGGAACGGCCGGATGCCCCGGTACTCGTCGTCGAGTCCGTGTCGAAGTGGGCCTGGGCCGGGCTGCGGATCGGGTGGCTGCGGGCCGACCCCGTGCTGGTGCGGAGGCTCCGGGGTGCCCGGCAGCTTGCCGACCAGTCCACGAGCGTGCCCGGCCAGCTCCTCGCGCTCGACCTCATCGCGCACGCGACGGAGCTCCGCCGCGCCAACAGCCGCGTGCACCAGCAGCGGCTCCTCCTGCTGCAGGAGCTGATGGCCGCGCACCTCCCTGACTGGACCTCCGACGCCCCACGGGGTGGACTCGCGCTGTGGGCGGCGCTGCCTCGCGGCTCCGCATCGGCTCTCGCGCGCGTCGCCGCGGCGCACGGGGTCTCGATCGCGGGCACCGGGGCCTTCGCGGTCTCGGCCGCCGCGCCGGACGACCATGTGCGCCTGCCGTTCACCGCGCCGGACGACGTGCTCACCGAGGGAGTGCGCCGCCTGGGCGACGCCTGGCGCGAGTACCGGGAGACTCTCAGCAGCCCTGCCTAGGGTGACCGCATGACACCGGTGCCGCGCCCCACCCTCTGGATCTGCGTCGCGGGCGTGCTCGCCGTCACCGCGTACGCCGCCCTCGCCGCGGTGCAGATCCTCGTGCTCAATCCGCTCGCCGCGGCCCCGGGCGGCCTCTCGCTCGACGAGGTCCGGGCCGCGATGTCGAACGCCGGGGAGAGCCTCATGCCGCCGACGGTCCTCGGCATCCTCGGTGCGGGCGTGTGCCTGGCCATCGGGACGGCCGTCGTCTGCCTCCTCACCCGGGCGCCCGCGGTGGTCGCCGGCATGACCTTCCTCGCGCTGCTCATGGGCGGGGCGCCGGCCTACTTCGTCGCGTCGTTCGGCCCGGGCATGGGCCTCGCCGACACCTTCGGGATCAGCGGCGCCGATGCCTCCCCCTGGGCCCTGCCCCTGTACGCGGTCAGCGCGCTCTCCGCGGTCGGCGTGCTGGTCGGGGCCGCAATCACATCCGGCCGCCGTGGGCCGACCCCTGCCACGGCCTGACGATCGCGGCCGATCCGGCCCGCCGTTCCCCTGGCGGGACTAGCGTGGGTCCATGGTCAACTATCGCTATCTCGGCAACAGCGGTCTCAAGGTCTCGGAGATCACGTACGGCAACTGGGTCACGCACGCCTCGCAGGTCGAGGACGACGCCGCGGTCAAGACCGTGCACGCCGCCCTGGACGCCGGCATCACCACGTTCGACACCGCGGACACCTACGCCAACACGGCCGCTGAGGTCGTGCTTGGCAAGGCGCTGGAGGGCCAGCGTCGCGAGAGCCTCGAGATCTTCACCAAGGTCTACTTCCCGACCGGCCCCAAGGGCCCGAACGACACCGGCCTGAGCCGCAAGCACATCTTCGAGTCGATCAACGGTTCGCTGACGCGTCTCGGCACCGACTACGTCGACCTGTATCAGGCGCACCGCTTCGACTACGAGACCCCGCTGGAGGAGACGTTCCAGGCCTTCGCCGACGTCGTCCGTCAGGGCAAGGCGCTCTACATCGGCGTCTCGGAGTGGACCGCGGAGCAGCTCCGTGAGGGGCACGCCCTGGCGAAGCAGCTCGGCATCCAGCTCATCTCGAACCAGCCGCAGTACTCCATGCTGTGGCGGGTCATCGAGGGCAAGGTCGTCCCCACGTCGGAGGAGCTCGGCATCTCGCAGATCGTCTGGTCGCCGATGGCGCAGGGCGTGCTGAGCGGGAAGTACCTCCCTGGCCAGCCGGTGCCGGAGGGGTCTCGGGCGACGGATCAGAACTCGGGCGCGGGCTTCATCAAGAGCTTCCTGCAGGACGAGATCCTCACCGCGGTGCAGCGCCTCAAGCCGATCGCGGAGCAGGCGGGGCTGTCGATGCCGCAGCTCGCGATCGCGTGGGTGCTGCAGAACCCGAACGTCGCGGCGGCCCTCGTCGGCGCCTCCCGTCCGGAGCAGCTCGCCGACACGGTCAAGGCCTCCGGCGTGACGCTCGACGCCGACACCATGACCGCGATCGACGAGGCCCTCGGCGACACGGTCAACCGCGACGCCGAGCACACGTACTCGGTGTCGCCGAAGTCCCGGCTCGTCTAGGCCTTCGAATCGCGCAAATGGTCCCATTCCGTCCGGGAATGGGACCATTTGCGCTACTCGGGCGGGTTACTCCTTGACGGCGCCGGCCGTCAGGCCCTGGACGATCCAGCGGCTGGCGAGGGCGAACATCACCATCGTCGGGAGGATCGTCAGCACGGCCGCGGCGCTCATCGAGCCCCAGTCGATGTTGAACGTCGAGATGAAGCCGTTCAGCGCCGAGGGCACGGTGCGGTTCGCGTCGGTGTTCATCAGCACGACCGACAGGAACAGCTCGTTCCAGCAGTTCACGAAGTTGAAGATGAACGCCGCGATGATGCCGGGGGTCATCACCGGCACGAGCACCCGGAACAGGGCGCCGAGACGCGAGCAGCCGTCGATCATCGCCGCCTCCTCCAGCGCGTCGGGGACGTTCTCGAAGAAGCCCCGCAGCATGACCGTGGAGAACGGGATGCAGATCGCGATGTAGACGAGGATGAGGCCCGGCTTGGTGTCGACGAGGCCGAGGTCGGTCATCATCGAGTACAGCGGTCCGAGGGCGATGAACGCCGGGATCATCTGCGTCAACAGGAACGCGATGAGCACCGCCCCCTTGCCGCGGAACTCGAACCGCGCCAGCACGTAGGCGCTGAGCAGGGCGATGAGCGTCGCCACCGCGCCCGCCGACACCGCCACGATGGCCGAGTTCGCCAGGAACGTCCCGAACGAGCTCTTCTCGAACAGGCTCGTGAAGTTGTCCAGCGAGGGTTCGCTCGGCCAGTACTCGATCGGGAAGCGGTTGATGGTCCCGGGCGACTTGAACGCGGTGAGCGTGATCCAGTACAGCGGGAACAGCGTGACGAGCAGCCACAGCCCCAGGCCGACGACACGCACCACGCCGCCCACCGTGACGCGGGGCTTGGGGCGCGGGGCGGCCTTCGGATCGGGCACCGTGATGCGACGGGTCTCCGTGACCGAGGAGCCGGTCCGGACGGATGAGGTGATGGTCATCGCTGCACTCTCCGCATCGCCATCAGGTAGAACGCGCAGAACACCATGAGGAACGCCACGACGATGAGCCCGATGGCGCTCGCGATGCCGTAGTTGCCCTGCTGCGTGTAGTTGATCATCCACGTCGTGATGATGTGGGTCTGGTTGGCGGGGCCGCCGTTCGTCATCGCGTAGATGATGTCGGGGAAGTTGAAGATCCAGATCACGCGCAGCAGGATCGTCAGCAGCAGCGTCATCGAGATGTAGGGGATGATGATCGAGAACAGCTGCCGCACCTTGCCGGCGCCGTCGAGGCTCGCCGCCTCCAGCATCTCGTCCGGCACCGACTGCAGCGCCGCGAGGATCATGATCGCGAAGAAGGTCACCCCGTACCAGATGTTCGCGACGATCACGGCGAACATCGCGAGCTTCGGGTCGGCCAGCCACGGCAGCGGCGCGTCGATCAGGCCCGCTTTCATGAGCAGGTCGTTGACGACGCCGAACTCGGCGTTGAACATCCAGCGGAATAGCATGCCGATGAGGAAGCCGGACACCGCCCACGGGAAGAACACCAGCGCCTGGTAGAGCCCGCGGAAGCGGAACCGCTTGCGCAGGGCGAGGGCGATGAGGAACCCGATCACGAGCTGCGGCACGAGCGAGCCGACCACCCAGAGCACGGAGTTCCAGGCCACGGTCGGGAAGGCGGGATCCCGGAAGACGGCGAGGAAGTTGTCGAAGCCCACGAACGGTGTCGACGTCAGGTCCCACAGGTTCCAGTCGTGGAAGGCCATGCGGGCGCCCTGCAGCATCGGCCAGTAGGTGAACCAGCAGACGAAGACGATCGCCGGCGCGAGGAACGCCAGCAGCGTGAGGGCGGTGCGGCCCCGGAAGGGGCGGCGACGCGATGCCGGGGAGGCCCCGCCGGCGGTGCCGACGGAGCCCCCTTCACGGATGGAGCGGGCCACGGATCAACCCTTCTCCGCGGCGTACTTCTCGGTCCAGAACGCGTCCCACGAGGCGAGGAGGTCCTTGGTGGACATGTTGCCGAGCAGCACGCTCTGCACGTCCTGGTCGGACTTCTGGATCCACTCGGTCCACCAGCTCACGCCGCGCGGCTGCCGCACGTTGACGTAGGTCTCCGGGTCCTCGGTCATGGTGACGTAGCTCGTCCAGGGGCCGGTGGAGTAGAACTCGTCGTCCGCGGCGGCCGCGATGATCGGGACGAGGCTGTTCGCCTGCGCGAACTCGGTGGCGGGCTCGGCGGACGACAGGAACTCGACGAGCTTCACCGCGGCCTCCTTGTGCTCGCTGTTCTCCGCGACACCCCAGCCGGCGACGGCGAGGGGCTGTGCGGCCTTGCCGGACGGGCCGACGAGCAGCGGCGCGGTGTCCCACTGGTCCTCGGTCAGCGAGGAGTCCTGCACCGTCGCGATGACCTCCGGGTCCTGCAGGAGGAAGGCCGTGGTGCCGTTGGTGAACCCGGCGACCATCTCGGGGTAGCCCCACGAGACAGCGGACGGCGGCGAGGCTTCCTTGAACAGGTCGAAGTAGTCGTCGACGGCCTCCTGCGCTTCGGGGGCGGCGAAGATCGTCGAGCCGTCCTCCATGAGGAACGCGTCCTCCGTGTCGAGGCCGTCGATCGTGTAGGCCTCGATCGCGGCGACGACGTTGCTGTTCGCGTTCTGACCGCCACGGAACGCGTACCCGTAGATGTTGTTCGACGGGTCCTGGATTGCCGACGCCTGCTCCAGCAGGTCCTTCCAGCTGTGCGGCGGGCCGTCGAAGCCGGCCTGCTCGACGAGGTCGGTGCGGTAGAACAGCGACAGGCCGTAGAAGCCGTAGGGGACGAAGTAGCTCTTGCCGTCCTCCGCGACCGAGGCGGACTGAGCGTTCTCGGTGAGGGCGTCCCAGCCGTCCCACTTCTTCAGATCGGGACCGAGGTCGTAGAGCCAGCCGTTGTTCGCGAACGGCCCGACGGTGATGTCGCGCACCTCGAGCACGTCGACGCCCTTGCCGGACTGCAGCATCTGCTGGATCTTCTGGTCGGCCTGCTCGGTGGGCGGGGAGACCAGGGTGACGGTGATGTCGGGGTTGTCCTTCTCGAACTCGTCGAGCAGTCCGCGGAGCAGCTCGGTGCGCGCCGGATTCGTCAGGCTCTCGACCATCTGGAGGGTGACGCTGCCGTCGCCGCCGGACGAGCCGGAGCCTCCGGAGCAGCCGGTGAGTGCGAGGACGGCGACGGTGCCGACTCCGGCTGCGGTCGTCAAGATCTTGTTCTTCACGATGTGCCTCTCGGTGGGGGTGGGTGGGTGTTCGGGTGGGTCGTGCGGGAGGTGATGCGGGTCAGGGGAGGATGAGGGCGTCGGCGGGGCGGATGCTGGCGCGGCGCAGGATCGCGGGGACGCAGCGCTCGACGAACGCCTCGATGTCAGACGCCTCCGTGTACAGGTGCGCGGACAGGCGGAAGTAGCCGACACCGCGGAAGCTGGTGAACGCGGTCTCCACGCCGACCTCGTCGAGGAGGTCCATGCGCAGCGCGTCGGCCTCCTCGCGGGTGGCGCCGAGGCCGAGCGGCAGCCGGATGAGTCGCATGGACGGCACTGGGGAGGGGAGGGGGGTCAGCGGGTCCTCGTCGCTGAAGGGGCGCAGGGCTTCCGCGATGAGCTCGGCACCGGCGTCGGCACGTGCGGCCATGGCGTCGCGGGCGGCCGCCCATCCGAACTCGGCCTCGATGAACTCGATCGCGGTGGGGGTGGCGAGGTAGGTCGTCGCGTCGATCGTGCCCTGCGTGTCGAAGCGCTCGGGGTACGGCTCGCGCGCGGCCCAGGAGTCGATCAGCGGCCAGAGCTCGTCGCGGTCGGGGGCGGTGGTGACGAGGAGGGCGGAGCCGCGCGGGGCGCAGGGCCACTTGTGCAGATTGCCGAACCACCAGTCGCCGTCGGCGACGGCTGCCGCGTCCGGGATGAGACCGGGAGCGTGGGCGCCGTCGACGAGGGTGCGCACGCCGCGCTCGGCCGCGAGGTCGGCGATGCGGCGGGTGGGCAGCAGGCGGGCGGTGGGCGAGGTGATCTGGTCGACGACGAGCAGCCGGGTGCGCGGGGTGAGGGCGTCGGCGAAGAGCTGCACGATCTCGTCGTCATCCGCGAGCAGGGGCAGGGCGACCGTGCGGACGGAGGCGCCGAAGCGTCGGGCGAGGCGCTCGGCGCCCATGGTGATGGCGCCGTAGCCCTGGTCGGTCACGAGGATCTCGTCGCCGCTGTCGAGCTGGAGGGCGTTGTAGACGACGGTGGCCGCGGCGGAGGCGTTGGGCACGAACACGCTGTCCTCCGCGCGCGCTCCGACGAACGGGGCCGTCCGCTGCCTGGCGTCCTGCACCCGCTCCGCGATCCGAGGGAACCACTCGACGGGGCTCAGGTCGGCGCGGCGGCGCAGCGCGTCCTGGTGGGCGACCACCACCGACGGCACGGCCCCGAACGACCCGTGGTTGAGGTGGATCACGGTCGGGTCGAGCGGCCAGGCGTCGCGCGCTCGCAGGCCGGAGTTCAGCGTGAGCGGAGCGGGGAACTGCGGAGCGGGCATCGGACCTCATCGATGAGTGGGGGCGAGTTGTTGCACAACTTTGCCACACGCCTTCGCTTTTGGCTACGAAACCGGAGAGATGAAACATAGTTGTCATACGAGTTTGCGGCGACCGGTGTGTCCGACAGACTTCACGAGGGATGGGGGAGTGGCAGAGAGGATGACGATGAGCGCACTCGACACGGCGCTGCACGGCCTACGGGCTCTCATCGCCGACGGTGCCCTGCGCCCCGGCGACCGGCTGCCGAGCGAGGGGGAGCTGTGCGAACGGCTCGGCGTCTCACGGGGATCGCTCCGCGAAGCCATCCGCACCCTCGCCGCACTGGGCGTGCTGGAGACGCGGCACGGCTCCGGCAGCTACGTCAGCGAGCTCCGCGCCGCCGACCTCATCGGCAGTCTCTCCCTCACGGTCGGACTGCTGCCGATGGCCGGGGTGCTGGAGCTGACGGAGCTCCGACGGGTGCTCGAGCCGCATGCGGCGGCGCTCGCCGCGGCCCGGATCGACGAGGACACGGTTGCCGCGCTCGACGCGGTGCTCACCGAGATCGAGTCGACGACGGACTTCGAGGCGCAGTCCCGCCTCGACCACGAGTTCCACATGGCCATCTCGTCGGTCGCGGGCAACGAGGCCCTGACAAGCCTGATCGACGTGCTGCGCTCCCGCTCCCGTGCCTACCGGATCTCCGACCCGGAGGATGCCGCGGAGCTCAAGATCCACTCCGACGCCGGCCACCGCGCCATCCTGCGCGGCCTCGCCGCCGCGGATCCCGTCGCGGCCTCGGCCGCCGCGTCCGCCCACGTCGCCTACACCGAGTACTGGGTGCGGCGGTACTCCGGCCTCTGACTCCCGTTCGAATCGCCCGATTGGTCCCATCCGGCGGCCGGATGGCGCCATTCAGGCGATTCGAACGGGGGTCAGCCGAGGTTGATGTCGACCTGGATCTCCGACGCGAGGCGCTCGAGGTCGGCACGCAGGGCGTCGAGGTCGACCGTCGGCGGGACCTTCGCGATCACCGACGCCTCGAACAGCCGCCCGCCGGCCATCGCGGCCTCCCGGGTCTCGGTCGTGAGCTCCTCGATGCTCAGGGCGTGCGCGTTCAGCACCGCCGACACCTCGCGCACGATCCCGGGGCGGTCGTTGCCGAGCACCTGCATCACGAGCAGCTGCTCCTCGTCCTCGGATGGCCCCGGCGTGCCGGTGAGCACCGAGAGCGTGAGCAGACCCTGGCCCTGGATCCCCCGGAGCGCGGTCTCGAGCTCCCCGGTGCGCTCCGTCGGCACGGACACCTCGATGACACCCGCGAACGTGCCGGCGAGCTCGGCGAGGGAGCTGTTCTCCCAGTTGCCGCCATGGGCATCGACGACATCGGCGACGGCGGCCACCAGGCCCGGACGATCGGCACCCGCGACAGTGAGGATGAGTGTGGTCATGGGGTCAGCGTAACCCGAGGATCAGTCCGCCCAGACCCCGGTCTCCAGGAACCGCTCCAGCCGCGCACGGTGCGGCGCGAGATCCCACCCCTGCTGTGCCACCCAGTCGTCCGAGTAGTACGTGCCGGCGTACCGCACACCGCTGTCGCAGATCAGGGTCACGACGCTGCCGGTCTCGCCCGCGGCACGCATCCGGGCGATGAGCTGGAACGCGCCGTAGAGGTTCGTGCCGGTGGAGCCGCCCGCCCAGTGCAGGGTGCGCTCGCGGAGGAGGCGGATCGCGGCGATGGAGCCCGCGTCCGGCACCTGGATCATCTCGTCGATCACGGACGGCACGAAGGAGGCCTCCACCCGCGGCCGCCCGATGCCCTCGATGCGGCTCGGGCGTCCGGCGGGCGGGTCGACCGTGCCCGCCCAGCCGTCGTAGAAGGCCGAGCCCTCGGGGTCGACGACGGCGATCCGGGTGTCATGGCGGCGGTACTTCACGTAGCGGCCGAACGTGGCGCTGGTGCCCCCGGTGCCGGCGCCCGTGACGATCCAGCGGGGGATCGGATGCCGCTCCTGGGCGAGCTGGCCGAACACGCTGTCCGCGATGTTGTTGTTGCCGCGCCAGTCGGTCGCACGCTCCGCATAGGTGAACTGGTCGAGGTAGTGCCCGGTGCAGTCCGCCGCCAGGCGCTGCGCCTCGGGGGACATGTCCTCCGCGCGGTCCACGAAATGGCAGGTGCCGCCGTAGAACTCGATGAGGTCGATCTTCTCCTGCACCGTCGACCGGGGTACGACGGTGATGAAGGTCAGCCCCAGCATCCGGGCGAAGTAGGCCTCCGACACCGCGGTCGACCCGCTCGACGACTCCACGAGGGTGGTGTCCTCGTGGATGCGCCCGTTGACGAGCCCGTAGAGGAGGAGCGAGCGCGCGAGGCGGTGCTTGAGCGAGCCGGTCGGGTGCACCGACTCGTCCTTGAGGTAGAGGTCGATGCCCCACTCCGGCGGCAGCGGGAACAGGTGCAGGTGCGTGTCGGCGCTGCGGTTGGCATCTGCTTCCAGCAGGGCGATCGCGGTGCTGGTCCAGTCGCTCATGCCCTTGAGCGTACCGGGGCCGGGGTCAGCCCACCGTGCCCGCGGGGGAGGCGCCGCCCGATCCGTCCACGTGCATCAGCGACGCCTGGGACTGCTCCTGCTGGAGCTGGAACTCGAAGCGCGAGCGGTCGCCACGGTGATACGCGATGAAGTACTCGATCGGCAGCCCGTCCTCACTGCGGCTGATGCTGCGCAGGCGGAGGAGGGCGGAGCCGGCACTCACACCGAGATGCTGGGCCTGCTCGTGCGTGGCGACCGTCGCCTCGGCGGAGCGGACGCCGTGCGTGGCGATGATGCCGTGGTCGGCGAGCAGCCGGTACAGCGACGCCTCGGTGAGGTCGGCGCCGAGCGTCACCGCGCCCACCGCCTCCGGCATCCACGTGGTGGAGAGCGACCAGGGCTCGCCGTCGACGTGCCGCAGTCGCTCCAGCACGATCACCGGCGATCCGACCGGCACCTCCAGGGCCAGGGCGACCTCCTCGTCGGCGACGGTCTGCTCGTGCCGGAGGACGTCGCTGTGCACGTGGCCGCCGCGCCGCTCGACGTCGTCGTACAGCCCGACGAGCGTGTGCACGAGACTCTCGCTCGTGCGCGGGCGGGAGACGAAGGTGCCCTTGCCCTTCACCCGCTCGACGAGTCCCTCGTGCTCGAGCTGGGCGAGCGCCTGGCGCACGACCGTGCGGGAGATGCCGTAGCGCTCGCACAGCCGGTGCTCGCCGGGAAGAGGGTCGCCCGGCTGCAGACCGTCGCGGGCGATGCCGTCGATGATGAGCTGCCGGAGCTGGTCGTACATCGGCGCCGCGCTGTGGCGGTCGATCGCATCCTCGATGAGGGACATCAGTACGCCACCCCCGCGTGCAGGATCACGTTCGCGTACGGCGTGAACTCCCCCGAGCGCACGAAGGCGCGGGCTGCGTGCGTGCGCTGCTTGAACTCGACGTGCGGGACGAGCTCGATCTCGAACTCCGCATCGGCGAAGCGCTCGCGCAGGGCGTCCAGCACCTCCGGGCTCTTCTCGGCGACCTCGGCCGACACCGTCGCCCCCTCGACCACGAGCTCCGCGAGCACCGTGTCGAGCACGTCGAGGAAGGCGGGGGCACCGGGACGGTAGGCGAGGTCGATGCGCTCGGAGCCCGGCGGGATCGGCAGCCCGGCGTCGGTCACGACGATCAGATCGGTGTGCCCGGTCTCGCTGATGACGCGGGAGAGCGCCGGGTTGATCGTGGTCGAGGTCTTGCGCATCGTGTGCTCCTGGTTCAGTTCGCGACGGCGGCCGCGGTGCGCGCGGCGAGGAAGGCCTCGACGTCGGCGCGGTGGGGGAGGCTCGGTGAGGCCCCCTGCTTCGTGACGGTGAGGGCGCCCGCGGCGGTCGCCAGCCGCACCGCGTCGGTGAGGGCCGCTCCACTCGCGAGCGCGGCACCGAGGTAGCCGGCATAGGCATCGCCCGCGGCGGTGGTGTCGACGGCCTCCACGGGGAACGGCGGGACGACGGTGGCCCCCTCGGCGGTGACGACGCACGACCCCTGCCCGGCCAGGGTGATGACCGCGGCGCCCACGCCCTGCTCCAGGAACCAGTGCCCGGCGCGCTCGGCGGAGGCGGCGTCGGTCACCTCGATGCCGCTGATGAGCGACGCCTCCGTCTCGTTCGGGGTGACGATGTCGATGCTCCGCCAGATCTCCGGTGCCAGCTCCGCCGCCGGTGCCGGATCGAGGATCACGGTCATCCCATGCTCGCGACCGCGCGCGGTGATGTGGGCGGTCAGGGCGGACGGGGTCTCGAGCTGGGTGAGCAGGACGGAGGTCGTCGGGGCGAGAGCCGCGAGGGCCTCGTCGATCTGCGCCGTGCTGAGGGCGGCGTTGGCGAGCGGCACCATGACGATGTCGTTCTGCGCGGAGGCATCGACACGGATGTGCGCGATGCCGGTCGGGCCCGGCACGGTGCGCAGGTGCGCCAGGTCGACGCCGGCCGCGGTGAGCCCGTCCACCACGAGGTCGTGGAACAGGTCGTCGCCGACGCAGCCGACGAAGCTCGTGCGGGCTCCGGAGCGCCCGGCCGCGACGGCCTGGTTCGCGCCCTTGCCGCCGAGCATCAGCGTGAACTCGTCGCCGAGGATGGTCTCGCCGCGGGCGGGAAGCCGCTGGGAGAAGGTCGTGACGTCGGCCGTCACGCTGCCGACGATGACGACGCCGGAGCGGTCGCCGGGGTGTGCGGGTGTCATCTCGCTCCTGATCCTCCTCGACAGCGCGGGACTCCCGTCCTTTGACAAGGTTCGGGAGCTGTCATTACATTAGCCGAAGCCCCACCTGTAACGACAGGTTGCCCGCGAGGAGACCCCGATGACCGCGATCGCGCCCCGCCTGTACGTCGACAGCGCCGACACCGACCGTGTCTCGCGGCTCCTCTCCGCCGGGGTGGTGCACGGCGTGACGACGAACCCCACGATCCTCGAACGCGGCGGGCGGACGGCCGCGGAGATCCCCGACCTCTATGCCCGCTGGGTGGACGAGGGCGCACGGGAGGTCTTCTTCCAGACGTGGGGCGGCGACACGGACTCCTTCCTCCGGAATGCGGAGGGCATCCGCGCGCTCGGCGACCGGGTGGCGGTCAAGGTGCCCGCGACCGCAGCGGGTTTCGCGGCGGCCTCGGCCCTCGTCCGCGACGGGGCCACGGTCCTCGTCACGGCGGTCTACTCGGTCGCGCAGGCGCTCGCGTGCGCCTCGATCGGCGCCCAGTACATCGCGCCCTACCTCGGGCGCATGCGCGACGCGGGCATGGACGGCGACGCGCTCATCGCCCGGATGCAGGAGATGTGCGCGGGCAGCGACGCCAACGTCCTCGCCGCCTCCCTGCGCTCGGCCGACGACATCACGGGGCTCCGCGCGGCCGGCATCCCGTATTTCACCGCCGCGCCCGACGTGCTCGACGAGCTGCTGTTCCACGAGGTGAGCGACAGCTCGGCGGCGGAGTTCGACGCCGCGATGCAGCGCCTCGGGGCCTGACGGCTCAGGCCGACGCGGCCTGTCGCAGCCACCGCTCGACACCCGCGATGTGGGCCGTGGCGAGGGAGGTCGCCAGTGCCGAGTCGCGCTGGGCGATGGCATCGGCGATGGCGCGGTGCTCCGACAGGGTGCGCTCCACGGCGCCGCCCTCCGTGAGACCCCGCCACACGCGCGCCCGGACCGTCTGGCTGCTCAGGTGCTCGATGAGGCTCGCGAGGTAGGCGTTGCCCGCCATGCCCACGATCTCGCGGTGGAAGCGGATGTCGTGATCGACGAGCTCCTCGATCCCGACGGACGCGTCGACGGCCTCCACCTCCTCCTGCAGGGCCGCGATCGCCTCATCCGTGCCGAGGGTCGCCGCGAGACCGGTGGCCTGCGATTCGAGCATCCGGCGGACGGCGAACATCTCCAGCATCGAGTCGTCGTCGTGCATGTCCACGACGAACGCGATCGCCTCCAGCAGGAGGTGCGGCTCCAGGCTCGTGACATAGGTGCCGTCGCCGCGCCGCACGTCGAGGACGCGGATGACCTCCAGCGCCTTGACCGCCTCGCGCATGGAGTTGCGGGAGAGGCCGAGACGCTCGGACAGCTCCTTCTCCGGGGGCAGGCGATCGCCGGGGGCCAGTTCGCCCGACACGATCATCGCCTTGATCTTCTCGATCGCCTCGTCCGTGACTGCCATGGCGCTCATCCTCGCACAACATCCGATGTCTGCGGCAGGATGGGGACATGCGCATCCTCGACTCGCACCTGCACCTGTGGGACCCCGAAGCCCTCGGGTACACGTGGCTCGAAGGGCCGCTCGCGGGGCGCTTCGGCGCCGACGAGCTCGAGCGTGCGCGGGTGGAGCGGGCGACGGACGAGCGGGCCGTGTTCGTGCAGGCCGAGACCACCGAGGACGACTTCCTCGCGGAGGTGCGGTGGGTGGCCGGGCAGGCGGAGCGCCTCGGGGTGGTCGGCATCGTCGCCGGCGCTCGGCTCGACCGCGGGACCGACACCACGGTGCACCTGGAGAGTCTCACCGCGGAGCCCCTGGTGGTCGGGGTGCGTCACCTGCTGCAGGGGGAGCCGGACGGCGTGATGCTCTCGTCGGCCTTCATCTCCGGAGCCCGGGAGGTCGCGGCGCACGGGTGGACCTTCGACGCGTGCGTGCGGGCGACGCAGCTCCCCGACGTCGCACGACTGTCGGGCGCGATCCCCGAGCTGCGGATCGTGCTCGACCACCTGGGTAAGCCGGAGGTCGGGACGGCTTCTGCTCCGCGCACGCCCTCGGTGGAGTGGGAGCGCGACCTCGCCGAGCTCGCGCGACACCCCGGGGTGTTCTGCAAGGTGTCCGGACTGCCCGCGGAGGCCGGAGGGGACTGGAGCCTCGCGCAGCTCGAACCCTTCCTCGACACCGCGGCCGACGTCTTCGGTCCCGAGCGCCTGATGTGGGGGAGTGACTGGCCCGTGTCGGCGGTCGGTCCCGCGGAACCGGGTGGCACGCAGCCTCCCGCCGACGGCACGCCCACCTATCAGCCGACCGCGCGCAGCCGCTGGGCCGACGCCGTGGCGACCTGGGCCTCCTCCCGCGGCATCGATCACGACGCCCTCTTCCACGCCACCGCCACCTCCGTCTACTCCCCCTAACCCCCCCTTCGCGGGGAGTGCAATATGCCACCTCCGGAGCCCCGTCCGGGCCCGTTTCTGATCCCGGCCGGATGGGTGCCGTAACGCTCACGGTCGTCCCGCCGGGGCCCCGTGTGGCATGCGGGATGGGAAACGGTCCGCGGCAGCCGCATCGAGGGGCGGTTCTGATCCCGCCCGCGCGGGGTGCCCGTGTGCGGGATGAGAAAGGGGCGTGCGTGGCGGGGTGGGGGAGCGGGATTGATCCCGAACGGCGGGGGCTTGCGGGGAGCGTGCGGCGTGCGGGGTGAGGGGGGCGTGCGGGGTGGGCCGATGGGGACGGGGACGGCCCGGGGTCTCGCGGGGAGACACCGGGCCGTCGGGAAGATCGGGTCACTCGGGGCGGAGGCGGAGCTGCGCCATCCCCCCGTCGACCTCGATGAAGGTGCCCGTGGTGGAGCCCGCGGCGGGACTCACGAGGTAGGCCACGGCGGCGGCGACCTCGTCCGGGCTCACCAGGCGTCCGTGGGGCTGTCGTGCCTCCAACGCGGCCCGCTCTGCGGCGGGGTCGGCCGCGGAGTCGAGCAGGCGTCCGACCCAGGGCGTGTCCGCCGTGCCGGGGTTGACCGCATTGACTCGGATGCCCTCACGCAGGTGGTCGGCGGCCATCGCGCGGGTCAGGGCCGACACGGCGCCCTTCGACGCGGAGTACAGCGCCCGCTGCGGGAGCCCGGTGGTCGACGCGATCGAGGCCGTGTTGCACACCGCGGCGGCCGGGGACTTCCGCAGCCAGGGCAGTGCCGCCGACGTCACCCGCGCGATGCCGGTGACGTTGATGGAGAGGACGCGCGCCCACTCGTCGTCGTCGTTCGCGGCGATGTCGCCCTGTGCACCGATGCCGGCGTTGTTGACGACGATGTCGATGCGGCCGAAGCGCTCGGCGACGGCGGCCACGGCGGCGTCCACGCTCGCGCGGTCGGAGACGTCGGCGGTGAACGCGGCGAAGCGCTCGTCGGCGTGGGTGGTGTCGCGGTCGAGGACCGCGACGGTGACGCCGTCCGCGTGCAGACGGTCGGCGATCGCCGCGCCGATGCCGGAGGCGCCACCGGTGACGATGGCCACGAGGCCTTCCGTGCCGGCGTCGGGTCCCTGAGCCTGTCGAAGGGTCACTTCTCTGCCTCCCATGCGATGAAGTCCTGGCGCTGACGGCCGAGGCCGTCGATCTCGATCTCGACCACGTCGCCCGCGCTGAGGTAGGGGTATTTGCCGGACAGGGCCACGCCCTGCGGGGTCCCGGTGAGGATCAGGTCACCGGGCTCGAGCGTCACGTACTGCGACAGGTGGTGCACGATCTGCTCGACCGTGAAGATCATGTCGCTCGTGTTCGAATCCTGTCGCGGCTCGCCGTTCACGAAGCTGCGGAGGCCGAGCGCCTGGTGGTCGACCTCGTCGGGCGTGACCAGCCACGGACCCGTGGGGTTGAAGCCGCAGGCGATCTTGCCCTTCGACCACTGCCCGCCGGAGACCGCCATCTGGAAGTCGCGCTCCGACACGTCGTTCGCGGCGACGAAGCCGGCGACGTGCGCCATCGACTCCTCCGGGGAGTCGAGGTACGCGGTGCGGGTGCCGATGACGATGCCGAGCTCGACCTCCCAGTCGGTCTTCTCGCTCCCGCGCGGGATCGTCACGGCGTCGTTCGGGCCGACGACCGTGTTGGGGGTCTTGAGGAAGATGATGGGGATGGTCGGCGGCTCCGACCCCGACTCCGCGGCGTGGGCGGCGTAGTTCATGCCGATGCAGATCACCGCGCTCGGGCGGGCGATCGGGGCGCCGATGCGCATCGTCGCGGCGTCCGGCAGCTCGGAGAGCTCCCCGGCGTCGCGGGCGGCGGCGACGCGGGAAACGAAGTCTCCCGCAAGGAAGTCGCCGTTGACATCGGATGTCACCGGGCGGAGGTCGAGGTAGCGGTCACCCTCCAGGAGGACGGGGATCTCCGCCCCCGGGGTGCCGAGCCGCGCGAACTTCATGATTCTCCTGATCGTTCGGGAGGCCGCTGCTCAGCGGCCGGTCTCGTTGACAGTATAGACATCGGATGTTTACACTCCAAGAGATCCGCGCGGAAGAACGACCCGCGCATGGAGAGGAACCCCGTGAGCCGTATCGTCGCCCTCGACACCACCGACATCCGCTTCCCCACGTCGCTGAGCCTGGACGGCTCCGACGCGATGAACCCGGACCCCGACTACTCCGCCGCGTACGTCATCGTCCGCACGGACGCTGGCGACGGCATCGAGGGGCACGCCTTCGTCTTCACGATCGGCCGCGGCAACGACGTGCAGGTCGCCGCGATCGACGCGCTCGCCGGGCACCTCGTCGGGCGCGAGATCGAGCCGCTGCTCGACGACATGGGCGGCACGTTCCGCGAGATCATCGGCGACTCGCAGCTCCGCTGGCTGGGCCCGGAGAAGGGCGTCATGCACATGGCCATCGGCGCGGTCGTCAACGCGCTGTGGGACATCAAGGCCAAGCGCGCAGGCCTGCCGCTCTGGCAGCTCCTCGCCCGGATGACCCCGGAGGAGCTCGTCGACCTCGTCGACTTCCGCTACCTCACCAACGCCCTCACCCGCGAGGAGGCGCTGGAGATCCTGCGCGCGGCGGAGCCCGGCCGGGCCGAGCGCGAGCAGCAGCTCCTCGCCACCGGCTACCCCGGCTACACGACCAGCCCCGGCTGGCTCGGCTACTCCGACGAGAAGCTCGAGCGCCTCGCCCGCGAGGCCATGGCCGACGGTTTCACGCAGATCAAGCTCAAGGTGGGCGCCGACCTGCAGGACGACATCCGCCGCTTCCGCAAGGCGCGCGAGGTGTGCGGGCCCGACTTCCCGATCGCGATCGACGCCAACCAGCGCTGGGAGGTATCCGAGGCCATCGAGTGGGTCAACGCGCTCGCCGAGTTCCATCCCGCCTGGATCGAGGAGCCCACGAGCCCCGACGACATCCTCGGCCACGCCGAGATCGCCCGCGGCGTCGCGCCCATCCGTGTCGCCACCGGTGAGCACGCGCAGAACCGGATGATCTTCAAGCAGCTCCTGCAGGCCGACGCGATCTCGGTCATGCAGATCGACGCCGTCCGCGTCGCGGGGGTCAACGAGAACATCGCCAACCTGCTGCTCGCGGCGAAGTTCGACGTGCCGGTGTGCCCGCATGCCGGCGGCGTGGGGCTGTGCGAGGCCGTGCAGCACCTGTCGATGTTCGACTTCGTGGCCGTCTCCGGTACCCGCGAGGGCCGCCTGATCGAGTTCGTCGACCACCTGCACGAGCACTTCGTCGTGCCGACCGACATCCAGGGCGGCTCCTACATGGCCCCGACCGCGCCGGGGACGGGCATGGAGATGAAGGCCGACAGCATCGCGGAGTACACCTGGACGGGTGCGCATGTCCACGCCTGACCGCCTGACCGTCCCGACCCTCGGCTACGGTGCCGCGAACGTCGGCAACCTCTTCCGTGAGCTGTCCGACGATGACGCGTGGGCGGTGCTGGACGCGGCGTGGGAGAGCGGCATCCGCTTCTACGACACTGCCCCGCATTATGGCCTCGGCCTCTCCGAGCGCCGGCTCGGAGCCTTCCTGCAGACCAAGCCGCGGGACGAGTACGTGCTCTCGACCAAGGTCGGCCGTCTGCTCCGCCCGAACCCCGACCACGCCGGCGGCCTCGACACCGCGAACGACTTCCACGTGCCGGACGACCTGCAGCGCGTGTGGGATTTCTCGGCGGACGGCATCCGGACGAGCCTGGAGGAGTCCCGCGAGCGGCTGGGCATCGAGCGCATCGACCTGCTCTATCTGCACGACCCGGAACGGCACGACCTCGACCTCGCGCTCGCCGAGGCCCTTCCCGCCCTGGAGCAGCTGCGCGCGGACGGCGAGGTGACCGCGATCGGCATCGGGTCGATGGTGTCGGAGGCTCTGGCGGCGTCCGTGCGCTCCGCCGACCTCGACCTCGTGATGGTGGCCGGCCGGTACACGCTGCTGGAGCAGCCCGCCGCGTTCGACGTGCTGCCCGCGTGCCGGGAGACCGGGACGGGGATCGTCGCGGCGTCGGTGTTCAACTCCGGGCTCCTCGCCTCGAACGAGCCGCGACGGGACGGCCGCTACGAGTACGGGCAGCTCCCCGACGAGCTGTGGGATCGGCTGCTGCGCATCGCCGCTGTGTGTGCGGATCACGACGTGCCCCTGCCGGCCGCCGCGATCCGGTTCCCGCTGCAGGCCGACGTGGTGCGCTCCGTTGTCGTCGGCGGCAGTCGTCCGGCGCAGCTCCGGCAGAACGCCGAGTACGCTGCCCGGGAGATCCCGCCGGCCCTGTGGGAGAACCTCGCGGCCGAGGGCCTCATCCCCGCCTCCTGACCTCCGTCCACCGAGAGGAGCCGCCGTGCTCGAAGGAATCCACCCGCTGCTGACCGGGGAGCTGCTGCTGCATCTCGACCGGATGGGACACTCCGACGCCGTGGTCGTCGCCGACGCGCACTTCCCGGCCTGGGGTCTCGGGGTGCGCGTGGTCGATCTTCCCGGCACCACGACACCCGAGGTCGTCGCAGCCATCCGCAGCGTGCTGCCGCTCGACGACGCGCCCGGCATCGATCTGATGACCTCGGCTGACGGCGAGGTGCTGGACGTGCAGCGCGAGCTCATGGCCGCCGCCGGCACGGAGCTCGACACCACGCGCTTCGTCGAGCGCTTCGCGTACTACGAGGTCGCGAAGGAGGCGTACCTCATGGTGCGCACGGGCGAGACGCGCAAGTACGGCAACGCACTGCTCCGGAAGGGCGTGGTCGGTCACCCTTCCGTGGCAGCGCGCGCCTGAGTGGGAGCCTACGAAGCAGTAGTCGCGCGAGCCGCCTCCTCGATCAGGTCGACGACCGCGACCGGCTGCGACGCGAGAGAGGCATGGCTCGCCGACAGTTCGACGATGGCACGCGGGTTCATCCGGGCAGCCATCCGGCGCTCGTTATCGGGGTCGATCATGCGGTCCGCGGTGGAGACCTGATACCACGTCGGCTTGACCTTCCAGGCGGGGGCGGAGATGGCGTCGGCGAACGTCGAGCCCTGAGGCGCCTTCTGTGTGACCGCCATGACGAGGGCCTCGTCCGCGGGAAGGTCCTGGGCGAAGCTCGCGTGGAACCGATCCTTGGCGATCCAGAGGTAACCGTCCGAATCCGGTGCGATGGCGTCGACGGCGGCGGGAGGGTGCTCCTCGGTGATCTGCCCGGCGCTTTCCCCGGCGTCCGGTGCGAAGGCCGCGATGTAGACGAGTCCGACGACCTGGGGAAGATCCCCGGCCTCGGTGATCACCGCTCCGCCGTACGAATGTCCGACCAGGAGCACGGGTCCGTCGATCTGCCGCACCATCTGGACTGTGCGCTCCGCGTCCGCGGCAAGGGATGTGAGGGGGTTCTCCACGGCGTGAACGTCGGTGAATCCACGTCGGTCCAGTTCTACGATGACCTTCGCCCAGTGGGCGGCGCCTCCCCAGAACCCGTGGACCAGAACGATCGCCGGCTTGTCGGTCATGCTCATCTCCTGTCGTCGTGGCGGCCGTCGGACCGCCCCCTGTCAACCCCGCCCGGGGTCACGACGAGGTTACGGTGGACGCAGGAGCAGAAACCATGACCCATCCACTCGAAAAACATGCCCATCCTGCATCCCCGGACGCAGTCCAAGAACTCGACGTGTTGTCCGAGGTGCTCCAGCAGTCGCGGCTGCGAGGCGATGGAGCGGAATGGCTCCACCCCGAGATGCCGTTCCGCATCGCTCTTCCCGGCACTGCGACCAGCCTCTACTTCATCCTGGGCGAGGGGCTCATCCTGCAGGTCCCCGGACAGCGGGATTTGCCCGTCGCCCCTTCCGACATCGTGCTCGTCCGGCGCGGACTTCCCCATGTCCTGTCGTCCGTCGGTGCCTCGGCGCCGGCGCGCCCGCTCCGTCCCGACGACCGTCCGAGCGTCGAGGCACCGATCGGCCGCGGCTGGATCACCGGATACCTCCGTGGCGAATGCGGGGAGTCGGATCAGCTCGAGGCTGCGCTCCCCGCCGTGGTGCACATCCCACGCTCCGCGCCGGAGAACGAGTGGATCATGGTCAGCGAGCGCCTTCTGCTCGCGGAGATCCGGAGGCGCGGACCAGGGTCGCAGGCGATGATCTCGCGCATCCTCGACCTCGTCTTCATCCACGCGCTGCGGCGCTGGGCGAGTGGAGAGAACGGCGAGCGCGGCTGGTTGGCGAGCGCTCTCGACGAGCGCCTCTCCCCGGCGCTGTCCGCCATGCACGGACGTCTCGAGCATGCGTGGACGGTGGCAGAGCTCGCCGCGCTCACGCACCAGTCGCGGTCGGCGTTCGCGCATCGCTTCACCGCGCTCGTCGGTCGGCCTCCCCTGGCCTATCTCGCGGAGCGCCGAATGACAGCGGCGCAGCGTCTGCTCGCTGCGACGGCCATGCCGATCGGTGAGGTCGCCGGTGCCGTCGGCTTTACATCGGAGCCGGCATTCTCCCGGGCCTTCCGCCGCCGCTTCGGGCAGGCGCCGCTGGCGTGGCGTCGCCAGGCGCGGTCTCAGGCGGTGAACCCCTCCGGAGGGACGGAACGCGATGAGCGCCCGACGGTCGACTCCCGCACGACGAGCTCGGCGGGGAACGGCGTGGGTGCCGGAGGCGCAGCGGTCGGATCGGCGAGGAGCTGCAGCAGCGCGGCCCCGGCGGCGCGACCGATCTCGTAGCCGGGCTGCCGCACGCTCGTCAGCGGCACCACGCTCTGATGTGCGGCGGCCACGTCGTCGAAGCCGACGAGGGCGATCTCCTCCGGCACCCGGATGCCGTGGCGGAGCAGCTGCGTCAGCACGCCGAGGGCCACCCCGTCGTTCGCGGCGAAGACCGCGTCCGGGCGCTCATCCGCGGGAAGCTCCGCCAGGTGCGCCCCGGCATGGCGGCCGTCTTCGGTCGTCAGATGCTCGACATCGAGGACGGAGACGCGGGCGTCGGTCCCCGCCACCGCGTCGCGCAGCCCGGCGAGGCGATCGTTCGACTGGCTCACCGTCGGGGCTCCGAGGAACAGGATGCGGCGACGGCCGAGGGAGACCAGGTGCTCGCCGGCGAGCCGCCCACCGCCGCGGTCGTCGAAGGTGACCGCGGCGACGGAGGGCGAATCGCGGATGGGGCCGACGACCACCGCGCGGATGCCGCGCTCGGCGAGCTGCTCCAGCCGGGGCACCACGTCGCCGAGCGGGTAGATCACGATGCCCTGCACCCGGTGGGCCTCGAACATGTCGATGTTCTGCTCCTCGCGAGCGGCATCGCGGGCGCTGTCGCTGAAGAAGAGCGACCAGCCGCCCTCACGGGCCACGTCGTCGACGCCGCGGGACAGGTCGTTGAAGTAGGGCAGCCAGGCGTCGAGGAGGATGAGGGCGAGGGCCTTGCTCGATCCCGCGCGGAGCTGGCGGGCCGACTCGTTCGGCACGAAGCCGAGCTCGGCGATCGCCGCCCGCACCCGCTCCCGGCTGGCGGCCCCGAGGACGTGCGGGTGGTTGAGGTAGTTCGACACGGTCGATGCCGAGACCCCCGCGAGAGCCGCGACATCCTTCACGCTCGCGGGCATGGGCCTCCTTCGGCGATGGGACCGCAGGCGTGCGGCCGGATGAGGCCCAGGCTAGCGGAGGACTTGTAACGTGCCAAGAAAGTTCTTGACACGTCCGCGGAGGGCGACGTAGCGTGACTCGCACAGCGGACTTGTAACGTGCCAAGTCCGTGCGGCGACGGTGCCGGACACCCGCCGGAGGAGCGTTCATGAACATCGGCTGCCACGGACTCGTCTGGACGGGGACCTTCGACGCGGACGGCATCCGGCTCGCGGTGGAGAAGACGAAGCACGCGGGCTTCGACCTCATCGAGTTCCCGCTCATGGACCCGTTCTCGTTCGACGTCGCTGCCGCTCGGGCCGCCCTCGCGGAGCACGGACTCGCGGTCAGCGCCTCGCTCGGGCTCTCCGACGAGACCGACATCACGAGCGGTGACCCTGCCGTGGTCGCCGCGGGGGAGACCCTCCTGCTCCGCGCGGTCGACGTGCTCGCCGAGCTCGGCGGTACGCACTTCTGCGGGGTGATCTACAGCGCCATGAAGAAGTACATGGATCCGGTGACGCCGGAGGGTCTGGCGTCGAGCCGTCGCACCATCGCGCGCGTCGCCGATCACGCCGCCGCGCGCGCAGTCTCGGTCTCGCTGGAGGTCGTGAACCGGTACGAGACCAACGTGCTGAACACCGCTCGGCAGGCGCTGGCGTACCTCGGCGAGGTCGACCGCCCGAACCTCGGGATCCACCTGGACACGTACCACATGAACATCGAGGAGTCGGATATGTTCGCGCCCGTGCTCGATGCGGCTCCCGCCCTGCGGTACGTGCACATCGGCGAGAGCCACCGCGGCTATCTCGGCACCGGGACGGTCGACTTCGACACGTTCTTCAAGGCGCTCGGACGCATCGGCTACGACGGCCCCATCGTGTTCGAGTCGTTCTCCTCGGCCGTGGTGGCGCCCGACCTCAGCCGCATGCTCGGCATCTGGCGCAACCTCTGGACCGACAACGACGAGCTGGGTACGCACGCGAACGCGTACATCCGCGACAAGCTCGTCGCCGTCGACTCGATCCGCCTCCACTGACGCCCGGGCGGCGGTTCGAGACCAAGATGTTATTACAGGTCTTCCCTCGCCGCCGATCGTTAGATACATTTAGATACAACTTGCACTGACCCGGGTGCAGGTCGCAGAATTGATCCGATGTTTACGGCGGAACGGTCCGCCGCAATCGCGACAGAACCTTCAAGGAAGCAGGTGAGCGCATGAGTGGACCCATCCTGAGGGTCGAGGGGATCAGCAAGGGATTCCCCGGTGTCCAGGCGCTGAAGGACGTGCATCTCGAGGTGCGCGCCGGCGAGGTGCTCGTGCTCGTGGGTGAGAACGGTGCCGGCAAGTCCACCCTGATGAAGATCCTCTCCGGGATCTACACCAAGGACGAGGGCACGATCACGTTCGAGGGGCAGGAGGTCGAGCTCACCAGCCCGCTGCAGGCGCAGGAGCTGGGGATCACGATCATCCACCAGGAGCTCAACCTGATGCCCGACCTCACGGTCGCGCAGAACATCTACGTCGGCCGCGAGCCCACGACGGGCCCGTTCCTGTCGGAGCGGAAGCTCAACCGGCAGACGGCGGAGCTGCTGCAGCGCCTCGACATCCACCTCGACCCGCGCCAGCGCGTGGGCGAGCTGACGGTGGCCGAGCAGCAGATGGTCGAGATCGCCAAGGCGCTGTCCTTCAACGCCAAGGTCCTCATCATGGACGAGCCGACGTCGGCCCTCACCGACAGCGAGGTCGAGACCCTCTTCGTCCTCATCGAGCAGCTCAAGGCCCGCGGCACCGGCATCGTGTACATCTCGCACCGCATGGACGAGCTGCGCCGCCTGGCGGACCGGGTGACCGTGCTCCGCGACGGCACATACATCGGATCACTCGACAAGTCCGAGATCACGATCCCGACGATCATCGAGATGATGGTCGGCCGCGTGATCGACGAGGGCACCCGCCCGCAGGCGCGGGAGCACCTCAACGACCCGATCGTGCTCGACGTGCAGGGGCTCTCCACGCGGAAGCTCCTCAAGGACGTGTCGTTCCAGCTGCACAAGGGCGAGATCCTCGGATTCGCCGGCCTCATGGGCGCCGGCCGCACCGAGACCGCCCGTGCCGTCATCGGCGCGGACCACCGCGACGGCGGCACGATCACGATCGGCGGGCGCACCGTCCGCATCGCGCAGCCCGCGGACGCGGTCAAGCACGGCGTCGGCTACCTCTCCGAGGACCGCAAGCTGCTCGGCCTCATGCTCGAGCAGGACGTCACCTTCAACACCGTGCTCGCGTCGCTCGGCTCCTACGCCAACGGCATCGGCTGGATGGGCGACAGCAAGGCCAAGAACCGCACCAAGGAGTACGTCCAGCAGCTGCGGGTGAAGACCCCCTCGGTCAACCAGGTCGTCAAGCTCCTCTCCGGAGGGAACCAGCAGAAGGTCGTCATCGCCCGGTGGCTGATGCGCGACTGCGACATCCTCATCTTCGACGAGCCGACGCGAGGCATCGACGTCGGCGCGAAGGAGGAGATCTACCGCCTCATGCAGCAGCTCGCCGACGCGGGCAAGTCCATCATCGTCATCTCGTCGGAGCTCCCCGAGATCCTCCGGGTCGCGAACCGCATCGCCGTGTTCGCGAACGGCCGCATCACCGGGACGCTCCGCAACGAGGAAGCCAGCCAGGAGAAGATCATGCAACTCGCAGCCCACGGGGAGGAAGACTGATGAGCACCCCACAGCAGTCCGGATCGTCGACGACGACGATCATCCAGACGGCCGTCAACGAGGACACCGACAAGCGCGACGTCGCCGGGTTCCTCAAGCGGCAGTTCCAGCAGTCGCTCGCGTTCGGCACCCTGATCGTCCTGGTCATCTTCTTCTCGATCGCCAGCCCGAACTTCTTCACCTTCAGCAACATCGCCACGGTGCTGCTGTCGACCGCGGTCATCGGCATCCTCGCCCTCGGCACGACGTTCGTCATCATCACGGGCGGCATCGATCTGTCGATCGGCACCGGCATGGCGCTCTGCGCCGTGATGACGGGCGTCCTCATCACCAACCTGGGCCTGCCGGTGTGGGTGGGCGTGCTCGGCGGCATCGCGACCGGTGTGCTCATGGGTCTGGTGAACGGCGTCAACATCACGTTCCTGCGGCTGCCTCCGTTCATCGCGACGCTGGCCATGATGATGATCGCCGGCGGCCTCGCCCTCGTCATCTCGAACGTCGCGCCGATCTACTTCTCGACCTCGGCTCCCGACTTCAAGAAGATCGCGCTCGGCGTGCTCATCCCCGGCATCCCGAACGCGGTGCTCATCACCGCGGCCCTCGCGATCGTCGCCTGGCTCGTGCTGTCGAAGACGCTGCTCGGCCGCTATACCTTCGCGATCGGGTCGAACGAGGAGGCCACGCGCCTCTCCGGCGTCAACACCCGCCGCTGGACGATCCTCATCTACATGTTCGCCGGCGCCTTCACCGGCATCGCGGGCATCGTGATCGCCGCCCGCCTCGACTCGGCGCAGCCGCAGATCGGCACCGGCTACGAGCTGCAGGCCATCGCGGCAGTGATCATCGGCGGCACCTCGCTGCTCGGCGGCCGCGGCTCGATCCTCGGAACCGTGATCGGTGCGCTCATCATGAGCGTCCTCGTCAACGGCCTCCGGATCATGTCGATCCAGCCCGAGTGGCAGAACATCGTCGTCGGCGTCGTCGTCCTGCTGGCCGTCTTCCTCGACTCGCTGCGCAACCGCCAGCGGACCTGAGACACGGCGGCGGCGAAACCCGTGCCCGCCGCCGTCCCCGGCTCCGGCCGGAACCCGCGGAAACCCTCCGCACAGGCACCACGAATGTCCACCCGCCGGTCCTGGCCGGCACCCACACAGAACAACGGAGTTTCCATGAAATTCGGCAAGAAGACCGCATTCGCGGCACTCGTGGCCGCATCCGCGCTCGTGTTCGCCGGCTGTGCCGGCGGCGGCGACGTGATCGAAGAGGGCTCGGGTGGCGACACCGGCAGCAGCGACGGCGAGATGTACATCGCCATGGTCTCGAAGGGCTTCCAGCACCAGTTCTGGCAGGCCGTCAAGAAGGGCGCGGAGGAGAAGGCCCAGGAGCTGGGCGTCAAGATCACCTTCGAGGGCCCGGCCGCCGAGACCGAGATCGCGCAGCAGCTCGAGATGCTGACCGCCGCGATCGACAAGAACCCGGACGCCATCGCCTACGCCGCCCTCGACCCCGAGGCGTGCGTCGCCCCGCTCGAGCAGGCGAAGTCGAAGGACATCCCCGTCGTCTACTTCGACGCCCCGTGCAACGGCGACGTCGGACTCAGCCTCTCCGCGACGGACAGCAAGGTCGCCGGCGCACTGGCGGCCGAGCACATGGCCGAGCTGATCGGCGGCGAGGGCGAGGTCGCCATCGTCGGCCACTCGCAGATCAACTCGACCGGCGTCGAGCGTCGCGACGGCTTCGTCGAGAAGATCGAGGCAGACTACCCCGACATCGAGATCGTCGACATCCAGTACGGTGACGGCGACCACCTGAAGTCGGCCGACATCGCCAAGACGCTCATCGCGGCCCACCCCGACCTCAAGGGCATCTACGGCACCAACGAGGGTTCGGCCATCGGCGTCGTGAACGCCGTGAACGAGCTCGGCCTCGAGAAGGGCAAGATCACCATCGTCGGCTTCGACTCCGGTGCGGCCCAGATCAACGCCATCAAGGACGGCACCATGGCCGGCGCCATCACGCAGGACCCGATCGGCATCGGCGCCCAGGTCGTGCAGGCGGCCTACGACGCGGCCAACGGCGACGACGTCGAGGAGTTCTACGACACCGGTTCCTACTGGTACGACAAGAACAACATCGAGGACGACAAGATCGCCGCGGTCCTCTACGAGTGACCCGCACGGCGGAGCCCCTCGCCTTCCGGCGGGGGGCTTCGTCGTGTGTGGGGAACTCCGGCTCCGGGTCCGTGGTCCGTGGGTCCGTGGTCCGTGGGTCCGGCTGCACGACCGGATCCTCGGATTCCTCGTGCACCCGTGTCGGGGTCGTGCAGATGAACCGGGTCCGGGGTCGGGGAGGTCTGAGGTCTGGGGGCGGGGTCTGGGGTCTGGGGGCGGGGTCTGGGCCTGGGGTCTGGGGGCGGGGTCTGGGCCTGGGGTCTGGGGGCGGGGTCTGGGGTCTGGGGTCTGGGTCTGGTCCTGGGATGGGACCGAGGGTGGGACGGATGCACGACGCGGGGATTGATGTGAGGCCGGATGGGTGGTTCGGTCGTGCAGCCGTGACGGCGTCGTGCAGGTGAAACCGGATGGCCGAGTGGAGTCGTTCGGCACGGGGGACGGTCAGCCTGAGGGACGGATGCACGACGGGGGGACGAGGGCAGGGCGGGGAGGCCGGAGTGAGTGTGCGAGCGTGGCGAGGTCGTGCAGGTGAAACAGGGCGACGGAGAGGGGTCGAGGAGACGGAGACGGAGGGGGTAGACGGGATGGGGTCAGAGGGGGCGGAGGAAGGTGAGGATCGAAGTGGGCTCGACGATGAGTTCCTGCAGGGCGGCGTTGAAGGGGATGCCGGCGGGCGCGTGCAGGTGGGCCTGGAAGGCGTCCTCGTCGCGGTAGACCTCGTAGACGAAGAAGCGGTCAGGGTCGTCGACGAGGCGGTGGGCGTCGAAGACGATGTTGCCCTCCTCGGCGCGGACCACCTCGGCGAAGTCCCGCAGCAGCGCGGCGACCTGGTCGGCGGCTCCCGGCTGCGCGGTGAAGACGGCGTGGAGGACGGTGGGTTCGGGCATGACGACTCCTCGGGTTCGGGTGATCAGGTGCGGAGGGCCAGGAAGCGCGCCGGCGTGGTCACGAGCATCCGGTGCACGGCGTCGTCGCCCACGGCCTCGCGGAGCCGCGGCAGGTAGCGGTCGCCGAGGTAGGCGAGACCCGGCATGCCGCCGTAGGCGATGTACCGGGTGCGCCGGGCGACGTCGCCCCCGAGCAGGATCCGGTCGCCGACTCCTCGCTCCACCACGGCGACTGTGAGGGCCAGCAGCTCGGCGTCGGAGCGGGTGCGCGGGCGGGCGAAGCCGTCGTACCCGAGGTGGGCACCGCGCTCGGCCAACGCGACGTGCAGACCGGGATCGGGGTCGCGGTCGGCGTGGGCCAGCACGACGCGCTCCGCCGGCACCCCCTCGGCGCCCAGCAGATCGAGGACGTCGTGGGCCGCGGTGCCGAACTCCAGATGCACCATGACGGGGGCTCCGGTCTCCCGGTGCGCCTGAGCCACGGCGACGAGGGTCGTGCGCTCGAATGGACTGAGGCGCCAGTAGTCGGCCCCGCCCTTGAGCATGCCGGCGCGCACCGGCTGCCCATCGGGACCCGCCGCGAGGGGTACCTCGGGCGTCTCGAACACCGCGGCGTCGTCCGCCGGCATTCCCCGCGTTAGGTCGGACACGAACAGGGCGGCGAGGCGGTCGGCGCCCCACACCTGCATCGGATGATCGGCGCCGTAGTGCGCCTCGCGGTGCCGACCCGTCGTGGCGACCACGTGCAGTCCGGTCGCGGCGCTGATGCGGGCGACGGCGGCCGGGTCGCGCCCGAGGCCGAACGGGGTGGCGTCGACCATGGCCTCGAAGCCGCTCGCCCGCAGCAGACCGGCCTCCTCGCCGGACGCGGCCTCGTCGTCGAGCTCGTCCCCGACCAGCAGCGGCGACACCTGGAAGAGGTGCTCGTGGTAGTCCACGCGCCCGAGCCGCGACGGGTCGAGATCGCCGAGGACGGTCCGCACGGCGGGCATCAGCGCACCGACTCCGCGGCCTCCGCGAGGCGCTCGACGGTCTCGGGCGTGAGGTCGAGGTCGAACACGTCCGCCACGACCTGCGACCAGCCGTGGATGAAGTACCGCCAGCCGTCGACCACGTGCAGCGCGCGATCGTCCTCCTGGGCTTCGGCCTGGTGCAGGAACTCCAGCGAGCCGCGGTAGTTGAACTCCCACACGTACGCGCCCTCGGGGAACACGACGGCGTCGGTCAGCGGGGAGCCTGGGCGGTCCTTGCCGAGCCCGGTGGCGTTCGCGATGACCGATCCCGCGGGCGCGGCGGCGACCAGGGCGTCGGCCTCCTCCGGTGTCTCGGTGACGACGTAGCGGAGGAGGCCCTCGGGGGTGCCGTGCTGGCGGTGCACCTCGCGGAGGTGGTCGAGCTTGTCCTGCGTGCGCGCGGTGACGGTGATGAGGGCCGGGGCATCCTCCCGCTCGGCGAGGGCCCAGCTCAGCGCGGTGCCCGATCCGCCCGCACCCAGGATCACGACCTCGGCCCCGGTGCGCGCGAAGTGGTCGGCGGGGAGGAAGTCGCGCAGCGCCAGGTCGACCGTGATCGGGTCCTTCGCACGGCCGGACAGCGTGGACCCGCGCTTGGCGATGCTGGAGACCTCGGCGCAGGACACGGCGAACGGGTCGAGCTCGTCGAACAGGTCGGACGCCGCCGCGTACACGTTCATCTTGTGCGTGGTGACCAGCGCACCGCGGTGGTGCGGGTCGTCGCGGATCTGCTCGACCATGGCGCGGTACTGCGCGGGGTCGGCATCCATCGGCAGGTCGTGGCCGACGAGGGTCCGGGTGGGGAGGCCGAGGATGTCGGCCCACAGCGGGAACACCTTCATGATCGACGACGAGGCGGTGGTGACGCCGACGAAGCCCATGTAGTCGGCGGTGGCGGGGGCGGACGTCGCGGCGGTGGTCATCGGTTCTCCTCGGGGGCGGACGCGGGGACGGGGACGAGGTGGGCGGGGTCGGCGCCGCGGAGGACGGCGATCACGTCGTCGAGGGACAGCGCCCCCATGTTGTCGACGGCCTGGGTGGTCTGGGCGCCGAGGTGCGGGGTGACGATGACACGGTCGGCGAGGTCCGCGGCGAGCAGGGGGCTGTCGTGCGCGGCGGTGTCGCCGTCGAGCGTGTCGGCCGCGTACCCGGCGAGGATGCCGTCGCGGAGCGCGTCGGCCACGGCCTGCTCGTCCACGAGGTCGCCGCGGGCGGTGTTGACGAGCACGGTCCCCGGTCGCATCCCGGAGAGGCGGTCGGCGTCGACGAGCTGCTGCCCGCCGGGGGCGTGCAGGGTGATCACATCGGCGGTGCGGAACAGGTCGTCGAGGTCGACGGGTTCGGCGCTGCGGTCCCGCACGAGGTCGGCGGGCAGGAACGGGTCGGAGGCGAGCAGCCGCGGACCGAACCCGCCCAGTCGCCGCGCGACCCCCTGGCCGATCCGCCCGAAGCCGACGATGCCGACGGTCGCGGCCCCGAGCTCCCGCCCGCGGCGCACACTCCAGTCGCCGTTCCGCACGCGGCGGTCGCCGTCCGGGATGGTGCGCAGGGCGGCGAGCATGAGGCCGACCGCGTGGTCGGCGACCGCATCCGCGTTCGCGCCCGGGGTGTTCGTGACCGGGATACCGCGGTCGCGCGCCGCCGTGAGGTCCACCGCCTCCGTGCCGACCCCGTAGCGCGCCACGACCTTGAGCTTCGGGCCGGCAGCGAGGTGCGCGTCGGTGACCGGTCCGGTGCCGGCGATCCAGGCGTCGGCGCCGTGCAGCAGCACGCCCAGCTCGTCGAGGTCGTGGTGGGCCGGCCCGCGGAGGATGCGGTGTCCGGCCTGCGCGGCGCGTCCGACCAGGTCGAGGTCGCCGTCCGAGAAGGAGCGGCTCGTGACGAGGATGACGCCCATCAGCGGGGCCTTCCCGCGAACCACGGCGCGAGCGCCGTGTACGAGTCGGTGAAGCGGGCGTGGCGCTCGGCGTAGACCGCATGCCGGGACGGATCGGGCGTGAACTCGGCGGTGACCTCGCTGAGCGCCCGGGCGGCAGAGAAGTCGGTGAGACCGAGGCCGACGGCTCCCGTGACCGCGGCACCGAGGCTGTTCGCCTCCTCCACGATCGTGCGGCGTCGCACCGGCACGCCCCACACGTCGGCGAGGACGGCGAGGTAGACGTCGCTCTGCGCCCCGCCGCCGACGGCGTCGATGCGGTCGATCGTCGCGCCGGCCTCCCGGAACGCCTGGATGCAGGTGAGGAGGTTGAACGCCGTCCCCTCCAGGACCGCGCGCACGAGGTGGGCCCGCCCGTGGTGGCGGGCGAGGCCGACGAAGGCCCCGCGCGCATCCGGGTCCCACAGCGGGGAGCGCTCGCCGAGCAGGTAGGGGAGGAAGTAGAGGTCGTCGGTGTCGATGTCGCTCGCGGCCTCGGCGACGAGGCGCCCCGTCTCGGGGTGCGCGGGGTCGACGGAGAGGGCTTCGGCGATCCACTGCACCGAGGCGCCGCCGGCCTGCATGGTCGCGGTCGGCACGAAGGACGCGGGGACGACGTTGTCGAACGTGAAGGTCCGCATCGCGGGGTCGTGCAGCGGGGCGTCCGCCGCGAAGGAGATCCACGAGGAGGTGCCGAGGCACACGTAGGCGCCGTCCTCCGGGGCCACGACGCCGGAGCCGACCGCGGCGAGCGGTCCGTCGCCCCCGCCCATCACGACCTGGACGCCCGTGTGCAGTCCGAGCGCCTCGGCCGCGGCGGGCGTGAGCGGTCCCGCGATCTGCGTCGACTCCAGGATCTCGGGGAACAGGGCGGGGTCCAGCCGCGCCGCGGCGAGGATCTCCGGGGACCACGTGCCCGCGACCTGGTCGTAGGCGTTGGTGCCGGACGCGTCCGAGCGGTCCGTGGCGAGCCGCCCGGTCAGCCGCAGCACGATGAAATCCTTGGCGACGCACACCCGGCGCACGCGCTCCCACACCTCGGGTTCGTTGTCGCGCACCCACATGATCTTCTCGATCGAGTAGGTGGGGTTCAGACGGTGGCCGAGGATCCCGTAGGCGCGCTCGGCGCCGACCGCCGCCTCAAGCTCGCGCTGCTGGACGCCGGCGCGGGTGTCGGCCCAGATGATGGCCGGTCGTGTGGGCTCGCCGTCGGCGTCGAGCAGCACGGCGCCCATCATCTGTCCGCTGACCACGAGGCCGGCGACCTCCGCGGCGGCGGTGCCGGTGCGCGAGAGGAGGTCGCGGGTCGCCGTGACGACCGCGTGCCACCAGTCGGCCGGGTCCTGCTCGGCGACGCCGCCCGCCGCGAAGTGGGCCGGGTAGGGCACGGTGACCGCGGCGATCAGGCGGCCGTCGTCGTGGTGCAGGGACGCCTTGTTCCCGGTGGTACCGAGGTCGTGGGCGATGATCATGGCCGGAGCCTATTCCGCGTAGGGGCGGAGGTCGACGCCGGACTCCGCGCGGAACGCCCGCGAGCCCATGCCGTGCTCCAGCACCCAGCCGTAGTCGTGGCCGGCGCCGCCGGGGTACACGGCGAGGAAGGAGTACGGCTCGTCCCCCGTGTTCACGGAGCGGTGCGCCCAGCCCGGCGGGATGTAGCCGATGGTGCCCGGGAGCATGTCGAGCCATTCGGTGCGCTCGCCGTCGAACATGAGCAGCCCGCCGCGGCCGTGCAGCGCGAGGTAGATCTCGCCCTGGTGGTCGGGGTGCTGATGGCCCTTGGTCATCCAGAGCTCGCCGCCCGTGTCGCCGGGCATGATCGTGGTGATCGACTGCGGCAGCTCCCGCTCGATCTCGGGGACCGGGGAGCTGACGACCGTGTAGACGATCGGGTCGTCGCCCGCGGCGGCGGTCGCCCACGCGTCGTGGTCGCGGAACAGGCCCTCGAGGTCGGACATCCGCCGGGTCAGCGTGGGGCCTTCGGGGGAGAGGGTCAGCTTCTCGGCGTCGAAGGCGATCGCCATCGGGGAGATCGGCGGGGTCTGGTACTCGGGCATCCATGCTCCTCGAAACGGGTGCTGCGTCGTCGCGCAACCTGTAATGACAAGCTCACTGTACCTGTTATGACAGGTTGCGTCCAGTGCTCTCCTGCGCGGAGGAGGACGCGCGCGCGACGGGCGTCAGCCGGCGAGCACGCGCTCCAGGTGCGCGCGCCCGCCGCGGATGGCGCTCGCCGTCACCTCCGCCGACCCCGGGTACTCGGCGTGACCGGCGGGAAGCACTGCCAGGTCGAGGTCACGGGCCCCGGCGGCGACCGCGAACTGCCCCTGCGGCGGCACGTACTGGTCCCACAGGGCCGCCTCCACGCGGACCGGCACCTCCGTGAACCCGATCGCGGTGGAGGAGTCGAACCAGCGCAGCACTTCGCGGGCCTCGGGGTGGCGCTGCACGTGCTGACGCACGGTCTCCCCGCTCCCCAGGCAGGGCACCGCCAGCCGCTCGTCGTACTGGCCGAAGCTCGGCACGATGAGGGTGGCCCCCACGAACCGGTCGTCCCACGGCAGGGCGAGCGCGCCGATGCCGCCGCCGAAGCTCTCTCCGACGTAGTAGAGAGGAAGCGCCCCGACGACCGAGACGAGGACGTCGGCCGCCAGCCACATGTCACGCGCGCAGAGGCCGAGCACGTAGCGCTCCGGATCGTCGATGCCCGCGAGCACGTGTTCCGGGGTCGGCTCGGGTGCACCCACACCGGCGTTCAGCACGCCGAGCCCGCGGGCGACGGGATAGATCGCCGCGACGTCGTCCGGCACCCGGGCGAGATCGACCGCCTCCCGACCCCCGTAGCCGTGCCCGTGCACGACCCCGGCGCGGGGAGGGCCGTCGAGGGGCTCGACCACCCAGGCCCGCAGCCGTACACCGTCGACGCCGGCATGCTCGACGACGGACACCCGGCGTCCCTGCTCCTCGGAGGTGGAGAGGACGACGGGGGCGGCGTCCATCGCGGCCGCCTCGCGCCGCCAGCGCCGCCAGCGGTCGGCGAACCCGGGCGGCGCGGGTACCGGCCGGGCAGCACGGAGGTCGGCTTCGGTCCGCCCATAGCTGCCGTCGAACGCGGCATCGGGGAACCAGGTGGCGTAGGGCTCGGGGAAGGTCATGCGGGCTGAGGGATCCTGTTCCGGGAGTGGGACGGGCGGGGGTGCGTGGCAGACTGGAGGCTCCATCGGAAGGAGACCGCGTGCTGGTCACGGAACGCCGCGAGCGCATCCTCGCCCTGACCCGCGATCGCGGTACCGCCTCCATCGGCGAGCTCGCGGCCACGCTGCAGGTGAGCGAGATGACCGTGCGGCGCGACATCGACCAGCTGGCCGAGGAGGGCGCGGTCGAGCGCATCCGCGGCGGCGTGCGGGCGCGGGGCCTCCAACGTCTGGTTCCGGCTCCGGCGGCCTCGGCCGAACGGCGGGCGATCGTCGCGGCGGCCGCGGACCTCGTGGAGCCCGGCATGGCGGTCGGCATCTCCGGCGGACCCACGGCCCTGGCGCTCGCACGGGAGCTCGTGCGCGTTCCCGAGCTCACGATCGTCACGAACGCCCTGCCGGTCTCCGACCTGTTCTCGCCACCGGACCGCGCCGACGCCCCGTACACGCAGACGGTCGTGCTCACCGGGGGCGTGCGCACGCCCTCTCAGGCCCTCGTCGGGCCGGTCGCGGTCCGCGCCCTGGAGCACCTGCACTGCGACCTCGTGTTCCTCGACGCTCACGGCCTCGACGAGCAGGCCGGCATCACGACCATGAACCTGCTGGAGGCCGAGACCAACCGGGCGCTCATGGCTGCGGGGCGTGAGGTCGTCGTCCTCGCGGAGCACACCCGCTGGGGCGTGGTCGGGCTCACGACCGTCGCCGATCTCAGCGACATCGACCGCCTGGTCACCGACGACGGCCTCGACGACGGCGCGCGGGAGCTGCTCGCGGCCCACGTCGGCACCCTGCACGTCGCGCCGCGGGACGGCGGCGACGAGCGTGCTCTCGCGACGGCCCTCGCGGACTGAGTCCGCCGCCGTCATCGGGCCGTGCTCGCCCGCGGGATCAGCCGGGCGCCGACCGTCACATGCCGCACCGGCAGATCCGCCCCCGGCGGCGCGGCGATCTGCCGTTCGAGCTCCGTGAACGCCGCGTCCACGAGGCGGGCGTGGTCGGGGGCGATGGTGCTGAGGGCGGGCACGGCGAAGCGCGCGGCCCGGATGTCGTCGATGCCGACGACGGCGACGTCGCCCGGCACGCTCCGCCCCTGGGCCTGGAGAGCGGCCAGCGCACCGAGGGCGACCGAGTCGTTCGAGCAGACGATGCCGTCGAGATCGGGGATCGCGGTGGCCATGGCGCCCGCCACGCGCTCACCCTCCTCCGCCGTGAAGGCGTCGACCTGCGCGGTGAGCGCGGGGTCAGCCGGGATGCCGGCGGCCGCCAGGGCCTCCAGATACCCCGCATGCCGGCGGTCGGCGGCGTCCGAGGGGCGGGCGTCGCGGCGTCCGACGAAGCCGATGCGACGGCACCCCACCGCCACCAGATGCTCGGTGGCGGTGTAGGCGGCGGCGCGGTTGTCGATCGTGACGTGCGTGAACGGGCTCACCTGGATGTGCTCGCCCAGCAGCACGAGCGGCCCGGGGGAGGTGCGGCGCGTGAGGTCGGCGACCGTGAGCGAGCGCGGGATGTGGATGAGCCCGTCGATGGGCGGCAGGCCGACGCCGTTGGCGACGTCGATCTCGCGGCCGTGATCGCCCTCGGTCTGCACGATGAGCACCGCCAGGCCCCGATCGTCGGCGCCGCGGACGATGCGCGAGCCGAGCTCCGCGAAGTACGGCTCCTCCAGATGCGGCACCGCGAGCGCGATGAGTCCCGTGCGGGTGGCGCGCGCGACGGGGAGCACGCGGCCGCCGGGCGAGGTGGTCACCTGCGGCCTCCTGGAGGGACGACGGTCTCCGCCGGGTCGACGGATGCCCTTCACGTTAGCGCCCTCCGTCACGATTGCACTCGGAACGCGATCACGCGTGCCTCCGCGACGCCGTTCGTCCGCTCCACCACGAGGCGGGCGGCCGTGAGGGCGCCGAGGTCGTCCGGCAGCGGATGCACCCGCAGGCGATGGCGGTTGTCCCGCTCCTCCGCCACGGTGCGCCACTCCTCGGAACCCGCCTGCTGCACCTCGACCCGGTAGTCGCGGACGAGCTGGGGCAGCACCTCGTCGGGGCTCCGGTGGTGATGCAGGGTGTTGAGCTCGAGGTCCACGTCGTCGTCGAACACCAGGCGGATCTCGGAGGCCGTGACCGGCTGCTCCCAGTCCAGGCGCAACCACTGCGGGCCCTCGGCCTCCGGGGCGGACGCCCACAGGTGCGGTCCGCCGAACGGGCGGTTGTACCCGGAGACGGCGCGCTCCGGGGCGACGGCCTCGGAGTCCGGGCTCGTGCGGAACGCGGGCACCCGTCCGCGCAGCGGCTTGGTCGGCCACTGCACGAGGAGGCCGTCGCGGTCGACCTGCACGTTCCGGTCGTCGTTGTCGACCCGGTGCACGAGGGTGAGCACCCCTGGTGGGAGCTCGGTGGCGAGCTGCACCTGCACCTGCGGGTTCGCGCGGAGCACGATGATCGCGTTCTGCGGGTCTTCCGGGGCGAAAGGCGTCTCCGCCCGCACCCAGGACGGACCCCCGGCGGGGACGTCGATCACGGTGCGGTGCTCGAGCACCGCGGGCACGATGTTCTGCGGACGGCCGGTGGACCAGACCTCCACCGTGACCTGCGTGTCGGCCTCGGCGCTGAGCAGCAGCTCGGTCGTGTCGAGGCGCGGGTGCACGGGGACGACGATGCCGAGGTCGTCCGTCAGGGCGTGCGGGGTCGCCGCGGCCACGGTGCTCTCCGGGGTGCCGATCGTGCGCAGGGTGCTCGATGCGGTGACGGCAGCGGTGCGGGCGCGGTCGGCGGCGTCCTCGTTCGCGACGCCGATGAGGGAGGCGTCGGCGCGGAGCAGCGTCTGGCGGAGTTCCGCACGATGGTGCTCGTACAGCTCGCGGGGCGTGGCGTCGTGCGCGTAGCAGAGGGCGGCGGCGGTGCCCGCGGCCTCGCCCATCGCCGCGCACGTGGCCATCACCCTGGCGGCACCGAAGGCGATGTGCGTGGCCGAGATGTCGCGGCCCGCCATGAGCAGGTTGTCGACGTTGACGGAGTACAGCGAGCGGAACGGGATTTCGAAGACGCCGTCCGAGAAGCGCTGCACCGCGCCCGCCCCCGTCGCGTACATGCCCTCGGCGGGGTGGAGGTCGATGGACCAGCCGCCGAACGCGACGCCGTCGTCGAACGACGTCTGCTCCAGGATGTCCTGCTGACGCAGCGTGTAGTCGCCGATGAAGCGACGGTACTCGCGCTTGCCGGGGATGTTGCCGATCCACTCCAGGGTCAGGTTGTCGGCGTCGAACTCGCCGGAGTTCTTGATGTGGTCCCAGATGCCGAGGATCACCGACCGCAGCTCGTCGCGGATCGCCTCGTTGTCGTCGACGATGTCGAGCGTGCCGCCCCACTCGATCCACCAGTAGTGCGCGCCGCTGTCGCCGCTGCGGATGATGCGCGACGAGGGGATCGGGGTGGTCGAGATGTCCTTCGCGCTCTCCGGCGCGACGTACTTCACCGGGTGCCCCAGATCCTTCGTGTAGAAGAGGAGCGTCGAGCCGAGGAACTCGCGCACGGGTTGCTCGGGCGCCCAGTCCTCGCCGAACTCGCTGCGGCTCTCCTTGCCCAGCCGGTGCCGGGCGCCGACCAGCCGTCCGACCAGGCCGTCCCCCGTGCAGTCGAGGAAGAGCGGCCCGCGGAAGACGGTGCGGATCTCCGAGCCCATCGTCCAGCCGGTGACCGACCGGACCCGACGGGCGTCGTCGGGGCCGGTGGCCTCGGCTTCGAGCACCTCCGTGTTGAGGAACAGCGTGAGGTTGGGCTCGCGGCGCACGATGTCGAGCACCACGTCGTCCCAGTACACGGGGTTGCCCTCGGGGTTGCGGAACTGGTTCTCCCGGTACATCTCGCCGATGATCCCGGTCTCCCGCGCCCACCGCTGGTTGCCGTGGGCGGTCGCTCCGCACACCCAGACCCTCACCTCCGAGGAGGAGTTGCCGCCGAGCACCGGCCGGTTGTTGATCAGCACGGTACGTCGGCCGAGGCGGGCCGCCGCGACGGCGGCGCTCACTCCGGCGAGGCCGCCGCCGACGACGATGATGTCGGCTTCGACGGTCTGGGTGCGCATGGGGATGGGTTCCTTTCGGGAGGGGTGGTGATGCCGCTCAGCGTGCGGCGATCGCTTCGATCTCGTAGACGCGGGCGACGTCGGTGGCGGAGTCGGACGGGTCGGTGATGACGAGGCGCACGGCATCGGCCGTCCGCCCCTGGGCGTCGACCACGACCGTCGTCTGGGTGTTGCCGGTGACGGTGCCGACCGTGACCCAGCCGCTCGCGGTGCGCAGCTGGACGGTGAAGTCGCGCAGCACGGACGTCTGCGGCAGCCCGACCGTGTAGCCGCTGCGCACCCGGACGACGTCCAGCGGCGCGGCCTCGTCCCACTCGACGGTGATGGTCGGCTGGGTGTCCTCGGTCGCCGAGATCCACCGGCTCGCGTCGGTGCAGCCGCCGTCGATCGCCTTCTCCGGGCCGGTGTCGGCGCGGAGCTGGGACGAGGCGGTCGCGGTGCCGCCGAGCGCCAGGTTCTCGCCGCCGGCGTCGCCGCGGAGGGAGGCGACGATGGCGGGGAGGGTGGTCGCCCCCGGCTGCCCGTCGCGCGGGACCTCGGCGTGCCGGAGCGTCCCTCCGCCGGGAACAGCGGGGGCGCTGAGGTAGACGACGTCGGTGCCGTCGGTGCGGGTGGCCGCGCGGAGGCGCTGCTGGCCCACGACCGGATCGCCCACGGTGTCGGCAGTCCATCCGGAGGCCCCGGCGGTCAGCAGCACCGTCTGACTGCGGGTGATGCCGCAGTCCTGCACCGACACCACGGCGTAGACGCGGGTCTCTCCGCCGGCGGTGGTGGTGTCGAGGGCGGCGATGGTCTGCACGCCACCACCCAGGGCGTCCGTGTCGAGCAGGGTCTCGCTCGTCCAGGCGGAGCCGGTCCAGGTCGCCCACCGCACGTCGAAGGCGTTCTCGGTCTCGTCCGCGTACCGGTAGGTCACGCCCACGAGCTCGCCGTCGGCGAGGGCCATCTTCGCGGTCTGCACCGCCGGCACGGCGTCGCCGATGGTCTCGCCGGGCTCGTAGCCGCGCCACACGACGGCGCCGGGGGTATCCGGGCGGATCGGGGTCGGCAGCGCCTGCCCGGCGACGTCGCGGAAGCCGCCCGCGGCCGGGTCGTACACCGCGTAGGAGCCGAGGTGGCGGTAGGGATCGGCGGGCCACGGGCCCCACTCCCACAGCACGTGGACCTTGCCGCTCGCGTCGACCTCGAGGTCGTCGGGATAGAAGGAGTGGTTCACGGCGGCGGCGATCGTCGTCTCGCGGGTCCACGTCCCGGCCGCGGGGTCGTAGTGGTACAGCACCCCGTCGCGGCGAGCCTGCGGGTCGGCGCCGATGCGCACCATGAGCCAGATGTCGCCGTCGGCGCCCTGCGCCGTGACCGGGTAGGAGACCGCGGCCCCGGCGTCGGGCATCTCGGCGCTCACGTCGACGAGTGAGGTCGCGTCATAGGGCACGGTGGAGCGGAAGTACTTCCAGGGCTCGTGGTGCATCGAGACGAACGCGTGGATGTACCCGTCGCCGTCGATCGCGATGGACGGCTGGTTGTGGCCGTTGTCGTCGAGGTACTCCGCGCAGGCCCCGGTGGCCAGTCGCAGGCAGCCCGAGGTCCACGTGCCGTCGGCGGCGCGGACGGCCAGGTTCACCTGGTGCTTCGCGGCCACCGAGCCGGGCACGTTGTAGGCGAAGTACGTCTCATCGCCGTCGACGACGATCGGGTTCCACCAGCCGGACTGGTTGGAGCTGTCGACCGTGACGGGCACGGTCTCGACGTCGGGGGTCGCGGCGGCCGCC
Source organism: Microbacterium sp. MMO-113 (assembly GCF_037148555.1). Lineage (NCBI taxonomy): Bacteria > Bacillati > Actinomycetota > Actinomycetes > Micrococcales > Microbacteriaceae > Microbacterium > Microbacterium sp. MMO-113. The sequence continues at coordinate 131,892 of NZ_JBBCTD010000004.1, read as the reverse complement.
GGAGCGGGCACAGCGAGGACGAGTGCGGTGAGGGCGGCGGCAGCAGTGGCGCCGGCCTTCCAGCGGAGGGTCATGGCGATGCTCCTCAGCCCAGCAGCTTCTGCGCCTGGTCGCCGGCCTGCGCCATCGCGTCCTTGGCGCTCTGCTGACCGACGAGGACGGCCTGCACGCGGTCGGCGATCACGGTCTCGATCTGGGCGTACTGCGGGTACTGCCAGAAGGGGTTGGTGGTGGCGGTCGCCGTGATCTTCTCGGCGAAGCGGGCCCCGAACGCGTCGGACGCCACCTCCTTCGAGGCCTGCGCCTCCTCGGTCACGGGCGGCAGGCCGCGCAGCTCGTAGTCGCCGAGCACTGCCTTCAGGTCGCTCGTGGCCCACTGGCCGAAGTCTGCGGCCGTGCGGGTGCTGTCGCCGGAGCCGCCGCCGACGATGGCGATGGCGCCACCCCAGACGAGGGCGCGCGGGGTGTCGCCCTTCTTCAGCACCGGGCGGGACTCGGGCACGAGCTTGGAGGCGAGGTCGGGATCCGGCGAGTCCTTCGTGACGGACGCGCGACCGACGGGGGCGTCGTCGTAGATGGCGGCGCGGCCCTGGGAGAACAGGGAGCGGGCGTCGAAGCGGTCGACGTCGGCGGCGATGAGTCCCTGGTCGTACAGCGACTTGTACCAGGTGACTGCCTCGATGCTGGCGTCGTCGCCGATCGTGACCTTCCCGTCCTTGACGAGGTCGCTGCCGAACGTCTGCATCCAGATGAGGACGTCCTTGAGCTGGGCGGCCTTGGTCGAGGCGGCGTAGGGGATGAGGCCGCCGCCGAGGGCCTTGAGCTTCTTCAGCGCCGCCTCGAAGTCGTCGACGGTGGTGGGGAACGTGGAGATCCCCGCCTTCTTCAGCAGCTCGGAGTTGGTGATGAGGCCGATCGCGCCGATGGTCCACGGGAACGCGTACTGCTTCCCGTCGAGCTGGGTCGCGTCCAGGCTCGACGCGGTGTAGCCGCGACCCTTCGTGAGCGCCGAGACGTCCTCCAGCTTGCCGAGCGCGGCCAGCGAGGCGAGCCAGGCGACGTCGACGTGCGCGGCGCCCGTGAACTGTCCGCCGCGCACCTGGAGCATGAGCTGCTTGAAGTACTCGTTGTAGGGGAAGGAGACCTCGGTGATGCCGACGTCGTTGGTCTTCTTGTAGCCGTCGAGCAGCGCGCGGGTGGCCGGGGCAGCGGCCTCCTCGGTGAGCGACCAGCTGGAGAAGGAGAAGTCGGTGGCGGTGAAGTCGCCCGCGCCGAGCCCGGCGCCGGGGGTGGAGGACGGACTGCCGCTGCCGCCGCCGCTCGGCATGCAACCGGCGAGGAGGAGGCCGGCGGCGCCGAGCCCGGCGAACTGCAGGAGCTGGCGACGGGAGACGGTGGTGTTCTCGGACATGGGGGTGCTCTCTCTTCTTCGAGGGACTGCGGATGAGGGGGTGGTGCGGGTCAGCCCTTGACCGCGCCGGCGGTGAGCCCGCCGACGAGGAAGCGCTGCAGGGCGATGAACGCGATGGCCACGGGGAGCGAGACCACGAGCGAAGCCGCCATGAGCTCGGGCCAGGCGGTGGACGCCTCCCCGATGAACGTGTTGACGAGTCCCGGCGGCAGGGTCTGCTTGTCGGGGCCGGCGAGCGTGAGGGCGAAGATGAAGTCGTTCCAGCCCCGGACGAACGCGAAGAGTCCTGCGGCGATGAGGCCGGGCGCGGCAAGCGGCAGCACGATCGAGTGGATGATGCGCAGGCGGGAGGCGCCGTCGACGCGGGCGGCCTCGATGAGCTCGTCCGGGATCGTGTCGAAGAAGCCCTTCAGCATCCACACGCACAGCGGCAGCGTGAACGTCGTGAACGACAGCACGAGCGCCGTGTAGGTGTTGAGCAGGCCGTAGGCCGAGAACACCGCGTAGAGGGTGATGAGCAGCAGCGCCTGAGGGAACATCTGCGACGCCAGCACGAAGTACATGAGGCTGCGGCGGCCGCGGTAGCGGAACTTCGAGAACGCGTAGCCCATGTACGCCGACACCAGCACCGAGAGGATCGCGGTGATGACGGAGACCACGATGCTGTTGCGGAGGTAGCCGAACAGGGCCGGGTTGTTCGCGAGGGCGGCATAGGCCTCGAACGTGATCTCGGTGGGGAACAGCTTCGGCGGGTAGCTGAACACCTCGGTGCGCGGGGTCAGCGAGGTCGCGAGCAGCCAGTACACGGGCAGCAGGGCGAACCCGCCGAACACGACGACGGCGATCCAGGCGCTCACGGTGGAGGCACGGCGGTCGGCGCGGTGGCGCCGACGGCGGGGCGCGGCGGGCGGGGCGGAGACGGCGGCCACCGTCTCCTCGGTCAGCACGGCGGTCATCGCTTCTCTCCCTTCTCGGACAGGCGGACGTAGACGATGACGAGCGCCATCAGCAGGATCATCCAGAGCAGGCCGATCGCCCCGGCGTGGCCGAGGTCGAAACCGTCGAACGCGGTCTCGTACACCGCGGTCGCGAACGTCTGGGTGGAGCCGGCGGGACCGCCGCCGGTGAGGACGTAGATGATGTCGAAGTGCTGGAAGTTCCAGATGAACTCCAGCAGGATCACGAGGCCGATGATGCCGCTCATCTGCGGGACTGTGATGGAGAAGAAGCGGCGGATGGTGCCGGCGCCGTCGATCTCCGCGGCCTCGTGCAGCTCGATCGGCACGGTCTGCAGGCCCGCGAGGAGCATGACCATCATCCAGGGGAACGACTGCCAGGTCTTCGCGACGATCACGGCGATCATGGCGGTGGTGGGGTTCGCGAGCCATGCCTGGGGGGAGTCGATGAGGCCGACGGTCTCCAGGGCCGCGTTGAGCACGCCGTAGTTGGCGTTGAAGATCCACATCCACAGGAACGACACGACCACTCCGGGGATCAGCCACGGGATGAGCATGAGGCCGCGGAGCACCTTGGCGCCGCGGATGCGCGTGTTCAGGGCGAGGGCGAGGCCGAAGCCGATCACGAACGGCGCGATGGTCGTGCCGAGGGTGAAGACGAGCGTCTGGGTGAGGAGCGGGAAGAACTCGCCCGTCAGCACGTCGACGATGTTCTGGAAGCCGACGAACTCGCGGCCGGGCTCGACGAGGCTCTGCTTGTAGAACGCGGTGATGAGGGCCGTGATCAGCGGGTACACGACCACGGCGGCGAGGAGCGCGAGGCCGGGAGCCGTGAGGAGGAGCGCGAACATCCCGTCCGAGAGGCGACGGGGCCGGCGACCTGTTCCTATCTGTGAGGAAATGGTCTGTTCTGTCATCTAGGTCATCCTTGGCCTGGGGTGATGTGTCCGCACTCTCGCGGTGCGGTCTCGGGCTTCCTCAGTATTTCCGGCAGATTACAGCGACGTCAACTGGAGAGCGCAATAGTCAGAAAGTGGTGGAAAGTGTTTGTTTTGTGAACTGGTTTCTCGGATGCGAGCCTCGGTACGCGAGGGCCATCGGGATCGGGATGCCGAGGCGGCGTCGACCAGCGCCGAGCCCGATCAGCCGCGACGCCCTGGCGCCTCGAGGATCCGAAACGATCAGTATCGATCCTTGCTAGTCGATTATCGATTGGCTACGGTCGGAGCAGCCGCTCCCGCGGCGCCGCGCGCATCGGCCGTGCGGGAAGCGACAGTTCGGAGACGCGATGAAGCGTGTACTGGCAAGCCTGACCCTGGCGGCGGTGTTCGGATCCGCCCTCGCTGCGGCGGTCCCGTCGGCGGCTGCGGCCGCGGACGATGACGCCCTCTACCTCGCGCCGGGAGGTGACGACGCGGCCTCCGGCACGATCGACGACCCCCTCGCGACGCTGGAAGGCGCCCGCGACCGGATCCGCGCGCTGAAGGCGGATTCCGCGCTCCCGGACGACGGCCTCACGGTGTACCTCCGGGAGGGCACGTACCCCCGCTCGGCGTCGTTCGAGATCGGCGCGCAGGACTCGGGCACTGCCGACGCCCCCATCACCTACCGCTCGTACCCGGGGGAGACCGCCACCCTCACCGGCGGTCGCGAGCTGCCGCGTGACCAGTTCGCGGCGGTCGACGACGCGGCGGTGACCGACCGCATCATCGACCCGGCTGCCCGCGACCGCGTGGTCGGGATCGACCTCGCCGACCTCGGCATCACCGACTACGGCCAGCTCAGCCGTCACGGCTACTGGAAGGCCAACGACGTCAGCACCACGCCGCCCATGGAGCTGTTCATCGATGGCCAGGGCATGACCCTCGCGCGCTGGCCCAACGCCGACGCGGCCACCCCGACCGTGCAGATGGGCGACATCATCGACGCCGGGCCGGACCGTAACGACGCCGACCTGCAGGAGCGCGGCGGCACGTTCCGCTACGGCTACGACCGTCCGAAGCACTGGACCCAGGCCGAGGACGTGTGGCTGGACGGCATCTTCGGCTACAGCTGGGAGTGGTCGTACAACAAGATCGAGAGCATCGACACCGAGGCGAAGACCATCACCCTCCGCTACGGCGAGATGTCCGGGATCATGAAAAGCTGGTTCCCCGACTTCCACTTCGCGCAGAACCTGCTGGAGGAGCTCGACGCCCCCGGCGAGTACTACATCGACCGCGACGCCGGGAAGCTGTACCTCATCCCCAACGCCGCGTTCACGTCGGGTCGCGGCGCTGTGACGGTGACGACCCTCGACGAGCCGATGCTGCGCGCGGACGGGGCCTCGTACGTGAACTTCGACGACCTCGTGATGGAGTACGGGCGCGCGACGGCCGCGGTGATCCTCGGCGGCTCGCACGTGACGATCTCGCACAGCGACATCCGCAACTTCACCGACGGCGGCGTGCTCATCAACTCGCCGGGGCGCTACACGTACGACGGCATCCCGGTGAACCGCGGCGGCCGCGACCACGCCGTCACCGACAGCCGGCTCACGCACGTCGGCGGCGTCGGCGTGGTGCTCCAGGGCGGTGACAAGACGACGCTCGAACCCGGCCGCAACCGGGTCGAGAACTCCGAGATCGCCGACTTCGCGTACTACCACAAGGCCTACAACCCCGGCGTGATGTTCGACGGCGTCGGCAACATCGCCAGGGACAACGAGATCCACGACGCCCCGCACCCCGGGATCATCGTGCACGGCAACGACCACCTGTTCGAACGCAACGAGGTGTACGACGTCTGCAAGCAGTTCCACGATCTCGGTGCGATCTACATGAACTCCGGCAAGACCCCGCAGCAGCGCGGCCACGTGTTCCGAGAGAACTACTTCCACGACATCGGCGTCGGCATGGCGGGCGTCGAGGGCATCTACGCCGACAACTTCACGTGGGACCTCACGATCGAGAAGAACGTGTTCGTGAACATGGGCAACGGCGCGATCAAGAGCGGCTCGGCCGACTACATCGAGGCGCGCAACAACGTGTTCGTCGACGCGTACGCGCCGTACGACAACTACGAGCAGTGGATGGGCGACCAGGAGGGCAACGTCGTCGACCGCGACTACATGCCGGCCTGGGAGAAGGTGTTCGCCGACAACAACGACTTCGTCGGCACGCCGTACCTGACGAAGTACCCCGAGCTCGCGCACTTCTTCGAGGACGACCACCACTTCCCGAACCACAGCACGTTCGCCGAGAACGTCGTGTGGAACCCGAACCGGGCCCGGATGGCCGGCGTCAACGAACACGGCGCGAAGGACGGGAAGAACCTCCTGAACTACGAGGACAACTGGGTGGCCGACGCCGACCCCGGCTTCGTGGACGCTGCGAACGGCGACTACACGCTGAAAGCCGATGCGGCCGTGTTCGACCAGATCCCCGGCTTCGAGGCCATCGCGTTCGGCGAGATCGGGGTCGACGGCGCGATCGGGCAGACGCAGCAGCCGCAGACCATCCCGCTCGAGGACATCGCGTTCGACAGCGACACGCTCACGATCGACGCGGGCGACGAGGTGCGCGTGCGCGCCGTGCCGCTGCCCTGGAACGCCGACGACGCCGCGGTGACCTACGCCTCGGCCGACGCCGCCGTCGCCACCGTCAACGACAAGGGCGTGGTGCTCGGCATGGGCCCCGGTGCGACCACGGTCACCGCGACCGCGAAGGCCGATGCCACCAAGACCGCGACCATCGAGGTGATCGTCGAGGAGGGCGACGGCGTGCTGCACTTCACCGACTTCGAGTCGGGGGCGAACGGCTGGCCGACCGACCCGAACCGCAGCATCCAGGTGGATGCGTCGGGCGACAAGGTGTACCGCATCCTCAAGGGGGCGAACAGCATCCTGCCGCGGGACTTCACCGAGTTCGTGCTCGACTTCGACGTCACGGCTCCGGCGACGACCCCCGCCAACGCGGGGCTCATCGTGTACGACCGCAACGGCAAGGGCGGCGGCTACATCCGCTTCCGCCAGGCCGCGGCCGGGCCGACCTGGACGATCTTCGACGACGCCTGGAAGGTCGTTGCGGAGAAGGTCGTGCCGGCGGCGCAGGGCCTGACCCCCGGCGAGACGTCGCACGTCCGCATCGCGGTGCAGGACGGGCAGATCCGCATCTCCGTCAACGGGGCGATCGCGCTGGAAGGCGCCGACCCTGGCCCCGGAAAGGCCGGCCGGGTCGGGTTCTACGTCGAGAACTACGCCTCGCTCGACTTCGACGACATCGGGTTCTCGCTCTCCGGCGTGCCGGTCACGGGCGTGAGCCTGGACGCCGACGCCGTCGGACTCACCGTGGGGGAGCGGCGGTCCGTCGCGGCCACGGTCGCCCCGGAGGACGCCAGCGACGCCCGGGTCACCTGGACCACCGACAGCCCGGAGGTCGCCACGGTCTCCGGGGGACGGATCGCGGGGGTGGCGGCGGGGACTGCGACGATCACCGCGACCTCGGTCGCCGATCCGAGCCTCAGCGACACGGTCACCGTGACCGTGGACGACGCCGAGTACCCGACCACCCGCCTGGACGGTCAGCTGAAGGACGGGGCGAACTGGAGTGAGTCCGACCTCATCGCGGTGGACGACACGGGTGTCGTGATCAGCGGTCAGGGCGTGCACGGCTACGAGGCCGAGCGCTTCGGCGACACCCTGCTGCAGTTCGAGGCGGAGTTCGGCGCCTTCGACGGCGGCTGGTACGGCTTCCAGGCGCGCTCCGACCAGACCGGCCTTCCCGCCTGGCAGAACTCCAACACCGGATACCTCGCGGTGATCAAGGAGGACGTGATCGAGTTCCAGAGCTGGACCCCGGGACAGACCATGCTCGACAGCATCCCCAACACGGTCATCGAGCCGGGCTCCACCCACCGGATCGAGTTCGGTGCCGTCGCCGAGGATGGCGGCACCCGCATCGTGCTCCGGGTCGACGACGTGACGGTGTGGAACATGGTCGACGCCAGGGAGAACCTCCGCATCGGTGCCGACGGCTTCTTCAACGTCTACCACTACGGCAAGACGAACACCCTGGTCGTGCGGCCGACACCGCCGCCCGCGACCGTGACCGGCATCTGCTGGGCGCCCGAAGCCGACCCGAAGACCCGCTACCTGCGCGGCGAGAAGCTCGACGTGACCGGCATGCTGTTGGGGGTGGACTGGAGCGACGGGTCCCGCACCACGCAGCAGGTGACGGCCGACATGGTCAGCGGCTTCGACAGCAGCAAGGTGCGCCCGCACCACACGATCACCGTGACGTACGCTGGCGCGAGCGTCGAGCTCCCGATCTCGGTGCGACCGAAGCACAAGAACGACGAACAGGACGTGCCACGATGCGGGTGACCTTCATCGGAGACTCGATCACCGACGCGGGGCGCGATCGCTCCGACCCGGAGTCCTTCGGGGACGGCTATGTGTCGCTCCTCGTCCCCGAGCTGCAGGCCGCTGGGGCCACGGTCCGCAACCTCGGGATCGCGGGGGACCGCGCCCGCGACCTGGCCGCGCGGTGGGACGCGGAGCTGCTGCCCACGGCGCCGGAGCTGCTGACCGTGTACGTCGGCGTGAACGACATGTGGCGTCGGTTCGACAGCGACGACCCGACCTCAGCCGAGGAGTTCGCCGCCACGCTCGGCGACCTCCTCGGCCGCGCGGTGGCCGCGCACGCCCCGCGGCTGATCCTCATGGAGCCGTACTTCCTTCCGGTGACGAAAGAGCAGCGCACGTGGCTCGACGACCTCGACGGGAAGCGCACGGCGGTACGGGCTCTCGCCGCGGAGCACGGGGCGGCGTTCGTGCCCCTGCATGGGGTGTTGACGGCGGCGGCGGAGCAGTATCCGGTCGTCGAGCTCGCGCCGGACGGGGTGCACCCGACGCCCCTCGGATCCGCCCTCATCGCGGATGCCTGGCGCACGGCCGCGTCCATTAGCGATAGTCGATAATGGACGTAGACTGATGGTCATGACGGATGCTCTCGGCACGGCCGGACTGCAGCGCGGACTGCTGTCCGATCAGATCTACGCGCTCATCAAGGCGATGATCAAGGACTCCACGCTGGCTCCCGGCGAGCAGCTCGTGGAGTCGCAGCTCGCCCGGCAGATGCAGGTGAGCCAAGCGCCCGTGCGCGACGCCCTCAAGCGGCTCGCCCACGAGGGGCTCGTGTCGCACGTGCGGCATCAGGGCAACTTCGTCGCGAGCTACTCCGCGGAGGAGGCGGCGCAGGCGAAGGTGGCGCGCGTCGAGCTGGAGGGGCTCGCCGGTCGGCTGGCCTGCGGGGCGCTGGATCCCGAGCGGCGTGCCGAGCTCGTCGGCCTCATCGCGCAGATGCACGAGGCGGCTGAGGCGGAAGACCTCGCCCGGTTCCGCGAGCTCGACTTCACCTTCCACCGTGCGGTCATCGAGGCCAGCGGCAATGTGTACCTCCCGCGCATGTGGGACCTCCTGGAGCCGAGCCTGCGCGTGATGCACGTGCTCGGCGACCCCACCTTCACGGGGAACTGGCACGAGGTCGCGGACTGGCACAAGGGCCTGCTCGACACGCTGGAGGCCGGTGACGAAGAGGCCGCGTCCTCCCTGTTCCGCGCCCACGCTGCCGGCACTCTCCTCGACTGACCCCCGCGCGAGGTCGCAGTTTCGCACCGAGGTCGCACGGCTGACCGGAGTCCCTGCGACGCGGGGCGGATCCGCGACGGGGGTGCGGAAGTGTCCGGGGTGCGGACTCCCTGCGCGAGGTCGGAGTTTCGGCGCGAGGTCGCAGGGGTGACCGGAGTCGCTGCGACCTCGGTGCGAAACTGCGACGGGGCTACGCGGTGAAGGGGGCGAGGCGGTCGGCGGTGCCGGACCAGAATGCTCGAGCCTCGGCAGGGGAGAGCGGTGGAAGAGCCCGCCGGGTCGCGGCGAGCACCTCCGCGTAGGTCGTGGTCCGCGTGGACATCGGCCAGTCGCTGCCGTACATCAGCCGATCCGCGCCGAAGAGGGCGAAGGCGGAGCGCAGCAGTCCCCGCGACTCGTCCGCCCCGCGCGCCGCGAGGTCGAGCCCGGAGACCTTCGCCGACACCCCCGGAGCCGACGCAGCCTCGGCGAGCGCGGAGAGCCATGCGGCATCGGCCGTCCGGGCGCCGAGGCCGAGGTGGCAGACGACGATCGCGGTGTCGGGGTGCCGTCGGGAGAGGGCGGCCGCGGCGGGCAGCTGATCCGGGCGGATGAGGAGTTCGAGGGTGCGGGCGGTCACGCCCAGGTGGTCGGCGAGGGCGTCGAGGCCGTCCACATCCGAGAGATCCGCGGCGAACTGCGGCACCGCGGCGCGCACGCCGACCACGGCGGGAGAGAACGCGACTGCGGTGGCGCCGGCGGCCCGTCCCGGCGCGGGGGTGTACTGCAGCACCACGCGTCGCAGGAACGGGTCGCGGGCGGCGGTCGCGGTCAGCCACTCCGCCTCCGCCACCGAGTCCGCCGCCTGCACGGCGATGGCGGAGGAGACGCCGGCTACGGTCAGCTCCCGTCCGAGACGAGCGGCCGCGGCCTGCCGGGGGAGCCCGAGGTCGTCGCGGAACCACGGGATCGGCACGGCGTCCGCATCCCAGACGTGCACGTGGGCGTCGACGATCCGCACGTCAGCTCCCGGGCCGCGCGGTCATGCAGCCTCCGCGTCGAGGGCGTCCCACAGCGCGGCGGGCAGCACGGCGTCGAGGCCGTCCACGAACGCGTCCACCTCGGAGGGGGTGCGCGCCCCGACGACCACCGCATCCGCACCCTGCCGCAGCGGGAACTGCACCGCGGCATCCGCGAGGCGCACGCCGTACGAGGCGCACACGGCCTGCAGGCGCTGCGCCCGCTCCCGAAGCTCCGGGGGAGCGGGCTTGTACTCGAAGAACGGGGAGCCGACCGGGTCGACGAGGATGCCGGAGTTGAACACCGCGGCCGCGAGCACCCCGATGCCGCGGGCCGCCGCGGTCGGCAGCAGCCGGTCCAGCGCAGTGCGGTCGAGCAGCGTGAGCCGGCCGGCCTCCATCACCACATCCAGCGGCGCCTCGGCGACGTACCGCTCCAGGGGGTCGAGCCGCCCGAGGCCCACGCTGATCGCGCGCACCACCCCTTCGTCGCGCAGTTCGACGAGCGCCGGAAGCGCCGTCGCGAGCGCCGCCTCCACGTCCAGGGGGTCGTGCAGGTGCAGAACGTCCACACGCTCGACGCCCAGCCGGGCGAGGCTGCCGTCGAGGCTCCTCCGCACGCCGTCCCTGCTGAGGTCGACGACGGAGTCGTGTCCGCTCGCGGCCCCCGCGACGGGGCGGCCGTCCGCATCGACGAGCACCCGGCCGACCTTCGTCGCGATCACGTAGTCGTCCCGCGGCACGCCGCGCAGGGCGAGGCCGAGCTTCCGCTCGCTCTCGCCCGAGCCGTACAGCGGTGCGGTGTCGAAGAAACGGACGTCGCGGGCGAGCGCCGCCTGCACCGTTGCCACCGCGTCGCCGTCAGGCACAGGGGCGAAGAGGTTGCCGATCGGCGCGCACCCGAGTCCGACGTCGTCGCGCGCGGCGACCTCGGGATTCAGCGGACGGAGCTCTGGACGGAACGCCATGCCTCGTACTCCTCGCGGCTGTCGGGGGTCAACGGGTAGTAGTCGCTCAGGCGCGCGCCCTCGTCGAGGCGGCGGCGGCTGAACACCTCCCACTCCTCATGATCGCGCGCGTCGTCCACGACCTGCGGCGCCAGGGCCTGCGGCACCACGACGGGGCCGTCGTCGTCGGCGACCACGAGGTCGCCCGGCATGCACAGGGCCCCGCCCACCGCGACCGGCACGTCGTACGCCCACGGCACGAGCTCCGACTGCGAGGCGTAGTGCGGGGTCGTGCCCGTCGACCACACCGGGATCCCGAGCTCGCGGATGCGGCCGGCGTCGCGGATGCGCCCGTCCACGACGATCCCCGCGCCGCCCTTGCGTGCGAAGTAGCGCGCCAGGATGTCGCCGATGCACCCGGAGAACCGGCTGCCGTACGCCTGGATCACCAGCACGTCGCCGGGCTGCACGGCCTCGAGCACGTGCCACAGGGCGGTGTTCCGCTCGGCGTACTCCTGGCCGTCGCCCGAGGCCATGTCCTCGCGCTGCGGCATGAACTGCAGGGTCAGCGCCGAGCCGACGACGCGCTGGCCGAGGCTCAGCGGCTCCGGCCCGTCGATGTAGCTGCGGCGGATCCCGAGCCCGTGCAGCTTGGCGCACGCGGTGGCGGACGAGATCGCGTCGAACGAGTCGACCACCTCGCGCGAGGGCCGCTGGTAGGCCCCACCCCGCACAGGCAGGGCGAAGTCGGGTCGGATCAGATCGGCGCTCATGCGTCTCCTTCAGGGAACAGGTGGCGCGGCGATCCGGTCGCACGCGCGATGGTCAGGTCGAGGTCGGCGATGTGCGCCGGGGGCAGGGTCACCACGAGGTCATCGTCCACGTCGAAGGTCGTGGTGACGGTGGGGGCGTCCGGGGCGGTGTACGTGCCCGAGGCGCCGGGCCAGAAGCCGGGCTCCTCGCCGGAGGCCGTGACCCGCACGATCCGGTCGAGGCCGAAGCGTCCGCCGCGCAGGCGCACGGTGCGGGTGTGCACGGCAGAGGTGTTCACGAGCTGCACGCCGATGCCGCCGTCGTCGAGACGGTGCACGAGCGCGGCGACGTCCGCCGGGAGTCCGGGCCGGGCGCGGTCGGCGTCCTCGTAGCGGAGGGCCGTGAAACCGAGCCCGCCGTTGTAGAGCACCTGCGGCGCCCCGGCGACGAGCTGGGTCAGCACCTCCGTCACGACGGGGTTCACACGCTGCCAGAAGTGCAGGTGCGCGGCGTCGGGGTCGCGGTCGTCGGCGAGCATCATGGCAGCACGGCGCGCCACCTGGCCGAGCGCCATCTCCAGCGCCCGCACCGGGTAGTCGGGCAGGTTGCCGGAGAGGTACGCGAACCAGCCGGCCTCGTGACCCGCCTCCTCCTTGTCGCGGAACGGGGCGACGAGGTCGGCGGATTCCGGCAGACCGGCGATGGCCGTCTCCAGCCGCTCCCGATCGGACGCACGTCGCGACCACCACCAGAGCCACAGCGGCAGATCGAGCTGCAGCGGACCGTAGTCGAACCAGCCGTCCGCACCGTGGCGGTAGGGGACGAGCAGAGCAGGCTCGGTGGCGGCAGCGCCGAGTCGGGCCATCCACCCGCCGCGCAGGCTGTACGTGGACTCCGCGACGCTGCCTCTGCGCGCCTCGGCGAGCACCGTGTCGAGCATGGTGCGCACGAGGTCGAGGGCGCCGTCGTCGCCGGTGACGAGCGCGTGGTTGAGGGCACCGATCAGGGCGCTCATGCCGACGGAGTGCAGCCCGTGCGGCCAGGCCCAGCCGTAGTGGCCGCCCCACCAGCGGCCGTCGTGGAGGGAGCCGACGGTGCCGTCCGGGCCCACGTTGTCGGGGAGCAGGCCCCCGTCCGCCCGCGCGCGCCAGCCGTCGACGTAGCGGCGGATCCACGCGGCCGCCTCCTCGTCGCCGTCGTAGAGCCAGCGGTTCGCGGCGAGGGAGGTCGCAGCCAGGTTCACGGCGATGTCACCCGCCGCGCGGCGCTGCATCTCCTCCGCCATCCGCTGGGCGTGCGCGGGGTCGGCGAGGTCGTCCCAGGAGGCGATGCCGTCCAGGCCGTGCAGCGGCAGACCGTAGGGGCGCATCTCGTCCCGGTCGGCGGTGTACGGCACGATCTTCTCGTCCAGCCCCTCGCGGGCGCCCAGCGCGCCGTTGTGCGGCGAGCGGATCATGTTGCGCTCGGCGTCGTAGTTGCCCTGCGCGGGGTCGGTGAAGAGGGCGGCGAACCGGGCGGCGCGCGCGGCGAACGCGGTGTCGGCTGGGTCGGCGGCGCAGATGCCGGCGAGGAACAGCAGCGACTCCCCCTGATGGAACCAGTCGTAGCCGTTGTCGTACTCCTCGGTGAGCATGCCCGCCTCGGCGAGCTGCACGGTCACGCCCTCCCAGTTCCGCTTCGCGTCGGCGAGCACCTCGTCCGGCCCGCCGAGCAGATAGAACGCCGGCCAGTTGAAGAAGGGCTCGTACAGGTCGTCCACGCCGTCGCGGTCGATGAACTCGGCGACGCCGCGGAGGCGGCCGTCCGGCAGCGTGTAACGGTCGCGGAAGAGGCGGCGGGCCTCCTCGACCTCGGCGAAGAGCCGGCGCTGCAGCGCGGCCCACGCAGGGATCGCACGCAGCGGACGGGTGAGCGGAGTCTCCGGCACGGTCATCCCTTCGTCGCTCCCGCGACCAGGCCGCCGATGATGTGGCGCTGCATCACGATGAAGAACACCATCGCGGGCAGCACGGCCAGCAGGAGGGTCGGGAACACCTGCGTGTAGTCGGTCGAGAACTGTCCGACCGCCGCGTAGACGCCGGTGGTGACCGTGTAGATCCCGGAGCTCGGCCCGAGGATGATCTGCGGACTCACGAAGTCGTTCCACACCCCGATCGAGTTGAGCACCACGACCGTCGCGACCACGGGCTTCATGATCGGGAAGATGCACGCCCAGAACGCGCGGATGGGACCGGCGCCGTCCAGCGACGCCGCCTCGTCGATGTCGCGGGGTACGCTGCGGAGGTACGCGGTGAACAGGAAGATCGTCACCGGCAGGGTCGCCGCCGTCTCGAAGAGGATGAACCCGGGGATCGTGTTGATGAGCCCGAGCACCCGCAGCACGAAGACCACCGGGATCAGCGTCACCTGCCCCGGGATGAAGAGCCCGGAGACGAAGAGCAGCAGCAGTCCCAGGTGCCACTTCGATCGCCCGCGGGCGATGACGTACGCGACGGGCGCGGCGAGGGCGATGCAGCACAGGTTCACGAGCACGACGAACAGCAGCGTGATCCCGTACGCGGCGATCACGTTGAACTTGCTGCTCGTGATCGCGGCCCACAGGTAGTCGAACGTGAACATCTGCGGAGTGATCAGCAGGGGGTTCTCGATGATGTCGGCCTGCGGCTTGAAGGCGTTGATCAGCATCGTGTACATCGGGATCAGCATCGTGATCGCGACGACGCCGAGGACGATCCACCGGATCGTGCTGACGGCGAGGGCCGGGCGGTTGCGGGCCTGCTTCATCAGTCGGTCGCCTTCTGCTCGGCGCGGCGTCGCACCAGCGTGACGGCGAGGCCGACGACCGCGGTGACGATGAGGAGGATCATGGACTGCGCGGCGCCGAAGCCGAGGGCCGAGTTCGCGAAGGAGTCCTTGAGGATCTGGTAGACGATCGTCTGCGTGGAGCCGGCAGGCCCGCCGTCGGTGAGCGACAGCACCACGTCGTACGCCTTGAGGAGCCCGACGAGGGTGAGCACGAGGTTCACGGTGAAGACGGGCGCGATGAGCGGCAGCGTGATGGAGCGGAACTGCTGCCACCGCGAGGCGCCGTCCACGGTCGCCGCCTCGTAGTACTCCGCGGGGACGGACTTGATGCCGGCGAGGAACAGGATCATGTTGAAGCCGAAGTGCGACCACACGATCGTGAAGATCACGCTCGCCTTGGCGAAGGTCGGGTCCGTGAGGAACGGCATCGCCGGGAGGCCGAGCGTGCTGAGCAGACCGTTGACGGCGCCGGTGGGGGAGAGCATCGCCGACCAGAGGAAGCCGATGATGAGCGCGCTGATCACGTACGGGTAGAAGAAGATCGTGCGCAGGATCGTGTTCGAGCGGCCGGGCCCGGAGATGAGCGCGGCGATCGCGAGGCCGATGGCGTTGCAGAGGATCGTGCCCACCACCGCGATGATGCCCGTGAAGATCGCGGCCTGCGTCGAGCGCGGGCTGTGGAACGCCTTGATGTAGTTGTCCCAGCCGATGAAGGTGAAGTTGAGGCTGTAGCCGTTCCAGTCGGTGAAGCTGAGCACCGCAGCCAGGATCATCGGGATGACGAACATCGCCAGGAACACGGCGACGGCCGGGCCGCCCATGAGGATGCCGGGGATGCGGTTCCGCCACTGCTGCAGCGCGGTGCGGCGGCGCGGGGCGGGGGTCGAGCTCATCGGCGTCGATGGTCCTGTCGGGATGGCGGCGGCGGCCGACGGCGGCGCGGTCGTGGTGGGCGGGGTCATGGCGGCACTCTCGTTCTCGGTGGCGCGTTCGGGGGAGGGCGCGGGAGGCGCCGGGGAGGCGCCGGGGAGGAAGCCTCCCCGGCGCCCCGAGGGTCAGCCGGCGTTGGCGGCGAACCAGTCGTCCATGGCCTGCAGCACCTGGTCGGCGGGTGCGCCACCGAGCAGGGCCTGGGTCTGGGTGTTGATCTCGCCGGAGTAGCCGTCGGGGAGCGTGCGCTCGCCGTACCCGCCGCCGGTGGGCGTGTAGGCCTCGGCAGGGGTGTCGGCCACGATCTGCAGCAGTTCCTCGCCGAGCGGCGTCATGTCGTACTCGTAGCCGTCGCGGAAGTTGCCGTCGACCGCGAGCTGGTCGCTCACCGCGGTCTGGTCGGTGGTGAGGAACTCGATGAGCTTCGCCGCCGCGTCCTGGTTCTTGCTCGCCTTGAGGATTGAGTACGGGCTGGCGATGTTGGCGCCCATCGCGGGCTGCTCGTCGGCGCTCGTGGCGGGGGCGCGGAAGACGCCGATATCCGCGGAGTCGGCGGCCTTCGCCTGCGTGCCGGCGAACCAGCTGCCCATCGAGTACACCGCCGTCTTGCCCGAGAGGAAGGCCTGCTCGGCGTCCGGGTACTTGATGCCCAGGGCGTCGCCGGGGATGTAGCCCTCGGACACCCAGTCCGCGTAGGTCTCGACCGCATCGCCGTAGGTCTCGCTGAAGGTGACGTCGCCTGCCGAGATGTTCTGGAACCACTCCGGGTCCTCGGCGATGATGGTCGGCAGTCCCAGCGCCTGCAGGGTGTGGCTCGTCATCCAGTCGCCGCCGGTCTGGACGGGCGTCCACCCGGCGTCCTTGAGCTTGCCGAGGGCCTCGGTGAGCTCGTCGACCGTGGTCGGCACCTCCGTGATCCCCGCCTCCTCGAACGCGGTCTTGTTGTAGAAGAAGAGGCTCTGCAGCTGCACGCCGATGCCGGCCATGTAGTTCTTGCCGTCGATCGAGTACTGGTCGGCGAGCGGACCGGACGACGCCCACTCGTACTGCGAGAGATCGACGAGCTCGGGAGCGAGCTTGGTGGTGGGGGCGATGGACTGCACGACGTCGGGAGCGTCGCCGGCGGCCAGCAGGCGCGGCACGGCGGCTTCGACGCCCTCCGCACCCGGGTTCTGGATGACGACGTCGATGTTCGGGTTGGCGTCCTCGAACGGCGCGACGAGGTCGTTCCAGAACTCCTCGGTCAGGTTCGGGGTGACGTTCACGAGCATGCGCACGGTGACGTCGCCGCCGGCGTCCCCGCCGTCGTCGCCGGCGGTGGTCGAGCAGCCGGCGATGGCGAGGGCGGACACCGCCGCGATGCCGGCGAGGGGGAGGACTCGGGCCTTGATCATCGTTGATCCTTTCCTGATGCATAAGGGAGGGCCGCTCGCGATATTACACTAATCGATAATCGTTTGTGAAGGGCGGGCAGCATCAGGTCACGCTCGGAGAAGGCGGACTCCGAGCGTGGTGGGCGACGGGATCAGCCGGCGGCGCGGCGGGCGCGGTAGGCCGCCACGGCGTTGCGATTGGCGCAGCTCGTGGAGCAGTACCGCTTGGAGCGGTTGCGGGAGAGGTCGAGCGCGATCGCCTGGCAGGTCGCGTCGTCGCAGACGGTGAGCCGGGAGCCCTCGTCCGTGCGGATGACGTCGATCAGGGCCATCGCCGTCTCCACGAGCACGCGTTCGGCGAGCGGGCGCTCATCGGCCAGGCCGTGCAGGTGCCAGTCCAGCTCGCCGTGGCGGACGAGGCGAGGGGTCAGTCGCACCTCGGCGAGGGCGGCGTTGACGTGCGCGGCCATCTCGTCGCGCGGGGCCAGCAGCATCGCGCGGAGCCGCGGACGCAGGGCGCGGAGGTCGTCCAGCTCCACCGTGTCCCCGTCGACGCGCCCCGTGTAGGGGAACACCTGCAGGAAGGTCTTCTCGTCCTCGATGTCGACCAGGGTGTCCGGGTCCTCCGCCGAGTTCGCGAGCCAGACCGCCGCGCGCAGCGCATCCTCTGTGTCATCGGTGAAGACCATGTTGACAGCTTACTCCCGCCGGCGTAGCGTCACGTCCCATGAGCGCTGTGGCTGATGACACCACCCGGACGCGGACCGGCATGCGCCTGGGGCTCCCGCTCGCTGTCGCGGCCGCCTTCGCGTTCGGCTCGTCCGGGGCGTGGGCGCGCGGACTCATCGACGCGGGATGGACGCCGGGCGCCGCCGTCACGGTGCGGGTGTGGGTCGCAGCGCTCGTGCTGCTCGTCCCCACGATCCTCGCGCTGCGGGGTCGGTGGCGTGCCCTCCGGCAGAACGTGGGGATGGTCTGCGCCTACGGCCTCCTCGCCGTCGCGGCCACCCAGCTCTGCTACTTCCAGGCCGTCGCGGTGATGGACGTCGGGATCGCGCTGCTCATCGAGTACACCGCCCCGGTCGCGGTGCTCCTCTGGCTCTGGCTGCGCCGGGGCGAGCGTCCCACGCGGCGCAGCATCCTCGGTGCGGGCATCGCCTTCGTCGGACTCGTCCTCATGCTCGACATCGTCACCGGGGCGCAGGTGGACGTGGTCGGTGTCCTCTGGGCGCTCGGGGCGATGGTGGGTGCCGCGAGCTACTTCGTGCTGTCCGCCCGGGCCGGCACCGGGATCCCGCCGATCGCCCTCGCGGGCAGCGGCCTGCTGCTCGGTGCCGTGGGGCTGAGTCTCGCCGGGCTCGTCGGCGTGCTGCCGTTCGCGTGGACGACGGTCGACGTGGACTACCGGTTCGGCGCGGTGCCCTGGTTCGTGCCGGTCCTCGCGATCGGCGTGATCGCCACGGCCCTCGCGTACGTGCTCGGCATCGTCTCGACACGGATGCTCGGCTCCCGGTTGGCCTCGTTCGTCGCGCTCGCCGAGGTCGTGGCGGCCCTGCTCTTCGGCTGGCTCCTGCTCGGGCAGCTCCCCGGTCCGCTGCAGGCCCTCGGGGGCGTGCTCGTGCTCGCCGGCGTGGTCGTCGTGAAGCTCGGCGAGCCCCGCCCCGCGGCCTGAGCCCACTCGCGCGCACGGCTTCGGAGATCGGAGCCGACACGCCGGCCCCCGGCCCGGCCGTGCGGCGTGTCCCGGGCGATCTCCGAAGCTGTGCCCGGGTGTGGGAGTGGGTGGAGGCGAGAGTATGTATACGAATGGACCGCTCGCGCCCGAGAAGTCGACCATTTGGGCCGGTTTATGTATACACTGGCGGGATGGTCCTCCCTGTTGAGCGCACGTCCATGGGCGATCGTGCCTATGCGGCGCTCCTCGACGGCATCCAGTCCGGGGAGCTGCCGGCCGGTTTCGTGCTCGGCGAGGTGGAGCAGGCCGAGCGCCTGGGTGTGAGCCGGACTCCGCTGCGGGAGGCTCTGCGTCGCCTGGCCGCCGACGGCCTGGTCGTGCAGCAGTCGCCGCGCGTCACGGTTGTCGCTGACCTCGACGCCGACGACATCCGGTCCCTGTTCGAGATCCGTCGCGCGCTGGAGGAGACCTCCGCCCGACTGGCGGCCGTCCGGGGCGACGCCGACCGGTTCGCCGCGCTCGCCGCGGAGTTCGCGCACGTGGACCTCACCAGGGCGGAGGGCCGGGACGCCTACTACGCCCTGATCGCGCGATTCGATGCGGCCCTCGACGACGCCGTCGCCAACGACTACATCGCTGCGGCGCTGCGCACGGTCCGCACCCACCTCGTCCGCGTGCGGCGTATGGCGCGGGACAAGCCCGCCCGGCTCGCTGCCTCCGCCGCCGAGCACCGCACGATCGCCGAGGCGCTCGCCGCCCGCGACGGCGACCTCGCCGCCCATGCCACGCACGTGCACCTGCACAACGCGCTCACCGGCATCCTCGACTCCCTCCCCGACAGCGAAGGACACTCATGACCGTCACCCACCACGTCCGCGTGCACGCCAGCTCCGAGAACCTCTCCCGCGAGGATCAGCTCGCCTGGAAGATCGCCGAGGTCGCGGTCGACCAGGTCGAGGTCGAGCAGCCCGTCGTCGACATGATCATCAACCGCATCATCGACAACGCCGCCGTCGCGGCGGCCTCCCTCACCCGCGCGCCGATCGTCGCAGCCCGCGCGCAGGCGTTCAGCCACCCCGTCTCGACGGGCGGGGCCGGCGCCAACCTGTTCGGAACCCCGCTCGACCGCCGCACCAGCCCGGAGTGGGCGGCCTGGGCGAACGGCGTGGCCGTGCGCGAGCTCGACTACCACGACACGTTCCTCGCCGCCGAGTACTCGCACCCGGGCGACAACATCCCGCCGATCCTCGCGGTCGCGCAGCACGCCGGCAAGGACGGCCGGGCGCTCGTGCGCGGCATCGCCACCGGCTACGAGATCCAGATGGACCTCGTGCGCGCGATCTGCCTGCACAAGCACAAGATCGACCACGTCGCACACCTCGGCCCGTCCGCCGCCGCCGGCATCGGCACCCTTCTCGGCCTCGACGTCGAGACGATCTACCAGGCGGTCGGTCAGGCGCTGCACACCACGACCGCAACGCGCCAGAGCCGCAAGGGCGAGATCTCCACCTGGAAGGCGCACGCCCCGGCCTTCGCCGGGAAGATGGCCGTCGAGGCGGTCGACCGGGCGATGCGCGGACAGACGAGCCCCGCGCCGATCTACGAAGGCGAGGACGGTGTGATCGCCTGGATGCTCGACGGCAAGGACGCGGCCTACGAGGTGCCGCTGCCCGCCGCCGGTGAGGCCAAGCGCGCGATCCTCGACTCGTACACGAAGGAGCACTCCGCGGAGTACCAGGCGCAGGCGTGGATCGACCTCGCCCGCAAGCTCGGCACCGCGAACCCGGCCCTGCGCGACCCCGCGAACATCGCCTCGATCGTGCTGCACACCAGCCACCACACGCACTACGTGATCGGCTCGGGCGCGAACGACCCGCAGAAGTACGACCCGACGGCCTCCCGCGAGACGCTCGACCACTCCATCCCGTACATCTTCGCGGTGGCGCTGCAGGACGGCGGCTGGCACCACGTCGACTCCTACACGCCGGAGCGCGCAGGCCGCCCCGACACCGTCGCGCTGTGGCACACGATCACCACGGCGGAGGACGCGGAATGGACGCGCCGCTATCACTCGGAGGACCCGGACGAGAAGGCCTTCGGCGGCCGCGTCGAGATCCGCCTCACCGACGGCTCGACCGTGGTGGACGAGATCGCCGTCGCCGACGCGCACCCGCTCGGTGCCCGTCCGTTCGCACGGGAGAACTACATCGCCAAGTTCCGTCTGCTCGCGGAGCCGGTGCTCGAGCCGGCCGAGATCGAGCGGTTCCTGGAGCTCGTGCAGCGCCTGCCCGAGCTCACGGCTGCCGAGGTCGCCGAGCTCTCGATCGTCGCGAAGCCGGGTCTGCTCGACGACGCCGACGCCCCGGCCGGTCTGTTCTGATGCTGTACTCCACGACGACGCCCGCCGAGAAGCGGCGCCTGTTCCGGGAACGGCTCGCCTCCGGGGAGCTGCTGCGGTTCCCCGGCGCGTTCAACCCACTGAGCGCCCGGCTGATCGAGCAGAAGGGGTTTGAGGGCGTCTACATCTCGGGCGCCGTGCTCTCCGCCGACCTCGGCCTGCCCGACATCGGCCTCACCACGCTCACCGAGGTCGCCGGGCGGGCGAAGCAGATCGCCCGCATGACCGACCTCCCCGCGATCGTCGACGCCGACACCGGCTTCGGCGAGCCGATGAACGTCGCCCGCACGATCCAGGAGCTCGAAGACGCCGGCCTCGCGGGAACGCACATCGAGGACCAGATCAACCCCAAGCGCTGCGGCCACCTCGACGGCAAGGCCGTGGTCGACGAGGACACCGCGATCAAGCGGATCCGCGCGGCCGCCGATGCCCGCCGCGACGAGAACTTCCTGATCATGGCGCGCACCGACATCCGCGCGATCGAGGGGCTGGACGCGGCGATCGACCGGGCCAAGGCGCTCGTCGACGCGGGGGCCGACGCGATCTTCCCCGAGGCGATGCGCACGATCGGCGAGTTCGAGGCCATGGCCGCGGCGCTGGACGTGCCGATCCTCGCGAACATGACCGAGTTCGGCAAGAGCGAGCTGTTCTCGGTCGACGCACTCCGCGATGCCGGGGTACGCATGGTCATCTGGCCGGTCTCGCTGCTGCGGATCGCGATGGGGGCGGCGGGCCGTGCGCTCGATACGCTGAACGACGAGGGGCACCTGACCTCGAAGCTCGGCGAGATGCAGCACCGCGCCGACCTCTACGAGCTGATCGACTACGAGTCGTACAACCACTTCGACTCGGGCGTCTTCAACTTCACCGTTACGAAGGAGTGACCATGACCGAGCCGGACATCAAGAAGGGCCTCGCGGGGGTCGTCGTCGACACGACGGCGATCTCGAAGGTCAACCCCGAGACGAACAGCCTGCTCTACCGCGGCTATCCCGTGCAGGAGCTCGCCGACACGCAGTCCTTCGAGGCCGTGGCGTACCTGCTGTGGAACGGCGAGCTGCCGACGGGCGACGAGCTCGCCGCGTTCCGGCTGGAGGAGCGCAAGCACCGCGCCCTGGCCGACAACGTGAAGGCCGCGATCGATCTCGTGCCCCTCGAGGCGCACCCGATGGACGAGGTGCGCACGGCCGTGAGCCTCATCGGCGCATCGGACCCCGAGGCCGGCGGCTCGGTGCTCGACGCCGGTGGCAGTCCCGAGCAGAACCTGGCGCGCAGCATCCGCCTGTTCGCGGCGCTGCCGGCCATCGTCGCCTACGGTCAGCGTCGCCGTCGTGGCCAGGAGCTCATCGCTCCGCGCGACGACCTAGACTACTCGGCGAACTTCCTCTGGATGACGTTCGGGGAGGAGGCCGACGACGTCGTGGTCGATGCGTTCAACCGGTCGATGATCCTCTACGCCGAGCACTCCTTCAACGCCTCGACGTTCACCGCCCGGGTCATCACCTCGACCCTCAGCGACATCTACTCCGCGGTCGTCGGAGCCATCGGCGCGCTCAAGGGCCCGCTGCACGGCGGGGCGAACGAGGCGGTGCTGCACATCTTCACCGAGATCGGGTCGGCGGACGCCGTGGAGGCCTGGCTCGACAAGGCCCTCGCGGAGAAGCGCAAGATCATGGGCTTCGGGCACCGCGTCTATAAGAACGGCGACTCCCGCGTGCCGACCATGAAGGCCGCGCTCGACACCCTCGTCGCGCACTACGGCCGGGAGGACGTCGCCGCGCTGTACGACGCGCTGGAGTCGCAGTTCGTCGAGCGCAAGGGGATCCACCCGAACCTCGACTATCCGTCCGGTCCGGCGTACAGCCTCATCGGCTTCGACACCCTCACCTTCACGCCGCTGTTCGTCGCGGCGCGGGTGACGGGTTGGACCGCCCACGTCATCGAGCAGGCCGGCGCGAACGCCTTGATCCGCCCGCTGTCGCACTACGACGGCCCCGACGAGCGGCACGTCACCGGCTGACCTCCTCCGTTCGAATCGCCTGAATGGCTCCATCTCACCCCGGGATGGAGCCATTCGCGCGATTCGAAGCGGTAGCGTGCCGAAGCCCTGGGGTCAAGCGGATGCGGCGGATTCCGGGGAGGAGTAAACCGGATCCGGGACGGACGACCGTCCCGCGAGAAGGAGGCCCCATGTCCGCGTCCGACGTCACCGTCACGGGGGTCCGGTCGCTCGTCCCCGCGCGCATGGACCGGCTCCCCTGGTCGCGCTTCCACTGGATGATCATCGTCGGACTCGGGTTCTCCTGGATCCTCGACGGCCTCGAGGTGCAGATCGTCGCGGCGAACGGCTACGCGCAGACGCTGGGGATGGGCCCGGCTGAGGTCGGCCTCGCCGGCACCTGCTACCTGCTCGGCCAGGTGTTCGGTGCCCTCGTGTTCGGCCGTCTCGCCGACCGCCTCGGCCGCAAGAACCTCTTCCTGCTCTCCCTCGGCGTGTACCTCGTCGGGTCGGCCGTCGCCGGCCTCGCGTTCGCCCCCTGGTTCTTCTATATCTGGCGCTTCGTCGCCGGGGCGGGCATCGGCGGCGAATACGCAGCCATCAACTCGGCCATCGACGAGATCATCCCCGCGAAGTACCGCGGCCGGGTCGACATCGCCATCAACGGCACCTACTGGGGCGGTGCGGCCCTCGGCGCCGTGGCCAACATGTTCTTCCTCAACACCGACATCCTGCCCGCCGACATCGGCTGGCGGCTGAGCTTCTTCCTCGGCCCGATCCTCGGCCTCCTCATCATCTGGCTGCGACGGCACATCCCGGAGAGCCCGCGCTGGCAGATGACCCACGGTCGCGAGGAGGAGGCGGAGCGCAACGTCGACCAGATCGAGGAGCGCATCCGCAAAGAGGGCAAGACGATCGAGCCCGTCGACGAGAGCAAGGCCATCACGGTCAAGGAGTACGGCAGCGTCCCCTTCCTCGTGATCGCGAAGGTGCTGTTCAAGAAGTACCCGCGGCGCACGCTCGTCGGCATCACGATGATGGTCACGCAGTCCTTCCTCTACAACGCGATCTTCTTCACGTACGCGCTCGTGCTGGAGAACTTCTACGACACACCGCCGGCATCCGCGTCGCAGTACTTCATCGTCTTCGCGGTGGGCAACCTCGCCGGCGCCCTCATCCTCGGCCACTTCTTCGACACGTGGGGTCGTCGGCGGATGCTGTTCGGCACCTACGTGCTCGCGGGACTGATCCTGCTCGTCAGCGCCTTCCTCTTCAACGCGGGCGTGCTGAACGCGGGCACGCACACGGCGTTCTGGTGTGCGTCGTTCTTCTTCGCCTCGGCCGGGGCCTCCGCCGCGTATCTGACGGTGAGCGAGATCTTCCCGCTCGAGCTGCGCAGCCAGGTGATCTCGTACGTCTTCTCGATCGGGCAGCTCGTCGGCGCCATCGCCCCGGTGCTCTACGGTGCGCTGATCGGTGCGAGCGCGGAGTCCGGCGACCGCGGTCCGCTGTTCTGGGGCTATGTGCTCGGTGCGGCGATCATGATGTTCGGCGGTGTCGTGTGCGGTGTCTTCGGCGTCAGTGCCGCCGGCAAGTCGCTGGAGGACATCGCCGATCCGCTCTCGCTCGTGGAACCGGCGAAGAAGGGGGTCACCCCGGGTGCGGAATCCGGCTCCTGAGAAGGGGGTCCGCTAGCGGGCGAGCCAGTTCCGCAGGGAGCGCGTGACGAACGGCAGCACCCAGTACGTCATGATCGGCGTGAGCACGAGGGTGGTGATGAGCACGCGGAGCCACAGCGGCACGGCGTCCCATCCCGGCACCGGGCTCATGGCATACGTGAACGCGAGGTTCACGGGGAAGAAGCCGAGCCAGATCGAGACGGCCTGCTTCCACCGCGGCGGCGCGGGGGCGACGGTCACGGTGCTGGTCGTCCCGTCAGGGTCGACGACGGGGATGGAGCCCGTGGACGGCTCGTCGAACCACCCCTCGATGCCGGAGCGACGCTTGGACCGCTCGCTGCGGACGAAGCCCTGGCCCATCGACAGCCACCACGCGCGCTCCCCGGACTGCTCCCATGCGGTGAGCGCGTCCTCGCTCGCGAAGCGGTAGAGCATGTGCCACACCTGCGAGTCCTCGCCGGCACGGACCCAGCCGGAGCCGAGGAATCCCGGGTACTTCGTCGCGAGGTTCACCCCGGTCTGCACCCACGCGGTGGCCTCGGCGATGCGCTCCGGGTCGACCTCGCGGCGGATGGAGACGGTGACGGGTTCGGAGACAGGCGCGGATGCGGACATGGTGCGGTCCTCGGGGGTGAGCGGCGTCGGGGTGCGGACGCGGGGTGGCGGCGCCAGGGTCGCGGCGCCTGGTCGATTCTAGTTCTCCTTCGAGTCGCGCGATTGGCTGTAAATCCGGGCCGGATGCCGCCATTCGCGCGATTCGAACGCGGGGTCACCGCCCCAGAGCTGACGCCACACGGCGGATCAGCTCCTCTGGTCTGTGGAGGAGAGGTGCGGTGACCTCGATCACCGTCCACCCGGCAGCCCGCAGCGCCGCGACCCGCTCGACATCCCGTGCCCACTGCGCGCCGTGCACCATGCCGTGATACTCCACTGCGACGCGTTCGGCCTCCCAGACCATGTCGACGCAGGCGAGGAAGCGGCCCCGGTCGTCGAACACGTCCACGTTGAGCTGCGGCTCCGGAATCCCGGCCGCGACCAGGAGGCACCGCAGCCGGCTCTCCCGCGGCGACCACGAGTCCTCCCGCACGAGCTCGACCGCCTCCCGCAACCGTGCCGCCCCGCGCCTCCGCCCGGCAGCCAGCATCTCCCGCAGCTCGTCGACCGTCGCCCACGGCTGCCGCCCGACCCTCGGCCGCCCGACGCCCGGTCTCCAGTGCCGGCAGAAGTAGTCGCCGAGCGCCACCAGGTCCACGAGCGGCAGCGTGCCCAGGGCGACCCAGGTCGCGGCGGGGGAGGTCACGCGGAGTCCGTCCCGATAGCGGATCGAGGTGAGGCTGGACAGCGTGCGGTGTCCGGTCACGCCGCGGGCGCGAGGGAACGGGATCCCGCCGGACGCACTGACGTGGAGGGCGAGGTCGTCCGCCGTCGCGATACCCCCGCGGTCGTCGAAGGCGAGTGGCAGCGGGCCTCCCCAGATCGACACGGCAGTCTCGTGACTGAAGAAGTGCCCGGTATGCAGGATCGGGGCATAGGACTGCGCTCGTGCCACCCGCGCTCGCCGCTGCCGCTCGTACGGGTCCGCGATGGCGGGCCCGGGCGCCGGGCGCGGGTGCACGCGGACCCCGTGGAACGGAGCCTCGAGGTCGGATCCGCGCAGCCGTCCGCGGCTGATTCCGTGCATCCGCGCCGTCCGCACCGCGAAGTCCCCCTCGAAGCGGCCCGGAAGCTGCTGTCGTCGTCCCATGCCCCCACGCTCCCACCCCGGCGGCCGCGCCGGGATCCGTCTCCACAGCCCCCGTTCGAATCGCGCACTGTGCTCCATCCCCGGCCGAGATAGAGCAAAGCAAGCGATTCGAAAGGGAAGAGAAGACCCCCGCCGACCCGATTCGGCGGGGGTCTCGGGAGCCAGAGTGCTCACCGTGCGCACGGGAGACGCGACTACCCGATCCGGTCTGAGTCTGTGCCGTGCATCTGCAGTTGTAATCGGCCCGGATGTCCGGCGGGTGAACGGCCGGAGAACGGGCGACGGCGGCATCCGAACGCGGGGCGCCGCAAGATACAAGGACGTCCTCGTATTTTCACGGTCGTCGGAGTAAACTCGCCGATGTGCCAAAGACGGCACGGAGGGATGTCGCACAATGACCCGTACTATCCCGCACTTCGTGGGCGGAACGCATGTCACCCCGGAAGACGGCCGCTTCGCCGACGTCTTCGACCCGAGCACCGGAGCCGTGCAGGCCCGGGTGCCGCTCGCATCCGCGGAGGAGGTGCGCCGTGTGATCGCGAACGCCGAAGAGGCGCAGGTCGCGTGGGCGGCGACCAACCCGCAGAAGCGCGCCCGTGTGCTCCTGCGGTTCCTCGACCTCGTGCAGCAGGAGATGACCTCGCTGGCCGAACTCCTCGCGAGCGAGCACGGCAAGACCGTGGACGACGCCAAGGGCGACATCCAGCGCGGCCTCGAGGTGATCGAGTTCTCCGCCGGCGCACCCCACCTGCTCAAGGGGGAGTACTCCACGGGGGCCGGGGCCGGCATCGACGTGTACTCGATGCGGCAGCCGCTCGGGGTCGTCGCGGCGATCACGCCCTTCAACTTCCCCGCCATGATCCCGCTGTGGAAGGCCGGTCCCGCGCTCGCCGCCGGCAACGCGGTGGTGCTCAAGCCCAGTGAGCGCGACCCCTCGGTGCCGGTGCGTCTCGCCGAGCTGTTCCTCGAAGCGGGGCTGCCGGCCGGCGTCCTCAACGTGGTGCACGGCGACAAGGAGGCGGTGGACACCCTCCTCACCGACGACCGGATCCGCGCCGTCGGGTTCGTCGGCTCCACGCCCATCGCCGAGTACATCTACGCCACCGCGGCCGCTCACGGCAAGCGGGCGCAGTGCTTCGGCGGCGCGAAGAACCACATGATCGTGATGCCGGACGCCGACCTCGACCAGGCCGTCGACGCCCTCATCGGTGCCGGCTACGGCTCCGCGGGGGAGCGGTGCATGGCGATCTCGGTCGCCGTCCCGGTCGGTGCGGAGACCGCGGACGCGCTCGCCGCCAAGCTCACCGAACGCGTCGCGCAGCTGCGGGTCGGGCCGTCCCTCGCGGCGGACGTCGACTACGGACCCCTGGTCACGCGGGCAGCCGTCGAGCGCGTCGAGGGCTACATCCAGCAGGGCATCGACGAGGGCGCGACGCTGCTTGCCGACGGCCGCGGGTTCACGGTCCCCGGGCACGAGGAGGGCTTCTACCTCGGACCGACGCTCTTCGACCACGTGACGACCGACATGGCGATCTATCGCGAGGAGATCTTCGGCCCGGTGCTCGTGATCGCCCGCGCCACCGACTACGAAGAGGCGCTGCGCATGGCCTCCGAGCACGAGTACGGCAACGGCGTCGCCATCTTCACGCGCGACGGCGACGCGGCTCGCGACTTCGCCGCTCGCGTGGAGGTGGGGATGGTGGGCGTGAACGTGCCCATCCCGGTGCCGATCGCCTACTACACGTTCGGCGGCTGGAAGCGCAGCGGTTTCGGCGACCTCAACCAGCACGGCGCCGACGCCTTCCGCTTCTACACCAAGACCAAGACCGTGACGAGCCGCTGGCCGTCGGGGATCCGCGAGGGCGCGAGCTTCGTCATCCCCACGATGCACTAAGGACACGCGATGACCATGACCACCGTCACCACCACCGACGAGGAGCGCGAGGCGATCCTCGACGCCGTGCGAGAGTTCGCCGATGCGGAGCTCGCCCCGTTCGCCGCGGAACGCGACGAGAAGCACCTGTTCCCGCGGGAGTCGCTGCAGCGCGGCGGCGAGCTCGGCCTCGGCGGGATCTACGTGAGCGAGGAGTTCGGCGGCACGGGCCTCACCCGGGTCGACACCGTCGCCATCTTCGAGGAGCTCGCCAAGGCCGACCCCGCCCTGGCCGCCTACATCTCCATCCACAACATGGTGGTCTGGATGATCGACACCTACGGCGACGATGAGCAGAGGTCGCACTGGCTGCCGTCGCTGACCGCCATGCAGGAGTTCGGCGGCTACTGCCTCACCGAGCCGGGGGCCGGCTCCGACGCGGCGAACATCGCGACCAGCGCCGTCCGTGAAGGCGACGAGTATGTACTGACCGGGGTGAAGCAGTTCATCTCCGGAGCCGGTGAGGCCGCGGTGTACGTCGTCATGGCACGGACCGGCGAGCCGGGAGCCAAGGGCATCAGCGCCTTCCTCGTCCCCGGCGACGCGGAGAACCTGAGCTTCGGCGCCGCGGAGAAGAAGATGGGGTGGCACGCGCAGCCGACCCGCCCCGTGATCATGGACGGTGTGCGGGTGCCGGCGTCCGCGATGCTCGGCGACGAGGGGCGCGGTTTCGCGATCGCGATGTCGGCGCTGAACGGCGGGCGCCTCAACATCGCGGCGTGCTCGCTCGGCGGTGCGCAGGCCGCGCTCGACAAGGCGGTGCAGTACGTGCACGAGCGCGTCGCGTTCGGCGAGCCCCTGGCGGAGAAGCAGTCGATCCTCTTCGCGATCGCCGACATGCGCACCGATCTGCAGGCCGCGCGGCTGATGGTGCGCGACGGCGCGCAGGCGGTGGACGAGAAGGCGCCGGATGCGACGATGCGCTGCGCGATGGCGAAGCGCTTCGCGACCGACGCCGGCTTCGAGGTGGCCAACCGCGCCCTCCAGCTGCACGGCGGCTACGGCTATCTGCAGGACTACGGCATCGAGAAGATCGTCCGCGACCTCCGCGTGCACCAGATCCTCGAGGGGACGAACGAGATCATGCGCCTGATCGTCGGTCGGGAGATGCTGCGACCCGCGGGGTCGGCGTCGATGCGGAGCGCATCATGACCCGCGTCGCCTTCCTCGGGCTCGGGCACATGGGGCTGCCGATGGCGAAGAACCTCGTCGCCGCCGGACACGAGGTGCACGGCTTCGACCTCGTGCCCGCGGCGATCGAGGCGGCGCGGGCGGCCGGGATCCCCGTGGCGGCGAGCGGCGCGGAGGCGGTGGCGGACGCGGAGGTCGTGGTGACGATGTTCCCGGCGGGGAAGCACGTCATCGAGGCCTACCGCACGGAGCTGCTGGCGGCCGCGCGCCCCGGGACGCTGTTCATCGAGTCGTCGACCATCGCGGTGGACGAGGCGCGGGCCGCCCATGCGCTCGCGCTCGCCGCCGGCCACCGGCACATCGATGCTCCGGTATCCGGAGGTGTGGTCGGGGCGGAGGCCGGGACCCTGGCGTTCATGGTCGGGGGTTCCGACGACGACTTCGCGGCGGCGCTGCCGCTGCTGGAGATCATGGGGAAGCGCATCGTGCACTGCGGCGGACCGGGACTCGGACAGGCGGCGAAGGTCTGCAACAACATGGTGCTCGCGGTGTCGCAGATCGCCGTCGCCGAGGCGTTCGTGCTGGGCGAGCGGTTGGGGCTCGAGCATCAGGCCCTGTTCGATGTGGTGTCCCAGGCGTCGGGGCAGTGCTGGGCGCTCACCACGAACTGCCCCGTGCCCGGTCCGGTGCCCACCAGCCCCGCGAACCGGGACTACCAGCCGGGGTTCGCGGGCGCCCTCATGGCGAAGGACCTCGGTCTCGCGCTGCAGGCCATCGAGCAGACCTCGACGGACGCGCGGATGGGTCGTCTGGCGCAGGAGCTGTACGCCGCCTACGCCGCCGGCGACGGCGCCGCCCGTGACTTCTCCGGCATCATCACGGACATCCGTGGCTGACCTCCGGCTTTCGAATCGCCTGAATGGTCGCGAATCCGGCCGAAATGCAGCAAATCGGGCGATTCGAAGGGGAGGGTGGATAACGACAGGAAGGCGGGAGCGATGACCGAGTACGAGACGATCCTGGTGGAGCAGCGCGGACGCGTGGGCTGGATCACCCTCCACCGTCCCGAGGCGCTCAACGCGCTGAACAGCCGGCTCGCCGAGGAGGTCACCGCGGCCGCGCAGGCCTTCGATGCGGATGACGGCGTCGGGGCCATCGTCGTGACCGGCTCTGAGAAGGCCTTCGCGGCCGGCGCCGACATCAAGGAGATGGAGGGCATGTCCGCGGCGGAGATGCTCGAGACGGACCACTTCGGCGTCTGGCACGACTTCGCGGCCGTGCGCACGCCGGTCATCGCGGCGGTCTCCGGGTTCGCGCTCGGAGGCGGCTGCGAGCTGGCGATGATGTGCGACATCATCCTCGCCGCGGACACCGCGAAGTTCGGGCAGCCCGAGATCAACCTCGGGGTGATCCCGGGCATGGGCGGAACACAGCGGCTCATCCGCGCGGTCGGGTACTACAAGGCGGCGGAGCTCGTGCTGTCCGGGCGCTTCATGGGCGCCGAGGAGGCGGAGCGCGCCGGACTCGTGTCCCGTGTCGTCCCCGCGGCGGATCTCCTGGCCGAGGCGACGACGCTGGCCGAGACGATCGCGTCGAAGTCGCTCCCGTCGGTCTACGCCGCCAAGGCCGCGCTCGATGCGGCGATGGAGACGACGTTGTCCGCAGGCCTCGCCCACGAGAAGCAGGCGTTCGCGGCACTGTTCGACACGCACGACCAGAAGGAGGGGATGGCGGCCTTCCGCGAGAAGCGCACGCCGGACTTCCAGAACCGCTGACGGCGGGGCACAGATCAGCCGCGCAGGGACTCCACGATCTTCGCGATCCGGCGCTCGCGCGTCGCCTCCTGCTTGGCCTCGGCGACCGCTCGGGCGTGCTCCTTGCGCGCCGAGGGTGAGAGGGCATCGAAGGCCGCGCGCACCGCGGGGTCGGCATCGAGGGCGGCGGCCAGTGCGGCCGGGACGTCGACCGTGCGTTCCGCGGTGTCGAGCCGGATCACGGCATCGACCTCCTGATCGATCTCCACCCCGAGGTCTGCGCGGGCGGCCTTGCTGAGACCGATCATGTTCTCGCCTCCCATCCGGGCCAGGCGCAGGCGCGCGGTGCGGCCGCCGATCGTGACCGCGACCGGGAAGGCCTTGCCCGCGCCGAAGGAGGCCACCTGCTCGTCGGTGAGGAGGATCGCCGCGGCGGGGCCGCGACCGGTGAGGACGGTGTGCACGCGCAGTTCGCTCATGCAGGAAGAGTACGCCCGCCATCCTCGATCGCGGCGACGAGCGCGGAGTTGCGTTCGGCGATCAGCCGCTCCATGTACCGGCCGAGCACGAGGGCGTCGACGAGGCGGCCGAGGGGTCCGAAGGGCGAGCGGAACTCGATCGTGTCGCGCATGAGGGTGCCGCGCGGGTGCTCCTCGAACACATGCTCGTGTCGGAGCTCGCGGAACGGCCCGGCGATCTGCCGGTCCGTGAACCGATGCGGCGCGTCGATGTCGAACACCACGGAACGCAGGCGGAACGGGATGCCGAAGTGCCGCGCGCGCCAGGTGACCGTGGACCCCTCGGTGAACGCACCGCCCGCGGGCTCCTCGATCATCGTCTCGTCGTAGCGCGCCATCGACTGCAGATGCAGCTCCGGGTCCAGCGCCGCGGCGAAGACGGCAGGGCGGGGTGCCGCGATCACGGTCTCGAGCACGAACCGCGGCATCAGAGCGGTTCGGGGAGGGGGCGCGGGTCGATGAAGTCGCCGGCGTCGCGGCGCAGGCGGGCGACGATGGCGACGAGCTCGGCGGCGTCGGCTTCGCTCATGCCGGGGTCGGCGAAGACGTCGGCGTTGAGGGCGGTCGTCGCCCGCTCGACGAGGTCGCGGCCGTCGTCGGTCAGGGCGAGCATCGCCGCGCGCCCGTCGTGCGGGTGCGGTTCGCGGATGACGAGGCCGTCGCGCATGAGCCGCTCGGCGGTGCTCGTGATGGTGGTGGCGTGGACCTGCAGGCGCGCGACGACGCTCGACAACGGCAGGCGTCCGGCGCGGCTGAAGGCCAGCAGGCGGAGGACCTCGTAGCGGGCGAAGCTCAGCGCGAAGGGCTTGAGGGCCGCGTCGACACGGGCCAGGAGCAGCTGTTGAGCGCGCATGACCGAGGTGACGACGGTCATGCCGTCCGCGGCCTCGGTCCAGCCGTGCGCGATCCACTGCCGCTTCGCCTCGGCGAGCGGGTCGACGGGAAGCGGGCGGGGTCGGACCACGTCTCTACGGTACCGGGGGAGGCCGCCCCCGGTCGCCAGCGGCGAGCCGTGGGGCGCGACTGTCGACTATGTATACATTCGTGGCGGAAATCGGGGGTGCGGCCTGCGGATCCCTCCGCCTTTGGCTACATAGAAGAGCGTGCGGATAGACTCAGCGTGTCGTGAGGAGCATTCGATGAAGATCTTCGTCCTGGTCAAAGAGGTGCCGGACACCTATGGCGATCGCACGTTGAATCTCGAGACCGGACTCGCCGAACGCGGCGCCGGGGATGTGGTCCTCGACGAGATCACGGAGCGGGCCCTCGAGGTCGCCCTGGCCCACGCCGACAAGAACGAGGGCACCGAGGTCGTGGCCCTCACGATGGCGCCGGAGAGCGCGACCGCCTCCGTGCGACGCGCCCTCGCGATCGGTGCCGCGTCAGCCGTGCACGTCGTCGACGAGCAGCTCGTCGGCGCCGACCTGGGCCTCACCGCCGAGGTCCTCGCCGCCGCGATCCGCCGCGGCGCCCCCGACCTCGTCATCACCGGCAACCTGTCCACCGACGGCGCCGGCGGCGTCCTCCCGGCCATGCTCGCCGAACACCTCGGCTGGGCGCAGGCCACCGCCCTCACCGCGGTCGAGATCACCGCCGATGGCGTCTCCGGCACCCGCGGCGCCGACGCGGGCAGCCAGCAGGTGACCGCGCCGCTGCCCGCCGTGATCTCCATCACCGAGGCACTCCCGGACGCCCGGTTCCCGAACTTCAAGGGCATCATGGCGGCGAAGAAGAAGCCGCTGGAGGTGCTGTCCCTCGCCGACCTCGACGTGTCGGCCGACCCGGCGGCGGCTCCGCGGACCATCATGACCGCGGTCTCGGAGAAGCCCCCGCGGGCCGCCGGGGTCAAGATCACCGACGAGGGCGATGCCGCGGAGAAGCTCGTCGAGTTCCTCGTGCAGAACAGGCTGGTGTGACATGGCGTACCCCGAGAACCCGATCCTCGTGCTCCTCGACGTCGACCCGTCCGGCGAGCTCGCCAGCAGTGCCGCCGGACTCCTCGGCGCGGCGGCGGGCATCGGCACACCGGTCGCGGTGATCGTCGGCGGTACCGAAGCCGCGGTCGCCAGCGCAGCGGAGGCCGGAGCCGCAGTCGTGCTCACGGCCGACGGCGACCCGTCCGCGCTGACGGTCCCGATCGTCGACGCGTTGCAGGCCGCCGCCGCGCAGGTGCAGCCCGCGGCCGTTCTCATCTCGAACTCGATCTCCGGACGCGATGTCGCCGGGCGGTTCGCGGTGCGGACGAAGAGCGCTCTCGCCGTCGATGCGGTCGGGGTCTCCCGCGACGACGAAGGCATCGTCGCCCACCACTCGGTCTACGGCGGGGCGTACCTCGTCGACGCGGCCGCGACGTACGGCACGCTCGTCGTCACGGTGCGTCAGGGTGCGGTGGAGGCCAGGGCCGAGGCGGTCGCCTCTCCGCAGGTCGAACAGCTCGCGGTCACTCCGTCCGGAGCGGTCGCCGCGACGGCGGGCCCCATCGAGACGGTCGAGGCCACCTCGTCCCGGCCCGAGCTGCGCGGAGCGACCCGCGTCGTGTCGGGCGGCCGCGGTCTCGCCTCGAAGGAGAAGTTCGTGCTCGTGGAGGAGCTCGCCGACGCCCTCGGGGCCGCGGTCGGCGCCTCGCGGGCCGCCGTCGACGCGGGCTACATCCCGCAGTCCCACCAGGTCGGGCAGACCGGCGTCTCGGTGTCGCCGCAGCTCTACGTCGCGCTCGGGATCTCCGGCGCGATCCAGCATCGCGCCGGCATGCAGACGTCGAAGAACATCGTGGCGATCAACAAGGACCCGGAGGCGCCGATCTTCGACGTCGCCGACTTCGGCATCGTCGGCGACGTGTTCGCGATCGTCCCGCAGGTGATCGCCGCGCTCGAGGCGCGGAAGAAGTAGTCATGGCGACGCGGGTGCTGCGCCGCGGGCTTCCGCGGGTGCCGGGCGGCGAGCCGTGGCCGCCCGCCGACGTGACCGTCGATGCCGTCGATGCGGTCGAGCCGTCCGGGGTGACCGCGGCCGTCGACGCGCCGGCGGCGACCCCGGTCGCGACGCCGGCGGAGCGCGCCGAGGACCGTTCGGTGCCGCACGCGCCGGATGACACTGCTCCGGCCGCGACACCGGACGCCGCGCCGCGCCCGGCGCTCCGTCGCGGCCTGCCGCGCGTTCCCGGCGGCGAGCCGTGGCCGCCGTCCGCGGCGTCGCCCGGACCCGCCGCGGCTCCGGGCGCGGCCGCGCAGGCCGCACCCACCGCCGCTGACGCGCCGACGCCGCCCGCACCTGCGGCGCCCGCGTCCGCTTCGACCGCTGCCTCGCCGACGTCGGACCCGGCGTCCGATGCGGTGCCCGCTCCGACGACCTCCGCCGGGGGCGAGAGCGTCCGCCGCGGACTGCCTCGTGTGCCGGGTGGCGAGCCGTGGCCGCCTGCCGGCACCGCGCCCGCGCGAGCGGCCACGGCCGCGGCCGTGACGCCGGATGCCGCGCTGATCCCGGAGACGCCGTCTCCGGCGGCGCCGCCTGCCGAGCCCGCCGCCCCCGGTACCACCCTGGCGCCCGCGGCCGACATCAGCACACCGCTGCCCTGGACCCGCACGGTCTGGAACGGTCGTGCCCCCCGACACCTCCCGGCCGCTGCCACGATCGCCACCCCGACCGCTCGCCGGCGCCCGACCTGGACCCAGGCGATCGCGGTGCTGTTCGGCGCCGCCGCTCTCGGTGTGCTCGCGGCCGCGGCCGTGGCTCTGGTCCGCGCGCTGCTCAGCCTCCCCTTCCTGCAGGACTTCCTGGCAGCCTTCCCGGGCGAGTACGAGCCGCCGATCCCGGTCGAGCCCGGCTTCGCGCCGTGGGTCAACTGGGCGCACTTCTTCAACATGTTCCTGATCGTGCTGATCATCCGGTCGGGCCTGCAGGTGCGCACCGAGAAGCGGCCGAGCGTGTTCTGGACGCCGCGGAACAACCCGAAGGGCAAGATCAGCCTGAACCTCTGGTTCCACCAGGCGCTCGACATCCTGTGGCTGCTGAACGGCGTGATCTTCGTGGTGCTGCTGTTCGCCACGGGACACTGGGTGCGGATCGTGCCGACGAGCTGGGAGGTCTTCCCGAACGCGCTGTCGGCGGCGCTGCAGTACATCTCGTTCGACTGGCCGCACGAGAACGGCTGGAACAACTACAACAGCCTGCAGCAGCTCGCCTACTTCGTCACCGTCTTCCTCGCGGCACCGCTCGCCGCCGTCACCGGGTTCCGCATGTCGGGGCTCTGGCCCAAGAAGGCGGAGCGCCTGTCGAAGGCGTACCCGGTGGAATGGGCCCGCGCCCTGCACTTCCCGGTGATGCTGTACTTCGTGGCGTTCATCATCGCGCACGTCGCGCTCGTGATGCTGACCGGCTTCCTGCGCAACCTCAACCACATGTTCGCCGCGCAGGATGCCGCGACGTGGACGGGGTTCTGGGTGTTCATCGCCTCGCTCGTCGTGATCGCGATCGCGTGGGTCGCGGCGCGCCCGCTCGTGCTCGCGCCGATCGCGAGGGCGTTCGGCAAGGTCTCGGGGCGCTGATCCATGACCGACCGCACCACCATCGAGGACTACTGGCGCGAGGCCCGCATCGCGCTGCCCCACCTGCCCGAGGCCCTTCCCGAGGCGTGGGGTTTCGGCGCGACGCCGGAGCACGCCGACGAACTCCTGGAGCTCGTGCTCCGAGGCATCAAGGTGGGCACCGCGTCCTCCGTCTGGGACTACGAGGAGACGGGGGACCCGCTGCCGACCGTCGGCGAGCTCAGCATCATCCTCGACGGAACCGGCGCCCCGCGCGCCGTGATCGAGACCACGGCGATCGACATCGTGCCGTTCGACGAGGTCGACGAGGCGCACGCGTTCGCCGAGGGGGAGGGGGATCGCACCCTGGCGCACTGGCGCGAGGTGCACGAGCGCTACTGGCGCACCCACTCCGAGAGCCCGCGCGGCTACGAACCCGACATGCCGGTGCTGTGTGAGCGCTTCCGGCTGCTCCTGCCGACCGGCGTGGAGGACTGAGGAGAGGGAGATCATGGCAGAGGCCTACATCGTCGACGCGGTCCGTTCACCGGTCGGACGCCGTGGCGGCGCTCTCGCGGAGATCCACCCCGCCGACCTCGGCGCGCACAGTCTGCGGG
Source organism: Microbacterium sp. MMO-113 (assembly GCF_037148555.1). NCBI lineage: Bacteria > Bacillati > Actinomycetota > Actinomycetes > Micrococcales > Microbacteriaceae > Microbacterium > Microbacterium sp. MMO-113. The sequence goes on along the minus strand of NZ_JBBCTD010000004.1, from coordinate 95,120 downwards.
CCCTCGTCGACCGCACCGGCATCGACCCTGGCGCCGTGGACGACGTGATCCTCGGAGCCATCGATGCGCTCGGGGGACAGGCCGGGAACGTCGCGCGCACCGCGTTGCTCGTCGCCGGCTTCCCGGAGCACGTGCCCGGCGTGACGATCGACCGCCAGTGCGGATCCAGTCAGCAGGCCGTGCACTTCGCCGCGCAGGCGGTGCTCAGCGGCACCAGTGACCTCGTGATCGCCGGCGGGCTGCAGAACATGTCGCGGATCCCGCTCACGGCGGCCGCGACCGTCGGCCGGGAGTACGGTTTCACGACGCCGTACGCTGAGTCGCCCGGATGGCAGGAGCGGTACGGCGACCAGGAGATCTCGCAGTTCCGGGGCGCGGAGCTCATCGCCGAGCGGTGGGACATCTCGCGGGAGGAGATGGAGCGGTACGCGCTGGAGAGCCACCGCCGGGCAGCCGTCGCCCAGGACGAGGGGCGGTTCGCGGCGGAGATCGCGCCGCTCGCCGGGCTCGACCACGACGAGGGCGTGCGCCGGGACACCACGCTCGAACGCATGGCCGGCCTGCCGCCGCTCGCGCCCGGGGGACGGATCACCGCGGCGGTCGCGTCGCAGATCAGCGACGCATCGAGCGCCGTGCTCATCGCCAGTGCGCGGGCGGTGCAGGAGCACGGCCTCACCCCGCGGGCCCGCATCCACCACCTCTCCGTCCGCGGCGACGACCCCGTGCTCATGCTCACGGCACCGATCCCGGCGACCCGGCACGCGCTGGCGCGCACCGGGCTCCGGATCGAGGACATCGACCTGCTCGAGGTCAACGAGGCGTTCGCCTCCGTCGTGCTCGCCTGGATGCGCGAGACCGGTGCGCCGCACGAGAAGGTCAACGTCAACGGCGGCGGCATCGCCCTGGGGCATCCGATCGGCGCGACCGGAACCCGCATCCTCGCGACCCTGCTCAACGAGCTGGAGCGCACCGGCGGCCGCTACGGCCTGCAGACGATGTGCGAGGGTGGCGGCGTCGCGAACGTCACGATCATCGAACGCCTCTGAGGGCAGACGAAAAGGGCCGCCCCGCGGGGCGGCCCTTCCGGTGAGGACGAGGGTCAGGGGCGCACGAAGCGGACCTCGGTGAGCGTCTCACCGAGGAACGGCTCGGTGTGCGCGGCGCCGTCGAGGTGGAACCCGTTGCGCGTGTAGAAGCGGTGCGCGCGGGGGTTGTCCTCGGCGACCCAGAGGTAGAGCGGCTCGTCCTTCTCGACGGCGGCGTCGAAGAGCTTCTGGCCGATGCCGGTCGAGTGGTACGCGTCGAGCAGGTAGATGAAGTACAGCTCGCGGAACGCCGGGGCGTCCTTGTCGCGGGCCGGACCCGAGCCGACGAAGCCGACGATCTCGCCGTCGACGAGCGCCGCGTTCATCTTGAAGTCGGGGCCCTGCGAGGCCCAGTGCGTCCAGAGCTCGGCCATGCGCCGAGGCGAGACCTTCTCCAGCGCCGCCTTGCTGATGAGGTGATCGTAGGTCTCATGCCAGCACTGCGCATGCACGCGACCGAGGGCTTCCGCATCCACATCACGGACCGGACGGACGATGACTTCGGGCTGGGCTTCGGCGCTCATGCGGTGACTCTACGGCGGGTCCGTGGAAATCGGAAATCGGGATGACGGCCGGGGAAAGGCCCACCGGGGGCATGGAGGAATCGGACAACGAAGTTCGGTCGTCGTGCGCGGATGGCTACGATCAGTCCTCGTGAACGTGATCTGGCGGACCCTCCTCGTGATCCTCGGTGCGCGTCGCCGCGTGCGGCAGGGGAAGACCCTCGACCCCACCGCCGTCGGCACCGTGACGGTGACCACCCTGCCCACCGACCTCGACATCCTCCGCCACATGAACAACGGCCGGTACCTGTCGCTGTTCGACCTCGGTCGCTGGGACCACCTCATCCGCACCGGGTTGTTCGACGTGATGAAGGAGCAGGGCTGGTACGCGGTCGTGTCGAGCGAGACGATCACCTTCCGCAAGTCGCTCCAGCTCTGGCAGCGGTTCGAGGTGCAGTCCCGGTTCATCGGGCACGACGAGAAGGCCCTGTTCCTGGAGCATCGCGCCGTGGTCGGCGGCGAGGTCTACGCCAGGGCCATCGTGCGGGCCCGCGTGCTGCGGCGCTCCGGCGGCACGGTCAGCAACGAGGAGCTCTTCGCCGCGGTGGGCAAGCCCGACGGGGTGCCGGAGATCGACGCGTGGGTGCACGACTGGGCGGCCGCGTCCGCCCTGCCTCCCGTGCGCACCCCGGCCCCCAGCATCTGGAACTGAGCCGACTCCAGCCCGCACGGTCGGGCACCCCGGGATTCCGCGACCGGCGACCTAGGGTGGTCACATGGCAGAGTCGTCGTCATCCTCCGCGGAGGCGGGGGCATCCGCATCCCTCGCCGATCAGGCGGTCGAGCTCGCGCGCCGCTGGGTGATCGAGGCGGCCGCGGCCGACGTCGACCCCGCCGCGGAACGCCTCGCCGGAGTGCTCCGCGACGCCAACGGTCTGCCGTTCACCCTCGGTTTCGTCGACGGCGTGATGCGGCCCGAGAGCCTGACCGCCGCGGCCGCCCAGCTGCGCCGGATCGCGCCCATCGTGCCGGAGTTCCTGCCGTGGTACCTGCGCTCCGCGGTGCGGCTCGGCGGCGGCGTCGCCCCGGTGCTGCCGACCCCGGTCGTCCCCCTCGCGCGACGGGCGCTGCGCGAGATGGTGGGGCACCTCGTGGTGGACGCCCGGCCCGCGAAGCTCGGACCCGCGATCGAGAAGCTGCGGGAGTCGGGCTCGCGCCTGAACCTCAACCTCCTCGGGGAGGCGGTGCTGGGCGAGGCGGAGGCGCAGCGGCGGCTCGACGGCATCCACGAGCTCATCCGGCGTCCGGACGTCGACTACGTGTCGGTCAAGGTCTCGGCCATCGTCAGCCGCATCTCGATGTGGGGCTTCGACGAGGTCGTCGACCGGGTCGTGGAGCGGCTGCTCCCGCTGTACGTGACGGCTGCGGCAGACGGCACCTTCATCAACCTCGACATGGAGGAGTATCGCGACCTCGACCTCACGATCGCTGTCTTCACGCGGATCCTGGAGGACCCTCGGCTCATCGGGCTCGAGGCCGGGATCGTGCTGCAGGCCTATCTGCCTGACGCCCTCCCGGCCCTCCAGGAGCTCACCGCCTGGGCGCAGGACCGCGTGATCCACGGGGGAGCCCGCATCAAGGTACGCCTCGTGAAGGGTGCGAACCTCGCGATGGAGCACGTCGAGGCGACGCTGCACGGGTGGACGCCTGCGCCCTACGACACGAAGCTCGACACCGACGCCAACTACCTGCGCTGCCTCGACTGGGCGCTGCAGCCCGAGCACACGACCTCGGTGCGGATCGGCGTGGCCGGCCACAACCTCTTTGGCATCGCCCACGCGTGGCTGCTGGCCGGGGAGCGGGGCGTCCGCGACGATGTCGAGTTCGAGATGCTGCTCGGCATGGCCCAGGGGCAGGTGCAGGCGGTGTCCCGGGAAGTGGGTGCGGTGCTGCTGTACGTGCCGGTCGTCGCGCCGGCCGAGTTCGACGTGGCCATCAGCTACCTCGTGCGGCGGCTGGAGGAGAACGCGTCGTCCGAGAACTTCCTCTCCGCGGCGTTCCACCTGCACGACGACGAGACGCTCTTCGCCCGCGAGGCCGGCCGCTTCCTCGACGCACTCGACCGGGCGGGGGACCCGGCCCTCGGCCTCGGCTCGCGGCGCACGCAGGACCGCCTCGCGCCCGTGCACGAGTCCGTGCGGCCGGCGCCGGTCAGCCCGGTCGCGGAGGCCGATCTCACCAAGGCCGTGCTCGGCATCGTGCGCGGCTCGGACGACGCCGACACCGGCGCCTTCCTCGAGACCGCCGTGTATGCGGCGCGCGAGCGCGGGGAGGACACCGGGGGCGCCCCGGGCTTCGCGAACACGGCCGATACGGATCTCGCCCTCCCCGCCAACCGCGAGTGGGCGGCGGGGATCCGCGCGCGGCTCGCGGATTCGACGGTCGGGACGGAGGTCCTGGCCGCGGCCCGCGTCGACGACGCCGACGACCTCGGCCGCATCGTGCGCGGCGTGCAGGGCGCGGCGGCGGCCTGGGGTGCGCGTCCCGCGGCCGAACGCGCCGAGGTGCTGCTGCGCGCGGCGGCGGCGCTCGAGTCCCGGCGCGCGGAGCTGGTCGAGGTCGCCGCCGCGGAGACCGGCAAGGTCTTCGCCGAAGCCGATGTCGAGGTGAGCGAGGCCGTCGACTTCGCCCGGTACTACGCCGCGACGTGCCGTGAGCTCGATGCGATCGCTGGCGCCGTGTTCGTCCCCGCCCGCGTGACCGTCGTCGCGCCGCCGTGGAACTTCCCCCTCGCGATCCCCGCCGGTGGCGTGCTGGCGGCGCTCGCCGCGGGCTCCGGCGTGGTCCTGAAGCCCGCCCCGCAGGCGCGGCGGTGTGCGGCGGTGCTTGTGGAGGCCCTGTGGGACGGCGGCGTCCCGCGTGAGGCTCTCGCTCTCGTCGACATCGAGGAAGGCGACCTCGGCCGTGCCCTCATCACGGACGAGGCGGTGGACCGGGTGATCCTCACCGGATCGTGGGAGACCGCGGCGCTGTTCCGCTCCTGGCGTCCCGACCTGCCCCTGCTCGCGGAGACCAGCGGCAAGAACGCCATGATCATCACCCCCTCGGCCGACCTCGACCTCGCCGTGGCCGACCTCGTGAAGAGCGCGTTCGGTCATGCGGGGCAGAAGTGCTCCGCAGCGTCGCTCGCGATCCTCGTCGGGCCGGTGGGGCGCTCGCAGCGTTTCGCCCGTCAGCTCGCCGATGCGGTCCGCTCGCTGCGGGTGGGCTGGCCCTCGGATCCGCTCGCCGAGGTGGGCCCCGTCATCGAGAAGCCCGAGGGCAAGCTCGCCTGGGCCCTCTCCGAGCTGGAGGGCGACGAGCGGTGGCTCATCGAACCCGCCCTCGATCCCGCCGACGACGGCAGCGGCCGGCTCTGGCGTCCCGGCGTGCGGGTCGGCGTGCAGTCCGGCTCCCGCTTCCACACCGAGGAGTTCTTCGGCCCGGTCCTCGGGATCATGCACGCCCCGACCCTCGCGAAGGCCGTCGATCTGCAGAACGCCGTCGCCTACGGTCTCACCGCGGGACTGCACACGCAGGACCCCGACGACCTCTCCTTCTGGCTCGACCGCGTGCAGGCCGGGAACCTCTACGTCAACCGCGGCACCACCGGGGCGATCGTGCAGCGGCAGCCGTTCGGCGGGTGGAAGCGCTCCTCCGTCGGGGCCGGTGCCAAGCCGGGCGGGCCGAACCACCTCATCGGACTCGGGTCGTGGCGCGCCCAGCACGGGTCCCCGGCGTCGAGCACGCTTCATCTGCGGGGGCTCGACTCCCGGATCACGGGGCTCATCGAGGCCGCGCAGCCCTCCCTCCCGTTCGAGTCGTTCGAGTGGCTCCGGCGGTCCGCCCTGTCAGACGCGTTGGCCTGGGACCGGGAGTTCGGCCGGGTGCGGGACGTCTCGCGGCTGGAGATCGAGCGCAACCTCTTCCGGTATCGTCCTGTGCCCGTGGAGATCCGCGCCACCGAGGACGCCGCCCTGCACGACCTGCTGCGGGTCGTGATCGCGGGAGTGCGCGCGGGGGCGGGCTTCGTGGTGTCCACTCCGGTCGGGCTTCCGGCGGGCGTGCGGCATGCTCTGGGCGACCTCGACGCCGTGGTGTTCCTGGAGACGGAGGACGAGTGGCTCCAGCGGATGCGGGTGGCCGAGGGGGCTGGAGCCTCCGGAGATGCCGGTGTTCCGGCGCTTCCGCGGCATGAGCGCGTGCGGCTCGTGGGCGGACGGGAGTCGGTGGCGGCGCTGCGCTCCGTGCTGGCGGTGGCGACGGGCGGTGATCCGGACCTCGCGGTGTACGACGCGGAGGTGACGGCGGCGGCCCGCATCGAGCTCCTTCCGTTCGTGCACGAGCAGTCCGTCTCGATCACCGCCCACCGCTACGGAAATCCCGACCCCTGGAGCGCCTCCGTCATCTGACCCCCGCCCGGCCCGTCCGCCGGGGTGCCCCGCCCGTTTCGGTGCGGGTGCGACAAGGCGCCTCCCCGGGTCGCCCGGGGTGCGTTTCTGATCCCGCCCGTGCCGAGGGGTGCCGCGCGGGTTTCGGTGCGGGTGCAAAAAGGTGCCGCTCCGGAGCGATGGGGGTGCGTTTTCGATCCCGCCTTCCGGGGATGGCCGGGCTCCGCCTCGGTACGGGGGCGAAAAGGCGCTCCTCCGGAACGACGGGGGTGCGTTTTCGATCCCGCCTGCGGTGGGTGTGCGGGATTGGGGTGGGAGGTTCCTGGGACGCGGGATCGAAAAGGTGCCCTCGGGGGCCTGGGGAGGGGCGTTAGTGATCCCGCGGCGCGGGACGGGGCCAGGGGCTACGGGAGGCGGTGTAAAAGATTCTTGACACGCGCGGGAGTGCAGACGTATCCTCGTGTCAAGAATTTTTGACACGAGGAGATTCGCATGGTCTACGAGGAGCGCAACGTCTGGGCCGGGCTCATCGTCAGCCCGATCGTCGCGGTCGTCTACGTCGTGCTGCTGCTGCAGCAGGCCGGCGGCGGACCGCTCACCGCCACGGACTGGTTCCCGCTGATGCTCTGGACGATCGGCGGGGGCATCGTCGCGACGATCGTGCTCAGTGTCCTCTGGGGCATCATCGCGGGGATGTCCGATCCGGAGGGCATCGGCCGCTCCGACATCCGCGACCGGGACATCGGCCGGATGGGTTCCCGCGTGGAGCAGGCCTTCGTCACGATCGCCGGTCTCGGCGTCATCGTCCTCTGCGGTCTCGGCGCCGACGTGTTCTGGATCGCGAACACCATGTTCGCCGGGTTCCTCGTGGCGGCCGTCGTCGGCGGTGTCGCCCGGGCCGTCGCGTACCGGCGGGGGCTGCGCTGATGGTCAAGCCCACCCTCGTCTCCAACACCATCCGGGCCCATCGCGAGCGTGCCGGACTCACGCAGGCCGAGCTCGCCCGCACGATCGGGGTCACCAGACAGACCCTCATCGCGATCGAACAGCAGAAGTACTCGCCGACACTCGAGCTCGCGTTCCAGATCGCCCGGGCCTTCGGGGTCGGGCTCGACGACCTGTTCGCGTATCCGACCGACCCCGGAGGTGCCGCATGACCGAGACGATGCCCGCCTGGACCCGCGAGACGTATGGCCCGGCCGCCGGGACAACACTGACCCGCCAGCCCGTCCCCGAGCCGCATCGAGGCGAGGTCGTGCTGCGCGTGCAGGCCACCGCCCTCAACGCCGGCGACGTGCGGCTGCTCCTCGGCGACCCGCTGCTGGTCCGGCCGTTCCTCGGGCTCACTCGCCCCAAGCACCCGGTGCGCGGGCTCGACGTCGCCGGCACCGTCGTGGCGGTCGGCGCCGACGTGGTGAACGCCGAGCTCGGCGAACTCGTCGTCGGGGAGCTGCAGGGCGGCGGCGGCCTCGCCTCCCACGCACGCATCGCGGCCGACCGCGTCGTGCCCGTGCCCCCGGATGTGACACCCGAGGCGGCGGCCTGTCTGCCGATCGCCGGAGGCACCGCGTGGCAGGCGCTCGATGCCGCCGGAGTGGGGTTGCGGCACCGTGCGCAGCGGGTCCTCGTGATCGGGGCGTCCGGCGGCGTGGGGACCTTCGCCGTGCAGCTCGCGGCGCTCCGCGGTGCCGAGGTGTGGGCGACGTGCGGCGCGCGCAACGCCCTCCTGATGGAGCGTCTCGGAGCCGTGCGCACGCTCGACCACCGCACGTCTCCGCTCACGCACCTGCCCTCCTCGCGGTTCGATGCCGTCATCGACATCGCGGGAGGTGTGCCGATCCGCGAGCTGCAGCGCCTCGTCCGTCCGGGTGGCCGCGTGGTGCTCGTGACCGGCGACGGCGGACGCGTGCTCGGCCCCGTGCCGCGGATGATCCGCGCCGCCGTGCTCTCGCTCCGCGGACCCCGGGTGGTGTCGCTCACGGCGACCTCGCGCCCCGAGGTCCTCACGAAGCTGCTCGAGCTCGTCGAGGAGGGGCATCTGGTTCCGGTGATCGAGCGCACGTACCCGTTCGACGAGGCCGTGTCCGCGCTCGCGCACGTCGAGGCCGGGCACACGGTCGGCAAGGTCGTGGTGACGCAGCGCGAGGGCTGAGGGCGACACGGGATGGATGCTGGTGGCGCCCAGGGTCCGGTGGCACAATGGTCACCGGCGTGCCCGAGTCGCATCTTCCCCTCCGCCTCGTCCGAGCAGGGGGTCGAAGGACCGCCGGGCCCCTGGACAGCGTCCGCCGCGCCCGTTCACACGAGGAGCATCCATGTCGACGCCGGAGACCGCCGTCACCACCGCCCCCACGCGCACCGCGCACCGCCGCCACTACCTGATGTGCCGTCCCGAGCACTTCACGGTGAACTACTCCATCAATCCGTGGATGGAGCCGTCGCGGCCTACCGACACCGCCAACGCGGTCGCCCAGTGGCAGAAGCTGTATGACCTGTACCTCGAGCTCGGTCACGAGGTCGAGCTCATCGATCCGCTCCCCGGCTACCCGGACATGGTCTACACGGCCAACGGCGGCTTTCTCATCGATGGCCGCGCCTATGTGCCGGAGTTCCGGTTCGTCGAGCGCCAGGGCGAGGCTCCGGCCTTCGCCGACTGGTTCCGCGCCGCCGGCTACGACACGGTCATGCCGAAGGAGGTCAACGAGGGCGAGGGCGACTTCCTGCTCGTCGGCGACGTGATCCTTGCGGGCACGGGCTTCCGCTCCACCGGCGACAGCCACCGCGAGGTCGGCGAGGTCTTCGGCCGCGAGGTCGTGTCGCTGAACCTCACCGACCCCCGCTTCTACCACCTCGACACCGCGATCGCGGTGCTCGACCCCGTGCAGGGCGTGGAGAACGGCGGCCCCGAGCGGGCGAACATCGCCTACCTCCCCGGGGCCTTCGACGACGCCAGCCGTGCCGAGCTGGAGAAGCGCTTCCCGGACGCGATCCTCGTGTCGGACGAGGACGGCGCAGTGTTCGGCCTGAACTCCTCGAGCGACGGCTACAACGTCATCATCTCGCCGCGGGCGAAGGGCTTCGAGCAGCAGCTCCGGGAGCGCGGGTACAACCCGATCACCGTCGACCTCTCCGAGCTCCTCCTCGGCGGCGGCGGGATCAAGTGCTGCACGCTCGAGCTGCGGGGTGCGAAGTGACGATCGAGCAGGCGGCGGGCGCTTCGACGAGCTCAGCGACCCGCGAGGTCGCGGAGCCGCACGTCGCGCACAACTACCACCCGCTGCCCGTGATGATCGCGCGCGGCGAGGGGGCGTGGGTCACCGATGTCGAGGGCAAGCGCTACCTCGACCTGCTCGCGGCCTACTCCGCGGTCAACTTCGGGCACCGTCACCCCGCGCTCGTCGCGGCGCTGACCGAGCAGCTCGGTCGGGTCACGCTCGTCAGCCGGGCGTTCCAGAGCGACACCCTGGAGCCGTTCGCCGCCGCCCTCGCCGAGCTCTGCGGCAAGGAGCTCGTGCTGCCGATGAACACGGGTGCCGAGGCGGTGGAGACCGGCATCAAGGTCGCCAGGGCCTGGGGCTACCGCGTGAAGGGCATCCCCGAGGGGAAGGCGCGGATCGTCGTGGCGAAGGGCAACTTCCACGGCCGTACGACGACGATCGTGAGCTTCAGCGACGACGAGACCGCGCACGACGACTTCGGCCCCTACACGCCGGGCTTCGACCGCGTGCCTTTCGGTGACGCGGAGGCGATCGCCGCGGCGATCACGGAGGACACGGCGGGCGTGCTCGTGGAGCCGATCCAGGGCGAGGCCGGGGTCGTGATCCCGCCGGAGGGGTACCTGCGCCGCATCCGCGAGATCTGCGACGAGAAGAACGTGCTGTTCATCGCCGACGAGATCCAGGCCGGCCTCGGGCGTGTCGGCGAGACGTTCGCGTGCGACCGCGAGGGCGTCGTGCCGGACCTGTACCTGCTGGGCAAGGCGCTCGGTGGCGGCATCCTGCCGGTCTCGGCCGTGGTGGGGAACACGGATGTGCTGGGTGTGATCCGCGCCGGGGAGCACGGCTCCACGTTCGGCGGCAACCCGCTCGCGGCGGCCGTCGGCCTCCGCGTGGTGGAGATGCTGCAGACGGGCGAGTTCCAGGAGCGTGCGCGGGCGCTCGGTGCCCACCTCGAGCAGGCGCTGCAGCCGCTGATCGGCCACGGCGTCACGGAGGTGCGCATCGCCGGGCTGTGGGCGGGCGTCGACATCGATCCGGCCGTCGGCACCGGCCGTGAGGTCGCGGAGAAGCTGCTCGACCGGGGTGTGCTCGTGAAGGACACGCACGGGCAGACCATCCGCATCGCCCCGCCGCTCGTCATCCGGGCGACCGAGCTCGACTGGGCCGTCGAGCAGCTCAAGGTGGTACTCGACGCCTGACCGCGCCCGACCCACCCCCTTCTGCACGAGCCACCCCCTTGCGAACGTTCGCAAGGGGGTGGCTCGTCTCAAAGGGGGTGGGTCGACGGATCAGGCCGGCGGGGAGTCGGGGTCGAGCGTGCGGAGGGTGTCCTCCTCGGCGGCGTTGTCGGCCGCGAGCTCGTCCTCGGTGTTCTCGTCGCCGCCCAGCGGAGCGGGGTGGCCGGGGCCGGAGCTGCCCTGGATGGCGCCGCCGGTCGACTCGCCGCGGGAGCTGTCGCCCTGGATCGCGCCGCCGGTGCCGTCGCCCTGGCCGGAGTTCTCGTCAGGGACGTCGACGCCGGGAGCGCCTTCGGCCGGATCCTGCGGGTGCGGGGTGCTCATGTTCTCGTCCATGACCCGACGCTACGACCGTCGGGCCGAGATGAGGAAGGCGTTGACAAACGCCTTCGCAGCTCACTCGCCGTCGCGGCGCGGGAGGCGGATGGGCGTGGTGGCCGCCGTCTTCTCCGTGTAGTCGACGGGCTCGACGGGCTGCACGACCCGCAGCGGCCGCGTCTCGTCGAGCGTCAGCCGGAAGCGGCTGCTCTCCTCACGGCGCAGCCTCCCCGACGTCAGCACCCAGGTCACGCCGATCGCGCACGCGATGAAGCCGGCGGTGCCGCCGAGCATGATGGCGGCACGAGGACCGAACGCGTCGGCGACCCAGCCGGCGATCGGCGCGCCGACCGGAGTCGATCCCATGATGACGGCCATGTAGAGGGCGAGCACGCGCCCGCGCAGTGCCGGATCGGTCGTGATCTGCACGTAGCCGTTGGCCGTGGTCAGCAGCGTCACGATCATGAAGCCGGTGAACGTGAGCGTGACGGCATAGGAGAGGTACGTGGGCATCGCGGCCGAGACGAAGGCCGCGATCCCGAAGCCGCCCGCCGCGAGGATCACCACGCGCACCCTCGCCCGGTCCCGACGCGCGGCGAGGAGGGCGCCGATCAGGGACCCGATCGCGAGCACCGAGCTCAGAACCCCGTACCCGTCGGCGCCGGCTCCGAACTCCAGCGCCATGGTCGAGGCGAAGATCGGGAAGTTCATGCCGAACGCGCCGATGAGGAACACCGTCACGAACACGACCTTGAGGTCGCTGCGCGCCCAGACGTAGCGGAAACCCTCGGCGAGACCACCGCTGCTGCGGTTCTTCGGACGCGGCGCGAGCAGGTGCGTGCGCATGAGCAGCAGCGCGACGATCATGGCGAGGAAGGTCGCGGCGTTGACGATGAACACCCAGCCGGAGCCGATCGCGACGATGAGCAGGCCGCCGACCGCGGGGCCGATCATGCGGGCGAGATTGAAGGAGGCGGAGTTGAGCGCCACGGCGTTGGAGGTCTCCGTGGCGGACACCATGTCCGACACGAAGGCCTGTCGCGCGGGGGCGTCGAAGGCGTTGACGATGCCGAATCCGAGGGCGAACGCGAACATCATCGGCAGGGTCATCACCCCGGCGAGCAGCAGGGAGCCCACGGCGATCGCGAGGGCGAGGAGCGCGCCCTGCGTGGTCAGGAGGATCCTCCGCCGGTCGAAGCGATCCGCGACCCAGCCGGTCAGGCTCACGAGCACCAGGGGCGGGCCGAACTGCAGCGCCATGGTGACGCCCATCGCGGTCGCGTCGTTGTCGGTGAGCTCGGTCAGCACGACCCAGTCCTGTGCGGTGGCCTGCATCCACCCGCCGACGTTCGACACGAGGGCTCCGGCGAACCAGATCCGGTAGTTGATGTTCGCGAAGGAGCGGAACATGGCGCTCATCGCTCCACCACCCTCCGCATCAGGGCGCTCGCTTCTCGCAGCGTCGCCAGCTCCGCTTCGGTGTAGTCGACCTCGCGGAGCATGTCGGCCAGCAGCACGTCGCGGCGGCGGATGGTCTCGACGACGATCTCGACCCCGGCGGGGGTGATGTCCACCTGCACGCGGCGGCGGTCGTCCTCGTCGGGGGTGCGGGCGACATAGCCCTGCTCCTCCAGGCCGTTCACGATGCTCGTCATCGAGGGGGCGGTCACGCGCTCGCGCTCGGCGAGGGTGGAGATCGTGCGCCGACCGTTCATGCGGAGGTCGGCGAGGACGGCGAGCTGGGTGTCGCTCATCATGTCGGCGGCACGGGCGCAGCGGAGCCGGCGGGCGAGCCGGAACGTGGCCATGCGGAGGTCTGTGGCGGTGAGGTGCAGGGAATCATCGGACGCAGACATACTTAGTTAGTCTATCTAATATTTCTGGCCCGGGGGCGGCCAGGGGCGGGGCACCGGGCACAATGGAGGGGTGACCCGAACGATCCCCCTCGAAATCGCCGTCCAGGATCCCGCCGGAGTGCGCATCGCCGCTGAGGTCGGCGCCGCGCGCGTCGAACTCGCCACGGCCCTCGCGCTGGGTGGGCTCACCCCGTCGCCGGCCACCCTGGAGCTCGCGCTCGAAGCCGCGGGGGCGAAGGGCCCCGAGGTGCACGTCCTCATCCGTCCGCGCGCCGGCGGCTTCCACTACAGCGCCGACGAGCTGGCCGTCGCCGAACGCGACGTGCGGCACGCGGTCGCGGCGGGGGCCGCAGGAGTGGTGATCGGCGCGCTCGACGGCGAGGGGCAGCTGGATCGCGACGCCATGGCGCGGCTCCGGGATGCGGCCGGGGGAGCTCCGGCGACGCTGCACCGCGCGATCGACGTGACCGCCGACCCGGTGGCGACCCTGCGGGCTGCGAGGGAGCTCGGGCTCCGGCGCGTGCTCACCTCCGGAGGGGCGTCCGCCGCGATCGACGGCATCGACACCCTGCGCGCGCTCGTCGCCGCAGCCGAGGGGCAGATCGAGGTGATGGCCGGCAGCGGCGTCGACGTCGTGAGCGCTCCGGTGCTCGCCCGGGCCGGTGTGGACGCCCTCCACTTCTCCGCGAAGCGGGCCGTGACCGAAGACGGCGGCGTGCGCATGGGCTCCGCCTCCGACGGGGTCGGCGGCTACGAGGTGACGGATCGCGACATCGCCTTCGCCATCCGCGACGCCATCCGCGACGCGCTCGCGGAGACGGCCCGGTAAGGCAGGATCATGACCGAGACCCGCGAGTACACCGACAGCCACGGCATCGCCATCGTCTACGACGTCCACCCGGCGGAGGGCACGCCCCGCGGCGTCGTCCAGCTCCTGCACGGGGTGGGCGAGCACGCGGGACGGTATCCGGCGCTGATCGCCGCGCTCACCGGAGCCGGGTTCACCGTCTACGCCGACGACCATCGCGGGCACGGACGCACCGGTATGCGCCAGCACGGCGACCCCGCCCGGCTCGGACGGCTCGGCCCCGGCGGACTCCGGGCGGCCAAGGACGCGGTCTGGCAGCTGACCGGCATCATCCGTGACGAGAATCCCGACCTCCCGCTCGTGCTCCTCGGGCACTCGTGGGGGTCGTTCCTCGCGCAGATGCTGGTGAACGAGCACGCGGAGGCCTTCGATGCGGTCATCCTGTCCGGCTCGGCGCTGCGGACGCCCCGCTCCCTGAACCCGGCGCCGCTGAACGCCGCGTGGGCTGCCGACGACGCGACCGGATACGAGTGGCTGAGCCGCGACCCCGCGGTGTGGAAGGCGTTCGAGGAGGACCCGCTCACGACGGGGGTGCCGCTGCTCAAACTCTTCGGCCTGCTCGACGCGGCGCGACTCTACGGGCGTCCGGCGAAGCACCTCGCGCGCGACGTTCCGATGCTTCTCCTCGTCGGCCGTGACGATCCGGTCGGCGGTCCCCGCAGTGTCCACAAGCTCGCCGACGCGTACCGCCGACGCTCCGGGCTCACTGACGTCACGACCCTCGTCTACCCCGACGCCCGGCACGAGATCTTCCAGGAGCTCCAGCAGGACGAGGTGCGCGCCGACGTGCTCGCGTGGCTCGACGCCCACATCCCCGCCCGCTGACCCCCGCCCCGGCCCGTTCCGGGTCCAGGTCCAGTTCCGGTCCGTTCCGGGTCCAGGTCCAGTTCCGGTCCGGGATCACTTTCGCCCCTTCCGCCGCTCCCGCGGGATCACTTTGGTTCCCGGAACACGTCCCAGAGGCGCGTTCTTGCACTCGCGAGGAGTGTGCGGGCGTCGGCGTGCGTCGAGGAGGCGGCGTCCGCGGCGGCGTATCGGGATCGCTTTCGCGCCTCCGGCCATCCCGCGGGATCACTCTCGTGCCGCCGGCCATCTCGCGGGATCATTTTCGGGCCTGGGGCGGGCTGCGAAAGGACGTTTTCGAACGCGCACGGTGAGCTGGTGCGTTGGCGCCCGCGCGCATCGTCGGGATCACTCGCGCCTCACCCGCTCCGGGATCACTTTCGTGCTTCCCTCCGATCCTGCGGGATCATTTCCGGACCTGGGGCGGGCGGCGGAAGAGCGTTCTCGAACACACGCGGTGAGCGGGTACGCCGGTGGTCGCGCCGCTGATCGGGCGGTCGTGGTGAGTTCGGAGCGTGCGCGTCCCGGAGGACCGCGCGGTGGCGGGATCAGGAACGGGCTGGGGGACGGGATGGCGGGTGCGGTTTTGATCCCGCACCGGAAGGAGGGACGGGGCGGGGGACTGTGACGCGGGATGACGCGGGGTGAAGGCGTGTGACGGACGGGGATCGCGGGCGACGGGGGCAGCCCTAGATTCGGGGCACATCCGCACGAGCGAGGGGGAGGGCCCGCGGCGATGAGCTTCCTGACGGACTGGCACGAGTGGCATGCGGCGCGCGAGCGCTATGCGGGGTCGGAGTACGGGCCGTCCGCGCTGGAGTCGACGAACTGGCTGATCACCGAGCCCGCGGCGGTCGACGGCGTGCCCGGGCTCTGGGCCCTCACCGGGGACGGCGGCATCCGCGGCAGCGAACTCGGACCGTCGGGGTCGGTCGTCACCCTCCGCGGCACCCAGACCCTGCGCCTCGGGCGGCGGGAGCTGCGTGTGTTCGACCGCAACGGACTGCTGGCGCTCCGCGTCTGGAACCCCGCCCGTCCACAGCGGGAGTGGTTCACGGCGATCGACGCCTACGCCCCCGACGAACGATGGCGGATCCCGGCCACGTTCGAGTCCGCGCCGGACGAGCGGATCGTCGTCACGGCGGTGGACGGCGAGGAGCGCGAGACCCCGATCGCCGGGCGCCTGCGGTTCGAGCTCGCCGGTGCCCCGCATGAGCTCACGGTCACCCGCGGCGGGAGCGGAGCGCTGAGCGCGGTCTTCGCCGATGGGACGAACGGGCTGGAGACGTACCGGTTCCGGTTCCTCCCGGTCGACGAGCCCGGTGCCGACGGGTCCGCCGTGATCGACTTCAACCGGGCGTATCTGCCGCCCTGCGCTTTCTCGGACCAGTTCATCTGTCCCCTGCCCACGCCCGGCAACCGCTACTCCACGCCGATCAGGGCCGGGGAGCGGGTGGTCGTGCTCGGCGGCTGACCACGGCGGCAGCACGCGCCTTAAGCTGGATCCGTGCACGGAGAATACAAGGTTCCTGGGGGCAAGCTCGTCGTCGTCGACCTCGAGGTCGAGAACGACCGGATCGCGCGGTTCCGGCTCGCCGGGGACTTCTTCCTCGAACCGGACTCCGCGCTCGACGACATCAACGCGGCCGTCGAGGGACTCCCCGCCGAGTCCGACGCCACGGCCATCGCCGCTGCCGTCCGCGGCGCCCTTCCCGAGGGGGCGCAGCTGCTCGGCTTCAGCCCCGAGGCCGTGGGCACCGCCGTGCGTCGCGCGCTGGTCACCGCACCCGGATGGCGCGACTTCGACTGGGAGATCGTCCATGAGAAGGCGGTCTCGCCGCGCATGAACCTCGCCCTCGACGAGGTGCTCACCTCCCGCGTCGGCGAGGGGCGTCGGCGTCCGACGCTGCGCATCTGGGAATGGGACGAGTCGGCCGTCGTCATCGGCTCCTTCCAGTCGTACCGCAACGAGGTCGACCCCGAGGGCGCCGCGAAGCACGGCTTCGACGTCGTCCGCCGCATCTCGGGCGGCGGTGCGATGCTCATGGCCGCGGGGCAGATCATCACCTACTCGCTCTACGTGCCGGCCTCGCTCGTGGCGGGCATGACCTTCGCCGACTCCTACGCGTTCCTCGACGACTGGGTGCTGCAGGCGCTCCGCTCGCTCGGCATCGACGCCGTCTACCAGCCGCTCAACGACATCGCGAGCCCGACCGGCAAGATCGGCGGCGCTGCGCAGAAGCGCCTCGCGAACGGGGGTGTGCTGCACCACGCCACCCTCTCCTACGACATCGACGGCCAGATGATGACCGAGGTGCTGCGGATCGGCCGCGAGAAGCTCAGCGACAAGGGCACGACCTCGGCGGCCAAGCGCGTCGACCCGCTGCGGAGCCAGACCGGGCTGGAGCGCGCCGAGATCATCGAGCGCTTCAAGGACACGTTCCGCTCGCTCACCTCCGCCGAGGACGGCGGCATCACGCCGGTCGAGTACGCCGATGCCCAGGCGCTGGTGGAGTCGAAGTTCTCGACCGACGCGTGGCTGCACCGGGTTCCGTGAGCCGTTCGACAAGCTCACGCCCTTCGACAGGCTCGGGGGCCCAGGGCCGGGGGCGGGTGTCGGTGATCGAGGGGGACAACCTCGCGGTCGCAGCGACTCTGCCGTCCGCATCCTTCACACTCGTCTACCTCGACCCGCCCTTCAACACCGGGCGGGTGCGGGAGCGGCAGGTGGTCACCGCCCGCCGCACGTTCACAACTCCGGAAGAATCGGCGGATCCGGACGGGGGCAGCCCCCAACCGGCCGAAACCGCGTCGGATCTCCTGAGTTCTGAACACGCGGTCGGCGGGCCCGAGGTGCGACACGGCTTCCACGGGCACCGGTATGAGCGGGTGCGCGGCATGCTGCGCGCGTACGACGACAGCTTCGACGACTACGGCGCCTTCCTCATGCCGCGGCTGGAAGAGGCCTGGCGGCTGCTCGCCGACGACGGCACCCTGTACCTGCACCTGGACTACCGCGAGGCGCACTACGCGAAGGTCATGCTCGACGCGGTGTTCGGCCGGGACTGCTTCCTCAACGAGCTCATCTGGGCGTACGACTACGGCGCGAAGTCCCGGCGGCGGTGGCCCACCAAGCACGACACGATCCTGGTGTACGTGAAGAACCCGCGGACGTACGTGTTCAACTCCGACGACGTCGACCGGGAGCCGTACATGGCGCCGGGCCTGGTGACCGCGGAGAAGGCCGCACGCGGCAAGCTCCCGACCGACGTGTGGTGGCACACGATCGTCCCGACCACCGGACGCGAGAAGACGGGCTATCCGACGCAGAAGCCGGAAGGCGTCCTGCGGCGTATCGTGACCGCGTCGAGCCGGCCGGGTGACCGGGTGCTCGACCTCTTCGCGGGCAGCGGCACGACCGGAGCCGTGGCCTCCGCGCTCGGTCGGGAGGCGGTGCTCGTGGACGACAACCCGGAGGCGGTGCGGGTCATGGCCGAGCGCATCCCGCACGCGGAGGTCCGTCGGGCCTGAACGGGACGCGCTCGGCGGAGGCGTCAGATCCCGATCGAGACCTTCCGCAGGGCCTCACTCACCGTCCAGACCGTCCGCATGCCGGCCGTGAGCCGCATCACGGACCCGGGGCCGAGCTCCACCGGAGGGAGCGCGGGCGCGGTGAACGTCACGGTCGCGCGACCGGAGAGCACGACGAACACCTCGTCCTCCTCGACGTCCACCGCGGTGCCCGGCGTCATCTCCCAGACGCCGATCTCGATCCCGCCTGCGTCGTCGAGCACCGTGTATGCCGTGGTCGGCGCGCCGTCGCGGACGTCCTCGTCGGGCAGCGGGGTGTGCGTCAGCGCGAGGCGTCCGGCGTCGACGACGGCCCCCGGGGCGAGCGCGGTCACGAGTCGAAGCCCATGCCGAGGGCGTCGAGCGTCTTCAGGAACAGGTTGCGGCGCCCCTCGTTGTGGTCGGCCCTGTCCATCGCGGCGCGGACGAGGTTGATGCCGACGGACGCGGCGGGCTCCGGCGGGAACGGGATCGGCTTCTCGCGCACCATCCGCAGCTGCGTGCGCTCGGTCTCCTCGCCGGCGAGTTTGTCGAGCATGACGTCGGCGGCGAACCGGGCGGCGCCGACCCCGAGGCCGGTGAACCCTGTGGCGTAGGCGACCCGGCCGCCGCGGGCGGTGCCGAAGAACGCGCAGAACCGGCTCGACGAGTCGATCGCGCCGGCCCAGCGGTGCGTGAAGCGGAGGCCGGCGAGCTGCGGGAAGGTGGTGAAGAAGTGCGAGGCCAGCCGCCGGTGGCTCTCCATCCGGTCCTCGTAGGCGGGGCGCACCTTGCCGCCGAAGTGGTAGACCGCGTCGTAGCCGCCGAACAGGATCCGGTCGTCGGCGGTGAGCCGGTAGTAGTGGAACTGGTTGGCGCTGTCGGCGAGTCCCTGGCGGTTCCGCCAGCCGATGGACGCGAGCTGCTCCGCCGACAGCGGCTCCGTCATCAACACGTAGTCGTACACCGGCACCGTCATGAGGCGGTTGCGCTTCAGGAGCGAGGGGAACACGTTCGTCGCGAGCGCCACGGCATCGGCGGTCACCCGGCCGTGCTCCGTGACGAGGGTCACCGGGCCGGAGTCCGCGCCCTCGATCCGCCGGACGAGGCTGTGCTCGTGGATCTCCACGCCGAGCTCGACGGCCACCCGAGCGAGCTCCAGGCCCAGCTTCGCGGGGTGCACGAGGGCGCTGCCCTCCCGGTCCCACGCGCCGGCGAGGAACGTGGGGGAGTGCACCTCCGCGTGCACCGCCTCCCGGTCGAGGAAGCCCTCCTCCTCGCGCAGCCACTCGACCTGATGCGGCTCCACGGCGACCGCGAGCTGGCCCGTCCGTTCGAACTCGGCATCCATGTCGTACCGCCGCACGGTCTCGGCGATGCCGTCGAGGTTCTCGTGGCCCAGCTCCTCCAGCCGGTCGATCTCCTCGGGCCAGCGGTTCACGCCGTTCTCGTGGCCGTGGGTGAGGCTGGACTCGCAGAAGCCGCCGTTGCGCCCGGACGCCGCCCAGGCCACGCGGGACGCCTCCAGGAGGACCACCTTCCGCTCCGGATCCCGCTCCTTCGCGCGCACGGCCGTCCAGAGTCCGGTGTAGCCGCCGCCGACGACCACGAGGTCCGTGTGCACGGTGCCGCGCAGCGGCGGATGCGAGGGGCGCTCGACGTCGTCGAGCCAGAAGACCGACAGGGCCGTGTCGCGCAGGGCGTCGTCGACGACGGACTGCGGAGGACGCCGGCGTTCGAAGACCGTGGTGCCCATGTTCACTCCGATGCGAGGGGAGCGCGTCAGCGCGTTCCCCAGTTGTAGAGGTCTTTATAGAGGCCGGCGTAGAGCAGGCTCTCCGTCTGGATGATGCCGGGGATGGTGCGGATGCGGGTGGCGATGAGGTCGAGCAGATGGTCGTCGTCCTCGCACACCGCCTCGACGAGGATGTCGAACGTCCCGAGGGTGACGACGACGTACGCGAGCTCGGGGATCGCCGTGAGCTCCTCCGCGATCGCGCGGGGGTCGCCGGACACCCGGATGCCGATCATCGACATGCGGTGGAAGCCGAGTTGCAGCGGGTCGGTCACGGCGACGATCTGGATCAGGCCCGATTCGGTCAGCCGCTGCACCCGTTGGCGGGCCGCGGCCTCGCTGAGCCCCACCTCGCGGGCGATCTCCGCGTAGGGACGTCGCCCGTCCTCCTGCAGCAGTTCGACGATGCGCTTCGAGATATCGTCGAGGGCGGGGGGAGGCGTCTTCGGACTCATGTACCGATCGTGACATTCCGATGGGCCTTGCGCAACTGAATCCGTCGATCACTGGCCGAAAAGCTACAGATTCCGCGTCCGGATGGCTACCATGGCGCTATGTCCTCACCGTCGACGATGACCGTGCCCCTGCAGAACTTCATCGGCGGCCGCGCCGTCACGGCAGCCGGGAGCGGCCGCCTGCCCCTCATCGATCCGGTGACGGAGGAAACCTACGGCGAGATCCCGATCTCCGACCGCACCGACGTGGATGCCGCGTACGCCGCAGCCGCGGCGGCATTCCCGATCTGGCGGGATACCCCGCCGTCCGCGCGCCAGCTCGCGCTGTTCCGCATCGCCGAGGACATGGCCGCGCGGGCCGAGGAGTTCGCCGACCTCGAATCGAAGGACACCGGCAAGCCGAGGGCGACGCTCGTCGCCGATGAGATCCTGCAGTCGGTGGACCAGCTGCGGTTCTTCGCCGGCGCCGCGCGGAGCCTCGAGGGTCGAGCCGCCGCGGAGTACCTCCCCGGGCACACCTCCTTCGTGCGCCGGGAGCCGATCGGCGTGATCGGGCAGGTGACGCCGTGGAACTACCCCCTGAACATGGCGGTGTGGAAGATCGCTCCCGCGCTCGCGGCCGGCAACGCCGTCGTGCTGAAGCCGGCGGAGTCCACGCCGCTCACCACGCTGCTGCTCGCCGAGATCGTCGCCGCGCACACCCCCGCCGGCACCCTCAACATCGTTCTCGGCGATCGCGAGACCGGAGCGGCCCTCGTCGAGCATCCGACGCCGCAGATGGTGGCCATCACCGGCTCGGTGCGGGCGGGCATGGCCGTGGCCCGCTCCGCGGCCGACGACGTCAAGCGCGTGCACCTGGAGCTCGGCGGCAAGGCGCCCGCGATCGTCTTCCCTGACGCGTCGATCGAGAAGGCGGTCGAGGGCATCGTCATCGGTGCCTTCTTCAACGCGGGTCAGGACTGCACCGCGGCGACCCGGGTGCTCGTGCACGCGTCGGTGCACGACGAACTCGTCGCCGCACTGGTGGAGCGGACCCGCACGCACGCGAGGACCGGGGCGCCGGACGAAGAGGGCGTGCTGTACGGGCCGCTGAGCAGCGCGGCCCAGCTCGCGCAGGTGCAGGGCTTCGTCGACCGGCTTCCCGCGCATGCGACGGTCGCGACGGGCGGGGCGCGGCAGGGCGACCGTGGCTACTTCTGGGAGGCGACCGTCGTGACCGGCGTGCAGCAGGACGACGAGGTCGTGCAGGGGGAGATCTTCGGTCCCGTGCTCACCGTCCAGGCCTTCGACACCGAGGAGGAGGCCCTCGCGATGGCGAACGACGTGCCGTACGCGCTCGCCGCGTCGGTGTGGACCCGGGATCATGCCCGCGCCATGCGCTTCTCCCGCGATCTCGACTTCGGGTGCGTGTGGATCAACACCCACATCCCGTTCGTGTCGGACATGCCGCACGGCGGGTTCAAGCACTCCGGATACGGGAAGGACTTGTCGCAGTACGGCTTCGACGACTACACCCGGATCAAGCACGTGATGAGCGCGCTGGACTGACGACGGGACCGCTCAGCGCGGGGCGAGGTGCTTGACGCGGCGGTGCTCCCGGAGCGTGAACTGCGGGCGTTGGTCGATCTTCGTGGCCCCGTCGAGCTCCCACCCGTGCCGGGCGTAGAAGCCGTCGGCGCGGTCGTTGCCGTCGAGGACCCAGAGGTAGGCGCGGGTGTGGCCGGCGTCGATCATGCGCTGCTCGGCGGCGTCGAGGAGGGCGTGCCCCGCGCCCGTCGACCACGCGGTGGGATCGGCGTAGATGCCGTACAGCTCCGCATCGTCCAGGCCGTCGGGGTCACGGCCGGAGCCGGACGACGCCCAGCCGACGACGGTGCCGTCGCGCTCGGCCACCAGGGTTCCGAGGCTCGTGGGCAGCGGGTCGGCGAAGATGCGGCGCCACCCGTCGGCGCGCTCCGAGACGGACAGCCCGTCCAGCACCTCCTGGTCGATGAGGCCCTCGTAGGCCGCCTGCCACGACCGCACGTGCACTCTCGCCACGGCCTCGGCATCGTCGGCGACGGCGTCTCGGATCACCAGGGGCGTCATCCCTCCACTCTATGCACGCCCGCCGACGTCCTTCCGACCCCTCCCGTCCCTCCTCCTCCGGTCACCGGGTCACACCTGCACGACCTGGGTACGTCTGTGGGACCCAAACCCGTGTTCCGTCCTGCAACCGTGCCCGGGTCGTGCAGGCGACACAGCCGGAGAGGACGGGTCGACGGGTGCGACGCGATGTGGCAGGCTGGCGGGCACCGACTCCGCACGAGAATCGACCCCAGAGGTTCCGCCGCATGTCACGACCCCTCGCAGGACCGCAGACCCTGCTCCGTACACTCAACGGCCGCGCGATCCTGGAACGCCTGGCCCGGAGCGGACCGCAGACCCGGTCCGAGCTCATGGCGGCGACCGGCCTCTCCCGCACGGCCGTGACCCAGGTGCTGCGGATGCTCGATGCCGCGGGAGCCGTCACCGCAGCCGGGGTCGACCGCGACACCCGCGGACCGGCGGCCGGCCGCGTCGCGCTGCACCCGGCCCTCGGCTTCGCGGCCGCCGTGCACGTGGATCATCACGCCGCCCACGTCGTCCTCGTCGACGCCAGCGGCACCGTCAGGGCCGAGCGGCACGGAGCCTTCCCTCCGGGCGAGGACCGGGTCGCGCACATCGCGGCCCTCGTCGCGGCCTGCCGGCGATCCGTGAAGGGCGCGCTCCACCTCGCCGTCGTCGGAGTGCCCGGGATCGTGGCCGCCGACGGTGCGATCCGCGACGACCAGGGGCCGGACGGCGGCGCCTTCCACTCGGCTCTCGTGGCCGCCCTCGACTGCCCGGTCCGCGTCGAGAACGACGTCAACCTCGCCGCGCTCGCCGAGTCGACCGCCGGCGTCGGCATCGACCTCGCGAGCTTCGCGCTCCTGCTGCTTGACGACGACCTCGGAGCCGGCATCGTGATCGACGGGACGCTGCATCGCGGGTTCTCCGGTGTGGCGGGCGAGGTGATGTACCTCCCGCAGACGCCGGTGCCCATCGGCGCCCCCGTCGCGGGCGCCACGGTGGTGCGCGACCTCGCCCTCGGCCTGGGGCTGGATGTCGACGCGCCGTTCCTCACCCATCTGGAGGCGGCGCGGCACGGCGACGAAGCGGCGCAGGCGCTCGTCGCCGAGATCGGACGCCGGCTCTTCCTCGCGGCGGGCAGCGTCGCCCTCGTGCTCGATCCCGAGGCCTTCATCCTCGGCGGGGAGGCGGTGCACCCGGCGCTCCTGGACGCGATCGAACGGGTCGCGGACGAGTTCTCCGCGCAGCTGCCGCTCCGGTTCCTCGCCTCGGCGTTCGGGCCGGAGGCGCCGCTCGTCGGAGCCGTCGGGGAGGCGGCCTCCGCGCTCCGTGCCGACGTCTTCACCCGGATCCTCACCCCCTCCCGCGCAGCCGCCGCCGGCCGCTGACCGTTCGCCCGACAGGACACGCCATGACCGCCTCCTCCGCCCTCGCCGACCGACTCGGACTGCCGTCCGGTGCCAGGGCGGTCATCCTCAACGCCGACGACTTCGGGATGTGCCATGCCGCGAACGCCGCGATCTCGGGGCTCCTCCTCCGCGAACGGATCGACTCGGCGACGGTGATGGTGCCCTGTGCCTGGTCCCCGGAAGCGCTCGCTTTCGCTGCCGCGCACCCGGACCTCGACGTGGGCGTGCACCTCGTGCTCACGAGCGAGTGGCGTCGGTACCGGTGGCGTCCGCTCACTGGGGCCTCGACCCTCGTCGACGCCGACGGCTTCTTCCCCGCCGACGTCGCGACGGTGGAGCAGCATGCCTCCGAAGCGGACGTCGCGGCCGAGATCGCCGCCCAGCTGCAGACCGCGCTCGATGCCGGTGTCGACGTGACCCACCTCGACAACCACATGGGCTCCGTCTACGGGCTGCTGACCGGCCGGGACTTCCTGCGCGCCGTCTTCGAGCTCGCCGCCCGGCAGGGTCTCCCCTTCCGCCTGCCCCGCGAGATGGAGGGGGCGGACGCCGATCCGATGCTGCAGGCGAAGCTCACCGAAGCCGCGGCGGTGGCCGATGCGTTCGGGGTGGAGATCGTCGACCGGCTGTGGACGCACCCGTTCGAGCTGCGCGGCGAGGGCACCGCCGACGAGGAGTCGTACGAGCAGGTCCGAGACGGCTTCCTCGCGGTGCTGCGCGCCGTCCCGCCCGGGGTCACCGAGATCTACCTGCACCCGATGGCCGATGGCGAGGAGCTGCGCGCCGCGGTGGACTTCGCGGCGGCCAAACGCGGCTATGAGCTGCGGCTGCTCGACGACCCGCTCGTGCAGCAGACGATCGCCGAGGAGGGCCTGGTCCGCGTCGGCTGGCGCGCGCTACGGCAGCTGCAGCGCGGAGACGCCCGGTGACGGCGCTCGGCGAACGGCTGCGCGACCGCCGTCTCGACGCCGCTCCCACCCGCTCCCAGACCATCGCCTTCGGGGCCTCGGGGTTCCCGACGCAGCTGATGACGCAGACGTTCTCGGCGTTCGTCGTGTACTTCTACGTCTCGCACCTCGCCGTCCCCGCCGGGTGGGTGGCGGCCGCGATGATCGCACACGGCATCCTCAACGCAGCGCTCAACCCGGTCGTCGGAGCGCTCTCCGACCGGATCCGCACGCCGTGGGGCCGCCGCATCCCGTGGATCGGGCTCGGTATCGTGCCGCTCGTCGTGGCCTTCGCCCTCGTCTGGATGCCGCCCGCGCTCCCGGCGGCCGGGCTCATCGTGTGGTTCCTCGTAGTCGTCGCGGTGTACGACATCGCGTTCGTCGTGGTGGTGCTGAACATCTCCGCGCTGTTCCCGGAGATATTCCGCACCACGGAGGAGCGCGCCCGCGGGAACGTGCCGCGGCAGATCTTCGCGATCCTCGGCATGGTCCTCGGCACGGCCGGCGCCCCCGCGCTCTACGACGCGATCGGCTGGCCGGGGATGGCGCTCGTGCTGTCCGGTGTCTGTCTCGTGCTGCTCACCTGGTCGTTCCTCGGCGGGATGATCGAGCGTCGAGTGCCAGAGGCCGCCTCCGAGGCGATGCGCTGGCGGGACCAGCTCGTCTACACGTTCCGCAACCGCGCCTTCGTGCCGTACGTGCTGGGCTCGCTCTGCGTGCAGACCTCGATCGCCGTGATCCTCGCCGCCGTGCCGTTCTACGTCCGCTACTCGCTGGGGGCGGCCGAGGGGGAGGGGAGCCTGCTGCTCGGCGCCATCTTCGTCACCGCCATCCCGTCGATCGTGCTGTGGAGCGCGGTGGTCCGGCGCACCTCCCCGCGCACGGCGCTGCTGTGGAGCGTCGCGGTCTTCGGGGTCGCGGTGCTCGGCTACCTCCTCCCGACGTCCGTGGGGGCGGCGGCTCTCGTCGGGATCGCGGTGGGGGTCGGCGTCGGCGGGCTGCTGCAGCTCCTCGAGGTCGTGCTCGCCCAGATCATCGACGACGATGCGCACCGCACGGGCCACCGCCGCGAGGGCGCCTACTTCGGCGTGAACGGCTTCGTCGTCCGCGGCTCCGTCGTCCTCCAGGCGATCGTCGCCGCGGCCGTGCTGACCGCGACCGGCTTCGACGCCGAGCTCGGCGACGCGCAGCCGGAGGCCGTCGACGGCGGCATCCGGCTCATGCTGGCGGTCATTCCCCTGGCCTTCACCGCCGTCGGATGGCTGTGCTTCTGGCTCTACCCGCTCCGTGCACGGGACGTCTGAGCGTCGCGGAAGGGAGAACAGGGGGCGACCCTGCGGCCGGGCCGCCCCGAGTGCTCACCAGAGCTCGGTGCTGTACGGACGCGCCCACAGCGCGACCGTGAGGGTGACGGCCTTGAGCCAGGCGTCGAGCATCTCCTGCACATCATCCTCTCCGGTGCCGCCGTTCCTGAGGAACGGGCGGATGGTCAGCGTGATCGGGGTGATGAAGCCGATGAGATCGCGGAGGGGGATGTACGCCGAGGTGGACGCCACGCCGTCCGTGCGGTTCTTGCCGCTGGGGTGATGGCGTCGGCCGATCTCCTCCTGGTAGGCGAGCCACGTCTCGTCGTAGGGACGGTTGCACAGGTCGTCGATCCACCGGGCGAAGCGGCGGCGGACGGCTCCGAGGTAGGTGGGATCCGGGGTGCCGTCTTCTCCGGCGAACGTGGCGACGAGGTGCGGGTGCGCACCCACGAAGCCGTACCAGACTTCCAGGATGGCCTCGGTCTGGGGCACGAGGATGGCCCCGGCGCGGCGGAGGGCCTCCTCGTCGGCGCTCGACCAGAGGACCGAGGCCTTCAGACGCTCGAGGTCGGCGAGGGTGACGGGCGATGTCGGGATCCGGGGGTCGGCGTAGTCGTATCCGGCGGTGTGTTCGTGCACGAGGCGGTATCCATCTCTCGAAGGGCGGCGGATACCGCCTCCGTAGACGAGCGGAGCGCGGCACCCGTGGTGTGTCCCTCGACTCTGCCGCAGGAGAGCGGACGAAACAGCTCAGATCGACCGGACTTCGGTGCGGATCGTCCAGAGCTCCGCGTGTCAGACGGCGGCGGCGCGGCGGGCCTCCCAGCCCGTGCGCACCATCTCGTCGACCGTGTAGCGCATGGTCCAGTCGAGGTCGCGGGCCGCGAGCTCGCCGGTCGCCACGATCCGATCCGGGTCGCCGGGGCGGCGAGGGCCGATCTCCGGGGTGAAGCCGATGCCGGTGACGCGGGCGACCGCATCCATGATCTGCTTCACGCTGAGGCCGTCGCCGGAGCCGAGGTTGTACGCGGGCTCGATCGCAGCGCCCGAGGCCAGGCGCTGCGCCGCGGCGACGTGGGCGGCGGCGATGTCGCCGACGTGCACGTAGTCGCGGACGTTCGTGCCGTCGGGGGTGTCGTAGTCGTCGCCGAAGATCTTGGGGGTGCGGCCCTCGATCAGCGCCTCGAAGACGATCGGGAAGAGGTTGTGCGGGCTGACGTCGTAGACCGTCGGGTCGGCGGAGCCCACGACGTTGAAGTACCGCAGCGAGGTGTGGCGCAGTGGGCGGTCGGAGTCGGCGGTGGCGGTCGCCTGATCGCGGAGCAGCCATTCGCCGATGAGCTTCGACTCGCCGTACGGGCTCGCGGGCCGCTTGGCGGTGTCTTCGACGACGAGGGAGACGTCCGGGGTGCCGAACACGGCCGCCGAAGACGAGAAGACGATGTTCGCGACACCCGCCGCCGCCATCGCCTCGAGGATGATCCGCGTCCCCTCGACGTTCTGGGCATAGGTGTGCAGCGGGCGCTGGACCGAGACGCCGGCGTACTTGTAGCCCGCCACATGGATCACGCCGTCCGCCTCGTGGGTGCGCAGCGTCTCCTCGACGAGCGCGCGGTCGAGGATGCTGCCCTGCACGAACGGCACGCCCTTCGGCACGAACGAGGCCACGCCGCTGGAGAGGTCGTCCAGCACGACGGGGGAGAGGCCGGCCTCCGCGAGAGCGCGGACGACGTGGGCACCGATGTAGCCGGCGCCGCCGGTGACGATCCAGGACATGCGTTCCTCTCCTGCCGCGGCGGTGGCGGCTCGATCCTTCATTGTGTCAGGCGTCGCGGCGCGGACCTGCGGACGGGCTGACCTCGAACAGGTGCGGGGCGTCGAAGCCCTCGGCGGCGAACCGCCCCCGTACCGCGTCGGCGAGGTGCGGCACGGCGTCGCCGTCGACGAGGGCGATCGCGGCACCGCCGAACCCGCCGCCGGTCATGCGCGCGCCCACCGCCCCCGAGGTGAGGGCGGTCTCCACGGCGGCGTCGAGTTCGGGCGTCGAGATCTCGAAGTCGTCGCGCATCGACGCGTGGGACGCGACGAGGAGGTCGCCGATGCCACGTGCGCCCGCGGTGCGCAGCGTCGCCACAGTGTCCTGCACACGTTGGTTCTCCGTGACGATGTGGCGCACGCGGCGGAAGGTCACGTCGTCCATCAGGCTCTCGGCGCGGGCGAGGTCGGCCACGGCGACGTCGCGCAGCGCGGGCACCCCGAGGATCGCGGCCCCGCGCTCGCACGCGGCGCGGCGCTCTCGGTAGCCGCCGGTGGAGTGCGCGTGCGTGACGCGGGTGTCCATCACGAGCACGGCGAGGCCGGCGTCGGCCATGCCCAGCGGCACGACGTCGGCGGTGAGCGAGCGGCAGTCGAGGAAGATCGCGGAGTCGGGCTCCCCGAGCATCGACGCCATCTGGTCCATGATCCCGGTGGGCGCGCCGACGGCCTCGTTCTCCGCCGTCCGTCCGATCCGGGCGAGGGCCACGGCGTCGAGACCGGTGCCCCAGAGCTCGTCCAGCGCGGTCGCCGTCGCTCCCTCGATCGCGGCGGACGACGAGAGCCCGGCCCCGACCGGGACGTCGGAGGCGATCGCGATGTCCAGGCCGGAGACCGCGGTCGTGGGGGCGCCCGCGCGGAGGGCCCAGGCGACGCCGAGCGGGTAGGCGGCCCACTCCGACACCGCGGGTGCCGCGCCGGCCGGGGTGGGGAAGAGGCGGTCGAGGTCGTCGAGGGCGATCTCGACCGGCTCGTCCGCGAAGGTCGAGGCGACGCGGAGCCGACCGTCGGCGCGGCGACCGACCGCGGCGACGGTCCGCTGCGGGATCGCGAACGGCAGCACGAAGCCGTCGTTGTAGTCGGTGTGCTCGCCGATGAGGTTCACGCGGCCCGGGGCGGACCAGACGCCGTCCGGCGCGTGTCCGGTGAGGGCGGTGAAGAGGTCGACGGCGGCGTCGTGTGCGGAGGTCATGCGGAAGCTTCCTGATCGGTGCGGGCGATCGCTTCGCGGAGTCGGGCGGCGCCCTGCTCGGGCGCGACCTCGGCGGCCCACGCCCACATCGCGGCCTCGGAACCTGCGAGGAACTTGAGCTTGTCGGCGGCGCGGCGCGGGCTCGTGAGCTGCAGGTGCAGGCGCACGGTGTCGCGGCCGACGTCGACCGGAGCCTGGTGCCAGGCGGCGATGTACGGCGTCGGGCTGTCATAGAGCGCGTCGACACCGCGGAGGAGGCGGAGGTAGAGCGGGGCGAGCTCGTCGCGCTCCTCCGCCGTGGTCTCGGCGAGGTCGGGCACGTGCCGATGCGGCATGAGGTGCACCTCGAGCGGCCACCGCGCCGCGAAGGGCACGAACGCCGTCCAGTGCTCGCCGCGGAACACCACCCGCTCGGACGCCTGCTCCTCGGCGAGGATGCGGGCGAAGAGGTCGGGCGCGGTGCGGTCGACCGCGTCCAGCACCCGGGCGGTGCGCGGGGTCACGTAGGGGTACGCGTAGATCTGGCCGTGCGGGTGGGGGAGCGTGACGCCGATCGCCTCGCCGCGGTTCTCGAACGGGAAGACCTGCTGGATGCCGGGGAGGGCGGACAGGGCGGCGGTGCGGTCGGCCCAGGCCTCGATGACGGTGCGGGCGCGGGTCACGGTCTGCGTCCCGAAGGAGCCGGAGTGCTCGGGGCTGAAGCACACGACCTCGCAGCGGCCGACCGCGGTACGGGTGCGCCCGAGTCCGAGGGCCGCGA
This sequence comes from Microbacterium sp. MMO-113, assembly GCF_037148555.1. Classification (NCBI taxonomy): domain Bacteria; kingdom Bacillati; phylum Actinomycetota; class Actinomycetes; order Micrococcales; family Microbacteriaceae; genus Microbacterium; species Microbacterium sp. MMO-113. The sequence goes on along the minus strand of NZ_JBBCTD010000004.1, from coordinate 65,441 downwards.
GGTCGTCGAGGCCGCGCGGGGGGTTCGTCGCCCCGGGGGCGGTGCCGACCGGCTCGGCGAGGGCGGGGCCGAATGCGGGGGAGCGGTTCTCGAACACGGCCACGTCGTACCGGGACGGCACCTCGGACGGATTCCCCGGCGTCTGCGGCGCGAGCGGGTCGGCATCGGCTCCCGGCATCATGACGCGGTTCTGACGGTTGGCGGCGACGGTGATCCAGTCGCCCGTGAGCACGTCGAGCCGCATGGTCGCTGTGTCCGGCCGCGGGGCCAGGGTGCGGGCGTCGACCGACCGCTCGGCACCGAGAGTGGTGTCCGGGTCGTCGTAGTAGATGAGGTCGCGGCCGTCGGCGAGGGTGGTCGGGCGCTTGACGACACCGGCGCCGAGACGCTCCGTGGGGACCTCCATGGATGCGGGCGTGTTCACGTCAACATGGTAGGCACGGCCGCGTGCTAACGTCAACACGACGGAGTTGTGAACGGAGGTTCCCGTGGCCGAGAAGCCCACGACCGCCGCGCGCGTGTCCATGGCCACCGTCGCGGCGCGCGCCGGCGTCTCGGGGCAGACCGTCTCCCGCGTCGTCAACGGCAGCCCCCGCGTCGACCCGCAGACCCGGGCGCGGGTCGAAGCCGCCATGGCCGAGCTCGGCTACCGACCGCACCGGGCGGCGCGGGCTCTGCGCACCGGGCGCAGCCACACCCTCGGCCTCGTCGTGACCACTCTGGCCACGGTCGGCAACTCCCGGATGCTGCAGGCCACGGCCGAAGCGGCGGCGGATCGTGGATACGCGCTCACCGTCGTCACGGCCGCGGACGGCGTGGAGGCCGCGTTCGCCCGGCTCGCCGATCAGGGCGTGGACGGGGCTCTCGTGCTGAACGAGGCCTCCGCGCTCGTCCCCGCCGCGACCCTGCCGCCGGAGCTGCACCTCGTCGTCGTGGATGCCCCCGCCGGCGCCGGAGCGGCCGTGGTGCACAGCGATCATGCCGCGGGATCGCAGGCCGCCACCCGCCACCTGCTCGATCTCGGGCACGAGACCGTCCACCACCTCGCGGGACCGGCGGGCTCGTTCGCCGCCGCCGAGCGCGAGCGGGGCTGGCGTGACGCCCTGGCGGATGCCGGCGTCGTGCCACCGCCGGTCGTGCGCGGCGACTGGAGCGCGGAGTCGGGCTTCGCCGCGGGCGCGGCTCTGGGCACGGCGACCGCGGTGTTCTGCGCCAACGACCAGATGGCGCTCGGGCTGCTGCGGGCGGTGGCGGAGTCCGGGCGCGCGGTTCCGTCGGACGTCAGCGTGGTCGGCTTCGACGACATCCCCGAGGCGGCGAACTTCCTCCCGCCGCTCACGACCGTCCGGCAGGACTTCCCGGCGCTCGCGCAGCGGGCGGTCACCGCGCTCATCGCGGCTGTGGAGGCCGACGGGACGACGACCGATCCTGCAGCACCCGCGGTGGTGCCGACGCGGCTCGTGGAGCGGGCGAGCACAGCACACCGCTGACGCTCATCCGCGGGGCAGCTGCTCGTCGGGGCGAAAGGTCGTCGCGGCGCCGTCCGGCCACGACACCGTCGCGTCCCCTCCCCGCAGCTCGAGTTCCGGTGGAGCGGGCGAGCCTCCGAGCAGCACGCCCACCGCGATCCAGGTGCCGGGTCGCACCGGCGAGGAGAGCCACGGGGTGACCGTCTCCGGGCCGAGCGGGGTCACGTCCCGCTCCCGCCGGACCCCCGCGGTCGCGTCGTCGAGGCCGTGGAGGCCGACCACCCGACTCTGCGTCTCCCCGCCGGGGGTGAGGGCGGCGGTGACGGCGGCGGGGCCGGTCCCGACCACGGTGGCGGCGGACAGGGCCCATCCGCCGATGCGGAGGACGTCGCCGTCGTGGATCGCTCCGTCCGGCCCTGCGCCCGCCCGTACCCGCACGAGCCGCACCTCCCACGGTCCGCGCACCACCGACACCACATCGACCATCGGGCCGACCGTGGTCTCGACGGCCATGCCGCCTCCGCCGACGTCGAATTCCATGCGGACGCCGTCGTGCCAGTGCGCGGGGCCGCAGGAGCCGCCGAGCGCCGTGCCGTCCGTCTCCCTCAGGCGCCCCGTCAGGAAGCCGGAGCGGTGGCTCGCTCGGCCCCCGCGCACCACGGCGACCGTGCCGTCGAGCGGGTCGCGTGCCCCGGGGCCGGCGAGAACGGGGGCGGTCGCGGTGCTGTACGCGAGCTTCGCGTACAGCGGCGCATCGGGCTGGAACGCACCGGGGATGCGGTGGTCGGTGCCGTGGTTGACCACGCGCACGACGCCGTCCGGGGTGCCCGTCGCCAGCCACCCCGGGGCGAGCAGGACGCGGGTGAACGGGCCCCGATCGATCGGCAGGGGCTGTTCGACGGCGGTCCAGAACGGATGCGCGGCGGGGAGGGCGAGCGGCAGGAGACCCTTCGCCGCCCAGTACGGGGAGCCGGGGCCGGAGTAGTCCTGGGCGAGCGGGCGCCAGGCGCCGTACCAGCCGAGGGGCAGCACTCCGGTCGCATCCGGCGCACCGCGGGCGGCGAAGTGCCGGACCTGACCGCTCACCGCCCGGCGCAGGAGGCCGGGGTCATGCCGCGAGGTGCCGGAGAACGCCGCGGCCCCGGCCGCGGCGGCCGTCGCGAAGCGGTAGGTGAGGCTGCGCCCCTGGATGAGCGGTCCGCCGTCGGCGCCGACGAGATGCAGGGCGTCGTCGAGGAACGCGTCGAGCCGGCGGCGGAACCGGGCGACCCGGTCCGTGTGACGCGGCTCCGCGCCGACCATGTCCGCCCAGAGCAGCGGATAGAAGGACAGCGCCCAGCCGGCGTAGTGGTCGAACGACCGGGCGGCGCCGTCGGCGCTCCAACCGTCCTCGCGTTCGAAGCCGTCGAGGAGTGCGAGGTCGGTCGTGCGATCCGCGGCTGAGTACGGCCCACCGACGCTCTCCAGGAACTGCTCGACGAGCACCCGGAACCACGCCCAGTTGTTCGGCGGGTAGCTGCCGCCGACGAACGTCGCGAGGTAGTCCACGGTGTGGGTCCGGGCCGTGTCGTCGAGGCGCGCCCACACCGTGTCGCGCGTGAGGTGCAGGCTCAGCGCGAGCGCCGCCGCCTCGACCTTCGCCTGGTCGACCTCATCGGGGCGCGGCCACCGTTCGGCACCATCGGGGTCGACGCCCGCAGCGAGGCCTCGGGCGTAGCGGTCGGCCAGCGGCACCGTGCCGGTCGGGTCGCCGGCGATGCGGAACGCGGCCAGCAGGAACGTGCGGCTGAATCCCTCGAGGGCATCGACCGCGGAGCCGAAGCCACCGGCGGCGCCGGGGTAGCGGACGCCCGCGCCCGCCGGGCTCGCGTGACGGGCGGCTCCGTCGAGGATGGCATCGGCGACCGTCGTCAGGTGTGCGCGCGTCCATCCCGTGTGCGGGGAGAGCGCGCGGTCCTCCGCCGGCAGTGCGAGGGACGTCATGCGCTGTGCGCGAGGTCGGCGCGGTGCACGGGGTGTCGAGGCGGACGACCGCCCACCCACGCGTCCAGCTCGTCGAGGGCGGCGTCGGCCAGCCGGTGCGCCTCGGTGCCGAGGGAGCCGGCGAGGTGCGGGGTGACCGCGACGTTCGGCAGGTGCAGCAGCGGGTGGTCGGGCGGAAGCGGCTCCGGGTCGGTGACGTCGAGGATCGCGTCGAGGCGACCGGAGGCGCACTCCGCGAGCAGCGCGTCGTGATCGAGGAGGGCGCCACGCGCGGTGTTGAGCACGGTGGCGCCGTCGCGCAGCGCCGCGAGCTGCGCGCGGCCGATCATCCCCCGCGTCGCGGGCAGGGCCGGTGCGTGCAGGGAGAGCAGGTCGACGGCGGGGAGCAGGGCGTGGAGCGGGACCAGCCGGGCGCCGGCCGCGGCCACCTCCTCGGGGTCGGCGAACGGGTCGGCGACGAGCACCTGCAGTCCGGGAAAGGGCCGCAGCAGTTCGACCACGCGGCGCCCGATGCGGGAGAACCCGACGATGCCCACCGTGCGGTCGAGGTTGCCGATACGGCCCCCGACGCGGGGGCCGGCGCGCAGGTCGTGCTGTGCGTCGGCCGTACGGAGCGGGAGGAGGGCGCGCTTGCCGGAGAGCAGGATCATCGCGAGCGTGTACTCGGCGACGGGGGCCGCGTTGGCCTCGGCGGCCGAGGTGAGCAGGATGTCGCGCTCCCAGAACGCGTCGGACACGAGTCCGCGCACGCTCCCCGCCGCGTGGAAGACGGCGCGCAGCCGGGGCAGACGGTCGAGCAGGTCCGCGTCCAGGACCGGCGCGCCCCAGCCCGTCACCAGCACCTCCACGCGGAGGAGGTCGTCCCGGGCCGCGGCGTCGAGGGAGGGCGTGTGCAGCGCGTCGGCGGGTGCGGCGAGGGTCTGCAGGCGGGCGCGTCGAGCGTCGTCGAACACGAGGTCCCACGCCTCCGTCGACAGCGCGGCGAGGACGGATGGTCGAGGGGTCATGAGTCTCCGCAGTTCTGGGTATGCGCTTGCCGAGGCGCAGGGTTCCAGTGAAGACTGTGCGTTCGAGCGCAGGCAACGTGATCGAACCGAAACCGTCTGCATCGAACAGACTCGAACAACGAAGGCGAGAATCCGATGATCCCCCGCGGCACCCTCGGCGAGCACGCATCGCGGAGGTCGTCATGACCGAGGAGCGTCCCACCCCGCGTTTCGGCCTCTCCCGCCGGGAACGGATCCTGGACGAGCTGCGCCGGACGGGGGCGGTGCGCGTGGCCGATCTCGCCCGCGACTTCGGGGTGGCGGAGCTCACCATCCGCCGCGACATCACCACGCTCGCAGACCGCGGGCTGCTGACCCGGGTGCACGGGGGAGCGGTGCTGCGGAGCGCCCTGGACACGACCGTCGCGCGGGCCGCCCTCCCCGGGCCGCAGTTCCGGATCGGGATGGTGGTGCCGTCGCTGAGCTACTACTGGCCGCAGGTGGTCGTCGGTGCCCGGAGCGCCGGGGTCGAGGCGGGGGTGCAGCTCGTGCTCCGCGGGGCCAGCTACGCCGCGCAGGACCAGCGCCGCCAGATCGCGGCGCTCCTGGAATCCGGGACGGTGCACGGGCTCATCGTGGCCCCCGAGACGCAGGGCGCCGACGGACACGCGCTGCTCTCCTGGCTGGACATGCTCCCTGTGCCGGTCGTGCTCGTGGAGCGCCGGACCCCGTCCGCTCTCGCCCTCACCCGGATGCAGACCGTGGCGACCGACCACGCGTTCGGGGGCGCGCTCGCCGCCGGGCACCTTGCCGCGCTGGGACACCGGCGGGTCGGGATCCTCACCTCACCGCAGTCGCCCACCTCCGCCGGACTGCGGCAGGGCTGGTCGCGGGCGGTCGCCGAGCTCGGGCTCACGGTGACGGTGGACCGCGAAGCGGCGCTGGACCGGATGGAGGGATCGGCGCAGGCGGAGGTGGTCTCGGCGCTGCTCGCCGAGATCCGTGGGACGGAGGCGACGGCGCTGCTCGTGCATTCCGACCCGCAGGCGCTCCTGCTCCAGCAGCATCTGCAGGACGCGGGCTGGCGGCTGCCCGACGACCTCTCGCTCATCGCCTACGACGATGAGGTCGCCGAGCACGGGTCCCCGCCGCTCACCGCGCTGCGGCCGCCCAAGCAGCATGTCGGGCGCCGTGCGGTCGAGCTCCTCCGCGATCGCCTGCGCGAGGGCTCGAACCGGCCGGCGGAGCGCGTGGAGGTGGCTCCCGCGTTGCACGTGCGCGCCAGCACGGTCCCTCCGCGCTAGGGGCGGTTGCGAGGTCGCGCGTCTCATGCCATGATCTCGGAAAGCGCTTACCAAGATTCTCCTGTCAGCGCCGACAGCTTCCACCGAGAGGAACGGACCGAGATGGCACAGGCCCCCACCCGCGAGATCGGGATCATCATGAACGGCGTCTCCGGGCGCATGGGATACCGGCAGCACCTGGTGCGGTCTATCCTCGCGATCCGCGACGAGGGCGGGATCGAACTCCCCGACGGCACGCGCGTGACCGTGCGGCCGATCCTCGTCGGACGCAGCGAGGCCAAGCTCGCCGAACTGGCCGCGAAGCACGGCATCGAGGACTGGACGACCGACCTCGACGCCGCCCTCGCCGACCCGCAGTGGGAGATCTACGCCGACTTCCTCGTCACGAAGGCCCGGGCGTCCGCGATCCGCAAGGCCATAGCCGCCGGCAAGGCGATCTACACCGAGAAGCCCACCGCCGAGTCGCTGGACGAGGCCCTGGAGCTCGCGCGGCTGGCGCACGATGCCGGCGTGAAGACCGGCGTCGTCCACGACAAGCTCTACCTCCCGGGGCTGCAGAAGCTCAAGCGCCTCATCGACTCCGGCTTCTTCGGCCGCATCCTCTCCGTCCGCGGCGAGTTCGGCTACTGGGTGTTCGAGGGCGACTGGCAGCCCGCGCAGCGTCCGAGCTGGAACTACCGCACCGAGGACGGCGGCGGCATCATCACCGACATGTTCCCGCACTGGAACTACGTGCTGGAAAACCTCTTCGGCGAGGTCACGAGCGTCTACGCGCAGGCCGCGGTGCACATCGCCGACCGCTGGGACGAGAAGGGCGAGCACTACACGGCCACAGCCGAGGACGCCGCCTACGGCATCTTCGAGCTCGACGGCGGGGCGATCGCCGAGATCAACTCCTCGTGGACCGTGCGGGTGAACCGCGACGAGCTCGTGGAGTTCCAGGTCGACGGCACGCATGGCTCCGCCGTCGTCGGACTGTTCGGCGCGAAGATCCAGCCCCGCAACGCCACGCCCAAGCCCGTGTGGAACCCCGACCTGGAGGACAGCCACGACTACGACGCCGACTGGCAGCAGGTGCCGACGAACGACGTGTTCCACAACGGCTTCCGGCAGCAGTGGGAGGAGTACCTCACCTCGTTCGTCCTCGGCACCGACTATCCGTTCGACCTGCTCGCCGGCGCGCGCGGGGTCCAGTTCGCCGAGGCCGGACTCGCGTCCAGCGCCGAAGGGCGCAAGATCGTGCTCGAGCCGCTGACCCTGGACCACGCATGACCACCCTCCGCCTGCTCGCCGCCGACGGCCGCACCGCCGAGGCGGAGCTCCGGGAGGCCGGTGCCGTCACACGGCCGGAGGGTCCGCTCCGCAGTCGGGTGGCCTACGCCGCCGCGCACGTCGTGCCGAAGGTGCACGCCGACAACACGCCGGGACGCCCGGCCGACATCGACTGGGACGCCACGCTCGCGTTCCGGCGCAACGTGTACTCGTGGGGACTCGGCGTGGCCGACGCGATGGACACTGCGCAGCGCAACATGGGCCTGGATGCGGCGGCGGTGCGCGAGCTCATCGCCCGCAGCGCCGAGGTCGCCCGCGAGGAGGGCGGGGCAGTCGTCGTCGGGGTCAACACCGATCACGTCGACGACGCACGCATCTCGCTCGATCAGGTGATCGCCGCCTATCTCGAGCAGCTGCACTTCGCCGAGGAGCAGGGGGCGGGGCCGGTGCTCATGGCGTCGCGGCACCTCGCCAGGGTCGCGGAGAGCGCGGACGACTACCGCCGCGTGTACCGCGAGGTGCTGTCCCGCGCATCGGCACCGGTCGTGCTGCACTGGCTCGGCACCGCGTTCGATCCGGAGCTGGCGGGGTACTTCGCGCCCTCGTCCTCCGGGGGGAGCGGCGGTCCCGCGTGGCAGGAGGCCGCCGAGGTGCTGCTCGACATCATCGGCGAGAACCGCGCCGCGGTCGCCGGCGTGAAGATGAGTCTGCTCGACGCGGAGTCCGAGGTCTGGGTGCGCGAGCGGCTGCCGGAGGGGGTGCGCATGTTCACCGGCGACGACTTCCACTACGTGGGCCTTATCGGCGGAGACAGTCTGGCCGACGCGGCCGCGCCCGAGGGGTCCGCGTCGCGCGGGCATTCGGATGCGCTGCTCGGCGCGTTCGCCGCTCTCGCCCCGGTGGCCTCCGCCGCGATCCAGGCGCTCGACGCGGACGACCCCGAGCGGTACCTCGCCCTCCTCGGACCGACCGAGGAGCTGAGCCGGCAGGTGTTCGCGGCGCCGACCTTCTACTACAAGACCGGGGTCGCCTTCCTGTCCTGGCTCAACGGTCATCAGCCGGCGTTCCAGATGGTCGGGGGGCTGCACTCCGCGCGGAGCCTGCCGCACCTCAGCCGCATCGTCGAGCTGGCCAACGGGGCGCTCGCCCTGGAGCGGCCGGAGCTCGCGCGGGAGCGCTGGCACAGCCTGCTCCGGCTGAACGGGGTGGACGCATGACCGCCCCCCGGAGCCTGGCGGCGGAGCGCGAGTCCCGGGCGGCCGGCGTCGGGACCGTGCCGCACCCGCGGCTCTCGATCAACCAGGCCACCGTGAAGCACGCGGACCTCGCGACGGCCCTGCGCGTCACGGCGGCGGCGGGGGTCGAGGCTATCGGTCTGTGGCGGGAGCCCGTGCAGGCGGTGGGACTCGATGTCGCCGCCCGCATGCTCGCCGACTCCGGCCTCCGTTTCACGACCCACTGCCGCGGGGGCTTCTTCACGCTTCCGGCAGGTCCGGAGCGCGACGCCGCGCTCGACGACAACCGCCGGGCGATCGGGGAGGCGGCCACCCTCGCGGCGGCCGGTGCCGAGGGGTCGACGGCTGTCCTGGTGCTCGTCGCCGGCGGTCTTCCCGAGGGGTCGCGCGACCTCGTCGGGGCGCGGGAGCGCGTTCGCGATGCGATCGGCACCCTCGCGGAGGACGCCCGGGCCGCCGGGGTGACCCTCGCGATCGAGCCGCTGCATCCGATGTACGCCTCCGACCGTGCCGTGGTCTCCACCCTCGGTCAGGCGCTCGACATCGCCGCGGACTTCGACCCTGCCGTGGTCGGTGCCGCCGTCGACACGTTCCACATCTGGTGGGACCCGCAGGTGCTCGACCAGATCGCCAGGGCCGGACGCGAGGGCCGCATCGCCACGTATCAGGTGTGCGACTGGAAGACCCCCCTCGCCGCAGACCCCCTCCTCTCCCGGCACTATCCGGGGGACGGGGTGATCGACTTCAGCGCCCTGACCCGCGCCGTGCAGGACACCGGCTACGACCGTGACATCGAGGTGGAGATCTTCCATGCCGACGTGTGGGCCGACGACCCGGCTCGTGTGGTCCGTCGCACGGCCGAGGCCTTCGCGACGGCGGTCGCCCCCCACCTGTGACCCCCGGTCTCGTCCCCACCGAGGTTCCGGATGCACGACCCCGCCACGGATGCACGACCCGTTCCCGGGTGTCGGTCGTCCCGTCGTGCTCAGGTCGTGCATCCGTCCCGGTCTCGGTCGTCGTGTGTCGGATCGACCGGGGGGCACCGGCACGATTCGGGTTCGTCTGCAGGGTCAGACCTGGGTTCCGGTCGTGCAGGCGGGACGAGGTCGTGCAGGTGGGACTCGACGAGGAAGTCCGTACCGTCCCGTTCCCCGGTCTCGGTCGTCGTGTTTCGGACCCACGTCGTGTATTGGCCCACAGGGACACCCGCACGACTCGGGAACGTGTGCGCGGTCAGACCCGGGGTTCGGTCGTGCAGACGGGACGAGGTCGTGCAGACGGACTCGACACGGGGAACGGAAGGGGCCGGGTCGTCCGACCGGGGAGCCCGGGGTGGACGGGCCGGACGGTGCCGGCGGACGGGGGGACTGAGAGGATGACGGGATGACGGGGATCCGTGCGGGGCTGTGCTCGGTGACGTTCCGGGCGCTGCCGCCGGAGAGGATCGTCGGGCTCGCGGCTGCCGCGGGTCTCGACGTGATCGAGTGGGGCGGCGACGTGCATGTGCCGCCGGGAGACGTCTGCCGCGCCGCGGAGGTCGCGCGGATGACCGCGGATGCCGGGCTCGCCGTCGCGTCCTACGGATCGTACTTCCGCGCCGGATCGGAGGAGTCGCTGACCGCGGTCCTCGACAGCGCCGCGGCCCTGGGTGCCCACCGCGTGCGGGTGTGGGCGGGTGCGCACGGCTCGGCGGAGGCGTCGGCGGAGGAGCGCCACCGCATCGTGACCCGGCTCCGCGCGGCCGCGGTCGAGGCGGCCGCCCGGGGCGTCGGGCTCGCCCTGGAGTTCCACGGCGGCACGCTCGCCGACACCGCCCCGGCCACGCTCGAGCTGCTGCAGGAGGTCGACCACCCGATGCTGTCGACGTACTGGCAGCCCACGGTCGGCGCCCCCGTCCCCGTGGCGCTCGAGGAGTTCCGTCGGCTCGGCCCACATGTCTCCGCCGCTCATGTCTTCTCCTGGTGGCCGCGCACCGAGCGCCACCCCCTCCGCTCGCGCTCCGCGCTCTGGACCCGGTTCTTCGCGGACGTCGCCGCCGCCCCGCACCCGCCGCGCGACGCGCTGCTGGAGTTCGTGCCCGACGACGCCCCTGAGCTGCTCGCCGGCGAAGCCGCCGCCCTCCTCGGGTTTCTGGGGCGGCAGCCGTGAGCGCCCCTCGAAGCGGTTCCGGCGCCGTCGGTAGGCTCGGAGCATGACCCCGCCCGTCACTCCGGCAGAGCCGCCGGCCGCGCGCCGCCCCCGTCACGCGCGGGGACCGGCACCCACGCTGCACGACGTCGCACTCGAGGCCGGAGTGTCCCTGGCGACCGCGTCGCGCGTGCTCAACGGTTCCGAACGCAAGGTCGCCGCCCCCTTCCGGGAACGGGTGGAGGCCGCCGCCGCAGCCCTCGGCTACACGGCCAACGTCTCCGCGCAGGCGACCGCCCGCGGACGCTCGCCGGTGATCGCGCTCCTCGTCGCCGACATCGCCGACCCCTACTTCGGTCTCATCGCCTCGGGCGTCGCCCGCGGAGCCGACGAGCAGGGCCTCGTCGTGACCGTGGCCATCACCGAGCGCGATCCGGCGCGGGAGGCCCGGATCGTCCGCGCGCTGCGCGGACAGCGACCGCAGGGCCTCATCCTCGCCGCCTCGCGGACGCAGGAGGAAGGGCAGGCCGAGACCGCCCGCGAGCTCGCCGAGTTCACCCGGCTCGGCGGCCGTGTGGTCGCCTTCGGTGCGGACGGCGACGGCGATCGCCGGGTGGAGATCGACAACCGGGCCGGGGCCGCCGCGCTCGGTCGTCGCATGGCGGCACTCGGCTATCGTTCCGCCGTGCTCGTCGGGGCGGCGGAGGGCGTGCGGACCTCGGACGACCGGCTGGCGGGCTTCCGCGCCGGCTTCGCGGAGGGCGGCGGAGAGGTCGCGCAGACCGTCCGCGGAGACTTCCGTCGGGAGTCCGGGGCGGCGGCGATGACCGAGGCCCTCGCCACCGGTGTCCCCGCGGGCACCGTCGTGTTCGGCATCAGCGACGTCGTGGCGATCGGCGCGATGGCGGCCATCCGCGCAGCAGGCCGTGAGGTCGGCACGGACATCGCGGTCTGCGGCTTCGACGACGTGCCCTCGAGCCGCGACGTCACCCCCGCCCTCACCACGGTCTGCGTGCCGCTGAGCGACGCCGGGTACCAGGCCTTCCGCGCGATCGTCGACGAGGACTGGCAGCAGCCGACGCTCCCCCTCGAGGTGGTCGTCCGAGCGAGCACCCCGGGGCTCGGGGCATGACCCGCGTCGTCATCGCTCCGGACAGCTTCAAGGGCACGATCACCGCGGCCGAGGCGGCCGCGGCACTCGCCGACGGCTGGCGGGAGGTCGAGCCGGCCGCGGACATCGTCCTCCGCCCGATGGCCGACGGCGGGGAGGGGACCGTCGCGGCGTTCGCGACGGCCGTACCGGATGCACAGCGCCTGCCGGTCACGGTGGACGGTCCGGCGGGCGCTCCCGTCGAGACGTCGTGGCTGCTCCTGCCGAGCACGACCGACGCCCCCGGCGGCACGGGCGTCGTCGACATCGCCTCGACCTCGGGCATCGAGCTCCTCGACGGTCTGCGCCCCTGGGAGGCCGACACGACCGGCTTCGGGCAGGCGATCGCCGCAGCCCTCGATCACGGCGTCTCGCGCCTGATCCTCGGCATCGGCTCCAGCGCTTCCACCGACGGCGGCACCGGCATGCTCACCGCTCTCGGGGCACGCTTCCTCGACGCGGACGGTGAGCCGGTGGCGCGGGGCGCGCGTGGTCTGGTGGATATCGTCACGGCCGACCTCGGGGCGCTGCGCACGGCACCCGACGTCCGCGTGCTGACCGACGTCACGAATCCGCTCGTCGGCCCCCGCGGAGCGGCGGCGGTGTTCGGTCCGCAGAAGGGCCTCACGGCACCGGAGGACATCGCCCGTGTCGACGACGCGCTCGCGCACCTCGCCGCCCTCCTTCCCGTCGATCCGGCGCTGCCCGGCGCGGGTGCCGCCGGAGGGACGGGGGCCGCGCTCGTGCGCTGGGGCGGGGTCCTCGCTCCGGGGGCGGCCGAGGTAGCGGCCCTCATCGATCTGGCCGGGGCCGTGCGGGGCGCCGAGGTCGTGATCACCGGCGAGGGATCCTACGACGGACAGTCGGGCGACGGGAAGGTGCCGTCGTTCCTCGCCGCGCTCGCCGCCGAGGCAGGGGCGCGTCCTCTGCTCGCGGCGGGTCGGATCGCGGACGACGCGGATACGAGCCTCTTCGCGGAGGCGATGTCGTTGACCGCGCTGGCGGGGTCGCCGACCGCCGCCCTGACCGACCCCGCACGCTGGCTGCGGGTCGCGGGCGCGGCTCTCGCCCGGACGCGGTGACCGGCCAGGACGCCCCGCCCGAGGGGGCGACGACGGTGCGGCCGCGGCCATGCGTTGACACGGCAGAAGCGTCGGCATAGACTCGCAACACCGAACGGGAATGCGCTTTCCCGAATCCTTCACGAAGATGTCGAGGACCCCATGTCGTCTGCCCCCTCCGCGACCATGACCCTGGCGCTGGCCGCCGATCGTCCCGAGCCTCCGGGCATCGTCCGCTGGTGGAGCCGCCACTGGCACCCGCTCGTCTTCGTGCTCGCGGTGCTCGCGCTCTGGTGGGTCTCCACGAGCCTCGGGTGGGTGCCGGCCTTCATCATCCCGTCGCCTGCCGACACCTGGGCCGCCTTCACCGACAACGCCGCCTACCTTGCGCAGAACACCTGGGTCACCACCTACGAGACCGTGATCGGGTTCGTCATCGCGGTCGTCGTCGGCGTCCTCGTCGCGGTGCTCATGGTCTACTCGCGAGGCCTGGAGCAGACGCTCTATCCCGTCATCCTCTTCGCGCAGGTCATCCCGAAGATCGCCATCGCCCCGCTGTTCGTCGTGTGGCTCGGGTTCGGGGCAGAGCCGAAGATCCTCGTGGCCGTGCTCATGGCGTTCTTCCCTGTCGTCATCTCGGGCCTCGCGGGTCTGCGCACCGTCGACCCGGAGATCCTCCAGCTCGCATCGACCATGGGAGCGAGCCGCTTCAAGACCTTCCTCAAGGTGCGTCTGCCCGCGGCTCTGCCCGAGCTCCTCTCCGGCCTCAAGGTCGCCGCGACGCTCGCGGTCACCGGTGCCGTCGTCGGCGAGTTCGTCGGCGCGAACGAGGGCCTCGGCTACGTGATCCTCCAGGCCAACGGCAACCTCGACACCGCCATGCTCTTCGCCGCGCTCATCATCATGTCGCTGCTCGGCGTCATCCTCTTCGGCATCATCCAGATCGCCGAGCGCTTCCTCATCCCGTGGCACGCCTCCAAGCGCGACGTCGCCGCGGCCACCGTCCGACTCTGACCCCCCTCGCCCCCACGAAAGAAGGCACTGATGAAGAAGTCAGGCACCATCCTCAGCTCGATCGCCCTCGCGTCCGTCGCGGTGCTCGCCCTCTCCGGCTGCGGAGGATCGACGGCCCCGGCGAGCTCCGGCGACGGTGACGGCGCCGAGCTCACGCCGGTCACCCTCATGCTCAACTGGTACCCGTACGGCGAGCACGCGGCCTTCTACTACGGCGTCGACCAGGGCATCTTCGAGGAGCACGGCATCGACCTCACGATCAAGGCCGGCCAGGGGTCGACGAAGACCGCACAGGCCGTCGGGCAGGGGCAGGTCGACTTCGGCTGGGCGGACACCCCGGCCGTCCTCGCGAACATCGACAAGGGCGTCGGCATCAAGAGCGTCGGCGTCTTCCTGCAGACCACGCCGTCGGCCGTGCAGGTCTTCGCCGACTCCGGCATCTCCAGCCCCGAAGACCTCAAGGGCAAGACCATCGCTGTCTCCGCGGGCGACGCCCCGACCACCACCTTCCCGATGTACCTCGAGGCGGTGGGCCTGGAGGAGGGCGATGTGACGCAGCAGAACCTCGACGCCGCGGGGAAGATCGCCGCCATGCTCTCGGGCAAGGTCGACGGCCTCATCGGGTTCGCGCACGACCAGGGCCCGACCATCGCCGACAAGAGCGGCAAGGACGTCGAGTACCTGCGCTACTCCGACGCCGGCCTGAACTTCTTCAGCAACGGCCTGATCGCCCCGACCGACACCATCGAGAACGACCCGGAGCTCGTCGAGGCGCTGGTCGCGGCGACCTCCGAGGCCTTCGCGGCGGCGCAGGAGGACCCCGAGGCGGCGGTGGCCGCGATGGAGGGCAAGGACCCGCAGATGCCCTCGCAGGAGGTCCTGCTGCACCAGTGGGAGGAGACCATCGAGCTGCTCCACACCGACGCCACCGAGGGCCAGGCTCCTGGCGCGAACGCCACCGAGGACTGGGAGTCCACGCTGGAGGTGCTGTCCGAGGCCGGGCTCATCTCGGGCGACGGCGAGGTGGACACCTACTTCGACGACTCGTTCACCCCCGGTAAGTGAGACCGAACGTCATGGACACTCACGTTCAGCAGGAACGCGGACCCGCGGCCACGAGCACCGCTCCGGCGCTCGAGGTCTCGGATCTCGCGATCACCTTCGCCTCCAAGCGCCGCCAGGTCACGGCTCTCGAGGGCGTAGACCTCCGCGTCGAGGAGGGGGAGTTCCTCTCCATCGCCGGGCCCTCGGGATGCGGCAAATCGACGCTCCTGAAGGCCGTGGCGGGCCTCACCGCTCCGAGCCGCGGCAGCATCCGGCTGCGTGGCGACGAGGTCCGCGGTCCGCGGCAGGATATCGGCTACGTGTTCCAGCGGGCGGCGCTTCTGGAATGGCGCAGCGTCCGCGGCAACATCCTCCTGCAGGCCGAGATGCGCGGGATGGACATGCGCAAGGCCCAGGCCCGTGCCGACGAGCTCATCGAGATGACCGGGCTCACCGGCTTCGAGAAGTCGCTGCCGCACGAGCTCTCCGGAGGCATGCAGCAGCGGGTGTCGCTGTGCCGCGCGCTGCTGCACGAGCCGCGGGTGCTGCTCATGGACGAGCCGTTCGGTGCCCTCGACGCCCTCACGCGCGAGCGCATGAACGTCGAGCTCAACCGGATCTGGAGCGCCACCGGCACGACCGTGCTGCTCGTGACCCACTCGGTCGCGGAGGCGGTCTACCTCGCCAGCCGCGTCATCGTGATGGGGCCGCGCCCCGGACGGATCCTGGAGGAGCACCGCGTCGACCTTCCGGCCCGCCGCGGCTACGCCGATGTGCTGGAGACGGAGGAGTTCCACCGCGTCTCCAGCCGCGTCCGCGAGCTCCTCGGCTCCTCCACCGACGCCGACTGACCCCGCCCCGTCCCGCCCCCGTCCCGCCCCGTCCCCCCCCGCCCGCGTGCGGGATCAAAACGGCCCCTCCCCAGCGTCCCCCGGGCCCGTTTTCGATCCCGCCCCAGGGGTGGTCGGCGGGACGGGATCGAAAAGGCCCCTCCGGAACCCCCGGCGAGCCCGTTTTCGATCCCGCGCGGGGAGTGGCGGACGGATCGGTGCCGACGGTCCGACGCGCGACAACAGGAGGGGCCCCGTCGCCCGAGCGTGCGCGGAACTCGACGGTCCGGCGTGCGGGATGAGGAATGCTCCCGCGAAACGCTGACGAGGGTCCTTCTTGATCCCGCACCGGCGCCCCCACGGCGCGGGATCGAAAACTCCCCCCGGCGGCTGCCGAGGAGAGCGGTTTCGATCCCGCAGCACGCCCGGGAGACGGCGCCGCGGGAGGGAGGCTCAGTCGCCGAGGGCGGCGGACACCACGGCGCGGGCCTCGGCCTGCACCTCGGCGAGATGCTCCGGGCCCCGCAGGCTCTCGGCGTAGAGCTTGTACACGTCTTCGGTTCCGGACGGCCGCGCGGCGAACCAGGCGTGCGGAGTCTGCACCTTGAGGCCGCCGATCGCCGCACCGTTGCCGGGGGCGTGCGACAGCTTCGCGATGATGTCCTCGCCGGCGAGCGTGGTCGCGGTCACCGATTCCGGGGCGAGCTTGCCGAGCGTCGCCTTCTGCTCGGGGGTCGCCGGAGCATCGACGCGCTGGTAGGCGGACGAGCCGAAGGCGTCCTCCAGTTCCGCGTAGCGCTGCGAAGGGGTCTTGCCGGTCACCGCGAGGATCTCGGCCGCGAGCAGGCAGAGGAGGATGCCGTCCTTGTCGGTGGACCACACGGAGCCGTCGTGTCGGAGGAACGAGGCCCCCGCCGACTCCTCGCCGCCGAACGCCACGGAGCCGTCGAGCAGTCCGGGCACGAACCACTTGAAGCCGACCGGAACCTCGAGCAGACGCCGTCCGAGCGACTCGGCCACGCGGTCGATGATCATCGACGACACCAGCGTCTTGCCGACCGCGGCCTCGCGCGGCCAGTGCTCCCGGTGCGAGAAGAGGTAGTCGATGGCGACGGCGAGGAAGTGGTTCGGGTTCATGAGCCCGGCGTCGGGGGTGACGATGCCGTGCCGGTCCGCGTCGGCGTCGTTCCCGGTGAGGATGTCGTAGTCGCCCTTCTTCGCCACGAGCGATGCCATGGCCGACGGCGACGACGGATCCATCCGGATCTTCTCGTCCCAGTCCAGGGTCATGAAGCGCCACGTGGGGTCGACCTCGGGGTTGACGACCGTGAGATCGAGTTCGTGCATCTCGGCGATCAGCGACCAGTACTCCACCGACGCGCCGCCCAGCGGGTCCGCGCCGATGCGCACGCCGGCGCGGCGGATCGCCTCGATGTCGATGATCGACGGGAGGTCGCGCACATAGGCGTCGCGGAAGTCGTATCCGGTGATCGCGTCCCAGTCCACGTCGGCGAAGCGCTCGCGGCGCACGGCGGTCAGGCCGTCCGCGATGAGCTGGTTGGCGCGGTCGGCGATCCAGCCCGTCGCATCGGTGTCGGCGGGACCGCCGTGGGGCGGGTTGTACTTGAAGCCGCCGTCGCGGGGCGGGTTGTGCGAGGGGGTCACGACGATGCCGTCTGCGCGACCCGGGTCGTCGGCGGCGCGGTCGCGGTTGTACGTGAGGATCGCGTGGCTCAGCGCGGGGGTCGGCACCCAGGAGTCCCGGGCGTCGACGCGCACGTCCACGCCGTTCGCGAGCAGGACCTCGATGGCGCTGCGCTCCGCCGGGAGGGAGAGCGCGTGGGTGTCGCGCCCCAGGAAGAGCGGACCGGTGATGCCCTGCGCGGCGCGGTAGTCGACGATGGCCTGCGTCGTGGCGAGGATGTGGTTCTCGTTGAAGCTCTTCGTGAGCGACGAGCCGCGGTGCCCGCTGGTGCCGAACACGACCCGCTCGCTCGCGACATCCGGATTCGGCACGCGGTCGTAGTAGGCGGCGATCAGCTCGTCGACGTCGATCAGGTCACTTTCCTCCGCGGGGAGGCCGGCACGGCTGCTCATGCTCTCAGTCTGCCCCGTGCGGCGGATGCTCGCATCCGGCTTGACATGCGCGATTGCGATGAGTCACCGAAGGATAGGCTGAACGCCGTGACTGCACGCCGAACCTACAGCTACCTCGGACCGGCCGGAACCTTCACGGAGGCGGCGCTCGACCAGGTGGCCGAAGCCAGGGGGCAGGACTGGCGACCGGTGCACAACGTGGGCGAGGCGCTCGCGGACGTCCTCGAAGGACGCAGCGACGCCGCCATGATCGCGATCGAGAACTCCATCGAGGGCGGGGTCTCCACCACCCAGGATGCGCTGGCGACGCTGCCAGGGCTCCGGATCATCGGCGAGTACCTCGTCCGGGTGAACTTCGTCCTCGTCGCACCGCGTGGCACGACACTCGACCAGGTCGAGGTCATCGCCGCGCACCCCGTCGCCTACGCGCAGTGCCACGGATGGCTCGGTGAACACCTCCCGACCCACTCGCATGTGCCGGCGGCGAGCAACGTCGCCTCGGCCATCGGCGTCCTCGACGGCACCTCGCCCGCGCAGGCCGCGATCGCCGCCCCCGGCATCGTGCAGCACTATGACGTGGAGGTGCTCGCCGAGGGCATCGGCGACAACGCGGCGGCCGTGACCCGGTTCGTCCTCGTCACCCGCACCACGCGTTCGCCCGCGCCGACCGGTGCCGACAAGACCTCGCTGATCGTCGAACTCCCGCACGACCACCCTGGTTCGCTCCTCGAGATGCTGGAGCAGTTCTCGACGCGCGGCATCAACCTCTCGCTCATCGAGTCGCGGCCCATTGGCGACGAGCTCGGCCGGTACCGGTTCGTGATCGACGCGGACGGCCACATCGAGCACGAGCGGATGGCCGACGCCCTGCTCGGGATCCGTCGCTTCAGCCCCCGCGTGGTGTTCCTCGGGTCGTACCCGCGTGCCGACCGGCAGATCGTGCAGTATCCCGACCGCTACTCCGACGAGGTCTTCATCGAGGCCCGCGACTGGCTCCGCGGCATCCTCTCCGGCGAACCCGAGTCCTGACGCGGCCCGCACCCGCGTGCCTCCCGCGTGCGTGCCTCCCGCGTGCGGGATCGATAACGCGCGTTCGCCGAACGATCTGCGCCCGTTTTCCAGCCGGAACGCCCCGCCGCTCGGACTGCCGGGATCAACATTGCACCTCATGCCGTCCGGGGAGGCACTCTTTCGATCCCGCACGACGAGGAGCGGGTCAGTGCTCCTGGAATCGCGGCCAGGCGCTGCCCGGCAGCATACGAGCGTGCAGCGCGCCCTTCGCGGAGGCGAGACTGGGATAGGTCCCGGACGCCGCGTCCGCTCCCGCCATGGTCACCACATAGCCGTTCTCATCGTGGCGGATGCTCCCCACCACCCCGTTCGTCCCGTACGCGACCCAGAGTGCGAGTGTCTTGGTGCTCATCGTCGAACCCCTCTCTCTGCCGCCGAGGCTACGCCTCCCTGACATCCGGAGCCAGCCCCCTCATCGCGGAGAGGACCGAACGCCCATCCGTGAGCACGCCTCAACCCCGGATGCCGTGGCGAACCGTGAATGCGCGACGCACACGGGCGGCGAGGGCGGCGCCACCGTCGCGCAGATCGAGCTCGGTGACGCGGATCACGAGCCATCCGTGGTCCTCAAGGTCGCGCTGACGCCGGATGTCGATCCGCCATTGATCACGGTCCGTCCGATGGCCATCGCCCTCGTACTCGATGGCGATGCGGCATTCGGGGTAGGCGAGGTCGACCCGGGCGAGGAAGCGTCCGTCCACGGAGACGACGTGCTGGATCGCGGGCTCCGGGAGGTCGAAGCTCGTGAGGAGCAGCCGGGTCTCGGTCTCCTTCGGCGACTCCACGCCCGGTCGTGCGAATGCCAGCCCATCGCGTATGCGACCGCACCCGGGAAACCGCCCCCATCGCGTTAGCTGTCGATCGATGGTCTCGATGGTGGCGACCGGCCGACCCGTCCGCAGCCCCGGATAGGCGTCGGACGATGTGAGCAGGGCGTCGAGCGCGACGACCATCGGCACGGAGACGAACTCCCGCGCGCAGAGGAAAAGTGCGCTGACCGGATCCACCGTCGGAACTCCGTGGAGGTGCCATGTGTCGGCCCTTCCCGGCGCGATGCGGCGCCCTCGGACACCGATCGTCCGGGGCGGCGAGGTCCCGGTGTGCACGGCGACGTCGAGGGGCTCATCGGGGGACCATCGGACGGACGCGGGGAGTCTCCACAGTCGGAGAGCCGTGCGCCCGGCGAACGCCTGACCCTCGCGAAGACGCGGCAGGTAGGAGGCGACTCGACCGTCGAATGTGGAGGCTTCCCCTGTCGATCGCACTCCGGCGAACGGTCGCGCGAGGTCTCGGCTGGAGTATCTCTTCCGCCCGACCCCGATGGCAGCGGCATCACGGACGGCGAAGTGAGGGCCGAGCTCGGGCGGGAGGGGCACACGGTGTCGCATCCGTCCATGCTGTCCGTGCATGATCGGCGTCCCGGCGGAGGACCGTCCTCAGCCCGGCTTTTGTGGAAAACACGGACTGACTGGCGATTGTGGCGGAGGTCCTGCTCCCGCGCCGGATCAGAAATGTCCCTTTGGCCGCGGCCGAAGGCACGCTTTCCGTCCCGTATGCCGACACAGCGAGGGGTCCGCGGCGACGACGACGACGGCAGGCGCGCGGGATCAGAAGGGTGCCGCGGGACGTGCGCGGGGGACCGTTATCGATCCCGCACCAAGCGACCGATCGGACGCGGGATCAGAAATGTGCCGTCTCAGCCGTGTGGGGGAGCGTTAGTGATCCCGCGACGGAACTCCCGTCCCGCGCGACGCGGGTCACGCGCCGGCGACGAGCTCCAGCGTCTGAGCGCGCCCCGCGGCCGAGTCCTTCGGCTCCGCGTCGTAGGCCCCGGCGACGGGGGAGAGCATGACCTCGTCCACCCCGTAGGTCGCCGCGAAGGAGCGCACCTCGGCGGCGACGGACTCCCCGGTGCCGACGAACCACCGCGACCGCGCGGCCTCGACCACCTGATCGGTCGCGGCGTCGTGCTCCGCGGCGAGGGCCTGTTCGACGGTCTCGAGCGCGACGAGCGGCTGGTTGAGCCGGAGCCGCGCCATCATCCGCAGCTGCGGGAGGGCGCGGGCCTCGGCCTCCTCCGCCGTGGGGGCGGCGACGGCGTTCACGGTGAGGAAGGTCCGCGGCTCCGGGTGCTCCTCGCTCCGACGGTAGTTCGTGCGGTAGAGGTCGAGGGCGCGTTCCAAGCCCTGTCCGGAGAAGTGGTTCGCGAACACGTACGGCAGGCCGAGGGAGGCGGCAAGCTGTGCGGAGTAGTCGCTCGAACCCAGCAGCCACACCTCGGGCACCCCGGTCGCGGCGGGGGTCGCCCGCACGGTGTACTCCCCGCCGGAGGTGAAGCGCACGGTGGCGCCGTCGGCGGTGAAGAGCGCCGCGATGTCCTGCACGTGGCGGGGGAATTGCTCCACGTCGCTGGTGGTCCCTGACCCGCGGAGGAGCTGGGTGATCACGGGGTCGCTGCCGGGGGCGCGGCCGAGGCCCAGGTCGATGCGGCCGGGCGCGATGGCTTCGAGGGCGGCGAACTGCTCGGCGACGATCAGCGGCGCGTGGTTGGGCAGCATCACGCCGCCGGAGCCGAGGCGGATGCGCGAGGTGCGCGTGGCGGCAGCCGCGATGAGGACCGGCGGCGTGGTCGAGGCGACCGCGGGCATGTTGTGGTGCTCGGCGAACCAGTAGCGGCGATAGCCGAGCCGGTCGGCGGTCGCGGCGAGGGAGAGGGAGGCGGTGATGGCCTCGGCACTGGTCTGGCCGGAGCGGACCGGCACGAGGTCGAGGACGGAGAGGGCGACGTCGTTCATCCCCGGATGCAACCTCGGCGGCCGCTCCGGCATTCCCTAGGCGGCGAGGCGCGAGGCGGGGGTGAGCGCGTCGGCGAGAGCGTTCCTGGCGAGGCGATAGCGGATGAGCCAGGCGGCGCTGAAGCTCTGCTCCGGCAGGTCGCGGAGTGCGGCGCGGTCCTCCGCCGGCAGCCCGTCCCGCGTGGCTTCGCGCAGGAGGTCGTCGCGGGTCGCCGGGTATTCCATGTCGGCGAGGAAATGGTCGAGGGTCGAGGAGAGTGCCATGGGTCGTCCTTTCCGTAGGAAGAGAGGAGAGCAGCGGGGGCGGTGCCGCAGCACCGCCCCCGGGGGATCAGGCGTCGATCGCCTGGCGCTGTTCGCCGGACTCGACGGTGATCTTCCGCGGCTTCGCCCGCTCGCTGACGGGGATGACGACCGACAGGACACCGCTCTCGTACGAGGCGCTGATGTTGTCGAGGTCCACACCGTCGCCGAGCGAGAACTGGCGCAGGAACGACCCGGCCCCGCGCTCGCGGGCGAGCCAGCGCACGCCTTCGCGGGTGTCGGCCGTGCGCTGGGCGCGGATCGTGAGCTGCCCGCCGTCGAGGTCGACGTCGATGGAGCCGGGGTCGGCTCCGGGCAGGTCGGCGTGCAGGATGTAGCGGTCCCCGTCGCGGTACAGGTCCACCGGCATCGACCGGGGCGCGCGCACGGAGTCCAGCACGCTCGCGGCGAAGCGATCGAGCTGGCTGAAGGGATCGAAGGTCAGTGCCATGAGGTTCTCCTTTCGTGCGGCCCTGCAAGGGCTGAGGTGGCGTGCAGATTATCTGCACTTCAGGTATAGATTTGTTATAGAACACGCGTAGAAACTTCGCAACCCCCGAACCGAGGACTCCCGGATGACCGCACCCGACTCGCGCACCCCGCTCTACGGCATCGCCGTGGCCGCCCAGCTCGTCGACCTGCCAGAGGCGACGATCCGGCTCTTCGAGAGCAAGGGACTCCTCGCGCCGGCCCGCAGCGACGGCGGCACGCGCCGCTACAGCGACGACGACATCACCCGTCTGCGCCGCGCGGCCGCGCTCCGCGGCGACGGCATCAACATCGCCGGGATCGCCCGGGTCCTCGACCTGCAGGATGAGAACGCGGGCCTCCGCCAGGCTCTCGACGCGGGCGGACCGGAACCCGACTGACACTCGGGCCACCCTGCGGCGACAGGGGGCGCCGACGACGCCGCTACGCTTTCCGCATGGAAGCCGGGATCTTCTACGTCCTCGTCGGAGCCGTCGCCGTGGCCGCCGTCGCGCGGTGGCGCGGATGGCCGGCTCCGCTGCTCGTGACCGTCGTCGCGCTCGCCGCGTCGTTCCTGCCGTTCGTGCCGGAGCTGGAGATCGACGGGCACCTGCTGCTCGGGCTGGTCCTGCCGCCGCTGCTGTATTCCGCCGCCCTCGACGTGTCGTTCGTCGGGTTCAAACGCAGCCTGCCGCAGATCCGTCGCCTCGGGATCTGGCTCGTGCTGCTCACCGCGTTCGCCGTGGGGCTCGTGGCTTGGTGGATCCTGCCGTCGCTCACGCTGCCCGGCGCGCTGCTGCTGGGCGCCATCGTCGCCCCGCCGGACGCGGTGTCGGCGGCGGCGATCGGCCGTCGTCTCGGTCTGCCCCGCCGCATCATGACGGTGCTGTCCGGGGAGAGCCTCATCAACGACGCGACCTCGCTCACGCTCTACCGGGTGTTCGCCGCGATCCTCGCCGGGGCGACGCTGTCGATCTGGGATGGCATCGGGCAGTTCCTCCTGGCCGTCGGTGTGGGGGTGGGCATCGGGCTGATCTTCGGGATCGTCCTGCACCAGCTCCGGATGCGCATCGGCGACCCGGTGGTTATCGGCACGTTCGGTCTGCTCGCCCCGTTCGGTGCGTACAACATCGCGGAGCATCTGCTCGGCTCCGGCGTCCTCGCGGTCGTGGCCATGGGGCTGTTCGTCGGCTTCAACGCCCCGCGCACCGACTACACGACCCGGCAGCAGGAGGCGCCGCTGTGGCTGTCGGCCGACCTGCTGCTGGAGAGCTTCGTGTTCGCCTACATTGGCCTCCAGTTCCCGCGGGTGCTCAACGACCTCGGCAGCGAGTCGGTGGGGCACATCCTCCTGCTCTCCGGCGCCGTGCTGCTCGTGGTGCTCGTCGTCCGGCCGCTCTACATCTATCCGATCAGCGCGTGGTCGAACTTCCAGGACCGTCGTCGGCTCGCCCGCATGGATCGCGGCATCGCGTCCGGGGAGTTCGACGAACGGCGACGGCGGTCCCGGCGGTGGCGCGACCAGAGCACGGATGAGCTGCGGACGCAGATCGTGCGGGAGCGCATGGCCGGGCTGCGGCTCACCTGGAAGGACAACGCGGTCATCTCGTGGGCCGGCATGCGGGGCGTGGTGACCCTGGCGATCGCGGTGGCCGCCGCCGATCTGGCCGGGCTCGATACCGAGGCCTCGCACGCCATCGTCGTCGTCGCCTTCATCGTCACCGTCGGCACGCTCCTGCTGCAGGGCCTCACGCTGCCGCTGCTCATCCGGCGGCTCGAGATCGCGGGGGACGAGGAGCACGAGGAGGACGTCGCGGCGCTGGAGATGGTCAAGGCCAAGAGCCGCGAGGCCGGCAAGGCGTACCTCGCCGAGAAGCGCCGCGAGTGGGAGCAGAAGCACGGCGAGGTCGACCTCGGCATGTTCGATGCGTTCACGAAGCGCATGACCCGGGTGGAGAAGGACACCGACGACGCGCAGCAGGTCGAGGACTCCGTGGCCCGCCCGTCCTACGACGACCTCGTCGCCCTGACCAAGGGATGGCTGCAGGTACGGCGGGAGATCCTCGTCGCGGAGCGGGACGCCGGCGAGCTCGACGAGGAGGTCATGCGGGAGCTGCTGGCCGCCATGGACGCCGAGGAGCTGGCACTCGACACCCGTGGCGCGACCCGCCCCCTGAGCCGCAACTGACCTCTCCTCTTCCCCCCCTTCCCCTCGACCCACCCCCTTCCGGTCGACCCACCCCTTTCCGCCCGTGCGTAGAGGGCCGGGGCGCACGCAAAGGGGTGGCTCGACAGGGAGGGAGATGAAAAGAGCGCCCCACCTTCGAGAGGAAGGTGGGGCGCTCGTGAGGAGACCGGGTCAGCGTGCGCCGGCGGGCTCCGGGGTGGAAGCGGCGTCGGCCTCGGGGGCGTCGTCGCCGGAGTCGTCGGCGAAGGGCAGGCCCTCGCGCGGCGCGTTGTAGAGCTCCTCGTCGAGGATGCCCTCGCGCTTCGCGACGATCGCGGGGACGAGGGCCTGACCGGCGACGTTCACGGCCGTGCGGCCCATGTCGAGGATCGGGTCGATCGCGAGCAGCAGGCCGACGCCCTCGAGCGGCAGACCCAGGGTGGACAGCGTCAGCGTGAGCATGACGACCGCGCCCGTGGTGCCGGCGGTGGCGGCGGAACCCACGACCGAGACGATCACGATCAGCAGGTACTGCACGAAGTTCAGCTCGATGCCGAAGAACTGCGCGACGAAGATCGCGGCGATGGCCGGGTAGATCGCGGCGCAGCCGTCCATCTTCGTCGTCGCGCCCAGCGGCACGGCGAACGAGGCGTAGGAGCGGGGCACACCGAGGTTGCGCTCGGTCACGCGCTCCGTGAGGGGGAGCGTGCCGATGGAGGAGCGGCTCACGAAGGCGAGCTGCACCGCCGGCCACACACCCGAGAAGTACTGCTTGATGGAGAGGCCGTGCGTGCGCACCAGGATCGGGTACACGACGAACAGCACGAGCGCGAGGCCGATGTAGACGGCGGCCGCGAACCAGCCGAGCGACGCGAGCTTCTCCCAGCCGTACTTGATGACGGCGGAGCCGATGAGGCCGAACGTGCCGAGCGGGGCGATGCGGATGATCCACCACAGCACGCGCTGGATGACCTTGAGCAGAGACTCGGTGAAGACGAGGAACGGCTCCGCCTTCTTGCCGGCCTTGAGCGCCGCGATGCCGACGACGGCCGCGACCACGATCACCTGGAGGATGTTGAAGCCGACGCTCGAGGTGAACGCGCCCTCGGTGGCTCCGGGGGAGGTGCTGACGGTCAGGCCGAGGAAGTTCTGCGGGATGAGGCCGAGGAGGAAGTTCCACCAGGTGCCGACCGTGTATGGCTCGCCCGGCTCCAGGCCCTCGCCGGCGCGGCTGCCCGGCTGGATCACGAGACCGAGGACGATGCCGATGATGACCGCGATGAAGGCGGTGATCGCGAACCACAGGATCGTCTGGCCGGCGAGGCGGGCGGCGTTCTGCACGCGACGGAGGTTCGAGATGCTGGCGACGATCGCGGTGAAGATCAGCGGGACGACGGCCGCGCGGAGCAGCGTGACGTAGGAGCTGCCGATCGTGTCGAGGGTCGCCGACAGGCCGGTCGGGTTCTCGGCCGTGGCGCCGAGCTGGCGGCCGATCAGACCGGCGGCGATGCCGAGGACGAGGGCGGCGATGATCTGGAAGCCGAACGAGGTCAGCAGCTTCCGGACCGGCCCGCGGGTGTCTGGCGCCTTCTGGGCGCGTGCGGTGGTGCTCATTGAGGTGGGGACTCCAGAATCGCGGCGCGCCGGGTGCACGCCATGAGGCTCAACGCTAGGAGAGCCTGAGAATTCCCTGGGCGGTTATGACGAAGGATGACGGCCGCCCTCCCAGGCCGTCACCCTTCGCTGCGTGCCGCCCTCAGGGCGTGACGCAGTCCTGGAGGTTGTCCTGGATGATCTGGGTCGTGAGGGCCTTGTCGGCCTCGTCCCGCTGCTTGTCCTCGCCGTCGGCGATGTAGCCGAGCGTCTCGTCGCTGAGGTCGGAGTCGACGAGGGCTTCCGCCAGGCAGGTGGCGGCGTCGTCGGTCATGGCCTCCTCCTGCGGGGTGCCCTCGAAGACCTTCTGGATGCCGTCGGCGACCTCGCCGACCGAGGGACGGCTCTCTCCGGCGCAGGCGGCGAGGGAGAAGGCGAGGGCAGCGGCCGGGACGATCGCCAGGAGGCGGAGGCCGCGACGCGAGGGGATGCGGGTGCTGGTCATGAGGAGACCGTACTCACTCACAGCCGACTCATAGAAGGGGCTTGCAATCCGCCGCGTGACCGTGCTCGCCCGCCCGCCGACCCACCCCTCTTCGTGCGTCCCGGCCCCCTGCGTGCGTCCGTAAGGGGCCGGGGTGCGCGGAAGGGGGTGGGTCGAGAGGGGTCAGCGGTCGGCGAGGACGAGGAGGTCGCCGACCTCGCAGTCGAGCGCCTCGCAGATGGCCCGCAGCGTGGAGTAGCGGATCGCGCGGGCGCGGTCGTTCTTCAGCACGGACAGGTTCACGATGCTGACGCCGACGGCGGCGCTCAGCTCCGTCAGCGTCATCCCGCGGGCGACCAGCAGCTCGTCCAGACGGCAGTGGATGCCGGTGAACTCGTCGTCGCTCTCCGCCGGGCTCACACCAGGCCCTCCGTCTCGCGCTCCAGGGCGGCCCGCTCCTGCTCTACGCGCATGCCCTGACGGAACACCGCGGCGAGGGCGAGGAGGCCGAGCGCCGCGGCGAACGGCAGCGGTGTGACGGTGAGCCAGTAGGTGTGCGGGTACCAGGTGCTGTCCGCCGGCAGGGCCTCGCGCAGTCCGGTGGTGGCGGCGATGCCGTTGAGGAGATCCGAGAGCACGCCCAGCACCGCGAACGCGATCGCACCCCCGACGAGGGCGCGGGTCACGGTGCGGGAGAACGCGCGGCCGCGGAGGGTGTGGAAGCAGATGAGCGCGAGGACCACGGCGGGGATCGTGGTCAGGGCGAGGGTGCTGAGCTGTGCGGCTGCGGCGAGGAGGCGCAGCCCGAGCGAGGCGTTGCCCACCGTGAAGTCCGACAGCTCCGTGCCGCTGCACGTGAGCATCGTCGTCGTGCTGTCGCCGTACTCCGAGCACGGGAGGCTCGAGGGCCAGTCGAGGAAGACGATCGTCCGGCCGTGCAACTCCGCCCAGTCCACCGCGAAGGCCTTGACGACGAACGACACCGCCCCCAGGGCGGACAGCGTGATCCACCACCCGGACAGCGTGAGCGCCGCGTCGAGGGCGACCGTGCGGCTGCCACGGCGACGGCTGTTCCAGACCACGAGGGCGACGACGGCCGCACACACCGCGAGCGCGATCCCGATGTTGAGTAGAGACGGCCAGACGGCCTCCGAGCCGAACGAGATCATCAGACCAGTCCCTCCGTCTCCTTCTCCAGCACGACCTTCTCCTGTTGCAACCGGATGCCGCGACGGAAGGCGACGGCGATGAGGCCGACGGTGACCCCGGTGGCGAAGATGGGGGCGACGGCCCAGAACTCGATCGGATGCACCGGTTTGCCGTCGCCCAGGCTGAGGGCCGCGGTCACGCCGTTGCGTCCCATCGTCTCGAGCATCACGATCGCCATCGGTGCGAGCACCAGCGTCCAGCCGATCACGTCGAAGGCGCGCGCATTGCCCGCCACGAAGAATCGTCCGCGGAGGAAGTTCCAGGCGACGAGCGTGACCGCGCCGATGACGGCGACGGCGGCCAGAGCCCACAGCGCGATGGCGGCGACGATGGCGGCGATCGACACGCCGTTCACTCCCGTCGCGAAGACCATCGCCTCCTGCGCGATGCCCTCGATCGAGATCTGCCCGGAGTCGGTGGTCGCCGAGATCGGCTGTTCGTCGATGGGGATCGACCACGCGATGCCGGCGTCGCGGAAGGTGCTGCCCACGCGGAGCGTCGTCGCGAGGCCGACAGTCACGAGGGCTGCCGCCGCATAGAGGATGACGGTGATCGCATCGGCCCGCTCGGAGCGGGTGGCGGTGACGGCGGCCATCAGACCAGTCCCTCCGTGTCGCGCTGCAGGCGATCCCCGACGACGAAGACCGTCCCCACGATGGCGGCGGCGAAGGCCCCGAGGAGATAGGGGAACGGCTCGACGGTGAGCACCGCGGTGTCGAACGACCCCTCGGTCACCTGGGCCATGGCGGCGCCGGCGAGCATGTTGTCGAAGAAGCGGGCGGCGGCCGCCCCCACGAGGGCCAGGATGGCCGCCCCCATCACCAGCCTCGTGTTCGTGCGATCGAAGACGGTCCCGCGCAGGATGCGCAGGCTCAGGGTGATCAGAGCGGCGACGAGTCCTGCCGCGGTGACCGCGAACGCGATCTGGCCGAGCACGCCGGGCACGACTCCGGTCGCGGGGAGACCGGTCACCGTGACCACCCCCGCATCGATGACGACGGGGAGGCTCTCCTCGTCTGCGGTCGCGATCGCGGGCGCATCGATGAACTCCACGCTGACAGGGATCGTCGCCTGTGAGGTGAGCTCCACGATCCGCACCGTGGCCAGGCAGACGGAGGTGATCGCGATGAAAGCTCCCACCAGGATGAACAGCGCCAGCGCCACGCGGTCCCCCGTCGACAGCGTTCGTTCCGTGTTCCGCACGTCGGCTCCTCCCAGTCCGTGTTTATCGACTTTCGTTAACATAACGACTGTCGATAAACCCGTCAAGGCCTCGCTATGCCCACGGCGAACACGGGCATACCCGCCATTTCTGGTCGTTACTCTCGATGTACAAGCGCTTCATGCGTCTTCGCCCCGTGCGAATAAGGAGTCAACATGTTCGAGAGATTCACGGACCGAGCCCGTCGAGTGGTCGTCCTCGCCCAAGAAGAGGCGAAGATGCTCAACCACAACTACATCGGCACCGAGCACATCCTGCTCGGCCTCATCCACGAGGGCGAGGGCGTCGCAGCCAAGGCGCTGGAGTCGCTCGGCATCTCCCTCGACGCCGTGCGCGAGCAGGTGCAGGACATCATCGGCCAGGGTCAGCAGCAGCCGACCGGCCACATCCCGTTCACGCCGCGCGCCAAGAAGGTGCTCGAGCTGAGCCTCCGCGAGGCCCTGCAGCTCGGTCACAACTACATCGGCACCGAGCACATCCTTCTCGGCCTCATCCGCGAGGGTGAGGGCGTGGCCGCTCAGGTGCTCGTCAAGCTGGGCGCCGACCTCAACAAGGTGCGGCAGCAGGTCATCCAGCTGCTCTCCGGCGCTCCGGGCCGCGAGCCCGCGTCCGTCGGCGCGCAGTCCAACGACACCCCCTCGGGTGCGCAGGGCGGCTCGCAGGTGCTCGACCAGTTCGGTCGCAACCTCACGCAGGCCGCGCGCGACAACAAGCTCGACCCGGTGATCGGGCGCGAGAAGGAGGCGGAGCGGGTCATGCAGATCCTCTCCCGTCGCTCCAAGAACAACCCCGTCCTCATCGGCGAGCCCGGCGTCGGCAAGACCGCCGTCGTCGAGGGTCTCGCCCAGGCGATCGTCAAGGGCGATGTGCCCGAGACGCTGAAGGACAAGCAGCTCTACTCGCTCGACCTCGGCTCGCTCATCGCCGGTTCCCGCTACCGCGGTGACTTCGAGGAGCGCCTGAAGAAGGTCACCAAGGAGATCCGCACGCGCGGCGACATCATCGTCTTCATCGACGAGATCCACACCCTCGTGGGTGCGGGTGCCGCCGAGGGCGCGATCGACGCGGCCAGCATCCTCAAGCCGCTGCTCGCCCGCGGTGAGCTCCAGACGATCGGTGCCACCACGCTCGACGAGTACCGCAAGCACTTCGAGAAGGACGCCGCGCTCGAGCGCCGCTTCCAGCCGGTGCAGGTGAACGAGCCGACGCTGCCGCACGCGATCAACATCCTCAAGGGGCTGCGCGACCGGTACGAGGCGCACCACAAGGTGCAGATCACCGACGGCGCGATCGTGGCCGCGGCGAACCTCGCCGACCGCTACGTCTCCGACCGCTTCCTCCCGGACAAGGCCATCGACCTGATCGACGAGGCGGGCGCACGTCTGCGTCTGTCGATCCTGTCCAGCCCGCCCGAGCTGCGCGAGTTCGACGAGAAGATCGCCGCCGTGCGCGAGCAGAAGGAGATCGCCTCCGAGGAGCAGGACTTCGAGAAGGCCGCCTCGCTGCGCGACGAGGAGAAGAGCCTCCTCGCCGAGCGTCTGCGTCTCGAGAAGCAGTGGCGTGCGGGCGACGTCGCGACCCAGGCGGTCGTCGACGAGGGCCTGATCGCCGAGGTGCTCGCCCAGGCGACCGGCATCCCCGTGTTCAAGCTGACGGAGGAGGAGTCCAGCCGACTCGTCTTCATGGAGAAGGCGCTGCACCAGCGCGTCATCGGTCAGGAGGAGGCCATCGCGGCGCTCTCCAAGACCATCCGTCGTCAGCGTGCCGGCCTCAAGGACCCGAAGCGTCCCTCCGGCTCGTTCATCTTCGCCGGCCCCACGGGCGTCGGAAAGACGGAGCTGGCCAAGGCGCTCGCGGAGTTCCTCTTCGACGACGAGGCCGCGCTCATCTCGCTCGACATGAGCGAGTTCGGCGAGAAGCACACCGTCTCGCGGCTCTTCGGTGCCCCTCCCGGGTTCGTGGGCTTCGAAGAGGGCGGCCAGCTCACCGAGAAGGTGCGGCGCAAGCCGTTCAGCGTGGTCCTCTTCGACGAGATCGAGAAGGCGCACCCGGACATCTTCAACTCGCTGCTGCAGATCCTGGAAGAGGGTCGCCTCACCGACGGTCAGGGTCGGATCGTGGACTTCAAGAACACGGTCATCATCATGACCACGAACCTCGGTGCGCGCGACATCGCCGGCGGCCCCGTCGGCTTCCAGATCGAGGGCAACAACGCCACGAGCTACGAGCGGATGAAGGGCAAGGTCAACGAGGAGCTCAAGCGGCACTTCAAGCCCGAGTTCCTCAACCGCGTCGACGACATCATCGTCTTCCCGCAGCTGAGCAAGAGCGAGCTGGTGCAGATCGTGGACCTGTTCACGAAGCGCCTCGGCGAGCGTCTGCTCGACCGCGACATGACGATCGAGCTGTCGCAGTCCGCCAAGGAGCGCCTGATCGAGATCGGCTTCGACCCGGCCCTGGGTGCTCGTCCGCTGCGTCGCGCGATGCAGCACGAGATCGAGGACCGTCTGTCGGAGAAGATCCTGCACGGCGAGCTCGACTCGGGTGACCACGTGAAGGTCGACGCGAAGGACGGGGAGTTCCTGTTCGAGCACGGCCCGCGCGGCGAGAAGGTCGCGGTCGGCGTCAACACCGGCGGCGGCGCGATCTCGGGTACGCCCGACCTGGCGATCACCGGCAACGACTGATCCTCGACACGATCACCCGAAGGGGCGGATGCGACGGCATCCGCCCCTTCGTCGTCTCCACCCCGTCGCGTCTGGGCACAGCTTCGGAGATGAGAGACGACACACGGGGCGCGGCTCCCTGGCGCCGGGGTGTCGGCCGGGATCTCCGAAGCTGTGCCGCGTCTGGGAGTCGTCGGGAGGGGCGGGTCCTAGGCTGGTCGGGTGAGCGCGTACATCGTCCGGCCGGCCCGCAGCGCCGACATCGTCAGCATCCGGAACCTGCTCCAGCCGATGGTGGAGCAGCGCATCCTGCTCGGCAAGGACCTCGCGGTGCTCTACGGCGCCGTGCAGGAGTTCGTCGTGGCCGAGGCCGACGGTGAGCTGATCGGCTGCGGGGCTCTGCACGTGATCTGGGAGGACCTCGGCGAGGTGCGCACCCTGCTCGTCCGCGACGACTGGCTCCACCACGGCGTCGGACGGGCGATCGTCGAGCAGCTCGAGGAGAACGCGCGCGCGCTCGGGCTCACCCGCCTGTTCTGCCTCACGTTCGAGGTCGACTTCTTCGGGCGTCGCGGCTTCACCCCGATCGGGGAACAGGTCGTCGACCCCGACGTGTACTCGCAGCTCCTGCGCAGTGGCGACGCCGGAGTCGAGGAGTTCCTCGATCTGGCGCACGTGAAGCCCAACACGCTCGGCAACACGCGCATGCTCAAGGTGCTCTGAGGCCGGGCCGACCGCCTCGCGCCTCCCAGGCTCGCGGAGGGGGATCGCTTAACCTGGAGGCATGCCCCGTCACTCCGCCGCCGTGTACCGCCGTCGGCGGCTGGTCGTGCTGCTCGGGCTGATCCTCGTCGTCGCGCTCGTCGGCGGCTCCGTCTGGCTCCTCATCGCCCGGCCGTGGGCGGCCACCGGCGCGCAGGAGCCGGCGCCCGCGCCGACCTCCTCCGCCTCTCCCGGACCCACGCCGTCCGGTTCGGCCTCCCCGGCGCCTTCGCCATCCACCGACGCCACTCCGGCTGTCGTCGCGTGCGAGGCGAAGGACGTCGAGGTGAAGGCCGTGACGGACGCGGAGTCGTACGCCGACGGCGCGTCGCCGAAGCTCTCCATCTCGCTGACCAACAAGGGTGCCAGGGACTGCACGATCGACGTGGGCTCCACGACCCAGGTCTTCACGGTCTCCAGCGGCTCGGACGTGTGGTGGCGTTCGACCGACTGCCAGGAGAACCCGAGCAGCATGATCGCCACACTCACCGCCGGGTCCACCGTGGTGAGCAAGGAGCCGGTGGTCTGGGATCGCACCCGATCCAGCGTCGAGACCTGCGCGCAGGAGAACCGGCAGCGCGCGCCCGGCGGTGGCTCCTCATATCACGTGGGTGTGTCCATCGGTGGGTTCCCCAGCGCCACCACCACCCAGATCCTTCTGTTCTGAGAGCCCCGACCGGTACTTGTGCTGACAGGGCCCGGTCTTTGGGATACCATAGAGGTGACTCTCCCGCTATGCGGCAACATGCCATCCCCAGTGGCGTCGAATCACAGCGTCCCCAGCGCTTCGACACCGCCGCTCGAGAGTCCGAGGGCCCTCTCGAGTACCCCAGTCCCCAATGGAGGACTCGAGAGGGCCCCAATCTTTCTCCGGCGCCGCCACGCCGCCCCGATGCCTAAGCTGGAACCATGGCAGCGAAGAAGTCGAAGTCCGCGAAGAAGAAGCCCGCGCCCGAGGACTTCCGGTCGGAGGCTCTGGCGCTCGCCCTCGAGAAGCAGGACGTCGCCGCCGTCGCCCTCGCGCTGCGCCACGGCACCACGGTCGTCCCGCTCATCAAGCCCGGAGCCCGTGACAACCCGCTCGACAGCGGCGAGGTGTGGACCTATCGGGACCCGAACTCGGGTGACCTCGCTCTGCTGCTCTTCAGCGACGCGAAGAACAAGCCCGCGAACCTGCCGCCCGGCGTCGGCATCTACGACGCCGCCTGGCTGCGCGCCTTCCTCTCCGCGCACCCGATCACGACCGTGTTCCTCGACATCGCGGGACCGCACCCGATGCAGGCCGACCCGGTGGAGCTGCTCAAGGCGCTCGACGCCTGACCCGGGCGGTCCTCCGGCTCAGAACGGCGGGATATCGTGGTCGGGACGACGGGTGCTGTTGCGTGCCCGGATGTCGCCCAGCGCCGCGCGCAGGGTCTTCGAGCGGTCATCGACCACCTGCTCGTAGCCGAGTCGGGCGGCCTCGGACCGCCGCTGCGCCGCCTGCGTCACCGGCCGCACCTCGCCCGCGAGGCTGAGCTCGCCGACGGCGGCGACCGTGCGCGGAACCGAGATCATCTGGATGGACCCGGCGACGGCGATCGCGATGGCGAGGTCGGCCGCGGGTTCGGTGAAGCGCACGCCGCCGACCGTGGACACGTAGACGTCGAGGCTGCCGGTGGGCACGCCCGCCCGTCGCTCCAGGATCGCCAGCACCATGGCCACCCGTGAGGAGTCGAGGCCGTGCACGATGCGGCGCGGGTTCGGAGCGTTGCTCGGCACGGTGAGCGCCTGCACCTCGACGGGGAGGGCACGACGGCCCTCGAGGGAGATGGCCACACAGGTCCCGGGTTCGGAGGCGCCCTGCGACAGGAAGAGACCGGAGGGGTCGGGGACCTCGGCGATCCCGTCTCCGGTCATCTCGAAGCAGCCGACCTCGTCGGTGGGACCGAAGCGGTTCTTGAGCGCGCGGATGAAGCGCAACGAGGTCTGGCGGTCACCCTCGAAATGGCACACCACGTCGACGAGGTGCTCCAGTACCCGCGGCCCCGCCACCTGGCCGTCTTTCGTCACGTGCCCGACGATGATGATCGGCAGATCGCGCTCCTTCGCCACCCGGATCAGGGTTGCGGCCACCTCCCGCACCTGGCTGGGCTGGCCGGCAGCGCCGTCGGTGAGGGACGACGACACGGTCTGCACGGAGTCGACGATGACGAGCTGCGGCTGCACATCGTCGATGTGACCGAGGATGGTGGCGAGGTCGGTCTCGCTCGCGAGGTAGAGCTCATCGTGCAGGGCCCCCGTCCGCTCCGCCCGCAGGCGCACCTGGGCCGGCGACTCCTCGGCGCTCGCGTAGAGCACCCGACGCCCGCTCCGCGCGGCCTGCGCGGCGACTTCGAGCAGCAGGGTGGACTTGCCGACGCCGGGCTCGCCGCTGAGGAGGATCGCGGCACCCGGCACGATGCCCCCGCCGAGCACCCGGTCGAACTCGCCGACCCCGCTCGTGCGGCGCGGCGCGTCCTGCGTCGTGATCTGCGTGATCGGGCGCGCCGCGCGATCGGCGGTCGGAGCGAGCGCGTTCACGCGTCGGAGGATGCCGGTCTGCGCGGCCTGCTCCTGCACCGTGCCCCACTGCTGGCACTCCCCGCAGCGACCGACCCACTTCGCCGTCGTCCACCCGCACTCGGTGCAGACGTACGCGGGGGGAGCGGGTTTCCGGGTGGCCATGCCCTCAGGCTATCGGCGGCATCAGACATCCCTATCGACCGGGCGATTATTCACGGCCCGGTTCCCCCACCGGGCACCGACCCCGGCCGATAATTGAGACATGTCCAACGGCGGGTCCGTCTGCGGGCCGATCTCCAGCTACTCCCGGGTGCGCATCCTGCACCTCCTCTTCGAGGCCGGGCACTCCGGTGCCTCCGGGGAACTCGCGATCGGCGATCTGTGCGAGGCCACCGGCCTCCACCCGAACACGGTGCGCGAGCACCTGCAGCGGCTCATCGAGGGCGGCTACGTCATCCCGACCGTGGAGCACCGCACCACGCGCGGTCGCCCGCGCACGCTGTACCGCGCTGCCACGGGTGCGCCGGATGCCTCCAGCCCGGTCGCGCGGAACAAGGCCAAAGCCGCCGCCCGTCGCGGCGACCTCCTCCGCAGCGTCCTCCCCGGTACCGGGACCGCCCTCGGCAAGGACGCCACCTACCAGCTCGACGCGCTCGTCGAGCACCTGGAGGAGAGCGGCTTCGAGCCGGTCGTGGACGACCGCGGTCTGACCGTCGATCTGAGCCCGTGCCCGCACGCGGCCGGCCGGCCGGAGGACCGCCCGATGCTGTGCCAGGTGCATCTCGGGCTGATGCAGGGCATCCTTGCAGAAGCGGGGGGTCCGCTCGAAGCCGAGTGCGTGCGCGAGGCTGCGCTCCCCTCCGAATGCACCGTGCAGCTGCGCGACACCGCCGCGCAGACGTCGAACAGAACGGGAGTCGCTCATGGAATGGCTTGATCCGCTCGCCCTGGCCCGATGGCAGTTCGGCCTGACGACCGTCTACCACTACCTCTTCGTCCCACTGACGATCGGCATGGCGCTCGTCTCCGCCATCTTCCAGACCGCGTGGGTGCGAACGGGCAAGGTGCAGTATCTGCACCTCACCCGCTTCTTCGGCAAGATCTTCCTCATCAACTTCGCGATGGGGGTCGTCACCGGCATCGTGCAGGAGTTCCAGTTCGGCATGAACTGGTCGGACTACTCCCGCTTCGTCGGCGACGTCTTCGGCGCCCCGCTCGCCTTCGAGGGGCTGCTGGCGTTCTTCTTCGAGGCGACCTTCATCGGCCTCTGGATCTTCGGCTGGGACAAGCTCCCGCAGAAGATCCACCTGGCCACCATCTGGTGCGTCTCGATCGGCAGCATCCTGTCGGCGTACTTCATCATCGCCGCCAACGCGTTCATGCAGAACCCGGTCGGCTACACGTACAACGAGGTGACCAACCGCGCCGAGCTCACCGACTTCTGGGCGCTGCTGACCAACCCCGTCGCCCTCGCCGCGTTCCCGCACACCATCTTCGGCGCACTCATGTTCGCCGCCGGTGTCGTCATCTCGGTGTCTGCCTGGCACCTGGCGCGCGGGCAGCACTTCGACACGATGCGCATCTCGCTGAAGTTCGGCCTCTGGGCGATGATCTTCTCCACCGCGGGCGTCGTGCTCACCGGCGACCAGCTGGGCCTGGCGATGTACGCGGCGCAGCCGATGAAGATGGCCGCCGCCGAGGCGACGTTCAACACCGTCTGCGGCGCCGATGCCTCCTTCAGCCTCTTCACGCTGGGCACGCCGGACGGCAGCTCGGAGCTGTTCTCGATCCGGGTGCCGTATCTGCTGTCGCTGCTGTCGACCCACACGCTCGACGCCTGTGTGCACGGCATCAACGACCTGAACGCCGAGTACGCCCAGACCTATGCGAGCACGGGCCTCACCGACTTCGCCCCCGTCCTGTGGATCACGTACTGGTCGTTCCGCTGGATGATCGGCCTCGGCATGGCCGCCGCCCTCGTCGCCGTCGTCGGCCTCTGGGTCACCCGCAAGAAGGCCACGAAGCCGGTCGCGCCGTGGATGTGGAAGATCGCGATCTGGTCGTTCCCGCTCGCGCTCGCCGCCAACATCATGGGCTGGGTGTTCACCGAGATGGGTCGACAGCCCTGGATCGTGTTCGGCCTGATGTCCACCCGCGACGGCGTCTCGCCCGGTGTGAGCGGGCTTGAGGTCCTGATCTCGCTGATCGCCTTCACCGCGAT
Organism: Microbacterium sp. MMO-113; assembly: GCF_037148555.1. Classification (NCBI taxonomy): domain Bacteria; kingdom Bacillati; phylum Actinomycetota; class Actinomycetes; order Micrococcales; family Microbacteriaceae; genus Microbacterium; species Microbacterium sp. MMO-113. The sequence continues at coordinate 28,364 of NZ_JBBCTD010000004.1, read as the reverse complement.
CTACGCCACGCTGGCCGTGGTCGAGGTCCGGCTTATCGTCAAGGCCGCCCAGAAGGGGCCGGACACCGACGAACAGCCCCATGAGGAGACGGCTCAGCTGCCGTCGGTCGTGTACTGAGAGGAACGAGCATCATGGATCTCGCAACGATCTGGTTCTGGGTGGTCGCCTTCCTGTTCGTCGGCTACTTCGTCCTCGACGGGTTCGACTTCGGTGTCGGCATGTCGCTGCCGTTCCTCGGCAAGAACGACGTGTCCCGCCGACAGGTCATCAACACGATCGGTCCCGTGTGGGACCTCAACGAGACGTGGGTCATCGTGGCCGGGGCGTCGCTCTTCGCCTCGTTCCCCGAGTGGTACGCCACGCTGTTCAGCGGGTTCTACCTGCCGCTGCTGCTCATCCTGCTCGCGCTCATCCTCCGCGGCGTCTCGTTCGAGTACCGCCATCAGCGGGAGAGCCGGAAGTGGAAGCAGGGCTTCGACCGGATGATCGTGATCGGCTCGGTCGTCCCTGCGCTGCTCTGGGGCGTCGCCTTCGGCAACATCGTGCAGGGGGTGGCGATCGATGAGAACCACATCTACGTCGGCGGCTTCTTCTCGCTGCTCAACCCGTACGCGCTGCTGGTCGGTGTGACGACCCTGCTGCTCTTCTTCCTGCACGGCGTGCTGTTCGTCGCGCTGAAGACGGACGGTCAGGTGCACGAGGATGCACAGAAGCTCGCGAAGAAGGCGGCCATCCCGACGATCCTCGGCGCCGCCGCGACGGTGATCTGGACGGTCGCGATCGCGATGGGCCGCGAGGCCCCGCTGCTCTGGCTGGTCATCGGCGCCGGTGCGCTCGCGGCGGTCAGCCTGATCGCGGCGGTCGGCTTCTCGCTCGTCCGTCGCGACGGGTGGGCGTTCTTCGCCGGAATGCTCACGGTCATGTTCGCCGTCGTCATGCTGTTCTCCGCCCTGTTCCCGTTCGTCATGCCGTCGACCATCGACCCGGCGTACAGCCTCACGATCGCCAACGCGTCCAGCACCCCGTATACGCTGCAGATCATGAGCTGGACCGCGCTGATCGCACTCCCGCTGGTCATCGCGTACCAGACCTGGACCTACTGGGTGTTCCGCAAGCGCGTCACCCGCCGGTCGATCGAGGGGGCTCCGGCGCACGCGTGAAACCCGTCGATCCGAGGCTGCTCCGATACGCGGCCGCCGCCCGGGGGTTCCTCCTGGCGTCGGCCGCGATCGGCATCCTCCAGACCGCGGTGACGATCGCCTTCGCCTGGCTCCTCACCGAGGCGGTCGTGGGCGCCATCGCGGGGCGCGACGTCACGGCGACCCTGCTCTGGCTGCTCGGGACCGCGCTCCTGCGGGGTCTGCTCATCGCGGCGTCCGACGCCGCAGGCACCCAGGCCGCCGCCCGGACCGGGATGCAACTGCGCGCGGCGCTCGTCGCGGCCGTCGGGCGTCTCGGCCCGGGCTGGCTCGCACAGCGCAACCAGACCCAGGTCGCCGTCACCGCCGGTCACGGCCTGGAAGCCCTGGATGCGTACTTCGCCCGGTACATCCCGCAGCTCGTGCTCACCGTCATCGCGACGCCGGTGCTCGTCGCGGTCATGTGGTGGCAGGACTGGCCGAGCGGACTCACCGCCGTCATCACCCTGCCGCTCATCCCGCTGTTCCTCATCCTCATCGGCATCGCGACCCGCACGGTGCAGAAGAAGCAGTGGCAGACCCTGCAGCACCTCGCCGCCCGCTTCGCGGACACGGTGCAGGGGCTGTCGACGCTGCGGCTGTTCGGCCGGGACCGTCGGGCGGCCGACCGCATCGAGGTGACCGCCGACGAGTACCGCCGCGAGACCATGAAGGTGCTGCGGTTCTCGTTCCTCTCCGGATTCGCGATGGAGCTGCTGTCGTCGCTCGCGGTCGCGCTCATCGCGGTCGCGGTCGGGTTCCGCCTGCTGTCGGGTGACCTGAGTCTGGAGGTCGGGCTCTTCGTGCTGCTGCTCGCCCCGGAGGCCTTCCTCCCCATCCGTCAGGTGGGCGTGCAGTTCCACGCGGCGGCCGAGGGTGTCGCGGCCACGGAAGACGTGTTCGACGTGCTCGATGCCGCGCGTGACCGGGACCGGGGCGGCGTGCGCCCGCACGACCCCGGCACGGATGCACGACCGAACCCCGTGGACTCGTCCGGCAGCCGGGCCGACGTCGTGCCGGCGGGGCGGGAACTCGTGGTCGAGGGACTCCGCGTGCGAGACCTTCCGCCGGTGTCCTTCGTCGCGGAGCCCGGGTCGGTGACCCTGATCGAGGGGCCGAGCGGCTCCGGGAAGTCGAGTCTGCTCGCCGCCCTCCGCGGGGCGGTGGAGTCCACGGGCACGGCGACCTGGGGCGGACGGGACATCGCCGAGCTCGCACCGTCCGACTGGCTCGCCTGGGCCGGGCAGACGCCGGGGCTGATGCGCGGCACGGTCGCGGAGAACGTCGCCCTCGGGGATGCCGCTCCCGACCTCGCCCGTGTGCGGAGCGCTCTGGATGCCGCCTGCGCCGAGGGGATCGAGGCCGACCGTGTGCTGGGTGTGCAGGGCGCCGGGCTGTCGGGGGGTCAGGTGCAGCGCGTCGCGGTGGCCAGGGCGCTGTACCGCCACGACGGAATGCCCGGGAGGCTGCTCGCTCTCGATGAACCCTCCAGCGCCCTCGACGCCGACACCGAGGAGCGGCTGTGGCGGTCGCTGCGCGCACGGGCGGATGCCGGCGCCACCGTCCTGCTCGTCTCGCACCGCCGCTCGGCCAGGGGCATCGCCGACCGGATCGTGGCGCTGGGGGTGAGCGCATGAACGAGACGACCCGCAGCGACCGGGTCCGGGAGGTGCTCCGGCTCGCGCAGCCGCCGTTCCGCCGCTTCCTCCCCGGGCTGATCTGGGGCGTGCTGTCGGCGGCCGCCGCCGTGAGCCTCCTCGCGGTGAGCGGCTGGCTGATCGTGAGCGCGTCGATCGTCGACTCCCTCGTGCCGCTGTCCATCGCGGTCGTCGGGGTGCGGTTCTTCGCCGTGACCCGAGCCGTCACGCGGTACCTCGAGCGGCTCAGCGGTCACGACGCCGCCCTCCGACAGCTCGCCACGACCCGGTCCGACATGGTGCGCCGCCTCATCCCGCTCTCGCCGGCGGGGCTCGGCGCGACGGACCGGGGCCAGGTGCTCGCGGCTCTCGTCGACGACGTGGAGAACCTGCAGAACCTCCCGCTCCGGGTCGTGCAGCCGCTCGCCGTCTCGGGCGTGGTCGCCCTGGGGGCCGTCGGCTTCCTCGCCTTCGTGTCGCCGCCCGCCGCGCTGACCCTCGCCGTCTGCCTCCTCGTCGCCGCGCTCGCCGCCGTCGGGCTCGGCTGGATCTTCGGCTCCCGTGCGGAGGCCGCGGTCTCGGCACGGCGGGCCGAGGTGTCCGCCGCCCTCGTCGACTACTTCGGCAGCCTCGATGTTCTGCTCGCGTTCGGCGCGGAGTCACAGGCCCGAGAGCGGATCCGCGTGGCGGATGCCGCCCTGCGTCGGGTCGTCGGTCGGGCGTCGCTCGCACAGGCCGTCGCGGCCGGAGTGGTCTCGCTCATGGCAGGGGTCGCATCCGTCTGGGCACTCGCGGTGGCGGCCCCTGGCCTCGCCACCGGAGTCATCGACGCCCCGTGGCTCGCGGTCGCGGTGCTCGTGCCGATGGTCGTGTTCGAGGTGTTCGGTGCCGTTCCGATCGCGGCAGCCTCGTGGCGGAGCGTCCGTGCGAGCGCGGAGCGCATCGTGGGCGTGCTGCCCGAACGGATGCCGCCGGAGCTGCGGACCGACGCGGGGCAGGACGTCGCGGTCGACGGCGTGCCCGCGCTCACGCTGCGGGGAGCCACGGCGCACTGGCCCGGCGGCGCGCCGGCACTGACCGGCATCGACCTCGACCTCGCGCCCGGCGAGCGGGTGCTCGTCTCCGGGGCGAGCGGGGCGGGCAAGAGCTCGCTGGCGGCCGCGCTCGTCGGGTTCCTCCACGTGAACGGCGAGTATCGGATCGGAGACCTGGACGCGGCCGCCCTGTCCGGGTCGTCACTGCGGCGCATCGTCGGTCTGTGCGAGCAGCAGCCGCAGCTCTTCGACGAGGACGTGCGGCAGAACCTCCTCTTCGCCAGGGACACGGCCACCGACGAAGAACTCCTCGCCGTGCTCGACCGTGTGGGACTCGCGGCGTGGGTGCGCGAGCGCGGAGGGCTCGATGCGCGGGTGGGCGACCGCGGTGCGCTGGTGTCCGGCGGTCAGGCGCAGCGGATCGCTCTGGCTCGCGCGCTGCTCCGTGGCTTCCCGGTGCTCGTGCTGGACGAGCCGACGGCGGGCGTCGACCCCGAGGCCTCGGACGCTCTCCTGCGCGACCTGCTGCAGGCGACGGGGGAGCAGTCGGTGCTGCTCATCTCGCACGTGGCGCCGCCCGCGGGGACGGTCGACCGGGTCGTGCGGATCGAGGGCGGCCGGACGGTCTGAGCCTCAGCCGACGAGGTTCATGTCGGCGGGCGGCTCCATCACGATGCCCTGCGCCTCGAACGCGCGACGGCGCTCCTCGATCCGGCGGTGCATCTCGACCTGGGCCTCGTCCACCACACGCGGGTCGAGGTCGACCGTCGGCGGATGCGGGTCGCCGTGGTGCGCGGCGATGTATGCGTCGAGCTCAAGGCCGCTGGTCCAGGAGGTGATGAGCGCATACCGGGGCCCTGTCCCGCGATGCCACACGGCATGCCAGAAGCGCTGCGTGTCGACGATGATCCGGGAGCCGGCGCGCAGCGGCAGCCGGACCTCGGTGGCCGGGTCGAAGCGGTCGGAGCGGAGGATGAGCATCGAGTCGGTGTCATCGGTGAGGTTGTAATACCCGCGGACCACCCAGCCCGTGCCCGGCTCGTTGAGGCGGTTGTTGTCGTCCTGGTGCAGGTTGTAGATCGCGTCGGCGTAGTCGTTCGGCTGGAGCTCGATGACCCGGCAGCGGCCGACGCCGGCGCCCGGGGCCAGGGCGCGGCGCTGCAGGGTCGGGGCGATCGCGACCTGTGAGGGAATCCAGACGCCGTCCTTGTCGGTGCGCGGCGGCGTGTGGTTCCAGAAGCCGTTGCAGTCGATGTCGCCCGCGTAGCTCGTCAGGGGCGCGAAGCGGGTGATGCCGGAGGAGCGCCAGCCGACGTACTCGAGGTCCCGCCACTCGGACGGGTCCACCGGGGTGGTCTCGTCGTCGAGGACCACGTATCCGGTCTCGGCGAGCGCCGCAGACGTGATGAATCCCATGCTGCTTGCATCCTTCCCGTCGTTCTGCCCCCGGAGGCGGCGGGTTCTTAGGCAATCCTAATCCCGACCTCCCCTCGCCGACCCACCCCCTTGCGTGTGTCCCACCCCCTTCCGCCCGCACGCAGCGGGGTGGCTCGGCCGGAAGGGGGTGGGTCGGCGAGGGATATCCTGAGGCCATGACGCAGCCCCAGGGTGCCCTTCTCGTGGGCAGTGTGAACTTCGACGACGCCGAGACCACGATGCGCACGGCGGCGGAGCTGCTCGGCGACCGGTTGCGCCGCATCCCGGACGGCGAGGTGGGCAAGCGGTTCCACTGGATCATGTTCCAGCCCGACGTCATCGGCCAGGCGGACGGCATCGAGCGGATCGGCGACGAGCCCATCCCGTTCCCCGCCGGCATCGACGCACGGGGTCTCCGGATCGCCGAGGGCGTGGACCCGGCGACGATCGCACTGCCTCCGCTGGGGTACGCCTCGGCCGCGATCGAGTCGTACGGGCTCTTCGCCCGGCTGCGTGAGGAGGGGGCCATCCCGGCGGGCACCCGGTTCCAGGTGTCGCTGCCCACCCCGCTCGCCGTCATCTCCTCCTTCTTCCACGGCGACGACCGGGCCGCGATCGAGCCCGTGTACACCGCCGCGATGCTCCGCGAGCTCGACGAGATCCTCGCAGCGATCCCCCACGACGACCTCGCGGTGCAGTGGGACGTCGCGAGCGAGATGGGCATCATCGAGGGGGCCTCCGGCTACGGCGCCGTCATGGCGGCGTGGTGGCCCGGTGACCCGTTCGACGGACTCGTCTCGCGTCTGGCCGGCCTCGTCGACGCCGTCCCGGACGGCGTGGAGGTGGGCGTGCACCTCTGCTACGGCGACGCGTGGGAGAAGCACTTCTTCGAGCCGACCGACGCCGGCTCCCTCGTCCGCTACGCCAATGCGGTCATCACCGCGGCCCATCGCCCGCTCACCTGGCTGCACCTTCCCGTGCCGATCGGTCACGACGACGAGGCCTACTTCGCCCCACTCGCCGCGCTCACCCCGGTCGAGGAGCTCTACCTCGGCCTCGTGCACCGGGAGGACGGCGCGGAGGGTGCGCGTCGCCGGATCGCCGCGGCCGTCCCGTTCGCGCCGGAGTTCGGCGTCGCCACGGAGTGCGGCATCGGGCGTGCCCCCGCCGGATCCACGAAGGGCATCCTCCGCGCCCACGCCGAGGTCGCCACCGCCTGGTGACCCGCCGATTCGCGCGCTCGGCCCCGGTGTCGTAAACTGATCCGCGGTGACGTGTCCGAGCGGCCGAAGGTGCAACTCTCGAAAAGTTGTGTAGGGTAACCCCCTACCGTGGGTTCAAATCCCACCGTCACCGCCAGAATAGAAGCCCCGCATCCCGTTGGAAACACTGGGATCGCGGGGCTTTTTCTGTTTCCGGCGCTAGTCCGTGGACACCTCAGTGGACACATTCACCTTGGACCGAGCCTGATCGAGAGCGTCGGCAACAGCGTTCAGATCGTCGTCAAACAGGTCGATGTAGACGTCCAGCGTCATCGCTGCGGAGGCGTGACCGAGCATCCGCTGAACGGCCTTCACGTTGGCGCCAGCCGATACAGCCAGGGAGGCAGCCGTGTGTCGCAGCCCGTGCGGGGTGACGCGGGGGAAGGTTGGATCCTCGGCCTGGGCGCGCTTGACCGCGGCGGCGAACCAGCCATCGCGCGAGTTGGGAAGACGCAGGTGGTCGAAACCGTCGCCGAAGGCGAGCGAGTCGAGGGAAGGCCGTGACGCGACGATCGACTGCAGGCGGTCGGCCACGAAGGCGGGATACGGCACCCACCGGGACTCGTGCGTCTTGGGTGTACCGACATGGATCTTCGATCCCACCATCACCGCGTTCTCCGTGACGTTCAAACGCCGCCTAACGACGTCGATATCGCGGACCCTCAGTGCGGTCGCCTCACCCCACCGGAGCCCCGTGTACGCGAGCACATCGACGAGGAGAGCATGTTGGCCAGCGCACCGGGCGAGCAACGCGGCCTGCTCGTGCGTCAGGTATGTCTTGCCGGCGGCACTCTTGCGGGGGAGGTTCACCCCGCGCGCTGGATTCGATTGCAGGCGGCGATCCTTCACGGCCACGTCCAGGATGCCCGCGAGCACCCCATAGATGCGCAGCACGGACGTCGCGGAGAGCCCGGCCGTCAACTCGCTCACCCATGCCTGTACATCGCTGTGTCGAATGCTGCCCACGCTTCGACGACCCCACCGAGGCTCGACATACAGCCGCCACGCGCTCTCTACGGGCCTCAGAGACGAAGGTTTGAGGTGTGACTGTCCGGCGAGCCAATCTGCCCCGAGGGCGGCCACCAGCGCCTTGCTGTCGGCGGCGTCGATGAACGTGCCCTGACTCTTCGACGATTCGATGCTGTGCAGGAACTCTCGAGCATCACGTTTGGTCTTGAAGCCCCGCTTAGACGTCTGCTTTCGGTCGGGTGTCCGATATCGCACCCGGTAGAGCGTCCTTCCGCCCGCCGAGTACGCCTCAATCGTCGCCATCGGGAAGGCCGGTCTCATCGATCTTGTAGTAGGTGAGGTCGATGCCGAGCCCGGTTAGTTCCTCGGTCAGATCGCGGAGCCGACTCTTCTGTTCCTCGACGATCGCTGCCCAGTTCGCGGATTGGTCACCCTTGGAGATCGCCGTCTCAGCGCGAGTCAGCTGACTACGGCTCGAGTAGTAATCCCGCAGCATTCGAAGTCGAGTCATCGCGATCATTTGCTGAGGTGACGCGGCACTCCCCGGTTTCTTGCCGGTGATGAACCAATCAATGGCAGAGTGCGCCCTTGCCGATTCGGTTCGGGCCTCACCGCGCGCGGTTTCTATGAAGACGTTCGGTTGCTCAAGCGGGAGTGCAAGGGCGACTGGCGGGATGTCCAGCGCCCACGCAAGCGCAAGCATCTCGTCGATCGTGATGTCCCGTTTGCGACCGTTCTCGATGTTCGAGATAACGGCCCGGGAGATGGGCACTCTCTGGCTTAGACGTTCGGCGCTCAAGCCCGACAGCTTGCGGTAGTAGGCCAGCCGCGCGCCGAACCCGTCGCTAGGGCGTTGTGTCATGCGAGCAGTCTAGGCGTGACCTCCCTTGCCACGATGGATCATGAGCAGGAGCGATGTGACTTGCGCCGTAGTTACCCAACCTGGTATCTTGGCTACGCAAGCACAACTCAATCCCTCGCCAGCCCCCTGAGCCACAGGGCGCCTACGGCGGGGGAGACAACTAAAGATCGCCGCATTGGGTACTCGTTAGCACTGGCCGTTTGGCAGGCGTGGTGACCGCGAGGCAGCGGGACAAACAGACTTCAGGGCTCACCGAAACAGGGAGCTCTAATCAGAAAACCCACGAAAGGAGGGCTCGATGGACGAGCTTCTAACACCGGAGCAACTTGCAGAGTTCCTGCAGGTTTCGACGGCAAGCCTGGCGAATGACCGCTACCTCGGCAAGGGGCCGCGATTCATCAAGCTCGGAGGGCGCGTGAGGTACCGCAAAGCGGATGTCCTTGCTCACCTCGACGAGAACGTGCACACGCGCACCGACATGCGCGTGCCCGCCTGAAACAAAAAGAAGGCCCAGACCGGCGGCAACCGGATCTGAGCCAAGTAGTCAAACGAAGGAGATTCGAAATGACTGGTAACACCAGTAAAGCAGATTCGCGCACCAACCGCACCTTGTTGGCAGCGGGGGTGGAGAGCAAAGCGGCAACTCCACCCCCAACCCGCCGCGACCCCGGCTGGGAGGAATACTCGGCCGCCTTCCTCCGGGCGCACCCTGAGGTGTCAGCAGCAGCGCCCTCGTGGACAGAGGAACTCGAGTTCCTGGACATCGAAGACGAGGTGGAGGGAACTGTCTTCTCCTTCTCTCGGACGATCCGGGATGTCGAGCTCTACGGCGGGGGACGCCTCCGCCCGGACGGCCGCGTCGAGCTCTACGACAACGGAGTGCCGAACATCTATATCCGTGACGAACTTCGAGCCGACCAAGACCCGGACGTGGCGCGTTGGGCGATCGACGTGGCCGAAGACCTGGTTGCCGCAGCGTTGTTGTTGAAAGGCGAACCCAGGTTGTTGAAGCGAGATGCGGCGACCGAGGAAGCGCTTCGGGAGCGGGAGCAGTGAACGCCCAGACGATCACACGTCCCACAGCAACAACGTCGCAGCAGGACGATGTGGTGAATCACTGGGTTCCCAAGTCGGCGATCATCGCCAGCCTGGTAAACGGTGAACCCGCTAGAGCTCTCTGCGGGTCAACCGAAGTCCTCTCCTCGCAGGGAGGCGGGTCAGTGGCTGCCCGCGGTGCAAGAACATGCCCGCGGTGCCAGAGCATCTACGAAAGGTTGCTGCCATGACAACGACCGAGATGCAGGCACGCAACTCGCGGCCGGACCTGTTCGCCATCGCGGACGACCTACTCGAAGCCGAGCTGATCCGCGCGGGCGGGCTGAGCTTCGATCGCATCGAGCGCTAGACCCACTGCCCCTCACCGCCGGCCTGGTGAGGGGCAGTGCCCAACTGAACACAGAAAGGAGGAGGGATGAGCGACTTCCGATTTACCGGCCGATGGTTGAACGACCGTCGCGTTATGGGTTTGACCGGTGACGACTTCAAGGCTTTTGTCTGCGCTGGGGCGTGGATGGTGGAGAACCGCACGGACGGACGAGTCACGGCAGACGACCTCGACTTCATCCCCCGCTTCAACAGAAACAGCGTAAAGGGGATCGTCGCAGCCGGCCTATGGCGGCAGGACGGCAACGCGTGGTTGATGGCCGACTATCAAGCCACTCAGACCAGCAGAGCTGAGTTCGAGACGTTGGAGAACAACCGTCGTCGCGAGCGAGAGAAGAAGGCGAGGCAGAGGGCTTCAAAGGGGGATGTCCCGGGGGATGTCCCGGGGGACGTGTCCCAGGGGACTGCACAGGCAAGGCAGGACAGGCAGGCAGGGAATACAGGGGGTGTCCGTTTCAGCGGAGACGAGCCATTTGCGAACGAGCAGTCGGGTGAGGTCTTCGACTGGGATACAGCCCCGATTCCTGGTGATGAGTGGGGGAGTGCTGATGCTCCCGGGAACGTGATTGGTGGTGTCCGGTGAATCGCCCACTGACGATCATCCCGGCCGAGTGCCGCACGTGCTGGCCGTGGGTCAGGTGGTTTCGCACCGGCTCTGGGGCTTGGGTTCGACAGGAACAGCACGAGCCCCATTGCACTGTCTTTCCCAAGATTCAACGAACAGAGATGAGCACCCATGACTAACGAGCTTTTCCACAGGGCGAGGAGGGCAATCGCCGCTTGCCCCGACCATGGTTCCCTTCCTCGTGACGAAGGGAACGCATACGCGCAGACGGTCACGATCCAGGCATTCAGGAAGCAATCGGCCGCGGTGCCGCTGCTTCCCAGCAACATCATGAAGGGCATCAGATGACGGACGACATCACCGCCTACCGCGACCAGCTCGCAGCCGAGAAGGGCATCGATGACGCCGACCGCGACCTCCTCATGACCGGCACCACCGAGGAGGTGTTGTTGGCACAGGCCAACCTCCTCGCCGGCTTCAACGCACGACCGCTCGAGCGCAGGAACGTCGCACCACGCGAGGGTCGCCACGTTGACGCTCCCCACCCCGAGGACAGAGATATGCGCGAGTTTGCTCGGCAACTCATCCACGGACCGCGAATCGAAGAGAACTATTGAGAGGCAGTACACACATGAGCAACATGCGAGACCCCAACCTGACGTTCATCGTCAATGCGATCAAAGCCGTGGGAGGAAAGATGCCCACTGCACTCTCCACTGCCATCGACGACCAACAGCGCATCACCGCGAAGGTGCGAGAGGTTCGGCAGGAAGCGCAGGGATACGGCGCCCTTGCCGCCGCGTGGGCGAACGCCGTCCTCGATGAACGCGACCCGTACGAAGACCGAGACGTGTTTCGCGCAGTCCTCAGCACCGCGCTCGCGACCGGCGACATCGAGTACGCAGCCGTCGTCGCCGTCAATCAGCGAGCAATCACCGACGTCAAGAAGATCCACGGGGACATCCTCAAGACGTTCAAGAAGGCATTCGACCAGGCCGGACGCACCCTCAAGAACGCACACGACATCCTCGGGAACACCAACCTCGAGGACACCACCACCATCTTCCAGCTCGGGCCCGTGGCCGTACAGGCCCACCAGGAAGCCCAGGAAGCCCGACGCCTGGTCCGAGTCATCGACCGCGGATGGATCGGCCTTAACGCGCTCACCAGCTTCGCCGGCACAAGCGAAGCGGAGCATGTCACGCGATGGACTGACTCAAACATCGACACCTGGGAAAAGGTGCGACGACTCAACGACGGATGGCAGATGACCGTCGCCGGATGTGACCTCAACCTCGCCATCGACGCAGACACGATCCGCGAGCGCATCGAACGACTCGCCCGCGAACGCGAAGAGCGAGCGGCCAGGCACGACGCAGAGGCCCGACCGAAGCGCGTCAACTACATCACTGGCGTCGTGCACTGAGACAACCGAACGACAACAAATCACAGAGGGCTTCACGCATCCATCGCGTGGAGCCCTCTTGTCCTTTGAAGGAGGGCCACAGATGAGTACATCAGATCCAACAACCAATCGACCCACCCATCCCCTCCCCCTGGGGCCGCTCTGGTTCCGTCTCCGGGCATTGGGATCGTCTCTCCCTGGCATTTTTTTTCCAAGGGTTTGACACCGCTCATGAGGCGTTCTGGGGGTGATTTGAGTGCGTGAAGGGCGAAGTTCAGCGCTACAGAAGAGGCATCGGGCACGGATAGCACGATCAAAGCCGGCATGTCACATATGCGGAGAGCCCATTGATTTCGCGCTGCGGTGGCCTGATCCGATGTGTTTCGTCGTTGACCATATAGTCGCGATCGCCAATGGTGGAGCGGACACCTTGGATAACAAAGCAGCCAGTCACTCGCGCTGTAATCGCGCAAAGAGCGACAAGGATTATGCGCCGATCATCCGTCGATCTGGCGCGTTGAACTAGGAGGAAGAAGATGAGCGAGAAGGTGAAGCAGTTGGTGGAGCGGCAAAAGCAGCTTGCAGAGGAATTGGTAGCTGAGGCGAAAGCTCACTACGCGGAGATCGGTCCGGTAGAGGTTGAGACCGTGTTCGGGGGACTGGCGGCGACATTTCAGGTGCCGTTTATCCACCCCAAAGAATTCAGTGAGCTCGCGGACCGATTTCCGCCTCGGCCTGGTGTCGCGGTTGATATGCCGTTGTGGTTCAATCTTGACGCCGTGGCCAGGAATTACCCGGGGGTGACGCTGGTCGTTGACGGTGACGAGGATGACTTGTTTCGGGTGCGGGATAAGCAGGCCGTGTACGTCTGGCCGGAGTTATACGAGCAGATGCCGCCGGAGGATCAGAAGGATTTCCGGATGGCTGTTTGGGCATTGAACGTGTGGGAGCCGGAGCAGCGGCGTGAGGCGCTGTTGGCTCGAAGGAAGAAGGAGGCAACTGATGCCTGAACGGGTGGTGAAGGTCCGTCTATCCGCGGTGGTGGCGGCCTATGAGAAGTCGATGCGTGATGCGGCGAATGCGACCGCGACGGTGGGCACTGAGGCGGAGAAGCTGGCGCAGAAAAAGCAAGCCTTCCAGCAGCTTGGGGCGACCGGTCTGACTATGGGTGCTCTCCTGACGGCCGGGCTTGCTGCGGCGACGAAGGCGAGCATGGATTTCGATGCGCAGATGTCGAATGTGCAGGCCGCGACGCATGAGACTGCGGCGAACATGGGCTTGTTGCGTCAGGCGGCTTTGGATGCGGGCGAGTCGACAGTGTTTTCGGCTACGGAGTCTGCGCAGGCGATCGAGGAGCTTGCGAAGGCGGGGGTGTCCACGAAGGACATCCTCGGTGGCGGTCTGGCTGGTGCGCTGGATCTCGCGGCGGCTGGCGGCCTTGATGTTGCGACGGCCGCGGGGATCGCGGCCACGTCGTTGCAGCAGTTCAACCTTGAGGGTTCGGACATGGCTCACGTCGCGGATCTGCTTGCTGCCGGTGCGGGTAAGGCGATGGGAGACGTGTCTGATCTGTCGCAGGCGTTGAACCAGTCGGCACTTGTCGCGAAGCAGACGGGTCTCTCGATTGAAGAGACGACCGCGGGTCTTGCGGCGTTCGCGTCGGCCGGTCTCCTCGGTTCGGATGCCGGTACCTCGTTCAAGACCATGCTCCAGTCGTTGAATCCGACGTCCGCGGCGGCGGCAACTTTGATGGAGAAGTACAACTTGCAGGCGTATGACGCGCAGGGGAACTTCGTCGGTCTGTCGGAGTACGCGGGCCGGCTCAAGGAGGGCCTGTCTGGGTTGTCGACGGAACAGCAGAACGCGACGCTCAAAACGATCTTCGGCGCTGATGCTGTTCGTGCCGCGACGGTCCTGTACCAGCAGGGCGCGGAGGGCATCGAGAAGTGGACTGATGAGGTCAACGACCAGGGCTACGCGGCCTCCACGGCGGCTATGCGGCTCGATAACCTCAAGGGCGATGTGGAAGCCCTCGGGGGCGCTTTTGAGACGGCTCTGATTGATACAGGCTCGACGGCGAATGAGACTCTGCGGACGATGGTGCAGGCCCTCACGGGCCTGATCGGTATGTACAACGATCTGCCTGCGCCGGTACAGGCGTCGGTGATGGCTCTAGGGGGTGCTGCGGCCGCTGTCGCTCTCACGGGCGGGGCGGCTTTCCTCGCCGTTCCGAAATGGCTCGAATTCAAGGCGACGGTGCAAGCGTCCACCTGGACGATGAAAGGCATCGGTCTGACGGCCGGCGCCGCGGGTCTCGCTCTCGGTGGGTTGTTCCTCATCGTCGGTGAACTTGCCTCCCAGCACCAGAAGGCCCAAGCGCGAGCTCAGGCGTACGCGGACTCGATCGAGGACGGCACGAACAAGCTGTCCGACGCTGCACGCTCCACGGCGATCGACGAGTTGCAGAAGGGCGGCGAGCTGCTGACGTTCAACTGGCAGTCCGCCTTTGACGCGGCGGAGAAGCTGGGTGTGGGGGCCGATGTGGTCACGGACGCGGCGTTGAAGAATGCGGACGCGATCGACGCGCTCAGCACCTATTACGACGCTCTGAACGGCGACCAGGAGGCCTTCAACCGCATCCAGGAGGAGACCGGAATGAACGCGTACGAGACTCGTGCAGCGCTCGAGGCAATGATCGGCGGCATTCAGAAGCAGAATGGCGCGATCGACGACGCGATCAAACTGAAAGGCCAAGAGGAGGAAGCCACGTCGACCTCCACGGCTCAGTCTGACAGTGCCACTGATTCGTACGTTGCGCAGGCGGATGCCGTGCAGGATCTCAGTTCGCAGCTCACCGGCCTGATTGACAAGATCAACGCCGCCAATGGCGTGGCCCAGGATGCGGTTACCGCGAACGCGCGGTATCAGGACGCGCTTGTGGGCCTGTCTGATGTGGTGGCCAAGAACGGCAACTCGCTCAATGAAAGCACTGCGGCGGGGTCTGCGAATGCGGCGGCTCTTTCGGAGGTGGCGGCTGCTGCTCAGAGCGCGGCTCGGGCTCAGTTTGAGCAGGATCTGGCGACGATGAGTGCGGACGAGGCAGCGAAGAAGTGGAACTCCACGTTGGCTCAGCAGCGTCAGGCATTCATCGATGCTGCGATAGCTGCCGGTTACAACGCCGGCGAGGTGAAGGTGTTGGCGGATCGGATCTTCCAGATGCCCAACAAGAAGACCATCGACATGCTCGTCGAAACCGCGTCAGCGCAGAACCAGATTGACCGGTTCGTGACGTTGAACAACGGTCGCCGGGTCAAGGTGTTTGTGGACGCCGAGGGCGGTCAGTCGTTCCGCGTGGGGAGTAAGACGGTCGCTCCCGGGATGTCATCAGGCGGACCCGTTCGTGGCCGGGGGCCGAAGGGCAAAGACTCTGAGCTGCGGATGCTCGCGCCTGGTGAGCATGTAATCCCTGCTGATGAGGTCGATGCTGCGGGTGGTCACTCTGCGATCGAGGAGTGGCGAGCAACACTCTCGGGGAGGCGCAACGCCGGCACTCTGGTTGCGGCTCCTGACAGCGACGCGATCTACATGGATGTATCGACGCACCACGAGGCAGCGATGCGGAGGGGATGGAAATGAGCCTGTTGATGGTCTTCCAGTGGGAAGACTGGGTTGAGCTCGCGGCGGACACCCTCGTGGTTCGCGGAGACGAAGACACACCCGCGATGTACTACCCCAAGGTGTATCCGATTCCCCACCTGAACATGGTGATGGCGGCGACGGGAACCGCGGAAGTTGCTGCGGCGCTACTCGCTTTCATCGTCAACAACTCCGACCTACGGGACATCGGCGACGTCGACAACATCGCCCCTGAGAAGCTGCGAGACTTCCGCGCCCAGGTCACCGAGGAGTACGGCGATGCGGAGACATCCACCATCTACCTGTACGGGTTCCCGATCGGGTCAGACCATCTGGTGTCGTACACGTACACGTCGATGAGGGGCGGTGATTTTGAGTCTGAGCGGTTCCACGGGAACAGGTTCATGGTGAAGCCCGGACCACAGACGTTCACCGCCGACATCCCATACGAAATTGAGGAGAGGATCGCCCTGGCATACTGTCTGCGCGAAGAGCAGCAGCGGTTCCGGGAGCAGGGGGAAAAGGCGGTCGCGATCGGCGGTGAGCTGTTGGCCTTCCGCCTCGAGCGGTCCGGCATCAGCTCGTCTATCTGGCACAGGTTCCCCGACTACGACGAATCACTACCGTCGTACTTGTGACGTAAGGCCCGTCCCGGCTTCGGCTGGGGCGGGCCTTTTGTCGTTAACGTATTCCTCGAAACCCCCCAGTTGGTGGGTAAGCTCTCGGCCGTGCCTAAGGAACTCGGAATCAGGGCCGGCGAGCGTTGGGCTTATAAGATCACGCTCAGCCACGGGCCGCTGATTGAGGTGAAGGTGTTGGACGCGGGCTACAACTACGAAAGCAGCATCCGTGTCCAGCGCGTCGACACTGGCGAGGTCTTTTGGACGCGACGCGGCCGTCTGCCTGCCAAGTGGGAGCGCCAGGAAGAGTATCTGGCGACTCATCCACAGTTTCGAAGTGCACTGCCCGAGCCGCTCCCGCGTCCGGAACCACAACTCCCCTTCATCCCGCGCCTCACGGACGTGGATCTCGAGCGCATTCGCGCGGTCGTACGTGAGGAGATCGCCGAATCGATGAATGGCGTTCCCCGGATCGCGTTCACCGTGGCTGAGCTTGCGTATGCCGTAGGCCTGTCCGACGCTCGGATCTACCAGCACATCGACCGTCGAGACATCACCCCCGTGTACTCCGGCACGAAGGCGCTGATTCCAGTCGAGGAAGCAGTCAGGTTTGTGCGCGATCTGCCCGACGAGAACTATGGGGCGCTGGGCTAGCGGGTGACTTCGTGGACACACCCGTGGACACATCCAAACCGGACTTCACAGGATCGACAGTGATCGATCCGCGGTCAAGAACCCCGTTAAATCGCGGTATTGCCGACTCTGCCCCCGCATACCGCAGGACTACATTAGGGTTCAAATCCCACCGTCACCGCCAACACGAAGGCCCCGACTCCCGTTGTAACGACTGGGATGCGGGGCCTTCGTCGTCTCCGCGGATGCGGGCACGGTAACGCAGCGGTAACAGGCTCGGGCCGGGTCCTGCGGCCAGCGCGATTGGGAACTCCATGCGAGCGGGATGCTTTCGCTGCCGCTGCTCAAGAGCCAGCTCAGATCAGGTTTTTTCTGTCCTAGGAATGCAACGGATTTACCGGAATTGCGGAGTAGATGCGCGTCTGCACCAGTCTGCGGGATATCGCGGTCACGCTCGTGTTGACAGGTGACCACTGATGGCGTCTCGCATGCACGATGTGAATCCCTGTTCGTTTCGGAGATGTCGGACTTTCTCCGGACGAGCGATCTACCGCGTGGACTGCTACTCGGAGAAAGTGTGTGTCGGTGTATAGGCCGGTGCCCTTCCAGAGTTGCGCTCAGTGACGCGAGCTGCGAGCCGCAAGAGGCTGGCCGTTCGTTTTTCCTCGCTTTCGACGGAGGGCACCCGCCGAACCAGTGTGGCGCCTCGCGGAAGGGTCTCGAGCAGCCCTGCGACGAACGAGGGCTCGATGGATTCGGCGTAAGCGATTCGGCCTCCCAAACGGAGACGCAACGTATCCGGGGCCACGCCGGTCCGCTGCGCATGCGACTCTAGGCCAAATCGACCGATGTAGTAGAGCTCCTGCCGCAGTCGCTTCTTGAACGGTCGCGGGAGTCTCGGACGATCCGCTTCGGACGTCGAGAGTCCGGTCACGTAGAGCGGCTGCCCGTATTTCAGCGTCCGCGCCTTCTCCAGATTGATCTCGTGTCCATGCATTTCGCTGATGCCAACCATGTCGCCGGTCACGTCGAAGGGCGAGCTCCCGGAAAGCGTAATGTCATCGGCGTATCGAGTGACAGAAAGCCCGCGGGTAGCGGCGAGCGCGACCAGATCAGCGTCGAAACTCGCCATGGCCACGTTCGCCATGGCTGGACTGGTGGCGAAGCCGGTGGGCAGCTTGCCGTTCACGGTAGACAGCCGGGCCAGCATCTCGGCGACCACTTCGTGGAATCCGTAATGACGTAGCCCTCCGACGATTGCTCCCCTGTCGATGTGGTCGAAGAACGACTTCAAGTCGAAGCGTTGGAGGAAACGGTTCCCGACATGTGGTGCTGCGTTGAGGAGGATCGATCGCCCGCGAACGTAGCCGGTCACATGTGACGGCAGATCAATGCTCACGCCTGTGAGTAGAGCAAGCAGCCGCCGGTGGATGTTCTTCAGAGATTCGCTGGTGGGACGCGTCACTTCCCGTGGCTTGCCACCGCGGTCGACCATATATCGCTCGACAAGACGGGACCGATCCAATTGATCGGCGTAATACTCAAGCTGTTCCTGAGTCGCGCCGAGGAACGGCTCCAAATGTCGCAGGGTCGATATGAACGCCGCTGCTGAGGTCCGGGGGCTCATCATCCCCGACTAGTAGTGGACCGTAAGATCACAGACGCGACTCGCGCCCCGAATGCTTGCTCCCCGGACCTCATAGCAACTCTATTCCCTTCCGTGCAGACTGGTGGAGACGTCGATCGAAGTCGATCAAGTGCGCGAGGTGAACGTCTAGTCCATGATTGATGCGCGACTGCTCGAACGGTCTCGGGTTCGCGAACAGAGCCATGCTTGACAGAGCGAGGACGTAGTCAACTAACGCGAGCGCGGGCGCAGCCTTCGTTCCTATCTGTGTGTCGACGTTGAGTTCGACGCCAGCCACCTTCGCGAGATCATCACACGCGGCGCCGACGATCGCGGCATACAGACCATCCATCCTCGACTCTTCTTCGAACACGAACAGAACCTCAGAAGTTCGGTACCGCAGAACGATGTTGCGCACGAGCGTGTAGTACATGTTGATCATGAGTGATACGTCGTCAACCGCGGACGCACGCCGTGAAAAAGCGACGTGCGCTCGGAAGTCCATCGAACGAAAGGCCTGAACGAATGCCTGGCGGATGGTGTCGTTGTCGTCAGCATGGTGAAACCCACGGGTCGCGAACTCGGTGCGCTTGTGAGGCTCGTGCCAATAAACCCCATCCGCAAGGACGTCGGCATATACGGCGACGACCTCGCGCTCCAGAACCGCGGCGTCAGGAGTCACGACCGCGCCTACCAGGATCCCCGGCGAGGTTGCATGAGTTCCGGACTCATCGAGAAACACGGTGATCATGCCCCGAGAGTATCGAAGCTTGAGCGTTTTGAGTTGATCGCAGGCGCAGCCGAAAGGTGACCTCCCGTCGTGATACCCCCCCCTCCGTGGAAGCACGTTCCATCCTCGGCTCTAGAGTTGGAGAGTTGCTGTGGATAGGGATGCGTCATGAAGTTGATTAGCGTGCGACTTGAGAACATCGGGGGATTCAGAACCACGGAGTTCCCCCTTCGGGACGACATGCTTCTCATCGGTGAGAACAACTCAGGCAAGACCTCTCTTCTTCGGATCATCGATTGGCTCCTGAACAAGCTAGATGGAGACCTGCTCCGTGATCGTCGTGGTCTTGACGCGTTGGAAGCGCAACTCCTGCTCCCAGCTCGCGAAACACGCAATCGCGCGCGCCGCCTATTCCTGAGAATCGAGATCGCAGACGGCAGATCCGCTCGCAAGTTCGCTGCGAAGGGCGGCATCGCGGAAGTTAGGGTTCAATTCCGCGCGGGCGCAAACTTCGCGCGGCTCGGAGCTCCCACCAGTGGCGAGAAACCGGAGAGCGAAGAGAACGCAATCCAGCTCATTGAACGCCTGCAGGCAGCGTATCGGTGTCTGTACATACCTGCGGTGAGGGACGGCGGATCGGCCCTGTTTCAAGGCGTGATGCGGGATGCGCTACGGAGAAGCCTTACACAAGGGATGGTCTACGACGGCATCGGGCGGCCGGCGGGAGCGCCGAAGCAGGTGCAAGCTGCTGCAGCGATGTTGGCCAAGCATGCTTCGAGCTTTTCCTCAGCGATGTGGGCGCAAGTATCTTCCCGGCTTCAAGGCGGCTTCAACCCGACGGTCTCCTTCGACTCACCGCTGTCCTCGGTGGACCTAGTCGAGTTGATGATCGGCCGCACGAATGCAAAGTTCAGTCTGGGTGAACATGATGCGAACGCTGTGGGTGTCGAGTACTTGGGTGCTGGTCTCCAGTCGGCGCTCGCTATGGCATTAGCCAGGACACCCGCAGACGATCAGCAGCGGGTGTTGCTCCTGGTCGAAGAACCTGAAGCATTTCTGCACCCGAGTGCTCAGCGCACGATCGCTCAGCAGGTCCTGGCGCAAGTCGGGATCCAGACAATCGCGACGACACATAGCAACGCGATTCTGGCGGAGGCTCGACCTCATCAAGTCGTAGTGTTGCGAAGCCATACCGTTTACCCCTCAGCGTCGGTAGATCCGGTGCAGGAGGAGAAGGATCGTTACTTCCTTTCGTCTTGGGTGCATGGCGCGATGTTTGACCGCAGCTTGCTGTTGGTTGAGGGACCTGGTGATGTGGCGTACCTCGAATCGCTGCGGCGGCGCTTGTACGGTGTGCTGCCAGCGGAAGTGCTGAATCGGATGCGCGTATGCGCAGTCGGTAGCAAGGAAAGCTTCGGACCATGGCTTCGACTATTGAGGAGATTCTCGAACCCCGCTGCCGGTGAGCACGCCTACAATGTCTTGGTCTGCGGCGACTCCATCGACGCTGGCGCGGATGTCGTGCGGGCCCTTCGAGAGTCTTCCATCGTTGTCCCCACGGCACTCTCGTCCTCTGCCACTGCACTCACCTCAGGTGTTGATGCGAAGAATCCAACGCCGGCAGAGGCCGCGTTGGTAGCTCAGCGCACTGTCGACCTCAACGCGGCCGCGCGAGCCAGCGGTGTACCTCTTCACCTCAGTTCAGTCGACTTGGAGTACTCAATGCTTGAGTCGATCAGTGATGTTCGAGCGAATCTGTTCGCCGTTCGCTGGGGTTTCGCTAGTGTCACTCGCAATGAGCTGATGTCGGATCTCGGATCGAAGGGCGGAGCAAAGAAGGCATCGTCAAAGAAGGGCGCGAAGGCACCGTACCTTCGGGCAGCGCTCGCGGAGTGGGTTGAGTGGAACGAGGTCTCGCCCAACGTGAAAGAGATGATCTGGAGATGGGCGCAGGGAACTCTCGACACGGGAGCGACGCTAGTTCGCCCGTCTCAGCTGAGCTGAAACTAGGTCGCTCACCCACGCGTATGCCGGGGCGAGATGTGGTGCATCGTTGGTGCGAAACTGGGTGTCTCCGTGGACGCGTTCGCTCAGGGTTCGCGAGAAGCGGACTGCCTTGGCCTCCGTGTCACGATGTCGAAGCCACGACGGCGTTTCGTTTCGCGCGGCCCGCGCACCCGCGCGAATCGCGCCCTCGACATGGCCGGCGAACTCCGTTGACGTTTCCGTAGAAGCCCAGTGCACGCGGCCGAACGTCGGTCCCTGATAGCAGTCGTAACCGAAGTTCGCGGATGGGGCGCTGAACGGTGGTTGGCGCGGCGATGTGAACTCCTCATCGCGCCAATCCAGGACGTGTGTGTTTCCACCGGGGAGTCAGCGTCCGAGCCGAAAAGCCGCTCCAATTGAGAACGGAAGGTGTCTGCGATCTTCAGAGGATCATGCCCACGGAGCGTCTCAGAGGAGGAGAAGCCGAACAGCGCCGCCGGTGCGCCGTGCTCGCCGCTGTGGTCGTGGAACTCTCGAATCGGGCCGACGCTGCTCAAGGCTGCGCCTGCGAGCCCCCGTTGAGCGGTCTGCCCATCAGCGGGGTTGCATGCGCCTCAGCTCCGAGCCTGGATGCGGAGCCTGGAGACCTCGCCGCGGGCGTGCTCGAGCTCTTCGGCGTGCTTGTCGTCCGGTTGGGCGATGGCGTGCACGAGGTCGAACAGGGCGTGACGGAGGTGCTTTCGGGCTCGCCTCTCGCGGTGGCCGGGAGCGGCTCGCAACCATGTCTTCCGGGCCTTGCGGTCGACCATGGCCTCGATCTCCTCGTCGGTGACGGTGCCGGCTGCGACCTCGGGCGCGAGAAGGTCGCGCACGAACTGGTGCTCTCGGGGCGCGGCGAGGCGGAACGCGATGCTGAGAATGACGAGGGCGAGGATGACGGACCCGGCCATGACCGCGACGACCCCCAGACCGTTCCCGCCGCCGAGACCGGTGGCGTCGTCCCAGGTGAAGTGGAGGAACATGCCGGCGAGGACGAACAGGATGCCGCGGAGCACACGCCGCGGCTGAGCAGCCGTGCCGAGGATGTAGATCGCGCCGCTGCAGACCAAGGCGCTGAACAGAGGGTGCGAAACCGCGCTGGTGGCGATGCGGGTGATGGAGATCGTCACAGCGGCGCTGTCCGGGTTCGCACTGAGCGAGGTCATGGTGCCGTTGGCGGCGTAGAGGAAGTCCTCGAAGACGGCGAAGCCGAGGCCGAGGAAGGCGCCGATGATGAGTCCGTCGTTCGCGGTGCGGATGAGGCGCGGGGCGAGCCCCATCAGCAGGATGAGACCGCAGAGCTTCGCGAGTTCCTCGGTGAAGGGAGCGGTCAGGCCTGCCGCCCAGTTCGCAGCCCAGTCCTGGCCGAACAGCTTGGGGTAGATGCCGAGCATGGCGGAGTTGACGGGCAGAGCGAACGCGAACGTCGCCGGGATCGCACCCCACACCAGGGCAGCGGCGATCAACCCGCCGGGCTGGCGTTCCCACCGGTCGATGTGGTGGAACCATCCGGCCCACGCCGCCCCGCTGAGCAGGCACAGAACGGCGGCGACGGCGAACGGCTCGGCGTAGAACACGACGTCGCTGCGGAAGTACGACCAGATGTGCACGACACCGATGCCGGTCAGCACGACGTACACCCAGAAGCAGAGGTTGCGGAGCTGGACGAACCGGAACGGCTGCCCCCACCCGGAAATGTCGATGGCGACGCGCTGCCGCTCCTCGGGGTCCAGCGTTGCGGTGCCGAGTGTCTGCTGGCTCATGAGGCGTCCTCCGCGTCGAGGGTACGGATGCTGGCGACCATGTCGGCGATCTGCTGTGCCGCAGCCTTCATCTGCGCGGGCGAGCCGTGTGCGGTCACCTTGATTCCCGTTCCGTCGATGACGAATGCGGCGATGACGCCGTCCTCGTTCATGCTGCTGTACTGCTGAAGGACTCCGCTCTCACCGGAGTCGGTGCGCATGGTCGCCGCAGCGCCGTCGACGCGGAAAGCGGGGTCGACGGTTGCCGCGGTGACCTTGTCGATCTGAGCGAGCAACTCTTGGGGGGTGCCTTCGAAGGCGCCCGTCGTCACATCGAACTCAACGCCCGAGCCCGTGAGCGTCGCGTCGCCGCTCTGGTCCACAGACCCGTCCGCGTTCAGGCGGTGACCCGCCTCGATGTTCCACCCCACGGCCGGCGTGAAAGCGATGTCCTCGGTGAGTGCGAGCTCGTCACCGGCGACCACCGGGTCGTTCCAGGGGATCGCCGCATCGATGCGGGGGATCACGACCGTGAACACGAGGAACACGACCCCGACGAAGATCGCCTTCGCGAACGTGCGCCTGTCCAACCCGAGCACTCGATGCTCGACCGCCACCCGTTCGTCCGCGGACGCGACTCGCGACATCGACAACCTCTCCGTCTGGTGGTAGCCGATGCGCCACCTTCCACGACACTGTCAGGGGCGAGCAGACCTCGTCAACATCACCATGGCGACCGCGCTGGAGAAGAGTCGCCGACGGGGCCTAGCCTCCGGTCGGCCCCGGGATGTGGTCTATGGGTGCACCTGCGGGGATCAATGGCTCGCGCTGCACCGAAGCGCGGAACTCGCCGAGGATGCGGTTGAAGTGCGTGATCGTCCAGCTGTGCAGGTACTGCGCGTCGATCGGCTCGCGCTCCTGCGGGTCCGTGATCAGATTGATCAGGTGCGGCGAGCTCAGCTCTGCCGGTGGATCGTTCGCGTAGCGTTGGGCGACGAGAGCGAGTTTGAAGTTCCGCCACTTGACGCCGTACAGCTTCTCACCCATCCAGTAGGGAAAGCCGTCACGTGCCGACGCCTCTTGGTGACCGGCGAGCCAGTTCGACTGGTCGACGCCGTCGATGACGCGGTCGTCGGGCAACTCCGCGCCGGCTGCGGAGATCAGCGTGGTGAACCAGTCGGTCACATGCATGATCTCGTTGCTGACGACGCCTTCGGCGACGTGGCCGGGCCACTGCACGATGCAGGGGGTGCGCAGGTTCCCCTCGCCGCCGGCGAAGTAAGACCCTTCGAAGAAGCCCGGCGTGCCGCGCCAGGTGAGTACCTCCTCCGGGCCGTTGTCACCGGCGAACACGATGATCGTGTCGTCGGAGAGGCCGAGCTCGTGGATCAGGTCGACGAGGCGGCCGAAGTCGGCGTCGAGCTCGAGGAGCGCGTCCGACCATTCGCCGTTGCCGGAGGTGCCCTGGAACTCTTCCCGGGCGAGGACAGGCATATGCATGAGCGAGTGGTTGAAGTAGACGAAGAACGGCTTGTCCTCATCGACCGATGCGCGCATGAAGCGTTCCGCGCGCTCGAGGTACTCGCGGTCGACGTCCCGCCGCACGTCGAGGGTGAGCTGGACGCCTTCGGTCACGTCCGCGTCGCCGTGCTTGCCTTCCCGCATGCGCGATACCGGGTCGCGTTCGGGGTCGTACCAGGGATCGGAGGGCCACAGCGCCTCGTCGTAGGTGCGGGCCGGTCCGTACCACTCCCGGAACCCCTTGTCGGTGGGCCAGCGCCCCGCGCCTTCGCCGACGTGCCACTTGCCGTACACCGCACACGCGTACCCGGCCTCGGAGAGGACGTCGCCGAGGGTGCGCTCCCACGCAACGAGTCCCCATCCGCCCGGAGCGCCGAGGGGCACGCTGTGGGTGCCGGAACGGATCGAATACCGCCCCGTCATCAGAGCCGAACGGGTCGGCGTGCACTGGGCTTCGGGGGCGTAGTTCGTCATGCGGAACCCGCGTGCCGCGAACTCATCGATGCGCTTGGTCCAGGCGCCCCGCAACGGACCGCCGCTGTAGCAGCTGAGTTCGCCGAACCCCAGGTTGTCGACATGGAAGAACAGAATGTTCGGTCGCGTGGTCAAGATCGTGCCCCCTTCGACTCCGCCATCGCCAAAGATACGACCCACCGCGGTGGGTCGCCAGCGATAGATCAGCGAACTTCAACGCTCGACGTGTCCGGGATCCCGAGCGTGATAACGTAGATGTCGTTCACGGGCCTATGGCGCAGTTGGTAGCGCGCCTCGTTCGCATCGAGGAGGTCAGGGGTTCGAATCCCCTTAGGTCCACAGGAACAGAACGAAGGAACCTCGCCCCGCAGCTCGCGGGGCGAGGTTCTTTCGTTGGAGCTGGCGCACGGGCCCGATTCGACCGCTGCGACGAGACCGCTCAGCAGCGGCCGGGGGTCGATTCGGTGCCCCTAGGCTGAGGGCATGGACGCGACGCCCAGCGAATCCGGCTCGACCCTGCACACGCATGCCGTCGACAGTCGGCGCCGTGCCGCGGCTCTCGGCGACGGGAATCGGGTCCTTTCGCGCACGCAGAAGGTGTACGTGGCGCTCCGGGACGACATCGTCCGCACCCGGCTCGCCCCGGGCGAGGTCGTCATCGAGCCCGAGCTGGCCGCGCGCTTCGGGGTGTCGAAGACGCCGGTGCGGGAGGCCCTGCAGATCCTCGTCGTCGAGGGGCTCGTCGTCGCCCTTCCCCGACGCGGATACGTCGTCCGCCCGCTGGGCATCAACGAGGTGCGCGAGGTGCTCGACCTGCGGTTGATCATCGAACCGCCGATGGCGGCGGGGGCGACCCGCTACGGCAACGAGGCCTTCGTCGAGGAGCTCAGCTCGATCCTGGAGGCGCAGCGCAGCGGCTCCGGTACGGCGGAGCTGACCGACGCGGCGCGCGCGTTCCACGAGTGCATCCTCGGCGCGGCGCGCAACGTGTGCGCGCGGCCGCGAGCCGCGACGTGCCCTTCGTGCTCTCCACGATGGGCACGCGGAGCATCGAGCACGTCGCAGACGCGGCCCCCGGTGCGCGCCGCTGGTTCCAGCTCTACCTGCGGCGCGATCGCGCCGCGTCGCTCGCCCTGATCGAGCGGGCCGCCGCGGCAGGGTTCGACACGCTCGTGCTGACCGTCGACACCCGGGTCCCGGGGCAGCGCTACCGCGACGACCGCAACCGGCTTTCGATGCCGCCGCGGCTGACGTTGCGCACTGCCGCGCAGTCGGCACTCCACCCGGCGTGGTCGCTCGACCTCCTGGCGCACGACGCACCGGCCATGGCGAACTTCGGTCCGCGGTCGGGAAGCGTCACCGACGTGGTGAGCAGCATGTTCGATCCCGCCCTGTCCTTGGACGACGTGCGGTGGCTGCGGGGGAACTGGGCCGGGCCCATCGTGGTGAAGGGCGTCCTCTCCGCCACCGACGCCGAGCGCTTCATCGACGCCGGCGCGGACGCCATCTGGCTCTCCAACCACGGTGGGCGCCAGCTGGACCGTGCGATCGCGCCCATCGAGGTCGTGGGCGCCGTGCGGGCCGCCCTTGGCGACGACATCCCCCTCCTGCTCGACTCCGGTATCCGCAGCGGACTCGACGTCGTGGCCGCGATCGCCGCGGGGGCCGACTTCGTCTTCCTCGGCCGGGGATACATGTACGGCCTCATGGCGGGCGGCCGCATCGGAGTGGAGCGGGCGCTCGACCTCGTGGCGGACGAGACCCTGTCGACGATGCAGCTTCTCGGCGTGCGCACGACCGCCGAGCTGCGCGGCCGGGGGACCGCGGTCCTCGCGCCCACCGGATAGCCACGACCACGCCAGTACTTTTCAATGACGAAAGGACACCCCATGGCCCACGAACAGCAGCGCACCATGACCCCGCAGGCGAGGCGCGCGATCGCCGCCGCCTACTTCGGCACCCTCATCGAGTGGTATGACTACGCCCTCTACGGCGCCGCCGCGGGTCTCGTGATCGGCCCGCTCTTCTTCCCGGACGTCATCCCGGCTTCCGCCTCGATGCTCGCCTTCGCGACCTTCGCCGTGGGCTTCGTCGTGCGGCCGCTCGGCGGCCTCCTCATCTCCCACCTCGGCGACCGGGTCGGCAGGAAGCCCGCGATGATCCTGACCATCGTGCTCATGGGGATCGCGACCGTGGGCATCGGGGTCCTCCCGACCGCCGAGGCGATCGGGGTGGCCGCGCCGATCCTGCTCATCCTGTTCCGCTTCATCCAGGGCTTCGGTGCCGGAGCGGAACTCGCCGGTGCCCTCACGCTCGTCGCGGAGTACGCACCCGAACCGCGCCGGGGAAGGGTCATCGGACTGGTCACCTCGGGCGCCCCGGGCGGAGCGTTCCTCGCGACGCTGGCCTTCACGTTCGCCTCGATGCTTCCCGGCGACGTGCTGCTCGGCTGGGCCTGGCGCATTCCGTTCCTGGTCTCCGCCGTCCTGTTCGTGCTGGCGCTCTGGATCCGTCGTCGTCTGGAGGAGACGCCCGAGTACCGGGATGCTGTGGCGAACGCGGAGCAGTCCGCGACGAAGGTGCCCTTGGCGGAGCTCTTCCGGCGCAGTCCTCGCGAGCTCATCCTCGGCTTCTTCAGCGTCTGCGGGCACAACGTGACGAACTACGTGCTGAGCGCCTTCGCGCTGAGCTATCTCACGCTGACGGTCGGCATGCCCCGGGTCGAGGCGCTGATCTCGGTCCTGGTGTCCTCGCTGCTCACCGCCTTCGCTCCCGTCCTCGGTGGGGTCGCGGTCGATCGTTTCGGGGCCAAGCACGTGGTTGTCTTCGGTTCCGTCGCCGGGATCGTCCTCACGTACCCGGTCTTCCTTTCGCTGCAGTCCGGCGACCCGGTGCTGGCCGCTCTCGGGATGACGGCGCTCGGTGTCATCGCGGTGGGAGCGACCGCCGCCTCCACCGGAACCTTCCTCACGAATCTCTTCCCGACCCGCTACCGCTTCACGGGCGTCGCGACGGCCCGAGAGCTCAACGGCGCTCTGGTCGCGGGGCCGACCCCCCTCATCGCCTCCGCTCTCGTCGCGGCCGCCGGGGGAGGCCTCTGGCTCGTGGTGCTGTTCGTCATCGGCGCCTGCCTGGTGTCACTGCTGGCCGTCGTCGCGACGCCGAAGCGCGTCGGGGATATGCAGCCCGAGGACCACTCCGACTCCTCCCGATTCGCGCCGGCGGGAAGGGCCGCGGACTGAGGGGCGGGCGACACGCCCGGGAATCGACGGTGATTTGCCCGATGCTCGGAACCCACGTAAGTTATTACCTGTTCGCCCCAAACGGTTGAGCGGAGGTCCTCGGACCGGCTCCCGTCAAGCATCGAACACCTCCCGAATCCCACACACTCTGAGTGAACAGGATGAAGGATGCTGATCCGTTCCCACGGTCAGGCCGAAGAAACTCGGACTTGACAACGGAAACGAGATCGGTAAGATAGAGAAGTTGCCCTGCGGGCCTGGTTGTGATGGCTGGGTCGTGGGAGCATCCGATCCTTGAGAACTCAACAGCGTGCACTTGTCAAATGCCAAATTATCCTCGTC
>NZ_JBBCTD010000003.1:0-597369 GCF_037148555.1 Microbacterium sp. MMO-113 | reverse complement strand
GTCTGGTCCGGCGGCCCCGGTGGGGGGCCCCACCCCGGTGGCCCCCCCCACCACGGTGAAGTTGACACAACTTTGAGACCGGCGCTGGTTCGGGACCTCACTCTTCGTCAGTTCCTCGACGCGGCGGAAACCTCAGCGTGTGCTCAGGACGAAGGCCAGAACCGCTCCCAGGGCGGTGCCCGTGAGCATTGCGGCGGCCGTCCAGCCGACGATGCGACCTCGGGCGGCCTCGCGTTTCGTCGCGTACACGCCCGCGCCGAGGCCACCCGCCACCGCTGCTGCCATCGTCACGCCGGCGACGAGCGTCTGGACCCCGTAGTCCGGTGTCGGCGGGGCAGGATCGACGAGCGGAGTCGCGAAGCGGTAGGTCATGACGACACCCAGGGCGACGAGTGAGAGCGCGGTCATCGCTGCGATCAAGCTCCACGCTGTCGATGTGCGCATCAGTCACCTGTTCTTTGCGGAGTTCGATGACCGGGGGTCGCCACAGGCAGAACGCGGGTCAGTGACTCGCGGCGCGCTCCGCTTCCTTCTCCGCGACGATCCTCCGGAGGCCCGAGCTGGAGAAGCGATGGTCTCGACTGTTGAAGTAGAGCTCGATGCCGCTCTCCTCGCAGTACGCGCGGCCCGTGAAATCCCGATCGCGGTACTCATCGCCGACGATGCGCACATCGAGCTTGAAGGACCGAAGGATGTCCTCGAGGTCCTGCTCCGTGGAGTAGGGCACGATTTCATCCACGTGCTGACAGCCGCGAAGCTGGATGTAGCGCTCCACGACCGTCTGTGTCGGCGCGTTCTTCTCCGGACGGTCCAGGGTCGGATCCATCTGCAGACCGACGATGAGGTAGTCGCACTGCCGCTTCGCCTCGGCGAGCATCATGATGTGCCCCGCGTGCAGCAGGTCGAACGTGGAGAAGGTGATCCCCACTCGCGGTCCGGGGTTGTAGTCGCGCCGTTGCGCCGTGGACTCGTCAGACAAGATGTGCCCCCCTGTTCCCCGTACTCTACCGGCCCGCGCTCGCGCGCGTGCTCGTGGTGGATCATCCGCCCAACTGGAACACGACGGCGTGAGGAACACCAGCCATCCGTAGTTCGGCCGGTCGCAGAGGAAGCCCTTCCCTTCCGCATCGGTTTCGGCTGGACTGTGCGCATCGGTGTCGAACCAATCGGAGGGTGGGACAGATGTACCGCAGCAATGGAAACTACGAAGCATTCGCACGACCTCGGAAGCCGGAGGGGGCCGACGACAAGACGGTCTGGCTGGTCGGCGGCGGTCTCGCCGCGATGGCGGCCGCGATCTTCATGATCCGCGACGGGCAGGTCGCGGGGGAGCGGATCACGATCCTCGAGGAGCTGGGGCTGCCCGGCGGCGCGCTCGATGGGATCAAGTACCCCGAGAAAGGGTTCGTCATCCGCGGCGGCCGCGAGCTGGAAGACCACATGGAATGCCTGTGGGACATGTTCCGCTCCATCCCGTCGTTGGAGATCGAGGGTGCCAGCGTGCTCGACGAGTTCTACTGGCTCAACAAGGACGACCCCAACGTGTCCCTGTGCCGGGTGACCGAGAAGCAGGGGCAGGATGCGCATACGGACAAGCTCTTCACGCTCTCGGAGAAGGCGCAGAAGGAGATCGTCGCCGTCATCCTCGCCACCCGTGAGGAGATGGAGGGCAAGCGCATCGACGAGGTGTTCGGCGACGACTTCCTCGGCAGCAACTTCTGGTTGTACTGGCGGACCATGTTCGCGTTCGAGGAGTGGCACTCGGCCCTGGAGATGAAGCTGTATCTGCACCGCTTCATGCACCACATCGGCGGGCTGCCCGACCTCTCCGCGTTGAAGTTCACGAAGTACAACCAGTACGAGTCGCTCGTGCTGCCGATGCGGAAGTTCCTCGACGACCACGGCGTGCAGTTCCGGTTCCATCACACAGTGACGGACATCCAGTTCGACATCGAGGACGGTCGCATCCAGTCGACGCGCATCGACTGGATCGCCGACGGCGAGCCCGGCGGCGTCGACCTGGGCCCTGACGACCTGTGTCTGGCGACGATCGGGTCGCTGACGGAGAACTCCGGCAACGGCGACCAGCACACCGCTCCGGAGCTGAAGACCGGCCCGGCCCCGGCCTGGGACCTCTGGAAGCGGATCGCCGCGAAGTCGCCGGCGTTCGGGCGACCGGAGGTGTTCTGCAGCGACATCGACAAGACGAAGTGGGAGTCCGCCACGGTCACCACCGTCGACGAGCGCATCCCGAAGTACATCGAGAAGATCTGCAAGCGCGACCCGTTCAGCGGCAAGGTCGTCACCGGCGGGATCGTCACCGCCAAGGACTCGGCCTGGCTGATGAGCTGGACGGTGAACCGGCAACCGCACTTCAAGGCGCAGAAGCCGAACGAGATCGTGGTCTGGGTGTACGGACTCTTTGTCGAGACGCCCGGCGACTACGTCAAGAAGCCGATGCAGGACTGCACGGGCGAGGAGATCGCGCAGGAGTGGCTCTACCACCTCGGTGTGCCGGTGGAGGACATCGCCGAGCTCGCCGCGTCGGCGGCCAAGACGGTCCCGGTGATGATGCCGTACGTGACCTCCTTCTTCATGCCGCGCCGGGCCGGCGACCGTCCGCAGGTGGTCCCGGAGGGAAGCGTCAACTTCGCCTTCCTCGGACAGTTCGCCGAGACGACGCGCGACACGATCTTCACCACCGAGTACTCCGTGCGCACGGCGATGGAGGCCACGTATCAGCTGCTCGACGTGGAACGCGGCGTGCCGGAGGTCTTCAACTCGACCTACGACATCCGCTACCTCCTCAAGGCGACCGCGCGGCTGCGCGACGGCGAGGCCGTCCACATCCCCGGCCCGAACTTCCTCCAGGGCCGCCTCCTCGACAAGCTCGACAACACGCAGATGGGAGAGCTGCTGACGGACTTCGGGCTCATCCCCGCGCATGGCGCGACGGTGCCGCGCCCGCGGGACGACGACGCGATCGCCTGAGCGTGCGCTCAGGCGGCGACGTACTCCTGGCGGACTCGGCCCGCCGTCGCCAGCTCGATGTATCCGAAGTCGTGGTCGGAGTTGAGGATCACGGCGTCGTTGGCGACGGCGTACGCCGCGATCAGGCAGTCGAAGGCAGCCGCGGCTCGCAGGAATCCGTTGGTCCAGAGCGCCTGCTGGATGTCCAGGGCTATCCGCTCGTCGGGATGCTCCCAGGCGGGGAGCAGCTCCTCCATGTCTTCCCGCAGAGCGGCGTACTCCGCCGCGTCACGGGCCGAGCGGCAGTACTCGAGCACCTGCGGCGGGCAGGTGATGAGGAGGTGGTTCGGCGAGAGGGAGCGGAGGCGGTCGGCGATCGCGGCGCTTCTCCCTGCCTTCTGCCAGATGCTGTTGTCGACGAGGTAGATGGTCACCGGGGAGTGCTCGCGCTCCGTCCAGCGCCCTCGCGCCGCTCCGGCATCGGCTCGGGAACCACCGTCGGTGCGTCGATCTGTTCGGCCTCGAAACGGCGGCCGATGATGCGCTCGACCGCGGCGGGCTGGCGACGTACCGCGATGAGGGTGCGTAGGGCGAGATCCACGGTCTCGCGGTTGGAGGTCGTGCCGGCGAGCCTCTTGGCCTGCTTCAACTCGTCGGGGTCGATGTCGATGGATGTGACGGTCATGGTCGTTCCTTCCTCCCCGCGATCTTGTATACGGCGGTATATAAAACTGTCAGCCGGCGGTGGTCGGCTCACGGCGGGAGAGGAGGACACATGCGTTCGACGCGACCGATGCCCGGGAACCCGTGGCCGCACGACATGACCATCACCGTCGAGGATCGTCCGCACACGCTGCTGGAACTCCTCTGGATCCGCGAGGCGCACGGGCTGGATCCCGCCGATGACGCCCTCCCACCGCCGCTGGTCGACCGACCGGCGGCGGCCGCGCGGCGCGTGGACGAGGAGACCCGTGCCCGTTGGGCGGAGGTGTGGCCACGGATCTGGGGCGATGCTCTCGCGCACGCCGCGACCGAGCCCGACCAGGCGCTGCTCGACCGCGCCGTCGCCATGACGCTGAGTCCTGACGAGCGGGAGACGCTGCTCGGGCGGATCGTCGGGCCCACAGCGCGGGACGCGTTCGGGGTGGAGGTGTTCGATGATGCGGCGTACCGCGAATGGGAGCGGCGCGGTTCCGAGGCGCATCTCGCGTCGCACCTCACGGCCCTCACGGACAGCCCCGAACACCGCGACGTCGCCACCCTGGCCGACGCCTGGCGGCGCGGCCTCGGAAGGGTGGTGACGCTGCCGTCCCAGGGGACGTACGTCCGGCAGATCGGACCGCACGCCCTTCTGGTCACCGATGAGGTGCGGAGCGATTCCGCCGCGTACCGCGTGGCGCTGGAGTCGTTCGGTCGAGGTCCCTCGGAGCGCCCGTCGAGGGCGTGACGCCCAGCGGCCCGAGTCAGAGGACGAGCGGGAGGAACGACACGATCAGGCCGACGGCACCGACCGCGGCGAAGACGACGCCGACAGTCCGCAGCACGCGGCGCAGATGCGGCGGCTCACCGATCCGGATGCGAGCCGGGTCGTTCGAGCTGTGGAACCCGTCGAGCCATCCATCGGTGGTGGCCGTGGGCTCGCTGCGGCGCAGCGGTCTCTCGTGGAAGTCGCCGCCCGCGAACCAGCGAGCGGCGGGGCGGCCGTCCCGATCGATCACGGCGATCTCGACGGGGACCCACTGCCCCTCGACGAGCCGGATCAGCAGGGCCACGATGAGGAACGGGATTCCGACGCCGAGGCCGATCCAGGACAGCACCTCACCGACGACGGAGAGGGTATCCACGAGCTGCACGACTCCATCGTAGAGAGGGGAACCAGTGGGAGAGTCACACCTGCACGCGGATAGTCTGACCGGCATGACGGATTCCGCAGACATCCCGACGTCACGGCCGTTGGACGCCTGGCTCGACGCGCTCAGCCAGCCCACCGGCTCTCCGGGTGGCGGAGCCGCGACGGGGGTGATGCTCGGTCTGGCGACCGGGCTGATGGGCATGGTCGCCGGATACACCCGCGACGACGCCGTCGCCGAGATCGCCGGCCGTCTCGACAGCACGCGCGCGGCGCTTCTGGAGGCGGTCGAAGCCGACGGCGTGGTCTCGGCGGATCTCGGCGCCGCGCTCGCACGGGTGCCGGAAGACCCCGAGCGGGAGGAGGCGGTGCGAGCCGCCGCCCTCGAGGCGGCCGCATCCGTCGCACGACTCGGTCGCCTCGGCATCACCGTGGTCGATGAGGCGCGCACGCTCGCCGCCCACGGGAACCCGCACGTCGCGGTGGACCTCGCGGTGGCGACGGAAGCGCTCGCCGCGGGGCTGGCGGGGGCGTCCCTGAACCTCCGGGCGAATCTGCAGCTCGCTCGCAGGCACGGGGCGTCGGCCGCGATGCGGGCAGGGCTCGATGAGGAGGTCGGGCGACTGGCGGAGGCGCGGACTCAGGTCGCCCGGATCACCGTGGAGCTTTCCGCGCGCCTGGACTGACATGGCGCACGAAAGTCCGCTGCCTGAACGGGCCGCCGAGATCCTGGACGCCTGGGGTCTCTCTCCGGACGGGCCCCTCCTGTCCGGCGAGGCGGGGATCGTCGTCCCGGTCCGGCGGACGGACGGCCTCGCCGCCGTGGTGAAGCTGCAGCAGCCGGGGCCGGAGGTCGATGCGGCAGTACTCGGGCTGGCGCGGTGGGACGGGCGAGGGATCGTCCGCCTCCTCGCGAGCGCCCCGGATCGCGGAGCGATGCTCCTGGAGCGCCTCGATGCCGAGCGCAGCCTCGAGGCGATGGACGATGACGATGAGGCCACGCGCATCGTCGGATCCCTCCTCGCACGTCTGCATCGCGTCGACCCGCCGGCCGGCCTTCCGCGACTGGAGGCGGTGGTGTCGCAGATGCTGGACGATGCGACGGAGGCGGGCACGCTGCTGACCCGAGAGGACCGACGGCGGTTCGACCGGTGGCGGCGCCTCGTCGCGGACGTCGCCGCGACGCCCGGCAGCCGGTTCCTGCACTGGGATCTGCACTTCGGCAACGTCCTCGGCGCGGAGCGCGAACCGTGGCTGGCGATCGACCCCGAGCCCCTCGTCGGCGACGCGGGCTTCGATCTGTGGCCGGCGCTGGACAGCGGCTGGAGCCGCGATCCGGGCACCGTGGATGCGGCCCGCATCGTGCGGCGTCGGTTCGACATCCTCACCGAGATGCTGCACCTCGACCGCGCCCGCGCGGCACGCTGGACGACCGCGCGGCTCCTGCAGAACACACTGTGGGACATCGAGGACGGTGAGCCCGCGATCGCTCCCGCCGCGACGGTGCTCGACGATGCGCTGCGGTCGGCAGGGCTGGCTTGATAGCATCCCGCCCATGAGCACGCCGGACTCCGATCCCGCTCGGCCCGAGCACGACCGCGCCGCGATCAAGGAGCGCGTGTACGCGACCTTCACGGGGCTCGCCATCGTGCTCGTGCAGAACGCCAACGTGGCGCACACCAGCGCCCTGCAGGCCACGGTGACCCTGCTGATCGGCATCGTCGCGATCGCGCTCGCGGGCTTCGCCGCCGATCTGGTCGCGCACCTCGCGACGCATGGCAGCTTCCCCCGGGGAGCGGACCTGCGTGAGGTCCTGGGGCTCACCGGCACGGCGCTCGGCTCGGCGGCGGTGCCGCTGCTCGTCCTCCTCGCCGCCGTGCTCGGATGGATCGAGCTGCGGACGGCGCTGACCATCGCGTCGATCGTGTACGTCGCGATCCTCGGGCTCATCGGGTACGTCGCCGTCCGCCGGACCGGGGTGAGCGGGTGGCAGCAGCTCATCGCCCTGGGAATCCTCGTCGGGCTCGGCGGCATCGTCGTGCTCGTCCAGCAGCTCGCGCACGGACACTGACGGACACACCCGTTGCGCGCGCCCTGCGCATGGTTCATCCTGAACGTGCTGCACGGGATCGGCTTGGGGGGCCTCGACGGTCACGCTGCGGCCGACGGAGCGCCTGCCACCCAACTCCCTCCCCCGGCGGGCGCTCCGCTGCGAGTGCGTTCCGCTGCTGTACCGACGCCTACCGGTCCCCGCCTCCACCGACCCTTGCCCTGCCGCGGCCCCCGCCCCTACGGTGAGGTGACGGGTGGGCATCCGCACCCGGGGCGGGGGCCAGTCGATGAGAAGAGTCCGATTCGGAGTTCTGGGCGTGCTGCTGGCCGCCGTGGTCGGCCTCGGTGGTGCTCTTCCCGCCGTCGCCGCCGAACCCACCGCCCGGCTCTCGCTCTTCAAGGCGATCGAGAACCTCGACACCGGCGCCAGTCTCGGCGACCGCACGCTGTGGACGATGCACGCGGTCAACGTGGCCACGGGGGAGACCTTCACCGGCGACGGCCTCAACGGCATGCAGTCGCGTCTCATCCCGCCCGGCACGTACCGCATCTTCGAGACCGGCGGTGTGGCGGGCTACGCCTTCTACTCCTGGAACTGCGACGGCGACGTGACGACGCAGCCGGAGCGCACGATCACCATCACCGCGAACCAGTCGATGACCTGCACGGTGCAGAACAACGCGATCCGGAGCAGCCTCACGCTCGTCAAGAACGTTCAGGGCGGGGGTGCGACTCCGTCGGAGTGGACCCTGCGGGCGCAGGGGCCCTCGACCATCGAAGGTGCGGGCGGCTCGGCCGCGGTGCAGAACCAGCCGGCACGGATCGGCACGTACACGCTGAGCGAGTCCGGCGGGCCGGGAAGCTATGTGGCAGGACCCTGGACCTGCGAGCGGCGGGATCTGACGACCGGCGCGGTCACCGCCGTTCCCGTGGCCGGTGATCAGTTCGAGGTGACCCTCGGCGGTGCGGTGACCTGCCAGATCACCAACACCGGGGATCTGCCCCACCTGACGCTCGTCAAGGAGGTCGTCGACCCGGCGGCGACCGGATTCCCACTGGCCGCCCCATCGGACTTCGTCCTGACCGCGAGTGGACCCGAGCGGATCTCCGGCCCTTCCGGGTCGGACGCCGTCGATCACGCCTCCATCGACCCCGGCGCCTACTCGCTCGCCGAGAGCGGTCCCGCCGGATACAGCGGCGGCGCGTGGACCTGCGTCGACGCCACGAGCGACGGCGGGATCGATGGGGCACTCCTCTACGTGCGCGAAGGGTCTGACATCACGTGCCGTATCACCAACACCTTCGCGGGCGGCTGGCTCACCCTCGTCAAGAACGTGGTGGGCAGCGACCAGCCGCCGTCCGACTGGACCCTGACCGCCGCAGGCCCGGAGACCGTCACCGGCGCCTCCGGATCCGCTGCGGTCACCCGCGTCCCGGTGCCGGTCGGCGACTACACGCTCGCCGAGGCGGACGGACCCGCCGGGTACGCGGCCGGGCCGTGGTTGTGCACGGGCGGCGCCATGGCGACCGACACCGTGACCGTCGGCGCCGGAGCGGACGTGACCTGCACGGTCACGAACACCCTCGAGGTCGGCCAGCTCACCCTCGTGAAGAACGTCGTGAACGCCGGCGGCGGTCCCCTCACCGCGCAGGACTGGGAGCTCACCGCGGCATCGGCCGACACCGTCATCAGCGGCGTCTCCGGCTCGGGCAAGGTGAGCTTCGCGGCGGTGGCTCCAGGGACCTTCACCCTGTCGGAGGCGAGCACCGCTCCGGAGGCGGGCTCCTATGTGAGTGAGGGCTGGTCCTGCGTCGATGACGAGGGCACCCCCGTCGGCACCGGCGACACCGTCGAGGTCGTGCCGCTGGAGAGTGTGATCTGCACCGTCACGAACCGTTGGACCCAGTCGACCCTGACGCTGCGCAAGCAGGTCGCCTCCGCCTTCGGGACTCCGGCCCTGCCCTCGGCGTGGACCCTGTCCGCCACCGATGGCACCGCCACCGTCTCAGGACCGGCGAACTCGCCGGCGGTCACCCAGGCCGCCGTCGCCCCCGGTGCGTGGACGCTCAGCGAGCAGGACGGCCCCACCGGCTACGACCCGCTCGGCTGGAACTGCTCGGGCGGGACGGTGACCGGCGACGTGGTCCAGGTGCCTCCGTCGGCTGATGTCGTCTGCATCCTGACCAACGCATCGATCACGCCGAGCCTGACTCTCGTCAAGCAGGTCGTGAACGGCGAGCGCGGGCGCGCCGTGCCCGCCGACTTCGAGCTGAAGGCGCGCGGCCCGGGCAACGCGGCACTCTCCGGCCCCAGCGGGTCGGAGTTCGTCACCGACATGTCGCTCCCGCCGGGCGACTACATCTTCTCCGAGGACGGCCCGAGCGGGTACGAGGGCGAGTGGTCCTGCACCGGCACGACCTGGGACGGGACCACGGCGACGCTGGGATTCGGGGAGGACGCGATCTGCACCGCCACGAACACCTTCGTCGGCGGCACGCTCACGCTCCGGAAGGCCATCGTCGGGAACGCCCCCGGAGCCCCGGCCGGGCCGGCTGCCGTCACGGACTGGACCCTGCACGCCCTCGGCGGCGGGGAGTTCCCGCGCCCGCGCATCGAGGGAGCGTCCGGCGAGACGGCGGTGACCCTCGCTCCGCTCGGGGCCGGTGCGTTCCGACTCTCGGAGCGGGCGGTCGCGGGCGCGCCCACAGCGGACTACCGCAGCGATGGCTGGGAGTGCACCGGGGGAGGGCTGGAGGGCGACATCGTCCAGGTGACCGCAGGGGTCGACACCGTGTGCACGGTGACGAACGTCTACGACCCCCGCTCCGGTCCCGACCCCGAGCCCGAGCCGGAACCCGAGAACCCGGATCCCGGGACGGGCGGTGGACCAGGGCCGGGGACCGGGGCCACCGGCGGATCCGCCTCCGGCCTCGCGACGACAGGTCTTGCGCCGGGCGCGGCCGCGGCGGCCGGCGCCGGTGGTCTGCTCGTCCTCCTCGGGGCCGCGCTCCTCGCGGCGCGGCGGCTTCGGCGCACGCGCCATTGGCATCCCGGATCGCGCTGACCCGACCCCTCCGCACGCGCGCGGCGGGTCCGCCCGGGAGAGGACGGACCCGCCGTGTCGAGGATCAGCCGGCGGCCGGCGCGATCTCGTTCGGCGTGACCTCCAGCTCCGTGCTCGCGAGCACCTCGCCGGTGGCGAGGTCGACGGCGTGCACGCTGTTCGCGGCCGGCTCGGTCACGTAGGCGATGTCGCCCGCGACGACGATGGCCGGGTGCGGGTCTTGCCACTCGGCGGGTCCCTCCCACGCCTCGATGACGGGGTAGGAGCCGGTGATCTCGCCGGTCTCCGGGTCGAGCACGTGGATGGCGCCGTCGGCGCCGAGGATGTAGGCCCGGTCGTCCGGGCCGCGCACGACGTCGCGGAAGGTGTACTCCGCCCCTTCGGGCAGGGACACGACCTCCGACGTCATCGCCTCGGTGTCGATGAGCGTGACGGCGCCGAGCAGGTAGCCCTCGGCGTCGGGGTCGTCCTTGTAGTCCCCGACGATGATCGGGCTCGTCTCGCTCACGTACGCGTTGCCCATGCGGCCGTACGGCTGGTCGGGAGCGGCGAGCTTGGTGATCTCGCCGTCCTTGTAGACGAGCGCGCCGTCCTCGCACCCGAAGACGACCACCTCGTCGGCCGCGGTGCCTTCGCCGTGGACGCCCGGGCACTGGTCGGACGAGGCGATCTCCGTACCGTCCGCATCGCGCACCACGATGCCGGTGCGACCGTCCGCATCGCCCACCGTGGTGAGGAACGTGCCGTCCTCCAACAGCACCGAGACGCCGTGGTGCGCCTCGACGCCGTCCACGGTCTCCACCTCCGGCATGCCGCCGTCGCCGAGGTCGGCGGTGTCGAAGATGGTGGTGTCGCTCGTGCCGTCGGCGTAGAGGATGGTCTTGCCACCGTGGCGGACGACGTGGCCGGGGGTGTCGGCCGCGAACACCGTGTCAGTCAGGACCGCCTCGTCGGCTGACCCGGCCCCGGTGTCGAGCACCTGGAAGCCCTCGCTCATCGTCACCATCACATGGCGACCGTCGCCGGCCGGGTTCAGGCGGGTGAACGGCTCGGAGTCGAAGTCGGCGACGGTGTCGAGGGTCTCGCCGTCGAGGACGAGGATGCCGCCCTCGTACGAGATGGCCACGCGGGGGCCGGCGTCCGGTTCCGGGGCGTCGCTCGCGGATCCGGCTCCGGCCGTGGTCGAGCAGGAGGCGAGCGTCACGGCGGCGCCGAGGGCGACGGCCCCGACCAGCGCCCGGCGCAGGGGGGAGTGGCTTCATGCGGTGCTTCTTTCTTGTGAGGGGTGGTCTCAACGGGTGAGACCGGAGGCGATGCGCTCGGTGTTGACGCGCATCATGGTCAGGTAGTCCGGGGCGCCGCCGTCTTCCGCGGTGAGCGACTCGGTGAACAGCTCGATCACCGCGACGTGGACGTCAGCCTCTTCGGCCAGCGCCTGGACGAGGCGGTCGGGGGAGGAGGACTCCGCGAAGACGGCGGGCACACCCGTCTCCTCCACGGCACCCACCAGATCGGCGAGGTCGGAGGCCGAGGGGGCCGCGAGCGTGGTGCCGCCCGGGATGACGGCGCCGACGACCTCGAAGTCGAAGCGGTCGGCGAGGTAGCCGAAGACGTGGTGGTTGGTCACGAGCGCCCGACGGTCGTCGGGGATCCGGGCGAACGCGCTCGTCATCTCATCGTCGAGCGCCGTCAGCTCCTCGCGGTAGTCGGCGACGTCCGCCGTGAGGGTGTCGGCGTCGACCCCGTCGAGCGCGGCCAGGGCGGGCTCCAGGGCGTCGACGACGTCGATCATCCGCGCCGGATCGGTCCAGAAGTGGGAGTCCGGCATTCCCGCGGCGTCGCCGTCGCGGTAGTCCAGGACGTCGATCGCGTCGCCTGCGACGAAGGACGGCACCTCGGCCGCGACGGCCGCGTCGAGATGCTGCTGCAGGCCCTCCTCGAGCCCGAGTCCGTTGGAGACGAGCAGGTCGGCGTCCCGCAGCGTGGCGGCCTCCTGCGCTGAGATCTCGAACGAGTGCGGGTCGGCGTTCGGCTTCATGAGGGTGACGACGCGCGCCTGATCGCCGACGAGCTCGCCGACCACGTCGCCCAGGATGTTGGTCGTGACGACGACCACCGGCCGCGTATCGGCGGGAGGGGCGCAGGCGGTCAGAGCGGCGGAGGTCAGCGCGGCGAGAACCGCGGCGAGGGGGCGCAGGAGGCGCATGTCAGCGTCCCGTCTCGGCGACGAACGCCGGGGCGTCGGCGGTATCGAAGGTCCGCGCGAGGCGGGCGTCGTCGGCGTAGTCGATCTCGAACAGCCGGTGCTCCGCCGGGCCGTTCAGGTAGGCGCGGTGCTGATCGGCGATGAGGGCCGGAGCCTCGCCCGCCGCCAGCGATGCCGCCACGAGCGGGGTGGTCTCCGCCCGCACCGTCCCGTCGAGCGCGCTGAGCACGAGCACGCGTCCGTCCTGCGTCAGCGCGAGGAGGGTGTCGTCCTCATCGCCGACCGCGGTGACCTGCGCGAGGGGAGTGGGGGCGGTGAGCAGCGTCCAGGCCTGCGCGCGGGTGTCGAGGACCCGGATGTCGGTCGGTCCGGCGAGGCCGGCGACCGTGGGGCGCCCCTCGCGGTTGTGGAACGCGGACACGGCTCCGGCCGGCGCTCCATCCGGGTACGGGATGCGGTCCACGGTCAGCGCCCCGGCCTCGACACGGGCGAGCAGGGCACCGTCGGCGCAGCCGATGACCGCGCCGACCCTGGTCGTGATCGTGCCGGTCGCTACGGCGCACTCCTCCCGGAGCCCGGTGCGCTCGCCGTCCGCCGTGTAGCCGACGACGACTCCGCCCGTGTCCCCCTCGGCTTCGGTCACCAGCGCGAACGACCCGACCGGCACCACCAGCCCCTCGTGCGGGGATCGCTCGACGCGGAACAACTCACGGATCTCTCCCTTCGACAGGGCCTCCGTGTCGAGGAGGACGGCGTCTCCGGACCCGGAGAAGGAGATGCCGGTGCCGCCGGTGGTCGAGCTGTTTGTCGTCGCGACCGTCGCCGACCCGTCGCCCCCGACCGCGCCGAGCAGTGCGGGAGCGGTGCGGTAGTAGTGGAAGTGGTCGACGTGGTCCCACGTCCAGACGCCGCTGTCGACGACCTCGACGCCGTCGCCGGTGTCTGCGAAAAGGTACCGGCCGTCGGTCGTCATGCTCTCCGGGGCGGCCACCGTGCCGATGTCGGTGACGCTCTCGTCCAGGAGGTCGAGGTGGGTGACCCGACCCTGCGCGTCGATGGTCGTGAGTCCGAGCTGCGCTTCGGCGACCTCTTCCGCTCCGGCGATCGCGCCGTGTCCGTCGGCGGAGGAGGGGGCGGTCAGGCCCGGCGTCGAGGGTCCGGCGCAGGACGCGAGGGGCAGAGTCAGGACGGCGACGGTGATGAGGGGAAGGAAGCGGGAATGCACGAAGAGCCTTTCGGGACGAGTCAGGAGGCGGCAACCGGGGCGGGACGGGCGATCGGTCGCCGGGTTCGCACGGCGACCCGTGCCGCCCAGGACAGACCGGCGAGGCTGATCGCGGCGGCGGCGACGGACGCTCCCGCAGCGGTGGCCGCATACCAGGACGCGAGGAGGCCGACGAGGACGGCCGCCACGCCGAACACCGACGCGAGCGCCATCCGCGTGGGCAGACGGGACGTCCACTGTCCGGCGGCGACAGCCGGCGCGAGCAGCAGACCGACGACGAGCAGCGAGCCCACCGCCTGGTACGACGCCACCACCGCGAGGGTCACCAGTCCGACCAGGGCCGCCTGGGCCCACCGTGGTCGCAGCCCGAGCACCGTCGCGATGCGGGCGTCGAGGGCGAGCGCGACGAACGGCCGATGGCAGAGGGTGGCGACCGTCACTCCCAGGACCGCGGCCGCGGCGAGCAGGAGAAGGTCGGCGCGGGTGATCGCGAGGATGTCGCCGAAGAGGATCGCCGTCGCATCCGTGGCGAAGCTCCCGGAGTGGGAGATGACGATCACCCCCAGGGCCAGCATCGCGACGAAGAGCAGGCCGATGCTCGTGTCGTAGGAGAGTCGGGCGCGTCGCTGCAGGGCGCCGATGCCGATGCTCATCGCGACGGCGCTGACCGCCCCGCCGACCAGCACGGGTGCCCCGAGCACCGTGGCCAGCGCGACGCCGGGCAGCATCCCGTGGGCCAGGGCCTCGCCGAGGAAGGCCATCCCTCGAACGACGACCCAGGTGCCGACGACCCCGCAGAGGACCGCGACGAGAGCGCCGCCGACGAGTCCGCGCTGGAAGAACTCCAGCGTGAACGGGGTGAGCAGGGCGGCGAGCGAGAGGGTCACGAAACGCGAGCCTATTCGTAATTGAGAATGATTATCAAATTCATAAACTGGAGACATGACGAGAATCTCCCGCGCTG
Organism: Microbacterium sp. MMO-113; assembly: GCF_037148555.1. NCBI lineage: Bacteria > Bacillati > Actinomycetota > Actinomycetes > Micrococcales > Microbacteriaceae > Microbacterium > Microbacterium sp. MMO-113. The sequence continues at coordinate 583,038 of NZ_JBBCTD010000003.1, read as the reverse complement.
CCGACGGCGCCGTGTGTCTTGACGACGTCTCCGTCCGGCTCGGCGACCGCGTGGCGCTGCGCCGCCTCACCCTGAAGGTCGAGGCGGGGGAGTTCGTCGTCGTCACCGGTCCGAACGGCGCGGGGAAGTCGACGCTCCTGGAGGTGGCCGCCGGGGTGCGCTCACCGACCGGAGGGCGGCGGAGCGTGACCGGTGCGATCGCCTTCGTGCCGCAGCGCGCCGCGGTGCCCGCCGGCCTTCCGCTCACCGCGCGAGACGTCGTGACGGTCGGGACGTGGCGTCGGCTCGGGGCCTTCCGGCGGCGGGATCGACGGGCGCGTGCGGCGGTGGTGGCGGCGATGAAGCGCACCGCCGTGTCGTCACTGCAGCGTCTGCCGTTCGCGACGCTGTCCGGCGGCCAGCAGCAGCGTGTGCTCCTGGCTCAAGGGCTCGCGGGGGAAGCAGGCATCCTGCTCGTGGACGAGCCGACGACGGGCCTGGACGCCGCATCGGTCCGTCGCATCCGGACAGTGCTGCGCGAGGAGGCGGACCGCGGGGCGGCCGTCCTCTGTGTCACGCACGATGCGACCCTGATCGCCGATGCCGACCGCGAGGTCGCGCTCCGCGACGGTGCGCGGCTCCCCACGTCGCGCTGAGGGGGCAGTCGCTCAGCGGAGCGCGATCAGAGTCCGTGGCCCATGTCGAAGTCGGAGAGCGCCGGGACCTCGATGTCGCCCGGCGATGACGTCTCGCTCGGCGGCTTCGGGAACAGGCGGTGGGACCGCAGCTCATCGACCTCGGCGGAGAAGTCCGGGTCGGCGTCCACGGCGTGGTGAGGGCTGACGAGCACGTCGTTGCCGACGCCGACGAGGAGATCGGCCCAGTCCTTCTCGCCCTCCAAGAGGATCGGGATCTCGACCGCTTCGGACTCGCCCTCCCTGGCGATGGCGGCGGCCAGGGTCAGCAGCGTCTCCGCGATGTCGTCGGAGGTGATGAGCTGCTGGCCGGCGTAGGAGACGAGTTTCATGAGGGCATCATCGCGCTCCGCGCGTCCGTGCGCACGGGGGTTGCGCTCGCGGGAGAGAACGGATAAAACTGCTTTCCATTCAAGTATCTAACTAGGCTAGCGAACATGGACAGATTGCAACGCCGGCGCTGGGCGGGTCTGGTCTTCATCAGCATCGCCGTCAGCCTCATCATCGTCGACTCGACGATCGTCAACGTCGCCATCCCGGCCATCGTCGACGACCTGGGGATCACCTCGACCGAGGTGCAGTGGGTGCAGGAGTCCTACACCCTCGTCTTCGCCGCCCTCCTGCTCGTCTTCGGCAGCCTCGCCGACCGCTTCGGTCGTCGCCGCGTCATGATCGTCGGTGTCGTCGTGTTCGCCGCCGCCTCCGTCCTCGCCGCCACCGCGCCGAGCGGGAGCATCCTCATCCTCGCCCGGCTGGTGCAGGGCGTCGGCGGTGCCATGATCCTGCCGACCACCCTGTCGATCATCAACGCGACTTTCCGCGGGCGGGAACGCGGCGTCGCGTTCGCCGTCTGGGGCTCGACCATCGGCGGCATGGCGGCCGTGGGGCCGCTCCTCGGTGGGTGGCTGACCACCGCCTTCTCCTGGCGCTGGGCGTTCGGCATCAACATCCCGCTCGGCCTGCTGATCGTCGTCGGTGTGCTGCTGACCGTGGCCGAATCGCGTGGAGAGCGCACGGAACGGATCGACGTGGTGGGGGCCGTGCTCTCGGTCGTGACGATGGGCAGTCTCGTCTTCGCGCTCATCGAGGGCCGCACGTACGGCTGGTGGCTCGTGGACGAGCGCCCGCAGATCGGCGGCTGGACCTGGCCGGGGGAGCTCTCGCCCATCCCGTTCGCGTTCGCCCTCGCGGGCCTCGGGCTGGTCGCGTTCATCGCCTGGGGCCTGCACCGCCAACGACACGGACGCTCCACCCTGCTCGCGCTGCGCCTGTTCGCGATCCCGTCGTTCCGCAACGGGAACATCGCCGCCGCCGTCGTGTCCCTCGGAGAGTTCGGCCTCATCCTCGCGCTCCCGCTCTGGCTGCAGTTCGTGCTCGGCTTCGACGCGCTGCAGACCGGTCTGCTGCTGCTCGCCCTCGCGGGCGGATCCTTCCTCGCCAGCGGAGTGGCCGGTGCCGCGAGCGGACGGATCGCCCCGGTCTGGGTGGTCAGGGTCGGGCTCCTCGCCGAGATCGTCGGCGTCGCCGGTGTGGGGCTCGTGATCGCCCCAGAGGCGTCCTGGGTGCCCCTCGTTCCGTTCCTCTTCGTGTACGGGCTCGGTGTGGGGCTCGCGACCGCGCAGCTCACCGGCGTCGTGCTCGCCGACGTGCCTGTTACGGACAGCGGGGCCGCGTCCGGCACCCAGTCGACGTCTCGTCAGCTCGGCGCGGCGCTCGGGGTGGCCGTGCTCGGCACCGTCCTGTTCACGAGCACGGCGGTCGTGCTCGGGGCGGCACTCGATGACCGCGGCGTGCCGTCGGCGGCGCGCGACCAGGTGGTCTCCGCCGTCGTGGACAGCGCCGGCGCCGCCATCGCGGGGCTCGACCAGAACCCGGAGACGGCGCCGTTCGCCGAGGCGGCCCGCAGCGCGTTCTCCGACGGCACCCGCTACGCGGCCTGGACGGCGGCCGGTTTCCTCACTCTCGGCCTGCTCTCCACCGTCGCCCTCGGCTCTCCCCGGGAGCGGCGCGGGGACGAGTCGGTCGCATCGTGAAGGGAAGCGGGCTCCCTCAGCGCAGGTAGGCGTCGACCAGGAGGGCTCCGCGGATGTCCCGGAGCCGGTCGACCAGCCGGGTGATGCCGCTCGCGCCGAGGGAGGCGAGCGGGAGGTCGAACGGCCCGAGCGGCTCGAGCGTCCCCATCCGCACGCGCACCACCTCCCAGCCGGCGGCGCGTACTGCGCGGTCCTTCCGGCGATCGGTCTCCTCCCTCTTCCCGACGTGCTCCAGCCCGTGCCGGCCGACCGTGTCGTACTCGATCGCGATCCGCAGCTCCGGGAGCAGGATGTCGGGCCACACCTCCGTGTGCCGGAAGAACGGCCGCGCGACCTTGATGGCGTTGACGTCGTCAGGGAACAGCAGCCGTTCGGTGAGCGCCCGCCGGAGCTTCCCCTCGGCCGCCGAGGCGGGTTTCGGAGCGCACACACTCAGGAACGCGGTCCCCGTCGGCAGCGCGGGGGTCTTCGTGCACAGCGGCGGCGCCGGCTTCTTCGGACGGGCGGGGAGCGCCCGCGCCTCTCCGAGGACCACGGACTGCGGACGCGCCAGCGCCGTGCATTCGGGGCACCAGGACGAGCGCCGTCGCACCCGCCCCGGGCGTTCGCGCTGCTCGGTCGGCGTCGCCGCGAACAGGTGGCCGACGGCGCACTCCCAGCAGAGCAGCACATCGGCCGCCAACGGGATCTGCGAGAGTGCGATGCCGTGGTTGAGTTCCGGGTGGTACTGCCGGATGAGCTCGGGGTAGGCCGCCCACGCCGCCCGGTAGGTGCCCACCGCGTAGGGCACGTCGAGTCCGCGCGAGAACTGGCGTCTCGCCCACCACTGCTGCACGGGCTCGGGCACGACAGCGACGCTAGGCGAGGCCACCGACATCGCCGCTGCGGAGTCACCAGGGTGAACATCGGCGGCTGCTCTGTCGTGTCCGCAGGGGCACGCCTAGGGTCGGTGGCGAAGACCGGTGCCTCTGCGCGCGTGGAGAGCATCTCCGATCGCAACCGAAAGCAGGAAACCATGGCTGAACTGATCGTCATCTCCTATGACACCGAGAGCGACGCGGAGGGCGCCTACAACCGCGTCCAGGCCCTGCAGGACGACCTCGTCGTCGAACTCGCCGGCCTCGCGCTCGTGAAGGTGGACGGCGAGGGCAAGACGAAGGTGGAGTACCCGGGGGCCGGGAGCAGGATCGGCCTCGGAGTCGCCTCCGGCGCCTTGTTCGGTGCGCTGATCGGCATCCTGTTCTTCATCCCTGTTGCCGGGCTGGTGTTCGGCGGTCTGCTCGGGGCGCTTTTCGCGGGACTCGACAAGACCGGCATCGACGCCGATTTCCGCGATCGCGTGAAGGCCACCGTGACGGCCGGCAAGTCCGCCGTCGTCATCTACGCGCTCAAGCTCACGGAGGACAAGTTCGCCGAGGCGCTGGCCCCGTACAACGGCACGGTCGTGCAGACCTCGCTGTCGAAGGAGGACGAGGCCGAGCTGGTCAAGGACCTCGGCGGCCACTGAGACCCGGCCGATGCGCCCGTCGTGGAGCCGTCCGCGGCGGGCGCACCGTCGTCTCCGGTGTCGGTGGGGCGTGCGAGGCTCCGAGCGTGGACACACTGAGCCTCCGGCCCTGGTCGGCCGATGATCTCCCTCTCCTGCGGGCGGCGAACACCCCAGAGATGACGGCGCACCTCAACGGGCCGGAGAGCGCAGCGGAGGTGCAGGCGCGACACGAGAGGTATCTGCGCCTCGTCGCGGAGGACGAGGCCCTGATGTTCGCGATCGTCGACCACGCCGGGCAGCCTCTCGGCTCGATCGGCGCGTGGCGGATCACGTGGCAGGACGAACCGGCGTGGGAGACCGGCTGGTTCGTGCTGCCCGCTGCACAGGGCCGGCGAGTGGCTGCCCGGGCTCTGGTTCTGCTCGTCGATCTCCTCCGCGATCGCGTAGGGGACGGGCGTTCGCTGCTCGCGTTCCCCGGGGTCGACAACCCGGCGTCGAACGCGGTGTGTCAGCGGGGCGGATTCACTCGTCAGGGAACCCTCACGGAGCAGTTCCGCGGCGCTGAGCTCACGATCAACGCGTGGGTGCTCGACCTCGCCGCCGACACCTCGGCGGGATGACGCCGTCGGGTCAGCGGCGCACACGCGCCCTGGTCTTCGCGACGCCGGCGAGGGTCGCTCGCACCGGCGTTCCGAGGTAGAGCCCGAGGGAGGCGCCGGAGGCGAGGGCGATGCCGATCACGGCGGCGTCGATCAGCGATCCGCCCACGGTGAGCATCCCGGTGGAGGTGCCCGCTGCGTGCACGACCTCGAGAAGGCCCTGGAACACCGCGACACCGGGCACGAGCGGGACGATCGCGGCGGTCGTCACCGCGACCGAGGGCACGTGCAGGTTGTGCGCGATGAGCATGCCGATGAAGCTCGCCAGCAGCGCTCCGACCGCGCTCGCCGCGGCCGGGTGGAGCTGGAGCGCGACGGTGCTGGCGTACCCGGCGAGGGTGACGGCGCTGAGCAGGGCGCTGACGAGGATGATGCGGATGCCCGCGCCGTTGAATACGGCCACGGCGACCGCGATGATGACGGCCCCGACGAACTGATTGAGCAGCGGGCCGAAGGGCGCGGGATCGTCCGGCAGCTCCATCGTGAAGCCGAGTACGCCGCCGAGCTCCAGGCCGACGAGGATGCCGATCACCACCCCGAGCGTCTGCATCGTCAGGTCGAGGATGCGGCCGCCGGCCGTGAGCGCGAAGCCGTCGATGGCATCCTGCGCGGCGCCCACCACCGTGAGTCCCGCGAGCATGAGCACGATTCCGGAGGCGACGATGATCGACGGGCGGATGCCGACGAACGGATCGATCCCCGCGCTGCCGAGCGCCGACACGGCGACCGCGACGACCGTGGTGACGAGGCCTCCGGCGATCTGGCTGAAGAACAGCGGCACCCTCAGCCGGGCCAGGCCCGCCTGGGTGAGCGCCGCCCCCAGCGCGGCGACGAACGTGAGACCCACGATGAGCGGAGAGGCCCCGAGCATGATGCTCACTCCGACCGCGAGGAGCGCCCGTGCGACGATCACCACGGGCTGCTGATAGCGGAAGGGCACGCGGCGGATGACTCGGAACGCGGTGCGCGCGGACTCCAGATCCAGTCCGCCGTCGATGTCGGCGACGAGCGCCTGCACGCGCTGCAGCTTGGCGTGGTCGGGGGCGGCGACCCGGACCACGCGGACCAGCGTCTCCGGCCAGACCTCCCCGCTGAGGTGGAAGGACACCGTGATCGAGTTGTAGGTCACGTCGACCTGGACGCCCTTGAGGCCATACGCCTCGCAGACGCGGGTGATCGCGAGCGTGACCTCGTGCGCCGAGGCGCCGACCGCGAACATCGACTCTCCGATGCGCGTCGCCAGATCGAGGACCCGCGGAACGGTGTGCTCGTCGATCACGGGCATCGCCTCGGTGTGGGCGACGGTGGACGGATCGGTGTGCAGCAGCCGGCGGACGGAGAGGAGCAGTCGCTGGGGAGAACGCGCGGGCATATGTCCCATTCTCCCGCGGTCTGAGACCTCCCCATCGACGGCCCGTCTGTCAAGGCCCGAGACGGCTGCCGACCGCGCTTCTACAGTGGGGTCTCGCCGCGCCGCTCCCGACGCCGCGGCAGGAGGATTCGACGATGACGGATGACTCGCTTCCCACTGAGGCGCTGCTCGATGGTCGCTACCACCTCCGGGAGTGCGTCGGGCAGGGCGGGATGGCGCGCGTGTACCGCGCGGAGGACTCGCTGCTCGGGCGCACGGTGGCCATCAAGATGCTCCGGGCGGAGACCGAGCAGGGGGCCGCCTCCGATCGGGCCCGCAGCGAGATGACCGTGCTCGCCTCACTCAACCACCCCGCGCTGGTCACGCTGTACGACGCGCAGCTGCATCCGGGACGGGCCGAGTACCTGGTGATGGAGTTCGTCGACGGCCCGACCCTCGCGGAGCGGATCGCCCAGGGGCCGCTGTCCTCGTCCGAGGTGGCGGCGCTCGCGGCCGATCTCGCGGAGGCCCTGCACGTCGTGCACGGCGCGGGGATCGTGCACCGCGACATCAAACCCTCCAACGTCCTCCTCACGGGGCGCTCCCTCGTGGGGAGCCGGTCTGGGGCCAAGCTCGCCGATTTCGGGATCTCGGTGCTCGTGGATGCGGCCCGGCTGACGTCGCCTGGGACAGTGATCGGCACCGCGGCGTATCTGGCGCCGGAGCAGCTCAACGGCGCCGCGCCCGCGCCGCCCGCCGACATCTACGCACTGGGACTTGTCCTGCGCGAAGCGCTCACGGGCGAGCGCGCCTTCGCGGAGGCGGAGGGGATCGGTGCCACCCTGGCCCGCTTGATCGAACCGCCCACGATCCCGGACTCAGTGGGTCCCGCCTGGTCCGCGCTGCTGCAGCGGATGACCGCAACGGACCCCGGGGACCGGCCGAGCGCCGCCGGCGTCTTCGCGGCGGTGTCCGCGCTCGCGCACGACCCCTCGATTCCCCCGCGGCCCGCGGTGCCGGCTCCGATCGCCGCGGCAGCGTTCGCGGAGCAGGCGTCGACCGCGCCGTCGGCGCCGACGCCGACCCTCGTGCTTCCTCGCCGCCAGCCCCCCGACGGGGTCGTTCTCCATACTCGGGGTCCGCGGATGCAGCGTGCGCGGCGACGCCGCGGACTCCTGACCGGAGCCGTGGCGGTCGCGGCCGCCCTCACCGTCGCCGGAACGCTCTGGGCCGCGGGAGCGCTCAACCCGAATCCCGTGGTGACCCCCGTCGACACCGAGCCGAGTCCGCGCTCGTCGCCCACACCGGCAGTCGTCGTGCCAGCGACCGTGCCGGAAGAGGCGGACGAGCCGGTGACCTCGGTCGACGCCCCCGCCCCGGAACCGAAGCCCGACCTGCCGGACGACAAGAAGGCCGAGAAGGCGCAGGAGGCCGCCGAGAAGGCCGCGCAGAAGGCCGCCGACGAGCAGCGGAAGGCCGAGGAGGACGCGCAGAAGAAGGCCGAGAAGGCGCAGGAGGCCGCCGAGAAGGACGTGGAGAAGGCCCAGGAGAAGGCCGAGAAGGCGAAAGAGGAGGACGCCGACCTCGAGGACTGAGTCCTCGGGCCTGCCCTCCGCTTCGGCGGTGCCGATGTCAGACGGTGAGACCCGCGAGCTGCCGGGAGGCGCTGCTCGACTCGGTCGGCTCCGGCACCAGGTATAGGCCGTGCAGCGTGTTCGCGGTGAACGCGAGCGCGTCCACCCACCGCCGGTTGATGGCCGGAGGCCTGTTGCCGAAGAACTTGAACACGATGTTCGAGTGCGCATGCACCCAGACCGTCGTCCGACCGCCCCCGACAGAGGCGTCTTCCTTCCACGAGAACGGCATCGGCTCGCCGCGCCGGAGCTTCGTCGTCATGACGAGCTGGATGTGTGTGAGAGGGCGGTCCTCGATCTCGATCTTCGGACCGCCCTCATAGATGAACCTGCCCATTCGATGGATCCTTCGTTCCATCTCCACAGGAACCCGTTGCCACGAGGCGCAACCACGCTGATCGCTGGTGGGGATGTCTCCACGCTCTCACCGATCCGAGCTCCGCACCACCCTACCTTCGGGCACCCGGCCGAGGCGGACGCCCCCGGCCTCAGATGCGGCGGGGGCCGGGGCCGTTCTCGCCGAGGGCGTCCTCCGGATTCAGCAGGCGGCAGGCCTTCAGGGACAGGCAGCCGCAGCCGATGCAGCCCGCGAGCTCGCGCTGCAGGTGCTCGAGCTGGGTCCGCCGCTCCTCGAGCTCGGCGCGCCAGCGTTTCGCCACGCGGCGCCAATCGCCGTGTGAGGGCGGGGCATCGACGGGCAGGGTCTGGAAGAGTTCCTGGACCTCGCTGAGCGGGATGCCGATGCGTTTGGCCACGACGATGATCGAGATCCGTCGCAGCATGTGGCGGCGATACCGCCGCTGGTTTCCGGGCGTGCGCGTCGAGGCGATGAGGCCGAGCTGCTCGTAGAAGTGCAGTGCGGAGGGCGCGACGCCCGTGCGTCGGGTGACCTCCCCGATCGGGAGGAGATCGTCCGGTTCCATCCGTCGCCCTTCCGTAGACCTCAACAATAGTTGAGGAACGGGCGGAACGGTCAGCGTGAGGTCGGCGGGTGCGCTGTGCCGCGTGCGACGCCCAGGGGGTTGTCATCCGGCGCGCGGTGTGGTCGGTGGGTGGCGCTACCGTGAACGGACACGACCACGGAGGGTTTTCCCATGACATCCGTCCTCGCCGGACTCGATCACATCCAGCTGCCCGTCGCCGACCTCGCGGCGTCCATCGCGTGGTACGAGCGTCTGCTCGGCTTCCGCGTCCTCACCCACTACGGGTCGAGCGCCATGCTCCGCGCCGAGGGTGGTCCCGACCTCATGCTGTGGGAGGCGCCAGGGCACGCGCCGATGAAGCTCACGGTGTCGGGGGAGGAGCGGCCGCTCTTCTTCCTGCGCACGACCGAGATCCATGCGCTCGCCGAGCGGTTCGCGGCGGAGGGCGTCGACGTGGTGAGCTTCGACGACGGCGGTTTCGCCCTCTTCCTGAAGTTCTTCGACCCGGACGGCACTTTGCTCGGACTCATCCAGCACGCCGCCTGAGCCCGGCATCGCGGGCGGGTCGTCGGGCTCCGCGGCCCTGTCGGCGGGTGCCGGGCTGGGCTATCGTCGGGGCACGGCTCCCTGCGGAGGGGCTGCGAGGAGGAGCGCATGGAGCAGGTCGACACGGTGATCGTCGGCGCGGGCGTGGCGGGTTTGACAGCGGCCCGGCTGCTGCAGGATGCCGGACGGACGGTCGTGGTGCTCGAAGCGCGCGACCGGATCGGCGGCAGAGTGCACACGGATCGGACCGACGGTGTCGTCGATCTCGGCGCCTCGTGGATCCACGGTGTCGACGGCAGTCCGGTGGCGGCGGCCGCCGAGGCCTTCGGCATGCGGACCGTGGAGTTCACCGTCGGCGGTTTCCAGGTGGACAGCCGGCCGATCGCCTATCACGGCCCCGTCGGGCGCCCGCTCTCCGCCGAGGAGACACGCGCCTTCGCCGCCGATGTCCACGCGGTGGACGCCGTGCTCCCGGACATCATCGCCGCCTCCCGCCCCACGGCCTCCTACCGCGACGTCACGGACGAGGCCCTCTCGCGCCAGGGATGGAGTGCCGAGCGTACGCAGCGGGTGCGGGAGTACCTGGAGCATCGCGCCGAGGAGCAGTACGGGGCGTGGATCGAGGACCTCGCCGCGCACGGCCTCGACGACGACGCGATCGAGGGCGACGAGGTCGTGTTCCCCGACGGGTACGTCGTGCTCCCGGAGCGCCTGGCCGAAGGCCTCGACATCCGGCTGGAGCACCTCGTCACCCGTGTCGACTGGAGCGACGAGGGCGTCTGGGTGCGGACCTCGCATGGCGACTTCTCCGGGGACACGACCGTCATCACGGTTCCCGTCGGCGTGCTGCAGGCCGGGACCATGGAGATCGTCCCTCCGCTGCCGCCGGTGAACGCCGAGGCGCTGGGGCGGCTGCGCATGAACGCCTTCGAGAAGGTGTTCCTGCGGTTCCCCGCGCGGTTCTGGGAAGACGGGGTGTACGCCCTCCGGCAGCAGGGCCCCGAGGCGCGGTGGTGGCACTCCTGGTACGACCTCACCGCGCTGCACGACGAGCCGCTCCTGCTCACCTTCGCCGCCGGGCCCGCCGCGGCAGCCACGCGGGACTGGAGCGATGCGGAGGTGCAGGCCTCGATCATGGCGCAGCTCCGCCGGCTCTACGGCGACGGAATCCCCGATCCGATCGGGATGCGCCGCACGGCCTGGCAGGACGATCCGTTCGCGCACGGGTCGTACGCGTACATGACGGTCGGGTCGACCACCGCGGATCACGACGACCTCGCCACCCCGGTCGGCGGCGTGCTGCACCTCGCGGGCGAGGCCACGTGGACCGACGATCCGGCCACGGTGCCGGCGGCCCTGTTCTCCGGGCATCGTGCGGCGGAGCGCATCCTCGGGCGGGCGGTCCCGATCGAGCGGCTCTGGGCCCTGGACTGACACCGCGGGCGACGGCAGTGTGGCCGCCGACGCGCGCCCGGTCAACCCCCTGCATCAGCCGCGACGGGCGCACGTACGGTCGGGGGACCGAACAGAGGAGGAGAGCATGAGCGACCCCCAGAACACGCAGGGCACTCCGGGCGCCGACGAGGAAGCCGACACGGCGTCCGGCGGCGCCCCCGACGACAGCGGCGAGAACACCGACGACGTGCTCAAGCGCGAGACGACGGACGACGAGGGCAATCCCCTGGAGAATCCGTCCGGCGGGTGACCGCCGCACCGCCCGAGGGTCAGCCGCGCCCCAGCCGGCGCGGCTACCCTCGGGGCATGCGCCGAATCGCCCTCGTCCCTCTGCTTCTCGCCGTCGGCCTCCTCGCGGGGTGCGCCCAGATCACCCAGACCGCGGGTGATGCGTTCGGGGTCCCGGTGGCGGAGACGTGCGCGACCATCGATGGCGCGTACACGCAGTATCAGGAGCTGCTGAGTCAGGGCGACGCGTCCGCAGAACAGCTTGACGCCGCCCGCGACGACCTCGTCGCCACCCTCGACGGCGTCGCGGACGGTATGGACGGGCAGCTCGGCGACCTCATCCGCTCCGGCGCCGATCAGCTCGGCGGCATGACCGACCTTCAGGCCCCGGAGACCGTCGAGGCGATCGAGCGCCTCCACGACGGACTCTCCTCCTTCTGCGGCTGAGCGGCGGTGGGGAGTGCACGCCGATAGTTGCGAAACCGCAACTATCGGCGTATGGTTGATCTCGATCAACTTTCTATGCAGGAGCATTCCCCCGTGACACACACCTCATCCTCTTCCGAGACCGCGCGCTCGGCCCGCGAGGTCTTCACCGCGATCTCGGGCCTCATCGTCGGCATGTTCGTCGCCGTGCTCTCCGGCACGGTCGTCTCGACCTCGATGCCCGTCATCATCGCCGACCTCGGCGGCACCCAGTCGCAGTACACCTGGGTCATCACCGCGAGCCTTCTCGCCACCGCCGTCTCGACGCCGATCTGGGGCAAGCTCGCCGACCTCGTCGACCGCAAGGTCCTCATCCAGATCTCGCTCATCCTCTTCACGGTCGGCACCGTCATCGCCGGCTTCTCGACCGACACGAACATGCTCATCGCGGTCCGCGTCGTGCAGGGCATCGGCGTCGGCGGCCTCATGTCGCTCGTCATGATCGCCGTGGCCCTCATCATCTCCCCGCGCGAGCGCGGCAAGTACATGGGTGTCGTCGGCGGCATCATGGCCCTCGGCACGATCGGCGGCCCGCTGCTCGGCGGCGTCATCACCGACGCCTGGGGCTGGCGCGCCAACTTCTTCGTCGGCGTCCCGTTCGCGATCGTCGCGCTCGTCCTGCTGCAGTTCACGCTGCACCTGCCCAAGCCGCAGCGCGGCACCAAGGTGTCCATCGACTACTTCGGCATCGTCCTGCTCGCCGTCGGCGTCTCGACCCTGCTGATCTGGGTCTCCATGGGCGGCAGCCAGTTCGACTGGGACTCCGGGACCAGCATCGCCCTCGCCGTCACCGCGGGCGTCGCCATCGCCGCCTTCGTCGCGGTGGAGTTCTTCGTCAAGGAACCCATCGTCCCGATGTCGCTGTTCCGCAACCGCACCTTCACGCTGTCGGTCATCGCCTCGATCGCGATCGGCGTCTCGATGTTCGCGACCTCGGTCTTCCTCGCGCAGTACTTCCAGCTGGCCCGTGGCGCCACGCCGACCGAGTCGGGCCTGATGACCATCCCCATGATCATCGGTCAGATGGGCGCCTCGATCATCATCGGACAGCTCGTCAGCCGCTTCGGCAAGTGGAAGGGCTGGATGGTCACCGGCTCGATCCTCGCCACCATCGGTGTGAGCCTGATGGCCACTCTGCGCTACGACACTCCGTTCAGCCTGGTGGCCGTGTACATGTTCGTCCTCGGCGCCGGCCTCGGCATGGTCATGCAGAACCTCACCCTGATCGTGCAGAACGACACCGCACCGCAGCAGCTGGGTGCCGCGTCGTCGAACGTCAACTTCTTCCGCACGATCGCCGGCACCATCGGCGTGACCGTCATGGGATCGCTGCTGTCGACCAGCGTCGCCGACTTCATGAAGGACGGCCTGAAGGGCTTCGTCCCGACCACGCCCGACGAGATCAGCGCCCTGGAGCGCCTGGGCTCCGGAGACGTGCCGAAGGTGGGCGAGCTGCCCGACACGATCCGCACGATCGTCGAGAGCGCCTACGGGCACGGCATCGCGGACGCGTTCATCCTCGCCATCCCGCTGGCCGTGATCGCGATCATCGCGATCGCATTCATCAAGAACAAGCCGCTGTCCACCAAGAACGCCGCGGAGCAGCTGCGCGAGCAGGCCGAGGAGTCCGTCATCGAGGTCTCCGAGGCCGAGGTCGGCGCGAACCTCTCGACGGGGGCGATCCGCACCGGGCAGGCCGGACCGACGACCACCACGGGGTCGGTGAGCGTGCTCGAGCGCGAGGATCGGAAGCAGGAGCGCTGACATGATCGCGTCCGAGGCGGTCGGCACCCCCGACGTCGACACCGCCCTCAGTGACCTCCAGGCGCATCTCAACCTCATCTTCGCGCGGACCCGGTCGCTGTGGAAGGAATCGGCGTCCCGGGTCCACCCGGAGCTGCAGGTGGCCGGTTACAAGCTGCTCACGTTCATCGACCGCGCGGGCTCTGCCAACGCGCACGAGCTCGCCGAGCGCTTCGAGATGGACAAGTCCGTCGTCAGTCGCCAGGTGCGGATGCTGGAGGACCTCGGGCTGATCGCCTCCGTGCCGGACGAGCACGACGGCCGGCTTCGGGTGCTCACCGCGACGCCGTCCGCCTGTACCGCACTCGCCGACGTCCGTCAGGCGTACGGCACCCGGCTCCGCGCCGTGATCGACGAGCTCACGCCCGCCGAGATCGAGGCCGCCTCCAAGGTGTTCCGACTCCTCGCCGAGGTCTGAGCGAAGCCCCGCGACCGCGTACGGTCGCGGGGCTTCGCCGTACACTGGCGATATGAGCGCCTCGCCCGACGACTCCGCCGACGGCGCCCCGATCGACGACCTCGACCAGGCGGTCGCTCGCGTCGAGCACGAGCTCGGCCGTCTGTTCGCCCGCATCCGCGTCGGGTGGCGCGAGGCTGCCGTCACCGTGCATCCGGACCTCCAGCCGCTGGGCTACCAGGTCCTGACCTCAATCCTGGCCGGACGGGCGACCTCGGCCGGCGCCCTCATCGAGCGGCTGCAGACGGACAAATCCGCCGTGAGCCGACAGGTGCGCCAGCTCGAGCAGCTCGGACTCGTCGAGAGCATCCCGGATCCGGACGACCGCCGCGCCCGCGTCTTGGTGGCGACCCCGCTGGCCGAGGAGCGCGTCGCCCTCGCCCGCTCCCGCTACGAGGGACGCATCGGCGAGCGCCTGCGCGGCTGGACGGCCGCCGATCTCGACCACTTCGCGAACCTCGTCGCCGACCTGGGCGGTTGATGCACCCGGACCACGTGGTCGATTCACGGGAATACAGCGATGGGTCGTGTCCTTTGCCTCTCTGTGACTCTCTACGACTCCGCCGACTTCGGCTCGCTGCACCTGTCCAACCGCGTCGTCATGGCGCCCCTCACCCGCACGCGTGCGGACGCCGACGGCGTGCCGACCGCGATCATCGAGGAGTACTACCGCCAGCGCGCGGGGCAGGGGCTGATCATCTCGGAGGGGGTCTGGCCCGTCCTCGAAGGCAAGTCGTACCCCGGGCAGCCGGGCATCGTGACTCCGGCGCAGATCGACGGATGGCGTCGTGTGGCCGACGCCGTGCACGCCGAGGGCGGCACCATCGTCATGCAGCTCATGCACGGCGGCCGGGTGGGCCACCCGGAGATCTCCGGTGAGCCCCGCGTCGTCGCGCCGAGCGCCCTGGCCGCCCCTGGCCAGACGCGGACGCCCCAGGGCAAGGCCGACCTGCCGGTCGCGCACGCCCTCACCCTCGACGAGATCCCTGTGGTCGTCGAGGAGTTCGTCCAGGCCGCGCGCAACGCGATCACGGCCGGCTTCGACGGCGTCGAGGTGCACGGCGCCAACGGCTACCTCGTCCACGAGTTCCTGTCTCCCGTCTCCAACGTCCGCGACGATCAGTACGGCGGCTCGCCGGAGAACCGTGCGCGCTTCGCGATCGAGGTGACCACGGCGGTCGCCGCCGCGGTGGGTGCCGACCGGACCGGCATCCGGCTCTCGCCGGCCCACGGCATCCAGGGAGTCATCGAGGACGACGCGGCCGACGTCCTCGCGACCTACACCGCGCTCGCCGAAGGACTCGCCCCTCTGGGACTGGCCTTCGTCGATGTGCTGCACCCCGAGCCGGCCGGGGAACTCGTCCAGACCATCCGCCGGGCGTCGGGCGCTCCGCTCATCGTCAACACCGGCTTCGGCGTCGAGACCACCCGTGCCGCGGCCGAGGAGCTGGTGGCGGAGGACTGGGCGGACGCGGTCGCGGCCGGGCGTCCGGTCATTGCCAACCCCGACCTCGTGGAGCGCTGGCGGACCGGGGCCGAGCTGAACGAACCGCGCCCGGACCTGTTCTACGGTTCGACCGCCGAGGGCTACATCGACTACCCCTCGCTGGAGGTCGCGCGCGCCGGCGAGTGAGGCGGAGCGCCCGCTGTCACACGACGATGTCGTCGGCCGTGTGCAGCGGGCGCCATCCGCTCTCTCGGATCCCGCGTCGGGGGAGGACGTCGGCGTCGGACAGCGGGCCGAGGTCGATCCCGGTGAGGGCGGACACCTCGGCGACCCGCACCTGGAAGGTGCGGAAGGCTTCGAGCGACGCGACGGCGAGAGCACCCTCCCGGGTGTCCACGAGCGCGGACTGGTCGAGGAGGAACGCGGCGGCGGCGAGTCGGCCCCCGGCATTCCAGGCTGCGATCTTCCAGTAGCGCAGAGGAACTCGGATGCCGCGATACGGCGGGTCGGCCTCGTCGAGCACGGGGGCGGTGAACACCGTGAGGCGCTGCGCGGTGGTCTCCGCATACACGAGCACGTGATCCTCCAGTCCGAGCCAGAGGTCTTTCGACTGGTTGAAGACGGCGGCCTGCGGCGCGGCGTTGGGGTAGGTGAATGTGGCCTCCATGGCCGCGCGCGCGTCGGCGAGCTCGCCCCAGCCCGGATCGCGGCGACGGACGAGATGCCCGCGGTCGAGGTCGTTCCCGGCGTAGACGGCGGGCCCCGCCTGCTCCTCCTCGGGAACCCGGGGGTCAAGATGCCACTCACCCGTCCGGGGGAGATCCCGCAGGCGGGCGCCGTCGATGGTGACGGCTGTCACCGCGGCGAGCCGCCGCTCCGGGTCCAGCAGCACCGTGAACCGCGGCGCCGGCAGGGTGCGCACCGTCATCGGAGGCGCGGGCAGGGGGAGCGGGATGCCGAGGAACCCGGGGTCGTAGCCGTCCGTCATGACCCCATCGTGCCCTGCCCCGCCGACACCGCCGCGCTTTCCCGACTGTCGCGTGCCGACTACGTTCGAGGATCAGGGCGAGACGGAGTTCGCGGGGAGGGCGTCGATGCAGGTCTTCGAAGGGTTCTATGCGACCGTCCGTGTCGAAGACATCGCCGGCGGGCGCCGGGTGGTGAAGGCCTTCCATCGCCCGGGGACCGCAGCGCGGGAGGCGGTGGCCCTCGCCGCGCTCGGCCGGATGACGCCGCCGGGGATCGCTGTGCCGGAGCTGATCTCGCTGCGGCGTGAGGGCGACCGCGAGGTCATGGTGCAGACCTATGTGCCGGGAGTGCCCCTCGCCGAAGCCACGCCGGAGCCGTCGTCCGCGGCGGCGCACGCTCTCGCCGAGCAGGTCGTGGACGTCGTGACCCACTGGCATGCGCAGGAGGGGCCCGCGTTCGAAGACCTCCGCGGCGGCACCCATCCCAGCTTCCTCGCCAGCTACTCCGCGGACGTCCGTGACCTCGGTTCCTGGCTCGAGGGGGCGGATCACATCGACCCAGGACTCCGGGAGCGTATCCGTGTGACGGCACGCGCGGTGCCCGACCTCCTCCGTCCGCTCGCCGATGACTCTCCCGTCTTCATCCACGACGACTGCCACGCCGGCAACTTCCTCGTCGATCCGGAGGCGTTCGTGTTGACGGGAGTGATCGATCCCGGTGCTGCGCGGTACTCGCACCGCGAGGTGGACCTGTTCCACCTCGCCGACGCGGCCGAGGGGCTCAGGCTCTGGGAGCGCGCGGTGGCCCGTCGTCCACTCGCCCGCGGGGCCTCAGCGCGGCGTGGCCTCTTCCGGATCTGGGACGACGTCAAGCATGCGCGCGCGACCGGCTGGTGGGACGACGAATGGTTCCTTCGGCGCCTCGGCGCGTTCGAGCGGCCCTGATCGCAAGCGCTGAGGGTTCCGGCGACTGCTCACGGCGATGATCCCTCCGCTTGTCGGGAATACCGTACCCCCCTAGGGTATTAACACGAGAGGCGTCGTTCGGCGCCTCCTCCCGACGGAAATGGAGCACGACGTGTCATCGTCAACGAGAAGTCCCGCGCGCTGGTGGGGGCTGACCCTCATCGCCCTGGCGCAGTTCATGGTCATCATGGACGCATCCATCATCGGCGTGGCGCTGCCGCGGATGCAGGAGGATCTCGGGTTCACCCCGAACACCCTCTCCTGGGTCTTCAACGCCTATGTGATCGCCCTCGGCGGCCTCCTGCTCCTGGGCGGGCGCTTGTCCGATCTGTTCGGGCCGCGACGTATGTTCGCGACCGGGTGGGTCATCCTCGGAGCAGGGTCCCTGGTGGCCGGGTTCGCCGGCGACGTCGTCACCGAACTCGTCGGCCGAGTGCTGCAGGGCGCCGGCTCCGCCCTCATCGCGCCTGCCGCGCTCACGCTGCTGATGATGCTGTTCGGGCAGAACCCGCGCGAGCTCACGAAGGCGATGGCGTTTTACGGGGCGGCGGCGCCGGCCGGTGGTACCGCGGGCGTGTTCCTCGGTGGCGTCATCACCGAGTTCGCCTCCTGGCCGTGGGTGTTCTTCATCAACGTCCCGATCGCGGTGCTGGTCCTCGCCCTGATGTGGCGTGCGCTTCCCGGCGGTGCCCTCGGCGCGAAGGGCTCCGTCGATGTCCTCGGGGCCCTCACCGTGACCCTCGGGCTCGCCGCGTTGGTCTACGGCATCGTGCGCGCCGAGGTCGTCGGGTGGGTGGCGGCTGAGACCTGGATCGCCATCGGCGCCGGTGTCGTCCTGCTCGTGCTCTTCCTGATCATCCAGCGTGTGAAGCGGGAACCCCTCATGCGCCTGTCGATCTTCCGGTCGCCGAATCTCGGTGCGGCGAACCTCGCGCAGGTGCTGCTCGGCGCCGCGTGGATCCCGATGTGGTTCTTCCTCAACCTCTACCTGCAGCAGGTGCTCGGATTCAGCGCCTTCCCCGCCGGAGCCGCCCTGCTGCCGATGACGGCTCTCATCATGCTCGGGATGATCGTGCTGGCTCCACGGGTGATCGCCGCGTTCGGGCCGAAGGTGCCCATCGTCCTGGGTCTGGTCGTGCTCGCCGCCGGCCTCGGCTGGATGGCCTTCATCCGCCCGGACGGGAACTACTGGGTCGATGCCTTCGGGCCGTCGCTGGTCGTCGCTTTCGGGCAGGCGCTCGCGTTCATCCCCTCCCTGCAGGTGGCCATCTCGGCCGCACCGCCGGAGGAGGGAGGCCTCGCCTCCGGCATCGTCAACACGAGCTATCAGGTCGGTTCGGCGATCGGCCTCGCGGCGGTGTCGGCGGTTGCCGCAGGTTTCGGCGCGAGCCACTTGGGCGACGCCGTGGCCCTCACCTCCGGATACTCCGCGGCGTTCGTCGCGGCCGGAGGGATCGCTTTGGTCGGAGCCCTGCTCGTCGCGGTGCTCTTCCGCACCCGCCGACCCGACCGGACGGTGGAGACGATCTCCACCCGCACGCTGTGAACACCGCGGAACCGGAACTGCCCCGCCGAACGAAGGAGAACACCATGTCCTTTCCGAGAGTCCTGATCGCCTACGACGGATCCCCGAACTCCCGCACCGCGGTGCAGGCCGCTGCGGCTCTGTTCCCGGGGGCGGAGGCCGTGATCTTCTTCGCCCGGCAGCCGATGGAGGGTCTTGCGGCGCACCTTCAGGGGCACCCGGTGCTCGAGAGACTGGAGGACGTGGACGCGGCGCTCCTCGACGCGTCGGAGCAGGTCGCGGCTGAAGGAGCGGAGTTCGCCCGCACGCTCGGCCTCCGCGCCGAACCGCTGGTGTCGTCCAGCGTCGTCTCCGCGTCGGAGGCGATCATCGCCGCCGCGGAGGAACGCGACAGCACGCTCATCGTCCTCGGCTCGCGGGGTCGACGGGGGCTCGCCGCGACGGTGCTCGGCAGCACCTCCGCGAACGTCCTCCACCATGCCACGAGGCCGACGCTGGTCATCCCCTCCGACGTCGCCGCCGCGGCTCGTTCTGGCACTCCGAGGGGCTGAGTCCCGGTGCCCTTCGTCTCGGCGGACTTCTCTGTGGAGCCGCCGGACGGAGGGTGCTCAGGCCGCTCCGTTGTCCTCTGCGCGCCGTGCGGCGGCCTCGCGCATGCGGCGACGGATGCGAAGGACGACGAACGCCAGGAGCAGCAGGATGAGCAGGCCGACGACCACGTCGGAGATCACGCCGCTCCACTGCTCGAGGATCGGCCGGATGGCGGGGCCGAAGGCGAAGCCCAGGCCGATCCAGATGCCGTTCCAGACCGCCGAGCCGACCAGCGTGTACAGCGTGAACTTCCACAGGGCCATTCGCTCGATCCCTGCCGGGATCGAGATGAAGGAGCGCACGAGAGGCACGCAGCGGCCGAACAGCACGGCGCCGCCTCCCCAGCGGGCGAAGAACGCCTCGGCCTTGTCGAAGTCGTCGTGGTCGAGGAGGGGGATGCGCCCGACGATGCGCCGCGTGCGGTCCCGGCCCACCGCGGCGCCGAGCGCGTACCAGAGCCACGCACCGACGAGTCCGCCGATGGTGGCTGCGGCCCAGGCGCCCCAGGCGTTCATCCGCCCGTCGTACGCCAGGAAGCCCGCTGCGGGGAGGATCGCCTCGGAGGGGATGGGGGGAACGAACGTCTCGATGAGCACCGCGAGACCGACACCGACCTCGCCGAGGGTCTCGATGAGGCTGAGCACCCAGCCGATGAAGCCGTCGTAGCCGGGGGCGGAAGCGGCGAGGGGCGAAGTGCCGGGGGTCATCGTGTCCTCTGTCGGGGGATCGCGGTGATCGTGCGGGATGCGGGGGCGGTCCGGGGGACCGATCGCTCCTGAACGGTATCCGGTGTACCTGGACTCCGCCTGCGTGCGTCGGGCAGCGGGACGGACGGGAACGACCGATTCCGGATTTTGACATAGGTCAAAATCTCCCCTACCGTCGAGTCATGGCCACGGCGGAGAGCAGAGACGGCGACACCGACGCGATCAGCGGTGTCACCGCCGCGGAGATCTCGGAGAGCGTGCGCGACCTCGTCGAGCGGGGGACGCTCGTCGCGGGGGACCGTCTGCCCCCGGTCCGCACTCTCGCCGAGCGGCTGGGCGTGAATCGCAACACCGTCCTTGCCGCCTATCGCGCACTCGTCACCGCCCGCATCGCGACCACCGGCGGGCGCACCGGGACGACCGTGCTCGGCCCTGCAGCCACGCCGGATGAGGGCTTCACGCCCGGAACGGCACTCCGCGACATCGCCAACGGCAACCCCCAGGCCGCCTTGCTGCCCGACCTCGTCGCCGCTCTCGCGACCGTGCGTCCCCATCCCGTCCTCTACGGCGAATCCGTCATCGATGCCGAGCTCGCCGAGTGGGGGACCCGATGGATCGCGGAGGATCAGCCTCGTCCCTTCCGGCTCACGGTCACCGCGGGCGCGGTCGACGCGGTGGAGCGCCTGCTGGCCCAGACGCTCGTGCACGGCGACCGGGTGGGCCTGGAGGATCCGTGCTTCCTGTCCAGCATCCAGACCGCGCGGTTGGCCGGCTACACCCCGGTCGCGATACCGGTCGACGAGGAGGGGATGACGGTGGAGGGTGTCCGAGAGGCCCTGGAGAGCGGCGTGCGCGCGATCATCTGCACGCCTCGCGCCCACAACCCCACCGGCGCCAGCATCACTCCCGCCCGCGCCGAGGAGCTCCGCGAGGTGCTCGCTCCGCACCCCCACGTCCTGGTGATCGAGGACGACCACTTCTCGCTGCTCTCCCCGACTCCGTACGCCACCATCATCGGGCCCGCCCAGGAGCGCTGGGCGCTGGTGCGGTCGGTCTCCAAGTTCCTCGGCCCCGACATGCGGTTGGCCCTCACGGCGTCCGATCCGGTCACCGCTGAGCGGCTGGCCCTTCGGCTCAGTCCCGGCACCATGTGGGTGAGCCATGTCATGCAGCAGCTCGCGGCGACGATGCTGCGCGACGAGGGAGTGCACCGGCTGGTCGCGGAGGCAGGCGCCCGGTATGCCGCGCGCAACAGGTCCTTCGCCGCCCTCGCGTCCGCTCGAGGGCTGGATGTCGCCGCGGAGAGCGGGTTGAACGTGTGGATCGACGTCCGGGAGAATGCGGGGGTCGTCGCCACGCGGCTCGCGCACCGCGGATGGCTCGTGCGACCGGGGTCGGAGTTCGCGCTGGAGGACGAATCCGCCAGTGAACATCACCTGCGGCTGACCGTGCACGACCTCGATGACGCCGACCTGCGACGCCTGGCCGACGACGTGGCCGCCGCCTCCGGTCCGGCATCGGCCGAGGGGGACGGATGACGGCCGGAGACGCCGGGAGCGCGTTCCGGGTCGGGCGATCCTCGCGCCTCGACGGCGTGCTCTACGACCTGCGTGGCCCGGTCGCCGCGCGTGCGGCCGAGCTGGAGTCCCGCGGTGAACGGATCCTGCGCCTGAACATCGGCAACCCGGCGCCGTTCGGGTTCGAGGCGCCGCCGGTGATCGTGGAGGCTCTCCGCGAGGCACTTCCGCATGCCCACGGATACTCGGAATCCCCGGGGCTGCCGGAGACGAGGGAGGCGATCCGCGCGCACTACGCACGGCGGGCAGGCTTCCCGTCCCTCGGGATCGAGGCGGTGACCGTCGGCAACGGCGTGTCCGAGCTGGTGGGCCTCACGCTGCAGGCGCTGCTGGAGCCGGGCGACGAAGTCCTGATCCCGAGTCCCGACTATCCGCTGTGGACCGCATCGACCGTCCTCGCCGGGGGCGAGCCCGTGCATTACCCCTGTGTGGAGGAGGCCGGGTGGCTTCCCGACCTCGATGCCATGGCGGCTGCGATCGGCCCCCGGACCGTCGCCGTCGTCGTCATCAATCCGAACAACCCGACCGGGGCCGTGTACCCCAGGGAGACGCTGGAGGGCATCGCGGAGCTGGCCCGTCGCCACGGTCTGCTGCTGCTCTCGGACGAGATCTACGACCGGGTCGTGTACCCCGGGTTCACGCACGTCTCCACAGCGCAGGTCGCCCCCGACGTGCCGTGCATCACCTTCGCCGGACTGTCCAAGACCCATCGCGTCGCCGGGTACCGGGCCGCCTGGGCGCTGGCGACCGGGTTCGCTGCGGACGATCCGTTCCTGTCCGGCCTCCGGCTGCTGGCGTCGATGCGGATGTGTGCCTCGGTGCCCGCGCAGCATGCGATCACGGCCGCACTGGGGCACGACACATCGCTCGATGCGCTCGTCTCGGCGGACGGGCGGCTGACGGCGCAACGCGACGCCGCCACGGCGGCGCTCCGCGCGATCCCCGGCGTCGATGTGCACGAGGCGGGCGGTGGTCTCTACCTCTTCCCCCGCCTCGACCCTGAGGTCTACGGCATCCGCGACGACGAGCGCCTGGTGCTCGACTTCCTCGATGCGGAACGCGTCCTTCTCGTGCACGGTCGCGCCTTCAACGGTGCCGACACCGACCACGTGCGCATCGCCTTCCTGCCCGAGACGGAGACCCTGGTCGATGCGGTGCAGCGCTTCGGCCGCTTCCTGCAGGGGTACTCGCCGCCCGGCGCGTGAGGACACCTGACCCGGTGGAGTGACCGAGTGGCCAGGTCGCGGTCCGCAAGACCGTGTACGCAGGTTCGATTCCTGCCTCCACCTCCGATCCGGCTCTCGACGAGCCGTTCCCGACGAAGGGCATCTCCATGCAGAAGGACTTCATCCCGGCCGCCGCGCCGCTCATCGGCGACGACGAGGTGGCAGCCGTCGAACGGGTGCTCCGCAGTGGGATGCTCGCGCAGGGCCCCGAGGTGGCGGCGTTCGAGCGCGAGTTCGCGACCCAGTTCGTGGACGGTCGCACCACCGTCGCGGTCAACTCCGGTACGAGCGGGCAGCTCCTGGGACTGCTCGCCGCCGGTGTGGGGCCGGGCGACGAGGTGATCGTGCCCTCCTTCACCTTCGCGGCGGTCGCGAACTCCGTGGTGCTGGCCGGAGCGACGCCGGTGTTCGTCGACATCGAACCGACGCACTTCA
This sequence comes from Microbacterium sp. MMO-113, assembly GCF_037148555.1. Classification (NCBI taxonomy): domain Bacteria; kingdom Bacillati; phylum Actinomycetota; class Actinomycetes; order Micrococcales; family Microbacteriaceae; genus Microbacterium; species Microbacterium sp. MMO-113. Next base: position 559,858 of record NZ_JBBCTD010000003.1, on the reverse strand, counting down.
CCCTGGATCCGACCCGGGTCCGTGCCGCGGTCACCGCCCGCACGAAGGGCATCATGCCCGTGCATCTGTACGGGCACCCGTTCCTCGTGGACGGTATCGAGGAGGTCGCTCACGACCACGGTCTCGCCATCTACGAGGATGCTGCGCAGGCCCACGGCGCGGCGTGGCGAGGGAGGCCGGCGGGGACCATCGGCACGTTCGGCATGTTCAGCCTCTATCCGACGAAGAACATGACGGCGATCGAGGGCGGCATGGTGTCCTGTGCGGACGAGCAGGTGGCGCGCCGTATCCGTCTGCTCCGCAACCAGGGCATGGAGACGCAGTACGCGAACGAGGTCGTCGGCTACAACAACCGGATGAGCGAGGTGCATGCCGCAGTCGGTCGGGTGCAGCTCGGGCGGGTCGCCGCCTGGACCCGGCAGCGACAGGGGAACGCCGCGTTCCTCGACGCCGCGCTCGCCGGCATCGACGGCCTCACGGTGCCCGCGGTCGCGGAGGGCGCCGAGCACGTCTACCACCAGTACACGGTGCGGATCGCCGCGGGGGAGCGAGACCGGGTACGCGACGCTCTCCGCGACGAGCACGGGGTGGGTTCCGGCGTCTACTACCCGATCCCGAACCATCGGCTGCCCTCGCTGGCGCGCTTCGCTCCGACCGATGAGCTGCCGGAGACGGAAAGCGCGGCGCAGCAGGTGCTCTCCCTTCCCGTGCACCCGTCGCTCACGGCCGGGGATCTCGACCGGATCGTGACGGGGGTCGCGGCGGTGATGTCGGCCGGCGGCTGACTTCAGGCGGCGAGGCCGAGCCAGGCGCGGGGGGAGCGGCCCAGACGCTGGGTGAACGCCCGGGAGAAGGCAGAGGCGCTCGCATAGCCGAGGTCGGCGGCGACAGCGCTCACCGACATCCCCGCGCGGAGCTGCTCCTGAGCGATCGTGAGGCGCCACTCGGTGAGGTAGTCGCCTGGCGCGCGGCCCACGACGTCCTTGAAGCGCGCCGCGAAGGCACTGCGCGACATCGTTGCGGTCCGCGCGAGGGAGTCGAGCGTCCACGGTTCGCCGGGCGCCTCGTGCATCGCCACGAGGGCCGGGGCGAGGCGCTCGTCGGCCAGGCCGGGCAGCAGCCCCGGCGGCAGGGTCAGATCGCCGGAGTGGTCGAGCATCCAGCGCAGGAGCTGGATGAGGACGACCTCGAACATGCGGTCGGCCAGGAGGGGGCGTCCGCAGCGCACGTTGTCGACCTCGGCGAACAGGAGGTCGAGCGCCGGGCCGAGGGTGGACACCTCGTCGAGCGGAAGGACGATCACGGACGGGAGGGTGCGGACCAGGGGATGCGTCGCTCCGCCGTCGAAGTCGATCGTCGCGCAGGCGAAGTCGGATTCCTCGGTCGGGGCGTTGAGGAAGGTGTGATCGATCGGGCGGGGGAAGAACAGCAGGCTGGGGCGGGTGATCGTCTCGCGCTCGGTGCGGCCGTCAGGGCGCTGGTGCGTCACCTCCATCTCGCCGCGACGCAGCACGTGGAGGAAGCCGTGTCCCGCGCTCGCCGCGAAGGCGGTGGTGCCGCAGAGCGGTCCGGTATGGAACAGGCGACTGCGCACGCGGAAACGGTCGAGCAGTGGAGTGAGGCGGTCGAGCGGCGGCATACCCCCATTCTTCTGGACGATATGTGATGAACGCAAGACCAAAAGATGCGTATCGTACTTTCTTTTGCGGAAAGCTTAAGGAGAAGCCGAACCCGGCCCGTCCCGAAACAAAGGAGCAACCCATGCCCAACGTCCCTCTCGTCGACCGTGAGACCGCCACCGGCCCCGTCAAGGACCAGCTCGAGCAGATCGGCTCCGCCTTCGGCGCCGTTCCCGCCATGTTCCGTGCGGTCGCGAACTCGCCCGCCGCGCTCACCAGCATGTGGAGCGCGTTCGGCGCCTACGGTGGGGGCACGCTCGGCGCGGCCCTGGGCGAGCAGATCGCCGTCGCCGTCGCGAACCGCAACTCGTGCGGCTACTGCCTTGCCGCGCACACCGCGCTCGGCAGGAAGGCCGGCCTGTCGAAGGAGGTCCTCGCCGAGGCGCAGGAAGGCACCTCCGACGACCCGCGCACCGCGGCGCTGCTGGCCTTCGCGCTCAAGCTCGTCGAGGAGCGTGGCCAGGTGACCTCCGCCGATGTCGACGCCCTCCGCGCGCACGGCTGGAACGACGAGCAGATCGTCGAGACCATCGGCCAGGTCGCGCTGAACCTCTTCACGAACTACGTGAACATCGCGCTCGACGTGCCGATCGACTTCCCGACGGTGCCGCTGCGTCGCGCCGCCTGAGGTCGCGGGGAGCAGAGGCCGGATTCGCTGGGGGTCCGGCCTCTTCCGCTGCCCGGGCGTTCTCGTTAGACCTCGACCGCATCCAGCCAGTCGGTGAGGACGCGGGTGGCGAGTGTCTCGAGTCGGGGGCCGAGCGTGCGTGCCTGTTCCCGGATCCCCCGCGGGTCGATGCCGTGGTGATTCAGTTCGTGGGCGTGGCCGATGAGCCAGCGCTCGATGGCGCGGTGGTCGGCTTCCAGGTGGAACTGGAGGCCGAGAGTGCGCCCCACCGCGAAGGCCTGATGGGGGAAGCCGGGGGTGTGCGCCAGGGACTGCGCGCCGGCGGGGATCGCGAACTCGTCCCCATGCCAGTGCAGCACGGGCTCGCCGTCGAGAGGGGCCAGGACGGACTCCCGGCCCTCAGGGGTTAATGTGAGCGGGCCGAAGCCGATCTCGACCGCCCCGGTCGGCCGGACCGCTGCGCCCAGGGACTCGGCCAGGAGCTGCGCGCCCAGGCAGACGCCGAGCGTGGCGCCGCCGCTGTCCAGCCGCGCCGCGACGGCGGCCTTCGAGGAGCGCAGGAAGGGGTAGCGATCGTCGTCGTACACCCCGATCGGTCCGCCGAGGACGATGAGCAGGTCCGCTCCTGAGACGGTGTGCGCGTCGAGCTCGTCGATGCCGGCATCGAGGAGGGTGATCTCGTAGCCGCGCTCCGCCAGCAGGGGAGCGAGGATGCCGAGGTCTTCGAAGGGGACGTGGCGGACGGCGACGGCCGTTCGGGGCGTGCGGGACGCAGACATGCACTCTCCTCGGATAGATTTGACCTATGCCAAAAATAGCACACCAGGTTCAGGGTGCCGAGGTGATCGTGCGCACGACGGGGATCCTGTTCGACTGCGACGGGGTGCTGGTTGATTCCGTCCCCTCGGCCGCGACCGCGTGGGGTGCCTGGGCCCGTCGGTATGCCCCGGGATTCGACTTCCTCCGAGACGCCCCGCACGGCATGCGGCCGAGTGAGGTGGTCGCGACGCTCGTGGAGCCGGAGCGGGTGGACGAGGCGACGGCCGACCTGCTCGCGCGGGAGCTCGACGTCGCGTCGGCCACGGCGGGTATCCCCGGGGCCGCCGCCCTGCTGGCCGCGCTGCCGCCTGACCGGTGGGCGGTCGCGACGAGCAGCAACAGGGCCGTCGCGACCGCGCGGATGCGCGGAGCGGGCATCCCGACGCCTACCGTGCTCGTCGCCGCCGAGGATGTGGACCGCGGCAAGCCTGCGCCCGACCCCTACCTCCGCGCCGCGCGTCTGCTCGGGCGGGACCCGGGGGACTGCGTGGTCTTCGAGGACTCGGCTCCGGGGATCCGTGCGGCGAGGGCGGCCGGCGCGGGGTTCGTGGTCGGGGTGGGCGCAGCCTCTGCGACGGCCCACCCCGACCTCGTCGTGCAGGACCTTTCCCGGGTGCGGTGGAGGGGGGAGGCGCTGCGTCTCCGGGTGGTCAACGGAGCGCGCTGAGGGCCTCGTCGATCACGTCCACCGCGACGTCGAGCTGCTCGTCCGTCGTCGTGAGGGTCGGCAGGAAGCGGATCACGTTGCCGTCGCTCCCGGCGGTGAGCAGCAGGATGCCGCGCTGGGCGGCGAACTCCGCGATCATGGACGCAGCCCCGGCCAGCGGTCGTGTCGTACCTGGCGTGCTCAGCTCGAAGGCTTGCATGGCGCCGATCCCGCGAATGTCGCCGATGACGGCGTGGCGGGCGCGCAGCCCCTCGAGCCGCGCGGACAGGTGGGCGCCGATCCGTCGGGCGTCCGCGAAGAAGGTCCCGTGCTCGAGCTCGTCGAACACCGCGAGGGCGGCGGCGATCGAGACCGGGTTGCCGCCGAACGTGCCGCCGAGACCGCCGGGGTCGGGCGCGTCCATGATCTCGGCGCGGCCGGTCACTCCCGCCAGGGGCAGCCCGCCGGCGATGCCCTTCGCCGTGAGCACGAGGTCCGGCACGAGGTCGAAATGCGTGCTCGCGAACCACGTCCCGGTGCGCCCGAGGCCCGTCTGGATCTCGTCGGCGATGAACACCACGCCGTTCCGGGTGCACCACTCCTGCAGGGCGGGCAGGTAGCCCGCGGCGGGAACGACGAAGCCACCCTCGCCCTGGATGGGCTCGGCGATGACGGCGGCGAGGTCGTGGACGCCGATGCGCTGTTCCAGATGGGCGATCGTGCGCGCCGCGGCCTCCATGCCGTCGAGTCCGTCCCGGTACGGGTAGGAATTGGGGACGCGGTGGATGTCGGGGGCGAACGGGCCGAACCCGGTCCCGTACGGCGCCGCCTTGTGGTTCATCGCGAGCGCGAGGTTGGTGCGCCCGTGGAAGGCGTGGTCCAGGGCGGCGACGACGCGACGCCCGGTGTGCCGTCGGGCGATCTTCACCGCGTTCTCGACGGCCTCCGCCCCGGAGTTCGCGAAGGCCGTGCGGGTCTCGTGGGTGCCGGGGACCCTCTCCGCGAGCAGCTCGGCGAGGCGCACGTACCCCTCGTAGGGGGTGACGGTGAAGAGCGTGTGCGTGACCCGATCGAGCTGCTCCGTCGCGGCGGTGACGGCGGCGAGGTTGGTGTGGCCGATCGTCGTCACGCCGATGCCGCTGCCGAGGTCGAGGAAGCGGTTGCCGTCGACGTCGGTGACCCAGGGTCCGTCGGCGTGCTCGATGTAGACGGGCAGCACGCTGCCGACCCCGCGAGGGACGACGCGTTGCCGGCGCTCGTGCAGGGCGCGGCTCCGCGGCCCCGGCACCTCGGTGCGCAGGCGCGGAGTCGACAGCGAGGTGTCGGAGAACAGGCCGGGTGCGGACATGGGCAGGCTCCTTCGTGAGGGGATGTCGGCGGACGTGCGACGTGGTCCCGAAGCTATGTTAGATTTTGACCTATGTCAAAGTTCGAACCCGCGGAGGACGGCGCCGATCGCTACCCGACGGCGTCCACCGCCGCCGACTTCCAGGCCAACGTCGCGGCGGTGCGTGCGCGCATCGACGCCGCCGCCGAGCGGGCGGGACGCGAACCCGCTGCGGTGCACCTGCTCCCCGTGAGCAAGACCGTCCCGACCGATCGGGTGCGGGTGGCCATCGGTGCCGGCCTGCGTCGTCTCGGCGAGAACAAGGTGCAGGAGGCGGTACGCAAGAACCGGGAGACGGCCGACCTCGACGTCGATTGGGTGGTCATCGGTCACCTGCAGACGAACAAGGCGAGAGACGTCGCCTCCTTCGCTGCCGAGTTCCAGGCGCTCGACCGACTCCGCGTCGCGGAGGCCCTCGACCGGCGCTTGCAGGCCGCGGGCCGCAGCCTCGACGTGTACGTGCAGGTGAACACCTCGGCCGAGGACTCGAAGTTCGGGATGCCTCCGGAGGAGCTGCCGGGCTTCTTGAAGGCCCTGCCGTCCTACGGTGCCCTCCGTGTCCGTGGCCTGATGACGCTCGCGCTGCTCACGCCCGACGACGCCCGGGTGCGGGAGTGCTTCGCGCTCCTGCGCACGCTCCGCGACAGGGCGCGCGACGAGACTCCCGAACTCATCGGCGACGGTGCACTGTCGATGGGCATGTCCGGCGACTACGAGATCGCCGTCGAGGAGGGCGCGACGTGCGTGCGCGTCGGGCAGGCGATCTTCGGCGCGCGATCCGTCCCCGACAGTCACTACTGGCCGGAGGGCTGACCCCGGCTCAGCCCTCGGTGCGGAACCCGGCCGCCTTGTGCGTGCCGTCGCAGAACGGCTTGAGTGCGGAGAGCCCGCAGCGGCACAGCGCCACCGTGCGGCGCCGAGGATCGATCACCGTGCCGTCGCTCGCGCGCAGCTCGATCTCCCCGCGCACGAGCAGCGGGCCGTCGGGGTACGCGGTGACCGTGACCGGCTCCTCGCGACCGCTCATGCCGTCGTCCTCTCCCGCAGCGCCGAGCGGCCCTCGGTCCAGGCGTCCAGGGTGTGGGCTCCGGCCCACCCGTCGACCGTGAGGCACGCGGCCGCGCCGAACAGGATGTCCGCCAGCAATTCCGGACGGTCCTCGGCGAGGCTGCCCGCGAGGTCGCGGGCGGCGATCTGCTCGTGCACCGCGTCGGCCTCCACATGCTCCTCGAAGTACGCGGCGACCTCGTCGGCGAACCCCAGCCGGTGCAGGCCGTCGGCGTAGAACCGGCAGGGGATCGACGAGGTCATCTCGTAGGCGGCGAGATGGCCGACGATGGCGCCGACGAGCCGGCGGTTGAGTCCGAACAGGCTCATCATGTTGTGCGAGGCGAGCGTGATCGCCGGGGCGTCGTCGAGATAGGCGCCGTACGTGTCGTCGAGTCCTGCGGCGCGCAGGGCCCGCGCATAGAGCTCCGCATGCACCCGCTGGGGTCGGCCGCCGCCGTACTCGTCGGACTGGATCTCCACGAGCGCGGCCTTGGGGCGGCCGGTCAGCCGCGGAATCGCCCAGGAGTGCGGATCGGCCTCCCGCAACGTGTACACCGATCGCAGGATCAGGGATTCCTCGGCCTGCTCGCGGGTGGCCTTCCGGGCGATGTGCCGGGACAGGCTGGGGCCGGTGTCCGCGGCGGCGAGGGCGAACAGGGCGCGACCGACGGCGTCGACCGTGGGTTCGGGAAGCTCGGGCACCGGCACGGTGTCACGCAGTGCGGCCTCGAAGGCGTCCTCGAGGATGCGGCGTGCCGTGACCACCCCGGCATCCCACTCGAGACTCGCATCCAGCTGCGGAAGCGAGCCGTAGGACGACGCGTAGAGGACGAACAGGCCGAGCTGGATGTCGTCATCCCGGACCACGTCGTCGCTCGCAGCGACGGCTGCGGCGGCGAGGTCGGGGAGGGTCGCGGCATCGTCACCGCGACCCGTGAGGACGCCGAGGACGGCGCTCGACAGGGGGCCGCGCGGCGAGAAGGCGACGGCGGTGTCGGCGTCGAGGGTGGAGAGGGTCATGAGGAGGGGCTCCCATCGGATCGATCACCCGCATCCTCACGCGCGCGAGCGGAGACCACCAGGGACTTGACGCCGAGCCGGTCGGCAGGCAAGCGCGCCCGTCGTCACGGGCACCCGGCGAACACATAGCCCTCATCGTCCGGAGTGACGAGGTCACGATCGCGGAGCACGGTCGACGCCGGGGTGTCCGGGTCGGCGCACATCTCAGTGAACGGCCGGGGGAGCTGATCCGTGTACTCGATGTCGATCACGTGCGCCCCGTAGACCGCGGTGTACGCACCGCACTCCGCGAAGGCGGCGCATTCCTCCGTCACGGCGAAGTCGAAGCCCGCGCGCTCCTTCAGGACGTCCGCATGCTCGGCCGCGTTCTTCTGCCCGGCGGCGAGCCCGACACCGTGCGCCGCGTCGACGAGCAGCTCCGCGAGCGCGAGGTTGTCGTCCAGGCTCAGGGCGCCGCCGGAGCGCGAGAACGAATCGAGGTTGTCGAACTCGACCGCCTGGAAGCCGGAGTCCGCGCAGCCCTCGATCCACGGGATCACGATCTCGGCGATGCGGGATCGTTGCGCCGCGCTGCCGGTGTCCAGGAGGGCCTCGTCGGGCCAATCGGGGTCGAAGACCACCTCGTCGCCGTCGCGCAGGAGAAGGTCGTCGGGCCAGGCGTCGAGCTCGCCCGGCTGGGTCTGGAAGCCGTTGACGTAGCAGACGGAGTAGAGGCCGGCAGCCGGCTCCGCGCTGCGGTCGCGCCCGACGATGCCCACCCCCTCGGGCGGATCGTAGGCGCCGCCGAGCTGGTAGTCGGGGAGGGCGCCGGTCGGAGGAAGTGCGACATCGGCCGACGACCCCGTTCCCTCCGCGGGGGGAGCGGGCAGCGCGGTGCAGGCGGCGAGAGCGAAGACCCCGACCGCGACCGACGCCGCCAGGGAGAGGTGTGTCGTCCTTCGACGGCGCCGCGGACGCGGGACGCTCATCGCGGCTGAGGCGTCGTCTGCGCGGGAGCGCCGACGGGCGGGGCCGCCGCCTCCGAGGGGTTCCGGCGGATGCCGATCCACGACACGACGCCGCCGAGCACGAGGAGCGCCGCCGTGACCCATGCTGCGTTGTGGAAACCGTCGAGGTCGAGCGTGCCCCCGACGATGGTCGACAGCATCGCGACCACCAGCAGACCCGCGACGCGGGAGACGGCGTTGTTCACAGCGGAGGCGATGCCGGAGTGGTTCTCGTCGATGGCCCCGAGGATCGCGGCCGTCAGCGGGGCGACGGTGAGCGACAGACCGAGACCCATCACGATCATGGCCGGGAGCACCTGCGCCCAGTAGTCGAAGGTGGCGTTCACGGTCAGCAGCATCAATGCGCCGACGGCCATGATCAGCGGTCCGATCGTCATGAAGATGCGCGGGCCCCAGCGCCCCGCCCACCCGCCGGCGCGGGAGCTCAGCAGGATCATGAGGATCGTCATCGGCAGGCTCGCGAGCCCGGCCGCCGTGGCGCTGAGTCCCGCCCCCTGCTGGAGGTAGACGCCGACCACGAAGCCGTTTAGGGAGAGCGCGGCGTACACGAAGAGCGTGGCGAGGTTGCCCCACCCGAAGTCGCGCACCCGGAACAGCCAGAGCGGCATGAGCGGTGTGGCCGAGCGGCCCTGGCGCCACAGGAAGACGGCGAAGAGCACGGCCCCGACCACGGCGGGGATCCAGATCGCGAGGGAGGTCCATCCGAGGTTCGGCTGCTCGATGAGGGCGAAGACGATGGCGCCCAGACCCAGCGCGCACAGTGCTCCGCTCCACCAGTCCACGCGGACGCCTCGCGGGTGCTCCGGTAGATGCAGGCGGGCGAGCAGCACCAGCGTCACCCCGATGGGGAGGACGTTGATGAGGAAGACGAAGCGCCAGGACAGGAAGTCGACGAAGAGTCCGCCGAGCAGGGGGCCGACCAGCTGGGCGGCCGTGGTGAAGGCGGTCCAGACGCCGATGGCCCTTGCCTGCAGGTCGCCGCGCATGGTCGCGGTGATGAGCGCGAGGGAGCTGGGGACGAGCAGGGCTCCGGCCGCCCCCTGCGCCCCGCGAGCCACGATGAGCATGAGCGGGTCGATCGCGGCGGCGACGGCGACGGACGCGATGCCGAAGGCGATGAGGCCGATCCGCATCACCAGCACCCGTCCGTAGGCGTCGGACAGGGAGCCGGCGAGCAGGATCAGCGCGCTGAGGGTGATGAGGTAGGCGTCGACGACCCACTGCTGCGTGGTGATCCCGCCGCCGAGCTCTTCACTGATGGCGGGAAGGGCGACGTTCACCACAGTCCCGTCGAGGAACGTGACGAACGAGGCCAGCACGGCAATCGCGATGACGAGCCGCTGGAGCGGGGCGAAGGATGACACAGGCCGACCCTACTCCGGGCGACGGACGCGAGGGCCGGTCAGTCGGCCGGAGTTCCGGTACCTCCCTGCAGGAGCCGTCGGAGCGCGGGGAGCCCGTCCCGTGCGTGCGCCGCGCGCTGTCGGTCCGCACCGGTCCCGTCGGCCCGCATCCGGTCGAGACCTTCCTGCACGGCGGCCGCATCGCCGAGGTCGTCCAGCACCGGCCCGATGTCGTCGATCAGGTGCTCCGCCACGGTCCAGGTCGGGCAGACCTCTCCGGTGAGCGGATCCACGATGCGGGCCGTCATCCCCGCTCTCGACGCCATCCAGATCGACGCGTCGATCGCCTCCGTCTCGTCGGCGACGATCCGCTGCCCGGACGACAGGGCGATCCCGCGGGTCAGCAGTGCGGAGAGAACGGCGTCCTCCGCAGTGAGCTGAGTGTCCGCGACGCGCGCCTCGACCGTCGGGTAGCGCTCCGAGAGGCGCACCGCCCACGAGAGGGAGGTGGCCTCGCCGATGGTTCCGAGGGCGAGGAGCTGGTCTACGCGCGCCCGGTAGTCGTCGAGGTCGGCGAACCGGGGCGGACACCAGGACGAGGGGAGCCGGCGGATGAGCATGCTCCGCCAGCTCGCGAATCCCGTGTCGAGACCGTTGCCGAACGGGCTGTTCGTGCTGAGAGCGAGCAGCAGCGGCAGCCAGGCGCGGAGACGGTTCAGGGCGCGGACCCGCTCCTCCTCGTCCGCCACCTCGACGTGCACGTGCAGACCGTTCACCTCGTGTTCGCGGGTGAGGTGCGCGAGCCGCCGCGCGACGTCGTCGTAGTGCGCCGACGGCGAGAGGCGCGGCGAGCGGAGAGTGGTGAACGGAGAGCCAGTGGGCGCCGCGATCGCGCGCCGGGCGCGTGCCTGCGTGCCGATGGCCGTGCGCATCGCCGTCAGCTGCTGGACGGCCTCGGCGCCGGTCCGCACCGGATCGGTGAGGGCCTCGACCTGCGAGGCCAGGTACTCGGTGGTCACGCGTCCGGCGATGACGTCATCGCCGATGCGCTCCAGGATGTCACCGCTGAGGGCGACGGGGACGAGCGAATCCTCGTCGAGCAGGAGGAACTCCTCCTCGATCCCGAAGCGCGTCATCCGGGTCAGTGGTTTCGCAGTTCGGAGATGAGCTCGGCCTTGCGCTTGCCGCTGTAGCCGGTGAGGCCCAGCTCCTTGGCGCGCTTGCGCAGCTCGGGAACGGTCCAGTCCTCGTAGTCCCCGTGCTTCCCGCCGCGGCGGCCGACCGAGCTGCGGCCGTCTCGTGCGGCGGCGTTCGAGATGCGGGCGGCCTTCTCCTTCGAAGCCCCGTCGTCGCGGAGCTCTTCGTACAGCTCCGGATCTTTCAGTGAGTTGTTGCGTCGTCCTGGCATTGCTCTGCTCCTTCGCGCATCGGGAGGGTCGAAGTCAACCCCCTCCAGAGAGGGTGTGGTTCGGGTCTAGCGTGAGGTCACCGCAGTCGGGCGCCCGCGCCCCCAGAGAAGGGAAAGACCGATGAACATCCTCCTGATCATCGTCATCGTCATCGCCGTGATCCTCGCGATCACCGGAGGACTGGTGCAGTCGCTCCAGTTCCTGCTGTGGGTCGGTCTGGTGCTCCTGGCCATCGCCGTGATCGCCTGGCTGATCCGAGCGATCACCGGCAGCCGCAAGGTCTGACCCGAGTGCGGAGGGGGAGGCTCGCCATCGGCGAGCCTCCCCCTCTTCATGGGATCAGCGGGTGGGGGATCAGCGGTTGAACGCGTCCTTGACGCTGTCGCCGGCCTTGCCCGCGGCGTCCTTCACGTTCTCGCCGGCCTGCTTCGCGTCGGCCTTGACCTGATCCGCCTGGCCTTCGGCCTCGAGCTTCTCGTTGTCGGTCAGCTTGCCGAAGCCTTCCTTGACCTTGCCACCCAGCTTCTCAGCGGAATTCTTCATGTCATCTGCGCCACTCATAAGAGGCTCCTCTCCTGGACGGATCGATTGCTCTTCGAGCGTCGCACCGGGCGTGCGGTCCGTCCACGGGATTGACATTCACCGAGCGGCGTGTCAGCGTTCCGCCCCCATCGACTCCCGTCCCACCCAGGGGTTAGCCTGGCGCCAGGCGGGTGTCCTGCCCGTCGTCCTCGACGAAGGGAGCGGTGTGCGATGGACGCGATGATGATGGGTGCCATGTCCAAGAACATGGAGTCGATGCCGGACATGGCGATGATGGACATGTCGGTGCTGCAGGCCTGTATGGACGCCTGTGCGGCCTGCGAGCAGGCCTGCACCGTGTGCGCGACGCAGGAGATGGGCTGCGCCCCCGCGTGCATGAACTGCGCGGACATGTGTCACACGATGATGCGATCCATGCTCCGCGTGCAGGGGATGACCCCGGCCACGATGATGGCGATGCTGGACGCCTGCATCGCGATGTGCCAGATGTGCATGGACGAGTGCATGCAGCACGCCGATCACAGCGACGTCTGCCGCCTGTGCGCTCAGGCGTGCCAGGCCTGCATGAACGCCTGCATGGCGGTCCGCGACATGATGATGGCGAGCGCCTGACCCGAGGGGGTCAGTGCATCCTCACACGACGGCGACGTTGAAGCGGGTGCGCCCGACGGCGAGCACGGCGTAGTCGAGGTGGAGGGCGACCGGGCTGCCGATGGCGGCCTCCAGCGCCGCGCCGGAGCCGTTCCACAGCGTGTGGGTGGTGCCGTCGAGCGTGCGGACGACGAGGTCTCCGGCGACCGGATCCGCCGCGGTCACGAACGCGTCCGCCCATCGCGCCGGGGTCGCCGCCGCGAGGCGCTCCTGGATCAGGTGCAGGGCGTGGCCGGGGGCCGAGGAGGAGCAGCGGCCGCCGTTCCGGCACATGCACGTCGCACGCTCACGCACCTCGAGGGGCGGACGGCGGTGCAGCGGCGTGGACACGGGGACTCCTTCGGATCGGCGTCCGGCCAGAGTACGCCGACGAGGTCGGGATCCCGCAGCGCTCTCGACACGCGACGAAACAAACGGGTGTATGCTCGCCGGGTGCTGTCGTCGATGAGCGCCCTCGGGGCGCGGAGCGGAGCTGCAGGCGCGTTCAGCGCCGCAGGCAGAGGCTGAGGACCGGCCGGAGGCGGAACCCCGTCTCCGGTGCTGCGTCGTACCCCGGCATCGTCCGGGTGATCCTCCGATCCGTCTCGCCGTTCCGGCGATCACACCGAAAGCTCTTCCCTCATGCGTCCCATCGACGAGCGCGCCCTGCGCGCCTCCTTCTGCAACGCCTCCCGCAAGGAGGTCTCCGACATCACCGTGCCGCCCGGCTTCGCCGAGACCGACTTCGACCGACTTGACTACCTCGGCTGGGTCGACCCGAAGCTGCCGCGGCGCGCCTATGTCGTCGTCTGGATCGACGACGAGCCCGTGGGCGTCGTGCTGCAGCGTGCCGAGCAGCGCGTGCTCGCCCGCGCTCAGTGCTCGTGGTGCGAGGACGTGACGCTCCGCAACGACGTGCAGCTGTACGTGGCCCGACGCGCCGGGGCCGCCGGTCGCAAGGGCGACACGGTCGGCGTTCTCGCGTGCGCCGAGTTCGGCTGCAACGCGGCGGTGCGCACGCTCCCGCCGCTGGCCTATCCGGGGTACGACCGCGAGCTCGCGCGCGAGATGCGGATCCTGCGGCTGCAGGAGCACGTGACCGGGTTCGTGCGCGAGGTCGCCACCCGGAATGGCTAGGTCGTCACGGCTCGCACGTGAGCCAGGGCGGGTGCCTCCCACGCCGCCGACAGCCGGGCGAACGCCTCGAAGCTGCGTCCGCCCGGCCAGTCGGCCGGCAGCATCGCCGGGGGCAGCCCCGGATCGGTGTAGGGCAGCACCCGCCACCGGTCGATGAGGTGCACGTACGCGGGGAACGGCGCATCGGGCATGGCCGTGAGCGACGCCTGGAAGGCCTCGTGCTCGGCGCGCAGCCCGTCCAGGTCCCACCACGCCGCAGCGGCCTCGGCCAGGGTGCCGGCCGGGGCCGGGGCCGAGGCGTCGAACAGGGTCGCCCAGCGGCGGGCATCCAGCTCGTCGAGGATCTGCTCCGCCTCCTTCCTGAGGTGCCCGGGACAGATCCACAGGGCGGGGGAGACGACACCGGCGCCGATCCAGTGCAGCCGACGGCGCAGTTGATGGCGCACGCTGCGCGCGCTCTCTGGGATCGAGAACGACACGAGGCACCACGGATCGTCGTCGGTCATCTCCTGCATCCGGAAGATCCGGCGGTCGCCGCGCTCCAGCATCGGCACGGCCGCCGGGCTCAGCCGGTACCCGACGGCGTCGCGGCGTTCCGGTAGGAGCAGGCCCTTCTGCTTGAGACGGGCGATGCCCGTCCGGGCGGGAGCGGCGGGGATGCCGAGATCGGCGGCCAGCGCCACGAGATCGGCGGCCGAGATCCAGCCCCCGAGCGGGCGCAGATACAGGCCGATCAGGGTGCGCAGGAGCGAGGCGGTGCTGCCGGGGCGGGCGTCGATGTCATCGAGCACGACCGGCGCCGCGGGGTCAGGAGACACCGGACTCCAACGCATCCCTGACCGCGAGCACCCCGGCCACGGTCTCGGCGTGCGAGGTGCTCAGCGGCGACAGCCCGAGCCGGATCCCGTCCGGGAAGCGGAAGTCGGGGATGACGCCGTCGGCCCAGAGCCTCCGGGTGACCTCCCGGAAGTCGGGGTGGCCGATCGTGATGTGTCCGCCGCGTCGCGCGGGGTCGCGAGGGCTGAGCAGGCGGACGTCCAGCGGCGCGAGCAGCTCGTCGTACGCCCGGACCGCGAGCGCGGTGAGCGACTCCGACTTCGCGCGCACGCCGTCGATCCCCGACTGCTCGATGAGGTCGATCATGCCCTGCATCGCGAGCATCGAGGTCACCGGCGGCGTGCCGCTGAGGAGCTGACGGATGCCGTCGGCGGGGACGTACTCCGGGCCCATGGCGAAGATGTCGGCGGCGCTCCACCATCCCTGGATCGGCTGCCGCAGCAGGCCCTGCAGGTCGTGGCGGAGGTAGGCGAACGCGGGCGATCCCGGGCCGCCGTTGAGGTACTTGTACGTGCAGCCGACGGCCATGTCGACGCCCCAGTCGTCGAGCTGCATCGGCACGACGCCCGCCGAGTGGCAGAGGTCCCACATCATCAGCGCCCCGGCCTCGTGGACGACGGCCGTGATGCCGGGCATATCGGCGAGGGCGCCGGAGCGGTAGTCGACGTGGCTGAGCGAGACGAGCGCCGTCCGCTCGGAGACCACGGCCGCGACGTCGTCGATCGTGACGCCGTGCACCGGATCGGGCGTGATCCAGCGCAGCGTGGCCCCCATCTCCGCCGCGACGCCCTCGGCAAGGAACCGGTCGGTGGGGAAGTTCCCCTCCTCGATCACGAGCTCCGTCCGCCCCGTGGGCCCCTGAGCCGCGCCGCTGGGTCCCTGAGCGTGTCGAAGGGCCCCCCGCATGAGCTTGTAGATGAGGACGCTCGTGGAGTCGGACACGACCGTCTGCCCCGGCCCCGCGCCCAGGGTCACGGCGCCGATGCGGTCGCCGAGTTCCATCGGCAGGGCCATCCACTGCTCGTCCCAGGAGCGGATGAGGCGGGTGCCCCAGTCCTCGCGCACGAAGGCGGCGAGCTTCTCCGGCACGTCGCGCAGCGGGCGGCCGAGCGAGTTGCCGTCCAGGTAGGCGGTGACGCCCGGGGCCTCGACGAACGCGTCGAGGTGCGCGGCGAGTGGGTCCGCTTCGTCCAGGGCGCGGGCGGCGTCGAGGAGGGCGGTATCGGCGGAGCGGTCGGTCATGTCACACATTCAGGTCGGCGGGGGTGAGCGGGCGGGCGGCCAGGGGATCGGCGGATCCCGGTGGCAGCAGGAGGAGGAGAGAGCGGGGATCGAGCGGGTCGACGGGCGCAAGGGCGCGGAGGAGGGCCTCGTCGTCGAGGCCGGCGGTGCGGAGGGCGGCGACCTCGGTCGGGTTCAGGTCGACGGGGGTCGGGCCGTTGCCCATGTCGGTGCCGTAGCGGACGGTGCCGCCGGCGGCGTGGAACCGGGCGACGTTGTCGATCGCGATGGCCCTCGCGGCGGGGTCGTGGATGGCGAGGGTGCTGATCCAGGCGGACCGGACGGCCTGCTCCGCGATCTCCTCGTCGTCCAGACGCTCGGTGAACGGAGCGTGCGCGAGCTGCGTCGCTCCGAGGCGGATGACGCGCTGCGCCTCGCCGGGGCCCTCCGCGTGGGCGACGACGGGGAGGCCGTGCGCCGCGGCGAGCTCGACGATCGCGCGGAAGAGGGCGTCGGAGAGGACCGGGCCGGCGGCGCTGTTGCTCGCGGCCTTGATGCCGGAGGCGCCGGCCGCCGCCAGCTCCTCGATCACGGTCGCCGCCGCCGCGGAGTCGGCGATCTCCCGGACCGAACCTGCCGGTGCCCACGCGCGGTCCGAAGGGTAACCGCCGGGAGGAGTGAGGAACGCGCCGGCGTAGTGGACGGTGCGCGACGCTCCAGATCCGTGTCGGGTCGACGAATCTCCGGAGTGGTGCCGGGCGATCCCCGCGACTGTGGACGGATCGCCGCCGAGGTCGACCACCCGACCGAGGCACGACGAGGCGAGGAGCGCATGGTCGACGAGCTGCAGATGCACGTGGTGGTCCGTGAAGCCGCCGACGATGCGTCCGATCAGGGCCGGGGTGCCGGGGGAGGGCGCCTCATCGCGGAGCTGGGGGCGCCCGTCCACGCCGAGCCCGGCGACGCCCTCGCGCCAGCGCTCACCGTCGAAGAACGTCGCCGCGCGCATCAGGAGCCGATCTCGGTGCGGACGGTGTAGAGCTCCGGGAAGAACGTCAGGTCGAGGGCACGCTGCAGGAAGCCGACGCCGCTCGATCCACCCGTGCCGACCTTCATCCCGATGGTGCGGGACACGGTCTTGAGGTGGCGGAATCGCCAGAACTGGAAGTTGTCCTCGAGGTCGACGAGGTCCTCGCAGGCCTCGTAGAGGTCCCAGTGGGTGCGCGGGTCCTGGTAGATCGCGCGGATCGCGGGCACGAGGGCGGGGGTCTCGCGGTACGGCTCGCGCACGTCCCGGTCGAGGATCTCGCGCGGGACGGGGAGCCCGCGGCGCGACGCGTAGCGGAGGAACTCGTCGTACAGCGTGGGCTTCTCCCACTCGGCGGTGAGGAGCGCGAGGTTCGCAGGGTGGTCGCGGAAGACGCTCAGCATCTTCTCGTTCTTGTTGCCCAGCGCGAACTCCACGGCGCGGTACTGCACCGACTGGAAGCCGGACGAGTTGCCGAGCGCGCCACGGAACTGGGCGTACTCCGTCGGGGTCAGTGTCGCCAGGACCGACCACTGCTGCGTCATCACGTCCTGGATGCGCTTGACCCTGGCGATGCGCTTGAGGGCTTCGCGCAGGTCGTCGGCCGCGAGCAGCTCCCGGGCGGAGCTGAGCTCATGCAGCAGCTGCTTCAGCCAGAGCTCCGTCGTCTGGTGCTGGATGATGAACAGCATCTCGTCGTGGTGCTGCGGGTCGCTCACCGGATGCTGTGCCGTGAGGAGCTGGTCGAGCGCGAGATACGAGCCGTAGGTCATGCGGCCGGAGAGGTCCGTGACGATCCCGGACTCGAGTGCGCGTTCGTTCTCGGTGTGCATCCCGCGAACATATCACTTCCGTGCCGGTCGTCACAGACCTGTTATGTCCGGTCTCGGCTCACCTGCACGATCCGGAGACAGTTGCACGGGTATCTCCCTGATTCGGTCGTGCATCCGTGCCCGGCTCGTGCGCCCGTGCCCAGGACCGCCCGCACGACCGGGGGACGGATTCGTGACGAGCGTCCCCAATCGGCTGGCGAGCTGGGCCCCGGCGGAGTCTCCCGCCAGCACGATGCGGCGCCGTCCACGGCCTCAGTGCGCCGGCATCCGCCGTCGTGGACTGGGAAGGGCGGGCGTCCTCACCCAGCGAGGCTCGTGATGAGGCGCCGGAGGCCGTACTCGAAGGCGCGGTCGACATCACCGCCGAGTCGGAACGCCCCGGACAGCTCCATCTGCAGGAATCCGGTGGCCCAGGCGGTGAAGAGACGCGCGGCGTCGAGGGCGTCCGTCTCGCCGACCGCGGTGGCGCAGGCGCGGATGACGGGGGCGGCGGAGCGTTCCAGGGTCTCGCGGGAGACCGCGGCGTTGAACATGAGGCGGAATCCCTCCGGGTGCGCGTGAGCGAAGGTGCGATAGGTCCGGGCGAGGGTGGAGAGGTCGTCGCCGGCCGCCTCGAGTCGGGTCGCGAGGGCATGGACGGATGCCGTGGCGACCGCGGCGCGCAGGGCCTCGCGATCGCGCACGCGCTTGTAGAGGGAGGGGGCGCGCACGCCCACACGCTCCGCGACCGCCTGCATCGTGAGTCCCGCAGGCCCCTCGGCCTCGATGATCGCCTGGCCGGCCGCGACGATGGCATCGATCGATGTGCGCTCGGGGGTGGGCATGGATCCTCCTCGATGGCTATTGACAGTAGCCATGATAGCTACGTAACGTAGCCATCGCAATCGCCCGAGAGGATCATCATGAAGCTCGCCCCCCACCTCCACCGCCTCGGCAACGACATCGTCGCCTCGTACCTCATCGATCTGCCCGAGGGCATCACCCTCGTCGACGCCGGGTTGCCCGGGCACTGGCATGACCTGCAGCGGGAGTTGGCCGCGATCGGGCGATCGCTGTCCGACATCCGCGGACTCGTGCTGACCCACGGCGACAGCGACCACATCGGATTCGCGGAACGACTGCGTCGCGAGTCCGGCGTACCGGTGTTCATCCACGGTGCTGATGCCCACCGCGTGCGTACCGGGGAGAAGCCGAAGACCCCGATGGGTCCTGCCCGGCTCGGTCCGATGCTCGGGTTCCTGGCCTACGGCCTCCGCAAGAGTGCGGTCCGCACGCGCCACGTCACCGAGGTGTCCGAGGTCGCGGACGGTGATGTGCTCGACCTCCCCGGGGCCCCGGTCGTCGTGGGGCTCCCGGGGCACTCGCCGGGGAGTGTCGCAGTGCACATCCCGGCGGTCGGCGCGGTGTTCGTCGGCGACGCTCTGACCACGCGGCATGTGCTCACGGGGGAGGAGGGCGCGCAACCGGCCCCGTTCACCGACGCGCCCGCGGAAGCCCTGGCCTCGCTCGACCGTCTCGCGGCGCTCGACGCCGAGTGGGTCCTTCCCGGCCATGGTGCGCCCTGGCACGGATCTCCCGCCGACATCGCCGCCGCGGTCCGCGCCCACGCCTGACCCTCGCCCCTGTCGGGCTCAACAACGCTCCTCCCCGCGGCTGCCGAGGTGCTTTTCCATCCCGCGACGGAGGCTCCGTGCGGGATCGAAACCGTGCCCGGTGGACCCACGCGAGGGGCGGAATCCGTCCCGCTGGGAGAGCTCGCCGGGGTGCGGGATCGAAAACGGGCGGGAAATGGTGTGCGGAAGTGCGAATTCCGTCCCGCACGGGTGCGGGGCGCGGGGGCGGGGCCGGGGTCAGGGGGAGAGGAGGGTGGCGGTGTCGGTCACGGTGATCTGCGGGGGATACAGGGACATGACCTGCACGGCGGCGACGTGGTTCTCGGCCGTGGAGCCGGCGCAGGCGTCGGCGGCGAGCGTCACCCGTGCCCCGGCATCCGCGGCGGCGAGAGCGGTGGACACGACGCAGCAGTCCGTGGACACACCCGCGAGCACGATCCGACCGCCGTTACCCACGATGGCCTCGAGCTCCTGGCCCCACTTGCCGAAGGTCGGCAGGTCCACGGTGGGATGAGGAGACAGGCCTTCCGCCTCGGGGACCAGCGCGTACAAGGGGTCGTCGGCGGGGCGGTCGGCGAACGGCCACGCGGCGAAGTACTCGCCCCAGGAGGTGGAGCGGTCGGCCGTCGGAAGCCACCGGGTCACGAGCACGCGCTCGCCGAAGGCGTCCGCGAGGCGCCGGATGTTCGTCATCGCGTCGGCGAAGAACGGCGAGCCCCACGCCGAGTCGGGCGACGCGAAGATCACCTGCGGGTCGATCACCACGAGCCAGCTCTCGGCTCCGGTGCCTGCCGCCTCCTGGGTCCCGGAGCCTGTCGAAGGGCTCACGACTCCTGCCGCCGGATCTTCCCCGCCCGCGCGAACCAGGTGACGAGGAATGACAGCACGAGGGCGACGAACACCCCGAGGTTCGCGTACGCCCAGTCCCCGTCCGTCCCGCCGACGAGGAACAGGAGGTATCCCTGCCAGTTGTTCCACGGTGCGGCGTCCGCGAAGCCGTTGAGGACGAGGCCCCAGCCGATCACGCTCGCGACGACCATGGTGCCGATCGAGGTCCAGTCCCAGGCGCCGTAGCGGCCGCGGCTGTCGAACAGGGCCGCCTCGTCGTAGTCCTTCCGACGACGCAGAATGTCGGCGATGAGGATGCCGGCCCAGGAGGCCAGCGGCACGCCCAGGGTGATGAGGAAGCTCTGGAACGGGCCGAGGAAATCGGTCGCGAAGAACACCACGAAGATGGTGCCCGCGGTGAGGATCGCGCCGTCGATCGCCGCCGCCGACGGCCGCGGGATGCGGATGCCGAGGCTGAGCAGGGTCAGGCCGGAGGAGTAGATGCCGAGCACCGCGCCGGAGACGAGCGCGAGCACGGCCGTGAACAGGAACGGCACGAGGACCCAGACCGGCAGGATGCTCGCGAGCGCACCGATCGGATCCGCGGCGATCGCGTCCATGAGCTCGGCGTCCGATCCCGCGAGGAGCAGACCGAAGACGACGAGGATGACCGGTGCCACCGAGCCGCCGATGGTGTTCCAGGCGATGATCGCCCCGTCGGACGCGGTGCGCTTCTGGTAACGCGACCAGTCCGCGGCGATGTTGATCCAGCCCAGCCCGAATCCGGTCATCACCATGACGAGCGCGCCGACCACTTGGCCGATGCCGCCGTCCGGCCGGGCCAGCACCGCGGCGAGGTCGATGGTCGGCGCGGCGAGGATGATGTAGACGATCGTCACGACGCCGGTGATCCATGTCAGCACCGACTGCAGCCGCATGATCGTGTGGTAGCCGAGCACCGAGGCGGCGACGATCAGCGCCGCGACGATGACGGTGGCGAGGATCTTCAGCCAGAGGCTGTCGCCGTCGCCGCCGAGCTGCGTGATGACGGTCGCCGTCGCGAGCACCGCCATGATCGCGAGGAACGTCTCCCACCCGATCGACGTGAGCCAGGACACGATCCCTGGGACCTTCTGACCCTGCACGCCGAACGCGGCTCGGGAGAGCACCATCGTCGGCGCCGACCCCCGCTTGCCCGCGATCGCGATGAGGCCGCACAGCAGGAATGACACGACGATGCCGACGACCGACACCACCGTCGCCTGCCAGAACGAGATGCCGAAGTCGAGCACGAACGAGCCGTACGACATCCCGAACACCGAGACGTTCGCCGCGAACCACGGCCAGAACAGGTCGCGGGGCTGGGCGGTCCGCTCGGACTCGGGGATGATCTCGATGCCTGCACGCTCGATGAGAGCCGGCCTGATGTCGGTCATCCTCACATCCTGGCACTGTGTGGGCGCACTCCGCGCGGCCCGATTCAGCCGGCGAAGAAGGCCCCGGCCACGCGGGTCAGGTCGTGCAGGTCCGAGACCCCGGCGAGCTCGCGGGCGGAGTGCATCGAGAGGATCGGGATGCCCACGTCGACCGTGCGGATGCCGAGCCGGGTCGCGGTGATCGGTCCGATGGTCGAGCCGCACGGCACGCTGTTGTTCGAGACGAACTCCTGCGTCACCACCTCGGCCCGATCGCACCAGTTCCGCCAGGACGCGGCGCCGACCGCATCGGTCGCGTAGCGCTGGTTGGCGTTGAGCTTGAGGATGGGTCCGGAGCCGAGCACGGGCTGCACGACGGGATCGTGCCGGCCGATGTAGTTCGGGTGGACGGAGTGCCCCACGTCGCTGGACAGGCACCACGACGACGCGTACGCCTGGCGGCGGGCGGAACCGTCGGCGCCGAGCCTCTGGTAGAGCCTCTCCAGCACATCCTCGAGGAAGGGGCCCGCGGCGCCGGAGCGCGACTCGGAGCCGAGCTCTTCGTGATCGAACGCGGCGAGGATCGCGACGGGCGCGCCCGCGGCGGGCTCGTGAGCCGCAAGGGCCACGACGCCCGCGTGCACCGAGGCGAGGTCGTCGAGCCGGCCGGAGGCGAAGAACGCGTCGTCCTTGCCGAACACGGCACCCCGCGCGGCGTCGGAGACGACGACGTCGTACCCGCGGATCTCCGCCGCGGTCACTCCGGCGGAGTCGGCGAGCTCGCCCAGCACATCGGCCTCGGTCGGATCCCCCAGGCCCCACACCGGCTGCGTCTCGGTCTGCTTGTCGAGCGCGAGGCCGTTGTTGACGCCGCGATCGAGGTGGATGGCGAGCTGGGGGAGGCGCAGCAGCGCGCCGGTGTCGGCGAGGACGACCCGGCCGTCGGCGAGGGCCAGTCGGCCGGCGAGGCGCAGCTCCCGGTCGAGCCAGGAGTTCAGCAGCGGACCGCCGTACACCTCGACGGCGGCCTGCAGCCAGCCGCGTGCTCCGGTGGTCGGCTGCGGCTTGAGCTTGAAGCCGGGGGAGTCGGTGTGCGCCCCGAACACGTGCACGGGCGTCGTGGCGGTCGCATCCTCCGGCACCACCCACGCGATCGTCGCGCCGTCGCGGACCACGAGGTACCGGCCGCCGGGCTGCGCGGGCCAGGCGTCCTCCTCCTGCAGCCGCGCGAAGCCGGCCTCTTCCAGACGGCGGGCCGTCTCGGCGGCGGCGTGGTAGCTCGACGGCGAAGCGGCGACGAAGTCGGCGAGGTCCTCGGCGTGGGCGAGGGCGTCCGGGGTGACGGGCATGGCATGACCTTCCTGCGCGGGGTGTCCTTCGAGCGTAGTCGCGCCCGGTCACCGCGCCCTTCCCGGTCGGGGATAGGGTGGTGGCGATAGCGCCTAGGGTTCCGGGGTCTGCACCCGTCTGGTCCGAGCGGCGCCACGGTCCTCCTCCGCAGGAGGGCCGTCATCTGACAGGACAAAAGCCCGGAGGACCCGATTCGTCGCGCCCGCGGCGGAGGGAAGGGTCTGCCATGTCCGCTGTCGCTCTCGTCCTCGTCCTCGCCGCCGCGATCGCCCACGCGTCCTGGAACGTCATCGCGCACGGCATCAGCCGCGCCGGCTCGCCGTTCCTGTGGTGGGGTGCGGTCGCCAGCACCGCCGTCTGGATCGGGGCCGTGCCGTTCACGGGCGGACTCGGTGCGGCCGACCTCGGCTCGTTCGCACTCGGGGTCTCCGTCTCCGCGGTCCTGCACGTCGCCTACATGGCCGTGCTGCAGCGCGGCTACCGGGAGGGCAGCCTGTCGACCGTCTATGCGACGGCACGCGGCACCGGCCCCTTCCTCTCCGTGATCGTCGCCGTGCTCCTGCTCGGCGAACGCCCCTCGGCCCTGGCGCTCGTCGGCGTCGCCGCGGTGATCGCCGGTGTGGTCGCGATCGGGTTCGTCGACCGTCGTCCGGCGGGCAGCGGGCGCCGCATCGACCCCGGCCTGTTGTTCGGCGCCCTCACCGGCGTGGCGATCGCGGTCTACACGATCTGGGATGCTCACGCGGTGCGGGAATGGGAGCTGTCCCCGGTGGCGTTCATGGTCGGCACCACGCTGCTGCAGGTGCCGTTCTACTCCGTGGCGGTGCGCGGACGATGGGCTGCGGTCCTGGCGCTGGGCCGCACGCAGTGGCGGCGCATCCTGGCCTTCGGCATCCTGTCCCCGCTGTCGTACATCCTCGTGCTGACCGCGATCCAGATCGCTCCGGTGGCGCTCGTGGCACCGCTGCGGGAGGTCAGCGTCGTGCTCGTGAGTCTGTTCGGCGCCTTCGTCCTGCGGGAGTCCCAGCCGGGATGGCGGATCGGCGCTTCACTGATCGTCCTCGTCGGGATCGTGCTGCTCGCGCTCTGACGCCGCGGTTCAGCGGAAGGTGACGAGGCCGGCGTGGGCGGCCGTGACGAGGATCTGCACGCGGTCGCGCAGGTGCCACTTCGACATCATGCGACCGAGGTGGGCCTTCACGGTTCCCTCCGAGACGATGAGCGCCTTGGCGATCTCGGCATTGGACATGCCCTTCGCGAGGCACTGGAGCACTTCCTCCTCGCGCTCGGTGAGCGGTTCCAGGGTCTCCGCGGCCGCGGTGGGCGTGGAGTCGCGCACGTGGCGGATGAGCATCGACGCGATGCGGGGGGACAGCGAGCTCGCTCCCGCGAACACCTCGCGCACACCCGTGACGATCTCCTCCGCGCTGGAGTCCTTGAGCAGGTAACCGGAGGCGCCGGCGCTCAGCATCGGCAGGACGGTGTCGCTGCCATCGAGCGTCGTCACGGCGAGGACGCGCACGTCGGGCCACCGCTCGGCGATCGCCGCGGTCGCCTCGATGCCGTTCATCTCCGGCATCTGGACGTCCATCATCACGACGTCCGGCTTCTCGCGCTCGACCGTCGTGAGGGCCTCCCGGCCGTCCTCTGCCTGCGCCACGACCGTGATCTCGGGCGCGCGCGACACGAAGTGCGACAGCGCGGAGCGGACCAGAGGATCGTCATCGACGATCACGACGCGGATTTCCTGCATGGAGGAAGCCTAACGGCGTGAAGCGGGCGCTCTGAGGATGTAGACCTTTGGCTATCGAGGTCTGGACGAACGCCAGATGTGCGCTCCGCGCGCCGCCGAGAAGATGAATACAGACATCGACAAACGGCACTAGAACGGAGGTGAATGTAATGACTTTCTGGCAGCAGGTTGGCAAGTTCTTTGGTCTCGTCCGCTAGAGTACCTGGCGAATAGGAGATAGTGAACCATGGCCTTCGACCATTCGATTCGCGGTTCCGCGGATTCGCTCCGACTGGTTCGAGGCGAGAAGCTCACTCCCATCGAGCGCATCGTCGTTCTGGCGATCATCTCCATCACCGTCGCCGTCGACGTCATCGGCCTCATCGTCGCCCCGGGTGTGAATCCCGCGGCCGTCCTGGTGAGCATCGCGTCGTCGGCAGTGTTCGCCCTCTATCTCTGGAAACCCCTCATCGCGACATGCGCCCTCGGCGTCGTGTTCGCCCTCTCTTTTCTGGCAGGAACCGAATCCCAGGTCTTGACCGCCGCCGCTGTCGCGGCCGGGCTGGTCATGCGACTCGGGTGGACCGCGTTGATCCTGTCCTACACGGGGGCCTTTCTCGTCTCTGCCGCTATCGTCGCCTTCGGCGATGCGGATTCCGGCGTGAACGTCGCCCTCTATCTCGTCTTCGCCGCAGTCGCGGGTGCCGTCGGCTTCGCCCTCCGATTGGCGTTCGCCCGCGGCAGCAGACTCGAGCGTCAGCTGGAGGCTGCGGCCGAGCAGGAACGGGAAGCCGTCCTCGCCGAGCGACGATGGATCGCCGGCGAGTTGCACGACAGCATCGCGCACCACCTCACGGTGGTGTCCCTGCACGTGCAGATGCTCGAAGACCCCGACGCCAGCGACGGCTCCCGGGAGGCGATCCGTGTCGCCGCCCGCAAGGCCATGACAGACCTCCGCTTCGTGATCGACCTCGCCGACGACGGCCCGCGAGCTGCGGGCATGCCGACGGGCGACCTCGTCGCTGCGGTCGAGGAGGCGCAGGCCGAGTTCGAAGCAGCAGGGCACGATGTCATCCTCGACGGCGACCCCGGCGACGAACGGATCCCTCGTGCCGTCGAGATCGTGCTCGCGCGGATCGTGCGCGAGTCGGCCACGAACGTCCTGAAGTACGCAGGTCCCGGCACCGTCGAGATCCGTCTCGCCGTGGACGACGACAAGGCCCACCTGTCGTTGCGCAGCCCGCTGCCCACGACGCCGCGTCGTGAGCTCTCCTCCAGCCGGACCGGGCTCGGGCGCATGGCCGAACGCGTCATGGGCGCCAGTGGCGAGTTCAGCGCCGGTGAAGTGGACGGACACTGGCTCGTGTCCGCCGTGTTGCCGGTGGTGTGAGCCCCGCGTATCCTGAGATGAAGCCCGTGATCCCGGGCCTGAGACCGTAGACGAAAGTCTACGAGTGTCTCGACATTCGGCACTTCAGCGGCCGCGCGGAGCCGACATATCCTGAAGGCTCCCCAGATAAAGCGTCCCCAGCGCTGCGATCGCGGGCGCGATCTTTCTGGCTTCTTAGACTCCCGCGCCCGCGGTCGCGAATCTGTCTCCGGGTCTCATCCGCCCACCGCTCTCATGAAGTGCCCGTCCGTCGATCTCCCGGACGCCGCCACCGTGAAGCGCACCACCTCACTGAGGTAGCGGTCTTCCGACGCTTCGAAGATGCGCCCCTCCGCGTCCCTGGACGTCCGCGTCAGCCGCAGGATGGGCGTGCCGCGAGGCACGCGCAGAAGCGCCGAGTCCTGATCATCGGCGGCCACGGCATCGATCACGTGCTGCAGGGTGACGATCGGGTGTCCGACCGACGCGAGGTGCTCGGTGATCGACACCTCGTCGAGGTCCACCTCGAACAGCCGGCGCCCGACGTCCTCGGTGTAGGCCAGGCGCTCCAGCATGGTCGGCCGCCCGTCGAGCAGCCGCAGTCGTACCACGCTCACGATCGTGTCGTCGGGTCCGACGCCCAGTGCCGGTCCGAGATCGCCCGCGCGTCGCAGGCTCAACTCCTGCGTCTGCGCGCCCGGCGTGACGCCGAGATCCCGCGCCCAGCGGGTGAACGGGACCGAGACGTCGACCGCCTGATTCGCCTTGCGCGCCACCACGCGGGCAGGGCGCCCCCGACCGGTCTCGATCAACCCCTCGGCGCGGAGGGCCGCCAGCGCGTTGCGGATCGGACCCCGCGACGTGTGCCAGCGCTCCGCGAGCTCCGCCTCCGTGGGTACGTCGTCGCCGGGCCGGAGCGTGCCGTCGACGATCCGCGCGCGCAGGTCGTCGGCGATCTGGGTGTACACAGGTTCGGCCACATAGGTACATTACTTCGTCTGCCGCTCCCGGAGTCCCCGTGTTGTAGGGCCGTTCATCCAAGAGAATCGCGGGTGAACGCCGCCTGAACTCTTCCGAGATAGGTATACATGTCGGCCCGAGGGCTGGGAGAGTCGTCCCTGGATCACTCCTCCCACCCTGAAAGGTCCTCATGAAGCTCCGCGCTCTCCCCGCCCTCGCCGGCGCTGCGATCCTCGCGTTCGGCCTCGCCGCCTGTTCCGGATCGGCCGATGCCACCGACGCACCTGGCGACGCACAGTCCGCCGGTGGATTCGCCGTGGACGAGAACACCCTCGTCTTCGGCGTCGTCCCCGACTCGGTGGACACCGAGACGAACTACCAGCCGCTCATGGACTACATCGCCGAGGTCACCGGCAAGAGCGTCGAGTACCACGAGTCGACCGACTACGCCGCGCTCATCGAGGCCGCCGTCGCCGGCAAGGTCGACGTCGCCTCGTTCTCGGGGTTCACCTACGTCACCGCGACCAACAACGGCGCGAAGCTCACCCCGATCTCCTCCATCGTGACCGAGGAGGGCCAGGAGCCCGGCTACTACTCGCAGGCGATCGTGCCGGCGGACAGCGACATCTCCAGCCTCGAGGACTTCGCAGGCAAGAAGGTCTGCTTCGTGGACCCCTCGTCCACCTCCGGCTACCTCTTCCCGTCGTACAACCTCCTCGAGGCGGGCGTCGACCCGAAGACCGACATCACGCCCGTGTTCGCGGGCAAGCACGACGTGAGCGTGCAGAAGGTCGGCGAGGGCGTCGAGTGCGAGGCCGGCTTCGCCGAGGACTCCGAGGTCGAGAAGTCCGACAAGGTGAAGGTCATCGCCGAGACCATGGTCCCGGGTGCTCCGCTCGTCTACTCGTCGTCGCTGCCGGACGACGTGGCGAAGCAGCTCGTCGACGCCCTCGGCGAGGTCACCATCGACGACATCATCGCGGCGGGCATCGACAGCGCGGACTCCGACGCGTTCCGCAGCGTGTTCTTCGCCACCAAGCCGGTGGACGACGCGTACTACGACCTCATCCGCGACATCTGCGCCGAGACCGACGCCGAGCAGTGCCAGGGCTGACGCCCCGCGCCTGACGACAGGAGAAGCCATGACCGCGGCATCCGACACCCTCATCCGCCTCGCCGGCGTCACGAAGACCTTCGGCAGCACCACCGCCCTCAAGGACGTCACGCTCGAGGTGGCGCGGGGAGAGATCGTCGTGCTGCTCGGGCTCTCCGGTTCCGGCAAGTCCACGCTGCTGCGGCATCTCGACGGCCTGGAGCTGCCCAGCTCCGGGTCCGTCGAGGTGCTCGGCGCGTCCGTGCCCTCGATGAAGGGCCGGGCGCTGCGACAGCTCCGCAGCAGCGTGGGCTTCATCTTCCAACAGTTCGAGCTCGTGCCCTCGCTGACCGTGCTGGAGAACGTGCTGACCGGGTCGCTCTCGCGGATGCGCGGCCCGCGGCTCGGGCTGTGGAGCTACCCCCGCGCTGCGAAGCTGACCGCGCTGGAGCACCTCGACCGCGTCGGCCTCCTCGACCGCGCCTACCAGCGCAGCGACACCCTGTCCGGTGGCCAGCAGCAGCGCGTGGCCATCGCCAGGGCCCTCATGCAGAAGCCGGCGATCCTCCTGGCCGACGAGCCCGTCGCCTCCCTCGACCCGGAGTCGAGCGAGCAGGTGATGGCCCTCATCCGCGAGATCGCCGCCGACGAAGGACTCACCGTCGTGTGCAGCCTGCACCAGGTCGACCTCGCGATCAGCTGGGCCGACCGGATCGTCGGGCTCCGGCACGGCGAAGTCGTCCTGGACACTCCGACGGACGGACTCACCAAGGCCGAGGTGATGGAGATCTACGGCCGCGTCGCGACGACCACGGCCGAGATCCGCGCCGTGCAGGTGGAGCTCGTCGATGCCGTGACCACGGTGGCGGCGTCATGACGGCGGTGGAAGCCTCGACGCGGGGCGCTTCGACAGGCTCAGCGACCCACGGAGGCGGCGCAGCGAACCAGCGAAGGGGGAGCGTCGCGGAGCGCGCGCCCAAGCGGACGCTCTCGGCGGAGCGCATCGCCGCCGGCCTCACCCTCGTCGTCCTCGTCGTGCTCGGGATCCTCGCGGTGCGCGATGTGGGCATCTCGATCCCCGCGATGGTGCAGAGCTGGGGCAACGCGGAGAACTTCCTCGCCCGGGTCGGCGGACTCTCCTTCCCGGCGCCGGCCGACCTCGCCTGGCTCATCGCCCTGACCGTGGGCCTCGTGCTCGTCGGCACGCTGCTGGCGGCCGTGCTTTCCGTGCCCCTCGCCTTCCTCGCCGCCGCCAACACCACCCCGGGCGCCGGGTGGCGCGCGGCCGCCCGGTTCCTCGGCGTCCTCACCCGCGCCCTGCCGGACGTCGTGCTGGCCATGGCGTTCGTGCTCATGTTCTCGCTCGGCACGCTGCCGGGCATCCTCGCCATCGGCATCCACTCGATCGGCATGATCTCCAAGATGTTCGCGGATGCCATCGAGCAGATCGACGAAGGGCCGCGTCTCGCGATCCGCGCCGCCGGTGGCTCGAAGCTCCAGGAGTTCACCGCGGGCATCCTCCCGCAGGTGCTGCCGAGCTGGGTGGCCACCGTGCTGCACCGCAACGACATCAATCTGCGCGGGAGCGTCGTGCTCGGCTACGTGGGCGTCGCCGGCCTCGGGCTCGAGATGTCGTATGCGTTCAAGGCGCTGAACTACGGCAAGGGGCTCGGGATCGCGCTGGTGATCTTCGTGCTCTGCATCGTGATGGAGATCGTCTCGAGCACGGTGCGCGGCGCGATGCTCGGCGAGCAGAAGCACACCCGGTCGTGGATGGACCGCATCGTGCACCCGCGCCTGCCTCGGCTGTCGCAGGCGCCCGCCGACGGCCGCCCGGCGTGGGCGGCGAGCCCGGAGACCGCGGTGCGTCGTCCGTGGACCGCGCAACGCATGCGCCACACCGCCGCCGGGATCGTCGCGGTCCTCGTCGTGGTCGGCAGCGTCGTCGTGAGCCAGATCACCTGGTCCGACCTGTTCACCTTCTGGGCGAAGCTGCCCGACGTCGCCGCCCGTTTCTGGCCGCCGTCGTTCGGCAGCTACGACACGGTCGCGATGCTGGAGGCCATGCGGGAGACCGTCGCCATCGCGCTCGCCGCCACCGTGCTCACCCTCCTGCCCTCGCTGCTGCTCGGATCGTTCGCCGCGCGCAACGTGGCCCCGCATGCCGCAGGGCGAGGCACCGCCCGTCTGCTGCTCGTCGGCATCCGCGGCATCCCCGAGCTGATCCTCGCCATCGTCCTCGTCGTCATCACGGGTCTCGGCGCGCAGGCCGGCGTCATCGCGCTCGCGATCGGCGGGATCGGGCTGCTCGGCAAGCTCATCGCCGACTCCTTCGAGGAGGTCGACCGCGGGCCTGAGCGCGCGCTGCGGGCGGTGGGCGCCACCCGGATGCAGACGTACACGTCGGCCACGCTGACACAGGGCACCCGAGCCCTCATCGGGCACAGCTTCTACATGCTCGACACCAACATCCGCGCGGCCACGATCCTCGGCATCGTCGGCGGCGGCGGGGTCGGCTACTACCTGCTGAACGCCAGCCAGGGTTCGCGCTACGAGACCGTCACCGCGATCGTCCTGATGATCCTCGTCACCGTGCTCGCGGTCGAGGGGCTCGCGATGTGGATGAGGAAGGTGTTCCGATGACCGGGGCGAAGCAGAATCCCGACCTCGTCGTGGTGGGGGCCGGCATCGTCGGTCTCGGCGCCGCCTTCGCCGCCGTGCGCCGCGGGCTCCGGGTCGTCGTCGTCGAGCGCAGCGCCGCCCCGACCGGCGCCACGATCCGCAACTTCGGCCACCTCTGCATCGGCGCGCAGGGCGGAGAGGCACGGCGGTACGCGGATGCGTCCCGTGAGCTCTGGCTGCAGCTCGCCCGCGACGCGGGGTTCTGGCTCCGCGAGTCGGGCACCCTCGTGGCCGCGCGCCACGAGGACGAGCTCGCCGTGCTCTCCGCGGCGGCGCAGGACGGCGGCATCCGGATGCTGGAGGCCGCCGAGCTCCTCCGCCGTGCGCCGCTGCGCCGGGACGGGCTCGTCGGTGGTGCCCTCATCGAGGCCGACCTGCAGACGGACCCGCGCACGGCGGCGACCGCGATCGTGCGCTACCTGACAGCCCAGGGCGTCGAATTCCGCTTCCGCACCGCCGTGACGGCCCTCGGCGCGGGACGGGTGGAGACCACGCGCGGGGCGATCGACACCGGGGCGGTGGTCGTAGCCGTGAATCATGACATCGACCAGCTGCTTCCCGAGATCGCGGAACGGCACGGGGTGGTGCGCTGTGCGCTGGACATGATGCGGGCGGCCGTCTCCTTCCCTCGACCAATGACCGCGCCCCTGCTGACCGGCTGGTCCCTCATCCGGTACGGGAGGTTCGCCGACAGCCCCGAGGCCCGCACCCTCCGCGAGCGCCTGCACGCCGAACGCCCCGACCTCGCGGCCCTCGATCTCAACCAGATGTACACGCAGATGCCGGACGGCACGCTCATCCTCGGCGACTCGCACGTCACCGACGCCGCCCCCTCGCCGTTCCAGCCGGAAGCCGCCTTCACCGCGTTCCTCGATGAGGCCGAAGCCCTCTTCGAGGGGACGGCGCCTCGGGTGATCGAGCGCTGGCAGGGCGTGTACGCGAAAGCCCCCGGCGAGTTCCTCGTCGACCGCGGAGATGACGGCGCCCTCGTGCTCGCCGCGACCACCGGCATCGGCATGACCTGCGGCCTCGGGCTCGCCGACCTGAACTTCACCACCGCCCTCGGCGGCACCCCTGCTCTGGAAGGAACACCATGACCACTCCGATCGAACTCGTCGTCCTCGACATGGCCGGCACCACCGTCGTGGATGACGGCGTGGTGGAGCAGGCGTTCCAGCGCGCCGCCGAGCGCACCGGCGTCGCTGCGCGGCTGCCCTGGGAAGACGCCCTGGGCTACGTCAGGGAGACGATGGGGCAGTCCAAGTTCGACGTCTTCCTCCATCTCGCGGGCAGCGATGCAAACGCGGCGCGGCAGGCCACCGCGGCGTTCGAGACCGCGTACGCCGAGATCGTCGCCGAGGACGGCGTCGCGGAGATCCCCGGAGCGGGGGACGCGATCCAGGGCCTGAAAGACGCCGGGCTCACCGTCGCCCTGACCACCGGCTTCGCACCGGTCACGCGACAGACGATCATCGACGGCCTCGGATGGGGTGGGCTCGTCGACCTCGCGCTCTCCCCGGTCGATGCCGGCCGCGGACGCCCCGCGCCCGACCTCGTCCTCACCGCCCTTCTGCGCACGGGAGCATCCGCGGTGCAGGCCGTCGCCGTCGCCGGCGACACCGTGAGCGACGTCGCGTCGGGCCGCCGTGCGGGTGCCGGCTTCGTGGCGGGCGTGCTCACCGGGGCGCACGACCGGGCGGCCCTGAGCGGAGCCGGGGCCCACGCCGTGCTCTCCGACGTCACGGCTCTGCGTGGGGCTCTGGCCCAGCGCGAACTCCTTCCTGCCGTCGCCTCCGTCTGAGGGTCGGGTCATGGGAACGCTGCTCATCCGCCCACCCGGTCACCGGAGGGACGTCGCGCTGCGCCCCGCCGCCACCGCGATGGTCTGGATCGGCGAGGGCCACCCGCACGAGACGATCGCGGTCCCCGGGGTCGCACTCGGGGACCGCGACGTGCTCGTCGCGGTGGAGATGTCGACGATCTGCGGATCGGACGTGCACACCGTGCAGGGGCGGCGGCCCGCGCCCGCCCCTCTCGTCCTCGGGCACGAGAGTGTCGGGCGGGTCATCGCGATGGGCGACGACGGTGCGGAGGCGGTGGACGGCACCCCGCTGCGCATCGGCGACCGCGTGGTGTGGTCGGTCACGGTGTCGTGCGGCACCTGCGACCGCTGTCGGCGGGGCCTCACGCAGAAGTGCCGCGACCTCGGCAAGTACGGCCACGACCGGGTCGGCGCCCACGGCGACTTGACCGGGGCGTTCGCGAGCCACGTGCAGCTGCGGGCCGGTACCGCGATCGTGCGCGTGCCGGAGGCGCTGCCCGCCGCGGCGCTGGCTCCGGCCGGCTGCGCGACGGCGACCGCGTGGGCCGCTGTGGCGAGGGCCGCCCGCGACATCGATCTCGACGGCGCCGCGGTGCGCGTCCACGGCGCGGGACTGGTGGGGGTCAGCGCCGCGGCGATCGCGGCCGAGCAGGGTGCCGTCGTCGAGGTCCGGGACCCGGACGACGATCGCCGGGCCTTCGCCTCCCGTTTCGGGGCCACCGCGCTCGACCGCGACCCGGACGTGGTCATCGAGGCATCGGGGCATGCGGTGGGGGAGGCCCTCGCCGGCGTCGCCGTCGGCGGCACGGTCGTCCTCGTCGGCAGCGTCTTCCCGGCCGCACCGGTCCCGCTGGACGCGGAGGATCTCGTCCGCCGGCTCGTCACGGTGGCCGGCGTGCACAACTACGGCGCCGACGACCTCGCGGCGGCGGCGTCGTTCCTCGCGGGTCGCGGGCGCGCATATCCGTTCGCCGAAGCCGTGGGCACCGTGCGACCGCTGCTCGACATCGACGCCGCCCTCACGGACGCCGCGGCGCCGAGCGCCCCGCTGCGGGTGGGGCTGGTGCCGGGGCGCTGAGCCCTCAGTCGGACCCGGTGCGCCGGGGACCTGCCGGGTGCAGCCCTTCGGCGTCGAAGAGCTCGCGCGCCCCGCTGGCGAGCTGCTCGGCGCAGGCGGCGGAGGTCGGGTCGGTCCCCGGGGTCAGTCCCAGCACCCTCTCCTTGACTTCCGTGAAGTACGCGACGATGCCGCCGGCGAACCAGCCCGAGGCTCCCTCGCCCGCACCGATCGTGTTCGCGAGGCGTCCGGAGGTGAGCGACTCCGCCACGCTCACGCGCAGACCACGACTGCGGGCGAGCTCGCCCAGGTGTTCGAGGTCGGGGGTCTCGTTCGGTGCGGTCATCGGGGCGCTCCTCTCGTCGGTTCCCCTACGCTACGGACCCGGCGGCGCCGAGTCGCAGGGGATTTAACTCGCTGCTGCTCGTGATGGGGGCGGTGTTCGTGCTGTCCTGGTTCGCGCAGTCGCTCGCCGGGACGGGGGTCAGCGGAGTCGAAGCCCGTCGGCACACCGCACCATCAGTCGTCCCGGGAGTCCGACTGAGACCGCTCGTCGTTGACGTCGGCCTGCGAGAACCGCTCGTCGTCGGCGTCGTAGCCAGGACGTGCCTCCTGCAGCGGCTGGTCGGAGTACTCGCCGCCCTGGCGTCCGCCGAACGGACGGCCGTGGTCGGCGAACTCCTCGCGGGCGAAGACCAGCTCCCACGGGCCCACCGTGAAACGCGATCCGGTACGCAGCGTCTCGGTGCGCTCGCCGGGGTGGGTCGCGTCGGCGTCAGGGTTGGAGTTCATCTCGCCGTCGGCGTGCAGGGTCACGACGTACTCGTCGCGGTCGTCGTGCACGACCGTCGCATGGACGGGCTCGGTGTCGGCCAGGCGCAACTCGTTCCCGGCGGCGGAACCGATGCGGACCTCCTTCACATCGAGCGCGAACTCCGTGCGCTCGTCGTCGCGCCGCACGCGCAGTCGCGGGTTGCCGGCGCCGCGCTCGGCGTGGGTGGTGCCGGGCGTGTAGCCCTCCTCGGGACGGTCGTCGATGTGGCGGTCAGTCATGGCGGTGCCCTCCTCGGGTGTCGATGCTTCGAGGCTAATCGCCGCGCGGATCGTGCGCAGGGCCTTGACTTCGGCCGCCGCGTCGCCCTTGCAGACGGATTTGCCGTGCGCCCCGTCCGAGGGCTTACCCTCTACCCATAGGCCGATCCCGGCAGTGTCTGCCGGGCTGAGGACCACCCGACCGAGGAGCATCACCCGATGGGCAAGTTCATCTACGAAGGCAGCGTGAAGACCGAGATCGAGGATCGGGCGCTCACGCACCTGCAGCTCGTCATCACGGCCAAGCTGCGTCGCGGCGAGCCTTTCCCGTTCAGCTGGCGCGAGGACGCCGGCGTCGGGGGCGGCCGGACCACCGTCTGGATCCAGCCGGGCAGCTCGCTCGTCTTCAAGTACTTCGGCAGCCGCCAGCCCGCCGTCAACCGGGCCTGGGTCGAAGCGCTCGCCTTCACCGCGAACTCCCCCAGCGGGCTCTACCTCGTCCCGGAGCCCGCCGAGGGCGCCGAGCCCCCGCACGGCGACGTCCCCTCCGCCGGCTGACACCTGCTGTCGCGGAGACCGCCCCGGGCTGTCAACCCCCTGCCGTCCCTCCTCCGGAGCCACGAGGCTCGATCACGACCTGATCGACAGCCCCATGACAGGAGGAGCGGACATGACCGACACCACCCGCGACGGCGGCCTTACCGACCCCCGACACGCCCACCACGAGGACGGCTTCCCGGCGCAGAGCCAGGACCAGCCGGGCTTGACCGAGAAGACCACCCCGGAGCCGGACCACGGCGAGCAGTCCTACGTCGGCCACGGGCGGCTCGAGGGGCGGCGCGCTCTCATCACCGGTGGTGATTCCGGCATCGGCCGCGCCGTCGCCATCGCGTTCGCCCGTGAGGGAGCCGACGTGGCCATCGTGCACATGCCCGAGGAGCAGGCGGACGCGGAGGAGACGCTCGCGCTCGTCCGCGAAGCCGGTCGCACCGGCGTCAGCATCCCCGGCGACGTCCGCGAGGAGGCCTTCGCGACCGACGCCGTGCACCGCGCGCGCCGCGAGCTCGGCGGACTCGACGTGCTCGTCCTCAACGCGGCCTATCAGCACGACATCGACGGCTTCGAGAACCTCGACACCGAGAAGATGCGCCGCGTGTTCGATACGAACCTCGCCGGCCTCGTGTTCTCGGCCCGTGCCGCCTTCCCCGACCTCGAGCCCGGATCCAGCATCATCGTGACCTCGTCGGTGCAGTCGGCGCAGCCGTCACCGGGGCTCATCGACTACGCCATGACGAAGGCGGCGCAGGTCGCGTTCGTCAAGGCGCTCGCGGAGGAGGCCGGACCGCGCGGCGTGCGCGTCAACGCCGTCGCGCCGGGGCCGATCTGGACGCCGCTGATCCCCGCGACCGGATGGGGGCCGGAGCGCCTGGAGACGTTCGGTCAGGACACCCCGCTCGGACGCGCGGGGCAGCCCGCAGAACTCGCCGGCGCGTACGTGTACCTCGCCTCGGCGGAGTCGTCGTACGTATCCGGCGCGGTGCTCGCGGTAACGGGTGGCAAGCCGCTCTGATCCGCGCGAGGACGACGCAGGCGGCGGGGAGGCAGGGCCCCGCCGCCTAAGCTTGTCTGGTGCAGAGACCCGCGGCTTCCGGACCCCTCGTGGGCGTCGCGCTCGTCATCGGATCCTGCCTCTCGCTGCCGTTCGGCGCCGCCGTGGCCGCGCAGCTCTTCCCCGTCCTCGGACCGTGGGGCGTGACGTCGCTCCGCGTCGCGATCGCCGCGCTGCTGCTGGTCGTCATCGTGCGCCCACGGCCCCGTGCCTGGACCCGGTCGCAGTGGCTCGCCGCCGTGCTGTTCGGGGTGTCCCTGGCCGCGATGAACGGGTTCTTCTACGCGGCCATCGACCGCATCCCCCTGGGGCCGGCGGTGGCCATCGAGTTCCTCGGTCCGCTCGTGCTCGCCGCCGTGCTGACCCGCCGTCTCGCCGACGCGGTCTGGGTGGGCGTGGCCCTGCTGGGCATGGCGCTGCTCGGGGTCGACGGCCTCGTCGGCGCCGAACCCCTCGACCCGCTCGGCGTCGTCTTCATCCTCATCGCAGCCGGATTCTGGGTCATGTACATCCGGATGAGCGCGCGTGTCGGCGCCCTCATCCCCGGCAGCAGCGGGCTCGCGATGGGACTCGTCGTCGCGGCCGTGCTCCTCATCCCCGTGGGCGTGCCCGCGGCGGCGACGGTGGCGCTGGACCCGCAGCTCCTCGTGCTCGCCGCGGTCACCGCGGTGCTGTCGTCCGTGATCCCGTACAGCTTCGAGCTCGCGGCGCTCCGACGGCTCCCGCAGCGGGTGTTCGGCGTGCTGCTGAGCCTGGAGCCCGCGTTCGCGACCCTCGCCGGGTGGCTCATCCTCGGACAGGATGCCACGCCGCTGCGGCTGCTCGCGGTGGCGCTCGTGATCGCCGCGAGCGTGGGCACGACGCTGGGCGTGCGCCGCGATCGGAGGGGCGACGGCCCCGCGGGGCCGTTCACCGCGCCGATCCCGCTTCCCGACTGACGCCCCTCCGATCGGGTGGCTCTCACGCCCGGACGGCCACCGGCTGCGGCAGCGGGTAACGGCGGCGAAGGATCACTCGCTGCACGAGGGTCCACACCACCGTGACCGTGAGGTAGAGCGCGGCGGCCAGGGGGACGAAGGCCGCGAAGACCGCGGTGAGGTAGTGCAGCGCCGCCATCATCCGGAGCACGCCGGGGGAGCTGAGCGGGGAGTCGTCGCCCTCGACGGGCGCCGGTCGGAACACCCGCCGGGTGACCTCGGCGACGGCGATCATCACGGCCAGCAGCACGCCGAAGACCGCGAACGTCGCCGGGGTCGCGGTGCCGCCGAACAGGGCAGACACCAGGCTCGTGCCGAGCGGGGCGCCGAAGAGGTCGTGGGTGAGCAGCTCGTTCGGGTGCCCGGCGATCTCCGGTCGCAGGAACAGCGTGTAGAGCAGGCCGACGACCGGTGCCTGCGCCAGCACGGGCAGCATCCCGGCGAAGGGCGAGGTGTTCTCGGCGCGGTAGAGCGCCATCATCTCCTGCTGCAGGCGCTCCGGGTTCTTCCGGTGGCGCTGCTGCAGCGCGCGCAGCTTCGGGGCGAGGCGGGCCCTGGTCTGCTCGGCCCGGGCCTGCGAGATGCCGACGGGGATGAGGAGGGCGCGCACGAGGAGGGTCACGAGGACCACGGCGAGGGCGGCGGCGGAGGGGCCGGCGAGGGGTTCGAGAAGGGTGGAGAGGCCGTTCAGGGCACCGTAGGCGGCGTCCAGGAGCGCGGCGAGGGGAGGGAAGGCGAAGATGTCCACGGGACGGTCCGTTCGATGAGGTCGGGAAGGGTCGGCGAAGGCCGCGCGGTCCCGGTCGGACGGACTACGCGGCGGTCGCGACTCCCGGCGCTCGCGGACGAGGGTGTCCTGCGGCATCCGGATCGCTCTGCGGGAGGAGCGTTCCGACATCGATCGCCCGCAGCGGGTGCGGGGCATCGGCGGAGGTCTGGTGGCGCACGCTCAGCGCGAGCGCGAGCGTGAGGACCGTGACGGCGAGCATCGCGATGGCGAGGCCGAGCGCGGCGGCATCCGGCATCGTCACGAGGCCGATCGCGGCCGCGACGAAGCCGAGCATCTGCCCGAACCACTCGCTCATGCCGCGAGCTTACCCCGTTCGAATCGCCTGAATTGCTGTATCCGGGCCGCCGATGGAGCCATTCAGGCGATTCGAAGGGCGTACGGTCGGGGTATGGCGACAGAACTTCTAGGAGTCGAGCAGCCGATCGTGCTGGGGCCGTTCGGGGGGAGCTCATCCGTGGAGCTGACGGCGGCGGTCAGTGCCGCCGGTGGGCTGGGATCGTACGGGCTGTACGGCTACGACGGCGACCGGATCCGCTCCGTCGGGGCTGAGCTGCGCCGAGCCACGGACCGGCCCTTCGCCCTGAACATCTGGCTGCCGCTGGGGGACGAGGTCGCGCCGAACCCGCAGCACGCGGTCTTCGCCCAGGCGTTGGAGCCGTTCTACGAGGCCGTCGGGGTTCCGGTGCCGGCCCGGCCCGAGCGCTACGTCCCCGAGCTCGACGAGCAGCTCGACGCGATCTGGGAGGTCGCTCCGGCCGTGCTGAGCGTGGTGTTCGGGGTGCCGTCCGCAGCTCTCGTCGCCGAAGCCCGCGACCGCGGCATCCGCGTCGTGGGCACCGCGACCACCGTCGCGGAAGCCGTCGCGCTCGCCGACGCCGGAGCCGATGCGGTCGTCGCCTCGGGAGCCGAGGCGGCCGGGCACCGGGTGTCGTTCCTCCGCCCCGCTGCCGAGTCGCTCGTGGGCACCGTCGCGCTCGTGCCGCAGGTCGTGGACGCCGTCGACGTGCCGGTCATCGCCGCCGGCGGGATCGCGGACCGCCGCGGGGTCGCTGCGGCCTTCGCCCTCGGTGCCTCCGGCGTGCAGGTGGGGACGGCGTTCCTCGCGACCGCCGAGTCCGCCGCGACGACCGCGCACCGCGACGCCATCCGGAGCACCGCCGCCGACGAGACCGTGCTGACCAGGGCGATGAGCGGACGCCTCGCCCGCGGAGCCCGCAACCGCGCCGTGCGGGCGATCGAGGCGAGCGGCACGATCGCCCCGTTCCCGATGCAGAACTGGCTCACCGGACGCTTCCGCGCGGCGGCAGGAGAGCAGAACCTCGGCGAGCTGCAGTCGCTGTGGATGGGGCAGGCCGCCCCTCTCGCCCGGGGGACCACCGCTGCCGAGGTCTTCGCGGAGCTGGCAGCCGGAGTCCCCGGCCGGTGAAGAACGCCAGGTTCCTGGCTAGAATGGCATCATGTCCACGCAGAACGTCTTGGAAGCGCGCAACAACCTCTCGCGCCTGATCGCGGAGTCCCAGGCGGGTGAGGACGTGGTCATCACGAAGCGGGGCACTCCG
Source organism: Microbacterium sp. MMO-113 (assembly GCF_037148555.1). Classification (NCBI taxonomy): domain Bacteria; kingdom Bacillati; phylum Actinomycetota; class Actinomycetes; order Micrococcales; family Microbacteriaceae; genus Microbacterium; species Microbacterium sp. MMO-113. The sequence goes on along the minus strand of NZ_JBBCTD010000003.1, from coordinate 520,754 downwards.
GTCGCCCGTCTGGTGCCCATCGGGCCGGTCGACGTGGTGCGGAGCGGCCGCCTCCTCGTCGAGTGGATCGAACAGCATCCGCTTCCGCCGCGGCTCGCACGGACCGCCGAGGAGCTGGACGCGCAGGTCGCCGAGAACCGGGACGCCTGGGAATGATCTATCTCGACTCGTGCATCCTCAGCTACGCCATCGAGGACCGCGGTCCGAGGGGGGATGCCGTGCGGCACGCGCTCCGCGACGTCGATGACGAGGTGGCGTCGAGTCCGCTGGCGCTCCACGAATGCCTCGTGCTCCCCGCCCGCGAGCGCAATCCGGAGCTCCGTGACCGGTACCTGGCTCTCTTCGAGCGGATGGAGATCGTCGCGCTCGATACGGCCGCGTTCGTCCGATCGGCCGAGCTCCGGGCCGACTTCGGCCTGAAGACCCCGGACGCGCTGCACCTCGCCGCCGCCCAGCTGTCGGGGTGCACGGAGCTGTGGACGAACGACAGGCGCCTCGCCGCCGCGTCGCACGGGCTCGCCGTGGACATCCTCGACCGCTGAGCGGTCGGGCGCTACAGGATGACGGTCGAGCGGCCGTGCACGATCACCCGGTCCTCGGCGTGCCACTGCACGGCCCGTGCCAGCACCAGACGCTCGACGTCGGCGCCCCGGCTCTGCAGTTCGGCCGCGGACTCGGAGTGCGTGACCCGCGTGACGTCCTGCTCGATGATCGGCCCCTCATCGAGGTCGGCCGTGGCGTAGTGCGCCGTGGCCCCGATCAGCTTCACGCCGCGCTCCTTCGCCCTGGCGTAGGGGTTCGCGCCGATGAACGCGGGCAGGAACGAGTGGTGGATGTTGATGACCGGGGCTTCGAGGCGCGTGATGAAGTCGTCGCTGAGGATCTGCATGTAGCGGGCGAGCACGACGAGGTCGACGTTGCCGCGGAGGAGGTCGAGCTGACGCTCCTCCATCGCCTGCTTGTCCGTCGAGGGGATGTGCACGAACGGCACTCCGAAGGAGCGGACGGCCTCGGCGAGGTCGGGGTGGTTCGAGACGACCATGGTGATGTCGATGTCGAGCTGACCGCGCTGCGTGCGCCACAGCAGCTCCATGAGGCAGTGGTCGTACTTCGACACGAAGATCGCCACGCGCTTGCGGCGGGCCACGTCGTGCAGCGACCACTCCATGCCGAAGCGCTCGGCGACCGTCGCGATGTCGGCCTCCAGCGCGGGGCGCGCGGCGGCCAGCCCGTCGAGGTGGAGGACCGTCCGCTGGAAGAACCGCCCGCCCTCGGAGTCGGTCGAGTGCTGGTCGAGCGAGATGATGTTGGCCCCGTGCTGGGCGAGCACGCCGGCGACCGCGGCGACGATGCCGGGCTGGTCGTCGCAGGCGATCAGCAGGCGGGCGGTATCGGGCTGGGTCATGGCTGCTCCTCGGGGTGTGCATCGATTCTGCCGTGCCGCGCGGGTGGGGAGCGAATCGCCCACGGCGTCGCTACCCTGAGACCGTGAATGCGAGCGACGTCGGACTGGTGCTGATCCCGCTGCTGGCGGTGGCCGCACCGCTTCTCGCACGCGGCGTCCGTCCGCTCGTCCGGGTGCCGATCGTCGTGTTCGAGCTCGTCCTCGGGATCCTCGTCGGTCCCGCCGTGTTCGGCTGGGTGGAGCCAGGGCCCCTTTTGGAGAAGCTCAGCGACTTCGGCCTGGCCGTGCTGTTCTTCGTCGCCGGCTCCGAGATCGACTTCCGCCAGGTGGCCGGCAAGCCCCTGGCCCGGGCGTCGCTGGGCTGGCTGCTCAGCGTGCTGCTGGGCATCGGGCTCGGTTTCTTCTTCGCCCCGGGCGAGGGGATGGTCGTCATCGGGATCGCGTTGAGCTCGACCGCTCTCGGCACGCTGATGCCGATCCTGCGCGATGCGAAGGAGCTGGACACCCCGTTCGGCCGTGCCATCAGCACCATCGGCGCCGTAGGGGAGTTCCTGCCGCTGATCGCGATCTCGATCTTCCTCAGCACCCGGACGACACCGCTGGCTACTGCGGTGCTGCTGACCTTCGTCGTGCTGGCGGGCCTCGCCGTCGTCGTCGCGCACCGGGTGCCGCACGGGCGCCTGCACGGCATCGTGCGCGCGACCCTCCACACCTCCGACCAGTTCGGGGTGCGTTTCGTGATCCTCCTCATCGCGGCCCTCGTCGGCCTCAGCGTGATGCTCGACCTGGACATGCTCCTCGGCGCCTTCGTCGCGGGGGCCATCTGGCGCATCATCATGGCGCGGGCGCCCGAGAAGGATGCGGCGGAGGTCGAGAGCAAGATCGAGGGGCTCGCGTTCGGCTTCCTCGTGCCGGTGTTCTTCCTCTACACGGGGGTGACCTTCGACCTGCAGGCGCTGCTGACGTCTCCCTCGGCGATGTCGCTGGTGCCGGTGTTCCTGCTGGCGCTCCTGGTGATCCGCGGGTCGGCTGCCCAGCTCTCCGCCCCGGCGGGCGCGAGCGGACGTGACCGCGCCGCGCTCGGCCTGCTCGCGGCCACCGGGCTGCCGATCATCGTCGCGGTCACCGCGATCGGCGTGGATCAGGACATGCTCGATTCCGGGACCGCGGCCGCGCTGGTCGGGGCGGGCATGCTGTCGGTGCTCCTGTACCCGCTGATCGGGATGACGCTGCGTGGCGATCGGGCGCAGGTCGCCGGCCCGCGCCTCGCCGACCAGACCACCCTGGGGGAGCTGTGACCACCGCCTCCGCCCTATTGACCCAGGCCGTGCAGGAGCTCGCCGGCGCACCCCGCGAGGGCCTCGGCGAGGAGAGGGACTCGCGCTGGCGCGGGCCTCGGATCGTCCGTGTCGGCGAGGCCTGGCACATCGGCGTTCTCCTGCTCACGGACACACATGCGCTGGCGACGGCGGAGGTGCTCCGCGCGGCGGACCCGGGGCGTCGGGGATACACCGCCGAGTCCGCGCGGGCACGGGCCGAGCGTCGCGCGCTGGCCCTCCGCGGCGGCTTCCACGAGGGGGATGTCGTGCACGTCGGCTGGAGCGTGATCGACGTCGACGCGGTGGACGCGGGAGGATCCTCCGGTCCGCTCGCGCTCATCGACGGCGTGCCGTCGGTGCGCTGGAGTCAGGCGGGCGGGTTCATGCCGCTGGACGCCTACCTGCGCGAGCGCATCCCGCTGCTCCGCGGCGATGCCCCGGCCTGATCTCCGCCGAACATCTCGGCGTCGACCGTCGCCTCGTCTGTAAGAGCGAGCACATGCGCTCCGACCCACCGCAAGGTGTCAGATCTCTATGCGAGTGGCCCTGTCCGTCAGGCGCCATGGCACCGGAAAATCCGCAATCTTCATGCCATTCGAGGACATGTGACTGACCTCATCGGCATAGGTATCCGCGTCTTCGCGGTTGTCGAAGACGCCGTAGATGCCAGCGTCATCCTCGTCGTCGAACACGATCCATACAGACTTCATCCCTGCATTCTGCCGTCGACGCCACCTCCACGCGCCGGGTGTCGCTCAGCCGAACAGCTCGGCGAAGCGGCGGAGCAGGGCGGCACCCTCGGTGACCGAGGCCGCGAGGACCTCCTGCTGCACCGCGTCGAACTGCGCCGGATCGAAGTATCCCGTCGTGCGATAGAACGTCATCCGATCGGCGAAGTCGCGCGGCGTCGGCTCGGGATGGAACTGCGCGGCGTACAGGTGGGTGCCCACCCGGTAGGCCTGCACGGGGCAGGTCGCGTTGGTGGCGAGCAGCACGGCCCCGGGCGGGGTCGCCGCGGCACTCTCCTTGTGCGCAGTGAACACGGTGAGTGCCGGACCGGATGGGCCGAACACAGGATCGACGGCGCCCTCCGTTGTCGTGTCGATGACCGTCGCGCTCGCCGGCTCCGGCATGGTCGTCACGACCTCGCCGCCGAGGAGCCGGGTGAGCACCCCGATGCTGAAGCAGGTGAAGAACGCGGCGATCCGCTGTTCCCGTGCGGCGCGGGCGAGCGTCTCCAGATCGGCCTCCACCCGCCGCTGCACCGGGGTCTTGTCGACATCGGTGACGTTGAAGGGAGAACCGCCGACGACGACGCCGCGGTAGCGGTCGAGGTGGGCTTCGGCCAGCGGCTCGTGCAGCAGGTCGAGACGATCGACCACGTCGACTCCGAGCGCCCGCCGGAACGAGGCGTGCTCGGCGTCCGCCGCCCCGGTCTCGGGTCGCACGCAGACGTAGAGAAGCGAGGCCATCAGGCGATTCTAACGAGGGGGAGCGTCCCGGCCCGACGGCTCAGCGGGAGGAGTTCGCGGTGCGTCCTCGGACGATCCCGATGAACGTCTCGACGTCGGGCGTGGTCCGGTCGCGCGGCCAGGCGAGGGCCACGGTCGAGACCGGGCCGTCGGCGAGGACCCGGTAGTCGGCGTCCTTCCGGTGGTGCAGACGGGCGAGCGACATGGGCACGATGACCACGCCCACCCCGGTCGCCGCGGTGGCGATCGCATCCGCCGTGGACAGCTGTCCGACGCGGGCGGGGGCGGTGCCGGGCAGAGCCAGCGGTCCGAGCACATCGTCGGACAGCGGGAGCACCACTTCGCCGTCGAGGTCGGCCGCCGTCAGCTCATCGGCGGCGAGCAGGTGGGAGTCAGTCGACGTGATCACTACCGGGACCTCGTCGTACAGCGGGATGACGTGCAGGGCGTCGTCGGTGAGCGGCAGCCGCACGAGGGCGGCGTCGAGATCGTCGAGCGCCTCTCGCTGCCCGGCGACCTCGATCGGCACGAGTTCGAGGGCCACCTGGGGCAGGCGCCGCTTCCACGTGTCGATCCACTTGCCCGGGGTCGCTCCGGGCACGGCGCCGAGGCGGAACGTCCGCGGCTCCTCGGGTGCGGCAGTCGGAGCGTCGAACACGACCTTCTCGGCGCGGGGTGTGCGACGCGGAGCCGGCTTCCCCTGGCGTGAGCCGCCGCCCGCGGCACGGCCCCGGTGGGCGGGTGAGCCCTTGCCGGAGCCCTTCGCGGGCCGTCGTCCCTGGTGCGCCATGGGATCCAGGCTACTCGGCGTCTTCCGAGTCCTCGGTGGGGGAGCTCCGCTGGGTCCGCCGGACCAGTCCGGCGACACCGCCCACGAGGAACAGGGCCCCCGCGGCGAGGAGCACGATCGTGAGCAGGGTGGCGGGAGTCATCGTCCCCACGCCGTCGGCCAGCGCGGCGCGGCGATCCGCGTCGGCGAGGAACCACAGCGCCCCTGCGGCGACCGCGGCGAAGGTCGTGCCCCAGATGACGGCTGCCCAGCGCACCCGGGGTGCGGTGATGCTCTCGGTGCTCATTCCTGGCCCTCCTCGGGCTCCTGCAGGGTCACGACGATGAGGCCGCTCGCCTGGTCGCGGTGTTCTCGCCGCGGCTCGCGGGATTCGTGCTCGACGCGTTCGGCGCCGTCGCCGGCGAGACCGCCACCGCGACGGACGAACTCGACCGCCTCTCCTCGCGCGAGCAGGAGGTGATGCGGCTGATCGCCCGCGGCTACGCGTACAAAGAGGTCGCCGCAGCCCTCTTCATCTCGATCAAGACCGTCGAGACGCACGTGTCGTCAGTGCTGCGCAAGCTGCAGCTCTCCTCCCGCCACGAGCTCACCGCCTGGGCGTCGGAGCGGCGCCTGCTCTGAGGGCGGTCAGGCCGCCAGCCAGAGGCCCTTCTGATCGGTGGCGACGGTGAGTCCCGCCGCGACCGTCTCGTCGTCGCCGATGCGGGCGCCCCGCACGATGCGGGCCCCGGCGCCGATGTCGGTGCGGACGCCGACGTGCGCGTGATCGCCGATCGCTGCGCCCTGCCCGACGTGCGCGTGGGCGTCGATGTACGCGCCCTCGCCGATCACGGCATCCTCGTCCACCCACGCACCGCGGGCGATGACGGCCCCCGCCCCGACGCGTGCTCCCGGTTCGATGTAGGCTCCCGCCTCGATGTGCGCCTTCGGATGCACCTTGGCGCCATGCGCGACGAGACCGCGACCGTTGGCGTGCTTGCGGTACCGCAGCGTTGCTCCGTGGTCGTTCTCGATGTCGACGTAGTTCTTGCCCACGATTCCTCCCGTGCTCCGGAGTTCTCCGGATATATCAACAACCACGGGAGGGGGAGATTCATTCCCGCGGATGGATACGGCTCAACGCTGGCATCGAGGGCACCAGAACGTGATCCGCTCGCGGGTCGGATCGGCCCCCAGCTCCCCGCGGCGGATGAGCGTTCCGCAGCGTCGGCAGGGGCGTCCAGCGCGTCCGTAGACCCACGTCGCCTGGCCCGGACGATCGATGCCGGTGAAGGTGCGGTTGCGGCGGTCGCGGTTCGCGCGGATGGTCCGCACGCCCAGGTCGAGCAGGGCGGCGACGTCGACCTCCGGAGTCGGCGTGGTCGGCAGGATTCCGCGGAGGAACAGGAGCTCTGCCGCGTACTCGTTGCCGAAGCCCGCGACGTTGCGCTGATCGAGGAGGGCGACGTGGATGGCCCGGGTGTCGGCGCCGAGTCGTCGCGCGGCCTCGATCGGGTCCCAGTCGGCGGCGAGGGGATCGGGACCGAGGTAGCCGATGAGGTCGTCTTCATCGCGGGTGGGGACGACTTCGATGTCGGCGATGTCCACGCCCACGGCCTCGCGTTCGGCCGTGCCGACGATCGCCCGCACCTTGTAGGCCGGATGCCTCCACTTCTCACCCGGCCGGTACACGAACCAGGCGCCGTCCATGCGCAGATGCGAATGCAGCGTGCTCTCGCCGATCCGCAGCAGAAGGTGCTTCCCGCGGGGGACCACGCCCTGCACACGCTGCCCGGTGAGATCGAGGGTCGCGTAGCGCGGAACACGGAGGTCGAAGCGGGTCACCTCCCCGCCCGCGAGGGCCTCGTCCAGACGGCGGGCCGTGCGGAAGACGGTATCGCCCTCGGGCATCAGGCGACCCCGGGTGTGCGGTCGTGCGGTCCCGGGGTCGGTGCGGGGGCAGCGACGGCGAGCGGGGTGCGGACCTGCATGTCGCGTGCCAGCATCGTGCTTCCCGCGACCGCGGCCGGCATCACGGCGACCGCGCCGCCCGGGATGAGGAAGCAGAGCTGGGTGGCGACGCCGAAGCCCAGCACACGGGCGCGACTGCCCGAGAACAGCGCGGCGCGGGCGGCGGGGCTGAGATCCCGGGCGTCGAAGGCGCGCCCGGTCAGCTCCCGCGCGAGCAGGCGGCCCGTGAGGACCACGCCGGACACCGCGCCGAGGACGCCGCCCACCCCGGGAACGAGGCCGATGAGCAGCACGAGCACGGCGATGAGGATGCCGAGCACGACGAGCCGGAGCCCCTCGCCCACGGTGGTCCAGAAGCTGCCGCCGTCGGCGGGGGGCGGGTCGCCGAGATCCTTCTCCACGGCGTGCCAGATCCGCTGGTAGAACGGGTCGCCGATCGTGAGGGTGAGGGCGCTGAACACCGAACTGGCCAGCGCGAGCGCGGCGGCGACCACCACGAGGCTGACCGCGGTCCGCAGGAACCCGCGCCAGGGCTCCACCCATCCGTCGGCGAAGGGGGTGAGCCAGGCGGACAGCGAGGGCAGCGACAGGATCAGCGGCACGAGGACGGCGGCGAGGAGCACGAGCGCGATGATCGCGGGGACGAGCCCGAGCGCCATCAGCCCTGGGCGGGTGCGCCATACGCCGAACCCGCGGAACAGGGTGCGGACGCCGGCGGCGAACTCTCGGATCATGGCTCCAGGGTAGGGGTGGGTCAGTAGTGGTAGCGGGCTTGCAGGATGGTCACGTGGCGATCGGTCGCCGTGTAGACGAGGCGATGAGCTTCATCGATGCGCCGTGACCACGCGCCGGCGAGAGCGTGCTTGAGGGGCTCGGGCTTTCCGATCCCCTGGAAGGGATCGTCGCGGAGGGTGTCGGCGATCAGGAGGTTGATCCGTTTGAGAGTGCGCCGGTACTCGGTCTGCCAGTGGACGTAGTCCTCCCACCCCTGGGGGGTCCAGACGAGAAGTCGAACAGTCATGCCTCGTCGAGGTCGTGCTCCGAGACGTCGCCGTCGTGGACCGCGGCCAGGGCGCTGAGGAGTCGCCGGGCGTTCGCGGGCGAGCGCAGCAGATAACTCGTCTCCACCAGGGAGTCGTACTCCGCCTTGGACATGAGGATGGCGCTGCCGCGGCGGGACGTGATCTCGACCTCGTTGTGATCCTGGTTCACCCGCTCGATCAGGCCGAAGAGATCGCGCCGCGCTTCGCTCGTCGTGATGGCCATGTTGTTCCCCTTCTGGTACGGAATATGGTACCACTCGTGGTCGTGATGAGGCCGGGGTCAGACGGCCTTGCGGAGGGTGAAGCCGCGCGGGGTCTGCACGAAGCCCGCCTCCTGCAGAGCCCGCCCGAGGATCGTGCCGTACACCCCCTCGCCGTTCACCTTCTCGACGGTGAGGGTGTCGAGTCGGCGGTCCCTGGCTGTCGTCGCGAGATCGGCGGTGGCGGCCTGCAGGACCTCCTCGTCGTCCGTGAAGCACAGCACGGTCCGTCCGCCGCGCTCGAGCGACAGGACGAGGGCGCCGTCGACGAGCACCACGAGCCCGCCGGCCTTGCGCCCCGGGCGATGCGAGACGCCCTCGAGCTTCGGCCACCCGAGCGCCGCGCCGTACGGGTTCGCCGGGTCGGTGGCCGCCAGGGTGACGGCCGTCCGCGGCGGGGGGTCGGCAAGGCCGGCGTACGTGCGGAGACGGTCGACCGTGGCCGATGCCGCGAACTGCGCGGCGCCGAGCTTCTCGATCACGTAGCCGCGGCGGCAGTGCCCCGCCTCCTCGAACCCGGCCAGCACCCGGTACGTCTGCGCGAAACCGCCCGGGACGCCCTCCGACTGCACGGCCCCGCGGGTGACCACGCCGTAGCGGTCGAGGAGCAGTCCGGCGGTGACGGTCGCGCGCCGCGCCGGATCGGTCTCGACCTCGGGGAGCAGCGACCAGCGACCGCCGATGGAGGTCGGGCGCGGAGCGGTCCGCGTGAGCGACATGCCGCGATAGGTGCGCGCACGCGGAGCCCGGCGCTTGACCTTGTGGGCCTGGGAGCCCCCGGTCAGCAGCGAGCGGATCGGCGCGAACGTGTCGTTGGTGACGTGCCCGGACCAGGTCAGCGACCACAGGGACTCCAACACCGACTGCTCGTTCTCGGCGCCGGTCATCTCCTTGAGCTGCGCGGCGAAGTACGCGCCGCCCGCCGCGAGGGCCGCGAGGAGACGTGCCTCCAGCGACTCCGCGGCGATCTCCGCGTCCGGATCGGGCAGGGTGAACGGGGCGAGATCGGCCGGATGCAGCGAGACCCACCCGTCGCGCCCGGGGAGCGTGCCGTGTCCGGACCAGATCACCTCGCCCGCGGCCGTGAGCTCGTCGAGCATCGCCGGGCTGTAGTCGCGCACCCGCGACGGCAGGACGAGCGACTCCCAGGCGCTGGCGGGGATGGGGACGCCGGCGAACTGCTCGATCACGGTGAGCACGCCGTCGATGCCCTCCAGGGGTCGACCGAGGTGCTGCCAGTCCGGAAGGAACCGCGCATACGCCTCCGGGGAGACCGGCTCGACGGACCCGCGGATCGCCGCGAGCGACCGCATGCGCAGCCGCCGCAGCACCTCGGTGTCGCACCACTCGACGTCGTCGCCGCTGCCGGCCGCGGTGGGGAGGAAGTACCCGCTCGTGAGGCGGCCGTTCGTCTCCAGGCGCTGCAGGGTGTGCCGGCCGACGGCGGTGCCGAGACCGAAGCGCTCGGCGACCGCTGCGGTGGTGAACGGGCCGTGGGTGCGGGCATGACGGGCCACGAGGTCGCCCAGAGGGTCCGCCAGCGGCTCGAGGAACGCGACGGGGATGCCGGTCGGCAAGGCCGCCCCGAGCGCGTCGCGCAGGCGCCCCGCGTCTTCGATCGCGGCGACCCTGGACACCCCGGCGATCGTGACGGGGATGGCCCGCCGCGCGGTGACGAGGTCGTCGAGCAGCGTCGCCGCGGTCGCTCCGCCGGTGGACTCCGGATCGAGGCGTGCCGCCACCTCGTCGGCGTCGAGGGGGCCGAGCAACCGGAGCAGGTCGGCGACGCCCTCCAGGCCGCGCGCCCGACGCTCCGGGTCGAGGCGCTGGGCCTCGCGCTCGAACTGCGCGATGACGTCGAGGTCGAGGAGCTCGCGCAGCTCGACCGTGCCCAGGAGCTCGCCGAGCAGCGCGGGATCGACGGACAGGGCGGCCGCTCGGCGCTCGGCCAGCGGCGAGTCGCCCTCGTACATGAAAGCGCCGACGTAGCCGAAGAGGAGGTCGCGCGCGAACGGCGACGGCTGCCCCGGCTGGGTCTCGACGAGGCGGATGCGGCGGTCGGCGATGCTCGTCGCGAGCTTCCGCAGCGAGGGCAGGTCGTAGACGTCCTGCAGCACCTCGCGCAGGGTCTCCAGGATCACGGGGAACGTCGGGTGGCGGCGTGCGACCTCGAGGAGCTGGGCCGAGCGCTGGCGCTGCTGCCACAGCGGCGTGCGGCGGTTGGGATTCGTGCGGGGCATGAGCAGCGCCCGCGCGGCGCACTCGCGGAACCGCGAGGCGAACAGTGCCGAGCCGCCGACCTCCTGCGTGACGAGCTGCTCCAGCTCGTCCGGGTCGAACACGAAGAGCTCCGCCCCGGGCGGCTCCGACTCGGCGTCGGGGATGCGCACGATGATGCCGTCGTCGCTCGCCACCGCGGAGCCCTCGACGCCGAGACGCTCCCGCACCCGCGCATTGATGGCGAGCGCCCACGGCGCATGCACCTTCATGCCGTACGGGGAATGCAGGATGACGCGCCAGTCGCCGACTTCGTCGTGTCCTCGCTCCACGGTGAGCGTACGGTCCGTCGGCAGGGTGCCCGTGGCCTCCCGCTGCTCGGAGAGATGCGCGAGGAGGTTGGCGCGCGCCTGCTCGTCGAGACCGGCCGCGATGAGCCGCTGCTCCGCCTTCTCCGGCTTCGCGGCGGACACCTCGCGGGAGAACGCCCCGAGCGCCTCGCCCAGCTCGAACGGGCGGCCGATGCCGTCGCCGTGCCAGAACGGCACCTTGCCGGGCTGGCCGTAGGCGGGGATGACGTTGACCCGGTCGTGGGTGATCTCGGCGATGCGCCAGCTCGTGGTGCCCAGGGTGAACACGTCGCCGACCCGGGACTCGTAGACCATCTCCTCGTCGAGCTCGCCCACCCGGGCACCCGTGGACTCGCCGGCCACGAAGACGCCGAAGAGTCCCCGGTCGGGGATGGTGCCGCCGCTGGTGACCGCGATCCGCTGTGCCCCCGGGCGGCCCGTGAGCGTGCCGGCGTCGCGATCCCAGACGAGGCGCGGGCGCAGCTCGGCGAACTCGTCGGAGGGGAAGCGGCCGGCCAGCAGGTCGAGCGTGGCCTCGTACGCGGAGCGGGGGAGCGACTGGAACGGGGCGGAACGGCGGACGGTCTCGAACCACTCCTCGACGCTGATCGCTCCGAGGGCGCTGGCCGCGACGGTCTGCTGGGCGAGGATGTCGAGCGGGTTCCGCGGCACCTGGATGGCCTCGATCTTCCCCGCGAGCATCCGCTCCGTCACGATCGCCGTGTGCAGCACGTCGCCCCGGTGCTTCGGGAACAGGGCCGCGCGGCTGATCTCGCCGACCTGGTGCCCGGCCCGTCCCACGCGCTGGAGCCCGGAGGCCGCGGACGGCGGTGCCTCGACCTGGATCACGAGGTCGACGGCACCCATGTCGATGCCGAGCTCCAGGCTGCTCGTGGCGACCACACAGCGGAGCACCCCCGACTTCAGCTCCTCCTCGACCTGCGCGCGCTGCTCCTTCGACACCGAGCCGTGGTGAGCCTTGGCGAGCACGGGATCGGCGCCGGCGGTCGACCCCGCCTGTGCCATCATCGCGGCGGGCACGGTCGGCTCCGGAAGAGCGACCCCGATCCGCTCCGCATAGATCTCGTTCAGCCGTCCGGTCAGCCGTTCGGCGAGGCGGCGGGAGTTCGCGAAGACGATGGTCGAGTTGTTCTGGAGGATGCGGTCGACGATCGCCTCCTCGACATGCGGCCACACCGAGCCGGTGACCTCGGTGTACTCCGCATCGATCGCCGGGGCTTCCGGCGGCGCCCCGGGCGGCGGTGGCGGGTTGGTCATGTCGTCCATCGGCACGACGACGCCGAGCTCGAAGGTCTTCGATGCCGGGGGAGCGACGATCTCGACCGGGTCGGCGCCGCCGAGGAAGCGCGCGACCTCGTCGATCGGGCGGACGGTGGCCGAGAGGCCGATGCGCTGCGCTGCGGTCTCCGCGCCGTGGGACCGGCGGAGGGCATCGAGGCGCTCCAGGCTCACCGCGAGGTGCGCGCCGCGCTTGGTGGCGGCGACTGCGTGCACCTCGTCGATGATGACCGTGTGCACGTCGCGCAGGGTGTCGCCGGCCCGGCTCGTGAGCATGAGGTACAGCGACTCGGGCGTCGTGATGAGGATGTCGGGCGGATCGGACACGAGCTTGCGGCGATCGCTCGACGTGGTGTCACCGGAACGGACGCCCACCGTGATGCCGGGGGCGGTGAGACCGAGTCGCCGCGCGGACTGCCCGATGCCGATGAGGGGGGAGCGCAGGTTGCGCTCCACGTCCACGCCGAGAGCCTTGAGCGGCGAGATATAGAGGATCCGCGTGCGCGACCCGTCCTTCTTCGGCTCCTCCGGGAGGTCGGCGCGCTCGCGGAACACGCTGTCGATCGCCCAGAGGAACGCCGACAGCGTCTTGCCGGACCCGGTCGGGGCGACGACGAGGGCGTGCTTGCCGGCGGAGATCGCCTCCCACGCGCCCGCCTGTGCCGGCGTGGGGGCGGTGAAGGCACCCCGGAACCAGTCCTGTGTGGCCGGGGTGAAGCGGTCGAGCACGTCGCTCATGCCTCCATCATTCCCGACCCCACCGACATCCGGCCCGGACCTTGACAGCCCCCTGTTTCGCCCGCACGACCTCGTTCCGCCCGCACGACCGGAACCGCGGTTCGGTCGTGCGGGCGGACCCAGGTCGTGCAGACGGAACGAGGGATGGGGTCACCCGACCTCCCGCAACCCGCCGTCGGCATCGATCTCGAGGGTGAGGTCGAGGTCGAGTCGGGCGAGGAAGGCGTCGTCGTGGCTCACGACGAGCACCGCCCCGCGGTACGCCCGCAGCGCCTCGACGAGCTGGTCGACCGTGTCGAGGTCGAGGTTGTTCGTCGGCTCGTCGAGGACGACGAGGTGCGGAGCCGGATCCGTGAGGAGCAGTCGTGCCAGGGCGACCCGGAACCTCTCCCCGCCGGAGAGCGCCGACACCGGGCGGTCGGTCGTCCCGCCTCGGATGAGGAACCGGGCGAGCCGGTTGCGGAGCTCCTTCTCCGGGACCTGGGGTGCCGCGGCGGCCACGTTCTCGAACACGGACAGGCCCTCGTCGAGACCGTCCACCCGCTGTGGCAGGTAGCCGATCCGGTCGGTGAGCGCCTCCACCCGCAGTTCCGGACGTTCCGGCGCGCGTCCTCCGGAGTCGGGCGCGACGCCGGAGACCAGCCGTTCCAGCAGCGTCGTCTTTCCGGCGCCGTTGCGGCCGATCAGGGCCACACGCTCCGGACCCTGGATCACCCAGGACCGATCCGGCCCGCCGAGCTCGGCGATCCGCCGGCTCCGCGACACGTCGGGGTCCGGCAGCTCGATCTTCATCGAGGCGTCGGAGCGGACCCGCCGCCCCGCTGCGTCGTGTGCCGCGCGGGCAGCGTCCTCCTTCGCGCCGACCTCGGTGCGCAGCCTCCCCGCGGATACCTCGGCGGCCATCTTGCGACCGTGCGCGACGATCTTCGGGACGCGCTTCTCGACCTCGGCCTTCTTGGCGGTCCGGGCCCGGTGGGCGAGCTTGACCTCGGCCTCGATCCGCTGGCGCTTCTCCTTGCGGAGCACCTGGGCGGCGGCGACCTCGGCCTGCTTCGCCGCGTCCTGCTCCGCGTCCAGCCACGCGCGCCACTCGGAGTAGGGGCCGCCGAACACGGAGAGGTTCCGTCCGTACAGCTCGGCGGTGTCGTCCATGAGCTCGAGCAGAGCGAGGTCGTGGCTCACGACGATGAGCGTGCCCTTCCAGGACTGCACCATCGCGGCGAGGGCCGCCCTGGCGTCGCGGTCGAGGTTGTTCGTCGGCTCGTCGAGGAGGGCGACCGGGGCTCGCCTAAGCCGGATGCCGGCGATCGCGACGAGCACGGCCTCCCCTCCGGACAGCTCGCCGACCGTGCGGTCGAGGAATGCGGGGGCGAGCCCGGCCTCCGCGAGGGAGGCCTCCGCTCGCGCCTCGATGTCCCAGTCGTCGCCGACCGCGTCGAAGTGCGCGGGGTCGACGTCACCGGCGGTGATGGCCCGCACGGCATCGAGGGCTGCCGACACCCCGAGGAGGTCGGACACCCGGCGGTCCACGTCGAGTGTGAGCTGCTGGGGGAGGAAGGCGACCTCGCCCGAGGTGCTGAGGATTCCGGAGGTGGGGGAGAGCTCCCCGGCGATCAGCCGGAGCAGCGTGGACTTGCCGGCGCCGTTGCGGCCGACCAGTCCCGTGCGTCCGGCACCGAAGGCTCCGGACACGCCGTCGAGGGCGACCGTGCCGTCGGGCCAGGTGAGGGAGAGGCGGTCGAGGACGACGGCGGCGTGCGAGGAAGAGGGCTGTGACATGGGGTGTCTCCTGTCGAGTGCGAGGGTGCACTGACACCGAGCCCTTCGGACCGTGGAGTCACGGAAGCGGAGGAGGGCGTCTGCCGGGGAGTCGGCGATCGTCGGGTCAGCGCGCGAGAAGAGGGGCGCGGAGGCGACGATTCAGATCAAAGGACTTCCAGACACGGCGGACAGGACGCCACGACGATACCCGGGCGTGTCACGCCGCGCAACTCCCGGGCATGTCGCCGCTCCGTCGCGCGGGGGATGCGGGGCCGCGGGACGGCTCGTACCGTGGAGGCATGGCAGACGATCGGAACCCCAGTCCCGACGAGATGCGCGCACGGACGGGCCTCGGCATCGGTCTCGCGCTCGGCGTGGCCATCGGCGTCTCGATGGGGATGGCGCTGGGCAACTGGATCCTGGGCATCGGGATCGGTCTCGCGATCGGCGTCGCCCTGTCCGTGGCGTTCCGCGGTTCCGGGGGCGGCAGGGGAGACACGGCGGAGGGCGATGCCGATGACCCGGACTCCGCAGACGGCGCTCAGGACGGCCGGGACCCCTCCGCCTGATCCGCGTCGATCCCCTCGACCCAGGTCGTGAGGAACCGGTGCACGTCGCCGAGCTCCTCCTCGGAGATGCTGTGGGTCAGTCCGCTGTAGACGCGACCGGAGAGGGACGTGTGCGCGGGGAGCCATTGCGCCGTGTGGGCGATCAGCGGCGCGGGGATGACGTCGTCGCGGGAACCGCGGCCCCAGAACACCGGGGGGCTGACCTCCGCGAGGTGCGCATCGCCGGGGAGGGCGTCCGGGGCGGCGTACCCGCTCAGCGCGACGACCGCGCCGAACCGTTCGGGGGCCAGCCGCAGCGCCTGGAGCGACACCGCGGCGCCCTGGGAGAACCCGAGCAGCGCCACTGACGGCGCGTCCGCCGCGGCGTCGTCGAGCCAGCGCAGGAACGCCTCCGCCGCGAGGGTGACGGCGGTGGAGCTGCGTCCGTCGAGCCCCTCGATCGGGTACCAGGAGCGACCGGGCGTCGGCCACGGTGGGGCGAGCGGTGCGGCGACGGAGGCCACGGCGATGCCGGCGGGCAGATACGGGACGAGGCCGAAGAGGTCGTGCTCGTCGGCGCCGTACCCGTGCAGCAGCACGAGCAGCGGGAGCCCGGCGCGGTCGGTGGGCGACCAGCGCGTCGCGGCAGCGTCGATCGTCAGGTTCTCGGTCACATCGTCATCCTGCCAGGGCTCGCGCCGGTGCTGCCATCGGCGAGGACGGCTGGTAGAAAGGAGGCATGGCGGTGCGCACACCCGATCCGGAGCCGGAGCCCGAAGACGAGGGCCTCGGTTCGTTCCGCGATGCGAACCCGCCGGCGCCGGATGCGAACCCGGGCTGGCTGAGCGACATCGAGCTGGAAGAGGCGCGGCGCCACCTCCCGATGCTCTACGTCGAGGCGATCCCCGTGCGCACCGACGGCTCCGGTCAGGTCACCGAGATCGGCGTGCTGCTGCGGTCCACCCCGCTCGGCGAGATCACACGCACGATCGTGTCGGGCCGCGTGCGCTTCGGCGAGACGATCCGCGACGCGCTGTTCCGCCACGTCGAGAACGACCTCGGCCCCATGGCCTTCCCGCTCCTTCCGCCGCAGCCGCTGCCGTTCACGGTGGCCGAGTACTTCCCGATCCCGGGGGTGAGCGCGTATCACGACGACCGTCAGCACGCCGTCTCCCTCGCCTTCGTGGTGCCCGTGACCGGGACGTGCGAGCCGCGCCAGGACGCCCTCGAGGTGACATGGTTCTCGCCCGAGGCCGCCGCCTCCGACGCCGTCGCCGCCGAGATGGAGGGCGGCCGCGGCACCCTCATCCGCCACGCGCTCGCCAGCCTCGGCCTCCTCCGCTGACGCTCGTCCTTCTCCCCGAGACCCCGGGTTCGCGTCGAGACCCCGGCTACGGCGCGCGCATAGGGCAGGGTCTGGGCGAGAACCCGGGGTCTCGGCGCAAGGTCCGGCTTGTCTTCCGAGCCAGGGACCCTGTATTCATGACGAAGGTGATCTGCTCAGAACGCCCTGATCCGCGCGGTCGTCGACCGCGTCCGTCCCGAAGGATGCCCATGGCGTTCGCCGCTTCACTCCGCACCCTCCGCGCGCTGGCCGTCACGGTCGCCGCTGCAGTCCTCGCCTCCGGGCTCGTCTTCGTCGCGGCACCCGCCACGGCGACGGTTGCGCCCGACCCCGCCTTCCCCGGGGTCGCCGAAGCGCTTCCCGCGGCGGTGGAAGCGGCCGCGAAGGTCGCTGCCGCCGATCCCGGTGAGGCGGATCCGGCGGGCACCGCCACCGTCACCGGACGGGTCACGTTCCCGGACGGCACCGATCTGCGCACGGGACGGACGTTCGTCGCGGCCTATGCGCCGGGGGCGGACGCCGGTTCCCCGCTCGCGGCCGCCGCCGTGATCGATGGGTCTTACACCCTGCGCGTCCCGCAGGGTGACGTCGTCCTCGGTGTGGTGTCGGAGGGACGCGCCGTCTTCGATCAGGGTGGTCCGCAGAGCGGCGAGCTCGTGTCCGTGGGGCCCGACGGGGTCGTGCGGGACGTGCTGCTGGAGCGCTCCGCCCTCGTCTCCGGGCGCGTCACCGCGCCGGCGGGCGTGGACATCACCGGACAGCGGGTCGTCGTCGCCGTCTACCCGGTGGCCGGAGCGGGGGCCGCAGTCGCCGCTGCCAACGTCGTGACGGACGCCGGTACCTTCGCCGTCGGCGGGCTGCCGGCGGGCGAGTATCGCGTCGCTTTCGTGTCCTCGGTCGCGGGCGCGGTCTCGGAGTGGTGGCAGGACGCACCTCGATTCGAGAAGGCGCGGCCGCTCGTGCTGGCTGCAGGGGAGGCGCGGCCGGGGATCGATGCCGCACTCGAGGCGCTGCACCGCATGGAGACCTCGGTGCCCACGATCAGCGGTACGCCTGTCGTCGGGCAGACCCTTCGAGCGCTCCCGGGGGCTTGGACCGCGGGGGCCGCGCTCAGCTACCAGTGGTACGCGAACGGAAAGGCGATCAGCAAGGCGACAGCCTCCTCCCTCGCGCTGACGACGGCGCACGCGGGGACGCGCATCACCGTTCAGGTGACCGGGAAGAAGGCCGCCTTCGCGTCAGTGACGGTCGCCTCCGCCGCGACGGCTGCCGTGCTCCGCCCGCTCGTCGCGCCGACGCCGTCGATCACCGGTACGCCGACCGTCGGGCAGACCCTCAAGGTCCGGACAGGAACCTGGACGACGGGAACACGGCTGACGTATCAGTGGTACATCAACGGCGCCGCTGTCGCCCGAGCCACCGCAGCCTCGTTCACGCTCCCGTCGTCGGCGGCCGTGAAGACGGTGACGGTCGTCGTCTCCGGGACCAAAGCCGGGTACGCCGCCGCATCACGGCGCTCGAAGCCGACGGCCGCGGTGAAGGGGATCCTGTCCGCACCGACGCCTCGGATCACCGGATCGGCGATCGTGGGCTCTCGCCTCACCGCCGTGCCGTATACCTGGACCAGCGGCACCCGGCTGAGCTACCAGTGGTATCTCAATGGCCGGGCCATCTCACGGGCGACCGGCTCGACGCTCGTCGTCACCCCGGCCATGGTGAAGGCGAGGATCACAGTCCGCGTCACCGGAACGAAGAGCGGCTACATCTCCGCCGCGCGCACATCGGCTCGGACGGCCGCCGTCGTCTATCCGGGGCGCACCAAGCCGATCTCGACCTGGAACTGCCCTGCCTGGGCTCCCATCAAGGGCAACGCGCAGTCGATGATCTACCACGTGCGGAGCGGGGCGTACTACGCAAAGACCAAGCCCGAGGTGTGCTTCTCCACCGAGAGTGCCGCCGTCAAGGCCGGCTACCGCAAGTCGAAGCGGTAGACGACCCTCCGCCCAGACCCCGGGTTCCCGCCCACACCCCGGCGTAGACCCGCGAGCACCCCGGGGTCTCGGCGCGAACCCGGGGTCTCGGGGCGTCAGGCGTGGGCGATCAGGGGCGGGTGAGGCGGGCGAGGGCGTCGACGAAGGCGTCGACGTCGGACTCCTCGGTGTCGAAGCCGCACATCCAGCGCACCTCGCGGCGGGCGGCGTCCCAGTCGTAGAAGCGGAACACGTCGCGGAGCTGATCGGCGATGCCCTCGGGCAGGGTCGCGAACACGCCGTTCGCCTGCGTCGGCTGCGTGAACTCCACCCCGACGATCGATCCGTCGGCGAGACCGTCCTCGATCCGTCCGCGGAGCCGGGCCGCCATGGCGTTGGCGTGCCGGGCGTTGCGCAGCCAGAGGTCGCCGTCGAGCAGCGCGATGAGCTGGGCCGAGACGAAGCGCATCTTCGACGAGAGCTGCATGTTGAACTTGCGCGCGTAGTTGAGGCCCACGGCGGCGTCCGGGTTCAGCACGACGATGGCCTCGCCGAGCATGGCGCCGTTCTTCGTGCCGCCGAAGGTCAGCACGTCCACCCCGGCGTCGGTCGTGAACGCCCGCAGCGGCAGATCCAGGGCGGCGGCCGCGTTCGACAGGCGCGCGCCATCGACGTGCAGCTTCATGCCGCGCGCGTGGACGTGGTCCGCGATCGTGCGGATCTCTTCCGCGGTGTACAGCGTGCCGAGCTCGGTGGACTGCGTGATCGAGACCACGAGCGGCTGTGCGCGGTGCTCGTCGCCCCAGCCCCAGGCCTCGCGGTCGATGAGCTCGGGGGTGAGCTTGCCGTCGTCGGTGGGGACGGTGAGGAGCTTGAAGCCGCCGATCTTCTCCGGCGCTCCGCCCTCGTCGACGTTGATGTGCGCGGTCGAGGCCGCGATCACGGCACCCCAGCGCGGCAGCATCGACTGCAGACCGGTGACGTTCGCCCCGGTGCCATTGAACACGGGGTACGCGGCGGCGGTGTCACCGAAGTGCGCCTGGAACACCTCCTGCAGGCGGGCGGTGTAGGCGTCCTCGCCGTAGGCCACCTGATGGCCCCCGTTCGCGGCCGCGAGGGCCGCCAGGACCTCGGGGTGGATGCCGGAGTAGTTGTCACTGGCGAAGCCCCGGATGGCGGGGTCGTGCGGGATGCTCACCGGACAAGCCTAATCGCCTTCCCCTACCGGATGTCCGAGGCCCGCTCTACCCTCGAACCCATGGAACGCAGTGCGGCGAAGACCGCTTTCGCGAACGTCCTCGTCAACACGTTGATCGCCAACGTCACGACGAGCTTCCTGTGGTTCGCCCTCACCTTCTGGGTCTACATCGAGACCCGGTCGGTGCTGGCCACGGGCATCATCGGCGGTGCCTACATGCTGTTCGTCGCGTTCTTCGCGATGGTGTTCGGCACCATCGTCGACCGTCATCGCAAGCACCGCGTCATGCTCCTGTCGAGTGTCATCTCGGCAGCGGCCTTCCTTGTCGCGGGCGTCCTCTACCTGTGGCAGCCCGAGGCATCCCTGCTCGACCTCGGCGGACCGTGGTTCTGGCTGTTCTCCGGCGTCATCCTGTTCGGCGGGGTGATCGAGCAGCTCCGCAACATCGCCCTGTCCACCACGGTGACGCTGCTGGTGCCGGAGGAGAAGCGCGCCAACGCCAACGGTCTCGTCGGCACGGTGCAGGGGCTCGCCTTCCTCGTCACGAGCGTCTTCTCCGGCCTCTCCATCGGCTTCCTCGGCATGGGGTGGACCCTGGGGATCGCGATCGCGGCGATGGCCCTCACCTTCGCGCACCTGCTGTTCATCCGGATCCCGGAGCCCGAGCCCGAGGTCGACCCGGAGGCGAAGAGCGCCGTCGACGTCCGCGGCAGCGTCCAGGCCATCCGCCAGGCGCCCGGACTGTTCGCGCTCATCATCTTCTCGACCTTCAACAACCTCATCGGCGGCGTCTACATGGCGCTCATGGATCCGTACGGTCTCACCCTGTTCGACGCGCAGATGTGGGGGTTCGCCCTGGCCTTCGCGTCGACCGGATTCCTGATCGGCGGGGGACTGGTGGCCAAGTTCGGCCTCGGCAGGAAGCCCGTGCGCACGATGCTGCTCATCGTGATCGCGATGGGACTCCTCGGGGCGATCTTCATGCTGCGCGAATGGTGGCCGCTGTACGTCCTCGGCATGTGGGTGTACATGGCGCTCGTGCCGCCCGTCGAGGCCGCGGAGCAGACCGTGATCCAGAAGGTCGTCCCGTTCGCGCGCCAGGGACGGGTGTTCGGCACCGCGGCCGCGATGGAGGCGGCGGCGGCCCCGATCACCGCGTTCCTCATCGCCCCGATCGCCGAGTTCCTCGTGATCCCGTACATGGACAGCGCGCAGGGGCAGCGGCAGTGGGGGTGGCTCCTCGGCAAGGGCGAGGCGCGGGGCATCGCGCTGATCTGCCTCTTCGCGGGGCTGATCATGGTGGTGGCCGCGACCCTTGCCTTCTTCACCCGGTCGTACCGCACCCTCACCGAGCTGTACGCGACCGCCCCCGATCCGGCTCCGGAGGAGGCTCCCGAACCCGCAGCCGACGCCGTGGACGAAGCGGGCGACGGCCCGCACACGTTCCGTGACGCCCCGCCGATCGTCCCCGGCATACCGCCCGAGCCCCGGTGATCGTCCGACGAGCGGGACTCAGCTCAGGTCGAGCACCCGGTCGTTGAGGTCCGCGGCGTCGGTGTCCCAGAGCCCCACGAGACGCGCCGCGAGGACATCGGGGTCGAGGGCCTTGGCGCGGAACACGACGGCAGCGGCCCGCAGCGGTTCGTCGGCCTCGCGCGCCGCCTTGGCGTACCCCTGGGCGACGGCACGGGTCCACGCTTCGCTCGCCGCCTTGACCGCTGCATAGTTCGCTCCGCCGGCGAGGGGGCGTGCGACGGCGGTCGACGACACGATCGCGAATCGTCCGGCGGCGGAGGCACGGAGGGGGCCGTCGAAGGCGCGGCTCGTCGTCCGCACCGCCTCCAGCGCCGGCAGCAGCGCCGCGAAGTCGTCGTCGGTCTGCCCGGCGAGTCCGCCGCCGCCGCGCCAGCCGCCCACGAGGGGCACGACCGCATCGACCGTCTCGAGGCGATCGGCGAGCGCCGTCATCTCGGCGAGGGAGGTCGCATCGGCGAGCTCGGTCTCGGCGCCCGCATCGGCCAGCGGACGCAGCCGCTCGTCCGTGCGGCCGGTGGCGATCACGCGGGCCCCGGCATCGCGCAGTGCCCTCGTCGCCGCGAGGCCCGCCGCGCTCGTGGCCCCCGCCAGCACGACCACACGGCCCTGCGGTCCCTCGATCTTCGACGTCGTCATGCGGTGTCCTCTCGGTCAGAGGTGGTGCGCCCCAGCGTCACAACGATGCGATGCGGATCAGTCGTCCGTACCGCGGATGCCGACCGTCGACTCGATGACCGGCTTCATCTTCTTGTCGAGCGTCTCGAAGAACATCGACAGCGGGAACTCGTCGTCGAGGACCGCGTCGGTGTAGCCCTTCGGAGCCCCGGCGAGGATCTCGTCCGACAGGCCGCGCGCCCACTGCGAGGCAGGATGCGGGGTCAGCGTGCCGCGGACCAGCTCGTACGCGGCGAGCCAGTGCGCGACCTTGGGGCGGTCGATCGAGTGCCAGTACAGGTCGTCGATCGCGTCGCCGAGGGCCACGACCGCATCCGGCACGTTCTCCCAGTCGAAGGCCAGCGCCGTGTCGGTCCAGTGCAGCACGCCCCGCTGGTGCAGCCACGCGAACAGGAGCTGACCGCCGACCGCGTCGTAGTTGCGCACGCGCGTGCCGGTGATGGCGAAGCGGAAGATGCGGTCGAAGATCACGGCGTACTGCACGAGGTGCGCGTACTCGTGCATCTCCCGCTCGGTCTCCGTGAGCTCCTCGCCCGCGGCGACCCGGGCATCCAGGGCCCGCTCGATCTTCACCGACTCGCGGAACGCCGTCATGTCGCAGCGCATCTCCTCCAGCGAGTAGAGGAAGAACGGCATCCGCTGCTTGATCATGAACGGGTCGAAGGGCAGGTCTCCGCGCATGTGGGTGCGGTCGTGGATGATGTCCCACATCACGAAGGTCTTCTCGGCGACCTCCTGATCCTCCAGCATCGCCGCCGCACGCTCGGGGAGGTCGAGGTTGGTGATCTCTGAGGCCGCGCGGACCACGCGGCGGTAACGGGCGGCCTCACGGTCCTGGAAGATCGCGCCCCAGGTGAAGGTCGGGATCTCGCGCATGGCGACGGTCTCCGGGAAGAGCACCGCGGAGTTCGTGTCGTAGCCGGGCGTGAAGTCCACGAGGCGCAGCGAGACGAAGAGCTTGTTGCCGTAGTCGCCGGCCTCGAGCGCGGCGATGAACTCCGGCCAGATGGTCTCGACGATGAGCGCCTCGACCAGGCGGTCGCTGGAGCCGTTCTGCGTGTACATCGGGAAGACCACGAGGTGGCGGATCCCGTCGATGCGGTGCTGCTGCGGCTGGAACGCCACGAGCGAGTCGAGGAAGTCCGGCACGCCGAAGTCCTCGGCCGCCCAGCGCTCGAAGTCGGCGACGGAGGCGGCGAGGTAGTCCGCGTCGTGGGGGAAGGCGGGGGCCAGTGCCCGGATCGCGGCGGTGATCTGCCCGACGAGCGCGGTCGCCTGGTCCCGGGTCGCTGAGCTCGTCGAAGCGCCAGGGATCGAGCCGTCCTTGATCTGCAGCTCACGGAGGGCGATCGCGGCCTGCTTGAGCTGTGCCCAGGCGGCGGAGTTCTCCGCGATCGACGCATCCTCGACGACCTCGGGTTCGCCGACGACGGCCTGAACAGCGGAACTGTTGGCGGAAACGAGGGACATCGGAACCTCCGATCGCAGTGAAAAACGGAAAGATTCCGGTGATAACGGAATCCTGACGATAATCTTACAGCCATGGATGATTCTGTCGACCGTGCGATCCTGGCGACCATCTCTCGTGACGGGCGGGCGACGCTGTCGCAGCTCTCCGACGCCGTCGGGCTGTCGGTGTCGGCGGTGCAGTCCCGGCTGCGGCGGCTCGAGACCCGCGGCGTCATCACCGGCTACCGCGCGATCCTCGACCCCGAGCAGGCGGGCACTCCGTTGTCCGCCTTCATCGAGATCACGCCGCTCGATCCCGCCCAGCCCGACAACGCCCCTGAGCTCCTGGAGCACCTCGACGCGATCGAGGCCTGCCACTCCATCGCCGGCGACGCGAGCTACATGCTCTTCGTCCGCGTGCCGACGCCGCGCGACCTGGAGCAACTCGTCCGCGACGTCCGGCTCGCGGCGAACGTGAGTACGCGCACGACCGTGGTCCTGCAGACCTACTACGAGCACCGGCCGATCATCCCGGTCTCGACCGCCGAGTAGGGCGGCGTCAGAGCAGAGCGCCGACGAGCGCCTCGCCCAAGGGCGTGCGCACGTGCTGCCTGCGGGAGCCGTCCCGCTCGCTCGCCACGAGCCCGGCGTCCCGCAGCACGGTGAGATGGTGTGACGCCGTCGACAGCGCGAGCCCCGCATCGGCGGCCACCTCCGAGGTCGTGCGCGGCGATCCCGCGGTGAGAAGGATGCCGGCGCGCGCCGGGCCGAGCAGGGCGCCCAGGGCGGCCACGGTCTCGGTGGTGTCCCGTGCCCACCCCGCGGTCACGCCACGGGCGGGATAGAACAGCGTCGGCTGTGCCGGCGGCTCGGTGAGCACCAGGCAGCCCCAGGACGAGAGGACGGAGGGCACCAGCACGAGACCGCTGCCGCGGCAGTCCACGTCCTCGCTGTGCCGACGGAGCGAGACCCGCACCGCACCCGCGCCCCACGAGACCTGGGGATGGAGGGCGCCGGCCATCCCGGCGATGCCGGTCGTCGCGATCACCCGGGCACGAACGGCGATGTCGGCCCGGAGGAGGCGCTCCAGCTGAGGCCAGGCCGGAGCCAACGCGGCCTCCCAGACCTCCTCCCAGGCATCGGCGATCATCGCACGGGCGCGCTGGGGCCGGTCGGACAGGTCGCGCAGGGCCTGACGCTGTGCGCCCGTCGAACGCTGGATCCTCTTGCCGAGGTCGACGCGCAGCGGGTCGAGCGCCGCCTCCCGCAGGGCGGCGAGTTCGTCCTCGGGGGTCAGATCGTCGCGTGGAGTGCTGGTGAGGAAGTCCGGGAGGTAGCCGTCGTCGCCGATCACCGTCGCGAGGAGCGCGAAGGCGTCGCGCGGCAGCCCCTCCCGCGCGGTGCGGAGCCACCCCCACTGCAGGGGGTGCGCCGCCGGGCGGAGGAGCACGCGTACCGCATGCGCCAGTTCGTGCCCGGGGGAGATGCCGAACCGCACGGCCTGGATGTCGCCGGGACTCAGGTGGAACTCGACCCGGTGATCCGGGTGGTCGACGCCCTCGACCGGCGCGGAGTTTCGATCCACATCGAAACTCTAGGAGGTGCGACGCGTGCTGTCGACACTGGGTTCATGACCGAGATCCCCGTTCCCGCCCTTGTCTCGAGTGGCGCGATCCGCATCGGCGCCGGGCGCAGCCGCCGATTCGTCGGCGCCGACCACGGAGCCGCCGTCTCCTACTTCTTCGTCGAGAACCAGCCAGGGGAGGGGCCGGGGCTGCACTGGCACCCCTACTCTGAGACCTGGATCGTGCTCGAGGGCACGGTGCGGATCCGGATCGGCGACGACGCCCTCATCGCGCGAGCCGGAGATACCGCCACCGCGCCCGCTTTCACGCCACACTGCTTCACCAACGCGGGGACCGGGCTCCTCCGGATCCTCTGCATCCACGCGTCCGACACGATCATCCAGACGTTCCTCGACGAGGACTGAGAGCGGAGACCACCATGTCCTTCCAGGCATACCTCGACAAGGTCGAGACCCAGACCGGCCTCACGCCGCGGCAGTTCATCGACCTCGCCCACGAGCAGGGGTTCGACGAGAGCACGAAGTCCACCGTCGTCCTGAACTGGCTCAAGCAGGAGTACGGCCTCGGCCACGGCCACGCGCAGGCGATGGTCCACGTCATCCTCAAGGGGCCGAAGATCAGCGACAAGCACGTCGGCACGACCGGGTCGCATGCCGACAAGACCGACGAGCTCTGGCTCGACGGCAAGGACAGCAACCCGCACCGCTGAGTTTGCCGCCTCGCCGCGACGACTAGGATTCCGTGGATGGCAGCATCCTCCCAGCGCAAGAAGAAGTCCGGTCGTCGCACCCCGCCGCGCACCAGCGGCAACCCGGCCAAGCGGCCGGTCGTCGAGGCGGGTCCCGTGACGATCGGCGACTGGATCGGTGCGGCACGTCTGCGCACGCTGCCCCTCGCGATCGCCCCCGTCGTCATCGGTACGGGAGCCGCGCGGAGCACGGGTCCCGAGTTCCACTGGGTGATCGCGCTCGCGTGCCTCGCCGTGGCCGTCCTGCTGCAGATCGGCGTGAACTTCACCAACGACTACAGCGATGGCATCCGCGGCACCGATGCCCATCGGGTCGGCCCGGCGCGGCTCACGGCCTCCGGCCGCGTGAAGCCGCGCACGGTGCTCGTCATCGGCCTCGTCTTCTTCGCGCTCGCCGCGGTGGTCGGCGTCGCGATCGTCGTGCGCACCGAACAGTGGTGGATGCTCGCGGTCGGCGCGGCCTGCATCGTCGCCGCGTGGTTCTACACCGGGGGCAAGAGGCCCTACGGGTACTACGGCCTCGGCGAGGTCTTCGTCTTCGTGTTCTTCGGGCTCGTCGCCACTCTCGGCACCACCTGGGTGCAGGTCTTCCTGCTCCCGCAGCAGGCCTGGCTGGGGGCGATCGCCGCCGGACTGTTCGCCTGCGCCGTGCTCCTGGCCAACAACCTCCGCGACATCGATCAGGACCGCGAGGTCGGCAAGCGCACGCTGACGGTCCTCATCGGACGCCGGGCCACGCAGGTCCTCTTCACGCTCTTCGTGCTCGTGCCGTTCGGCATCGCCGTGTTCCTCGCGTTGCTGTTCCCGATCGCCTGGCTCGCGCTGCTTGCGCTCCTGGCCGGTCTCCCCGCGATCGTGATCGTCTGGACCTACCGGCAGCCGCGGGAACTGGTGATCGCCCTCGCGCTCACCTCTCTGACCTCACTGCTCTACGCCGGCGCCCTGTTCTGGGCCTTCGCTGGTTGAGCCGCCCCCGGTCACCCGCGCCTCGCCGGGCACAGCTTCGGAGCGCGCGACGGACACGCCGTCGTCTCGGACCTATCCTTGGGCGCGCCGTGCGGTCGCTCCGAAGTCGTGCCCGGCGACCCGGGCGCAGGGACCGAGATGCCGGTCGAACTTATGGGTCAGCCGAGAGTTTTGAGACTCGGTCCAACAATCGGATCTGCCTCGGGTCTCCGAAGCTGTGTACGGCGGTCCCGCGTCAGGGGCGGTCGTCGGGGGCGCGGTCGACGAGTTCGTCCTCCGCGTCGGCGTCGGCCTGCTGCCCGGAGATCTTGCCCTGCCGGCGCTCGTGCAGGCGCGCGGAGGCGTCGGAGAGCGGGGTGCGGAGGAACAGCATCGAGATGCTCGCGCCGATGAGGGCCGCGAAGATCGCCGCCAGCCACCAGAACTCGCGGAAGATCGGGAAGAAGAACCACAGGATGGCCAGCGGGACGAGGAACGCCAGCAGGCGCAGCACGGTGTAGACGAGGAGGGGGGCGGGCTTCTTCACCCCCTCAGTCTAC
The DNA here is from genome assembly GCF_037148555.1 of Microbacterium sp. MMO-113. NCBI lineage: Bacteria > Bacillati > Actinomycetota > Actinomycetes > Micrococcales > Microbacteriaceae > Microbacterium > Microbacterium sp. MMO-113. The sequence continues at coordinate 493,590 of NZ_JBBCTD010000003.1, read as the reverse complement.
GTTCGCTGCTCCGTGCTCCCGCTGTGACGCCGGAGCCCGAGGGGCGCGAACGGGATCCCCCGCACGACGCGTCGCCACGGATGCTCGCCCAGGGTCCACAGCAGCTCATCATCCGGGTCGAGGGCCAGATCCTCGCAGCCGACGGGCAGCGCGACGGGGTGTCTGGTGAGGGCCTGGCGAGGTCCCGACCACAGCACCCCGGGACGCAGGTGGTCTGACTGCGACACGAGATAGCGGTCGCCCCACCGCACGGCTCCCTGCATATGCCGGATGCCGGGGGTGAAGCGCTCGAGTTCGACGAATCCGGCAGCGGAGTCTTCGGGGATCGCGAACTCGCCGACCATCCCGGTCTCCTGACCCCGGTACTCGCCGATGAGCACGCGGGGGAGCGGTGTCCCGTCCGCGTCGAACACCCGACCGACGAAGGAGCACCGGAGGGCGACGGGATGACGGCGGGTCCGCACCGCGACCACGGCCGTCCGTCGGTCCCTACGGCGTGCCCCGCCGCGCACCCGCTGGGCGTCGGCGCCGTGCACACGTCGAAGTGCGCCGAGGTCGAACTCCCAGATGCCCTGCCCCGTCGCGGCGACGAACAGCCGGTCTCCGAACCAGGCGAGACCGCCCGCGTGGATCGGGGCCGGCTGAAGGGCATCGTTCTCGTCGGTGACGGCCAGCACGATGTCGATACGGCGGGCGCGTTCGCGATCCACGAGGGTCACCCGGGAGGCGAGGTGGCGCCCTGAGGCATCCTGGCGGAACCAGCTCACCGCGAGCGCTCGCCGTCCACGGCGCTTCCCGACGTCGATGCCCTGGGGGTACCACCGCTGCGTCCAGGAACGCGCGGTCAGCCAGCGCACCTCGACGCCGCCGCTCCGACGACGCCGCAGCACCGGTCGCGAGATCGTGTTCCAGGGCCACCGCATGCCTCCATCGTCCCCGATCCGACGGTGGTGTGCGAATATTCACGGATTGACCTAGGTCGATTCGCGCGATCGAACAGACAGTTGTATCGTGTTACGTGTTGAGTGCTGATCTTCATGGAGTCGCTCTCGACGACGCCTCGCGGTCCGCTGGTGGGGGCCAGTACTGCCGCGGGGCGGCCGACGCCTCACGGCGGCGGTTCACCGGGTGTTCGCATCCGGCAGTGCAACGCACTGGGGGTGTGGCTCGTTCGGGTGCGGGCCACACCTCAGCGTTCGCCTCGCGCCGTCACCGGACGTTCACCCCGCGGTCGCTCTCCGGCCACCGTCGCCTGTCACGATGACGAGCCGTATCGTCCATCCCGGGAGCCCCGTGCGCACGCCCCTCGTCACCGTCATCCTGCCTGCCAAGGACGCCGGTCCGTACATCGGCACCACGCTGGAGACGCTCACCCGGCAGTTCGATGATCCGGCCGCCCTCAAGCTCGTGGCGATAGACGACGGCTCGCGAGACGACACCGGCGCGCTCCTGGGGCACTACGCGGGCCGGTTCCCGCACGCCGAAGTGCTGCGGAACCCCGAGCCGCGCGGGCTCGCCTCGGCACGCAACCAGGGGCTCGCGCATGTGGAGGGCGAGGCGTTCTGCTTCGTCGACGGCGACGACTGGATGCAGCCGCAGCGCCTCGCGGTGCTCGCCGCGCGTCTGCGAGAGCTCCGCTGCGACTTCCTCCGGACGGATCATGTGACCGTCTCCGGGATGCGGCGCGCGCTCGTGCGTGCTCCGTATCCGTGGCGGGAACGGGTCGTGCCGCCCCGGGAGGCGATCCTCCCGGTCGATGAGCCGAGCATGGTGGACTACCCGTTCGCCTGGGCGGGACTGCTGCACCGCCGCATGCTCGACCGCGGGCTGGCCGCATTCCCCTCCGGCCTCTTCACGGCCGAGGACCGCCCATGGGTCTGGCGCCTGCATCTGGAGGCCGCCTCGTTCGCCGTGGTGGACGCCCCGGCGCTGCTCTACCGACGTGGCGTCGAGAGCTCCCTCACCCAGGTGCACGACCGCCGCCAGCTCGACTTCGCCCCGGCGCTGACCCAGGTGCTCGACCTCGTCCGGGCGGACCGCGAGACCGACCGCTTCCTTCCGAAGGCCGTCTGGACCGCGCTCGCCCTCAGCGCGCATCACCTGGTGCGCTCACGGCGCATGCCGCCGCCCGTGCGGAGGGAGATGCGCCGGCGGATCCGGCTGCTGTTGCAGGACCTCCCCGCCGCGGAGGTCGCTGGGGTGCTCGCCCGGCTCGACGGTCCACGGCGGCGGGTGCTGGCGCGCAGCTTGCGCCGCGGAGGTCACGCCGGATGAGTCGCCTCTTCGCCCTGCACAGCGCCTACGGACTCGCGACGGCGGCCGCCGCGATCGACGCCGGCCTGCTCGACGAGGGCGCCGACGGCGACGGTCGGATGGCGGAGCGGGTGCTCGTGCCGTTCACCTCGTCGCGCGTCCCGGAGACGGTCGTGGGCATCGCCGAGGATCCTGCGCTGGGCTCTCTCCGCGGCCGCTTCGATCGGGTGGAGGCGCTGGCCGACGTGCTCGGTCCCCTGCATCCGAGTGCCTGGGAGCCGACGGACGCCGACCTCCCCGTCGTGGGCCGACTTCTCGCGCGCGCCTGGCGGTTCGACCCCCGCACGGTCGAGCTGTTCGTGCAGAGCCCTCAGGTCGCGCCGGCCCGCACACTCCTCTCGATGTTCCCGGAGGCCAGGGTGACCATCGTCGGCGACGGCCTCATGACCTACGCGCCGATGCGGGTCCGGCTGCCGCATGCGGTTTCCGCACGCATCGAGCGCGTCGTGTACGCCGACGTGGTGCCCGGCGTCCGTCCGCTGGCGGGGTCTCCGCACGCGGTGCCTGTCCCGGTGCCTCCCGAGTCCTTCGCCGCCGCTCTGCGCGAGACGGGTGAATCCTCAGAGGGCCCCGCTGCCGCAGGGCCGGCGACCGTTCTCGTGCTCGGACAGTACCTCGCAGCTCTCGGCCTCCTGACCACGGCCGAGGAGATCGCGCTCCAACAGCGCCTGGTCGACCGGGCGGTGGAAGAGCACGCGGAGCGCATCGTCTTCAAGCCCCATCCCGCGGCACCGCCGCAGCTCGCCCACGCCGTGCGCGCGCATGCCGAGAGTCGCGGACTGGGGTTCGTGGAGGAGCGCGGCCGCCTGCCTGCCGAACTCCTGGCGGAGCGCCTCGACGCACGCGCCGTCGTGGCGACCTTCTCGACGGCTCTGCCCACGGTCCGTACCCTGTTCGGGCGGACGATCGGTGCCGCAGGCACGACGGAACTGCTCCGCACCCTCGCCCCGGTGGAGAACAGCAACCGCATCCCCCTGACGATCGTCGATGCGCTCACCCGGACCCCCTCGCCCTACGCCGACGCGGATCGGCTGCAGCTCCTCGTCGACGCGGTGGGCTACATGATGCAGCCGGAGATCGCGGGACACCTCCGCGTCCGGGCCGAGGAGCTGCTCGACGGCCTCGACGAGGAGGAACGTCGCCGCTACTTCGCCCCCGACCGGTTGGCTGCGCTCGCCCTTCCCGGGGGCTCGGCACCGCGCGGCGCGCGCGGCCTGCTGCGTCCGCGCGGAGGCGTGGGTCGGGTCGAGGAATGGCGGCTCACGGCTGTCGGCGCCCGCCGCCGCGCGGGCCGAGCCTGGCGGGAGATCCGGGGACGATGAGGAGACACGACATGGACGAACCCGTGCAGCCGGCGGTGGCGATCATCCCCGCGCGGGGCGGGTCGAAGCAGATCCCGAGGAAGAACCTCGAGCGTGTCGGAGGGGTTCCGCTGGTGGCCAGGGCCGTGCACGCCGCGCGGGCGGCGGCGTGCTTCGATCTCGTGGTCGTCTCGACCGACGACGACGAGATCGCCGCGGTGGCCGAGGAGGCGGGCGCACGGGTGGTCCGGCGCCCGGCCGAGCTCTCCGGAGACACCGCGGCCTCGGAGGCGGCGATCCTCCATGCACTCGATGACCTGGAGAGCAACGGCGAGCGTTTCGAGATCGTCGCCTTCCTGCAGGCCACCTCGCCCTTCCTCCCGAGCGCGGCGCTGGCCGGTGCCGTCGGCGACGTGCGGCGGGGGCGGTCGGACAGCGTCTTCTCCGCCGTAGAGACCTACGGCTTCCTCTGGAGACGGCGGGCCGACGGTACCGCCGAGGCGATCAACCACGAGGCCGGCCACCGCCCTCGTCGCCAGGACCGCGAGCCGCACTACCTGGAGACCGGAGCCTTCTACGCGTTCCGCGTCGACGGGTTCCGCGCCCACCGACACCGCTTCTTCGGGCGGATCGGGATCGCTCCCGTGCCCGAGGAGACGGCGATCGAGATCGACGACGCCGCTCAGCTCCAGGCCGCGCGGGCCCTCGCCGTCCTGCACGAACGGCCAGGGCGCATCCCCGCCCGCGCCGTGGTCACCGACTTCGACGGGGTGCACACCGACGACACGGCGATCATCGACGCCGCGGGTGGGGAGCGGGTGCGGGTCAGCCGGGAGGACGGGATGGGTGTCGCGCTGCTCCGGCGGGCCGGAGTGCCCATGCTCATCCTCTCCACCGAGGTGAACGCGGTGGTGCGCGCTCGCGCCGACAAGCTCCGCGTCCCCGTCCTGCACGGGATCGATGACAAGGAGTCCGCGCTCCGGCAGTGGGCCGGAGAGCAGGATGTGGCGCTCGCCGACGTCGCCTACCTCGGCAACGACGTCAACGACCTTCCCGCGATGCGGATCGTGGGCTGGCCGGTCGCCGTCGCGGACGCGCACCCGCTCGTCCGGGCGGAGGCGCGCGTCGTGCTGGGGAGGCGAGGCGGCGACGGGGCCGTGCGCGAGCTCGTCGAGCGGGTGTTGTCGAGCTGACCGCCCCCGGTAACCGTCCGGTCGGCCGGTGTTCACCCGCGGCCCGTACTCAGGAAGGACGGGGTGGAAGACCGCTCGACGACCGGAGGAATCATGACTGTCAGCATCGGATCGCATGTGATCGGCGGCGGCCGTCCCGCCTACGTCATCGCGGAGATCGGCCTCAACCACAACGGCGACGTCGACATCGCCAAGCGCCTCATCGACGTCGCGGCCCGAGCCGGCGCGGACGCGGTGAAGTTCCAGAAGCGCACGCCCGAGATCTCCACGCCGGAGCACATGCGCGACGTGCCGCGGGAGACGCCGTGGGGAACGATGACGTACCTCGACTATCGCCGTCGGGTGGAGTTCGGCCGCGACGAGTACGTCGAGATCGGCGACCACGCCACGATGCAGGGCCTGGACTGGTTCGCCTCGCCGTGGGACGTGCCGAGCGTCGCGTTCCTCGAAGACCTCCACGTCGTGGCGCACAAGGTCGCCTCGGCGAGCCTGACCGACACGGAACTGCTCGTCGCGCTGCGGGAGACCGGGAAGCCCGTCATCCTCTCCACGGGCATGTCCACCATGGAGCAGATCGATCGTGCGTTGGACACGCTCGGCACCGACCGCGTCGTCCTCATGCACGCGACCTCGACCTACCCCCTCGAGCCCGAGGAGGTGAACCTGCGGGTGATCGCGACCCTGCGGGACCGCTATCCCGGGATCCCCGTCGGCTACTCGGGACATGAGCGCGGCCTGCAGATCTCGCTCGCCGCGGTCGCGATGGGGGCGGTCGCCGTGGAGCGTCACATCACGCTGGACCGGACGATGTGGGGCTCCGACCACGCCGCATCCCTGGAGCCCGGAGGGCTGGAGCACCTGGTCCGCGACATCCGGGTCATCGAGAGCGCGGTGGGCGACGGCGTCAAGCGCGTGTTCGACAGCGAGCGCGCGCCGATGGCGAAGCTCCGCCGCGTGCCCGCATGACCGCCGGCGCCGGGATGCGTGTGGTCGCCATCGCGGACGCCGACTCGTTCGTGAAGTGGGCGGCATCCCTGCTGGGGGCCGTGCCCGGCCTGCGGTCGCAGCTCCTGCTGGTGCGCACGCCGCTGACGGTGAGCGGAGCGCAGCAGGATGCGGCACTGGCGGGCACCGGCCTCGATGCCGCCGACGTCACCCGGCTCGACCTCGACCGCGTGGCCGGATGGCTCGAGGTCGAGCGCCCTGACGTCGTGCTGCTCGCCGGGCGGGGACCGTTCGTCCGGCTCCTCGGCCGCGTCGTCGATGCGCTGCCGCATCGCCCCGTGACCGTCTCCGGGCTTCCCGGCATGGCGATCCCCGCCCAGCGCGGGGCGCTCGACTACCGGCGACACACCGACCTGCTGGTCGTGCACTCCCACCGCGAGCGCCGAGCGTTCGCCGACCTCGGCGAGCGCATCGGGGTGCAGATGCCGATCGCGCTGGCGACCCTCCCCTTCGCGCGGGGTCGCGAGCGGTGGGGCGGCAGCCGTCTCCGGGAGTCCGGGGCAGCCGGATCCCTCTCCGCGGGGACGGGCGGAGTCGCTCTCGCGGAGCGTCGTGTCGCCCCAACGCCGGCGGCGCTCCGGCGGCCCGGGGCGACGGACGTCGTCTTCGCCGCGCAGGCCCTCGTGCCCGCCCGCCCCGAGCAGCGAGCGGCGATCGCCGCCCTGCTCGTGCGCGCCGCGGAGGCCGACCCGTCGCGCCGGGTGGTCGTGAAGCTGCGGTCCCGGCCGGGGGAGGCCGAGACCCACCTCGACCGTGATCCGTACACCCGGCTCTTCGCCGGGGGCTGCCCGGCGAACCTCGTCTTCTCGCACGCGCCGATGGCGACCGCTCTCGAGTCCGCCGCCGGCCTGGTCACGGTGAGCTCGACGGCTGCGGTCGAGGCGCTGGCCCACGGGGTCCCGGTGATAGCGCTCGACCGCTTCGGGGTGCACAAGAGCCTGCTCAACACGGTCTTCATCGGAAGCGGTCTGCTGGGCGGCGCGGGCGAGGTCGTCGCCGGCCGATTCCGCCACCCGCACCCGTCCTGGCTCCGCGACAACTACTTCCACGCGGAGGCGGAGTCGGACTGGTGGGACCGGGCACAGGAGCTCGTGGCCCTGCGGCGGGCCGGGGCCCTGCCGCATCGCCGGGTGCCCGCGGCCCGGGGTGGGACCTGGCATGAGGCCTGGCATCGCGCGAGCGTGCTCGGCCGCGCGGACCGCTCCCTCACCGGCCGCCTCGCGCTCGCCGCCGGCGTGCCCGCGACGCGTGCGCTCTCGGTGCTGCGTTCGGCCCGGCGTCGGAGCGGTCAGGACACCTGGGCCGACCCGGCCACGGACTACACGCTCGAACCAAACCCGTTCCAGGACTCGATCCGCCGCTGAGTCGCGGCCGGTCCACGCTCAGACCGTGCGCCAGTCATGGCTCTCGATCGCCGCACCCGCCTGTGGCCCCATCTGCAGCATCCCGCCGTCGATCACGACCGAGGCCCCCGAGATGTAGGCGGCCTCCGGCGAGGCGAGGAACGCGATCAGCGCGGCCACCTCGCGCGCGTCGCCCGGGCGCCCGAGCGGGATGCCGGGGCGGTCCTCGGCATGCGGGTCGGTGTCGGTCTGCCCGGTCATCGGGGTCGCGATCTCACCCGGGGCGACACTGACGGCACTGATCCCGTACCGCCCGAGCTCCAGTGCGAGGTTCTTCATGAGCCCGCCGAGGCCATGCTTGGCGGTGTCGTACGCGCTCGCCCCCACCATCGGCTGGTGCTCGTGCACGCTGGTCACGGAGATGAGCCGCCCCCCGCGCCCCGCGGCGACCATCGCCCGGGCCGCTCGCTGCAGGCAGACGAAGGCGCCGGTGAGGTCGGTGTCGAGCACCCGGTTCCACTCGTCGAGCGTCACGTCGAGGAACGGGGTCTGGAGCCCGGCGCCCGCGTTGTTGACGAACACGTCGACGCCGCCGAGTTCCGCGAGCAGCCCGTCGACCACGTCGCCGCACGCGGGGATGTCGGAGACGTCGAGCTGTGTCACCACCGCGCGGGCGCCGTGGCTGCGCACCTCGTCCGCCGTGTCCTGGGCGCCGGCCTCGTCGCTGTGCCAGGTGATGCCGACGTCGATCCCCGCTGCGGCGAGGGCGACGGCGGTGGCTCGCCCGATCCCGGAGTCGGCACCGGTCACGATCGCGCGGCGAGCCTCGGCCTCCAGTCGCGCCTGCGGGTCTCCCGCCTCCGCCATCGGCGTCGGAGTCTTGTCGTTGTGCTGGGATTCGGACATGTCGGCCTCCTGCTCGGGCGTCATCGGTGCGAGCGACGGTACGGGGGCGGCGCGGCGCGGGCGAACCGGTTGACGGCGAGCGACGGCGACGCTAGCGGGACGGGGTGCCGCCGCGGAGGGCGGCGGCACCCGCGTCCGAGCTCAGCTGCTTCGGCGGATCGCCCTCACACCGACCACGAGGCCCACCGCGGCGACCGCCAGTGCGGACACCCAGCCCCACAGGACGGTGACATCGCCGAGCTCGCCCGCGAAGAGGGCGCGCTCCGCCTGCACCACCCAGTTCACCGGATTGACCGCGGCGACGACGCGCATCCAGTCGGGAGCCGCATCGAGAGGGAGCAGCATCCCGGACAGGATCAGCAGCGGGAAGATCAGCGACTGCTGCACGCCCCAGAACAGCCACTCGCGATCCTTCGTCGCCAGGGCGAGGGAGTACGAGAGCGAGCCAAGGCCCACGCCGAACACAGCGAGCAGCGCGAGGCCGATGAGCAGGCCGGGGATGTCGGCGGCGAAGCCGAACGGCCAGGCGATCAGGACGATGATGAGTGCCTGCACGACGATCGGCGCGATCTCCTTCAGTGCGCGGCCGACGAGCAGCGAGGATCGTGCCAGTGGGGCGACGAGAGTGCGCTCGTGCGAGCCGGTCATCATCTCGTACTGCAGGTTCGACCCGGTCGAGCCGGTGCCGAACAGCACGATCATCACGAGGACGCCCGGGACGAACCAGGCCAGCGTCTCCCCGGCCGGACGCCCGGAGTCGCCGATCAGCAGCGGAGCGAACAGGCCGAGGAAGACGAGCGGCTGGAGCAGGCTGAAGATCAGCGTGAACGGGTCGCGGAGCACGGGCTTGAGCTCCCGGCTCAGCACGTTCCTGGTGTCGCGCGCGAGGTTCGGACGCACGAGGGTGTCGGTGGGGATGGTCATGAGCGGGCTCCTGTCGTGCTGTTCTGGGAGGCGGCGGGTGCCGCTTCCATGGCGGATGCGTCATCCGCGGCATCTGCGCCCTCTCCGGCTTCGCGCAGGGTGCGGCCGGTGAGGGCGAGGAAGACGTCGTCCAGGGTGGGCGGCACCCCCGTCGCGCGGCGGACCAGGATGCCGGCACCGTCGAGTTCGCGCACGATGACCGGGAGCAGGCGGTCGCCGTCCGGAACCGCGAGCGACACGGCGGCCCCGTCGATCGTGACCTCGGCCGTGCTGAGCCCGGCGACCACGGCACGGGCCCTCTCCGCCTCTGCGGCATCCGCGAACCCGAACGTCAGCACGTCCCCGGCGAGTGTCGCCTTGAGGGAGGCCGCGTCGTCGTCGGCGATGATGCGTCCCCTGTCCATGACCATCACGCGCTCGGCGTAACGGTCGGCCTCCTCCAGGTAGTGCGTGGTGAGGAACACGGTGGTGCCGTGCTGCGTGCGCAGGTCGAGGATGTGCTCCCAGAGGTTCGCCCGACTCTGCGGGTCGAGTCCGGTAGACGGCTCGTCGAGGAAGATCAGCGGCGGCGCGTGCATGAGCCCGAGCGCGATGTCGAGCCGACGCTTCTGCCCGCCGCTGAGCTGCTGGACGGTGCGCGTGGCGAACGATGTGAGGTCGAGCGACTCGATGAGTTCGTCGGCCCGGCGCGCGCTGTCCCGCTTCGACATTCCGTAGAAGGCGCCCTGGCTCAGCAGCTCATCACGGACGCGCTGAGAGAAGCTGCCGCTGGTGAGCTGTCCGACGTAGCCGATGCGGGCCCGTACGCCCGCCGCGTCGGCATGGATGTCGTGGCCCACCACCCTCGCACGCCCCGAGGTGGGCGGGATCAGCGTGGTCAGCATCCGCAGGGTCGTCGACTTGCCGGCGCCGTTCGGGCCGAGGAACGCGACGAGCTCTCCGCGGACGGCGGTGAAGGAGACGTCGGTCACGGCATGGACCGGCGTCTTCTTGACGGTGAAGGTCTTGGTGAGGCCTTCGGTCTCGATGAGGGGTTCGTTCATGACCGCGAGCGTAGAAGCGAACCAGGACAGATACTGTCCGCGATATCTGGCAGTCTGGCGAACATGAGCGACACCACCGTGCGGGCCCTCGCCCTGCTCAACCTGCTGCAGACGCATCGGCATTGGCCGGGAACCGAGCTCGCCGCGCGCCTCGGTGTCACCGAGCGCACCGTCCGGCGCGACGTCGATCGGCTCCGCGAGCTCGGATATCGCGTCGAGTCGATACCGGGGGCCGCCGGCGGGTACCGGCTGGAAGCGGGGAGCGCCGTCCCGCCACTGCTCCTCACCGACGACGAAGCTGTGACCATGGCCATCGGCCTGAGGGTCGCCGCGACGCAACAGGTCATCGGGGGCGCGGAGGTCACCCTCACCGCACTCGCCAAACTCGAGCAGGTCCTGCCGTCGCCGCTGCGACAGCGGGTGAACGCGCTCGCGGCCTCCGTGCGTCCGCCGCGCATCGGCGACGCCCCCGCCGTCTCGCCCGTGGTGATCGGCGAGGTCGCCTTGGCGACGCGGGACGCCGAACGCCTGCGCGTGCGGTACGTCGACGGGGAGGGGACAGAGAGCGTGCGCCGGGTCGAGCCCCATGCCCTCGCGCCCGCCGGCCGCCGGTGGTTCCTGCTGTGCTGGGATCTCGACCGCGACGACTGGCGGACGTTCCGCGTCGATCGGATCGCGGCGGTGGAGCACACGCGGGTGCTGTTCACGCGGAGGCCCCTGACCGAGGAGGAGATCGAGGAGCGGGTCCTCATCGCCTCGTCGTGGTCTCCGCAGAAGGTCGAGACCGACGCCGTGATGGACCTTCCGCTCGCCGAGATGCAGGCCCGTTTCGGACCGTGGTCGCAGGGCGCGACGGCAGAGGGCGCTCAGCGTACGCGCTGGCCGGTCGGCGGCTCGGACTGGCGCGAGGCGATGTACGGGCTGCTCTGGATCCCCGCGGGTGTCGAGTACACGACGAGCTTCCCGGAGCCGCATCGGTCGGAGTTGCGCGAAGCGGTGGAGCGTCTCCTGCGAGCGCTCGACGCGACGCCCTCCGCGTTATCCGGCGACTCATAGTGTTATCCCAGGCAACGGTCCTGGTGGGGATGATCACGGCCGGGTAACGTCGACCCCATCGCGGCGATCCGGGCGGTCCCGGGCCCCGGCTCATATCCGGAGGCGTTGCGGGTTCGACTCCCGCCGTCGCGTCCACTCGGTCCCTCTGCGCGGCCGCTCATCCCCGATGATGGAGGCATGCCTTCCGCCCCTCGCCCCGGACTCCGGGTCTCCGCGGGTCTGACGATCCCGGAGGCCGAGCTGTCCTGGCGATTCTCCCGATCGTCGGGGCCCGGCGGTCAGGGCGTGAACACCACCGACTCCCGGGTCGAGCTGGTGTGGGATGCGGCGAATTCCGCCGCCTTGTCGTCGACGCAGCGCGACCGGATCCTGGAGCGGCTCCGCGGACGACTGGTCGACGGCGTGCTGACGGTCGCCGCCTCCGAGCACCGTGCGCAGCTGCGCAATCGGGAGGCGGCCAGGGAACGGCTCGCCGCGCTCGTCGCGGAGGCGATACGTCCGCCGGCGCCGGCCCGACGGGCGACGAAGCCGAGTCGGGGATCGAAGGAGCGGCGGCTGACGGCGAAGCACCGCCGCACCGACGTCAAGAGCCTGCGGCGGCGCCCCCGCGAGGACTGACGTCCGGACCCGTCTGTGCGCTCCGCAAGCCGGTGAGCTGCTCCTCGATCGGGGCCCAGCCGTGTTCGAGGAGCGCGGAGCCGGCGTCGAGCACCTCCTGCTGGTCGTCGCTCTCGGTGACGAGGATCTGCATCTGCAGGACGAATCGTGCGTACACCCGGACCTCGGGGGTGGGGCTGGGGATGCCGAGCTCGTCGGCGATGGCCGCGGCGAGTGCATCCTCATGGCGCAGCCACATCTTCGACGCGTAGTCGCGGAGCGCCGGGGTCTCGTTGAGGAAGCGCAGGAAGACGCGGGCCACGTCGTCGCCGTGCTCGTCGAGGTTGGCGCCGATCTCGGCCGCGTAGAAGTCGTGGATGGCCCGATTGATCGTCACGCCGGTCGGCCGGTCGCGCACCGCCGATACGAGGCGATCGCGCTGCTCGTCATCCTCGTCGAAGACAAGCGCCTCCTTCTGCGGGAAGTGGGCGAACACGGTGGTGGGGGAGACATCGGCGGCGTCGGCGACCTCGCGGATGCTCACGTTGTCGAACCCGCGCTCCAGGAACATCCGGGTGGCCACGTCGGAGATGTTCTTGCGGGTCGCGGCTTTCTTGCGCTCGCGGCGGCCCAGGGGCGGGGGCGTCGTCATGCGGCAACCTTATCGTGCACTCGACCAGAAAGTGTATTGACACCAAAACTGGTATCGCTACACTTTTGATATGACTTCACCTCATCTTCCCGTTCGCGGCGCCGGCCGCGCCTGGGTCATGCTCGTCGTCCTGACGATGCTCACGGTCATCGGCATGACCGTCGTCCTCCCCGTCCTGCCGTTCGTCGTGCTGCAGTACGTCGCGCACGAACACGACCTCGCTCTCTGGGTCGGCGTGCTGGAAGCGGTCAACGGGCTGTGCGCCTTCCTCGCCGCACCGCTCCTCGGCCGCCTCTCCGATCGGTTCGGACGACGACCCGTCATCATCGTCGCGGCGTTCGGCGCGGCCTTCTCGATGGCGCTGTTCGGCGTGGGCGGGGCGATCTGGGTGCTCGTGCTCGCCCGTGTCATCCAGGGGCTGACGGCCGGGGACCTTCCCGCCCTGTTCGCCTACCTGGCCGACATCACGCCGCCCGAGAAGCGCGCGCAGCGCTTCGGCCTCCTCGGCGCACTGACCGGCATCGGCACCATGATCGGTCCCGCCATCGGCGGTCTGCTCGCCGCGATCGATCTGCGTCTGCCCGTGTTCCTCACCGCGGCGGTCGGTCTCACGATCGCGGTCCTCAGCATCTTCCTGCTGCCGGAGAGCCTGCGCCCGGAGAACCGCATCGCCCGGATCGCTCTCCACGACGTCCAGCCGTTAGGCGTGTTCCGTACCGCGTTCGGTCGGCCCGAGCTCCGCGGACTGATGATCGCGTTCGCACTGCTCGCGCTGCCGTTCGGATTCTTCGTGAACAACTTCAGCGTGCTCGCCCTCGACGCCATCCAGTGGGGACCGGCGCAGATCGGCCTGCTCACGGCGGGGGTCGGCATCATCGACATCCTCATCCAGGGCGTGCTGCTCGGCATCCTGCTACCGCGGATGGGCGAGCGCGGCGTGATCGTCAGCGCCATCACCGCGCAGGCGATCGGTCTCGCCGGTCTCGCGGTCGTGGCCTCGCTGCTCGCCCAGCCGTGGCTCTTCATCGTCGGCGCGCTCCTGCTCGCCGCCGGTCAGGGCGCCGCTCAGGCCGCGATGGACGGCGCGATGTCCAACGCCGTCGGCGACGACGAGCAGGGCTGGCTCGGAGGCGCCACGCAGTCCCTCAACGCCGCGATGGGCACGATCGCGCCGTTGATCGCGGCCGCTCTGTACACCGCGGTCAGCCATGCCGCGCCGTACTGGCTGGGCGTCGGGATCATGGTCGTCGCCGCGCTGGTCGTCGCGCGGGCCCACATCGCGAACACCGCGAAACGCCCCGTGCCGGAGGTGCAGGACGCCGTCGGAGTGGCCGAGGCGCGGGTCTGAGCCGAGGGGCCCGAACGGCGGCGAGGGTCCGCGGAGGTCAGCGCTCGCCGCGGACGAGCTCCACTCCCGCCCCCGCGAACTGCCGCAGCGTGGCATCGGGGAGGAAGGCCCGGGTGAGGGCGCCGCCGATGCGGGTGAGGTCGCTCTCGTCGCGGAAGAGGAGGTACATGGTCTCGTAGCGGGGGTGGAACTTCTCCTTGAACCGGTGCAGCGAGCGGAAGCCGTAGACGGGCTCGAGTGCGTCGGCCAGGCGCTCGCTCAACGCGGCGATCACCCCCGCGTCCGGCGGGTAGTCGTGCGCGAGGGGAGCACCGGAGAGCGACATGATCTCGGCGCCTTCCTCCGAGAACTGCTGGGCGGAGGCGCCGATCAGATACTCCATCACCGGTCCGAAGCCGCCCTCGCGGCGCCGCATGAGGTCGAGGGTCCAGCCGCGCACCACCCCGCCCTCCCCGTACACGGGCAACCAGGACAGGAAGCCGTCGACGTCGCCGTTCGGAGCGATCGCGAGGGCGAGTCGCACCTCGGGGTCCTCCGCCTCCTCCAGAGTCCCCAGCGTGAACCGCATCTCCGGGAGATCCTTGTCGCCGACCCACGCCTCCGAGATCCCGCGGAGCTGCTGCCGCAGGCCCCAGGTCTCCGCGGCCAGATGGGTGAGCCGGAAGGTCATCTGCTCCCGCCCCGCCCGGTTGAGGGATGTGCGCACCGGCTGCCAGCGCTTGCCGGTGAAGGTGAGACCGGGGAGGTCGACGATCGTGTCATCGGCCACCACGAGGCTGCGCCACGTCTCCGGGACCGCCGCTCTCGTCGCCTCGTCCGCACTGAAGAAGCACGGCACGAGGCCGGCGTCCTCGGCCGCGCGGATGAAGTCGCGCACCGCCGTCGCGCGGGACTCCGCCGGGCCGATCGGGTCGGCGAGCGCCAGCGCGACGCCGTTGCGGCGCTGGTACGCGACGATCCCGCCGTCCACGCGGGCATAGCCGTTGCCCTCCCACGTCGTCATCCAGGAGAGGGTGCCGCCGCCGTGCGCCCGCAGTTCGCGGCGGAGCTCGTCCGTCGTCGGGGCGGGCTGCCGGCCGAGTCCGGTCGAGCGGCGAGCGCGGAAGGCCCGGCGCACCGTGATGAGGTAGACGAGCACCAGTGCCCAGAGCACGCCCGTGGCGAGCGTCAGCTCGGTCTCCGCATCGATCACCGTCTCCAGCTGCGCCTCACTCGTGAGGATGATGAGGACGAGCACGAGCGTGGCGGCCAGCACGTTGAGCGGGCCGAGGACGATGGCCACCACCCAGGCCCACCGGCGACCGCGCCGCAGGCCGTTCGCGATGAACAGGATCACCGCGACGTCGATCGCCGTGTCGATGAACCCGCCGGATGCCGGTTCCGTCGGGCCGAACGGACCGTCGGTCGGTACGAGGACCGTGATGATCTCGATGGCCACGAGCGTGAGCACAGCCATCACGGCGATCAGCCGCTGCTCCCGGACGGTCGTGCGCCGTACGCGCAGGCTCCGGTCGACGAAGAGGATGAGCAGCACCGCGAACAGGTGCTCGAGGTCGGCCAGCTTTCCCCAGAACATCATCGCGACGAACACGAATCCGAGGAGGACCAGCCACGCGCGCACCCGCCAGGGCGGCCGGAACAGGCCGACGGCGGCGGCGATGCAGGCCATGGTCCCGCCGGACGCCCCGACGTCGAGGGCCTGTGCCTGGGTCTGCGCCCACGCCCACGGCAGCTGCGACACCAGCAGCAGGAACAGGGCGGTGGCGAAGACGGCGAAGAGCTGTCCGACCGCGAAGTAGGCGACGGCGACCCGGGTGCCGCGACGGTGCTCCAGGAAGCCCATCCCCCAGAACCCGGCGATGGTGAAGATGTACACCCAGGGTTCGTTGACGAAGAACGTCCCCGTGACCGGCGTCCACCACTTGCCCTCGGCCAGGCTCGGCAGCCCGTAGGCGACGGCGGGGAAGAGGGCCGAGTCTTCGAACGGCCGCCACAGCCCCTGCCAGATCACGCCGGTGAGCAGCACGAGACCGATCATCGTCAGCGTCGCCGGCGTGGTCCGCAGGGCCCCGAACAGGAGGCGGGCCGACGAGGGGCGCTCCGAGGTCATGCGCTCAGCGTAGAGGTGGGGCCGCCGCACGGCGACCCCACCGACCGCATCATTCGGCGATGGCCTTCGCGATCGCCTCCTCCAGGTCGTTCCACTCGACGATCTCGACCTTCTCGCCGTCGACGAAGAAGGTCGGGGTGCTGCTCACGCCCAGCCGCTCGCCGTCGCGCTTGTCCTGCTGCACGCGGGCGAGGGTCGCCGGATCGGCGACCGCGGCGTCGTACGCGGCCAGGTCGAGCCCGAGATCCTCGGCGAACGCGCGGAACACCTCCGGCGTCTCCGTCGACTGCTCGCCCCACTGCGCCTGCGTCTCGAACAGCCGGTGGAACATGTCCTCGTAACGGCCCTGCTGTGCGGCGGCCTCGGCGGCGAGAGCGGCCTGCGTCGAGTTCACGTGCCCGGGCAGGGGGAAGTACCGGGTCACGTAGCGGATGTCGCCCTCGTAGGTGGCGCGCAGCTCCTCCACGATCGGGTAGAAGGCGCCGCAGGCCTCGCACTCGAAGTCGAGGAACTCGACGACGGTGACGGCGTCGGGGCCGCCCTCGTCGAGCACGTGGGAGTCGGTGCGGACGGTGGGCAGTTTCTCGCCGGCCTCGGGATCGGGCTGCGCGGGCTGCTGGCTGAGGGCGTAGACGATGCCGGCAACCAGCAGTACGGCGGCGACGGCGACGGCGATCAGGGTCGCCTTGACGGGGGTCTTCATGGGGTCTCCAAACACGGGGGATACGACGAGGGGTGCCGCGGAGGCGGCCGGAGCCGGCGTCGGATCAGGTGCGGGAGATGGAGAGTTGGATGAGCGAGACCGCGGGCAGGAACGGGCGGGGACCGGCGCGGAACCGTGCGGTCGTCCGCGGAACGAGACCGCGGAACCGCAGGCCGCTGCGGGTGCGCAGCTGCCGGAAGAGGAGGACGAGGGCGACGCAGCAGAGGGCAGCCGCGGCGCACGCCGCCGCCGCGGCCGGATCCGCCGGTGCGGTCTCGGCGATCGGTCCCGCCGCCGAGGTGTCGACCGGCTGCGAGACGCCCGGGGCGAGGCACAGGGTCGCGTGCGCATCCGCCGACCCGTGGGAGGCCGACCAGGCGCCGATGACGAGGAAGAGCGCGAGGCCGACGGCGATCATGATCCGGCTGCGCAGGATCCGCTCGGCGCGCGCTCGCGGCGTCGGGACGGGGGCGAGGGGCGGCATGTCCTGCGCAGTCTAACAACGGGGCCTTTGCCGTCCCCCGAGGCCCGTCCGACCCCGACATGCCTAGACTGGAGGGGTGGCGAGACTACTGATCGTCGGCGGCTTCCTCGCCGCCGTCTTCTGGGTGTACAGCATCGTCGACTGCGCCGTGCAGCCGGCGACGCGGCACCGGGGCGTGCCCAAGGCCGCTTGGGTCGCCATCGTCGTCCTCATCCCCGTCATCGGCGGCATCCTCTGGTTCGTCATCGGCCGCCGACGGGCGAACGACCAGGGCGTGCCGCGCACCGTCGCTCCCGACGACGACCCCGAGTTCCTCCGCAGCATCAGCAAGGCGGAGCAGGACGCCCGCATCCGTCGCCTCGAGGAGGAGCTCGCGCGGCTCGACGAGGAGACCGACGAGCCGCCCGCCGCGGACCCGCGCCCGTGACCTCGTCTCCGGCGACGGAGGCCGCGGCCTCCCTGTTCGCCGATCTCGTGGCCCACGGCGTCCGTGACGTCGTGCTGTCCCCGGGGTCACGCTCGCAGGCGCTCGCGCTCGCCGCGGCGACCTTCGCCGACGACGGCGCGCTCCGCGTGCACGTGCGGATCGACGAGCGGGTCGCCGGGTTCACCGCCCTGGGCATCGCCAGGGAGACGAGGGTCCCCGTCGCGGTCGTGTGCACCAGTGGCACGGCCGTCGCGAACCTCCTCCCGGCGACGATGGAGGCGTTCCACTCCGGGGTGCCGCTGCTGCTGCTCACCGCGGATCGGCCTCCCGAGCTGCGGGGGGTCGGTGCGAACCAGGCGACCCTCCAGGAGGGTCTGTTCCACCCCTGGGTCCGGGCGCAGATCGACGCGCCCGTTCCCGGAGACGGCGAGTGGGACGGCCTCGCCGCGCGCGTGGTCGCCCTCGCGCTCGGGGCGGCGGAATCCGAGTCCGGGCTTCCTGGCGTCGCCGGCCCCGTGCACCTGAACTTGCCGTCCCGCGAGCCGCTGTCGGGGGCGATGCCGGCGCGCACGCTGTCGCCGGGCGAGGCCCCGCGGCTTCCGGAGCCGGAGGCGTTCGCGCTGGAGCGCGGCCCGCGCACCGTGGTCCTCGCGGGCGCCGATGCGGGCGCCGCGGCGGAGGAGATCGCCCATGCCGGCGGGTGGCCGCTTATCGCGGAGATCGTCAGCGGCGCGCGGTTCGGACGCCAGGTGGTCCACGGGTATCGTCGGCTGCTGTCCCGCGACGACCTCGGCGGACGTATCGAGCGGGTGGTCGTGCTCGGGCACCCCACGCTCAGCCGCGAGGCCGCGCGCCTGCTGTCCCGCGCGGACGTGGAGGTGATCGCGGTCCGCAAGGGCGGCGAGGAGCTGAACCTCAACCACCGCACCCGCGCCGTCTCGGCCGTCACGGTCACGCCGGGGGAGACCGACCGGGAGTGGCTCGGCGCCTGGATGCGGGCCGCCGCCGACGAAGCCGTGGATCTCAGCGAGAACGCCCCCGACACCGAAGGGCTCTCCTCTACCGACTTCGCTGCCCGCCGCGACGCCGTGCGCGCGGAACTCGACGCCGTGCGGCGCCCGCTCGACCGCGAGCGCCTCGTGGATGCGGTGTGGCGGGCCACCTGGCCGCACGACCGTCTCGTCTTCGGATCGTCGCGCCTGGTGCGCGTCGCCGACGAGGTGCTCGGCGGCAAGAAGGTCCCGGTGCACGCCAACCGCGGACTGGCCGGGATCGACGGCACGATCGCCACCGCCACGGGCATCGCCGTCGCGAGCCAGGCCGCCGGCGCCCCCGGCGTGACCCGCGTGCTGCTCGGCGACCTCGCGTTCCTCCACGACGTGGGGGCGATGCTGTTCCCGGACGACGAGACGGAGCCGCGCCTCCAGGTCATCGTCGGCAACGACGGAGGCGGGACGATCTTCGACGGCCTCGAGGTGGCGGGCACCGCGCCTGCCGCACACCTCGATCGCGTGTTCTACACCCCGCACGGGGTGCGTCTGGAGCACCTCGCGCTCGCCTACGGCTGGGAGTATCAGCGGGTCACCACGCGCACCGCTCTCGATCAGGCGCTGACGACGCCGCGCGGCGGCCGCCAGATCATCGAGGTGCCGCTGCCGCGGTGACTGGCATCATGTGCGTATGAACGCGCACACCTGGACGCAGAACCTGCGGGTGCGACCCGGCTTCCGCCTCGCCGACGTCGATCCCGACAGCAAGCCCGGCTACGACCACGGCAAGTCCCGCGGCACGGCCGACCTGGAGGCCGGTCTCGAACAGCTGAACACCCTGCAGGAGCGGCTGTTCGCCCAGAGCCGGGTGGGCGCCGCCCAGGATGCGGTGCTGCTCGTCCTGCAGGCGATGGACTCGGCGGGCAAGGGCGGCATCGTCCGCCATGTCGTCGGGGGCGTCGATCCCCAGGGCGTCGCACTCGCCGCATTCAAGGCGCCGACGGAGGAGGAGCGCCGGCACGACTTCCTGTGGCGCGTCGAGAAGCGGGTTCCGGAGCCCGGGTTCATCGGAGTCTTCGACCGCTCGCACTACGAGGACGTGCTCATCGGACGGGTGCGGCACCTCGCCGATCCCGCGGAGATCGAGCGGCGCTATGACGCGATCAACGCGTTCGAGGAGCGCGTCGCGGCCTCCGGCGCCCGCATCGTCAAGGTCATGCTGCACATCTCCCCGGAGGAGCAGAAGGCGCGGCTGATGGAACGCCTGGAACGCCCCGACAAGCACTGGAAGTACAACCCCGGCGACGTCGACGAGCGGATGCTGTGGCCCGAGTACATGGAGGCGTATCAGACCGTCTTCGACCGTACGTCCACGGAGGCCGCCCCCTGGTACGTCGTGCCCGCGAATGCGAAGTGGTATGCCCGGCTGGCCGTGCAGGAGCTGCTGCTCGCCGCCCTCGAGGACATCGATCCGCAGTGGCCGGTGGCCGACTTCGACGTCGAGGCCGAGAAGAAGCGCCTCGCCGCGAGCTGACCGCGCGGGGACTCAGGCCAGCGCGTCGACGAGCGGGCGGAACTTCACCCGCGTCTCGAGGAGTTCACTCTCGGGATCTGATCCGGCGACGATTCCGGCCCCGGCGTAGGCGGTGACCGCGATCGCGTCGTCCGTCGTCGTGAACTGCGCGCACCGCAGCGCGATGGCCCACTCGCCGTTGCCGTCCGCGTCGACCCAGCCGACCGGTCCGGCGTAGCGCCCGCGGTCGAACGGTTCGAGTTCCCGGATGGCGGTGATGGCCGTCGGTGTCGGGGTGCCGGCGACGGCGGCGGTCGGGTGGAGTGCGCGCACCAGATCGAGGGCCGACCGACCGTTCTCCAGCTCGCCCTCCACATCGGTCGCGAGGTGGAAGAGGTTCGGCAGCTTGAGAAGGAAGGGCTGCTCGCTCGCCGCCAGGGCCCTGGTGTACGGGCGGAGGGAGGCGAGCACGCTCTGCACGGCGTACTGGTGCTCGTCGAGGTCCTTGGTGCTGGAGGCGAGGTGCGCGGAGGCCGTGGTGTCGGCGTCGGCGTCGGCCCCGCGTCCGATCGTCCCGGCGAGCACGCGCGCGGTCACCGTGCGGTCCTGCACCGTGACGAGGGTCTCCGGGCTCGCGCCGATCAGCCCGTCCACGGCGAAGACCCAGGTGTCCGGGTACCCGGTGGCCAGCGCACGGACGAGGCGTCGCAGGTCGGAGCTGGCGGGGATGGTGCCCTGGAGGTCGCGGGCGAGGACGACCTTGCTGAGCTCGCCGTCCGCGATGCGGCCCAGCGCTCCGCGCACCGCGTCCTGGTAGCCCTGCGGGCTCTGCGCTCCGGGGCCGATGGTGCCCGCCCAGTGCGGTCCGTACTCCGCCGGCTCGACGTCACCCGGCGCGCGCTCGTCGTCGGACCGGCGGATACGGGTCTCCCAGAAGCGGTCGCCGTGGCGGCCGCGGATCCGCGAGGGGATCGTGAGCACGCTGTCGGCGTGCGAGTCCTCGTCGAAGGTGAAGGCCCCGAACGCGACGAGTCCGGTTCCCGGGAGTCGCAGCGGGTCGGAGACCTCGGCCGCCGCCGCGAGGCTCTCCCAGAGCGCCGCGAGGGTCTCGGCGCGGGTGCGCCCCTCCTCGGCCGACGGGCGGAGCTCGGCGAACGGCTCGCCCACCGCCACGATCCCGTCGCCGCGGCGGAACCACGCGAGGGGGCGGGCGGGGTCCGCATAGGAGAGGAGGTCTTCGACCGGGTCGATCTCTCGGGTCTCCACGATCAGGGGGGTGTGGTGCACAACTCCAGCATATTCCGCGGCCGTAGGGTGGGCGGATGAGCGATGCGCGACCCGCAGCCGGTGCCGAGATGATCTTCCAGTGGCGCAAGTGGGACGGGTCGCCGCACTGGCGCCACGAGTGCGTGTACCTTGGCGCCGATCGCTGGGGCGACTGGGTGGGGCAGCCCGCCGGATGGCACAGCGCCCGCCCGGGAGCCGAGTTCCACGCCGCCACGCCGAACGTCACCCTCGTCCCGCCGAGCGCCGACTTCGCGCTCACCGTCAATCGCCGGCATCCCCGCGGGATGCGTATCTACATCGACCTCGGGTGGGACGTGCGGTGGTCGGAGGACCCGCTGCTCGCGACCGGGATCGACATGGACCTCGACGTCGTCCGCGTGGAGGGCGACCGCGGCACCTGGGTGGACGACCGTGACGAATGGGTGGAGCACAGCGCCCGCTACGGCTACCCGGCCGCCGTCATGCGCCATCTGGAGGAGCTGGCGCTCGACCTCGAGACGCGGGTCAGGGAACGCACGGCGCCGTTCGACGACGCCACGGCCGATCCCTGGCTGGACCGGCTCGAAGCGCTGGAGCTCGCGCCTAGACTGGACGCGTGACCGCGAACGACAAGAACCGCGCCGATCTCGGCAAGGACCCCGCCCGCGTCAGCGGCATGTTCGACCAGGTCGCCGCCGGATACGACCGCACGAACACCGCGATGACCTTCGGCAACGACGCGTTGTGGCGGGCCGCGACCACCCGCGCCGTCGCCCCGAAGCCGGGGGAGCGCATCCTCGATCTCGGCGCGGGAACGGCATCCTCCTCCGCCTCCCTCGCCCGCAGCGGGGCGCAGGTCGTCGCGGCGGACTTCTCGCCCGGCATGCTCGCCGAGGGCCGGCGCCGCCACGGCGCGATGCGCAACCTCTCCTTCGTGCAGGCGGACGCCACCGCCCTGCCGTTCGCGGACGACGAGTTCGACGCGGTGACGATGTCGTACGCGCTGCGCAACGTGAACGACCCGAAGAAGGCGCTGCGCGAGCTCTACCGGGTGACCAAGCCGGGCGGCCGCCTCGTCATCAACGAGTTCTCCACCCCGCCGGGGAAGCTCTTCCGCGGGGCCTACCGGTTCTACAACGCGCAGGTGCTCCCGCGCGTGGCCCGCGTCGCCGGTACCAACGGCGACGCCTACGACTATCTGAACGAGTCGATCCGCGACTGGCCCGACCAGAAGCGGCTGTCCGAATGGATCAGGGAGGCCGGCTGGCAGGACGTCGCCTACCGCAACCTCACCTTCGGCATCGTGGCCCTGCACCGGGCGCGCAAGCCCGCGTGAGCACGGCGCGAACGGCGGCACCCGACGCAGGTAGGCTGGGAGCGTGACTTCGAGCCCCAGCGCCCCGGGTTCGCGACTCGCGAGCCGTCTCGGCTTCAGCGATCGCGTCTTCGTCGGTCCCGCCGCGCGTCGCATCGCCCGCACGATCGAGGACGGACTGGAGCTGGTCGAGACCGGGCTCGCGGACGACGTGCGCGTCGCCGATCCCCTCGCCGACGCCGCCAGCCGCTATCTGTACGAGGCCGGCGGCAAGCGCATCCGCCCCGTCCTCACGCTGCTCGCGGCCCAGCTCGGCGACGGCAACACCCGAGAGGTGATCGACGTCGCGAAGGCGCTGGAGATCACGCACCTCGGCTCGCTCTACCACGACGACGTCATGGACGGAGCCGACCGCCGCCGCGGTGTCCCCGCAGCGCAGACGGTGTGGGGCAACAACATCGCCATCCTCACCGGCGACATCCTCTTCTCGCGCGCCAGCCAGCTGATGTCGCGGCTCGGCGAGCGCGCCATCCGGCTCCAGGCCGACACGTTCGAGCGCCTCGTCCTCGGGCAGATGCACGAGACCCTCGGTCCGCAGCCGGATGACGACCCGATCGCGTTCTACATCCAGGTGCTCGCGGACAAGACCGGTTCGCTGATCGCGGCGGCCACCCAGGGCGGCGTGATCTTCTCGAACGCCCCCGCGGAGTACGAGGAGCCGCTGCGCGTCTACGGCGAGAAGATCGGCGTCGCCTTCCAGCTCCTCGACGACGTGATCGACCTGTCGGCCAAGCCCGAGGAGACCGGCAAGGTCCCCGGCACCGACCTGCGCGCGGGCGTCCCGACCATGCCCTACCTCCTGCTCAAGGCGGAGGGGGATGCGGCGGCGGCCGATCTCGCTGCCCGCATCGACGACGGCGTGGCCCTCATCGCCGACGGTGCCGACCCCGCGATCCTCGACGGACCGCTGGACGAACTCCGTGACCACGCCGTCACCCAGAAGACCCTCGAGCTCGCGCACGCGTGGACGCAGGAGGCGATCGACGCCCTCACGGCCCTGCCGCGCGGCACCGTGCGCGAAGCGCTCACCCGATTCGCCGAGACCCTCGCCGAGCGCTCCAGCTGACACCGCACGGGCCCTGGGCCCGGGTGACTGCCGCGACGGCACACGAAAGGACCTCCATGACCAAGCTGAGACTGGCCATCGTCGGCGCCGGCCCCGCGGGCATCTACGCCGCGGACATCCTGCTGAAGGCCGAGCGCAAGTTCGACGTCTCCATCGACCTGTTCGAGCAGCTCCCCGCCCCGTACGGACTCGTCCGGTACGGCGTCGCCCCTGATCACCCGCGCATCAAGGGCATCATCACCGCGCTGCGCGATGTGCTCGACCGCGGCGACATCCGCCTCTTCGGCAACGTCCGCTTCGGTGAGGACATCACGCTCGACGACCTCAAGAAGCACTACAACGCGGTCATCTTCGCCACCGGAGCGATCCGCGACACGTCGCTGGACATCCCCGGCATCGACGCGGTGGGCTCCTACGGCGCCGCCGACTACGTGAGCTGGTTCGATGGCCACCCCGACGTGCCGCGTGAGTGGCCGCTGGACGCCGCATCGGTGGCGGTCCTCGGCAACGGCAACGTCGCCCTCGACGTCTCCCGCATGCTCGCGAAGCATGCGGAGGACCTTCTCGTCACCGAGGTCCCGGAGAACGTGTACGAGGGACTCAAGGCGAGCGCCGTCACGGACGTGCACGTGTTCGGCCGCCGGGGCCCGGCCCAGGTGAAGTTCACGCCGCTGGAGCTCCGCGAGCTGGGGGAGCTGCGCGACGTCGACATGGTCGTCTACGACGAGGACTTCGACTACGACGAGGCCTCGAAGGACGCGGTCGCGAGCAACAAGCAGGTCATGGTCATCGACCGCATCCTGCAGTCGTGGCGCAAGCGCGACTCCGTCAACAACGCCGGCGGCACGGCCTCGCGTCGTCTGCACCTGCACTTCTGGGCGCGGCCGGTCGAGGTCCGCACCGACGAGAACGGCCGTGTCGCGGCTCTCGTGTACGAGCGCACCCAGCCGGACGGCCAGGGTGGTGCGGTCGGCACCGGGGAGCTGCGCGAGGTACCCGTGCAGGCGCTGTATCGCGCGATCGGCTACTTCGGCTCGCCGCTGCCCGGCGTCCCCTTCGACAAGAAGCACGGCGTCATCCCCAACCACGAGGGCCAGGTGCTCGCGAAGGACTCGAACGACCGCGTCCCCGGCGTGTACGCGACCGGCTGGATCAAGCGCGGCCCGGTCGGCCTCATCGGCCACACGAAGTCCGACGCCATGGAGACCGTCCGCCACCTCATCAACGACCAGGGCTCGTGGTGGCACCCGGAAGACCCGTCCGAGGAAGCCATCCCGGCGCTGCTCGCCGAGCGCGGCGTCGCCTGGACCGATCTGGACGGCTGGCACCGCCTCGACGAGCACGAGATCGGCCTCGGCGCCCCGCAGGAGCGGGCACGTGTGAAGGTCGTCCCGCGCGACGAGATGGTGCGCGTCTCGCGCGGCGAGTGAGTCGTCCCGGTGCCGGGAGCGCTTCCCGGCTCCGGGTCCGCGCAGCCCTAGGCTGAGGCCATGCGACCTCGTGTACTTCTGGCCCTCGGCGCCGTGGCCGTGCTCCTGCTGTCCGGCTGTGCGCCCGAGCCCGAGGTGAAGCCCACCGGCACTCCGACGGCCGCCGCCACGGTCGCGCCCACTCCCGCGTCGGCGGAAGCGCCGACTCCGGCCTTCGACGTGGACTGCACCGATGTCGCCGACGCGATGTCGGGCTCCGCCGGCGAGGTCGAGGGTGAGGTGGCGGAGGTGCTGGGCGTGTGGTCGTCGCCGAGCTGGTATCCCGGTCCCGCGCAGCACATGTTCCAGCGGGCGGGCGGCATCGCCTGCTCGGCGGGGACGGCGGAGCACAACTGGGAGGTCACGATCCTCCCCGGTGCCGAGGAGACGATCACCGGCGCGGAGTCCCGCGGTGGATACTACGGTGAGGAGTCCCGCTGCGAGAGCGGCGGATACTGCTTCTTCCAGCTGGTCGACGGCGATGTCCTGGTCTCGGCGACTGTCGTGGACCCGGAGAAGGGGCCGGACGACACGGCGACGCTCGAGGAGGCCCTGCGCGGACTCGGCGCCGCAGCCGTGGCGTCGCTGCGGCAGGTGGATGTGCCGGAGAGCGCGGTCGAGGGCGTGGACTGCACGCGGTTCCTCACCGCGACGGAGCTCGCAGAGCAGGTCGACGCCGAGGTGCACGTGATCGACGCGTTCGGCGGGTGGTCCATCCCGGCCGAGGTCTACCAGGAGCGCAACGGTGCGCGGATCTGCTACTACGCCTCCGGGGACGACGAGTATGCCGCGCAGGGGTACATGATGCTCACCACGCTGCCCGGTGGCGCGTGGGCGTTCGACGAGCTCCAGGACGGAGAGGAGATCGCGATCGAGGGCGCGGATGCCGCCCGCGCCGGCGTCGATGCACTTCGCCGTCCGGTGCTCGATCTTCGCGTGGGTGCGGACTGGCTGCGTCTCACGACCTTCGACGGGTCGGGGATCGACGACCTCGCGCCGATCGCGGCCACCATCGCGGACGACTTCGCCGTCGCCCGTCCCGGCGGTGAGTGACGTCGTGGGCTAGCCTGGGCGCGAGGGGAGGACGCATGGCCGAGTGGGTCCCAGATGTTCTCGGCGATGAGTTCGCCCAGCTCACCCTCGACCTCGGCAGCGACGAGCAGGGCCCGGTGGTGGCCACTCTCGTGCGGGCGCTGCCGACTCCGGTTCCGTGGTGGGAGCGCGCTCGGCGCCGACGCCCGTTGCTCGAGGGCGTGGACGTGCTCTACATCCACGGGTGGTCGGACTACTTCTTCCAGAAGCGGTTGGCCCGATTCTGGACCGCTCGTGGCGCCCGCTTCTTCGCCCTCGACCTGCGCAAGTACGGGCGCAGCCTACGCGAGGGTCAGACCCCCGGTTACATCACCGACCTGTCCACCTACGACGAGGACATCGCCGCGGCACTGGACGCGATGGGGCGCGGCGAGGATGGCGAGGAGAGCGGGCGACGCCTGATCCTGCTCGGACACTCGACCGGCGGGCTGACGCTGAGCCTGTGGGCGTCGCGGCATCCCGGTGCGGCCGACGCCCTCATCCTGAACAGTCCGTGGCTCGAGTTCCAGTTCGCTCCCGTGCGGGCCGCGATCGCCCCGATGGTGGAGTTCCAGGCGCGGATCCGGCCGCTCGACGTCGCGCCGCAGGTCGATCTCGGCTACTACACGCGGGCGCAGCAGGAGGTGGCCGACCCGGACGATCCGATGGAGGTCAACACCACGTGGCGCCCGGTGCAGACGATGGCCGTCTACGCCGGGTGGCTCAATGCGATCCTCACCGGGCACAAGGCCGTCGCCGCCGGTCTGGACATCGCGGCGCCGGTCTGCGTCCTGCTGTCGAAGCGGTTCGTGGCGCCGACCCGGTGGTCGGAGGAGCTGACCTCCGCCGACTCCGTCCTCGTCGTCGACGACATCGCCCGCGCGGCCCTGCGGCTGGGTGCCACGGTCACCGTCGAACGGATCGACGGCGCCCTGCACGACGTGTTCCTGTCCCGGCACGACGCCCGGGAGGACGCGTACCGCCGCCTGCACCGCTGGGTCGTCGGCTGGCGCGCCGCTCAGACGTAGTACATCGCGCGTGCGAGACGCTCCGCCTCATCGCCGTCGCCGGTGCGCACCGCCTCGGCGAAATCCGCATAGACCTGTCGTATCCGCTCGCGGTCGCCGGCACGCACCACCCACCCGCGCAGGTTCCGGGTCACGGCGACGGCGACATCATCGATGAGCATCCGGTGCTGGCGGTTCCCGCTGTGGTCGGCGAGGTAGGCGAAGACGGCCCACCGCGCCCGCGCCGTGGACGCGCCGTCGGTGAGCGAGCCCTGCATCCGCGCGATGAGCTCCAGCGCCCGCTCGCGTTGGACAGCGCTCAGTCTCGGCACCGCCATCCGCGCCGTGATGCCGCCCTGGTAGCCGGCGAACTCCAGCGATTCGGCCATCACCTGCGGCGTGACCGTCGTCACCTCCGTGTACCGGCTCGGGTACATCGTCACCAGTCCCAGTCGCTCCAAACGCTGGAGCGCTTCGCGCACGGGCGTCCGCGAGACGTGGAGCTCGTCCGCCACGTCGACGTCCCGGATCCGGTCGCCTTCGGCGAACTCTCCCTCCGTGATCAGCCGCCCGATGTGGTGGAACACCTCATCCGCCAGCAGCTGCTTGTTCTCTCCGATGCTCTTCGACTCGATCTGCCCCATGGCCCAGCCCCCGGTCGTTCTTGGTCTGCCACCGGCGTCCACTCTCGGGTGGGAGGGGCGCGGCGGTCGCAGGATTGCCGTCCTGCCTCCTCGGGGGGCCGATCCGCGTGGGGGCGCGCAGCGGGCGGGGAGGCCTGTCATGAACCCGGGACCGGTCGGCGTGCGACGTCGGCAGATCCCAGGCCGACGCGAGCTCCGGGGGCCCGCGCCGCTCCCTCCCCTGAGCCGGCGTGGCATCCTCGAAGCGCATCCACCGCGGCGATCGGGTGTCGGGCGGGGATGGCGTCGGAGTCGTGACGAGTCACGACCGCTTCCAGTCTCGACGAAGAACACCGATATCTCGGCATGCGTTGACCGGGGAAAAGAACGGGCTCGGGATGACTCCCGAGCCCTGGCTTCCGACGCGAGTGGCGTCAGCGGTAGTTGATGAACTGCAGATCGATGTCGAGGTCGCTGCCCTTGAGGAGCGCGATCACGGCCTGGAGGTCGTCGCGGCTCTTGGACTGCACGCGCAGCTCGTCGCCCTGGATCTGGCTCTTCACACCCTTGGGACCCTCATCGCGGATGATCTTGCCGATCTTCTTCGCGTTCTCGGAGGAGATGCCGTCCTTCAGGCTCGACAGGATGCGGAACTCCTTGCCGCTGGCGAAGGGCTCGCCCGAATCGAGGCTCTTCAGCGAGATGCCGCGCTTGATGAGCTTGGACTGGAACACGTCGAGGACGGCGTTGGCGCGCTCCTCGGTGTTCGCGGTGATGAGGATCTGTTCGCCGCTCCAGGCGATCGAAGCGCCGGTCCCCTTGAAGTCGTAGCGCTGCTCCACCTCTTTGCGCGCCTGGTTCAGGGCGTTCTCGGCCTCCTGGCGATCCACTTTCGAGACGATGTCAAAGGAACTGTCAGCCATGACTCAACTGTATCCGCGGGGGTGCGGAAAGTCCCGTGGGCGGGCTCCCCGGGGCGCGCGCCGTCCCGGCGCCTAGACTTCGTCGATGCCGATGTCCCCCTACGTCGAGGCGATCCGTGCGCGGATCGGACACGATTTGCTCCTGCTGCCCGGTGTCACCGCCGTCATCCGCGACGGCGAACGGTTCCTGCTGGCCCGGCACGCGCACTCCGGGGCGTGGAGCCTGCTCGGGGGCGGGGTGGAGCCCGGTGAAGAGCCCGCGGACGCGGTCGTCCGGGAAGTCCTCGAAGAGACGGGAGCGGGTCTGCGGATCACAGGACTGATCGGTGCGTACGGTGGCGACCCGATGGCGGTGACCTATCCGAACGGCGACCAGGTCGGCTACGTCACGGTCGCCTACGAGTGCGAGCTGCTCAGCGACCCGGCACCGGACATGGACGAGATCGTCGAACTGGGCTGGTTCCCGCGAGAGGCCATCGCCGCCTTGCCGCGGCGTGACTGGATCGATCGCGTCATCCGCGATGCACCGCATCGTGCTGGCGGTGACACCGCGCGCTGATGCCCTCACCATCGGCTGATATGGAAGCGTTTTCATATCAGGAGAGTCTCGCCGCGCCGATCACGGGTTGATATCAACGCGCTCGCGGATTGTGATCGCCTTTCGAAACGATGCATACTGTAAGCGCTTGCAGTCTTGCAGGCGCTCAGCACTGAGAGAGGCACACACCAATGAAGGTGAACAAGAGGGGCATGGTCGCCGCGGGCGCCATCGCCATCGTTTCGGCTCTGACGCTCGCCGGCTGCTCGACCGGCTCCGGCGGCGACGACTCTTCCTCCGGTGGGGACAGCGGCGGCACGCTGACCGTCTGGGTCGACGCCGAGCGGGTCGACGCGCTGCAGGGCGCGGCGGACGCGTACCAGGAGAAGACCGGTGTCACGGTCAAGCTGGTGGGGAAGTCCGTCGACGATATGAAGGACGACTTCATCCAGCAGGTCCCGACCGGCAAGGGCCCCGACGTGGTCATGGGCGCTCACGACTGGCTCGGCGAGCTCTCGACCAACGGCGTCGTCGCGCCGATCGAGCTCGGCGACAGCTCCGAGGACTACCTCCCCGTCGCGCTCCAGGCGGCGACCTATGAGGGCACCGTCTACATGCTCCCGTACGCCGTCGAGAACATCGCGGTCCTGCGCAACGCCGACCTCGTCCGCGAGCCCGCGACGAGCTTCGACGACATGGTCTCGAAGGGCACCTTCGTGGTGGAGCAGGGCGCCGAGGGCAACCCGTACCACCTGTACCCGTTCCAGACCGCCTTCGGCGCTCCGGTCTTCGGCACCGACGACAGCGGCAGCTACGACCCGACCGACCTGCAGCTCGGCAGCGAGGGCGGCTTCGCCTTCGCCGACTGGCTGGGTGCGCAGGGCGCGGCCGGCACGCTGAACACCGACATCGACGGTGAGATCGCCAAGCAGCAGTTCCTCGACGGCACCGCCGCCTTCTGGCTGACCGGCCCGTGGAACGTGGGCGCGGCCACCGAGGCGGGCATCAACGTCGAGATCGATCCGATTCCGAGCCCGACGGGGGAGACGGCCTCGCCGTTCGCCGGCGTCAAGGGCTTCTTCGTGAGCGCCGAGTCGAAGAACAAGGTCGCGGCCAACGACTTCCTCGTCAACTACCTCGGCACGGAGGACGTGCAGCTGGAGCTGTTCAAGGCCGGCAACGTGCTCCCGGCCCTCACGGCTGCCGCAGACACCGCGGCGTCCGACCCGATCATCGCCGGCTTCCAGGCCGTCGGCGCCGACGCGGTCCCCATGCCGGCGATCCCCGCCATGGGCGCTGTCTGGCAGTTCTGGGGCGTGGCCGAGGCCGCCATCATCAACGGCGAGGACCCGCAGGCGACGTGGCAGAAGCTCGTCGATGACGTGACCGCCGCGATCGAGTAACGGCCGACAAGATGACGACCCTGCCGGGGCGGGCCGACCAGCACGCCCCGGCAGGACCATGACGAGGACGACATGACAGACACCGAAGAGCGCACCGCGCCTCCCACGCCTCGGCAGCGCCAGGCCGCGAAGATCGCCGAGGCGGCCTCCCGACCGATCGGGTGGATGCTGCTCAAGATCCTGTTGCTGGCGATCGTGGACGCGATCGCCGTCTACGCCGTGTTCGTGCTGCTCGTGCAGCACGAGTGGCTGGTCCTCGGCCTCGTCGTCGCGGTGACGGTCGTCGTCAACTACATCTACTTCTCCCGCAAGCGCATCGCGGCGAAGTACCTCACCCCCGGCATCATCTTCCTGGTCCTGTTCCAGGTCTTCACGCTCCTCTACACGGGCTACATCGGCTTCACGAACTACGGCACCGGCCACAACGGGAGCAAGGAGCAGGCGATCTCGTCGCTGCTCGCCTCCGCGCAGGAGCGCGTGGAGGACTCTCCGACGTACCCCGTCACGGTGGTCGAGCAGTTCGGCACCTACGGCCTCCTCGTCACGGATCCGGAGGATGGCGATGCGCTCCTCGGCACGGCGGAGCAGCCTCTCGCCGCGGTCGACGCGGAGTTCGAAGGCGGCAAGGCCGTCGCCGTGGACGGGTGGACCACGCTTCCGCTCGCCACCGTCTTCACCCTGTCGGAGGAGCTGGAGCAGCTCTCGGTCCCGTTCAGCGACGACCCCAACGATGGCAGCCTCCGTGCGCCCGATGGGCAGAACGGCTACCTCTACGTCTCGACGCTGACCTACGACGCCGCTGCCGACACGATCACGGACACCGCGACCGGCACCGTCTACAGCGACACCGGTGACGGTGCGTTCACCGCGGAGGACGGCGAGCAGCTGCTGCCCGGCTGGCAGACCACGGTCGGCTTCGACAACTTCGTCCGCGCGGTGACCGACGAGTCCATCCGCGGCCCGCTCATCTCCGTCACCGTCTGGACCTTCGTGTTCGCGCTGGTGTCCGTCGCGACGACCTTCTTCCTCGGCCTGCTGCTCGCGCTCGTCTTCAACAACACGCGGATGCGCTTCCGCAACGGCTACCGGATCATCCTCATCCTCCCGTACGCCTTCCCGGCGTTCCTCTCCGCGCTCGTCTGGGCCGGGATGATGAACGAGAGCTTCGGGTTCATCAACCAGGTGCTGTTCGGTGGCGCGGCCATCCCGTGGCTCACCGATCCGGTGCTGGCGAAGGTGTCCGTGCTGCTGGTGAACCTCTGGCTCGGCTTCCCGTACATGTTCCTCGTCTGCATGGGCGCGCTGCAGGGCATCCCGGACGACGTGAACGAGGCCGCCGTCATGGACGGCGCGAACGCGTGGCAGATCTTCCGCCGGATCAAGCTGCCGCTGCTGCTGGTGACCGTGGCACCGCTGCTGATCTCGTCGTTCGCGTTCAACTTCAACAACTTCAACCTGATCTACATGCTCACCAAGGGCGGCCCGCGCTTCAGCGATGTGTCGATCCCCGTCGGCCACACCGACATCCTCATCTCGATGGTCTACAAGGTGGCCTTCACCGGACAGACCCGCGACTACGGGCTCGCCTCCGCCTTCACGATCCTGATCTTCGTCGTGGTCGCGACGATCTCGATCATCAGCTTCCGCAAGACCAAGGCCCTCGAGGAGCTGAACTGACATGAGCACCGTCCCAAGCACCGCCACCGCCCCGCGCACCGCTCCGCCGCGTCGTTCGTTCGGCGCCTGGTTCGCCGACACCGGATGGCGTCACCTCGTCGCCATCGTGGTGAGCGCCTTCGCCCTCTTCCCGCTCCTGTACGTCGTGTCGGCTTCCCTCAATCCGAACGGCACGCTCACCGGGTCGAACCAGCTCTTCTCGGCCATCGGGATCGACAGCTACGTGCGCATCCTCAGCGACCCGCAGAATCCGTACGGGACGTGGTTCCTGAACACCCTGCTCATCGCGGTCGTGACGGGCGCGGTCACCGTCTTCATCGGAGCCTGCGCGGCATATGCCTTCTCCCGCATGCGGTTCGCGGGCCGCCGCGTGGGGCTCGTCACCATCGTCGTGGTGCAGATGTTCCCGCAGCTCCTCGCGGTCGTCGCGATCTTCCTGCTGATGTCGACGCTGGGGGACTGGTTCCCGGCGATCGGGCTCAACACGCACACCGGGCTGATCCTCGTCTATCTCGGTGGCGCGCTCGGCGTGAACACCTACCTCATGTACGGCTTCTTCAACACGATCCCGAAGGAGATCGACGAGGCCGCCCGCATCGACGGCGCCGGGCACGCGCGGATCTTCTTCACGATCATCCTGCGCCTGGTCGCCCCGATCCTCGCGGTCGTCGGCCTGCTCTCCTTCATCGGCACGGTGAACGAATACGTGATCGCCAGCGTCATGCTCGTCGACGTGGACCAGCAGACCCTCGTCGTCGGTCTGACCAAGCTCGTGGCGAACCCCCGCTACGCCGACTGGTCGGCCTTCTCCGCCGGCGCGGTCATGGCCGCGATCCCGGTCATGGTGCTGTTCCTCTTCCTGCAGAAGTACATCGTCGGCGGTCTGACCGCCGGAGCGACCAAGGGCTGATCGAAGAACCGCTCCCCGCTATCCTGCGTCACATGCTACCTTGTGAGGCATGACAGCGGACGTCGGTGCGCAGATGCGCAAGGGGGTGGTCGAGTACTGCGTACTCGGCCTGCTCTCGCGCGAGCCCATGTACGGCTGGCAGCTGTCGGATGCACTCACCGGCGCCGGGCTGATCGCCAGTATCGGCACGCTGTATCCGCTCCTCGGGCGGTTGCGCGACAACGGCTGGGTGACGACGTTCGACCGGCCGTCGGAGAGCGGTCCGGTGCGCAAGTACTACCGGCTCACGGATGCCGGTATCGATCAGCTCGCGCGCTTCCGGGCGCAGTGGGCGCCGTTCGCCCGTGCCGTCACGGGCATGGTGGGGGAAGGATGACCATGACCGAGAAGACCGCAGCCGAGCTGCGTGACGACTACCTGGCCCGGCTGGACGCGGCGATGGGCGGACTTCCGCACGGCGTCGCGTCCGAGATCCGCGGCGGGATCGCAGAGGAGCTCGACGGGCTCGACGCGGTCGCAACCGCGGAGCGGATCGACCGCCTCGGAGACCCGCGGGGGATCGCGCGTGAGGCGGAGGACGAGGTGCCGACGGCACCGCCCGTCGTGTTCCCTGCGCCCACTCCCGCTCCGTCGGCACCGCGAACGCCGACGACCGCGACGCGGGGCTTCGCGATCGCGGCCGCGCTCACGCTGAGCTTCGGCGGGATCGTGGTGCCGATCGTCGGCTGGTTCGTGGGAGCGGTGCTCGTGAGCCTGAGCGCGATGTGGCGGACCTGGGAGAAGGCCGTCGCGATCCTGGTGCCCTTCGTCGCCACCGGTCTGTCCTTCCTGATCACCTCGACCATGACCGGCTTCTCCACCGGATCGGCGTCCGGCAGCTCGACCGGCGGCGAGACGATGCCGGAGGTGGTGAACCCGCTCGTGCCCTCTTTCGGGGAGTGGCACCTGCTCCTGCTGCTGGGGTTCCTGCTGGTCCCGGCTTCCGGGCTCTGGCTGCTGTGGCGGATGCGCGGTCGCGGCGTCCGCTGACCGAGGCCGCCGCGTCGCGGCGTTGCTCACGGCCTGCGCGGGGGCTCGGGCCTACGGTGGGACCATGGCACGGGTGGGTGGTCGGAACCTCGGGATGAGCTGGTTCGCCGGGATCGTGTGCGCGGGCATCGTCGCCGGGCTCGTCTGGCTCTCGCTGCCGATGGTGCCGATCCTCGCGCAGTTCGCCGGGGATGCGCTTCGCAACACCTTCCCGTGAACGGCGTGGACCCGCGGAAGCACGCGTATGGCGACACGTCGGCACGCCTAAGGAAGCGTCGGGAGCCGCGGCGGTAATCTCACACTGCACATCCCCGATGAGAGGCGCACCCCATGAGTGATCCCGAGGCTCGTCAGCCCGAGAAGTCGAACGACGTCGACGACGTCGTCGGCAGCGCGAACGCCGGTCTCGACGCCGCGGCGGTGGCCCGCGGAGATGTCCCCGGCCACGCCGACGACGCCCGTGCGGATGATTCCCGCGCCGCAGAGGCCACCGCGGCCTCCTCCGAGCCTGCGGCCGACCAGTCCGCGACGCGGCAGGAGCCCGCCGTCGACCCCGATCTCGCCGCCTTCGAGGCCGCCGAGCGAGACCACCCCGGCACCTTCAGCTCCGCCGCCCCGACGCCCTCGCGCACCGACGGCGACCGCTTCGACGCCGACCGCCGTGACGCGGACCTCCGCGACGCCGACCGCCGCGATGCGACCCCCGAGACCTCGCTGTACGCGACGCCGGAGACCTCGCTGTACTCCACGCCGAGCAGTCACGCGCACGAGGAGTCGGCCATGGCCGGCGCGGCCTACGCATCGCACGCCGACGACACCGACACCCGGATCGTGCCGTCCGAACCGCTCACGAACGGCGCGGCCGCCGCACCGCAGCAGCCGCAGCCGATCTTCGTGCAGGCACCGGAGCCGCCGCGCGAGCGCGGCAACCGCGGCACCGCCGGGGCCATCGGTCTGCTCGCCACCGTCGCCTTCGCGCTGCTCTACCTCGCCACCACGCTCGGCCTCGGCGCCCTGGCAGGCGACGTGAACGGGGAGAACATCGGCGAGGCGCTCGTCGCCCCGCTCCTCACGTGGGGGTTCTGGACCCCGGTGGTCGTGTTCTTCCTCGGCTTCTGGCTCCTGGGAGCCATCATCAACCGCGGCCGCTGGGGCCTGTGGGTGGTGTTCGGCATCGTGGTCGGGCTGATCGCCTACGCCGGACACATCCTGGGCCAGCTCTTCGAGGCGCCCTTCTGGAAGCTCACCGCGTCGCAGGGTCTCGAACTCGCGGGCGAGCAGCTGCTCGCCCCGCTGGCCATCGCGGCCTTCGTCTTCGCTCGCGAGCTCACCATCTGGTTCGGTGCCTGGGTGGCCCGCAGCGGTGCCCGCAAGACCGAGCTGAACGAGGAGGCGCAGCGCGAGTACGAGCGCACCCTCGAGGCCGGTCCCACCCTGTCGAGGTAATCACGAACACCACCACGCCGAACCCCCGCGGGCCCGAGTCCGCGGGGGTTTCGGCTGTCCTGGCGGCGGTGATGGCGACCATCGCCTTCTTCGCCCTCGCCGTCTTCGGTCTCGGCGCCCTGAGCGTCGCCACCGACCGCGACATCATCGACGTCCCGGGCCTGGGGCAGATCCCTGGAGTGTCCGGCATGGTCATGGCCGTCATCGTGTTCGCCCTCTCGCTGTGGGCGACGGTGCGGCGGGGACACGCCTCCTTCGGCTCCGCTCCCGTGATCGCGCTGCTCACGGCCCTCGTGCACGTGGTCACCGTCTGGATCGCCGTGCTCGTCGCGACGAGCGATGTGGTCGTGGCCACGGCCGTCGCCGGAGATCTCGTCCGCGGCGGCGCGAGCCTCGTGCTCCTCGCCGCCGCAGCGGTGGCCGCCTGGGGCGGGATAGCCCTCCGCCGAACGAGGTCTGCACGGCCGAGATGGCCGTGGGAGCGCGACGAGGGGGAGTGACACCCCGCAAATCCGCGCCGTGAGCGGCGACGCGCCGTACGCTGGTGGGGTGGAGCGCTCGTTGGAGACGCAGGTCGACCAGGCCGTCGAGGCCTGGTTGCGCTGGGTGCCGCGCTGGGAGCCGGCGACCCACCGCGGAAGGACTGCGCCGTGCCGACGCTGTCTCGGCTCGCCCGTCCTCGCCGCCGCAGGCATCGCGGGCACCACGCCGCACGGCGTCCAGCATGGGCTGTCGACGCGCATCAAGACGATCGTCGACCACGCGGTCGCGGAGTACACCGCGCGGAACCTCCCGACCCTGCAGCGCGAGCTCGATCAGCAGGCCGCGCGCAACCGCGCCCGCAGCTACCGACCGACGGAGGACCTCGACCCCGAGTTCGAGGGCCTGCCCCTGGATCCGGAGCCCGTACCCGGCGCCCCCTTCCTCTTCACGATCGCCGGTCTCGCTGACGACTCCGCCGCCGAGTTGCCGCCGCTGCCCCCGCTGTCGGACGAGGCGAAGACCGCGCTGCGGCAGGAAGTCGCCTTGGCGGATGAGTACGCGAACCTCGTCGGGCGCGAGATCTGCGGGATCCTGCTCCGACACCGGATCACCATCCAGGCGGCGGTGTCGCGACATGTCGAGCCGCAGATCGAGGCGCTTCTCGCCGAGCTCACGGAGTCGCTGGACTCGCCGTTCGACCCCGACATCCCCTGACTTCGGGCGGCGCGGGGGAGTGCGACCGTCATTTGACCGTCAGGTTACGCGGCATTACACTTGATCAGGTGTGTGCACGTCCTGACGTGCGCGCTGGGCGTCGGCACCTCGCCGGTCCGCCCCCACGGCATACCCACCACACCAAAAGCTCGTCGGTTCCGGCGTGCCGGTGGGTCATGATGTGAAACCCATCACGCTGTCACCGTGCAGCACTATGAGGAGAGAACGTGCCAACCATTCAGCAGTTGGTTCGCAAGGGTCGCTCGCCCAAGGTCACCAAGACCAAGGCGCCCGCGCTCAAGGCGAACCCGCAGCAGGCCGGGGTCTGCACCCGCGTCTACACCACCACCCCGAAGAAGCCGAACTCGGCGATGCGCAAGGTCGCTCGTGTGAAGCTCCGCAACGGGACCGAGGTCACCGCGTACATCCCCGGTGAGGGCCACAACCTGCAGGAGCACTCCCTGGTGCTCGTCCGCGGCGGTCGTGTGAAGGACCTCCCCGGTGTGCGTTACAAGATCGTCCGTGGCGCTCTGGACACCCAGGCCGTCAAGAACCGTAAGCAGGCTCGTTCCCGCTACGGCGCGAAGAAGGGTTGAGTTAGATGCCTCGTAAGGGTCCCGCCCCCAAGCGCCCCGTCGTCAACGACCCGGTCTACGGCGCTCCGATCGTCACCTCGCTGGTGAACAAGATCCTCGTCGACGGCAAGAAGTCGCTGGCCGAGTCGATCGTCTACGGCGCCCTCCGCGGCGTCGAGGCGAAGAACGGCCAGGACGCCGTCGCCACCCTGAAGAAGGCGCTCGACAACGTGCGCCCCACGCTCGAGGTCCGCAGCCGCCGCGTCGGTGGCTCGACCTACCAGGTTCCGGTCGAGGTCAAGCCGCACCGCGCGAACACCCTCGCGCTGCGCTGGCTCGTGAGCTACGCCAAGGGTCGTCGTGAGAAGACGATGACCGAGCGTCTCCAGAACGAGATCCTGGACGCGTCGAACGGCCTGGGTGCCGCGGTCAAGCGCCGCGAGGACACCCACAAGATGGCCGAGTCGAACCGCGCGTTCGCTCACTACCGCTGGTAAACAGCTTCGCCCGCCCTTCGGCCACTCGCCGAGGGGCGGGCACCCCCTCTTCGCAGTACACCTGCTCCAAAAGATAAGGACACTCCTGTGGCACAAGACGTGCTCACGGACCTGAGCAAGGTCCGCAACATCGGCATCATGGCGCACATCGATGCCGGCAAGACCACGACGACCGAGCGCATCCTGTTCTACACGGGCGTCAACCACAAGCTCGGCGAGACGCACGACGGTGCGTCGACCACCGACTGGATGGAGCAGGAGAAGGAGCGCGGCATCACGATCACGTCTGCCGCCGTGACCTGCTTCTGGAACAAGAACCAGATCAACATCATCGACACCCCCGGTCACGTGGACTTCACGGTCGAGGTGGAGCGCTCGCTCCGCGTCCTCGACGGTGCGGTCGCCGTGTTCGACGGCAAGGAGGGCGTCGAGCCCCAGTCCGAGACCGTGTGGCGTCAGGCCGACAAGTACAACGTTCCCCGCATCTGCTTCGTCAACAAGATGGACAAGCTCGGCGCAGACTTCTACTTCACGGTCGACACGATCATCAACCGCCTCGGCGCCAAGCCGCTGGTGCTGCAGCTCCCGATCGGTGCCGAGAACGACTTCGTCGGCGTCATCGACCTCGTCGAGATGCGCGCTCTGGTGTGGCCCGGCGACGCCAAGGGTGACGTGACCATGGGCGCCTCCTACGAGGTGCAGGAGATCCCGGCCGACCTCAAGGACAAGGCCGAGGACTACCGCCAGCAGCTGCTGGAGACGGTCGCCGAGACCGACGAGGAGCTTCTCGAGAAGTTCTTCGGCGGCGAGGAGCTCACCGTCGCGGAGATCAAGGGCGCCATCCGCAAGATGGTCGTCGCCAGCGAGATCTACCCGGTCCTCTGCGGCTCCGCCTTCAAGAACCGCGGTGTGCAGCCGATGCTGGACGCCGTCGTCGACTACCTCCCGTCCCCGCTGGACGTGCCTGCCATCGAGGCGCACGACCCGAAGGACGAGGAGAAGATCATCGAGCGTCACCCCGACGCGAAGGACCCGTTCGCGGCCCTGGCCTTCAAGGTCGCCGTGCACCCGTTCTTCGGTCGTCTGACGTACGTGCGCGTCTACTCGGGCGAGCTCGAGTCGGGTGCGCAGGTCATCAACTCGACCAAGGGCAAGAAGGAGCGCATCGGGAAGATCTTCCAGATGCACGCCAACAAGGAGAACCCGGTCGACAAGCTGACCGCCGGCAACATCTACGCCGTCATCGGTCTGAAGGACACCACCACCGGTGACACCCTCGCCGACATCGCGCAGCCGGTCGTCCTCGAGTCGATGACGTTCCCGGAGCCGGTGATCGAGGTCGCCATCGAGCCGAAGACCAAGGCCGACCAGGAGAAGCTGGGTCTCGCGATCCAGAAGCTCGCTGAGGAGGACCCGACCTTCCGCACGGAGCTCAACCCGGAGACCGGTCAGACGACCATCAAGGGCATGGGTGAGCTGCACCTCGACATCCTCGTCGACCGCATGAAGCGCGAGTTCCGCGTCGAGGCGAACGTCGGCAAGCCGCAGGTCGCGTACCGCGAGACGATCCGCAAGGCCGTCGAGAAGCACGACTACACGCACAAGAAGCAGACCGGTGGATCGGGCCAGTTCGCCAAGATCCAGTTCAACATCGAGCCGCTCGAGCTCGACGGCGAGAAGACGTACGAGTTCGTGAACGCGGTCACCGGTGGCCGCATCCCGCGCGAGTACATCGGCTCGATCGACGCCGGTTTCCAGGACGCCATGAACGTCGGTGTCCTCGCGGGCTACCCGATGGTGGGCGTCAAGGCGACCATCGTCGACGGTGCAGCGCACGACGTCGACTCCTCGGAGATGGCGTTCAAGATCGCGGGCTCCATGGGCTTCAAGGAGGCCGCGCGTCGTGCCAACCCCGTGCTGCTCGAGCCGCTGATGGCCGTCGAGGTCCGTACTCCGGAGGAGTACATGGGCGACGTCATCGGCGACCTGAACTCGCGTCGTGGCCAGATCCAGTCGATGGAGGACGCCGCCGGCGTCAAGGTCGTGCGTGCCGCGGTGCCGCTGTCCGAGATGTTCGGCTACATCGGCGACCTGCGCTCGAAGACCTCGGGCCGTGCCGTCTACTCCATGGAGTTCGACAGCTACGCCGAGGTCCCGCGCGCGGTGGCCGACGAGATCGTCCAGAAGGCCAAGGGCGAGTAATCGCTCTTCTGGGAGCCCTGGGTGCTGAGCCAGTCGAAGCACCCGGGGTTCCCAGGTCACCTACAACTTCACATTCCCTCTCTACTAAACTGAGAACCTAACCCGTAGAGAACCGGTCGCAAACCAGTGCCCGGCACCTCTACAACGACGTCCTGAGGAGGACCCAGTGGCTAAGGCCAAGTTCGAGCGGACCAAGCCGCACGTCAACATCGGAACGATCGGTCACGTCGACCACGGCAAGACCACGCTCTCCGCAGCGATCTCGAAGGTGCTTGCTGACAAGTACCCGTCCGACACGAACGTGCAGCGCGACTTCGCTTCCATCGACTCGGCGCCGGAAGAGCGCCAGCGCGGTATCACGATCAACATCTCGCACATCGAGTACGAGACCCCGAAGCGCCACTACGCCCACGTTGACGCCCCCGGCCACGCCGACTACGTCAAGAACATGATCACGGGTGCGGCGCAGATGGACGGCGCGATCCTCGTCGTCGCGGCCACCGACGGCCCGATGGCGCAGACGCGCGAGCACGTTCTGCTCGCCAAGCAGGTCGGCGTCCCCTACCTGCTCGTCGCGCTGAACAAGTCCGACGCGGTCGACGACGAGGAGATCCTGGAGCTCGTCGAGCTCGAGGTTCGCGAGCTGCTCTCGAGCCAGGGCTTCGACGGCGACAACGCTCCCGTCGTTCGCGTCTCCGCTCTCAAGGCCCTCGAGGGCGACGAGAAGTGGGTCGACGCGATCCTCGAGCTCATGCAGGCTGTCGACGACAGCGTTCCGGACCCGGAGCGTGACCGTGACAAGCCGTTCCTCATGCCCGTCGAGGACGTCTTCACGATCACCGGTCGTGGCACCGTCGTCACGGGTCGTGCCGAGCGTGGCACCCTGGCCATCAACTCCGAGGTCGAGATCGTGGGTCTGCGCCCGACGCAGAAGACGACCGTCACCGGTATCGAGATGTTCCACAAGCAGCTCGACGAGGCATGGGCCGGCGAGAACTGTGGTCTGCTCCTCCGCGGCACCAAGCGCGAGGACGTGGAGCGCGGCCAGGTCATCGTGAAGCCGGGTTCGGTCACGCCGCACACCAACTTCGAGGGCACGGCCTACATCCTGTCCAAGGACGAGGGTGGCCGCCACAACCCCTTCTACACGAACTACCGTCCGCAGTTCTACTTCCGCACCACGGACGTCACCGGCGTCATCTCGCTGCCCGAGGGCACCGAGATGGTCATGCCCGGCGACACCACCGACATGACGGTCGAGCTGATCCAGCCGATCGCCATGGAGGAGGGCCTCGGCTTCGCCATCCGTGAGGGTGGTCGTACGGTCGGCGCCGGTACGGTGACGAAGATCATCAAGTAAGCAGCCGCTTCCTCGCAGAGGGGTCGAGCCTTCGGGCTCGGCCCCTCTGTCGTTTTCCGGATCGAGGGTTCCGTCGCCCGGTTCCGCCCGGCACAATGAGGTGTCCGGTGCGATCGCCGGGCGCACACACCTCCGAAGGGGATTCACATGGGTATCGAGGACGCCGTCAACAAGGGCAAGGACCTGTACGAGCAGAACAAGGACAAGCTGGCGGAAGCGGTCAAGAGCGAGCAGGCCGAGGACATCAGCGACAAGGTGCTCGACGGCGTCGCCGACTTCGCGAAGAAGATCGCACCCGGCGCCGCCGACAAGATCGACGAGATCCGCGAGAGCGCTGACAAGAGCGTCGGCAACGAATAGAGCCCGACATCTCCGTGGAGAGCGGCGGTCCCGAGAGGGGTCGCCGCTCTTCCGTGTCGAGGGAACGCATCGCGCCCTCGGATGTGGCGGATTCTCGAAGACATCGAGTAGGATCGTCTCGACCGCCTGGGGATCTTGCGGTCGGGGTGCCGAAGGGGTTCGGCTCCCGAATCACGCGGGTTCGTCCGCGTTCACACTGGGGAAAGCGATCTTGGGGATCATCGTGCGACGCGCGCACTCTTTGCGCCTGAGCGTCTCCCCGCCTGCGCGGCGGGTCTTCCGCCGCGCCCTCGGTCGAGGCGTCCGGCGTCCCTTCACGCCGGATTCCTCGCGTTCGGTGTGCCCCCTCGCACCGGACGCCCTCCCCAAGCGGGGCGAGGCATGGGGATGCCTCGCCCCGCGCTCCTCCGCGAGCTGAGGTACCAGGGGAGGAGGCGTTCACGGGGAGTCCGGTGAGCGCGACACGCCCGGGTTTGCAGAAGTGAAATCCGCCGTGGCAGAATAGACAGGTTCGATATTCCGTCGCCGCTGTGCGTGCGCCGGATCACTGCCAGGGCAGTGCATAGACGGCTCCTCCTCCGGGAGGCTGCAGGGTTCTAGGCCGCGGGCAGCAGAACACAATCCCGACACCTTCATCAGCGAGGGCACTGCCGTGCGCGGCGGGCGTCGGGCATCCGTCACCTTCGGGTGTGCGGCTGACAGCAGAACAGTGGTGCAGCCTCTTCGACAGGCTCCCTGACCGCGAGGTCGAGAGCCCGAGAAGACGAGTGCCGAGGCGCGAACAGCGCCGACGTGCGTCCAATGCCCCAAGGCCACCCGGTCTCGGACGGTAAGACGCTTAAAGAGAGAGAGCAGACAATGGCGGGACAGAAGATCCGCATTCGCCTGAAGTCGTATGACCACGAGGTCATCGACACGTCCGCACGCAAGATCGTCGACACCGTGACCCGTGCGGGCGCGACCGTCGTCGGACCCGTGCCCCTTCCGACCGAGAAGAACGTCGTGTGCGTCATCCGGTCGCCCCACAAGTACAAGGACAGCCGCGAGCACTTCGAGATGCGCACCCACAAGCGCCTGATCGACATCGTCGACCCGACGCCCAAGGCTGTCGACTCGCTGATGCGTCTCGACCTTCCGGCCGACGTCAACATCGAGATCAAGCTCTGAGGTCCGCCATGGTTGACATCAACTCCAAGGTTTCCAAGGGCATGCTCGGCACCAAGCTCGGCATGACCCAGGTCTGGAACGAGAACGGCAAGCTCGTTCCCGTCACCGTCATCGAGCTCGCGCCGAACGTGGTCACCCAGATCCGTACCCCCGAGAAGGACGGCTACAACGCCGTGCAGATCGCGTACGGTCAGATCGACCCCCGCAAGGTGAACAAGCCCCTCTCGGCTCACTTCGAGGCTGCCGGCGTCACGCCGCGTCGTCACGTGACCGAGGTCCGCACGGCCGACGCCGCCGACTACACCCTGGGCCAGGAGCTCACGGTGGACGGCACGTTCGAGGCCGGCCAGCTCGTCGACGTCGTCGGCACGAGCAAGGGCAAGGGCACCGCCGGTGTCATGAAGCGCCACAACTTCAAGGGCGTCTCGGCATCGCACGGTGCACACCGCAACCACCGCAAGCCCGGCTCCATCGGCGCATCGTCGACCCCGAGCCGCGTCTTCAAGGGCATGCGCATGGCCGGCCGTATGGGTGGCGAGCGCGTGACCGTCCTCAACCTCACGGTGCACGCCATCGACATCGAGAAGGGACTCATGCTCGTCAAGGGCGCCGTCCCCGGTGCTCGCGGCCGCATCGTCTACGTCCGCAACGCAGTGAAGGGTGCCTGATCATGGCTGACTCCACTCTCGCGCTCGACGTCCTCAAGGCAGACGGCAAGAAGGCAGGCTCCGTCGAGCTTCCCGCCGCGCTGTTCGACGTC
Source organism: Microbacterium sp. MMO-113 (assembly GCF_037148555.1). Lineage (NCBI taxonomy): Bacteria > Bacillati > Actinomycetota > Actinomycetes > Micrococcales > Microbacteriaceae > Microbacterium > Microbacterium sp. MMO-113. The sequence continues at coordinate 449,762 of NZ_JBBCTD010000003.1, read as the reverse complement.
AAGACGAACATCCCGCTCATCCACCAGGTCGTCGTCGCGCAGCTCGCGGCGGCTCGCCAGGGCACGCACTCGACCAAGCGTCGTGGCGAGGTCTCGGGCGCCGGCCGCAAGCCCTTCAAGCAGAAGGGCACGGGTAACGCCCGTCAGGGCTCGATCCGCGCGCCGCACATGACCGGCGGTGGCATCGTGCACGGCCCGAAGCCGCGCGACTACTCGCAGCGCACCCCCAAGAAGATGATCGCGGCCGCCCTGCTGGGCGCGCTCAGCGACCGCTTCCGCGGTGACCGTCTGCACGCGATCGACACGTTCGGCACCGACGGCGCGCCGTCGACCAAGGCCGCCGCGGGCTTCCTCGCCCAGGTCGCCACGTCGAAGAACGTCCTCGTGGTCATCGAGCGCGGCGACGAGCTCGCGCTCAAGAGCATCCGCAACCTCGGCCACGTCCACGTGCTGACGTTCGACCAGCTCAACGCCTACGACGTGCTCGTCTCCGACGACATCGTCTTCACCCAGGCCGCGCTCGAGGGCTTCATCGCCTCCAAGTCCGGCGCCAACCAGGAGGTCTCCGCATGAGCGAGCAGGCATCTGTTCTCCAGACGGCCCTGAACAAGGACCCGCGCGACATCATCCTGAAGCCGGTCGTGTCCGAGAAGAGCTACGGCCTGATCGACGAGGGCAAGTACACCTTCCTCGTCGACCCGCGCGCTTCGAAGACCGAGATCAAGCTCGCCATCGAGAAGATCTTCGGCGTCAAGGTCGCGTCCGTCAACACGATCAACCGCGTCGGCAAGGCCCGTCGCACCCGCTTCGGCACCGGTAAGCGCAAGGACACCAAGCGCGCCATCGTGAGCCTGAAGTCGGGCACCATCGACATCTTCACGGCAATCGGCTGATCCGGGGGATAAGGACAATCATGGCTATTCGCAAGTACAAGCCCACGACCCCGGGCCGTCGCGGCTCGTCGGTGGCTGACTTCGCCGAGATCACCCGATCGACGCCGGAGAAGTCGCTGCTGCGCCCGATCTCGAAGACCGGTGGTCGCAACAACCAGGGCCGCATCACGACCCGTCACATCGGTGGTGGCCACAAGCGCCAGTACCGCGTCATCGACTTCCGTCGCAATGACAAGGACGGCGTGAACGCCAAGGTCGCTCACATCGAGTACGACCCCAACCGCACCGCGCGCATCGCGCTGCTGCACTACTTCGACGGCGAGAAGCGCTACATCCTCGCGCCGGCGAAGCTGAAGCAGGGCGACATCGTCGAGTCGGGCCCCGCGGCGGACATCAAGCCGGGAAACAACCTCCCGCTGAAGAACATCCCCACGGGTACCGTCATCCACGCCATCGAGCTCCGCCCCGGCGGCGGCGCGAAGATGGCGCGCTCGGCCGGTGCGTCGGTCCGCCTCGTCGCCAAGGACGGCCCCTACGCCCAGCTGCGTCTGCCCTCCGGCGAGATCCGCAACGTCGATGCGCGCTGCCGCGCGACCATCGGCGAGGTCGGCAACGCCGAGCAGTCGAACATCAACTGGGGCAAGGCCGGCCGCATGCGCTGGAAGGGCGTCCGCCCGACCGTCCGCGGTGTCGCGATGAACCCGGTCGACCACCCGCACGGTGGTGGTGAGGGCAAGACGTCCGGTGGACGTCACCCCGTCTCCCCGTGGGGTCAGGCCGAGGGCCGCACCCGCCACGCCAACAAGGAAAGCGACAAGTACATCGTGCGTCGTCGCAACGCCGGCAAGAAGCGCAAGTAGGAGTAAGAGAAGATGCCTCGCAGTCTCAAGAAGGGCCCCTTCGTCGACGAGCACCTGCTTCGCAAGGTGGTCGTGCAGAACGAAGCCGGCACGAAGAACGTCATCAAGACCTGGTCCCGCCGGTCCATGATCATCCCGGCCATGCTGGGTCACACGATCGCGGTCCACGACGGTCGCAAGCACATCCCCGTGTTTGTCTCCGAGACCATGGTCGGTCACAAGCTGGGCGAGTTCGCGCCCACCCGCACCTTCCGCGGCCACGAGAAGGACGACAAGAAGGGCCGCCGCCGCTGACGCGGTGGCGATAGAGGAGAGAGAAATGGTGGAGTCCATCGCACGCGTGCGACACATCCGCGTGACCCCTCAGAAGGCTCGTCGTGTCGTCGCGCTCATCAAGGGCAAGCAGGCCCAGGAGGCTCTGGCGATCCTGAAGTTCGCTCAGCAGTCCGCCAGTGAGCCGATCTACAAGCTTGTCGCGTCGGCCATGGCCAACGCGCAGGTCAAGGCGGATCGTGACGGCGAGTACCTCGACGAGCAGGACCTGTACGTGAAGAACGCGTACGTGGACGAGGGCACGACGCTCAAGCGTTTCCAGCCCCGTGCACAGGGTCGCGCTTTCCAGATCAAGAAGCGCACGAGCCACATCACGGTCGTGCTCTCGACGCCGGAGGCGGCTCCTGCCGCGGCCGGCGACAGCAACAAGAAGGCGAGCAAGTAATGGGACAGAAGGTCAACCCGTACGGCTTCCGCCTCGGCATCACCACGGACCACGTGTCGCGCTGGTTCTCCGACTCGACGAAGCCGGGTCAGCGTTACGCCGACTACGTGGCCGAGGACATCAAGATCCGTCGCCTGCTGCAGACGCAGCTCGACCGTGCCGGCGTCTCGAACATCGAGATCGAGCGCACCCGTGACCGCGTCCGCGTCGACATCCACACCGCCCGCCCGGGCATCGTGATCGGTCGTCGTGGTGCAGAGGCCGAGCGCATCCGCGGCGACCTCGAGAAGCTCACGGGCAAGCAGATCCAGCTGAACATCCTCGAGGTCAAGAACCCCGAGGCCGACGCTCAGCTGGTCGCCCAGGGCATCGCCGAGCAGCTCTCTGCTCGCGTGGCGTTCCGTCGCGCGATGCGCAAGGGTCTGCAGGGCGCGCAGCGCGCCGGCGCCAAGGGCATCCGCATCCAGGTCTCGGGCCGTCTCGGCGGCGCCGAGATGAGCCGGTCGGAGTTCTACCGCGAGGGTCGTGTGCCGCTGCACACGCTGCGCGCGAACATCGACTACGGCTTCTACGAGGCCAAGACCACCTTCGGCCGCATCGGCGTGAAGGTGTGGATCTACAAGGGCGACCTCACCGCCAAGGAGCTCGCGCGCGAGCAGGCCAACGCGCCGAAGTCGCGCCGTGACGACCGTGGTGACCGCCGCCGTGCCCCGCGCAACGAGGCACCTGTTGCAGAAGGAGCTTCGGCATAATGCTCATCCCCCGTAAGGTCAAGTACCGCAAGCAGCACCACCCGGGGCGCTCGGGTCAGGCCACCGGCGGCACGAAGGTCTCCTTCGGCGAGTTCGGCATCCAGGCCCTCACCCCCGCGTACGTGACGAACCGTCAGATCGAGTCCGCTCGTATCGCGATGACCCGTCACATCAAGCGTGGCGGCAAGGTGTGGATCAACATCTACCCGGACCGTCCGCTCACGAAGAAGCCTGCCGAGACCCGCATGGGTTCCGGTAAGGGTTCCCCCGAGTGGTGGGTCGCCAACGTCAAGCCGGGCCGCGTCCTCTTCGAGGTCGCGGGTGTCGACGAGCAGCTCGCTCGCGAGGCACTGACCCGTGCAATCCACAAGCTGCCGCTCAAGGCACGCATCATCAAGCGCGAGGAGGGCGACGCGTAATGGCGATCGGCACCAAGGAGCTCGCTCCGGCAGAGCTCGACACGTTCGAAGACCAGCGCCTCGTTGAGGAGCTGCGCAAGGCCAAGGAGGAGCTGTTCAACCTCCGTTTCCAGTCGGCCACCGGCCAGCTGGAGAGCCACGGCCGCATCCGCGCCGTCAAGCGCGACATCGCGCGCCTCTACACGGTGATCCGCGAGCGCGAGCTGGGCATCCGTGCGACGCCCGCTCCGGTCGAGGCTCCCGCGAAGAAGGCGACCAAGTCGAAGGCGAAGAAGGCGGACGCCGCCGAGGACGCCCCGAAGGAAGAGGCTGAGTGATGGCCACCAAGAAGGAAGCCGCCGTCGAGGCTGAGCACGCCGCTCACGACGTGCGCGATGCCGACGCCCGCGGGTACCGCAAGGCCCGTCGTGGCTATGTCGTCAGCGACAAGATGGACAAGACGATCGTCGTCGAGGTCGAGGACCGCGTGAAGCACCCGCTTTACGGCAAGGTCATCCGCCGGACGTCGAAGGTCAAGGCGCACGATGAGGCGAACTCCGCCGGCATCGGCGACCTGGTCCTGATCAACGAGACCCGCCCGCTGAGCGCCACCAAGCGCTGGCGTCTGGTGGAGATTCTGGAGAAGGCCAAGTGATTCAGCAGGAGTCCCGTCTCAAGGTCGCCGACAACACCGGCGCCAAGGAGCTGCTCACGATCCGCGTCCTCGGTGGCTCGCGCCGCCGGTACGCCGGTCTGGGCGACACCATCGTCGCGACCGTCAAGGACGCGATCCCCGGTGGCAACGTCAAGAAGGGCGACGTCGTCAAGGCGGTCATCGTCCGCACCAAGAAGGAGACCCGTCGTCCCGACGGCTCCTACATCAAGTTCGACGAGAACGCCGCCGTCATCCTGAAGAACGACGGGGAGCCCCGCGGCACCCGTATCTTCGGGCCGGTCGGCCGTGAGCTTCGCGACAAGAAGTTCATGAAGATCGTCTCGCTGGCACCGGAGGTCATCTGATCATGGCGAAGATCAAGAAGGGCGACCTGGTTCAGGTCATCTCGGGCGCCAAGCCCGAGCGTGGTGGCGACCGCGGCAAGCAGGGCAAGGTCCTCGACGTCCTCGTCGAGCAGAACCGTGTCGTCGTCGAAGGCGTCAACTACGTCACCAAGCACACGCGCGTCGGTCAGACGCAGCGTGGCACGAAGACGGGTGGTCTCGAGACCGTCGAGGCGCCCATCCACATCTCGAACGTCGCACTCGTCGACCCCTCGACCAAGAAGCCGACCAAGGTCGGCCACCGGGTCGAGGAGCAGACCAAGGACGGCGTGAAGCGCACCGTCCGCGTGCGCTTCGCGAAGAAGAGCGGTAAGGACCTCTGATGGCAACGACCGACGCTGCGGTGGCTGGCAAGATCCAGCCCCGCCTGAAGGCGAAGTACAACGCCGAGATCAAGAAGGCTCTGCAGGACGAGTTCGGCTACGAGAACGTCATGCAGATCCCCGGCCTGGTCAAGGTCGTCGTGAACACCGGTGTCGGCGAGGCTGCGCGCGACAGCAAGGTGATCGATGGGGCGGTCGACGACCTCACCAAGATCACCGGCCAGAAGCCGATCGTCACCAAGGCCCGCAAGTCCATCGCGCAGTTCAAGCTGCGTGAGGGCCAGGCCATCGGCGCGCACGTCACCCTCCGTGGCGACCGTGCGTGGGAGTTCGTGGACCGCCTGGTCTCGCTCGCGCTGCCCCGCATCCGCGACTTCCGCGGTCTGTCGGCCAAGCAGTTCGACGGCAACGGCAACTACACCTTCGGTCTCCAGGAGCAGAGCGTGTTCCACGAGATCGATCAGGACAAGATCGACCGCGTCCGTGGTTTCGACATCACCGTCGTGACCTCGGCGAAGACGGACGACGAGGGTCGGGCGCTGCTCCGTCACCTCGGCTTCCCGTTCCGCGCGGACGACGCCCAGGCGTGACCCTTCGACGGGCTCAGTGGTCTCGTGTCACTGAGCCCGTCGATGTGCACGTACAATTGAAGATTGCGTGCTCATCGCAGGCCGTCTGTCGTGTAACGGCAGCCGGAACCTCATGAACGAAAGTAGACAACAATGACAATGACAGACCCGGTCGCAGACATGCTGACCCGTCTGCGTAACGCGAACTCGGCGCACCACGACACCGTGACGCTGCCGTCGAGCAAGCTCAAGACGCACATCGCAGAGATCCTCCAGCAGGAGGGCTACATCGCCGGTTGGGAGACCTCCGACGCGCGCGTGGGCAAGAACCTCACGCTGACGCTGAAGTACGGCCCGAACCGCGAGCGCTCGATCGCGGGCATCAAGCGCGTGTCGAAGCCCGGCCTCCGCGTGTACGCGAAGTCGACCGAGATCCCCACGGTCCTCGGCGGCCTCGGCGTGGCCATCCTGTCCACCTCCTCCGGTCTCCTCACGGACCGCCAGGCTGAGCAGAAGGGCGTGGGCGGAGAAGTTCTCGCCTACGTGTGGTAATCCGAAATGTCGCGTATTGGACGACTTCCCATCGACGTTCCCGCGGGCGTGACCGTTTCGGTCGACGGCCGTGAGGTCGCGGTGAAGGGCCCCAAGGGTGAGCTCACCCTCACGGTGGCCAGCCCCATCGAGGTGTCGGTCGAGGAGAACCAGGTTCTCGTCACCCGCCCCGACGACGAGCGCGAGTCCCGGTCGCTTCACGGCCTGACCCGCACGCTCATCAACAACAACATCATCGGCGTGACCCAGGGCTACACCAAGGGTCTCGAGGTCGTCGGCACCGGTTACCGCGTGCAGCAGAAGGGCAACTCGGTCGAGTTCGCTCTCGGCTTCTCGCACCCGGTCCTGGTCGACCCGCCCGCCGGCATCACGCTCACGGTCGAGGGCACGAACAAGCTCACCGTCAGCGGGATCGACAAGCAGGCCGTCGGTGAGGCGGCTGCGAACATCCGCAAGATCCGCAAGCCCGAGCCGTACAAGGGCAAGGGTGTGCGCTACGCCGGCGAGGTCGTGCGTCGCAAGGCCGGAAAGGCTGGTAAGTAACCATGGCTGTGAAGTCGAAGTCCGACGCCCGCGCGCGTCGTCACGCCCGTCTTCGCAAGAAGATCGTGGGCACCGAGGTGCGTCCGCGCCTCGTCGTCAACCGTTCGGCGCGTCACGTCTTCGTGCAGCTCGTCGACGACAGCAAGGGCCACACGGTCGCCTCGGCCTCGACGCTCGAGACCGACCTGCGTTCGCTGGATGGCGACAAGACCGCCAAGGCTCGCAAGGTCGGCGAGCTCCTCGCCGAGCGTGCGAAGGCCGCAGGCGTTTCCGAGGCAGTGTTCGACCGTGGCGGCAACCGCTACGCGGGTCGTGTCGCCGCCATCGCCGACGGCGCCCGTGAAGGGGGTCTGGCACTGTGAGTGACAACAAGGAGAACGAAGTGACCGAAGCGGCTGCTGCCACTTCCGAGACGGCCGCCGGCACCACGCAGGCTGAGCCCACTCGCGACCAGCGGGACGGCCGCCGCGGCGGACGTGACCGCAACCAGGGCGGCCGCGACCGCAACTCGCGCGACCGCGGCGACAACCAGTTCCTGGAGCGCGTCGTCACCATCAACCGTGTCTCGAAGGTCGTGAAGGGTGGTCGTCGCTTCAGCTTCACCGCTCTCGTGGTCGTCGGCGACGGCAACGGTCTGGTGGGCGTCGGCTACGGCAAGGCCCGTGAGGTCCCCCTGGCGATCTCGAAGGGTGTCGAAGAGGCCAAGCGCAACTTCTTCCGCGTCCCGCGCGTCGGCAGCACCATCCCGCACCCCGTGCAGGGTGAGTCGGCCGCCGGTGTGGTGCTCCTGCGCCCCGCCGCCGCCGGTACCGGTGTCATCGCCGGTGGTCCGGTCCGCGCCGTGCTCGAGTGCGCCGGCATCCACGACGTGCTGTCCAAGTCGCTCGGCTCGTCGAACACGATCAACATCGTGCACGCGACGGTCACCGCCCTGAAGGAGCTCGAGGAGCCCCGCGCCGTCGCCGCACGTCGTGGTCTCGAGTTCGACCAGGTCGCCCCGGCCCGGCTCGTCCGCGCCGAGGCCGAGGCCATCGCCGCACAGAAGGTAGGTGCCTGATGGCCGCGCGACTCAAGGTCACGCAGATCAAGTCCAAGGTGAGCGAGAAGCAGAACCAGCGCGACACGCTGCGCAGCCTCGGTCTCAAGCGGATCGGTGACACCACCGTCCGCCCCGACGACGCGCAGACGCGCGGCTACGTCAAGACCGTCGCCCACCTCGTCAAGGTTGAGGAGATCGACTAATGGCTGAGAAGAACGAGGCCGTCGAGGCCGAGAAGGCCACGAAGAAGGCGGCGGCTCCCAAGGCCGACGCCGCCAAGAAGCCCGCCGCGAAGAAGGCACCGGCCAAGGCCGCTGCCGCCGACGCGAAGGCCGACGGCTCCGCCAAGGCTGCGCCGAAGAAGGACGCCCCGGCGTCCCGCCCCGGCGTGCTGAAGGTCCACCACCTGCGTCCGGTCCCGGGTGCCAACACCGCGAAGACCCGTGTCGGTCGCGGTGAGGGCTCGAAGGGCAAGACGGCCGGTCGCGGCACGAAGGGCACCAAGGCCCGCAACACCGTGCGCGTCGGCTTCGAGGGTGGCCAGATGCCGCTGCACATGCGCACGCCGAAGCTGCGCGGCTTCAAGAACCCGTTCCGCGTCGAGTACCAGGTCGTGAACCTGGAGAAGCTCGCGGAGCTCTACCCCCAGGGTGGCGACGTCACCGTGAGCGACCTGGTGGCCAAGGGTGCGGTTCGCAAGAACGAGAAGGTCAAGGTTCTCGGCAACGGCGACATCGCCGTGAAGCTCACCGTCGCGGTCGACAAGGTCTCGGGTTCCGCCGAGCAGAAGATCGTGGCTGCGGGCGGATCCGTCAAGTAACCACTGCGGAAGAGGGGTCGGAGATTCTCCGGCCCCTCTTCTGGTTCGGCGGGGGAGAAGCCGACCGCTCGCATTCCCCGGACCTCGGAGTGGGTTACCCTGGTGTTTCAGCCGCCCCTCGGGGGTTCGGCCACCTTTTCAGGAGGAACGTTCTTGTTTAGCGCCATCGCGCGGATCTTCCGCACGCCCGACCTGCGTCGGAAGATCGGTTTCACTCTCGCGATCATCGCGATCTACCGTCTGGGCTCGAACGTCCCCGCGCCGTTCGTCAACTTCCCGAACGTGGAGCAGTGTCTCGCGGCCAATGCCGGCACCGAGGGTCTGCTCGGACTCGTCAACCTCTTCTCCGGCGGCGCTCTGCTGCAGCTGTCGATCTTCGCGCTCGGTGTCATGCCGTACATCACGGCGACGATCATCACGCAGCTCCTGCGCGTCGTCATCCCGCACTTCGAGGCGCTGCACAAGGAGGGCCAGGCCGGACAGGCCAAGCTCACCCAGTACACGCGGTACCTCACGATCGCGCTCGCGCTCCTGCAGTCGACGACGCTGGTCACTGTGGCCCGCACCGGTCAGCTCTTCGGAACGACCGACATCGGGGCGTGCACCCAGCTCCTCACCAACGACGTGTGGTGGGCGCAGGTGCTCATCATCATGGCGATGACGGCCGGCACGGGTCTGATCATGTGGTTCGCCGAGCTCGTCACCGAGCGCGGCATCGGCAACGGCATGTCGCTGCTGATCTTCACCTCCATCGCCGCGACGTTCCCCGGTGCGATGTCGATCATCTGGCAGACCCGCGGCTTCGAGGTGTTCCTCCTCGTGCTGCTCGTCGGCATCATCGTGATGGGGCTCGTGGTGTTCGTCGAGCAGTCGCAGCGGCGCATCCCCGTGCAGTACGCGAAGCGCATGGTGGGACGCCGCACCTACGGCGGCACGAACACGTACATCCCGATCAAGGTGAACATGGCGGGCGTGATCCCCGTCATCTTCGCCTCGTCGCTGCTGTACATCCCCGCACTCATCGCGCAGTTCAACACCCCCCAGGATGGCTCCACGCCGCCCGCCTGGGTCAGCTGGATCAGCGCGAACTTCACCACCGGCAACAGCCCGATCTACATGGCGGCGTACTTCCTGCTGATCATCGGGTTCACCTACTTCTACGTCGCGATCACGTTCAACCCGGTCGAGGTCGCCGACAACATGAAGAAGTACGGCGGCTTCATCCCCGGGATCCGGGCCGGCCGTCCGACCGCGGAGTACCTGGACTACGTGCTCACCCGCATCACGCTCCCCGGTTCCCTCTACCTGGGTCTGATCGCCCTCATCCCGTTGATCGCCCTCGCCACGGTCGGCGCCAACCAGAACTTCCCGTTCGGTGGCGCGTCGATCCTCATCATCGTCGGCGTTGGTCTCGAGACGGTCAAGCAGATCGATGCCCAGCTGCAGCAGCGACACTACGAAGGACTTCTCCGATGACAGCATCCGCACGTCTTCTCATCGTCGGCCCCCAGGGTTCCGGCAAGGGCACGCAGGGTGTGCGCATCGCCGAGTCCTACGGGATCCCCGTCGTCTCGACCGGCGACATCTTCCGCGCGAACATCAAGGAGGGGACGGCTCTCGGCCAGCAGGTCACGGCCATCCTCGACAAGGGCGACCTCGTCCCGGACGAGTTGACGAGCGAGATCGTGCGCGATCGGCTGAGCCAGGACGACGCGCAGAACGGTTTCCTCCTCGACGGCTATCCCCGCAACACCGCTCAGGTCGCGCACCTGGACGCATTCCTCGAAGGACGCGGCGAGGCGCTGGACGCGGTGATCCTCCTCGACGTCCCGCGCGAGGAGAGCATCGCCCGCCTCACCCTCCGCGCTGCGGAGCAGGGGCGTTCCGACGACACGGACGAGGCCATCGCGCACCGACTCGACATCTACGAGAAGGAGACGGCGCCGATCATCGAGCTCTACAGCAGCCGCGGCATCGTCGACCGCATCGACGGCGTGGGCTCCCTCGAGGAGATCACGGAGCGCATCGCCGCCGCCCTGGCCGCTCGCGGGCTGCGTTCCGCCACCTCCGCCGTCTGAGATGTTCCGCCGCTCGATCTACAAGACCCCGGCTCAGCTGCGAGCCCTGGTCGAGCCTGGCCTCATCACCGCCGAGGCCCTCGACGCCGTCCGGGCGCTCGTCAAGCCGGGGGTGAAGACGATCGAGCTCGACGCCGCCGCGAACCGCGCGATCGTGCAGCGGGGAGCGGAGTCGAACTTCCAGCTCGTCAAGGGCTACCACCACACGATCTGCGTCTCGGTGAACGAGCAGGTCGTGCACGGCATCCCGGGGGAGCGGGTGCTTCAACCGGGCGACATCGTCTCGGTGGACTGCGGCGCCCAGTTCGAGGGCTGGAACGGCGACAGCGCGATCACCATCGTCGTCCCCGATCCCGAGCGTCCGGAGCTCGTCTCCCGCCGCGAGGAGCTCTCGCGCGTGACCGAGGGCTCGATGTGGGCGGGGATCGCCGCGATGGCCACAGCGTCGTCGATCGACGAGATCGGGGCTGCCATCCAGGACTACATCGAGGCGCAGGGGCGGTCCGCCGTGAGCGGCGAGCCCTACGGGATCCTCCGCGAGTACGTCGGCCACGGCATCGGGCGGAAGATGCACGAGGCGCCCAGCGTCTTCAACTACCGGACGCCCGACCGCGGCGCGGACGTGAAGCCCGGGCTCGTGCTCGCCATCGAGCCCATGGTCACCGCCGGCGGCGAGGCGACCTTCGTGGAGGACGACGACTGGACCGTCACGACGGTCGACGGCACTGACGGCTCACATTGGGAACATAGCGTCGCCCGGCATGATGGGGGCATCTGGGTGCTCACCGCGCCCGATGGTGGAAGAGCCGGACTCGCCCCGTTCGGGGTCGAGCCTCGAGAGATCGGAAAGTAATGGCAGCGGCGAAGAGCAACACCAACTGGTTCGCGATCGGCGTCTCCATCGCCGTCGTCGTGGTCCTGGTGGCCCTCGGCGGACTCGTGGTGTTCCTCAACAACCAGGCGACCTCGCCCGGCGCCACCCCGACCGCCAGCGACAACTTCGACGCCGAGGCCGGCTCCATCTCCATGGGAGACGGCGACACCACGGTGTCGGTCTTCCTCGACTTCCAGTGCCCGGTCTGCAAGTCCTTCGAGGACCAGTTCGGCGCCGCCCTCGAGGCCAAGGCGCAGAGCGGAGAGATCACGCTCGAGCAGCACCCCATCGCGATCCTGGACCGCTTCTCGCAGGGCACGGAGTTCTCCTCCCGTTCGGCCGGTGCCGCGTTCTGCGTCGCCGAGTCGGACTCCGACCTCTACTTCGACTACGCGAAGGTCCTGTTCGAGAACCAGCCGGCGGAGAACAGCCCCGGCCTCACGAACGAGCAGCTCGCCGAGTTCGCCACCCAGGTCGGCGCGGGCGACGACGTCGTGTCCTGCATCACCGACGAGACGTACCGCAAGTTCGGTGCCGCGCAGGCGAAAGCCAACGATATCCAGGGCACGCCGACCGTCGAGATCGACGGCGAGCGGCTCGACCTGCAGAACCAGGAAGACATGAAGCGGTTCACCGACCTGCTCGGCTGACACGCGCTCACCCCGCTCGACGCCCCATTCGGCCAAGTTGCCGGATGGGGCGTCGTCGGATAACATGGATCTTTGGTGCCTTGTGCCATGCGTTCGGCGTGTCCGATCCGGCCCGGTACCGCACACCACCCACCCACCGCAGATCGACCGATCTGCAGAAGCGTCAGCGAGGCTATGGCTAAGAAAGACGGTGTCATCGAGATCGAGGGCGTGATCTCCGAGGCTCTTCCCAACGCGATGTTCCGCGTTGAGCTCAGCAACGGACACAAGGTCCTGGCAACGATCTCCGGAAAGATGCGGCAGAACTACATCCGTATCATCCCCGAGGACCGTGTGGTCGTGGAGCTCAGCCCCTACGACCTGACCCGCGGCCGCATCGTCTACCGCTACCGCTGATCGGTCGAGAAGTAACGGCTGGCCTTCGACGGGCTCAGGGACCCAGGTCTCCGAGGTCGGACATCGGGCAGCACGAAGACAGCGAACAGGAAACATCATGAAGGTCAACCCCAGCGTCAAGCCGATCTGCGACCACTGCAAGGTGATCCGCCGCCACGGCCGCGTCATGGTGATCTGCAAGAGCAACCCGCGCCACAAGCAGCGCCAGGGCTGAGCCCCCGCTGCGTGAGCGCCGCTCTCGCAATCTCATAACTCAATACGAAACGGCAGGATCAGAACCCGCGTGAGCGGGGGACACCTCGGGGCGGAGGCCCGGGCACCGATCCTGCTCCACACCTCCACAACACCCAGGAGAACCGCATGGCACGTCTTGCCGGCGTTGACATCCCGCGCGACAAGCGCGTGGTGATCGCCCTTACCTACATCTACGGCGTCGGCCGTACCCGCTCGGTCGAGATCCTCAAGGCGACCGACATCGACGAGAGCATCCGCGTGAAGGACCTCAGCGATGACCAGCTCATCGCCCTCCGCGACTACATCGAAGGCAACTACAAGGTGGAGGGTGACCTGCGCCGCGAGGTCGCCGCAGACATCCGCCGCAAGGTCGAGATCGGCTCCTACGAGGGCCTCCGCCACCGTCGTGGCCTTCCGGTCCGCGGTCAGCGCACCAAGACCAACGCCCGTACCCGCAAGGGCCCGAAGCGCACCGTCGCCGGCAAGAAGAAGGCCCGCTAAGCAGCGGCCAGGGACTAGGAGAACACTTTCATGGCTGCACCCAAGGCCGCCGCGCGCAAGCCGCGCCGCAAGGAGAAGAAGAACATCGCGCTGGGCCAGGCCCACATCAAGTCGACGTTCAACAACACCATCGTTTCGATCACCGACCCGTCCGGCGCCGTCATCGCCTGGGCCTCGTCGGGTGGCGTGGGCTTCAAGGGCTCCCGCAAGTCGACCCCCTACGCCGCCGGCATGGCAGCGGAGTCCGCTGCCCGCCAGGCCGCTGAGCACGGCGTGAAGAAGGTCGACGTCCTCGTGAAGGGTCCGGGCTCCGGCCGCGAGACCGCGATCCGCTCGCTGCAGGCCGCCGGCCTCGAGGTGGGTTCGATCCAGGACGTCACCCCGCAGGCGCACAACGGCTGCCGTCCGCCGAAGCGCCGCCGCGTCTGATGCGTGTGCCGAGCCGCTCGTCCTTCGGGTCGAGCGGCTCGGCGCCCCGCGTGGGGCATCGACTTCCACAACTCAAGACCTCACCCCACCACATGTCATATAGCGGGCATGTGATCGAAAGGAACACAGAGTGCTTATTGCACAGCGTCCCACACTGACCGAGGAAAAGATCGTCGAGAACCGGAGCCGGTTCATCATCGAGCCTCTGGAGCCCGGCTTCGGCTACACGATCGGCAACGCGCTGCGTCGCAGCCTGCTGTCGTCGATCCCCGGCGCCGCTGTCACCAGCGTCCGCATCGACGGTGTGCTGCACGAGTTCAGCACGATCCCCGGCGTGAAGGAGGATGTCACCGAGATCATCCTCAACATCAAGCAGCTGGTCGTCTCCAGCGAGCGCGACGAGCCCATCACCGCGTACCTCCGCAAGACCGGTGCCGGTGAAGTGACCGCCGCCGACATCTCGGCTCCGGCCGGTGTCGAGGTGCACAACCCCGAGCTCGTCATCGCGACGCTCAACGACACCGCCAAGTTCGAGCTCGAGCTCACCATCGAGCGCGGCCGTGGCTACGTCTCCGCGACGCAGAACCGCAACGAGTACGCCGAGGCCGGTCAGATCCCGATCGACTCGATCTACTCGCCCGTGCTCAAGGTCAGCTATCGCGTCGACGCCACCCGTGCCGGTGAGCGCACCGACTTCGACAAGCTCATCCTCGACGTCGAGACCAAGTCGGCGATCAGCCCCCGCGACGCCGTCGCGTCGGCCGCCAAGACGCTCACCGAGCTGTTCGGTCTCGCCCGCGAGCTGAACGTCGAGGCCGAGGGCATCGAGATCGGCCCGGCGCCGGTGGAGGCTGTGAACTCCAGCGAGCTGTCGATGCCGATCGAGGACCTCGACCTGTCGGTCCGCTCGTACAACTGCCTGAAGCGTGAGGGCATCAACACCGTTTCTGAGCTCGTCGCCCTGTCGGAGACGCAGCTCATGAACATCCGCAATTTCGGCCAGAAGTCGGTCGACGAGGTGCGCGACAAGCTCATCTCGCTCGGTCTGTCGCTCAAGGATTCGGTGCCCGGTTTCGACGGCGCCCACTTCTACGGCGGCAGCGAAGACGAGTCCTTCTGATACCCGACCCTTTCTGACCAGGAGTTAGACGATTATGCCCAAGCCCACCAAGGGTCCCCGCCTCGGAGGCGGCCCCGCCCACGAGCGCCTGCTGCTTGCCAACCTCGCGGCTGCGCTGTACACCCACAAGTCGATCAAGACGACCGAGACGAAGGCCAAGCGCCTCCGTCCCCTCGCCGAGCGCCTCATCACCTTCGCCAAGCGCGGAGACCTGCACGCCCGCCGTCGCGTGCTGTCGGTCATCGGTGACAAGGAAGTCGTGCACGTCCTGTTCAACGAGATCGCTCCGCTCGTCGCGGACCGCGAGGGTGGCTACACGCGCATCACCAAGGTCGGCAACCGCAAGGGCGACAACGCTCCCATGGCCGTGATCGAGCTCGTCCTCGAGCCCGTCACCCCGAAGGCGAAGTCGACCAAGAAGGCCGCCGCGGCTCCGAAGGACGAGAAGCCTGCTGCCGAGGAGGCTCCCGCCGAGGAGACCGTCGAGGCTCCCGCGGACGAGACCGCTGCCGACGACACGGCTGCCGAGGCCGGCGCCGAGTCGCAGGCCGAGGGCGAGGCCGCTGAGGCCGCCGCCGAGGACGCTGTCGAGAAGAAGTCCGAGTAAGGACCGCTCTGCGACGAAGCCCGCCGCCCCTCTCGGGGTGGCGGGCTTCGTCGTTCAGCGGGGATCGGTGATCCGATAGCGCGCTCCGGGGCGCCCCTTGGTGGAGTAGTCCAGGGACCGCACGGCCTGGCCCGTGGCGGCGAGGTGCTCGAGATAGCGACGGGCGCTGACGCGGGAGATGGCGAGGTCATCCCCGATCTCGGTCGCCGAGGCATCCGGTCGGGCGGCGAGGGCGGCGGAGACCCGTTCCAGGGTCTCCGCGCTCAAGCCCTTCGGCAACCCGTACCGCTCCCGGAAGGCGATGATCGCGTCGGCCGTCTCGACCCGGCGGACGACGTCGTGCAGCTCGGTGTGGTCGCGCAGCAGGAGCGTCGCCCCGACGTCGGCGGGACCGTTTCCGGAGGCGGTGCTGCGGGCGACGAGCACATGCGAGCCGACGATCACGGGACGTCCCGCGGCCTCGCCTTCCCGGAGCACGGTGGCGAGGTCGGCGCCGAGCACCTCGTCGGCGGGAGCACCGTCGAGGTCGGCGGCATCGCGACCGAGGAACCGCGCAGCCGCGTCGTTGACCAGGGTGATCCGCCCGGCACCGTCCACCGTCACCACGCCTTCGCTGAGCCCGTGCAGGGTCGTCTCCTGGTTCTTGACCAGCGCCGCGATCTGGTGCGGCTCGAGCCGGTAGATGCGTCGCCGGATGAACGACGTCACCCACGCGGCCCCGAAGACCCCGAGGACCGCTGCCACGAGCATGGCGGAGATGAGTCCGACGAGATTGCTGGTGAACTCCTCGTTCAGCTCGGACTCCAGGATGCCGACGGACGCCGTGCCGATGACGGCGCCGTCCTCGTCGCGGATGGGCACCTTCACCCGCCACGAGGTCCCGAGCGTACCGGTCTGCGTGCCGACGAAGATCTCGCCGCCGAGCGGGATCGACGGGTCGGTGGACACCCGCTCGCCGATGCGGTCGGTGTTCGGATGCGAGTACCGGATGCCCTCGTCGTTGGCGACCACCACGTAGGCGAGGTCGGAGGCCTCGCGGATGACCTCGGCGACCGGCTGGATGGCGGCGGCCGGATCCTCGTCGTCGAAGGCATCGAGGACGACGGGGAGCGCGGCGACGGACTGGGCGACCGCCTGCATGCGGTCCTTGTAGGCCTCGCGAAGTGCGTTCTCCTGGAACGCCCCGGCGGCGATGCCGGTGCCGAGGGTCACCAGGAACACGATCAGCGCCTGCAGCGCGAGCAGCTGCACACGGAGCGTCATCTTCGAGGCCACGGCCCCATTCTTCCGCCTGGGTGGACGGGCCGCGAGCCGGCGACGCAGCTGGTCGCGACCAATAGTTTCGGAACGCGACCAATGGTTTCCGAAGCTTGAGCGGGCGCATCCGCGCCTCGACAGTGGACGGATTGCACCCGAACGCTCAAGGAGGAGCGCCATGAATCACGCCCGCATCGGGACCCTCGCCGCGGCCGTCGCCGCGACCGCCCTCGTCCTCACCTCGTGCTCGACCGCCGACGGCGGGTCAGCCGGCTCCGACGGCGGCGACGAGGCGGTCGCCATCGCCGACGTCAACATCGTCGTCCCCGCCGACCCGGGCGGCGGCTGGGACCAGACCGGACGCGCCCTCTCGCAGCTGCTGACGCAGGAGGACATCGTCGGCTCGGCGCCCGTCACCAACGTCGGCGGCGCCGGAGGCACGGTGGGCCTCGCGCAGCTCGCCAACGAGAAGGACCCGGCGACCCTCATGGTCATGGGCCTCGTGATGGTGGGTGCGGTGGAGACCAACGCCTCCGCCGTCCGCATCGAGGACATGACCCCGATCGCCCGCCTCACCGACGAGCCCCTCGTCGTGGTCGTGCCAGCGGACTCCGAGTACGACACCCTGGAGGACCTCGTCGAGGACGTCGTGGACAAGGGCCAGGAGGTCACGATCACGGGCGGCTCCGCCGGGGGAGCCGATCACATCCTCGCCGGACTGCTGCTCGAGGAGGCGGGACTCGACGGCGCGGAGATCGCCGAGAAGCTGAACTACACGCCCAACTCGGGCGGCGGCGAGGCCACCTCGCTGATCCTGGGCGGCAAGGTCTCGGCCGGCATCTCCGGCGTGGGCGAGTTCCTGCAGCACATCGAGGCCGGCACCATGAAGGCCCTCGCCGTCTCGTCGGAGGAGCCGGTCCCGCAGCTGCCGGACGTCGACACGATCACCGACTCCGGGTACGACGTCGTGCTCACCAACTGGCGCGGCGTGATCGCCCCGGGCGGGATCAGCGACGCCGAGCGCTCGGAGCTCGAGCGCCTCGTCACCGAGCTGGAGGCGTCCGACGCGTGGAAGGACGAGCTGGAGACGCGAGGGTGGGCGGACGCTTTCCTCACCGGCGCGGAGTTCGACGAGTTCCTCGACGGCAATATCGCCGAGGTCACCACGACGCTGCAGAACATCGGGCTGGTCGGCTGAGATGACGACCGGGTCTTCCGGACCCGGCGAGGAGGTGCGGACCGACGCCCGTCGGTCCGCACGTCTCGTCGCGTCCCTGCCGCGGGGTGAGCTCGTCTTCGCCCTGCTGATGGTGGCCCTCGGCGTGTTCGCTCTCGCCGGGGTCTTCACCATCCATGTGCCCGCGGGCGGCCAGGTCGGCCCGACGGTCTTCCCGCTGTTCGTCTCGATCCTGCTGCTCGGCTCCTCTCTCGCCGTGGTGGTGAGCATCCTCCGCGGCCACCGCGGCGTTCCGGAGGAGGGGGAGGACGTCGATCAGAGCCTGCCGACCGACTGGCTCACGCTCGTCAAGATCGTCGCGCTCGTGGTCGCCCATCTGCTTCTCATCGAGCCGCTCGGCTGGGCCCCGGCGGCGGCTCTGCTGTTCGGCGGCGTCGCGTGGGCGCTGGGCGCCCGCCGCTGGTGGATGGCGCTCCTCATCGGCGCCGTCCTCGCGCTGGTCGTCCAGGTCGTGTTCGGCGGTCTGCTCGGGCTGTCGCTCCCCTGGGGACCGGCGCTCGGCTGGCTGGGAAGGATGTTCTGATGGACAGCTGGAGTCTGCTCCTCGAGGGGTTCGCGACCGCGCTGCAGCCCCAGTACCTCGTGTTCGCCTTCTTCGGCGTGCTGATCGGCACCGCCGTGGGCGTGCTCCCCGGGATCGGGCCGGCGATGACCGTCGCCCTGCTCCTTCCCCTCACCTACACGTTGGAACCGGCCGCAGCGCTCATCACGTTCGCGGGGATCTACTACGGCGGCATGTACGGCGGGTCGACCACGAGCATCCTGCTGAACACCCCGGGGGAGTCGTCGTCGATCGTGACGGCGATCGAGGGCAACAAGATGGCGAAGCTCGGGCGGGGCGCGGCGGCCCTGGCCACCGCGGCCCTCGGGTCGTTCGTCGCCGGAACCCTCGCCACGGTGGGCTTGACGCTGCTCGCACCGGTGCTCGCGCACTTCGCCGTGAATCTCGGGCCGGCCGACTACGTGGCTCTCATCGTCGTGGCCTTCGTCACGGTCGGTGCGCTGATGGGGTCATCCGTGCCGCGCGGTCTGCTGTCGCTCGGCGTCGGTCTGTTCCTCGGCCTGGTCGGCACCGACTGGCTCTCGGGTCAGCAGCGGTACACGCTCGGCCTGCTGCCCCTGGCGGACGGCATCGATGTGGTGCTCGTGGCGGTGGGGCTCTTCGCGGTCGGCGAGACGCTGTACGTCGCGGCGCGCCTGCGGCACGGCGCGATCGAGGTGATCCCGGTGTCGCGCGGGTGGCGCAGCTGGATGACGAAGGACGACTGGCGTCGTTCATGGAAGCCCTGGCTCCGCGGCACCGCCATCGGCTTCCCGATCGGCACGATCCCCGCCGGCGGTGCGGACGTGGCGACCTTCCTGTCCTACGCGACCGAGCGCAAGCTCTCGCGCCGCAAGGAGGAGTTCGGCCGTGGGGCCATCGAAGGAGTAGCGGGCCCGGAGTCGGCGAACAACGCCGCGGCCGCGGGCGTGCTCGTGCCCCTGCTCACGCTGGGACTTCCGACGACGGCGACGGCCGCGATCATCCTCACCGCGTTCCAGACGTACGGGCTCCAGCCCGGGCCGCAGCTGTTCACCGGACAGGCGGACCTCGTGTGGGCACTGGTCGCGAGCCTCTACATCGGCAACGTGATCCTGCTCGTGCTGAACCTGCCGCTCGTGGGCATGTGGGTGAAGCTCCTGCAGATCCCGCGGCCGTACCTGTACGCGGGCATCCTCCTGTTCGCCGCCTTCGGGGCGTACGCGCTGAACTTCGCGGTCGTCGACATCCTGATCCTGCTGATCATCGGCGTCCTCGGCTACTTCCTGCGGCGGTACGGGTTCCCGGTGGCGCCGCTGGTGGTCGGAATGATCCTCGGGCCGATGGGGGAGGAGCAGCTGCGCCGCGCGCTGCAGCTGAGCCAGGGCGACCTGACGACGCTCATCGCGCAGCCGTTCTCCGCGGTCGCCTACGTCATCCTCGCGCTGCTGATCGCCGGCGGGCTGTGGCTGCGGCGCCGACAGCGCCGGTACGAGCAGGCGCTCACGGAGTCCATCGCGGTGCCCGTCAAAGCGGACTCGGAGGTCTGAGGCCGTTCGATTCGAGGAGGGGAGAGGCCGGGAGTAGGCTGATCCGGTGAACGATGCGACGGTCCTGAAACGCGGGCCCCGCGCCTACGCGGCATTCATCGGCATCGGCCTTCTCGCCGGCCTCCTCTCCGGTCTCTTCGGCGTCGGCGGCGGCACCGTCATCGTCCCGCTGCTGGTGCTCCTGCTCGCGTTCGACCAGCGGCTGGCGGCCGGGACGTCGCTGGCGGCGATCGTCCCGACGGCGACCGTCGGGGTCATCTCGTACGCGGCGTCGGGCTCCGTCGCCTGGATCCCGGCGCTGATCCTCGCCGCCGGGGCCGTGGTCGGCGCGCAGATCGGCACCCGCCTGCTCCCGCGGATCTCGCAGACCGCCCTCCGCTGGGGCTTCGTCGGCTTCCTCATCGTCGTGATCGTGAGTCTCTTCCTCGTCATCCCCTCGCGCGACGCCGTCTTCGAGCTCACCTGGCTGACCGCGATCGCCCTGGTGGCCGTCGGCGTCGGCACGGGCGTCCTGGCCGGGCTCATCGGCGTGGGCGGCGGTGTGATCGTCGTCCCGGTGCTCATGCTCGCGTTCGGCACGAGCGACCTCGTCGCCAAGGGCACCTCGCTGCTCATGATGATCCCGACCGCGCTCTCCGGCACGGTCGGCAATCTCCGCAACCGCAACGTCGATCTCCTGGCCGCGCTGCTCATCGGCGTCTCGGCGTGCACCACGACGGCCCTCGGCGCCTGGCTGGCGACCGTCGTCGACCCGACGGTCGGCAACCTCCTCTTCGCCGCCTACCTCGTCGTGATCGCGGTGCAGATGGCCCTCAAGGCCGTCCGCGGGCGTCGGCGCGGCTGACCGTCCGTGAGGATGAAGAGATCTTCATCCTCACCTCATCTCCTCCTCATCCGCCCCGGGCACGATGGAGGCATGAGCACCGCACGACGCATCCTGATCCCCGGCGCGCTGATCGCGGTGCCCGTGGCGTTCGCGATCGGGAGTGTCGCGCTCGCGCAGATGCCGGCGTCCCCCCGGCTGCCGGACACCCCGCTCACCGTCCGGCTCGCGACGCCGACGCCGACGCCCGTTCCCACGCCGACACCCACGGAGTCGGTCGCCCCCGCCCCCGCCCCGCCGCCCGCGCCGGCCCCCGCGCCGGCTCCCGCACCGGCTCCGCCGGTGGACGACGACGATGACGACGACGGAGGCGACGATGACTGAGCCCCAGGCCCCGCAGAGACCCGGCGCCCCGCTGCGCACCCTGCGCCGCCGCACGCTCCCCGCCCGCTGGCGGATCACGCTCTGGATCATCCTCAGCACCATGATCACCGTGCTGGCGATCGGGCTCATCGGCCGCAGCGTCTTCCTCGCCGCGGTCGAGCAGACGGCGAACGGCGAGATCGAGCAGGAGGCGGCGGAGTTCGCGCGTTTCGCGGAGGACGCCGCATCGGGAGGGCTCACGACCGCCGAGGAGCTGCTGCGGGAGTACGTCGCCCGCCAGTCCGTGCACGAGGACGAGGTCGTCATCGCGGCCCTCGACGGCACCCCGATCGCGGTCGCCGAGGACGGCGGCGCGCGCACGCTGGAGACCCACGCGGCGCTGGTGGAGCGGATGCTCACGGACACCGCGGTCTCCGGTGCCTTGGCGACGCCCGAGACCGGCCCGGTCCGCTGGGGACGGATGGACTTCACGGGCGGAGGACAGGACGGAGCGGTGCTCATCGTGCAGTTCACCGCGGAGCCGCGCGCACAGGTCGACCGCAGTTTCGGGGCGATCGCCTGGGTCGCCCTCATCGGGGTGCTCCTCAGCTCCGGCGTCGCCTGGCTCGTCGCCGGTCAGATCCTCGCGCCGGTCCGGGAGGTCTATCGCGTGGCGCGGGACATCGGCGAGCACGACCTCACCGCGCGCGTCCCCGTCGAAGGCAGCGACGACATCGCCGCCGTCGCCACGACGTTCAATCAGATGCTCGACCGGCTGGAGGCCGTGCACGCCACGCAGCAGCGCTTCGTCGACGACGCGGGTCATGAGTTGCGCACGCCGATCACGATCGTCCGCGGTCACCTCGAGCTCCTCAGCGAAGACCCCGAGGAGCGCGCGGCGACGCTGCGCCTCGTCAGCGAGGAACTGGAACGCATGAGCCGGATCGTCACGGACCTCCTGGTGCTGGCGCGCGCGGAACAGCCCGACTTCGTGCGCCTCGCCGCCTGCGACATCGCGACCCTCACACTCGACATCGAGGCGAAGGCGCAGATGCTGGGCGAGCGACGCTGGCAGTTGATGGAGGTCGCCGAAGGCGTCGTCCCCCTCGACCCGCAGCGCGTCACGCAGGCCGTGCTCCAGCTCGCCGCCAACGCGGTCCAGGTCACCGCGGACGGCGACACGATCCGGATCGGCTCGCGCTTCGAGGGGGACGGCCCCGAGCGGCGGCTGCGGCTGTGGGTGCAGGACACCGGTCCCGGTGTGGCACCGGCCGACGCCGAGCGCATCTTCGACCGGTTCACCCGCGGGGACAGTGCCGGTGCGCGACGCGGTTCCGGGCTCGGCCTCGCGATCGTGCGGGCCATCACCGACGGGCACGGCGGCTCCGCCTGGGTCGACAGCGTGCTGGGCGAGGGGGCCACGTTCGGGATCGACGTACCCGCACCCGTCCTGGACACCGGCGAGATCGAAGGGAAGAGCTGACATGCGCCGCATCCTCATCGCGGAGGACGATCCGCACATCACCTCCTTCGTCCGTCGCGGACTCCGCGCCGCGGGCTACGACACCGCCGACGCGACCGACGGCCACACCGCACTGCTCATGGCCCGCAGCGGGCTGTTCGACCTCGTCGTCCTCGACATCGGCCTCGGCGGCATCGACGGCTTCGACGTCCTCGCCCACCTCCGCGGCGAGGGGGTCTCCACGCCGGTCGTCATCCTCACGGCACGGGACTCCGTGATCGATACCGTGCGAGGTCTCGAAGGGGGCGCGAACGACTACATGACCAAGCCGTTCCAGTTCGCCGAGCTGCTCGCCCGCGTGCGGCTGCGGATCGGCGACGGGGAGGGCCGCAGCGGCGGGGCCGCGCTCACGCATGGCGACGTCAGCGTGGACGTGCGGTCGCGGACGGTGACCGTCGCCGGCGAGGTGCGCGAGCTGACGTCCCGCGAGTTCGCGCTGCTGGAGGTCTTCCTGCAGAACGCCGGTCAGGTGCTCTCCCGCGACCAGCTCATCGGCCACGTCTGGGGGATGGACTTCGATCCCGCGTCCAACGTCGTCGACGTCTATGTGCGCGCGCTCCGCGGCAAGATCGGGACCGACCGCATCGAGACGGTGCGGGGTGCGGGGTACCGGTTCCGATGAACGATCCCGTCGCTCTTCCCGCCTCGGCGGCACGCACCCGCTTCGCGACCGTTCCTCCGCGACGCACCGACCCCCTCCCGATCATCCACCGTCCGGATGCGGCGAAGCCGCGACGCGCCCTGCGCCTCATCGGTCTCGTGCTCGTCGTGGCGATGGGCGCGGCGATGGTCATCGGCGCACTGGGCCCGGGCGCGAGCGTGCGCGGGATCACGGTGCCGATCGCCGTCACGCTGACGGTGTTCCTCCTCGCGGTCTGGGCGTGGAGCGCCACGCGTCTCGATGACACCCTGGTGGCGTTCCTCGCGGCGATCGCGCTCATCGTCGCCGGCGTCCTCCCGGTCGACGAGTTCTTCGCATCCCTCGGAGACGAGACGATCTGGCTGCTGATCGGCGCGTTCGTGATGGCGGCAGCGGTCTCGACCTCCGGGCTCCCGCTGCGCGCGGCCGCGCACCTCGTCCGTTTCGCTCGTGGCCCCCGCAGCCTGTTCCACCTCACGACCGTCGCGCTCACCCTCTCGGCCTTCGCGGTGCCCGCGACGTCAGGGAGGGCGGCGCTCGCGGTCCCGGTCTTCGGAGCCCTGTCGACGGCGCTCGACGGGCGGGGGCGCGTCATCCGGGCCCTCGCGCTGCTCATGCCGACCGTGGTGCTCCTCTCGGCCGTCGCCTCGCTGCTCGGCGCCGGGGCGCACATCATCACCGATCAGCTCCTGCGGGCGGCGGGAGAGCCCGGCTTCTCCTTCCTCTCGTGGCTGTGGCTCGGACTGCCGCTGGCTGTGGTCTCGTCTCATCTGGCTGCGGAGCTCATCCTCTGGCGCTTCGTCGACCGCGACGACCGCGCCGCACCGGTGCGGGTGACCACGGACGACATCGAGAAGGCCGCCGGCCGGCAGGTGACCGGTCCCCTCACCGCGCTGGAGCGCCGCGCGGCCCTCCTCGTCGGCGCGGCGATCGTGCTGTGGAGCAGTGAGCCTCTGCACGGGATCCCCCCGGCGCTCGTCGCGCTGTTCGGTGCCGTCGCGGCCGTCACCCCGGGCATCGGCTGCACCACCCTCCCGGCCGCGGTCGCGCGCGTGCCCTGGTCGCTGCTGCTGTTCCTGGCCGCCACACTCGCGCTCGCCACGGCGCTCACCGACTCGGGGGCGGCCGCCTGGCTCAGCACGACCGCCCTCGAGCCTCTACGCGGGCTCGGAGCGGCGGGTGCCGTCGGTTTCCTCCTCGCCGTGATCGCCCTGTCCACGCTCGCGCACCTGCTCATCCCCTCCCGTTCCGCGCGCTCGGCCGCGATCATCCCCGCGGTGATCGCCCTCGCACCGGGACTCGGCGTGGAGCCCATGGCCGCCGCATTCGCATCGACGGCGGCGGCCGGGTTCTGCCACACCCTGCCGAGCTCCGCCAAACCGGTCGCGATGTTCGCCGATCCCGAGGTCGTCTCCGGCGGCTTCGATGCCTCCGACCTGCGCCGGCTGTCCGTGGTGCTCGCGCCGGCCATGTTCGTCCTCGTGGCTGTCTTCGCCCTCTGGATCTGGCCGCTCCAGGGTCTGCCGCTGCTGCGCTGACCACCGTCACCGCTGTTCCGCGTGCGCCGCCGGCGTACCGGTGTCCGTCGTGCCCGCACCCGGGCTGTCTCGCGCCCCCGGGCGCAGAAGGAGGTCCTCATGTCCATCCACGCTCCCCAGCGCATCCTCGTCGCCCCGAGCGGCTTCAAGGAGAGCCTCGGCGCCGACGCCGTGGCCCGAGCCATCGCGGCCGGCGTGCGCCGCGTCATCCCCGGCGTGCGCGTCGACGAGTTCCCCGTACCCGACGGCGGCGAGGGGACGGCGGCCGCGCTCGCCGCGAGCACCGGGGGCGCGCTCGTGCCCGCGACCGTGACCGGACCGGTCGGGGAACCGGTGGTGGCGCACTGGGCGCGCCTCGGAGGGGCGGCGCGCGGGACCGCGGTGGTGGAGATGGCGGCCGCGGCCGGGCTCCGACTCGTGCCGCGCGACCGTCGCGATCCGGCGGCCACCACGACCTCCGGGGTCGGACAGCTCATCGCCGCGGCCCTCGACGACGGCGCCGAGCGCATCGTGGTCGGCTGCGGCGACTCGGGGACGAGTGATGGGGGAGCGGGTGCCTTGACGGCGCTGGGCGTGCGCATCCTCGACCGGGCGGGCCGTGTCGTCCCAGCGGGCGGCGGACATCTGGCGGAGGCCGCATCCCTCGATTTCTCGGGCGTGCACCCGCGGCTCGCCGAAGTCGAGATGGTCCTCGCCTGCAACATCCACAACGTGCTCTGCGGTCCTCGCGGGGTGGCCAGGGTGTTCGGCCCGCAGAAGGGGGCGTCGCCGGCGGAGGTCGAGCGGCTCTCGGACGCGCTCGACGCCTGGGCCACGCTGCTGGAGGAGCAGAGCCCCTTCGGAGGCGGGATGGACGTGCGTACCGGTGGGGGGACCGGCGCCTCCGGAGGGCTCGGTGCGGGGCTCGCCGCCGCGTTCGGCGCCCGGCTCGCACCCCGCTTCGAGGTGCTCCTCGACGGCGGACTGATGCCGCACGACCTCGACGCGCTGATGGGGGAGGCGGACCTCGTGATCACGGCGGAGGGCGCGATCGACTTCCAGACGCCGCGTGGCAAGGTCCCGGCGGAGATCGCGATGCGCGCGCGCGTCGCCGGGGTGCCGGTGCTCGGTCTGGCGGGTTCGCTCGGACGCGGCGCCCCGGCCGTGCACGACATCGGCATCGACGCGATCGCCTCCATCCTCACCGTGCCGATGCCGCTGGAGGAGGCGGTGGAGCACGGGGAGGAGCTGCTCCGTGATGCTGCCGAGCGCACCATGCGTCTCGTCCTGCTCGGCTCGGCGATGTCGGCCAGAGCCGCCTGAGGGTTTTTCGGACGGCCCGCCGCGCGGCGGGCCGTCGGTCGCCCTCGGTAGGATCGACGGGTGGCAGTGAACCAAGAACTCGTCGGCCGGGAATTCCCGCCGACCGCCCCCTACCTCGTCGGGCGGGAGAAGGTGCGCGAGTTCGCGCGCGCCGTCTTCGCCGACGCCCCCCAGCACACCGACGTCGAGGCCGCCCGCGCGGCGGGCTTCGCCGACGTCGTCGCGCCGCCGACCTTCGCGATGGTCCTGCAGGACCTCACGCTGCAGCAGCTGCTGGCCGAGCCGGATTCCGGCATCGTCCTGGCGCGCACCATCCACGCCGAGCAGCGGTTCCGCTACACCAGGCCGATCGTCGCGGGAGACGAGCTGACGGCGCAGCTGCGCGTCACCGGCATCCGCATGATGGGCGGCAACGCCATGATCACGAGCGAGGCCGAGATCACCGACGACGGGGGCGCGCATGTCGTCACCGCCACCAGCGTCCTGCTCGTCGGTGCCGAGGAGGAGACCGCATGAGCGCGTTCACCGTGGGAGACGTGCTGGCCGAGCGCACCGTGCACCTGACGAGAGAGTCGCTCGTCCGCTATGCCGGTGCCTCCGGAGACTTCAACCCGATCCACTACCGCGACGACGTCGCCGCCGCGGTGGGCCTTCCCGGCGTGCTCGCGCACGGCATGCTGACCATGGGCATCGCCTCCTCGGTGGTCGTGGCGGCGCTCGACCCGCAGACCCGGATCCTCGACTACGGCGTGCGCTTCACCAAGCCCGTGGTGGTCGACCCCGAGACCGGCGCCGACGTGCACGTCGTCGCGACGGTCGGCGCGGTGGACGACGAGTCCGCGCGCATCGACCTCAAGGTCACGACCGGCGACACCACCGTGCTCGTCAAGGCGCAGCTGCGCGTCGCCGTCCGATGAGCGACGTCGAGCCGATCCGGCTGTCCGAGCTCACCACGCTCCGCACCGGCGCCGCCCCCGCGCGCATGCGCGAGGCGACGACGACGGCGGAGCTCGTCGCCGTCCTCCGGGAGACCTGGGCGGAGGGCGACCCCTGGCTGGTGCTCGGAGGGGGGTCGAACCTCTTCGTGGGCGACGAGCCGTTCGAGGGCACCGTCATCCGCATCCGGACGAGCGGCATCGAGGAGCTCCCGTCGCCGCACGCCGGCCGCCTCCGCCTGCGCGCGCAGGCCGGACACGGCTGGGACGACCTGGTCTCCTACGCGGTCGAGCGGGGCTACGCTGGGCTCGAAGCCATGAGCGGCATCCCCGGCACAGTCGGCGCAGCGCCCGTGCAGAATATCGGCGCCTACGGACAGGAGATCCAGGAGACCCTGGTCGAGGTCGAGCTGATCGACGAGGACTCCGGCGAGATCTCCACTGTTCCAGCGACCGAACTCGGGCTCGGATTCCGCACCTCGGTGCTCAAGCACCATCACGGGAGCGCGCCGCAGCGCCGGGCCGTGATCCTGTCCCTCACAGTCGATCTCCTCGTCGCCCGCGAACGCGTGGTCCGTGGGGAGCAGCTGCGCCGCGCTCTCGGTCTGACCGACGACACCCCGGTGCCCCTGACATGGGTCCGAGAGCGCATCCTCGCCACGCGCGCATCGAAGGGCATGCTGCTCGACGCCGACGACCCGGACACGCACGGGGTCGGCTCCTTCTTCCAGAACGCGATCGTCACGGCCGCCCAGGCCCGGTCCCTCCCGCCGGAGTGCCCGCGTTGGCCGGTCGCCCCTGACCTCGATGCCGTGACCGTCATCCCCCTCGCCTCCTACGACGGACACGTGCCGCCGACGAAGACCGAGGCCCCGGACGTGAAGGTGAGCGCCGCCTGGCTCATCGAGCAGGCCGGCATCCGCAAGGGGTTCACGCTGCCCCGCTCGCGGGCGTCCGTCTCGACCAAGCACGCCCTGGCGCTCACCAACCGGGGCGGCGCCACGGCGGCCGAGGTCGCCGAGCTCGCCCGCTTCATCCAGAACCGCGTGCACGCCGAATTCGGTCTGGTGCTGCAGCCGGAG
This sequence comes from Microbacterium sp. MMO-113, assembly GCF_037148555.1. Taxonomy (NCBI): domain Bacteria; kingdom Bacillati; phylum Actinomycetota; class Actinomycetes; order Micrococcales; family Microbacteriaceae; genus Microbacterium; species Microbacterium sp. MMO-113. Next base: position 421,578 of record NZ_JBBCTD010000003.1, on the reverse strand, counting down.
CCCGTGCTGGTGGGCGTCGACCTGTGACGAAGCTCGAGCGGGTGTCGCGGACGCAGGCCGTCGTGGACGGACTGCTCGATGCGATCATCGCGGGTCGGCTCGAGGCCGGACAGCCGCTGCCTCCCGAGGGGGAGCTGGCGGAGCAGTTCGGGGTCTCCCGCCTCACGATGCGCGAGGGCGTCCGCCTCCTGCAGGCGCAGGGCGTGATCGTCGCGGTACCGGGCACGCGACACCGCATCGCGCCGACCGACGAGTGGACGGGCCTCGACGCGGTCGTGCGGCACGCCCAGAGCGCGGGTGCTCGGGAGCGCTCCTCGCTGGAGATGCTCGAGATGCGCATGATGTTCGAGACCGGGGCGGCCGAGTTCGCGGCGGGGCGGCGCACGGAGGAGCACCTCGCCGAGATGGCCGCGCTCCTCGCGGAGATGCAGGCGGCGCACGAGCGGGCCGACGTGGACGCCTTCGTGGCCGCGGACCTCGCCTTCCACGACGTGATCATCCGCGCGGCGGAGAACCGCATCCTCGTCGCCTCGATGCGCCCCCTGACGACGATGCTGCAGGCGACCCGCAGCGAGACCAGCGCCATCCCGGACATCCGTGAGCACGCGCTGGCCGAGCACGCGGCGGTGCTGGAGGCGATGCGGACCGGGTCCGGTGCGGCCGCCCGCCAGGCGATGCGCAGCCACATGCGCCAGACCCGCGACGACCTGCTGCACTACGTCCACGGTCGCTGACCGCACGGCTGCCATCGGTTTGGAGCCGTGGTGATGGTGGGGTACGCTCGTCGTTATCTGATATCGGATAACGATGCAGATCCCCGGTCCGCGGCCCCCACCACGGACCCTCCCCGGAACGAAGGAGTTCGTGTGCACATCGACGACCTGCTGGCCTCCCTGCCCGCACCCGTCGCCGTCACCGCGGCCGATGTCCGCACCGAGGTCGACCCCACCGACGTGCTCCTCGTCCTCGACGACGACCCGACCGGCACGCAGTCGGTTGCGAACCTCCCGGTCCTCACCCGATGGGAGCGCGCCGATCTGGACGAGGCTCTCGCGACCGGCGCCGCCGCCGTGTACGTGCTCACGAACACCCGGTCCCTCGACGAGGACGCCGCCGCCGCCCGCAACCGCGAGATCGTCGACGTGGCCCTCGCCGCCGCCGAGGCGCAGGGGCGGCGCGTCACGTTCGTCTCCCGGGGCGACTCGACGCTGCGCGGCCACTTCCCGCTCGAGACCGACCTCCTCGCCGCGGAGATCGGATCCCGCACCGGCCACGCCCCCGCGCTGACCCTGCTCGTGCCCGCGTTCCCCGACGCCGGCCGGATCACGGTCGACTCCGTGCACTACTGGGTCACCGACGGCGAGGCCACCCCGGTCGGCGAGACGCCCTTCGCGGCGGACGCGACCTTCGGCTACGCCTCCTCCGATCTTCGCGCGTGGGTCGCCGAGAAGACGGGCGGACGCATCCCGGCACCGGCGGTCGCGGGTCTCGACATCCGCACCATCCGCGCCGGGGTGGACGCCGTTGCCGGCTTCCTCGAGGCGCTGCCCGACGGCACGGTCGTCGCGGTCGACGTGGTCGAGGAATCGGACATGCGCGTCGTCGCGCTCGCGCTGCACCGCCTGCGGGACCGCGACGTGCTCCTCCGAGTCGGCCCGCCCTATGTGCGCGCGCACATCGGACAGGAGATCGCCGAGCCGGTGCGCGCGGAGGACATCCCCTTCGCGCATGACCGCGGCGGTCTCGTGGTCGTCGGCAGCCACGTGCCGCTCACCACCGCTCAGCTCGAAGCACTCACGGCGGCACGGCCGAACACCCGCACGATCGAGCTCGACGTGCGCGCCCTCATCGGCTCGGAGCGCGAGACCCATCTCGAGACGCAGGCCCACGCCGTCGCCGAGGCGCTCGCCACGGGAACCGTGATCGTGCACACCACCCGCGAGCTCGTCACCGGCTCCGACGGCGACGAGAGCCTCGCGATCGCCCGCCGCATCTCCAGCGGCGTGGTCGAGCTCGTGCGTCGGGTGCTCGCCATCGCCCCGCCCCGCTTCGTCATCGCGAAGGGCGGCATCACCTCCAGTGATGTCGCGAGCGAGGCCCTCGAGATCCGCCGGGCCACCGTGCTCGGCCCCATGCTGCCCGGCCTCGTCTCGCTGTGGCAGCCGGAGACCGGTCCCGCGGTCGGCATCCCGTACGTCGTGTTCGCCGGCAACGTCGGCGACGCGGACTCCCTCGTCACGGTCGTCGCCACGCTCGCAGGCGACGATGGAAACAACCCGGAAGGACACTCATGACATCCACCGTCGCTGTCATCGGACTCGGCGCCATGGGGCTGCCGATGGCCACCCGCCTCGCCGAGCGCTTCGCGGTGCGCGGCTTCGACATCGCCGCCGAACGCGTCGCCCTCGCCGCAGAGGCGGGTGTCACGCCGGCGGCGTCCGCAGCCGACGCCGTGGACGGTGCCGACGCGGTGCTCGTCGCCGTCCGGACCGGCCAGCAGCTCGAGGCGCTGCTCTTCGGCGAGGACGGGCTCGCCCCGCACCTCGCCGACGGCGCGGTCGTGATCCTCACCAGCACGGTGGGCACGGACGGCATCGACGCCATCGCCACCCAGCTCGCCGCGCACGGTGCGCAGCTCGTCGACGCCCCGCTCTCCGGTGGCCCGGTCCGTGCGGGGGAGGGTGACCTCCTCATCGTCGTCGGCGCCACCCCGAGCGCTCTGGAGACCGCGCGGCCCGTGCTCGACCAGCTCGCCTCCACGCTGTCCATCGTCGGCGACAAGCCCGGCGACGGTCAGGCGCTGAAGACCGTCAACCAGCTCCTCTGCGGCGTGCACATCGCCGCGGCCGCGGAGGCGCTCGCGCTCGCCGACGCCCTCGGGCTGGACCGCGCGCGCACGCTGGACGCGCTGACGGCCGGTGCCGCGAACTCCTTCATGCTCGGCAACCGCGGTCCGCGCGCCCTGCAGGCCTACGACGAGGACGGCGCCGAGGTGCTCAGCCGCCTCGACATCTTCGTCAAGGACCTCGGCATCGTCGGCGACGCCGCCCGCCGGGCGCACCTGTCCACGCCGGTCGCCGCCGCGGCCGAGCAGCTGTTCCTCCTCGGCGAAGCGCAGGGCCTCGGCGCCCTGGACGACTCCGCCGTCATCCGCGTCGTCGCACCCGAACGACTGTCCTGAGCGCGACGTCGCGCCCTCACTGAAAGAAGAGATCCAGAGATGCTTCCTCTTCCGATCCTCATCCTGATCGGCCTGGCAGGCCTCGGCCTGCTGCTCCTGCTCATCATCCGGTTCAAGATGCAGGCGTTCTACGCCCTCATCCTCGTGTCGATCATCGTCGGCATCGCGGCAGGCCTGCCGCTGACCACGATCCCCGCCGACGGCGATACCCCCGAGCAGCTCGGCGTCATCCAGGCGATCATCGCCGGTGTCGGCGGCACGCTGGGCTCGGTGGCGGTGCTCGTCGCCCTCGGCTCGATGCTCGGCAAGATCATCGAGCTGTCCGGTGGCGCCGAGTCGCTCGCCGGGCGCTTCACCAGCTGGCTGGGCCCGAAGCGCGTCGGCATCGCGCTCGTCATCGCCGCCGGCATCCTGGCGATCCCGGTGTTCTTCGACGCCGGCTTCATCATCCTCATCCCCATCGTGTTCGCCTTCTCGAAGGTGGCCGGTCTCAACCCGATCAAGTTCGGCCTGCCGGTCGCGGGCATCATGCTCGCGGTGCACGTCGCGGTACCCCCGCACCCGGGCATCGTCGGCGGTTCCGCGATCCTCGGCGCCGACATCGGCTGGGTCACGATCTTCTCCCTCGCGATCTCCGTGCCCCTCGGCGTGCTGTCCTACCTCGTGGCGAAGTGGATCAACACCCGCGAGTTCGCGATGCTCGCGGCCACCAAGGAGATGTACGACAACTTCGGCACGGAGAAGTCGACGCTCACCGGCGGGCTCGGCGAGGGCGAGAAGGCGCCGGGTGCCGGCACGGTCCTCGGGCTCATCCTCCTGCCGCTCGTGCTCATCATGCTCGGTACCGCGGTCGCGCCGCTGTTCGAGGCGGGCACGTTCTGGAACGGGTTGCTCAGCATGGTCGGTCAGCCGATCTTCGCCCTCATGGTCGCGATCGCCGCCGCGATGTACCTGCTCGGCATCCGCCGCGGCTGGTCGGCGGCGCACCTCGGCGAGGTCATGGAGTCGGCGCTGCCGGCCGCCGCGGTCATCATCCTCGTCACCGGTGCCGGTGGTGCCTTCGGCCGGGTCCTGACCGAGACCGGGATCGGTGGAGCGGTCGCCGAGGTGCTCGCGTCCAGCGGGATGCCTCTGCTGCTCGCGGCCTTCCTCATCTCGCTCATCATGCGTGCCGCCCAGGGGTCTGCCACCGTCGCGATCGCCACCACCGCAGGACTCCTGCTGCCGTCGGTCTCCGCGATGGGACTCGATACCGTGCACACCGCGCTGCTCGCGGTCGCGATCGGCTACGGAGGCCTCGGTCTCAGCCACGTGAACGACTCGGGCTTCTGGGTGGTCACGCGGTACCTCGGTCTGTCGGTGAAGGACGGCCTGCGCACCTGGACGCCGCTCACGACGGTGCTCGGCGTGGCCGGGTTCGCGCTGACCTGGATCCTCTACGCGGTGATCCCCGTCTCCTGACCGCGCTCGCACGAACGGCCGTCGCCTCCGGGCGGCGGCCGTTCGTCGTTCCCGTCGGGTGGCCGCCGGAGCCGCCGCCGACTACGCTCGCGGGATGAGCGGACTGATCCCGTACCTGCTGTTCCCCGGCAACGCCGCAGAAGCGCTCGGCCACTACCGCGACGTCTTCGGAGGGGAGCTCCAGCTGATGGACTACGCGAGCGCCGGTCGTCACGACGGTCCGGGTGACGCGGTCGCGCACGGCCAGCTCGGCGGGCCAGTCGAACTCGCCGGGGCCGACGCGGGCGCCGATGACGACGCGGTGCAGATGAGCGGGATGTTCCTCTCGCTCCTCGGCACCGCCGATCCAGGGACGCTCACCCGCTGGTACGACGAGCTTTCCGTCGCTGGCCGGGTGATCGATCCGCTGCAGCAGCGCCCGTGGGGAGATGTCGACGGCACCCTCGTCGACCGCTACGGCATCCGCTGGCTGATCGGCTTCCATCCCGAGGACTGACCCGAGACCCCGCGTTCACGCCGAGACCCCCTCGTACCTGCGCAGGTACGAGGGGGTCTCGGCGCTAAAGCGGGGTCTCGGGTCAGGAGGAGAACAGACGCTGGAGGCGCTGCACGCCCTCGAGGAGCTGGTCGTCGCCGAGCGCGTACGACATGCGGATGTAGCCCGACGGACCGAAGGCCTCACCGGGGACGACGGCGACCTCGGCCTGGTCGAGGATGAGGTCGGCGAGCTCCAGCGACGTCGTCGGGGTGACGCCGCCCCACGTGCGACCGAGCAGACCCTGCACGTCGGGGTAGACATAGAACGCGCCGAGCGGGTTCGGGACCACGAGCCCGTCGATCTTCGACAGCTCCGACACGATGAGCTGACGGCGGCGGTCGAAGGCCTCGCGCATCTTCTCGGCCTCGTCCTGCGGGCCGTTGAGAGCCGCGATCGCCGCCTTCTGCGCGACGTTGTTCACGTTGCTCGTGAGGTGCGACTGCAGGTTGCCGGCGATCTTGATGGCGTCGGCCGGACCCACCATCCAGCCCACACGCCAGCCGGTCATCGCGTAGGTCTTGGCGACGCCGTTGACGAGGATCGTCTGGTTCGCGGCCTCCGGCACGGCCTCCACGATCGAGGTCGCCTTCACGCCCTCGTAGGTGAGGTTCTGGTAGATCTCGTCACTGATGATCCAGATGCCGTGCTCCACCGCCCACTCGCCGATGGCCTTCGTCTCCTCGGCGGTGTACACGGAGCCGGTGGGGTTCGACGGCGACACGAACACGAGCACGGTGGTGCGGTCGGTGCGCGCCGCCTCGAGCTGCTCGACCGTCACCTTGTACTCCTGGTCGGCGCCGGCGAAGACCTCGACGGGGGTGCCGTCGGCGAGACGGATCGCCTCCGGGTAGGTCGTCCAGTACGGGGCCGGGAGCAGCACCTCGTCGCCGGGGTTCACGACCGCCTGGAACGCCTGATACACCGACTGCTTCCCGCCGTTGGTGACGATGATCTGCCCGGGGGAGACCTCGAGTCCGGAGTCGCGGAGCGTCTTGGCGGCGATCGCCTCACGCAGCGCCGGGAGCCCGGGAGCGGGGGTGTACCGGTAGCTCGCGGGGTCGGCCAGTGCCTCGGCCGCCGCATCCACGATGAACTGCGGCGTGGCGAAGTCGGGCTCGCCCGCGGCATACGAGATGACGGGCTTGCCCTCGGCCTTGAGGGCCTTGGCCTTGGCGTCGACCTTCAGGGTCGCGGACTCGGCGATGGCGGACAGCTTGCGGGAGAGTGGAGCGCGTTCGGTCACGGTTACGAGCGTACTCGGGTGGATACGACGGGTGCGGTGTGGGATGCCGCCAAGATCCGAGGTTCTTTCGGGTTCGACAGGTCAGTCGGTCGTGAGGCCGTGCGCCTGGGCGACGGCGTCCAGCGTGATGCGTCCCCCCTGCACGTTGAGGCCCTTCGCGAGGGCGGCGTCCTCGCCCGCCGCCCGCTCCCAGCCCTTCGCCGCGATCGCCGAGACGTAGGGGAGCGTGGCGTTCGTCAGGGCCCGGGTCGCGGTCGTCGGCACAGCCCCCGGCATGTTCGCGACGCAGTAGTAGATCGAGTCGTGCACGGCGAAAGTCGGGTCGTCGTGGGTCGTGGGACGGGAGCCCTCGAAGCAGCCGCCCTGGTCGATCGCGATGTCGACGAGCACGGACCCCGGCTTCATGGCCGCGACCATGTCGTCGGTCACCAGCTTGGGTGCCGCGGCGCCGGGGATGAGGACCGAGCCGATCACGAGGTCCGCTGTCGTCAGCTCCTCGGCGATGTCGTACCGGCTCGAGGCGCGGGTCTCCAGCGCGCCGCCGTAGCGGTGCTCGAGCTCGCGCAGCCGGGGGAGTGCCACGTCGACGACGGTGACCTTCGAGCCGAGGCCGAGCGCGTTCGCAGCGGCGTGCTCGCCCGCGGCGCCGCCGCCGATCACGACGGTCTTCGCCCGCGGGGTGCCGGCGATGCCGCCCAGCAGCATGCCGCGACCGCCCTGCGAGCGCAGCAGTGAGTGGGACCCCATGATGACGGAGAGGCGGCCGGCGATCTCGCTCATCGGCACGAGCAGCGGCAGGGTGCGATCCGGCAGCTGCACGGTCTCGTAGGCGACAGCGGTCGTGCCGGCCGCGACGAGCGCCTCGGTCAGCGGGCGGTCGGCCGCGAGGTGAAGGTAGGTGAACAGCGTGAGGTCGGGACGGAGGAAGCCGTACTCCTCGGCCACGGGCTCCTTGACCTTGATGAGCAGATCGGCCTCGCCCCACGCGTCGGCGGCCGTCGCGACGATCTCCGCCCCGGCCGCGCGGTAGGCGTCGTCATCGATGCTCGACCCGACGCCGGCACCCGACTGCACGAGCACCCGGTGGCCTTCCCGCACGAGCCGATCGGCGCCGGCCGGGGTGAGGGCGACGCGGTTCTCGTTGTTCTTGACTTCGGTCGGGACGCCGATCTTCATCGATCCTCCAGGTGTCGGGGCGCAGGGTGCAGACAAGGATCGCAGAAACGTCGAGACATCGACAGATTCGATGAAGACTCTTCGGTGAAGACTTCGATCCTGAATAATGCTTCGTATGACCACCGCCGCCGCGTCGTCCGAGCCGAACAGCGTTCGGGCCCCCGCGCTCGACCCCATCGACGCGCGGATCGTGCAGCTCCTCACCGCCGACGGGAGGATGACGAACGCCGAGCTGGCCGGACGACTGGGAGTCGCCCCGTCGACCGCGCACGCACGCCTGCGCGGGCTGATCGAGCGCGGGGTCATCACGGGGTTCCATGCGAGCGTCGACGAACGCGAGCTCGGCGCGGGACTCCAGGCGATCATCGGCGTCAGCCTGCGCCCGGCCGCCCGGCGGGAGAGCATCGTCGAGTTCGCGGATCGCGTGCGCGCGCTGCCGCAGGTGATCCAGGTGTTCTTCCTCGGCGGAGACGACGACTTCCTCCTGCACATCGCGGTCGCCGACTCGTCGGAGATGCGCGAGTTCGTGCTCGAGCACCTGTCCGCGCAGAGCAGCGTGGCATCGACCCGCACGAGCATCGTGTTCGACTACCACCGCAACTCGGTCGCCGCGTCGTTCCACTGAGTCGGCGCGCGGCGACTCAGGTCTCGAACGAGGAGGGGACGGCGCAGTAGTCGGCGAAACGCCGGGTGGGATGGGCCGGATCGGTCACGTCGACCAGGGCGTTCGCCGCGGTGTGCGGGGCCTCGTCTCCGGCGAGCTGCCAGAGGACGTAGTTCCACATCCCGCGTGCGCTCGGCGACACGATCGCGCCCGGTCCGGACACGAGGAGCACGGCATCGCTGTCGGTGGCGCGGAACGGCCCCACGACGTCGGTGCGCAGGGAGGCTTCCTCCCCGTCGGCGGTGTGTGCGCGCTCGACGGTCTGGCCGGCGGCGGTGAGAGCGGTGGCCAGACCATCCGCGGCCGTGCGCGAACGCTCGGCGTCCGCCCCGGCGACCGCGACCAGCCGCCGCCCCCGCGGATAGAGGTGCAGGAACTCCTCGGCGATGCTGTCCCAGACGGCGCTCATGGCTCCAGGCTACGCCCGGCAGGGAGCGTGCGGGCCGGGTGGGACGTGAGGATGCCGCGGGCCTGGCGGCCCGCGGCATCCGGCGTCGTCAGTCCTCGTCGACCAGGAACCGGCTGTAGGCGCCCAGGGTGAGGAAGGTCGGGAACTCCTCGCGGAGGGCGACCTCGCGGAAGATCTCGGCGGCGTCGTCGAAGCGGTCGCCCTCGCGTCGCTCGACCTCGTCCAGCACCTCGCCGATCAGCCCTTCGACGTACTCGACCGTGATGGGCGTGCCGTCCTGCGTGGTGCGGTCCTGGTGGATCCACTGCCACACCTGCGAGCGGCTGATCTCCGCGGTCGCGGCATCCTCCATGAGGTTGTCGATCGCCACGGCGCCGAGCCCGCGCAGCCAGGCCTCCAGGTAGCGGATGGCGACCGAGACGTTGTCCCGCACGCCCTGCGCCGTGATCGGCCGACCGATGTGCAGGTCGAGCAGGTCGCGCGCCTCCACGTGCACGTCGTCGCGCTGGCGGTCGACCTGGTTCGGGCGGTCTCCGAGCACGGCGTCGAACTCGGCCTGCGCCGTCGGGATCAGATCCGGGTGGGCGACCCAGGTGCCGTCGAAACCGTCTCCGGCCTCGCGCTTCTTGTCGGCCGACACCTTCTCGACCGCGCGTGCTGTCACCTCGGGGTCTCGGCGGTTCGGGATGAACGCGCTCATGCCGCCGATGGCGAAGGCGCCGCGCTTGTGGCACGTCTGCACGAGCAGCTCGGTGTAGGCCCGCATGAACGGCACCGTCATCGTGACCTCGCTGCGGTCGGGGAGCACGAAGCGGGCGCCGCGGCCGCGGTAGTTCTTGATGATGGAGAAGATGTAGTCCCAGCGCCCGGCGTTGAGGCCCGCGCAGTGGTCGCGCAGCTCGTACAGGATCTCGTCCATCTCGAACGCGGCCGGGAGCGTCTCGATCAGCACGGTCGCGCGGATGGTGCCGTGCGGGATGCCGATGTACTCCTCGCTGAACGAGAACACGTCGTCCCACAGCTTCGCCTCTTCGCTCGACTCGAGCTTCGCGATGTAGAAGTACGGGCCGCGGCCGCCGTCGATCAGCGCCTGCGCGTTGTGGAGGAAGTAGAGGCCGAAGTCGACCAGGGAGCCGGACGCCGAGGTGCGGCGGCCGGAGCGGTCGATGAAGGCGAGGTGCTTCTCCGGCAGATGCCACCCGCGCGGACGCATCACGATCGTGGGGGTGCGCTCGGCGGTGACGCGGTACTCCTTGCCCTCGGGGGAGGTGAAGGAGAGCTTGCCGCGGATCGCGTCGCGGAGGGACAGCTGCCCCTCGATGACGTTCTTCCAGGTCGGGCTCGTGGCGTCCTCCTGGTCGGCGAGCCAGACGCGAGCCCCGGAGTTCAGGGCGTTGATCGTCATCTTCGGGTCGGTGGGGCCGGTGATCTCGACGCGGCGATCCTCGAGCCCGGGGCCGGCGCCGGCGACCTGCCAGGTGATGTCCTGGCGGATGTGCGCGGTGTCCTCGCGGAACTGGGGGTCGTGCCCGTTGCCGATCTCGAAGCGGCGACGCATCCGGTCGGCCAGCCGGTCATGGCGGCGGGAGGCGAACCGGTGGTGGAGCTCGGTGAGGAAGGCGATCGCCTCCGGGGTGAGGATCTCGTCGTAGCGGTCGCGCATGGGGCCGGTGATCTCGATCGCGGGCCCCTGCCGGGTCGTCTGAATCGGTGCGGTGGTCATGATGGTGTCCTTTGCCTTATGCCGAGCCCCCGGGTTGTCGTCGAGACCCCGGGCTCCCGGCGTGTGCGGGGCGGGGTCTCGACGAGAACCGGGGGTCTCGGGGGAAGTGGGGGGAGAAATACAGGGGAGAATCAGTGGAACTGGGCGGTCTCGGTGGAGCCGGCCAGGGCGAGGGTCGCGCTGTCGGGGTTGAGCGCGGTGGAGATGACGTCGAAGTAGCCGGTGCCCGCCTCGCGCTGGTGCTTGGTGGCGGTGTAGCCGTCTGCCTCGGCGGCGAACTCGGCCTCCTGCAGCTCGACGTAGGCGCTCATGGCGCGCTCGGCGTAATCGCGGGCGAGGTCGAACATGGAGTGGTTCAGGGCGTGGAACCCGGCCAGGGTGATGAACTGGAACTTGTAGCCCAGGTCTGCCAGCTCCTGCTGGAACGTCGCGATCTCGGCGTCCGACAGGTGGCGCTTCCAGTTGAAGCTCGGCGAGCAGTTGTAGGCCAGGAGCTTACCGGGGAACTGTGCGTGGATCGCCGCGGCGAACTCCCGGGCCAGCGCGATGTCCGGCTCCCCGGTCTCGACCCAGAGCAGGTCGGCGTAGGGGGCGAACGCGAGGCCGCGGCTGATGACCGACTCGATGCCCGGGCGGATCCGGTAGAAGCCCTCCGAGGTGCGCTCGCCGGTGGTGAACTCCCGGTCCCGCTCGTCGACGTCGCTCGTGAGCAGATCGGCGGCGAGGGCGTCGGTGCGGGCGATGATGACGGTCGGCACGCCGGCGACGTCCGCCGCGAGGCGCGCCGCGTTGAGCGTGCGGATGTGCTGCTGGGTGGGCACGAGCACCTTGCCGCCGAGGTGGCCGCACTTCTTCTCGCTCGCGAGCTGGTCCTCCCAGTGGATGCCCGCGGCACCGGACTGGATGAGGGACTGCGCGAGCTCGTAGGCGTTGAGCGGCCCGCCGAATCCAGCCTCGGCGTCGGCGACGATGGGCGCGAGCCAGTCCTGGGTGACCTCGCCCTCGGCGTACTCGAGCTGGTCCTGCCGAAGCAGGGCGTTGTTGATGCGGCGCACGACCGCCGGCACCGAGTTCGCGGGGTAGAGCGACTGGTCGGGGTAGGTCTGACCGGCGAGGTTGCCGTCGGCGGCGACCTGCCAGCCGGAGAGGTAGATGGCCTTGAGGCCCGCGCGCACCTGCTGGACGGCCTGGCCACCGGTGTAGGCGCCGAGAGCCCGGATGTAGTCCTCCGTGTGCAGGAGGTTCCAGAGGTTCTCCGCCCCGCGGTGGGCGAGGGTGGCCTCTTCGCGGACCGAACCGCGGATGCGGAGGACGTCCTCCGCGGAGTAGGTGCGCTCGACGCCGTCCCACCGGGGGTCGGTGTCCCAGATCTCCTGGAGCTCCGCGGCCGTCTGGACCTGATCGCCGGCGCGCAGGCCGGCGGGGCGCGGGGTGGGGGTCGCTGCGGTGTTCGTCATGGTGTCTCCTCGGATGGGAATCGGCGTCGGTGCCGATGGCGTGCCTCCACTCTGTGTGAAGTTCCCCTGCTCTCCCACGCTGAATCGAGGAGAAGTTTGCGCGAATTTCTGTTTTCGTGACAGACTCAGCCCTCACGCACCGCTCGCCCAGGCTGGTGGGATCAAGAAGGATCCCGGCAAAGCCTCGCGCGGAGCATTCCCGATCCGGCACCGACGCGGACGGCGGGCCGAGAGGAGCCGACATGGACGACGCCACGGAAGAGACCGACGCCCTTACCGTCGGACGACGCATCCGCCAGCTGCGCACAGCACGGGGCCTGACACTGGAGGAGCTCGCCGCCGCGGTCGATCGGGCGCCGAGCCAGCTGTCGATGATCGAGACGGGCAAGCGCGAGCCCAAGCTCACCCAGCTCCAGGCCATCGCCCGTGCCCTCGGGGCGACCATCGACGCGCTGCTTTCCGGGGAACCACTCGACGAGCGCAGCGCGATCGAGATCGCGCTGGAGCGAGCGATGAAGGGGCAGACGTTCCAGGCGCTGGGCATCGCGCCGTTCCGCATCGCCAAGAGCGTGCCGACGGAGGCGCTGAAGGCGCTGCTCGCCCTGCAGGCTGAGATCGATCGGCTGAAGGACGAGCGCGCGGCGACGCCCGAGGAGGCGCGACGTGCCAACGTGGAGCTCCGACACCTGATGCGGCGCCAGGACAACCACTTCGCCGACCTCGAGGCGAAGGCGGCCGAGATCCTCGCGGCCGTCGGCCATCCCGGGGGGCCGCTCACCCAGCGCACCGCCTCCGAGATCGCGGCGTACCTCGGCTTCACCCTCCACTACGCCGCCGACCTGCCGCAGACCACCCGCAGCGTCGCCGACCTCGCCAACGGACGGCTGTATCTGTCGAGCAGCGTGCCGGTGAAGGGGGATGCCCGCACCGCCGTGCTGCAGGCGCTGTCGAGTCGCATCCTGGGGCACGCCGAGCCGCGCAGCTACGCCGAGTTCCTGCGTCAGCGCGTCGAGACGAACTACCTCACCGGCGCCCTGCTCATCCCGGAGGGGCACGTCGTCCCCGCCCTGAAGGATGCGAAGCAGCGGCGCGCGATCTCCGTCGAAGACCTCCGTGACGCGTACTCGGTGTCGTACGAGACGGCGGCGCACCGGTTCACGAACCTCGCCACGCGGCACCTCGACATCCCCGTCCACTTCCTCAAGGTGCACGAGTCGGGCACGATCACGAAGGCGTACGAGAACGACGACGTGAACTTCCCGACCGACCGCCTTGGCGCCATCGAGGGGCAGATGTGCTGTCGGCGGTGGACCTCCCGGGTGGTGTTCGACGAGGACGACCGCTTCAACCCGTACTACCAGTACACCGACACCGGGAACGGCACCTACTGGTGCACCGCCCGCGTGGAGGCATCGAGCGAGGGCCTGCACTCGGTCAGCGTGGGCGTGCGGTTCGACGACACGAGGTGGTTCGTGGGCAGGGACACCCCGCACCGCGGCGTGTCGAAGCACTCGGTCGAGGTGTGCTGCCGTCGGGCTCCCGCCGAGCTGGAGGAGCGGTGGCGTGAGAACTCCTGGCCCAACGTGAAGACGCCGCGCACGCTGCTGGCGACGCTGCCCACCGGCGCATTCCCCGGGGTGGACACCACTGACGTGTACGAGTTCCTGGAGTCTCACGCGCCCCGGTGATCCCGCTCGGTACGCTCGGTCGATGAGCAGCGACGTCTTCCCCGGTCCCTTCGGTCCGATGCCCGAGGCGGGTGCCGCCGCGATCCTGTGGATGCCCCCGCAGCCGGACGCTCCGGGGCCGGTCCGCTTCGTCGACGGCTTCGAGCCCTTCGCCGAGTTCGCGCGGGGCCAGGGGACCGACCCCGCAGTGCTCGCCGTCGACCTCGGGGCGACGTGGGACGTCATCGCCGGTCATCCTGAGGTGCTCGAGAGCGAGACGCTGGCCACGGCGGCGGCGCGGTTCGTGGGGAACGTCATCGCGGACGTGCACCCCGCCGCGACATGGCGGATGACGAGCGAGCCGGAGATCGGGACCAACACCCTCTCGATCCCGGTCACGGGTCTCGTGCAGGGGATGGTGCAGCAGCCCGACCAGCGGGATGCGTTCCTGCAGATGCTCGCGTCGTGGGAACAGGACGACATCGACGACGAGGAGATGAGGGCGCTGTCCGCGCAGGATTCCGCTCCCGCTGCCGTCATCGTCCCGGCGCGCGCGTATGTCCGGCCTGCTCTCCCGATCCTGACCTTCCACGACGACCGCGGCGAGGTCGTCCGCTACGGACACCGCTGGCCCGACGGCATCGCGCCGGAGGAGTCGTACTCCCAGGAGTCCCACCCGGAGCGCTTCGCACCGCTGTCTCTCGTGGTCGACGCGCTCGTCGAGCACCTCTCCCGCGAGTACGTGGTCGAGGTGCGGCGAGAGGTGGGGGAGGACGGGGCGGAGCGCATCGTGCTCGCACCGGCGCGTGGTGCGCAGATCACGATCACGCCGGCCGTTCCCTCCGTCTGCGTCGAGGCCGGCGCCCTGTTCCACGCGATCGTGCCGTCGTGCATCTGCGATGCGTGCGATGAGACCGCCGAGACCGCGGCGGACGAGCTGGAGCGGATCGTGCTGTCGATCGCCGCTGGCGGTTTCCGGGAGAAGTACCCCGTCGGTCGCCGTGCGTGGCTGTACACGGAGGTCCGGTCGCCGGACGGCGAGCGGCGGGAGAGCAGCTCGGGCCCGCTCCCGGAGCTGCCCGCGGAGGAGCGGGAGCGCGCGACCGCCCTGCTGCGCGGGCTCGACGACGGCTGGTGGCCCGCCTGGCCGCTCCGCGAAACCCCCGCCTGAACCCGGACCCGACACGGACCGGCCCCGGCCCCACCCCTGCGATCCCGTCCCGTCCGTGCCTCGCCTGCACGACGGGGTTGCGCGTGCACGACCCAGTGGGCGGGAGGGTCGTGCGTCCGTCGCCGGATCGTGCAGAACGATGTTAGTTTGATCTTGCTTAGTCAAGATTGACTATGTTACTTTCATCGAGCCATCAATGACGAACGGCCGAGAAGGGACCCTCATGGCTACTTCCTCTGCGGAAACCCGATTCCGCACCACTGCCACCCTGACGTGCGTTCTCGCCGCCACGCTGACGCTTGGAGCATGCTCCTCGCCGGCGCCCGGCGGCGATACCGCCCCCACGAGCGCGGGCGGCAGCGACGCCTGCCAGCGCAACCAGGATGCCGGCACCATCACCTACATCTCCGGCTACGGCTACTCCGCCAGCGCCGGGCAGCTCGACGTGTTCCTGGCGAAGGAGCTGGGCTACTTCGACGACCTCTGCCTCGACGTGGAGATCAACGCCTCCGGCGCGAACGGGCAGCAGCTCGTCGCCTCGGGGCAGGCGCAGTTCACCGCTCTCGGCTCCGCCTCCGATGTGATGCTCGCCGCGGCGAACAGCAAGAACCTCACCGCCGTCGCCACCTACGGCACCACCCCGCCGTTCTCGATCTTCGGCAACGAGAAGCTCGACGACCTCACCGACCTCGAAGGCGGCTCGCTGGGCTACTTCATCAACCTCACTCCCATCGCCTCGGCCATGCTCGACGAGGCCGGGGTCGACGTCTCGAAGGTCGAGATGGTGAAGATGACCAACTACGACCCGACCGTCGTGGTGCGCGAGCAGGTCGACGCGATCGTCGGCTACGCCTCCAACCAGCCGCAGACGCTCAAGGCGCAGGACCTCCCGTTCAGCGAGTTCCTGCCCTCCGACCTCGGCGTCGAGGGCACGTACAACGTCATGGAGGTGAACTCGCGCTTCCTCGACGAGCACCGCGAGGTCGCGGCCGACTTCATGCGCGCGAGCCTCAAGGCCCTGCAGTTCTGCCTCGACGAGGCCGACGAATGCATCGACATGCTGGCGGCCCTGGCGGAGGAGAACGGTCAGGGTGCGGCGTTCCCGCGCGATCAGCTCGCCCGTACGTGGGAGGTCGAGTCGGCCTGGGTGCGCGAGAGCGCGGGCGGCAACCCCGGCGTGCAGACCGAGGACATGTGGCAGCCCGAGTACGAGATCGTGCAGGAGTACGGCGACGTCAAGGACCTCCCCGCCATCGCCGACATGATGGACCCGGACCTCGTAGCCGACCTGTACGACGGCGACACCCTCATCTGGACGGAGAAGTGATGACCGCGGCACAGGGCGCGGGCGTCGAGGTCACGAACGTCTCGAAGTCCTTCGGCGTCGACGGGGCGAAGGTCACGGTGCTCGACGACGTGAGCCTCACGATCGGCAGGGGCGAGTTCGTGTCGGTGATCGGGCCCAGCGGGTGCGGCAAGTCCACGTTGCTCAAGGTGGTCGCCGGACTCCTCGACGCCGACTCCGGCACCGTCACGATCGACGGCGAGAGCGTCACCGCGGCCTCCCGCGACAAGAAGATCGGCCTCGTCCCGCAGTCTCCGGCGCTGCTGCCGTGGAAGACGGTGCGCGAGAACGTCGAGCTCCCCGTGCGGATCAACCGCGGGGCCAACGGCGACCGCGCCCTCCGCGATCCGGCCGAGGTGCTGTCGACGTTCGGCCTCGGCCATGCGCTGAAGAAGTACCCGGGGCAGCTCTCCGGCGGCATGCAGCAGCGCGCCGCGATCGCCAGGGCCTTCGTGTTCGACCCGGCGATCATGCTGATGGACGAGCCGTTCTCCGCCCTCGACGAGATGAACCGCGACCTGCAGCGCATCGCCCTGCTGGACTTCTGGCAGTCGAACCGCAAGGCCGTGATGTTCGTCACGCACTCGGTGCCGGAGGCGATCATGCTCTCCGACCGCATCGTGGTCATGGCGGCCCACCCCGGCCGCATCGCCGAGGTGATCGATGTGAACCTCCCGCGGCCACGGACCGAGGAGGCGTACGCGACGGACGAGTTCCGCGACCTGGAGGCAGTCGTGCGCGGTGCGCTGCGCGCGCAGACGGAGAAGGCCCATGTCTGAGCTGACGATGAGAGACACCACCGCCACCCTCGCCACCGCCCGGCTGAAGGCGCAGCCCCGCCGCGGCATCCCCGGGTGGCTCCGCTGGGGCTCGTGGGTGCCGACCCTGATCACGTTCGTGATCGCGGCCCTGCTCTGGCAGATCGTGGCGTGGACCAACCCGTACGTCCTCCCGACGCTGGAGGCCATCGGCGCCAGCCTCGTCGAGGACGCGGGGATGTACTGGTCCAACTTCCTCGTGACGCTGCTCGAGGTCGTCGTCGGCGCTTCGGCAGGCATCCTGGCGGGTTTCCTCCTGGCGGTCGTGATGGCCGAGTTCCAGATCATCGAGCGCGCCGTCATGCCCCTGGTCATCATCGTGATGGTCACGCCGATCGTCGCGATCGCTCCCGCCCTGGTCGTCGCCTTCGGGTTCGGCATGGTGCCGAAGTTCATCGTCACCGGCCTCGTGGTGTTCTTCCCGATGCTCGTGAACTCGCTCGCCGGTCTCCGCGACGTGGACCAGAAGGCCATGGACGTGTTCACGACGCTGCACGCCTCGCGGTGGGAGATCTTCCGCGAGCTGCGGTTCCCCGGCAGCATGCCGTACGTGTTCGCCGGTCTGCGGATCGCGCTGCCCCTCGCCGTGGTCGGCGCGGCCGTGGCGGAGTTCGTCGCGGCTGGGCAGCAGGCCGGACTCGGCTCCCTCGTCACCACGTCGGCCGCGCAGGCGAACCTGCCCGTGACCTGGGCGAGCATCGCCCTGCTCTGCCTGCTCGGGGTGCTGCTCATCGTGCTCCTCGCGGTCGTGCGCCGGCGCGTCCTGTGGTGGAGCGACGGCGAGGTCACCGCGAAGGGCTGACCATACGACCCCCGGTCCCGGGGGCGCGACCCCTGCGCCCCCGGGTTCCCCCGGCGTGCCCGGAAACTCCGAACGACACCATCCCCCACTCCCAGGAAGGCATCCGCCATGACCGCTCAGCACCCCGTGAAGACCCTGCGGCTCGGACTCTTCGAGAACGCCCAGGCGAACGACTCCGGCACCGCGACCTGGCGCCACCCCGACAACCGGCGCTACCTCTTCGACAAGCTCGACTACTGGCGCGACACCGCGCGCCTGGTCGAGGACGCGGGCTTCGACTTCCTCTTCCTCGCCGATGCGTGGGGCTGGGCCGACGTCGCCGGCGAGCGCCCGGACATCTGCTCGGTCGAGGGCCTGGACCTGCCCCGGCTCGACCCGGCGATCATCCTCGCCGCCCTCATCCCGGAGACCACCCGCCTCGGCCTCGTCGCCACCGGGTCGACCCTGCTCGAGCCTCCCTACTCCTTCGCCCGGCGCCTGGCCACCCTCGACATCCTGTCCGGCGGCCGGATCGGCTGGAACGTCGTCACCACCGGCACCGCCGACACGGCAGTGCAGGGCTTCGGCGTGCCGATGGTCGGGCACGACGAGCGCTACCTGATGGCGGACGACTTCATGCAGGTCGTCTACAAGCTGTGGGAGGAGGCCTGGGAGGAAGGCGCCCTGGAGCGCGACAAGGCGGGCCGTTTCGCCGACCCGGCCAAGGTGCACCGCATCGCGCACGATGGCCCCTACTTCCGCTCGCACGGCTACGGCAACACGCAGCGCTCGCCGCAGGGCACGCCGGTGCTGTTCCAGGCCGGGGCGTCGCCCGCCGGCCGCGAGTTCGGCGGCAAGCACGGCGAGGCGATCTTCGTGGGCAGCGGCTCGGTCGAGCAGCTCCGCGCGCACTCCTCGGCGATCCGCGAGGAGGCGGTGAAGAACGGCCGTGGCGCGAACGAGGTGAAGATCATGTCGGCGTTCGCCGCGGTCGTCGGCAGCACCGAGGAGGAGGCGCGCCGCACCTACGCGGAGGTCGCCGACGCGCAGAACCCCGAGGTCACCGTGGCGTCCTACGCCTGGTTCACCGGGCTCGACCTGTCGTCGTACGACCCGAGCACGCCGATGTCCGAGCTCCGCACCGAACTGTCGCAGACGCAGGTCGCCCGCTTCGCCGACAAGACGGTGGGTGACGTGCTCGGCGACTGGCACGCGCACGGGGTGGGCGCCCGACCGATCGTGGGCACGCCGGAGCAGGTGGCGGACCGGATGATGGAGCTCGCCGACGGCGCCGACCTCGACGGCTTCCTCTTCGCCCCGGTGATCCCGCCGGCGTCGACCGCCGACTTCATCGAGCACGTGCTGCCGATCCTCAAGGAGCGCGGGGCGATCAGCGACCCCGCCGCCGAGCCGCAGTCGCTGCGGGAACGGCTGATGGGCACTCCGACGCCTGCGCTGGCCGAGTCCCACATCGGTTCGTCGTTCCGGCGGACGATGGCCCGTGTCTGAGACCCTTGCCGGCGTCGCCGTCGTGGGGAGCGCGAACCTCGATCTCGTGGTCGAGGTCTCGCGGCCACCTCGCGTCGGCGAGACGCTGCTCGGTCGGGCCGGGGGACGCTTCCCCGGCGGCAAGGGCCTCAACCAGGCCGTCGCGGCGGCGCGCACGGGAGCGGCGACGCGGTTCTGCGGTGTCGTCGGAGCGGACGAGGCCGGGGCCGTGCTGGAGGCGGCGCTGACAGAGGCGGGCGTGGCGGCCGCTTTCCGCCGCTCCGCGTCCGCGCCGACCGGGGTCGCGCATGTGCTGGCCTTCGACGACGGCGACAACAGCATCCTCGTAGCGGCCGGCGCGAACGGCGAGCTCACTCCAGAGGATGCCCTCGCCGGGATCGCCGGGGCAGCTGTGGTGCTCGCTCAGCTCGAGGTGCCCTTCGCCGCGGTCGCCGCCGCCCTCGTGGTCGCCCGGGGTGCGGGGGCGCGCACGATCCTCAACGCCGCCCCCGCGCACGAGGCGGCGGTCGCGCTGCTGCCGGAGGTGGACGTGCTGGTCGTGAACGAGACGGAGTGCGCGGAGCTCGGCGGCGTCGAGCGACTCCTCAGCGCCGGTGCCGGAGCGGTCGTGCTCACGGAGGGGGCCGCGGGGGTGACGCTGCATCGGTCGGGACACCCCGGTGTGCACGTGGCGGCCTTCCGCATCGAGGCCGTCGACACGACAGGAGCCGGGGACGCCTTCTGCGGCGCCCTCGCCGCGGGGCTCGCCCAGGGTCACGACATCGAGCACGCTCTCGTGCGCGCCTGTGCCGCGGGGGCGATCGTGGCCCGGCATCGCGGCGCGACCACTCCGGCGCTGTCCGTCGCCGCCCTGGAGGCGATGGTGGCCGGGCGCTGAGTCCCGCCGTGCGCCTTCCGTTGTCAGCGCGGGGGAGCGGGCTCGGTCTCCGTCGTCTCACCGGCGAACGTGTACGCCCCGGCTCGGAGCCGCTCCAGCAGCGTCAGAAGCCACTCCTTCTCGGCGGTGAGTCGGGCGGTGGAGAGGTCGAAGATCTCGCGGACGTACTCCGGGGTCGTCTCCGAGCGGAGGGTGTCCTGTACGTCGAAGCCGTTCTGCGTGATGATGGCGTCGCTCTTGATGAGGCGGTGCTCGAGGCCGGCGATGACCTCCTGCCGGCTGAGGACGAACATGAACGAGGCCACGGTCATGATCGCCTGGGTGTCGAATGCCGCGACGTTCCACAGGTTCTCGCGCAGCATGCGCTGCAGCTCCACCTCGCCGGCCGGGGTGATGCGGTAGGTGGTGCGCGCCGGGCGCTTGCCCTCGGTCTCGGTGCCGCTCTCCGCCACGTAACCGTCGACCTCGAGCGCGCGGAGGGCGTTGTAGATCGACCCGGGCTGGATGTGCGCCCATTCGTCGACGTGCCAGGTCATGAGCTCGCGGCGGAGGAAGTAGCCGTGCACGGGCTGGAACTGCTTGACGGCGCCGAGGACGACGAGGCGGGTGGTCGACATGCGCTTCATGCTAACGGCTCGGTGTCACGAAACCTGTTGTTTGCATGGTCAAAAATGCATATGATTCAAACTAGTCAAACTTGACTAACGAAAGGACTTCGTGATGACCACTGCCGTGACCGACGCCCTGCCGCGCGACCGCGCTCTCCGTCGCGCCTTCTCCGTCTACCCGACCGGTGTGGTCGCGCTGGCCGCCCACGTCGAGGACCGCGCTGTCGGCATGGCGGTCAACTCCTTCACCTCGATCTCGCTGGAGCCCGCGCTCGTCGCCGTCAGCGCCGCCCGCACCTCGAAGACGTGGCCCGTGCTGCGCGCCGTCCCGGAACTGGGGATGAGCGTCCTCGCCGCGCACCACGAGCCGCTCAGCCGCTCGCTGTCCGCGCGCGAAGGGGACCGGTTCGGCGGCCATGCCTGGCATCGCTCGGAGGGCGGGGCCGTGTTGATCGACGACGCCGCGCTCTGGCTCACCTGCCGCCTGCACAGCACCTTCGACGGTGGCGACCACGAGATCGCGCTCTACGAGATCCAGGACGTGACGCTCTTCGACGACGTCGAGCCGCTCGTGTTCCACCAGAGCCGCTACCGCGCGATCTCGCCCGTCGCAGACGTGTGACCGGACCGGCACTCCCGGTGCTCTCCGGGCTCGTCGTCTCCGGCGACGGTCGCGGCCGGCTGCTCGGCTTCCCGACCGCGAACCTCGCCCTGCCCGAGCGCCTGCTGCCCGACGACGGCATCTATGCGGCCTGGGCGCGGCTGCCCGGCGACGACCGGCGGTGGGAGGCGACGGCGAGCGTCGGCGTCAATCCCACGTTCTGCGGCGACCGGGCGCGGCGTCTCGAGGTGCACCTGCACGACGTCGACCGCGACCTCTACGGGCAGCGGCTGTCGGTCGAGCTCGTGGCGCTGCTCCGGCCGACGCTCCGCTTCGACGCGGTCGAGGAGCTCGTCGCCCGGACCGCCGCAGACATCGCGGCCTCCCGGCGGCTCCTCGCCCGCTGAGTCCGTCGGCTCCGGTTCCGGGGTTCGGGTTTCGGGTTTCGCCTGCACGACCCCGGTCCGGGTGCACGACCCATCGGCCCGCTCCGTCGTGCAGGTGCCGCGCGGTCGTGCAGGCGTCGCGGAGGAAGGAGGGAGTGGCGGGGACGGAGGGGGCGGGTCAGTCGCGGGCGGTCTGCAGGAGGGCCCACACCTCGGCCCGGGCGGGGAAGGTCGTCAGGTCGACCCCGAGGAGGGCTCCGGCGTGGGAGACCCGGGAGCGGAGCGTGTGGCGATGGATGCCGAGGGCGGCTGCGGCCTGCTCGGCGCGCGCGTCGTGGTCGAGCCAGGTGCGCAGCGCGTGTTCGAGCGCGGTGCCGTGGGCGGCGTCGTGTTCCCGCAGCGGGGCGAGCCGCGACTCCGCGACGAGCCGGGCCTCATCCGTCGCCAGTGCCGTGAGCAGACTGGATCCGACCGTGTCGGCGTACCGGACGGCGCCGCTCGTCCCGGGCTGACGGAGGGCGACGAGGGCCTGCGCGTGCGCCCGGGAGAAGGCGTCGTAGCCCTCCGGAGCGGAGACGCCGATGCGGGCGGTGAAGCGGGCGGCCACATCGTCGAGAAGCGGCTCGTCGGTCACGGAGATGCAGATCACCACGCCGTCCTCGGAGTCCGCGAGGAAGGCCGGGGTCCCGTGCTCGAGGCGTCGGCGCTCCCACCAGTCCAGCAGCGGTTCCGCCGGGGCGTCTCCGGTCACGGCGACCACCACGGGGGCGGGTGGGAGGCTGCCGAGCACCCGGCGCGCGAGGCCGGGGTCGTCGCCCAGGAGCGAGCGCAGCAGCTGCGTGTGCAGCCGCCGTCGGCCGCGGGCGAGCTGCTCGCTCTGCTCCCGCGCGAGTCCGGCCATCGCGATGACCGACGTGACGACGGCTCTGGCCTCCTGGTCGAGGGCGTCGGCCTCCACGGCGAGGACGCCGCGCAGGTGCCCGCCCCGCCCCACCGTGAAGAGCATGAAGGTGTGCGCCTCGAGGGTGAGGGACTGCCCCGCCTCGAGTCCGCGGTCGAGGATCTCCTGGACCCGCGTCCCGAGCTCTTCCCGGACAGTCGTCGAGAAGGCATCGCGGGGGTGGGCGACGAGCAGGTCGCCCGCCGCGTCGAACATGCCGGCCCAGGCTCCGAGACGACGGCCGAGCTCGGTGACGATGGCGTCCAGCCCGCGCGGTCGGAGCGCGGCGAGGGCGAGGGCGCGCTGGGTGTCCAGCGCCCAGGTGCGCCGGGCGTAGGCCTGCGCCGCGATCGCCTCGGAGTGCGCGCGGGCCACGGCGATGAACGGCGTGCGGTACGGAACCTCGAACAGCGGAATGCCCTGGTCGGCGCACGCCGCGATCAACTCCTCCGGCGTTCCCGAGCGATGCACGTCGGTGCCGAACCCGAGGCCCAGCACCCCACGCTCGGCGAGGCGCACGACGTAGGGCGGGATGGCGTCCGCGTCGTCGAACTGGGTACCCGTGGTCAGGAGCACCAGGTCTTCCGCGAGGAAGGGCGTCGGGTCCGCGAGATCCGAGCTGTGCACCCAGCGCAGCGGACGGTCGAGTGCGCCGTCCGGCAGGTCGGCGGCGGCGGAGACGAGGCGCAGGTCCAGATCCCGACGCCGCAGCAGGGCGGACAGCGTGGGCGGATGGGTGGGGGCCATGCGATCTCCGATTGTACGAGACGGCGAAATCAATTCTCCGATTGTACGTTCCGGCGAATGCGGGCGTCTCCGCTGCCGCCGTACGCTCGCGACATGGCTCTCCTCGACACCGCAGCACCCGCAGTCCCCCTCGGCGGCCCCGACCTCCCGCAGGAGCGTCGCCTCGTCACGGAACTCCCCGGCCCGCGGTCGGCCGAGGTCCTCGCCCGCAAGGCGGACGCGGTCGCCGCCGGTGTCGGACACACCGTGCCCGTCGCCGCCGTCGCGGCCGGGGGAGGGGTGGTCGTCGACGCCGACGGCAACTCGCTCATCGATCTCGGCTCCGGCATCGCCGTGACCACCGTCGGCAACGCGCACCCGAAGGTCGCCGCGGCCGTCGCCGCGCAGGCCGCGCAGTTCACGCACACCTGCTTCATGATCTCGCCGTACGAGTCGTACGTCGGCGTCGCCGAGGCGCTCAACCGCGTCACCCCCGGCGACTTCGCCAAGAAGAGCGCCCTGTTCAACTCCGGCGCCGAGGCCGTCGAGAACGCGATCAAGATCGCCCGCAAGCACACCGGACGCCAGGCCGTCGTCGCGTTCGACCACGGCTACCACGGCCGCACGAACCTCACCATGGCGCTGACCGCGAAGTCGATGCCCTACAAGAGCGGCTTCGGCCCGTTCGCCCCCGAGGTCTACCGCGCGCCGATGTCCTACCCGTTCCGCGACGGACTCGAGGGCGGCGAGGCCGCGGCCCGCGTGATCCTCCAGCTCGAGAAGCAGATCGGCGCCGACAACCTCGCGGCCGTCATCATCGAGCCCATCCAGGGCGAGGGCGGCTTCATCGTCCCCGCCGACGGCTTCCTCCCCGCGATCGTCGACTGGTGCCGCGCGAACGGTGTCGTCTTCATCGCCGACGAGGTGCAGACCGGCTTCGCCCGCACCGGGCACATGTTCGCCAGTGAGATCTTCGGCATCGAGCCCGACCTCATCACCACCGCCAAGGGCATCGCGGGCGGGCTGCCGCTCGCGGCCGTGACGGGCCGCGCGGAGATCATGGACGCCTCGCACTCCGGCGGCCTCGGCGGCACCTACGGCGGCAACCCGATCGCCTGTGCCGCGGCGCTGGCGGCCATCGACGTGTTCGAGAACGACGGCGTCATCGAGCGGGCCCGCGAGATCGGCGAGATCCTCATCGGGCGGCTCAGCGCCCTCCAGGCCGAGGACGCCCGCATCGGCGACGTCCGCGGTCACGGCGCGATGGTCGCCGCCGAGTTCGTCGACCCGGAGACCAAGGCTCCGGACGCCGCGCTCACGGCCGCCGTGGCCAAGGCGTGCATCGCGCAGGGCGTCATCGTCCTCACCTGCGGCACCTACGGCAACGTCATCCGCTTCCTCCCGCCGCTGTCCATCGGCGACGAGCTGCTGAACGAGGGCCTCGACGTCGTGGCCGAGGCGCTCGCCGGCGCCTGACATCTGTCCGGTCGCGTCCCCGGATCGGGGGATTTCGGGACGCGACCGGTACTTCATCCCCCGCATCCCCCGACGACGAAGGAGTTGCAGATGGCTGAGATCACGCGCGACGTGCTGATCGTGGGCGCCGGAGCCGCAGGGCTCACGGCGGCCAACGACCTGCGGAAGGCCGGACTGTCGGTCGCCGTGCTGGAGGCCCGCGACCGCGTGGGCGGCCGGCTGTGGACCGACGTGATCGACGGTGCGATGCTGGAGATCGGCGGCCAGTGGGTCTCGCCCGATCAGGACGCGCTCAAGGACACGATCGAGGAGCTGGGCCTCGAGACCTACAGCCGGTACCGCGAGGGCGACAGCGTCTACGTCGGCCCGGATGGCCAGGCCCACCGCTTCACGGGTGAGATGTTCCCGGTGTCGGCGGAGACCGAGGCCGTGATCGCCCGCATCACCGGCATCCTCGACGCCCTCGTCGCCGAGATCGACCCGGACCGCCCGTGGGAGCACCCGAACGCGGCCGAGTGGGACTCGATCTCGTGGGACGCCTGGCTGCGCGCGCAGACCGATGACGACGAGGCTGTTCGCAACCTCGCCTTCGCCACCGGCTCGGCGATGCTGACCAAGCCGACCCACGCGTTCTCGCTGCTGCAGTCGCTGCTCATGGCGGCCTCGGCCGGCTCGTACTCGAACCTCGTCGACGCGGACTTCATCCTCGACAAGCGCGTCGTCGGCGGGCTGCAGCAGGTGCCGCTGCGTCTCGCCGAGCGCCTGGGCGACGACGTGCTGCTGAACCAGCCCGTCCGCAGCCTGGAGTGGTCGGATGACGGGGTCGTGGCGACCACCGACGACCTCACGGTCCGGGCGCGGTATGCGATCCTCGCGCACGCCCCCATCCTCTACAACCGCATCTCGTTCGTCCCGCCGCTGCCGCGTCGTCAGCACCAGCTGCACCAGCACCTGTCGATGGGCTTCGTCATCAAGGTGCACGCGGTCTACGACCGCCCGTTCTGGCGCGAGCAGGGTCTGAGCGGCACGGCGTTCAGCCCGTACGAGCTCTCGCACGAGGCGTACGACAACACCAACCACGGCGACGAGCGCGGCACCCTGGTCGGCTTCGTGTCCGACGCGAACGCCGACGGCGTGTTCGAGCTGTCGGCCGAGGAGCGCAAGGAGCGCATCCTCGAGTCGCTCTCGCACTACTACGGTCCCGAGGCCAAGAACCCGGTCGTCTACTACGAGAGCGACTGGGGCAGCGAGGAGTGGACCCGCGGCGCGTACGCCGCGAGCTTCGACCTCGGGGGCCTGCACCGCTACGGCGCCGACCTGCGCACGCCGGTCGGCCCGATCCACTTCGCTTGCAGCGACATGGCCGGAGCGGGGTACCAGCACGTCGACGGGGCGATCCGCATGGGCCACCTCGTCGCCGCGAACATCGTCGACGCCCGTCGCGAGACCGGCGCTCCCGAGAGCATCGGCTGATGACCGGCTCGGTCGTCGTCGGCTACACGGCGACGGATGCGGGGGCCGACGCGGCGGCGCTGGGCGCGCGACTGGCGCGCAGCATCGGCGCGACCCTGCACCTCGTGATCGTGCTGCCGACCGAGGGCACCCGGAGCGCCGCCGTGCCGCCGGAGCGCGCCTACGAGGACGTCATCCGGAAGCAGGCGCGGAGCTGGCTGCAGGACGCGGTCGTGCGTCTGCCGCAGGAGCTCGTGCGCAGCGGCCACGTGCGCTTCTCGGAGTCGTTCGCGGAGGGCCTCATCGCCGCCGGTGAGGAGTTCGACGCCAGCGTCATCGTGATCGGCACGGCCGGCGGGGGCCTCTTCGGACGGCACCGCCTGGGCAGTGTCGCTTCGGAGCTGCTGCACTCCTCGCCGATCCCGGTGGCTCTCGCGCCGGCCGGTCTCGCGCAGCAGGACGACCACGTGCTCCCGCGCGTCACCGTCGCCGTCGGCACCCGTCCCGGCGCGGAGGGCGTGCTCGACCAGGCCGTCGCCCTCGCCGGAGCCGCCGAGGTGAGCCTGCGCCTGGTGTCCCTCGTTCCGTTCGACGTGCCGCCGGGGCTCGACACCGGCGCCATCCGCCTCGCCGGCAGCGAGCACGCGCACAAGGTGCTGGCCGTGGCCGCCGAGCGGCTGCCGGACGGTCTCGGCGCCGTCGTCGAGGAGGCCCCCGGCGAGACGGTGGAGGACGCCGTGGCCGGGCTCTCCTGGCTCCCCGGCGAGGTCGTGCTCGTCGGCTCCAGCCGGCTGGCGCAGCCGCGCCGCCTCTTCCTGGGCTCCACGGCGGCGAAGATGCTGCACGAGCTGCCCGTCCCCATGATCGTCGTCCCGCGTACCCGCGATGAAGCAGGAGACCGCTGATGAGCAGCACCAACCGGGCGACGGAGCCCGCATCCGGCGTCACGACCGGAATCTCGACGAAGGGCCTGAGCGCCGGCACCGTCGGTCTGATCGGCGCCGTCGTGATCGGCATCTCGTGCATCGCCCCCGCCTACACCTTCACGGCCGCCGTCGGCCCCACCGCGTCCGAGGTCGGCGCGCAGATCCCGGCGATCATCCTCGTCGGCTTCATCCCGATGCTCCTCGTGGCCTTCGGCTACCGCGAGCTCAACAACCGCATGCCCGACTCCGGCACCTCCTTCACCTGGGCCGCCAGGGCGTTCGGACCGTGGGTGGGCTGGATGGCCGGCTGGGGCCTCGTGGTCGCCACGATCCTCGTGCTCTCCAACCTGGCCGGCGTCGCGGTCGACTTCCTGTTCCTGCTGCTGTCGCAGATCACGGGCAATCCGGAGATCGCCGATCTCGCCGGCGTGACCTGGATCAACATCGGCGTCTGCCTGCTCTTCATGCTCGGCGCGACGTGGGTGTCGTACCGCGACATGCAGACCACGCAGAAGCTGCAGTACTGGCTGGTCGGATTCCAGATCCTCGTGCTCGTGTTCTTCGCGGTCGCCGCGATCGTGCAGGCCGTGGGCGGCAACGGCTTCGACTACCAGCCGTTCGACCTCAACTGGTTCAACCCGTTCGCGATCTCGTCGTTCAGCGCCGTCGCCGCCGGTCTGTCGCTGTCGATCTTCATCTTCTGGGGCTGGGACGTCACCCTCACCATGAACGAGGAGACGAAGGACCCGGAGAAGACCCCGGGGCGCGCGGCCACCGTCACCGTGCTCACGATCGTCTCGCTGTACCTGCTCCTCGCCGTCGCGATGATCATGTTCGCGGGCGTCGGCACGGGGGAGCTCGGCCTCGGCAACGGCGACATCCAGGAGAACGTGTTCTTCCACCTCTCCGGACCGATCCTCGGTCCGCTCGCGTTCCTCGTGTCGCTCGCGGTGCTGACGAGCTCGGCGTCGTCGCTGCAGTCGACGTTCGTCGGTCCGGCCCGTACCCTGCTCGCGATGGGCCACTACGGTGCGCTCCCGAAGTCGTTCGCGAAGGTGAGCCCGCGGTTCTTCACCCCCGGCTACGCCACGATCGTGTCG
The DNA here is from genome assembly GCF_037148555.1 of Microbacterium sp. MMO-113. Classification (NCBI taxonomy): domain Bacteria; kingdom Bacillati; phylum Actinomycetota; class Actinomycetes; order Micrococcales; family Microbacteriaceae; genus Microbacterium; species Microbacterium sp. MMO-113. The sequence goes on along the minus strand of NZ_JBBCTD010000003.1, from coordinate 393,343 downwards.
GCCATCGTGGCCTCCGCGTTCTACGCCGTGATGCGCGTGGTCAGCGAGGACACGCTGTGGGACACGATCCTCACGCTCGGCATGATGATCTGCTTCTACTACGGGATCACCGCGTTCGCCTGCGTCTGGTACTTCCGCAAGCAGTGGTTCGACTCGGCGCGGAACGTCTTCTTCACCTTCCTGTTCCCGCTGGTGGGCGGCATCATCCTGGCGATCCTGTTCTTCACCACGCTGATCGACTCCATGGACCCGGCCTACGGCTCCGGGTCGGAGATCGGCGGCATCGGGATCGTCTTCATCCTCGGCATCCTCATCATCGTCGTCGGCATCGCCGTGATGATCTGGAACGCCATCCGCCGCCCCGCCTTCTTCCGCGGTGAGACGCTGGGTATGGACGCTCCGCCCAGCCGCCGCCGTCGTCCCACGTCCGTCTGAAAGAGAGAGAATCCATGAGCACTCAGAACGAGCAGGCGCTGCTCGACAGCATCCCCACCGGCCTCTTCATCGGCGGGGAGCGGATCGAGGGGGAGACCGGCGCGACCTTCGACGTCAAGGACCCCTCGACCAACCAGGTGATCCGCACGATCGCCGACGCCACCCCCGCGGACGGCATTCGGGCGCTCGACGCGGCCGTCGCCGCGCAGGACGAGTGGGCCGCGACGGCGCCGCGCGTGCGCGGCGAGATCCTGCGCCGGGCGTTCGACCTCGTGCAGGAGCGCAAGGAGGACCTCGCGCTGCTGATGACGCTCGAGATGGGCAAGCCCCTCGCCGAGGCCCGCGGCGAGGTCGCGTACGGCGGCGAGTTCCTCCGCTGGTTCAGCGAGGAGGCCGTGCGCATCAGCGGCCGCTACGGCCTCAACCCCGAGGGCACCGGTCACATGATCGTGTCGCAGCGCCCCGTCGGCCCGTCGTTCTTCGTGACGCCGTGGAACTTCCCGTTCGCGATGGCCACGCGCAAGATCGCCCCGGCCCTCGCCGCCGGCTGCACCGTCGTGATCAAGCCCCCGGCACTCACGCCGCTCACGACCATCTTCTTCACGACCCTGCTCGAGGAGGCCGGTCTGCCGAAGGGCGTCGTCAACGTCGTGCAGACCTCGAAGTCGAGCGCCCTGTCCGCCCCGATCATCGCCGACCCTCGGCTGCGCAAGCTGTCCTTCACCGGATCGACCGAGGTCGGCCGCAAGCTCATCGCCCAGGCGGCCGAGGGCGTGCTGCGGGTCTCGATGGAGCTCGGCGGCAACGCCCCGTTCGTCGTGTTCGACGATGCGGACCTCGACAAGGCCGTGGACGGCGCTCTCGCCGCGAAGTTCCGCAACATCGGTCAGGCCTGCACGGCGGCGAACCGCTTCATCGTGCACAAGGACGTCGCGGGCGAGTTCGCCAAGCGCGTCACCGAGCGCGTCAACGGCATGAAGATCGGCCGCGGCACGGAAGAGGGTGTGGCGATCGGCCCGCTCATCGACGAGGACGCCGTGGCCAAGGCCGGCGAGCTCGTGGACGACGCCGTCGAGCGTGGCGCGACCCTGCTCGCGGGCGGCAAGGCGCTCGAGGGCACCGGCACGTTCTACGAGCCCACGGTCCTCACCGACGTGGTCCCCGGGTCCGCGATCCTCCGCGAGGAGATCTTCGGCCCGGTGCTCGCGATCGCGACCTTCGAGACCGAGGACGAGGCCGTGCGCCTCGCCAACGACACCGAGTACGGCCTTGTCTCCTACGTCTTCACCGAGAACCTGCAGCGCGGTCAGCGGATGATCGACGCGCTGGAGACCGGCATGATGGGTCTGAACGTGGGTGTCGTCTCCAACGCGGCGGCTCCCTTCGGCGGCGTCAAGCAGTCCGGCGTCGGTCGCGAGGGCGGCTTCGAGGGCATCCACGAGTACCTGTCCACCAAGTACACGCTGATCCCGGTCTCCTGACCGGCACGGCAAGAGGAGGAGAGACATGACCGACTACGCCGTCGTCAACCCCGCCACCGGCGAGACCCTGGCGTCGTACGACACGTTCACCGACGCGCAGATCGAGGAGGCCGTCGCGGCCGCCGACGAGGCGCACCGCGAGTGGTCGCGCTCCACCACGGTCGCCGACCGTGCCGCGCTGCTGCGCCGTGCAGCCGAGCTGCACCGGGAGCGCCGCGAGGAGCTGGCCGACATCTTCGTGCGCGAGATGGGCAAGCCGCGGGAAGCCGCACTCGGCGAGGTCGACTTCGCCGCCGACATCGCGGAGTACTACGCGGACCAGGCCGAGGACATCATGGCCGACCAGCCCATCAAGATCCTCGGGGAGGGGTCGGCGATCATCCGCCGTTCCTCGCTGGGGCCGCTCGTGGGCATCATGCCGTGGAATTTCCCGGCGTACCAGATCGTGCGCTTCGCCGCGCCGAACCTGATCGTCGGCAACACGATCCTCCTGAAGCCCGCGCCGCAGTGCCCGGAGTCGTCGAGCGCGATCGAGGCGATCTACCACGACGCCGGCTTCCCGAAGGGCGCGTACCAGAACGTGCTTGCCACGAACGACCAGATCGCGGCGATGATCGCGGACTGGCGGGTGCAGGGCGTGTCGCTGACCGGCTCCGAGCGCGCCGGCGCCGCGGTCGCCGAGGTCGCCGGGCGCAATCTCAAGAAGGTCGCGCTGGAGCTCGGCGGGTCCGACCCGTTCATCGTGCTCTCCACCGACGACCTCGACGCCACCGTGCAGGCGGGTGTGGACGCGCGGCTCGACAACAACGGTCAGGCCTGCAACGGCGCCAAGCGCTTCATCATCGTCGACGACCTCTACGACGCGTTCGTGGAGAAGTTCACGGCGGCGATGGCGGCCGTCGAGGCGACCGATCCCACGCTGGAGGACACGGTCCTCGGCCCGGTCTCGTCGGAGGCGGCGGCCGAGAACCTGCAGAAGCAGATCGACACCGCCGTGGCCCAGGGTGCGACCCTCCTCACGGGCGGCACGCGCGACGGGGCGTTCTTCGCACCGACCGTGCTCGCCGACGTGACCCCGGAGATGGACGTCTACCGCGAGGAGCTGTTCGGCCCCGCGGCGGTCGTGTACCGCGTCGCGGACGAGGATGCGGCGGTCGCGCTGGCCAACGACACCACGTTCGGTCTCGGCTCCTACGTCTTCACGACGGACGAGGCGCAGGCGGAGCGGGTGGCCGACCGGATCGAGGCGGGCATGGTCTACGTGAACCTCGTGCTCGCCGACAGCCCCGAGCTCCCGTTCGGCGGCATCAAGCGCAGCGGCACGGCCCGCGAGCTCGGCCACCTGGCCGCCGACGAGTTCGTCAACAAGAAGCTGATCCGCATCGGCTGACCGTCGACCCACCCCCTTGCGGCCGAGCGGCCCCCTTGCGTACGCACGCAAGGGGGCCGCTCGCACGAGAGGGGCCGGGCCAGTGGGGTGCGCGTCGAGGACGGACGAGGCACAATGGCGGCATGAGTGCGCACACGGATCCGGTCCAGACCCTCACCGCGGAGCAAAGCTGGGAGCACCTGCGCAGCCAGGAACTCGGGCGGCTCGTCACCAGGGTCGGCGAGACCATCGACATCTTCCCCGTGAACTACGCCGTCGACGGCGAAGGGCTCCTGTTCCGCACGGCCCCGGGGAGCAAGCTGTTCGAGCTGACGGTCAACGCCGACGTGCTCTTCGAGGTCGACGACCACACGGACACCGCCGCCTGGAGCGTCATCGTGCGCGGGCGTGCGCAGGCTCTGGAGACCGACGCCGACCTCGAGCGGGCGGAGGCGGCGGGCCTGCGCCCGTGGATCCCGACCGACAAGCGGGTGTACGTGCGCATCGCCCCGGCATCGGTGTCCGGCCGCGCGTTCCAGCGCGATCCCGAGCCCGACCGGGACGGCCCGCAGGAGTACTGAGCCCGGCCCGGGGAGGCCTCGGCGGGCGTAGGGTCGGGGTATGGCCAACGTCGCTGAGAACATCGTCAAGACTCTGAACGCCAACGGAGTCGACCGGGTCTACGGCATCCCGGGCGACTCCCTGAACGGACTCACGGACGCCCTCCGCAAGGACGGCCGGATCCGGTGGGTGCACGTGCGCCATGAGGAGTCCGCAGCCTTCGCCGCAGCGGCCGACGCCGGCACCACCGGAGACCTCGCCGTCGTGGCGGGCTCGTGCGGCCCCGGCAACCTGCACCTCATCAACGGCCTGTACGACGCGCAGCGTTCCCGGGTGCCGGTGCTCGCCATCGCCGCCCACATCCCGACCGTCGAAATCGGCACCGGGTACTTCCAGGAGACCCACCCGCAGGAGCTGTTCCGCGAGTGCAGCGTCTACGTCGAATACGTCGCGGACCCGTCACAGATGCCGCGGCTGATGGAGATCGCGATGCGCGCGGCCATCGAGCAGCGCGGCGTCGCCGTCCTCGTGATCCCCGGTGACGTGGCGCTGTCGGAGATCGCGGACGACCGCGCCGTGGTGATCGAGCGCGCCCGCCCGCTGATCCAGCCCAGCGGCCCGGAGCTGGAGAAGGCCGCGACCATGCTGAACGCCGCCAAGAAGGTCACCATCCTCGCCGGGGCCGGCGTGGAGGGCGCGCACGACGAGGTGATCGCGCTCGCCGATGCGCTCGGAGCCCCGATCGTCCACGCGCTGCGCGGCAAGGAGTTCATCGAGTACGACAACCCGTTCGATGTCGGGATGACCGGGCTGCTCGGCTTCGCGTCGGGCTACCGGGCCATGGAGGCCGCCGACACGCTCCTCGTCCTCGGCAGCGACTTCCCATACGAGCAGTTCTATCCGGAGCACGCGACCACCATCCAGGTCGACATCCGCGGGTCCCAGCTCGGCAAGCGCCACCCGCTCGACCTCGGCCTCGTCGGTGACGTGAAGGCCACCGCCGAAGCCCTGCTGCCCCGCCTCGCGCGGAAGGACGACCGCGGCCACCTCGACGACGCCGTGACCCACTACCGGAAGACGCGGAAGAAGCTCGACGAGCTCGCGGTGCCGGCCAAGGGCACGCGGCCCATCCACCCGCAGTACCTGGCACGTCTGCTGGACGAGTACGCCGCCGACGACGCGATCTTCACCGCCGACGTGGGGTCGCCGACCGTCTGGGCCGCGCGGTATCTGTCCATGACCGAGGGGCGCCGGCTGATCGGATCGTTCACGCACGGCTCGATGGCGAACGCTCTGATGCACGGGATCGGCGCGCAGGTCGCGCATCCGGACCGTCAGGTCGTGGCGCTCGCCGGCGACGGCGGCCTCGCGATGATGCTCGGCGAGCTGCTCACGCTCACCCAGAACGGGCTCCCGGTCAAGACGATCGTGGTGAACAACTCGTCGCTGAACTTCGTGGAGCTGGAGATGAAGGCCGCCGGCTTCGTCACCTACGGCACGGGGCTCGACAACCCCAGCTTCGCCGCGATCGCCGAGGCCATGGGGATCTTCGCCCGTCGTGTGGAGCGCAGCGAAGATCTGCCGGAGGCGGTCCGCGAGGTCCTCGCGCACGACGGTCCCGCGCTGCTCGACGTCGTGACCGAGCGGCAGGAGCTGTCCATGCCACCTGCGATCGAGGCCGCGCAGGTCAAGGGCTTCGCGCTCTACGCGATCCGCACGGTCATGTCGGGTCGCGGCGACGAGCTGCTCGACCTCGCACGGGCGAACTGGCGTCAGCTCTTCTGACGCGGCGTTCCGCCACGCGACTCCGGCTCGGGACCCTCTGCGGATCCCGAGCCGGTGTCGTGTCAGCTCTCGACGAGGGTCCTGACCTCGGCGGCCTCGGCGTGTCGCCCCAGCGCCTCCAGCACATCGCCGAGCTCCAGCGCCGCCACCTGACGCAGCGGCGGGAAGCCCTCGGCATGCTCCAGGGCGCTCCGGTACACCGGCACGGCATCGGCGGGGCGGTCGTTCCCCGCGAGCACCCGGCCCGCGAACAGTTCCGAGCTGCCGGCCGCCCCCTGGTCGCCGAGCGCCGCGAAACCGTCGGCGGCGGTGAGGGCGGCGGCGACGGCCTCATCGATCCGGCCCAGCTGGGCCAGTGCGCGGCCGCGGGAGTCGGTCACGTCGGCGAGCAGCCAGCCGGCTTCGTGCTCCTGGGCGAGGGCGGCGACCTCGTCGAAGAGGGGGAACGCGCGCTCATCACCCCGGCCTGCGTAGGCCTGGCCGAGGCTGTGCAGCACCTCGGACAGCGCGCCAACGGCCTCGGGGGCACGCCGCGCGATGTCCGCAGCGCCCTCCAGCAGCCGCACCGCGTCGTCGTGCTCCTCGAACCGGGCGAGGATCTTCGCCTGCTCCGTCATGGCCATGGCCTGGTCGGCGTGCGCCTCCGCCTGTCCGAACAGTTCGGCCGCGTAGCCGTGCGCTCCGACCGCCTGACCGTACTCTCCGGACTCGGCGAGCGACCGCGCCAGGAGGGAGGCGGTCATGGCGCGGGAGCCGGCGGGGGTCTCGGCGATCTCCTCGCGCTGGAGCACGTCGCCGAAGAGCTCCGCGGCCTCTTCCGCGTCTCCGGCACGGAGCATCGCCCTGGCCAGCCGGAAGTCGACGCCGGTGCGATCGCCCTCGTCCTGGAGCCGGGCGGCCAGACGGTAGCGCGTGACGGCCTTCTCGGGCTGCTCGGCGTCCTCCCAGAGCGCACCCGCGAGCACGTGCGCGTCGGCGAGAGCGCGGGTGGCGCCGAGTTCGGCGAGCAGGCGGCACACCTCGTCGGCGTCGACGGCCCCGTCCTGGTACGCACCCGTGCCGCCGCGCACGCGGGCCCGGGTCCGCAGCGCGTGGGCCCGGTGGCCGGCGGAGAGGTCGTCCTGGGCGAGGAAGCGGTCGAGGAGCGTGCGACCGGCGTCCAGGTCGCCCTTGCTCAGCACCGCGCCGATCGCCACGAGCGTCGTGGTGTTGGACAGCCGGGTGTCCTCGGCCTCGGCGAACGAGCGGGCGGCGAGCTCGGCGAGGTCGAGCGCCGCATCCGGCTCCTCCGCCCGGAGGTGCAGCGACGCGCGGCTGATCGCCAGGTCGCCTCGCGACCACGCGGGAAGACGGTCGGCCTCAGCCAGCTCCTCTTCGAGCGCCGCCATGGTCTCGTCGGTGTGCAGGCCGAACGTCGCCAGGCCCAGACGCTCCTCGAGGTCGGCCTGCACGTCGTTCCCGGCGGCCCGCAGCGCGGCGATCCGGTCGGGAAGCAGGCGCTCGGCGTCCTCCACTCGGTCGAGCGCGACGAGGATGCCGAGGTGCATCGACAGGAGCTGCGCGCGCTGGGCGGCGTCATCGACTTCCAGGGCGTGCGGGAGTGCGGCGAGGGTCTCCTGCTCGGCGCCGAACTGCGCGAGCTGCATCGCCCGCTCGTACCAGGCCTGCGGATCTGCCGGAGCGGTGGCGGGAGCGGGAGCGACGAACGCGTCGGAGCGGATCGGGACGTCGTAGCTCTCGTCGGCGAGAGCACGCATCCGGGCGAGGCTGCGAGCGTGGCCGTCGGTGCCGTCCCGCTCGTCGAAGTCCGCGCCGATGCGCTCCGCCGTCGACCAGGCGGTCGCGGCCAGGTCGGCGGCGCTCCACGGGCCGTCGTGCGCGCCCAGCAGCGACACGAGCGCCGGGGCATCGGCGCCGCGGACCGGGGTGTCGCCGTGACCGGCGGCGGTGACGCGGTCCAGAGCGACCGCGAAGGCGGTGAGGGCGGCAAAGTGCGCGTCGACGTTGAGGCCGTCGTGGGCCAGCCACGCGATGTGCTTCTCGATCAGAGCCAGTGCCCGCGCCTCGTTGCCGGTGATCGCGGCGAACACGATGTTGTTGGCCACGATGCGCAGGTTGTCGGGGTTGTCCTTCGCCAGGCGGTAGCTGCGCAGGTGCGCGGTCTTCGCCTCCTCCGTGCGGCCGGCGCGGAGGTAGGGGAGGAGGACGCGGGAGAGCGCATGCTCCGGCTCCTCGCCGCAGGAGAAGCCGCCTTCGATCATCTCCTCGACGAGGCGGATGGCGTCGGCGTCGCGGTCGGTCTCCGCGAAGAAGCCCGCGAACTGGCTGCGGCTGCACGCGTCGCAGTGGCTGTGCTCGTCGCGCGGCGTGGCCTCGAGCTGCACCCGCAGGGCTTCGGCGGCGTCGAACCGCCCCGCGTCCCAGGCGTCCTCGAAACGGGCGGTCAGCACGCCGCTGAGGCCGAGTCCTGCGGCGCGGTAGTGCGCCTCCATGTCGTCGAGCACCGCGGCGATCTGCTCCTGCGAGAAGGCGGGGGAGGAGCGCAGGGACGACGCCATCCACTTGAACTGCCACATGAGGTCGGCGCCGCCGTTGTCGAGGTCGGCGGGGAACCGCTGCGGGTCGGCGTCGTGATGCGCGAGGCACCAGGCGAACGAGTTGAGCATGACGTCGGTGGCCCCGACCATGTTCGCCGACGCGGTCTGGCGCATCCGGGCCTCGTACTCCAGCCGTTCGTCGCCGATCTCGATGGCCAGCGCGACGGCCTCCGCCACGAGGGCCTGCTCGGCCGGGCCCCAGGGGGTGCGATCGATCTCCTCGATGAGCTGCTGGAAGCGCTTCTTCGGACGTGCCATGGAGGGCCCTTTCGGGTAGTCGGGGGTGTCAGCGCGCGTCGAAGGGAAGCGTGTCCCCCTCGATGCCGGCGGAGAGCGAGACGAGGTCGGAGAGGGCGCTGGTCATGAGGGCCCGGTCGGCGTCCGAGAGCGGGTGATGTCCCGCGAGGAGCGCCTGGATGTAGAGCAGCTGGACCGTGCGCGTGAACACGGCGTCGTCCTCGACGCGGACGAGGGCGCGGACGACGCGGTTCGACCAGTTCAGGCACAGTCGCGCCGTGAGGTCGTCGTCCCGTGCGGAGGAGAGCGTCTGATCGATCCGGTCGAGCACCCCGCCCCAGAGCGTGCTCGCGATGCCCTTGGTGCGCCCGCGGTCGATCGTGCGCAGCACCTCGGGATCCGCGACGTAGAGTCCGGTCAGCTCGGGGCGATCGATCGCCCTGACGACGACGGCACAGTCGGAGGCGGCGAGCACGGCGCCGGCGCGGGACTCCAGCGACATCGCGATGTCCCGGTCGTCCAGCGGCGGCGGGTCGAGGCGGTCGAGTTCCCCGGTCACGTCGACCTTCTCCACCGTGACCTGCGGGTAGAGGTCGGGGAGCAGGCGGATCAGGTCGGCGTCGTAGAGGTAGCCGCCGTTGACGAGCACCTCGTCCGAGGGGGAGATGCCCGCCACCTGGCGGAACTCGTCGACCGTCTGGGCGTAGCGCACGTGCGGGTACCGTTCCACGAGCTCGCCGATCCGCAGCGTGCCGTGCGTCGTCTCCACGGTGAGCCAGCGGGTGATGAAGCGCGCGAGCTCTTCGTCGTGGCGCACCAGGGACTTGAGTCCGACCTCGTGCACCGCGACGAACTGCGCGAGGCGATGCGGTTCGCGCAGCCCGAGCTCGAGCACCCAGCGGCGGATCCCGGCACCCAGCTGCTCCCGGACGTGCTCCAGGGCCGTGTCCTCGACGAGGGACTCGCGGCTCGCGGTCGGCGCGAGGCCGGTGGAGTCGACGACGGCGCGAACGAAGAAGGCCCAGTCGGGCAGCACGTCGTCGACGCGTTCGGACAGCAGCATGCGCCCCAGGTACATGCGGGTCGCCTGCCGGGCGCCGGGCGGAGGAGCGAAGGGCAGGACATACGCCAGGCCCTGCGTCCCGGTCGCCGGCTCGCTCAGCGGGATCACGTCCAGCGGGGCGGCCCCGAGCAGGTCGCGACCGTACTGCACGGCCGCCTCGACATCGGCGGCGGGGTCGAGGAAAGGAGGCTCGCGCGTCACGTCGATATCCCCGCCGGGCGCGTCGATGGTCACCCGCACCGGCAGGAACTCCCCGAACGTGGTCGCGAGCTCGTGCACGGCCGCCGGCCGCAGCAGCTCGTCGGCGTCGAAGCGCGGCACGAGGTGCACGCTGGTGCCGATCGGGAGGTCGTCGTCGATCTCCGTGACGCGGAAGGTGCCGTCCGCGCTGCCCGTCCACTCCACCGCGGAGCCGCCTCTGGCGCTGCGGGAGCGGATGACGATGGTGTCGGCGACCATGAAGCAACTCAGCAGCCCGATACCGAACTGGCCGAGGAAGTCGCTCCGGGGGAGGTCGAAGATGTCCCGTTTGGAGCTGCGCCCGACGGTCGCGAGCAGATCGGCGACCTCGGCGGCGGTCAGGCCCACGCCGTCGTCGCGGAGCACGAACTCGTCCGACTGCGCGGTCAGCGGCGTGATCCGGATGCGGCTGCCGCCCCCGTCGACCTCACGGCGCGCGGCGATCGCGTCCCTCGCGTTCTGGAGCAGTTCCCGCAGATAGACCCGGGGGCTGGAGTAGATGTGCCGGCTGAGCAGATCGACGACTCCGCGCAGGTCCACCTGGAACTGCTGCACATCCCCACTCACATGCGTCCCTTCCTGCTTCGTCCGCCCGCCGAGCCTAGCAACAACGCCGGTTCCGCTTCCTGTTCGGCACCACCGGATCGATGCCGTATGCTTGGTGAGCAGTTGTTCTCTGCATTCTTTCGCCGTGCCTGGCGTCTACGACATCGGCCGGTGGCAGGGTGGGGAGGGCATCCCCGAGACCTCCGGGTCTCTAGGGCGGTAGCTCAATTGGCAGAGCAGCGGTCTCCAAAACCGCAGGTTGCAGGTTCGATTCCTGTCCGCCCTGCGCGTCAGCGCACGCTGACACACGAAAGGTACATTCAGGATGGATCAGGACGAACCGCGCGGCGACGTCGTCGCGGCCGGCGCCACGCGCCAGAAGAAGGGCAACCCCTTCTCCCGGTTCTTCGGGGGCATCGCCCTGTTCATCCGCCAGGTCATCGCCGAACTGCGCAAGGTCGTCACCCCGACCCGCAAGGAGCTTTTCAAGTTCACGGGTGTGGTGCTCGTCTTCGTCCTGATCGTCATGGGCATCGTCTACGGTCTCGACTACGTCTTCGGGCTCCTGACGCACTACGTGTTCGGAATCCCTGGCTGATGACCCCCGCGGCAACCGCCGCAGCTATGGAGAAGAAGCAACGTGTCTGAACGATATTCCGACGACGCCGACTGGGCGACCGCCGCAGAGCAGTCCAGCGAGGAGGACGAGGCCCAGGAGGGCAACGTGCTCGCCGCCGAGGAGCTCTCGGTCACCTCTGCCGAGCACGTCGCGGTCCACGTCGAGGACGAGGACGGCGAGCAGGAGACGGAAGACATCGACATCGACATCGACGACCCGGAGGCGGACGCCATCGTGAACGACGCTCTGAACCTGGACGAAGCCGCGGAGTCCGAAGCCGCCGCCGAGGTCCTCAACGATTCCGTGGCCGAAGAGGTCGCGGAGCAGGAGGCCGAAGCGGCCGACGAGGTCACCCCGTACGAGGGTCCCGACGTGAACGGCGAGGACGACCGTCCCGCCGCCGAGTCGGACGAGGACGAATCGGCGTCCGAGGAAGACCCGTACGAGGCCTTCCGCATGGACCTGCGCATGCTCCCGGGCAAGTGGTACGTCATCCACTCGTACGCCGGCTTCGAGCGCAAGGTCAAGGCGAACATCGAGCAGCGCAAGTCGACGCTCGAGGTCGAGGACGAGATCTACCAGGTCGAGGTCCCGATGGAGGACGTCGTCGAGATCAAGAACGGCCAGCGCAAGATGGTCACCCGCGTGCGCATCCCCGGCTACGTGCTGGTGCGCATGGAGCTCACGGAAGACACCTGGTCGGTCGTGCGGCACACCCCCGGCGTCACCGGCTTCGTGGGCAACGCGCACAACCCGACGCCGCTGCGCTTCGAAGAGGCCTTCAACATGCTGAAGTCCCTCGTCGAGGTCAAGGACGTCCCGACCGCCAAGAACATCGCGGCCAAGGGGGGCGTCGCCGTCGCCCGTCCGCTTCCCGCCGAGGTCGACTTCGAGGTCGGCGAGACCATCACGATCAAGGAGGGCTCGTTCGCGGGTCTTCCGGGTTCGATCAGCGAGATCAAGCCCGAGAGCGGCAAGCTCACGGTGCTCGTCTCCCTCTTCGAGCGCGAGACCCCGGTCGAGCTGTCGTTCGACCAGGTCACCAAGATGATCTGACACTGTCACGAAAACGGCCGCCTCTTCCGAGGCGGCCGTTTTCTTCCCCCGACCCACCCCCTTTCGTGTCTCCCGGCCCGTTGCGGACGCACGTACAGGGCCGGCTCGCACGCAAGGGGCCGGCTCGCCAGTGGGGGAGTGATCGGGTAGACTTACGTGGTTTGTGTGCCGCTTCGGCGTGCACAGGGACGACCACGGGCCGGAAAGGCCGGAGCCGTGGGAGAAGCGGATGCTCGCATCCGCCTCGAGGAAAGGAAAGAGAATGGCACCGAAGAAGAAGGTGACCGGCCTGATCAAGCTTCAGATCAACGCCGGTGCCGCCAACCCGGCGCCGCCGATCGGCCCCGCGCTCGGTCAGCATGGCGTCAACATCATGGAGTTCTGCAAGGCGTACAACGCCGCGACCGAGTCGCAGCGCGGCAACGTCATCCCCGTCGAGATCACCGTCTACGAGGACCGCAGCTTCACCTTCGTCCTGAAGACCCCGCCCGCGGCGGAGCTCATCAAGAAGGCGGCCGGCGTGCAGAAGGCCTCGGCCACCCCGCACACCGTCAAGGTCGGCAAGATCACCAAGGACCAGGTCCGTCAGATCGCCGAGCAGAAGCAGGCCGACCTGAACGCGAACGATATCGAGGCCGCCTCGAAGATCATCGCCGGCACCGCCCGCTCCATGGGCATCACGGTCGAGGGCTGAGGAGAATAATCATGGCTACCAAGTCCAAGGCTTACAAGGCTGCCGCCGAGAAGATCGAGGCAGACCGTTTCTACACGCCGTCCGAGGCCGTCGCGCTCGCGAAGGAGACCGGTTCGGCGAAGTTCGACTCGACCGTCGAGGTCGCGCTGAAGCTCGCCGTCGACCCCCGCAAGGCGGACCAGATGGTGCGCGGCACCGTCATCCTGCCCCACGGCACCGGTAAGACCGCCCGCGTCATCGTGTTCGCCACCGGCCCCGCGGCCGAGGCTGCGATCGCGGCCGGCGCCGATGAGGTCGGCGGTGCCGAGCTCATCCAGAAGGTCGCCGACGGCTGGACCAACTTCGACTCCGCGGTCTCGACCCCGGAGCTCATGGGCCAGGTCGGCCGTCTCGGCAAGGTGCTCGGTCCCCGTGGCCTGATGCCGAACCCGAAGACCGGCACCGTGACTCCGAACCCGGCCAAGGCCGTCGAGGAGATCAAGGGCGGAAAGATCGAGTTCCGCGTCGACAAGCACGCCAACGTGCACTTCGTCATCGGCAAGGCCTCGTTCTCTGCCGAGCAGCTGAACGAGAACATCGACGCCGCTCTCGAGGAGATCGTCCGCCTCAAGCCGTCCAGCGCCAAGGGCCGTTACATCCAGAAGGGTGCGGTGTCGACCACGTTCGGCCCCGGCATCCCGCTGGACGTCAACGCCATCTGACGCGTCGACGGGTCTCGCACCCGTCACACACCGAACGCCCCCGGGTCCGCCCGGGGGCGTTCTGCGTTCCCGAAGGCGTCGCCACCCCGACATCCGGCGTCATGCGATGCGGGGAAGGTCGGAGGCGACGCGTACTGTGGGGGAGTTCCCGCGGTCGTCGCGTAAACTCGCATCCGCGCTTTCTCGCCCCAGGAGGGTCCATGTCCCGTCGTCTCATCGCTGTCACCGCACTCGTCGTCGCCGCCGCGGCCCTGACCGCCTGCAGCGGCTCGAGCACGCCCACGAGCACCGACGGCGAGAGCGCCGCCGGCTCCGACTTCGGCCTGGTGAAGGACGGCACGCTGACGGTCGCGACCGAGGGCACCTACCGCCCGTTCAGCTTCCACGACGACGGCGGCTCCGGTGACCTCACCGGCTACGACGTCGAGATCATCCAGGCGGTCGCCGACGAGCTCGGCCTGAAGGTCGAGTTCCAGGAGACGCAGTGGGACGCGATCTTCGCGGGACTCGATGCCGGCCGCTTCGACGTGATCGCGAACCAGGTGTCCATCAACGACGAGCGCGAGGCCAAGTACCTCTTCAGCGCCCCGTACACGGTGTCGCCCGGAGTGATCGTGGTCAAGGAGGACGATGACTCCATCTCGTCCTTCGACGACCTCGAGGGCAAGACGACGGCCCAATCCCTCACGAGCAACTGGTACGAGCTGGCCACAGAGTCCGGCGCCAAGGTCGAGGGCGTCGAGGGCTGGGCGCAGGCCGTGGAGCTCCTCCGCCAGGGGCGTGTGGACGCGACCGTCAACGACAAGCTGACCTTCCTCGACTATGAGACGACCAACAGCCCGACGGGCCTGAAGATCGCTGCAGAGACCGACGAAGCCGGGGAGCAGGCCTTCGTGTTCACGAAGGACAAGGAGGCGCTCGTCGATGCGGTCAATGAGGCGCTCGACACGCTCCGGGCCGACGGCACCCTGGCCGAGATCAGCGAGAAGTACTTCGGCGAAGACGTCTCGCAGTAGGCGATGCAGAATCCCTGGGAGCTCTTCTTCTCCTCGCTCGGTCCGATCGCCTGGGCGGGGCTGACGGCGACGATTCCGCTCGCCCTGGTGTCGTTCGCCCTGGGGCTCGTGATCGCGATCGGCATGGCGCTGATGCGGATCTCGGTGCATCCGGTCGTGTCCGGCATCGCGCGGTTCTACATCTCGGTGATCCGCGGAACGCCGATGCTCGTGCAGCTCTTCGTGATCTTCTACGGACTGCCGTCCGTCGGGGTGACCCTCGATCCGTGGCCGAGCGCCATCATCGCCCTTTCGCTCAATGTCGGCGGCTACGGCGCCGAGGTCGTGCGGGCGGCGATCCTCTCGGTGCCGAAGGGGCAGTGGGAGGCCGCGTACACGGTCGGGATGAACCGCACCCGCACGCTGACCCGCATCATCCTGCCGCAGGCCGCCCGGGTGTCGGTACCGCCGCTGTCCAACACGTTCATCTCGCTCGTGAAGGACACTTCCCTCACGTCGCTGATCCTCGTGACGGAGCTGTTCAAGGTGGCGCAGCAGATCGCCTCCACCACACTTGAGTTCATGGTGGTGTATCTTGCCGCGGCGCTCGTCTACTGGGTGATCTGCCTGGTGCTCTCCTTCGGGCAGAGCGCCCTGGAGAGGAGGCTCGACAGCCGTGTCGCGCACTGACCCCACGACCGGACCGCTGCTCACCGCCCGCGGGCTGCACAAGAGCTTCGGCGCCACCGAGGTGCTCCGCGGCTTCGACCTCACCCTGCACCGCGGCGAGGTCGTGGTGCTCATCGGGCCGAGCGGCTCTGGCAAGACGACCGTCTTGCGGGCCCTGAACGGCCTGGAGACGCCGGACGCCGGCACCATCGCGATGGCCGGGGGTCCGGAGATCGACTTCGCACCGGAGGTCCGCCCGAAGCCCCGCGTCGCGAAGCAGCAGCGGCTCGCCTTGCGCGACCGGTCGGCGATGGTTTTCCAGCACCACAACCTCTTCCCGCACCTGACCGTGCTGGAGAACGTGATCGAAGGGCCGTGGCGGGTGCAGGGCCGTCCGAAGGACGACGTCGTCGCCGAGGCTCAGGCGCTGCTCGCCCGGGTCGGTCTCGCCGACAAGGCGGACGCGCGGCCGCATCAGCTCTCCGGCGGGCAGCAGCAGCGGGTGGGCATCGTGCGGGCGCTGGCCCTGCAGCCGGACCTGCTGCTGTTCGACGAGCCGACAAGCGCGCTCGACCCGGAGCTCGTGGGAGAGGTGCTGCTCGTCATCAAGGAGCTCGCCGACGAGGGATGGACGATGGCCGTCGTCACCCACGAGCTGAGCTTCGCTCGCGAGGCCGCAGACCACGTGCTCTTCCTGGATGGCGGTGTCGTCGTGGAGCAGGGGCCGCCCGCCGAGCTCTTCAGCGCCCCGCAGCACGAGCGCACGCAACGGTTCCTCACCCGCATCCTCCGGCCCCTCGACGGCGCGTGAGCCCTCGACCCCGACGGGATTCGATGGCAGGATGCGGTGCGTGGGCACCATCGACGACTATCTGACCGACCTCGACGCCGCGGATCGTGCGGTGATCGATGGCGTGTATGGGATCGCCACGGAGGAGGTACCGGAGGCGGAGCAGGGCAAGGGCTACGGCATGCCGGCGCTCGTGTACGCCGGCAAGCCGCTGCTCTCGGTGATGCGTGCGAAGAAGCACATCGGCGTCTACCCGTTCAGCCCCGTGGCGGTCGCTGCCGTGGCGGAACTCCTCGCAGGTCACCCCGGGGTCAGCCTCGACAAGGGGACGATCCGGTTCCAGCCGGAGCATCCCCTGCCGGTGGAGGCGGTCCGCGCGCTCATCCGGGCGCGGGTGTCGCAGATCGACGCGGCGTGAGGGGCTAGGCGCCCAGCACCGGGAGCACGAGGCTCACCGCCAGCGTGATCATCACGACCGCGATCACCGCGTCGAGGATCCGCCAGGAGCGCGGGGTGCGCAGCCACCGTCCGAGGTAGCGGGCGCCGAAGCCGAGAGCGGTGAACCAGAGAAGGCTCGCGGCGACCGCGCCGGCGGCGAACAGCCACCGTTCCTCCCCGTGCGTCGCCGCGATCGAGCCGAGCATCAGCACCGTGTCGAGGTACACATGCGGGTTCAGCCACGTCAACGCCAGCGTCGTGAGGATCACCGGGGCGAGGCGGGTGCGGGTGAGCGTGCCGGTGCCCCCGGACGCCTCGAGGACCGGTGCGTCGCCCCCGTCGACCACCAGCTCCTCGCCGCCCCGCCAGGCCCGCCGCGCCGCGAGCAGTCCGTATCCGAGCAGGAACAGCGCCCCCGCCCAGCGAGCCACGACGACGAGCCAGGGTGCGGCGGACAACAGGAACCCGAGCCCGGCGACGCCGGCGATGATCAGCACGGCGTCGGAGAGGGCGCAGACGATCACGACGGCGAGGACGTGCTCGCGCCGTATCCCCTGGCGCAGCACGAAGACGTTCTGCGCGCCGATCGCGACGATGAGCGACAGGCCGAGGCCGAGACCGGCGAGGACGGTGAGCATGTGTCGAGCCTATGGGGGCTGAGCATGAGGTGCAGCGAAGATTCCTTCCGCACCATTAGCATCACTGATGTGAGGATCGACCCGGAGCTCGCCGCCACGCTTGCCGCCGTCGCCGACGAGGGCACCCTCGATGCCGCGTCGCGTCGGCTGCAGGTCACCCCGTCGGCGGTCAGTCAGCGTCTCAAGGCGCTGGAGCAGCACCTCGGACGGATCCTCCTCGTGCGCAGCAAGCCGGTCCGCCTCACCGAGGCGGGAGAATCCGTCGTGCGGCTCGCGCGGCAGATCGCCCTCCTCGAAGAGGATGCTCTCGCGGGAGTCGGAATCGAGGGGAGTGCCGAGGGGCGGCGCATCAGCGTGCCGCTCGCCGTCAACGCGGATTCGATGGCGACCTGGTTCCTGGCTCCGATGGCCCGGCTCTCCGCCGCGCACGACATCGATGTCGACCTGCACCGCGACGATCAGAACTTCACCGCCCGCCTGCTCGAATCGGGCACGGTCATGGCGGCGGTGACGAGCGAGGCCACGGCGGTCGCAGGCTGCACGGTCACGGCGCTCGGCGTGCTCGAATACCGCGCCATGGCCGAACCCGCCTATGCCCGTCGCTGGTTCCCGGACGGGGTGACCCGGGATGCTCTGGCGCGCGCGCCGTTCGTCGATTTCGACCGCCGGGACACCCTGCAGCACGAGTGGCTGGCCGCGCGGGGGGTGCCGGCGGCCGGCGTTCCCCGGCACTACGTGCCCGCATCGCACGACTATGCGCTCGCGGTCGGTCTCGGCCTCGGATGGGGGATGGTGCCGCGACTGCAGGAGGTGCCCGGTCTCGTGGCGCTCGGCGGTCCGACCCTGCGCGTGGCGCTGTACTGGCAGCAATGGAACCTGCGCTCCGCGCTCCTCGACACGATCGCGTCCGAGGTCGCGGGGGAGGCGGCCCGCGTGCTCTCTCGCGAACCCTGACGGAGAGTGAGCGTCCCGGCGGCTGCGGGGCTTCGGTCGACTCAGTCGGCGAGGGCGAGAGCGCGGAAGGCGTCGCGCTCGCGGAGCTGCTCGCGGCGGCTATCCACGGGGGAGGCGGAGCGGGCCGGGACGGTGCGTCCGGTCGTGCGGCGGTACAGCTCGTCGATGAGATCGGTGGCGAGCCCGACGAGCTTCGCGATCTCGCGCTCGTCGCGATCGATCCATACGCAGCGGGGCTCGTCGTGGATGGGGGAGAAGTCGACGTGCTCCTCCCACACGAACAGGGTGCGCTCGGCGCCCAGCACGTGCTGCTGCCACCACACCTGGCGCAGGTAGGTGCGGGGGATCCCCCGGAAGGCCTTGTTGGTGGTCTTGATCTCCGCGAGGCTGACGCGACCATCCGCATCCACCGAGATGCCATCGGGGGTCGCCAGGTGGCGGTGCTCGACCTCGGCGCGGAACAGCGCGGAGGAGGGGAAGATGCCGTGCGTGGCCGCGACCCAGGCGGCGATCTCCGGCTCGCGGCGCCGGCCGTGGTCGGTGTAGGCGTTGCCGCCGAACCGCGGCCCGCCGCCGAGCTTGGCGTCGGCAGCACGGGCGATCGAGCGCTCGCTGGTGAGTCCGGCGACGTCGGTCGCCGTGATGCCGCGCGATCGTGCCCTCATCCAGGCCACGCGGTCGCGTGAGTCCGCGACGATGCGAGCTTGGAGTTCCGGGGTCACCAGAAGACTCTAACTCTCCCCCACCCCCGCTCCCGCCGTACACGCCGCCCCCTCGCCCGACCCACCCCCTTGCGTGCATCCCGGCCCCCTACGGACGCGCGCAAGGGGGTGGCTCGCACGAAAGGGGGTGGGCCGAGGGCGAGAGGTGTCTTCCTGCACAGGAGCGGGAAGGGAGAGAAAGGGTGTGGGGAACTGGGGGAAGGCGGGGGAGTGGCGAGAGGAGGGGCGAGAGTCGGGGGGATGAGACAGGTGAGTGTGGACGAGATACGGGGGATGCTCCTCGGCCGTCGGCGGCTGGAGGAGGAGGGGTGGGGGTCTCGGACGCTCCACGCCGCGGTGGAGGGGCGGCAGCTGCATCACGTGCGACGGGGGTGGTACCTCGCGCTGCGGACCTGGAGTGAGCTCGCCCCGGAGTCCCGGCACCGTGCGGAGGTGGTGGCCGCCGACCTCGCGGCCTCGGGGACTCGGCCTGTGTTCTCGCATGCCTCGGCCGCGGTGCTGTGGGGACTGCCGCTGTACCGGGTGCGTCCGACGAGGGTCCATGTGACGGCGCCACCGGACCGTCGGCACAGCACGTCCGGGATCCTGCGGCACGAGGGCACTGTCTCACCCGGCGACATCGTGGAGCGCGACGGCATCCGCTGCACCTCCCTCGCCCGGACGGTCGTCGACCTCGCCCGGACGGTCTCTCCGGAGGCGGCTCTCGCGGCAGCCGATGCCGCTCTCGCTCTGGTCGGCGGTGACCCGTGGGAGTTCGACGACACCGCGGAGCAGGCTCTCCTGGCGGACCTCGCGGCTCGGGTGCGCCGGCCACGGCTCCGCGGCATCGTGCAGGCGCGCCGGATCGTGGGCCTTGCCGACGGGCGTGCGCAGCTGCCGCTGGAGAGCGTGACGCGATATCGGCTCCATCAGCTCGGCTTCGGCAGACCGCGGCTGCAGGTACCGGTGGACGCACCGCGCGGCGGTCGGTTCTGGCTGGACATCGCCGTCGACCAGTGCCGCACTTTCGTGGAGTGCGACGGCCGCGACAAGTATCTGGATGACGAGCTCCGCGGGGAGCGCACCGCGGAGAGGGTCGTGTTGGACGAGAAGATCCGCGAGGACTGGGTGCGCGGAACCACCGGCTGGCGGGTGATCCGGGTGACCAGCGCGGACGTCGCCTCCCTCGCCACAGCCGACGCGCACTTCCGTGCCTTCGGCCTCTTCGCCCGTTGAGCCGTCGACCCACCCCCTTCCGCGCGCCCCGGCCTCTTGCGTGCGGCCGTAGGGGGCCGGGAGGCACCGAAGGGGGTGGGTCGACGGGAAGAGGACAGGGGATTTGGGGGAGAGGTGGGGGTGGGGTACAGTGGTCATAACCGAAGACCGCTGGTCATCGTGTGCGCGTGAGTGCACAGGATCGAAGCTCTGCATCGCAGGGGCCCGCGCAGGTGTCACGAACTTCCGAGCTCCGTGCGCTTGCGCCGGAGCTCTTCTCTTTTGCAGGGGGTCGGAGGCCGGCGCCCCACCACCGTGCGGCGCCTCGTACACACCAAGGAGTGACCATGGCGCAGAAGGATGCATCGGTCAACGAGCTCACGAAGTCATTCGAGAACTCGAACGCCGTCCTGCTGACCGAGTACCGCGGTCTGACGGTTGCCCAGCTCAAGCAGCTGCGCAACAGCATCCGTCAGGACGCTGAGTACGCCGTGGTGAAGAACACGCTGACCAAGATCGCCGCCAACAAGGCCGGCATCTCCGCGCTGGACGACGACCTCAAGGGGCCGTCGGCTGTCGCGTTCGTGCACGGTGACTTCGTCGCCACCGCCAAGGCTCTGCGTGACTTCGCCAAGGCCAACCCGCTTCTCGTGATCAAGTCGGGCATCTTCGAGGGCAAGGCCCTCACCGCCGACGAGGTCAACACGTACGCCTCGCTCGAGAGCCGCGAGGTTCTGCTGGCGAAGGCCGCGGGCATGATGAAGGCGACGATGGGCAAGGCTGCGGCCACCATCGACGCGCTTCGCGAAAAGCTGGAGACCGCCGAGGCCGCGTAAGCGACCGGCGATCTCGTCTACAAACCCCATCTATCTAGGAGATACATCATGGCGAAGCTTTCCACCGAGGAGCTGCTCGAGCAGTTCGCCGGCCTGACCCTCATCGAGCTCAACGAGTTCGTGAAGGCGTTCGAGGAGAAGTTCGAGGTCACCGCTGCTGCTCCCGTCGCCGTCGCCGGTGCCGCTGGCGGCGCAGGCGAGGCCGCGGCCGAGGAGGAGAAGGACTCCTTCGACGTCATCCTCGAGGCCGCTGGCGACAAGAAGATCCAGGTCATCAAGGCTGTCCGCGAGCTCACCTCGCTCGGCCTCGGCGAGGCCAAGGCCGTCGTCGACGGTGCTCCGAAGGCCGTCCTCGAGGGCGCCAACAAGGAGACGGCCGAGAAGGCCAAGGCTGCTCTGGAAGAGGCCGGCGCGACCGTCACCCTCAAGTAATTCCAGCGCACCAGCGCTTCTGCGAAGGCCCCGGGTTCCGCCCGGGGCCTTCGTGTGTCTGCGGGGTCAGCGCGGCGCCGCCGTGGAGCTGCGGACGACGAGAGCCGAGGCGGCCTCGACGCGCTCGACCGGGGCATCCGGCTCACTCATCCGCCGCATGAGCAGGCGCACGGCCTCCCGGCCCTGGTCCCGCGGCGACTGCCCGATGGTCGTGAGAGCGAACATCTCCGCGTGCTCGTGGTCGTCGATGCCGACGACGCTGAGCTCGGTCGGAACCGCGATCCCCAGGCGGCGAGCGGCGATCACGGCGCCGATGGCCGCCTCGTCGCACACGCCGACGATGGCGGTCGGTCGGTGCCGGCGGTCGCCGAGCAGCCCCGCCGCCGCCGCGTAGCCGCCGGGCATCGTGGGGGCCGCTCCGGCCACCCGCGCTCGCGGGGTCAGTCCCGCCGCGTGCAGCGCCTCCCGGTAGCCGGCCAGGCGTCGGGCGTCGCCGTAGCTGAGGTCGGTGTCGTCCGTGGCACCGCCGACGAAGGCGATGTCGGTGTGGCCGAGCTCGATCAGGTGCTCGGTGGCGATCCGGGCGGCGGCCGCGTCGTCGATCGACACGGCGCTCGATCCGGCGCTGTACGGGCCCACGCTCACGAGCGGGCGCCCGGTGCGGTGCAGTCGCTCCAGCTCCCGGGCGCTGGGCTGGATGCTGACCGCGATGATGCCGTCGAACCGCCGGCCGGGCAGCACGCTCTCGAACAGGCGCTCCCTGGTCTCGGAGCGCTCGGGGACGCCGTAGAGCGACAGGTCGTGATCGAGCGCGAGCAGCGATTCCTGCACGCCTGCCAGCAGCTCGGAGAAGAACCACCGGTCCACCGGCGGCATCACCAGTCCGATGGTGCCGGTGCGCCCCGTGGCCAGACTCGTGGCGGAGGAGTGCGCGACGTACGCGAGCTCCTGCGCCGCCTCCTCCACGCGCTGTCTCGTCTCGTCGGAGACGTAGCCGCGGCCGCTGAGTGCGCGGCTCGCAGTCGCCTTGGACACGCCGGCGCGCGTCGCGACGTCGGCGATCGTGCTCATCGTGTCCTCCTCGACCCGGTTCCACGACGGCGAGCCATCGGGCGCTCGCCGGGAGCAATCGTAGCCGTTCCACACGCGAGGAGGAACCGGTTCCAGACGGCTGGATCTGGGAGCGCTCCCATCACGCCGGCGACAGCGCCCTCAAACGGTTGTGATCTTGTAACCTTCCCCAGTTGTACGGCGGGAAGGAACGCGAGTAGGTTGGCCTGGAATCGGTTCCCCAATGGTTGCGGCGATTGCTCTCCTTGGGCGGACTGAAGATCCACCTGAAGAGGAGAAGTACATGGCTTTGTCACAGCGATACCGCCTGCTCGCCCCCATCGCACTCGTCGGCGTCGCGTCTCTCGCGCTCGCCGGCTGCGCCGAGGGCGGAAGCGGCGAGGGCGGAAGCGGGGAGACCAAGGACACGGTCCGGATCTCCGGCGGCATCACCGGCGTCGAGGCCGACGACCTGAACGCCTCCTTCGAGCAGTTCACGAAGGACACCGGGATCAAGGTCGAGTACACCGGCGACAAGGGCTTCGAGGGCAACATCGTCACCAAGGTGACCGGTGGCGACGCCCCCGACATCGCGATCGTCCCGCAGCCCGGTCTGCTCAAGACCCTCGTCGACACCGGCAAGGTCATGCCGGCCCCGGAGGCCGTGGAGACCGCCGTCGACGAGAACTGGTCCGAGGACTGGAAGAAGTACGGCACGTTCGACGACACCTTCTACGCGGCGCCGATGCTTGCGAACCTCAAGGGCTACGTCTGGTACTCGCCGAAGCAGTTCGCCGAGTGGGGCGTCGAGGTCCCGGAGACGTGGGACGACATGATCGCCCTCACCGACACGATCGTCGAGAAGACCGGCGGTCCGGCCTGGTGCGCCGGGTTCGCCTCCGAGGCTGCCTCCGGCTGGCCGGGGACGGACTGGATCGAGGACCTCGTCCTGCGTCAGTCGGGCCCCGACGTGTACGACGACTGGGTGGCCGGCGACGTGAAGTTCACCGACCCCGAGATCAAGCAGGCGTTCGACGCGGTGGGGGAGATCCTCCTCAACCCGGAGTACGTCAACGCGGGCTACGGCGACGTCAAGAGCATCAACTCCACCGCCTTCGGCGACGTCGCCAACGCGGTGGCCAAGGGCGACTGCGCGCTGACCCACCAGGCCTCGTTCCTGTCGGCGAACTTCCTCGACACGGAGACCGCGGACGGCAACGTCCCCGAGGTCGCCCCGGACGGCGACGTCTACGCGTTCATCATGCCGGGCGAGACCGCCGGTGAGCTCCAGGTCGAGGGCGGCGGCGAGTTCGTCGCGGCCTTCTCCGACGACGAGGCCACCCAGAAGGTGCTCGAGTTCATGGCATCGCCGGAGTTCGCCGACGCCCGTGTCGAGCTCGGCGGCGTCATCTCCGCCAACAAGAACGCCGACCCGAGCCTCGCCTCGAGCGAGTTCCTCCAGGAGGCGATGACCATCATGCAGGACGACGCGACGACCTTCCGGTTCGACGCTTCCGACCTGATGCCGTCGACCGTCGGCTCGGGCTCGTTCTGGAAGGGGATGGTCGACTGGATCGACGGCAAGGACACCGAAACGGTGCTCTCCGACATCCAGGCCGGCTACGAGAACTGATCGCCTCGACGCGATCTTCTCAGGCTGAGCGGGGCCGGGCTGCACAAGCCCGGCCCCGCTCCACCCATCCGTACTGCGCGGGAACCCAGCATGATCCAGAAGGGGACGTTCATGTCGCACGCGACCATCGAGAAACCCGTCGAGGCTGACGCGCCGCCGACGACGCACGGCACCGACGAGAAAGGGAGGAAGACCACACGCACGATCCTCGCGATCGGCTTCGTGGTCGTCGTCGCGCTGGCTCTCCTCCTCGTCTTCACCGCTCCGACCGAGGAGTCCTCGCGGATCACGATCGGGTTCTCGCTCAACAGCTTCTTCCTGTG
This sequence comes from Microbacterium sp. MMO-113, assembly GCF_037148555.1. Classification (NCBI taxonomy): domain Bacteria; kingdom Bacillati; phylum Actinomycetota; class Actinomycetes; order Micrococcales; family Microbacteriaceae; genus Microbacterium; species Microbacterium sp. MMO-113. The sequence goes on along the minus strand of NZ_JBBCTD010000003.1, from coordinate 369,285 downwards.
GCTGGGCGGTCTGAATCCGCTGGTGCAGATCCCCGCCGTGCTGCTCGTGTTCGGCGTAGTCGTTGCGATCATCCTCGTGCTGATCGAGTTCGCGCCCCGCCCTGGTCGCGGCTACTTCATCATGCGGCTGGTCGCGTGCCTCGTCATCCCGGTGCTCGCGCTGCTGCTGCTTCGTCCCTACGCGAACGCCGTCGTGTACGTCGTCGCGATCGCGCTCCTCGTCGGGGCGCTCCTCTTCTTCGCCGACTTCCGCGCGCGGCAGGGAGCGGGCTATCTCTTCCAGCTCGTGCTGTTCATGGCCCCGGCGGCGATCATGCTGCTGCTGGGCCTCATCTACCCGGCGATCTCGACGATCTTCAAGTCCTTCTTCGACAAGACCGGCGACGAGTTCGTCGGGCTCGAGAACTACGTCTGGGTCTTCACCAACCCGGTCGGCACGTCGTCGGTGATCAACACGATCATCTGGGCGCTGCTCGCTCCGGTGATCTCCGTGGTCATCGGCCTCGCCTACGCCGTCTTCATCGACAGGGCTCGCGGCGAGAAGTTCCTCAAGGTGCTGGTCTTCATGCCGGTGGCGATCTCGTTCGTCGGAGCCGGCATCATCTGGAAGTTCATGTACGACGCCCGGCAGGGTGACCAGATCGGTCTCCTCAACGCGATCGTGACCGCTTTCGGCGGCGACCCCGTGCAGTGGCTGGCGATCAAGCCGATCCTCAACACGCTGATGCTGCTCATCGTGTTCATCTGGACCCAGACCGGTTTCGCCATGGTCATCCTCTCGGCCGCGATTAAGGCCGTGCCGGTCGAGCAGATGGAGGCGGCCGAGCTCGACGGCACGAACGCCTGGCAGCGCTTCCGCAACGTGACCGTGCCCGGCATCCGGTCGTCGCTGATCGTCGTGCTCACGACCATCACGATCGCCTCCCTGAAGGTGTACGACATCGTCGCCGTGATGACCGGCGGACGAGATGAGACCAGCGTCCTCGGCTTCGAGATGGTCAACCAGCAGCAGCGGTTCCAGAGCTACGGGCACTCGTCGGCGCTCGCCGTCGTGCTGTTCCTGTTCGTGTTGCCGCTGATCATCTACAACGCCCGATCGATGGCCAAGCAGAGGGAGATCCGCTGATGAGCGCAACGCAGGCCACCGTCGTGGACAACCGCACCAAGCGCCAGGTGGCGCGGGACACGCGCCGCAACGAGGCGACCGCCCACAAGAAGCTCACCTCGAAGGGGGCGACGATCGCGGCCGCGGTCATCGCGCTCTTCTGGACGATCCCGACCTTCGGCCTCTTCGTGACGTCGTTCCGCCCGGGCGCCGACACGCAGAACAGCGGCTGGTGGACGGTCTTCTCCAACCCGGAGTTCACGTTCGACAACTACGTGCAGGCGTGGAACTCGGGCGGCACCTCGACGACCCTGGCGACGGCGTTCATCAACTCGCTGGCGATCACGATCCCGGCGACCGTGTTCCCGATCGTGATGGCGTCGCTCGCCGCGTACGCGTTCGCGTGGATCGACTTCAAGGGTCGGAACATGCTCTTCATCTTCGTGTTCGCGCTGCAGATCGTGCCGCTGCAGATGGCCCTCGTGCCGCTGCTGAGCCTGTTCTCGGATGGGCTGACGATCAACGACGTGCCGATCTTCCCCGGATTCGGCCTGAACGAGGTGCAGTACAGCTTCGCGCGCGTCTGGATCGCGCACGCGATCTTCGCTCTGCCGCTCGCGACGTTCATGCTCCACAACTTCATCTCCGAGATCCCGGGCGAGATCATCGAGGCGGCGCGCGTGGACGGGGCCGGGCACGGACAGGTGTTCTTCCGCATCATCCTGCCGCTCGCTGCTCCGGCGATCGCCTCCTTCGCGATCTTCCAGTTCCTCTGGGTGTGGAACGACCTGCTGGTCGCGACGATCTTCGCCTCGCCAGGCGCCCTGCCGATCACCCAGGCGCTGAACTCGCTCTCCGGAACCTGGGGGAACAAGTGGTTCCTGCAGTCGGCGGGAACGTTCATCTCGATCATCGTCCCGCTGATCGTGTTCTTCGCCCTGCAGCGCTTCTTCGTGCGCGGCCTGCTGGCCGGCGCGACGAAGGGCTGACCCTTCGACAGGCTCAGGGACCCAGGTTTCCGGGTCGCTGAGCCTGTCGGAGCGCGGGTGAAACACAGCCCCGGTGGCCGGAGCCCGCGCCGTACCCTGAACAGATGAAGTATGCGGACTCCATCGTCGACCTCGTCGGCGACACCCCCCTGGTGAAGCTCCAGCACGTCACCGAGGGCATCGCGTGCACGGTGCTCGTGAAGCTCGAGTACCTGAACCCCGGGGGGTCGGCGAAGGACCGGATCGCCGCGCGCATCATCGACGCCGCCGAGGCCGCGGGCGATCTGCAGCCCGGCGGCACGATCGTCGAGCCCACGAGCGGCAACACCGGGGTCGGCCTCGCCCTCGTGGCGCAGCAGCGCGGTTACCGGTGCGTCTTCGTGCTCCCGGACAAGGTGGGCGAGGACAAGATCGACGTGCTCCGTGCCTACGGCGCAGAGGTCGTCGTGACCCCGACCTCCGTCCCGGCGGACAGCCCGGAGTCGTACTACAGCGTGAGCGACCGCCTGGCACGTGAGATCCCCGGAGCCTTCAAGCCGAACCAGTACGAGAACCCGAACGGGCCGCGCAGCCACTACGAGACGACGGGGCCGGAGATCTGGCGCGACACCGACGGGCGCGTGACCCACTTCGTCGCCGGCGTGGGGACGGGCGGCACCATCACCGGCACCGGGTGCTACCTGCGCGAGGTGTCCGACGACGCGGTGCGCATCGTCGGCGTCGACCCCGAGGGCAGCGTCTACAGTGGCGGCACCGGCCGTCCCTACCTCGTCGAGGGCGTGGGCGAGGACATCTGGCCTGGTGCCTACGATCCCGCCGTCCCGCACGAGATCGTCGCGGTGAGCGACGCGGAGTCGTTCGCGATGACCCGGCGGCTGGCCCGCGAGGAGGGCATCCTCGTCGGGGGCTCCAGCGGCATGGCCGTCGTCGGGGCGCTGCGGGTGGCGAAGGAGCTGCCGGCGGACGCGGTCATGGTCGTGCTCCTGCCCGACGGCGGGCGCGGCTACCTGGGCAAGATCTTCAACGACGGGTGGATGCGCTCCTACGGTTTCAGCGAGGTGGAGGAGGGGGAGACGGTCGCGGACGTGCTCGCGGCCCGGTCCTCCCGTCACGGCCTTCCCGACCTCGTGCACGCGCATCCCACCGACACGGTGCTCGAGGCGATCGGCATGATGACGGAGTACGAGGTGTCGCAGCTCGTCGTCCTCAGCGCGGAGCCGCCGGTGATGATGGGCGAGGTCGTGGGTACCGTCGACGAGAAGGGACTGCTCGACCTGCTCTTCCGCGGCGAGGCCGAGCCGAGCGATGCCCTCGGCGCGCACGTGGGGGAGCGGCTGCCGCTCATCGGCATCCACGCGTCGGTCGCGCAGGCACGGGCCGCGCTCGCCGACGCCGACGCCCTCCTCGTCACCGAGGACGGCAAGCCGCACACCGTGCTGACCCGACAGGACCTGCTCGGCTACCTCTCCCGGTGACGCGGGACGTAACAGGCCGGGGCCCGTCGGAGGGCCCGGACGTAGGCTGAGAGCATGTCCGACCACGACCACGCCTTCGCCACACGAGCCATCCACGCCGGACAGGCGCCCGACCCGATCACCGGGGCGATCATCCCGCCGATCTACCAGTCGTCGACGCACGTGCAGGACGGCATCGGCGGCTTCCGGGACGGCTACGAGTACAACCGCGCGGGCAACCCGACGCGCTCCTCGCTGGAGACGCAGCTCGCCGCACTCGAGGGCGGGGTCGGGGCGCTGTCGTTCGCGTCCGGTCTCGCGGCCGAGGACGCGCTGCTGCGCGGCATCCTCAAGCCGGGCGACCACGTGCTCCTCGGAAACGACGTCTACGGCGGCACCTACCGCCTGCTCACGAAGGTGCTCGCGCCCTGGGGGATCGACACGACCACGGTCGAGCTCTCCGACGTCGACGTGATCCGGGCGGCCATCCGTCCCGAGACGCGCATCGTGTGGCTGGAGACGCCGAGCAACCCGCTGCTGAAGGTCGTCGACATCGCGCTCATCGTCGAGGTGGCGCACGCGGCCGGTGCCCTCGTCGTGGTGGACAACACGTTCGCCTCGCCGGCTCTGCAGCAGCCGCTCGCGCTCGGCGCCGACCTCGTCGTGCACTCGACGACGAAGTACCTGGGCGGGCACTCCGACGTGCTGGGCGGCGCCGTCGTCTTCGGTGACGACCGCTTCGTCGAGGCCGTGAAGTTCCAGCAGTTCGCGGTGGGCGCGGTCTCGGCGCCTCTGGACGCCTGGCTGACGACCCGCGGCATCAAGACCCTCGCGGTGCGGGTGCGCCAGCACTCCGAGAACGCGCAGGCCATCGCCGAATGGGCCCAGGCGCGGCCGGAGTTCGCCCAGGTGTTCTATCCCGGCCTCCCGTCGCACCCCGGTCACGAGATCGCGGCACGGCAGATGAGCGGCTTCGGCGGGATGCTGTCGCTCGGCCTCGCCGCAGGTGCGGACGCCGCCCGGGCCTTCGCCGAGAGCACGCGCGTGTTCCAGCTCGCCGAGTCGCTCGGCGGCGTGGAGTCGCTCATCGGCTACCCGCCGGAGATGACCCACGCGTCGGTCCGCGGCACCGAGCTCGCGGTGCCGGAGAACGTCGTGCGCCTCTCGGTCGGCATCGAGGACGTGGCCGACCTCATCGCGGACCTCGAGGAGGGGCTCGCCCGCATCGCCCGCTGACCGGCACGCCGACCCGCGATCGCGGGGGCGTCCGTCACAATGGGACGATGAATCGACGGATGCTGCTGTGGTGGGGCGTCGCCTGCCTCCTCCTGGCCACTGCCCTCGGCGCTCTCGTCGTCTTCGTGTATCCGCAGACGCCGGGGCTCGACCAGTGGTGGAACGACACCATCGCCGCCGTCCGCGCGGACTGGATGCTGAGCTTCGCCCTCGCGCTGAACTGGATCGGCGGCGGCTGGGTCGCCATCCTCGCCGTTCCGCTGCTGACGATCCTGCTCCTGCTTCTGCTGCGCCGGTGGCGGGGGGCGCTGTTCGCCGCGTTGTGCTTCCTCGTCAGCGCCGGTGCCGTCCAGCTCCTGAAGAACGTCTTCGGCCGCGCTCGGCCGCACGACATGCTCGTCGTGAGCGACTACGGTTCCTTCCCGTCGGGGCACACCGCGAACGCGGCGACCATCGCTCTCGTGCTCTGGGTGCTCTTCCCGCGGGTGTGGGTGGCGATCGTGGGTGCCGCGTGGATCGTGCTCATGGCGCTCTCGCGCACCTTCCTGTCGGTGCACTGGGCGACGGACACGGTCGGCGGGGCGTTCGTCGGTGCCGGCGTCGTCCTCGTGCTCGCGGCCTGGCTGGTGCCGTGGGTGCGACGCGATGTCGAGGCGACCGCCCGCGCCGATAGGCTGAGCGGAACCTGACCCGTCCGAGGAGACCCCGTGTCGCGCATCCGTCCCTACCGTCCGACCGATCGCCCGGCGATGTTCGAGATCTGCCTGCGGACGGCCGACGCCGGGGGAGACGCCACCGGGGTGCTGTCCGATGACGAGCTGTGGGGGAACCTCTTCGCGGTGCCGTACGTCGAGCGGCACCCGGACCTCGCCTGGGTCGTGGAGGCGGAGGACGGGCGCACCATCGGCTACATCGTCGCCACCGATGACACCGACGCCTTCTACGCCTGGTTCCGCGACGAATGGTGGCCCGGCCTGCACGCGCGCTATCCGCGATCGGCGGACCCGCAGACGCGTGAGGAGAAGCTGATCGAGTACGGCTACACGCGGGAGCCGGGGGTCGAGCCGCACGCTGCGGAGTTCCCGGCGCATCTGCACATCGACCTGCTGCCGGAGACCCAGGGGCAGGGGCTCGGTCGGGGCCTCATCGAGACGCTCTTCGTCGAGCTGCGTCGGCGCGGTGTCCCGGCGCTGCACCTCGGCATGGACCCCGCGAACTCCGGCGCGGCCGCGTTCTACGAGCGGCTCGGCATGACCGTGCTCCCGTCCGCGCCCGGTGGCCTGACGTACGGGGTGCGCTTCGACGGCTGACGCCGCCCGAGACGAGAGAAGACCTCCGCGATGCGGAGGTCTTCTTCGTCTGTGGCGGTGACGGCGGGATTCGAACCCGCGGTTGCTTGCACAACACACGCTTTCCAAGCGTGCTCCTTCGGCCGCTCGGACACGTCACCAGGGAACAACCTGTCCATCCTATCCGATCTCCCGGGGGCCTCGTGACATACCGGCGATCCAGCTCTACGGCCGCGAAAGCTGTAATATTGCACGTCAAAAGAGGGCTGTATATCTTCATATGAAGACGCAAACGCGTCAGGCGGATCCGGTTCTCTGGGGGGATCATGGGGACGAGTGCGACGACGGCACGGCACGACGAAGGGGCGACGGGGGAAGACCCGCTCCTCGGGCCGCAGGCCCTGCGGGAGTGGGTGACGGGCGGGCATGCGGCACGCGGTCGCGTGTTCCTGCGCGAGGCGGAGACCGGGGCTGAGGCCGTCGCGGCTGCGGCCGACCCCGAGGACGTGATCCTCGAGCCCGCGGGATCCGTGCCCCGGCACGGGGCGGCTCGTGCGGTCGGCTACGGCGGGCGGCTCGCCGACCTCGGCGATGAGCTCTTCCTCGGGGAGCGCGGCGTCGAGCTCCAGGACTACATCGCGGCCTCCTTCGTCCAGATCGTCGGACCGACGGTCATGCGCTTCTTCGACGAGGCGAGCTGGCGTGCCTTCCTCGACGACGCCGACCTCGCTCGCGGCACCGGGGTCTTCGCCGCCGCGATGCTCGACCCCCGGGTGCTGCTGGCGGATCGCTCCGCTCTCGCGCGGCCGCAGGAGGTGCAGACTCCGCGCGCCCTCCGCATCGACGCGGACGGGAGAGTGCATCTCGGGCTGCAGGGAGAGGCGGTCGGCCACGTGGACGACCTTCCCGCCGCTCTCGGACGGGCCCGCCCGCGGGCGTCGGCGCTGGGCGGCGTGCCCGGCTCGGCCGACCTCGTCGCCGAACTCGACACCCGGCCGTGGCTGCGCCGATACCTGGACGCCGCCGATCTCCGGAAGATGCTCCGCCTGCCGAACGGCGCTGCTCGGATCGCGGGCTTCGGATGGACGCTCCTCGACGACGAGCTCGCGGATGCGGAGCCTCCGACCGACGACCCGTTCCTGCTCGACACCGCCGAGGGGTTCCTGCTCGCCGATGTCCGGACGCTCCGCCGGCACCTCCTGTCCCCGCTGACCGCTGCGGTGGTCGACGCGATCCAGACCTCCCGCACACGTGGGCGAGCGGCGGCGCGGGTGGCCCGCGCCTGCGGCGTTCCTGACGCCCACGCTCGCCGGCTCTGTCTCGACGCCTTCACGGCGCTCGGCGTCCACCTCGGTGCTCCCATCGAGGACGCCTCGCGGGACGGTGTGCGATGAACGCGCCGCACGCGCTGTGGACGTCGATGCTCCCCGCCGACACCGCCTTCTCTCCGGATCGGGTAGCGGTCGGCGCAGCCGGGCATCGCCTCTTCTACGCCGACGGCTCCGAACGCCTCTGCGCGACCAGCGGCCTGTGGAACGTGCCCCTCGGCTTCGGCAACCCGGCGGTGACCGAGGCCGTGAGCAGGGCGACGCGCGACGCCTCCTACCTCTCGCTGTTCCGCGCCCCGCACCGGTACGCCGAGGACGCCGCCGATGCCCTCATCGCCCTCGCGGGCTCCGACCGCTACCGGCGGGTGATCTTCTCCACCTCCGGCGGGGCGGCCAACGACGCCGCCATGAAGCTCGCCCGGCAGTACTGGGCGCAGCAGGGCGCCGGGTCGCGGTCACTCGTCGTCGGCCTGCGCGGCAGCTACCACGGCACGATGTACGGCAGCCACGTACTGAGCGGTGACGACCTGCTGCAGTCGGTCTACGGCGTCGACAGGCGCACGGTGCGGCACGTGTCGCACGCCGACGACGGGGACGAGCTCGAAGCGCTGCTGGAGCGCGAAGGCTCCCGCGTCGCCTCCGTCGTCGTGGAGCCCGTCCTCGGCAGCGGCGCTCACGCGCTGTCCACCACCTTCGTCCAGCGCCTGCTGGAGCTGAGGGAGCGGCATGGGTTCCTGCTGGTGGCAGACGAGGTCGCGACCGGTTTCGGGCGCACCGGTGCGATGTTCGCCACCGACCGCTGGGCGGCCGCACCGGACATCCTCCTCGTGTCGAAGGCGCTGACGAACGGCGCGATGGGGGCTGCCGCGCTCCTCGTCGGCGACCGCATCGCGACGGCGTTCGTGCGCGGCGGGTGGACGTTCGTCCACGGGGAGACGCAGGCGGGCACGCCCGCCTGCGCGGCTGCGGTCCTCGCCGTGATCGACGAACTCCGTCGTATCGACGTCGAGGCCACCACGCAGGCCCTGGCGCCGACGCTGCACCGCCTCGCGCGGACCTGGCAGGAGGAAGGGATCGTCTCCGACGTCACCGGCAGCGGCTGCTTCGTCGGGGCGGGGCTCCGCCGCCCGGACGGGTCCCCGCTCTCTGGGACCGACGTCCTGGAGGTGGTGTCCGCCATCGCCGACAGCGGCGTCGTGGTGCACCCCGGTCCGAGCTCCTTCCAGCTCATCCCCGGCTACGGCTTCACCGCCGCGGAGGTGTCCGAGACCGACCGGGCCGTCCGGGCCGGCCTGGCGCACGTGCAGGAGGCCGCGGCATGACCGCGCCGTACGCCGCGCACGTCCCCACGCTGTGGCACGGGCCGCGCGCACCGGAGGCGATGGCGCGTCTGACGGCCGGACGCGACACGCTGGTGATCGCCGACGCGGCCGTCGCGCACGCCTTTCCCGCCGCAGCGTCGGCCCGGACGATGACCGTGGACGCTTCCGCGGTGGACGAGCTCGGCATCCTCCTGATCGCCGAGGAGATCATCCGGCGACCGCCCGAGGTCATCGTGGCCGTCGGCGGCGGAAGCGTCCTCGATGCGAGCAAGATCGCGGCCCTCGCGCTCAGCCCCGGACGCCTCCTGGACTTCGCCCTGCGGCACGCGGCGACCGCGGCGCTCACGATCCTGCCCGACGCGCCCCCGCCGGTCGACATCATCGCCCTGCCGACGACGCTCGGCACGTCCTCCGAGACGAACAGCGTCGCCATCCTCCGGAACCGCCGCGGGACCCGGCTCCTCGTCGGTCGCCCGCTGCGCCCCCGCCACGCCGTCCTCGATCCCGAACGGCTCGCCACGCTCACCCCCGCGGCTGTCCGGGAGGGCGCGCTGGAGGCCTTCCTCCGGGTGGCCGGCGCCTCGACGAGTCCGCGGACCGAGCGGGCCGAGCGCGACGCGCGGATCCTCGGTCGGGCGCTGCTCGAGGCGGCCGCGGGGGACGCGATGTCGACGACGGGACGCCTGCGCCTGGCACGCCTGAGTGCCGCCACCCAGCGCACGGCTGCCCTTCGCGGCCCCGATCCGTACAGCGCCCGCCACTGGTATCTCGCGAACGAGGTCGCCTTCCATCTCGGCGTCCGCAAGATGACGGCCACGGCGGCGGTCATCGCCGCCGTCTGGCGGCGGATCGGTGCGGGCGATCCGCGCTGGGGCGACCGCACCAGCCTCGATGCCTTCTGGGCCGTCGTCGCAGCGGAGACAGCGCTGCCTCGTGACCCGGCAGCCGGCATCGCCGTCGTCGTCGATCAGGGAGGGCTCCCGTCACCGCCGCGCCCGAGCGCACGGGAGATCGACCGGATCGCCGCCGCCGTGGAGACCGCGTGGGGGGATCACCGCCCCATGCTGCGCGGTATCCGTGCTGCGGACGTCCGCGACGTGCTCCACGACTCCCGGTGGAGCACGTCTCCGGTCGGCGACCGCCGGCCCCGAGCCGTGGAGAGGAGGTGACGGGAATGAACGAAAGCACGGAGACGAGCATCCGATTCCAGGAGCTCGACCCGATGGAGGCCCCCAGTTGGGACAGCTTCTACCAGGGCGTGATCGGTGCGCTGGTCCTCATCGGGATCGGTGCGGCGGCCGCCACGTGATGTCGACCGGAAGCACCGGATCACAGAAAGGAAGGAGGGACACATGACCGCAGCACTGCCGACGCTCGAGTTCACGGAACTCGACGCCATGGATGCGCCGGGCGATGCCGACGACTACATCCGCGGTTTCGCCGTGGGCGTGATCATCGGAATTCTCGCTCTGACCTAGGAGGTGCACGTTGCAGACCACGTCGCTGGAGTTCCTGGAACTCGAACAGATCGACACCCCGCTCGAGTGGTGGGAGCACGCGAGCTACATCATCGCGATCATCGGCGGAGCCGCCGCCATCGCGACCTGACCGAGGGTGCGGGCGGGACCATCCGCCCGCACTCCCCGACCATCCATCCGAGGAGAGGCGATGCACGGATGACGTCCCTGATCACCGAGACCGTGGCGGCACGGCTCGACCTCGTCGGCGCGACCGCCATTGAACAGGACCTGTATGCCGGGGCCGGTACCGACTTCTACGACCGGCTCGTCGGCCCGGACCGGGCGGAGATCCGCGAAGTCCTGGCACTCGCGCGCGCGGTCCCCGGTCCCGTCCTCGACCTCGCCGCAGGAAGCGGCCGCCTGACGATCCCGCTCGCTCGCTCCGGGCATCGCGTCACGGCGGTCGATCTCTCCGCGGACATGCTCGCGCGCCTCCGCGGCGCCGTTCCGCCCAAGGCGACGGTCGAGTGCATCATGGCGGACATCCGCGACCTCGCACTCGCCGGGCACTTCGGTCTCGTCGTCCTCGGGGCGACCTCGATCACGCTGCTCGACCGCGAGGGCCGTTCGCGGCTCTACGCGGGCGTCCGGCGTCATCTCACCGCGACCGGTGTCTTCGCCCTCACCGTCGCGGACGGCGCCTCGGCGGTCAGTCTCGGCCTGGCGACCGATCGCGAGATCACCGTCCCGGGCGGCGCAGGGGAGGAGCCCTACCTCTTCGCGCAGCAGATCGAGAACGACGGTGCCGTGCGGGTGGTCAACTGGGTCCGCCTCGCGGACATCGCCCCGCGCGCGGAGGTGCCCGTCCTCACCAGCCGCCTGCACGTGCTGTGCCCCGAGGTCCTCGCGGGCGAGCTCGTGGCCGCGGGGTTCACGGCGCCGGAGAGGTCTGCCGTGCGGACGCCGGCGGGCGTGGAGATCCTGCTCCTCACGACCTCCCTCGCCGGGGATGGAAGGGGCGGGCGATGACGACGGCAGGACCTCGACCCGGACGGCGTCGCCGAGGGGACGGTCGCGCGTCCCTCACGGCGCACTCGTGCCCGTCTCTCGCCGCCGGCGTCGCGTTCGAGCCGACGGCGGAGGGATCCGGGTGGCTCGCCACCGTCCAGGGCGTGCCGACCGCCCGGCTGTCCCGAGCGGTGGTCGACCTCTTGACGGCGATGGACGGCCGCACCCCCGTCTCGGCGTTGCAGACGCGCTTCGCCCCGGGGGAGACAGACGAGGAGGTGCTGCGACTGGTGGCGCGCTTCCGTGACAACGGACTCCTGGACGGGGGCGCATCTCGGCCGCCCGGTCGTGTCGCCTATCGGCCGCCGTTCACCGTGCAGTTCGCGACCCTCCGCGCTCCCGCGCTCTTCGCCCGTCTCGACCGTCTGGTCGTCCCCGTCCCGGGTCGCGGGGTCCTCGTGGCCGTCGTCGCGGTGCTCGCTGCCGGGTTCATCGCCGCAGTCCTGCTCGCCGGCGAGCTGGGGGCCGTGCTCGCCCGTCCCGTCCCCCTCGCCGGCTTCACGCTCGCCGTCGTGGCGCTCGGCCTCGCGACGCTGCTGCACGAGGCCGCGCACGGTCTCACCCTCACCCGGCTGGGCGGCCGACCGCGACGCGCCGGGTTCATGCTGCTGTACCTGACACCCGCCTTCTTCGTCGACGTCACGGACGGCTGGCGGCTCCCCGACCGCCGGCACCGGGTGGCGATCGCGCTCGCCGGTCCGGCCGTCCACGCCACGGTGGCGGCGGTGGCGATGGTGGTCGCTCTCGCCCTGCCGTCGTCGGTGGCCAGGGAGACGCTGCTGCTCCTCGCGATCTCCTGTACGGTCGTGGTGCTCGTGAACCTGATCCCCTTCGTGCGCTTCGACGGGTACCTCGCCCTGATGAGCGCCCTCGACGAGCCGAATCTGCGGGGGAGGACGGTACGCGACGGTGCGGCCTTCCTCGCCCGCCTCCTGTTCGGGGCGCCGCGGCAGCCTCGGGCGCTGGAGCGGTGGTGGAGCGTGCCCTTCGGCCTCTGCTGCCTGGGGGCTCCGGTCGTCCTGGTGCTGTTCGCGGTCGTCCGGGCTGCCCAGCTGCTCGCCGGGGGCGGTCCGGCGGCGAGCCTCCTCGTGCTCGCCCTCGAGGTCGTCGTGGTCGCGGTGGGTGTCGCCCTCCTGGCGCGCGCTCTGCTCCGGGTGCGGCGATCCGGTGTCTCGCGGTCCCGCCTTGCCGGGGTGACCGCCGCGCTCGCGCTCGGGATCGGGGCCGCCGGCCTCCTCATCCCGGTCCCGACGGCCGCGACGCTGGGGTTCTCCGTGGATGACGGCCGCGTGGTCCTGGTGCACGGCGGCCGGGACACCGGCATCGACCTCCCGGACGGTGCACCGGTGGTCCTGTCGACGCGGGGCATCCTCGCGAATGAGTACCGCGGCGTGGGGACGATGCGGACCCGCCCGGCGACGAAGACCGAGGTGCCGATCGAGGCGCTCTTCCCGGTCAGGATGCCCGGGGCCTCGGTCGCGGCGACGGTGGTGGCGGAGGCGGAGATGACGGGGGAGCGGAGTGCCCTGCCGGCAGCCGGACAGGCGCGCGTCGACCTCGGCACGACCCCGCTCTGGCAGGCGATCTGGGCGACGGTCGCGTCGCCGCTGGCAGCTCTCACGAGCGAGAAGGAGAGAGGATGACCATGAAGCAGCACGCCATCGAGGTGCACGGTCTCACGAAGAGGTACGGGCGCCGCACCGCCGTCGAAGACCTGTCGTTCGCGGTGCCCCGCGGCGCGATCGTCGGGCTTCTCGGCCCGAACGGCGCGGGGAAGTCGACGACGCTGCGTGCGATCGTCGGACTCGTGCGGCCGACCGGCGGCGAGGCCATCGTCGACGGGGTGCCGTTCGGGGCACTGGACAACCCGGCGGCGCACGTCGGCGTCCACATGGACGGGTTCGGCTTCGAGCCCGGCATCTCGGGGCGACGGCACCTGGAGATCTGCCGGCTCGCCGCCGGGATGCCCCGCGACCGCATCGACGAGGTGCTGGACGAGGTGGGCCTCGCCGCCGATGCGCACCGCCGCGTGAAGACGTACTCGACGGGGATGGCGCAGCGACTGGGTCTGGCCGCGGCGTTGATCGGTGCGCCGCGGACGCTCATCCTCGACGAGCCGGCGAACGGTCTGGATCCCGACGGCATCCGGTGGCTGCGCCGGTTCCTCCGCGGCTTCGCCGAACGCGGCGGCACGGTGCTCGTCTCCAGCCATCAGCTCCCGGAGCTCGAGCAGGTCGTCGACGAGGTGGTCGTCATCAAACGCCGCGCGCTCTTCGCCGGGAGGCTGGACGACCTCGTCACGGGTGGGGTCGACTCGCTCGAGAGCCGGTACTTCGATCTCGTCGAAGGAGCGCCCGCGTGAGCGGCGTGATCCGTGGCGAGCTGCTGCGCGCGGTGAGCGGGCTGTCGATCCTGGCCGTGTACCTCGTCGCGGTCCTCATGCCGGCCTTCGTGCTCTTCTCCGACGGCTCCCGTCTCGCGGTGGACGGACTTGACGCGGGCACGGCGACGGCCCGGCTGCTGGAGCCGCTCGCGTGGTCGGTCATCTCCGCGGCGTTCGTCGGCGCGTACCCGGTGACGCGGGAGTACTACTACGGCTCCATGGACCGGGCGCTCACGACGGTCGGGTTCCGCCGCGCCTTCCCCGGGAAGCTGGTCGCCGGCGTCCTCGTCGCCCTCGCGCTCGCGATGGTCGTCGTCCTGCTGTGGATGCTCGGCATCTCGTTCTTCCTGGCTCGGCACGGGCTCGCTCTCGTGCTCACCGCGGACGCGGGGCGCATCGTCGCCGGGGCCCTGCTCGGCGTGGTCCTCGGTGCCCTCATCGGCGGCGCGATCGGCTGGATCACCCGGAACTACTACGCGACGGCGATCATCGTCCTCGTCTTCCCGATGGCACTGGAGTTCGCGATGCTGCGGACGGCGCCCGAGGTCGCGCGGTTCTCGCCGGGAATGGCCATCGCGGCGTTGAGCGTGCCGGAGTACCAGGGCCGACTGCTCGCCTTCGCGCCCGCCCTCGCCATCGGGATCACGTGGGCGGTCGGCCTCGTCGTGCTCGCGGCCGTCCGGGGACGCCGGAGCCTCGCATGATCGGTCGGGCGCTGCGCGCGCAGGCGCGCGGGGCCGTCGGGGACGTCGTCCTCCTCGGCATGGCGCTGGCGGCGCTCGTGCTGTCCCTCTCCCTCGCCGCCGGCATCCCGGCGGATCTCGCCGACGCTCCGCCGGCAGCCCGGGAAGAGCTCGTCGCCCCCTTCGACGCGGTGCTCGCGACCTACGCCGGCATCCTCGCGGCCGTCTACGGCTCCTTCCGCTACACGATCGACTGGCGGGACGGCGTCGTCGCGCAGCGGCTGATGCTGGAGTCCCGACGGGTGATGCTCGTCGCGCGGGTGCCCGCCGCGGCGCTCGGCGGCGCGGTCGTCGCGGGCGCCGCGGTGGTCGGCGGTCGCACGGCGCTGCTCGTCACCATGGGCGGCGTGCCCGTGCACGGGTCCGCCGTCGCGTCGGCCGTCGCCCTCGGTGCGTCCGCGGCTCTATGGGGTCTGGGCGTCGGCATCGTCGTGCAGGCGCATCTCGCGGCGCTGTTCGTCGCCGCGCTCACGATGGGGTTCGGGATGCTCGTCGCGCTGTTCTGGAGCGCGGGTGCCGCGTACCTGCCTCTCCCGGCGCTGCTCGACGCCTTCCGGTTCGACGTGTCCGTCATCGGCATCCCGGCGGATCGAGGCCTCGGACCCGCGGCGGTGCCGATCGCGGCAGGCTGGGTCCTGCTCGCGGTGGGCGCGGGGGCGGCCGTGTTCCTGCGGCGGGACGTGTCGTAGGGTTCCCGGCGGCGACGTAGGATTCCTGGGTGGCCACCCCCAAGATCGTCCTCTTCTACGCGTTCACGCCGCTCGCCGACCCGGAGGCCATCCGCGTCTGGCAGCGTGACCTCGGCGAGGCGCTGGGGCTGCGCGGACGGCTGCTGATCTCGGCACACGGCATCAACGGAACCCTGGGCGGCGACCTCCCGGCGCTGAAGAAGTGGGCACGCTCGTTCCGCTCTTATGCGCCCTTCCGCGACGCTGACATCAAGTGGAGCGAGGGCACCGGACTCGACGCGGCGGGCCGCAGCCTCGACTTCCCGAAGCTGAGCGTGAAGGTGCGCGACGAGATCGTGTCTTTCGGTGCCCCGGACGAGCTCCGCGTCGACGCGGACGGCGTCGTCGGCGGAGGCGCGCGGCTCACCCCCGACCAGCTGCACGCCCTGGTCGCCGAACGGGGGGACGAGGTCGTGTTCTTCGACGGCCGGAACGCGCTGGAGGCCGAGATCGGACGCTTCCGCGGCGCCGTCGTGCCGGACACCGAGACCACCAGGGACTTCGTGCGTCTGCTCGACTCCGGCGCCTACGACGATCTGAAGGGCAAGCCCGTCGTCACGTACTGCACCGGGGGCATTCGCTGCGAGGTGCTCTCGAGCCTCATGGTCTCCCGCGGATTCGGCGAGGTCTATCAACTCGAGGGTGGCATCGTCCGCTACGGCGAGACCTATGGAGACGACGGTCTCTGGGACGGATCGCTCTACGTCTTCGATGGGCGAGGGTCCGTCGACTTCTCCGATCACGCGCGCGTCATCGGCGTGTGCGCAGGGTGCGGTGCGGCGACCAAACGCACCGCGAACTGCCCCGACCTCTCATGCCGGATGCAGTTCGTGGTCTGCGCGGACTGCGACGCGGTCGCCTGCCCGACGCACGCGGAGCCGTCCGCCGCGCACCTCTGACCGCCGCGCCTGCCGACCGTCAGACCAGGAGCCGGGAGTCGGAACCCCGCGGCGCATAGAGCGACCGCGGCAACAGCAGCGCCTCGACCCGAGTCCCTCCGGCGACGTGCGCGCGGAGGCTGACGAGCACGGCCCGCAGGGGGACGGCGAGGTCGTCGGCAGCGGCGGACGATCGTGCGTAGTTCGCGCGCTCCACCGCCCTGACCAACCGGCCCAACGCGGCCTCGTCCGCACCTGCCTCCCTGACGAGCCCTGCGGCACGCAACCGCGGGCTCTCCGCGTCCGAGACGGGGATCCGGAGGTCGACCAGGGTGTCGCGCAGCTCCGCCCACGCCGCGGCGGCGTCTCCGTGGGCGGCGCGACGCATCCGGAGGCGCCGCTCGAGGAGCCGGACGACGGCGGGCAGGAGGAGCACGATCACCACGCCGAGTGTCGTGAGGAGGACCGGCGTCGGGTCGAGCCGGCGCAGCTCCCCGGAGTCCGAGGAGCCGGCATCGGCGTCCCTCCGGTCGACCTCAGGGCCCGATGTCTCCTCGGTCTGAGGCGCCGTCGTCGGCGCCGGGGTGGTCGGGCTGCCGTCGGTCCCCCCTCCGGTGATCCCCGCACGGAAAGCCGTGGGGACGCCGAGCGAGGCGGTCGGCTCGAACGGCACCCAGCCGATCCCGGGGAACAGCACCTCGGGCCACGAATGCAGCTGGTCGCTCGACACCGAGAAGATCGACTCGTCTCCGCGCTTCTCGTCGGTCGGAGCCCCCGGGAGGTACCCCACCACGATGCGCACCTGCATTCCCAGGCTTTCGGCCATGAGAGCGAAGGAGCCCGCGAAGTGCACGCAGTACCCGGACCGCTCTTCGAGGAAACGGGCCACCGCGTCGGCGCCGGTGCCGTCGAACCCCTCGTCGACGGGCGTCTCCAGCGAGTACTCGAACTCCGACCGGAACCAGTCCTGCAGGGCGATGAGGCGGTCGTAGTCGGTCTCCTCGTCCGCGGTGACCTCGGTCGCCAGTTGCGAGATGATTCCGGGCAGCTCGACGTCCTCGCCCTCCGCGTCCTCGAGGGGCGGGGCCGCCTCCGTCGCGCGGATCTGCTCCAGCGTCGGCGTCACCCGAAGCGAGGTCACGGTGTAGTCGTTGCCGACCGCATCGGCGCGGCGGGAGAACAGGGTGCGGTTCTCGGGCGAGACGCGCCATGCAGCGCTGAGTCCCTGCACGTCGGTGGCGGGGTAGGGCAGCGGCAGCCAGGAACTCGACATGCGCAGCACTCGGATCGAGGTCGTCTGCTCGGCGGTGGTGATGTCGTCCCCCCACTCCGGTTCGCCGAAGCCGTCGACCTGAGACTGCAGGTCGCCACGATCGGGCTGCCACACGCGGCCGTCGAATCGGGAGAGCGTCGTGAGGCGGAGGTACGGGGCGGCGTCCGCCTTCACGGCCACGGTCAGCACTTCGACGGGGCTCGGCTGCCGCAGATCGTCGCCCAGCCGCAGCGAGGCATCGACGGTCACACCGACCCCGGTGCCCGTGATGGTCGAGCCGACCGGGAGCAGCGGCGTCACGACGAAGGTGGTCGCGAGGGCGGCGGCGCCCACGGCGACCGCGACCCCGGGCGACGATCGGCGTGGCGACTCCGGATGGCGGCGGGCGGTGAAGTGGAACACGAGGAGGGCCACGACGGCGGCCACGACGAACCACCCCAGGTTCGGGGCGCCCAGGGTGATGATCATGGGCACCGCGCCGGTGACGCCCATCAGCACGGTCGTGAGCACGGCGGATCGGTTCGCGATGAGGAGATCGAGCAGGATCGCGACGACCGCGAAGCCCGCGCCGAGGGCCGCTGCGAGTCCCGGAGAGGCCTCCAGCGGGGCGGAGCCGAAGACGATCTCCTCCGCTGCCGCCGCAGCCAGGACCTGGAACCGGCTCAGCGTCGCGGACGTCGGGACGACCCCCGCGACCGCGGTGTCCCCCGCGAGGAGCAGCGTGAGCACGCCGACCGCCACGATGATCTGCGCCAGAAGCGCCACCAGCCCGGCGACGCCCTCCGAGCGCCCGCGCAGGAGGTGACGCACGAGCGCGCCGACCCCCACGACCGCGATGATGACGAGGGACGCGACGAAGGACCAGCTCCCCGGAGCGATGACGGCGGTGAACGGCCACAGCGCCGTGAGTGCGGCGAGCCCGGCGACGGCCGCAGGCGCGAGAACTCCGGGCGGCGGCTCCTCCCGGTCGCGGTGCCAACGTGCGCTCGTGTCGGCGGGGACGGGAGCGGGCTGCGGGCGCTCAGCGCGGAACATCGGCGGCTCCCGTCCGTGCCGACAGCGCGTCGTCCCAGGCGTCCGCCACGTCGACGCCGAGCCGCGTCACCGTCCAGCCGTGGTGGCGGGCGGCGGCCTCCGATCCCGGAAGCGGATCCGTGCTGAACAGCAGCGGCGCCGCAGCGCCGGCCGGGCGCAGCAACGCGGCGTCCTCCTCGTCCAGCCGTCCGGTCACGTAGACGAGCGGTCCCGGCGGAGTCCCGCCCAGGAGGGCGACGAGATCGCGCCTCTCACCGCGCGGCGTCACCATCGCCAGGGCGACGAGGAGTCCGTCCCGGTCGTCCTCGTGTCCGCGGAGCGCGCCGAGGAGCGTGCCGGCGCTGTCCAGGACGTCGACGCTGTACCCCTCCGCTGCGAGGTGGACGGCGGCGGATGCGCACAGGGAGACGGCGGCCTCGAACGCCGGGTCGACGACATCGGCCTCCGGCGCCCAGCCGCCGGCGGCGCGATCGAGCACGACGACCGCGTCCGGGCTCGATTCCTCTTCCTCCTGCCGGACCATGAGCTCGCCGCGGTGTGCCGTGGCCCTCCAGTGGATGCGTCGCATCGAGTCGCCGGGCGCGTAGCCACGGGGCGAGAGGTTGTCGCTGCCCTGGCCGAGGCGGGTGGACGAGGTGTGCGCCGTCCCGCCCGCGGCGCCGATCCGCACGGCGAGCGGGGTGAGCGCGAAGACCTCCGGGACGACCGTGACGGTGCGCGTGTCGCCGAACGCCTGCTCGCGCTGGGCGAGGCCGAACGGATCGACCGTCCGCAGCACGAGGGGCCCCAGGGGCCAGACGCCGCGGCGCACGCCGGTGACGAGATAGCTGAGCTGGGGTGTGTCCGCGGGGTATTCGCCGCTCGAGTCTCCGGTGACCGCGGGGGGAAGGGCGTCGTGCCACAGCCCGTGCGGGACCCGGAGGGCGCGCAACGTGAAGCGGACCGTGACCCGCGAGGTCTCGGACACCGTGAGCAGGTCGGTCGAGATCTGTCGGCTGACGGTCCCGGAACGCCGCGGGAGGCGCACGGCGAGGGCGGCGAACAGCGTGAGCGCCGCGAGCAGGATCCCGAGGTACAGGAGGATCCGAGCGCCGAGGACGTTGGCTGCGATCACGCACGCGAGGGCGGCGAGGAGCGCACCGGTGCCGCGCGGCGTGAGCAGTCGACGTCGGCGCATGATCGCGTGCTCAGGAACGGGTCGCGACGGGGACGCGGACGCGCTCCGCGATCTGGGTGAGCGCCGCCTCGACCGGCTGCGCGCCCGCACGGTGGGCCCCGCGGGCCGGGAGCAGACGGTGGGCGAACACCGGGATCAGCAGGTCGGTGATGTCGTCCGGGATGACGTAGTCGCGCCCGTCCAGGGCGGCCCAGACCTTCGCGGCGCGGACGAGCTGCAACGTGGCCCGCGGGCTGGCGCCGAGGTGCAGGCTGGGGTCGTTCCGCGTCGCCTGGGCGAGGGAGACGGCGTATTCCTCGAGCGCGGGAGCCACATGCACGGCCCGGGCCCAGGCGATGAGCTGCGAGATCGCGGCGGCGTCCGCGACCGGGGTCACGGTCGCCAGCGGGTTCACGACATCGCGTTGCCGGAGCATGAGGGCCTCGGCCGCGGGGTCGGGGTAGCCCATCGAGATGCGCATCATGAACCGGTCGCGTTGCGCCTCCGGAAGCGCGTAGGTGCCCTCCATCTCCAGCGGGTTCTGCGTGGCGACGACGAGGAACGGGTCGGGGAGCCGGTGGGTGGAGCCGTCGACCGTGACCTGGCCCTCCTCCATGGCCTCGAGGAGTGCGGACTGGGTCTTGGGGGAGGAGCGGTTGATCTCGTCGGCGATGACGATGTGGGCGAAGACGGCGCCGCGCTTGAACTCGAACTCGCGATCGACGGGGTTGTAGACCGAGACCCCCGTGACGTCGCCGGGCAGGAGGTCAGGGGTGAACTGGATGCGGCGGACGGTGGCGTCGACGGTCGCGGCGAGGGCGCGGGCCAGCATCGTCTTCCCGACGCCGGGCACGTCCTCGATGAGCAGATGGCCTTCGGCGAGCAGGCAGACGAGGGCGCTGCGCACGGCCTCGGGCTTCCCGTCGATCACCTGGCTGATCGAGCCGAGGATGGCCGCGGTCTGGGAGGCGAATCCGTCGGCGTCGATCGCGACCGGGCTCAGGGGGGCGTTCTCTGGCATGCGTTCCCTCTCGTCCGGCGCAACGATGCGCGTGCATCGATCGTACGCTCCGCACACCCTGCGGGACCATGCCGGGCTGCGGTCGTCGGGTCCCGTCGACGTCGGGTAGAGTGGACGACGGCTCTCCGCGTGGCGGCATCCAGGCCAATTCCCCCAGGGCGGAAACGCAGCAAGGGTAACCGGGCTCTGCTGGGTGCGCGGAGGGTCTTTTCTTTTGCCTGCGTCCAGCCGGCGCCAGGGTGCTCCTGCGAGAATCGAGCGGTGACCGTTCCTCCGTCGGCCAGGCCCGAGCATCCGCTGCGGCGATTCGCGTCGCCCGTGCTGCTGCTCGCGGCCATGTGGGCGGTGCAGTTCGCGGACGCCGTGCTGCCGGGCTCCTTCAGCGGCCTCGGCATCCGTTCGTGGGACCCCGCGGGACTGCTGGGCATCGTCTTCGCCCCGCTGCTGCACGCGAGCTGGGCGCATCTCATCGCGAACTCCGTGCCGTTCCTCGTGCTCGGCTGCCTGGTCGCGGTCGAGGGCACGCGCCGGTTCTGGGCGGTCACCGTGATCGTCGCGGTCGTCGGCGGGCTGGGCACCTGGCTCGTGAACGCCCCCGGCACGCTGACGGTCGGCGCCTCCGGACTCGTGTTCGGGTACTTCGGCTACGTGGTGATGCGGGTGTTCGCTCCCGGCCGTGTCTCGCACCGCATCCTCTACGCGGTGATCGCCGTCGTCGTGATCGGCCTGTACGGCGGCACCATGCTGGCCGGGGTGTTCGGCGTCGCGGACGGCGTGTCCTGGCAGGGCCATCTCTTCGGCGCGATCGGGGGCGGTGCGGCCGCGCTCGCCGGACGGCGTCCCGACCGGCGCCGCGCCGTCGGACGATGACGGCCCCGCGCACGAGGGGGACGGCGGGGACGCGGACCACATCGATCCGGCGGCCCGCCGCTTCGCGCGAGGCCACCAACCGACGGCGCCGCGAGGCTCGCCGTCGGGCCGCCCGGCGTGCCCGGCGGAAGCGGATCCTGCAGCGCGTCGCCGTGTCGGCCGCGGTGGTGGCCGCTGTGGCGGTGCTGTTCGTGCTCATCCCCCTGGGGCTGGCGAGGGATCCGGCGCCGGTCTGCCTCGACCGCCCGTCGACCTTCCCCCAGGCGGGCGTCGCCGGATGGAGCGGCGAACAGCTCGAGAACGCCGCGACCATCATCCGCACCGCCGACGAGCTCGGGTTCGCGCGGGACGGCCAGATCCTCGGCGTCATGACCGCGATGGGGGAGAGCAGCCTGCGCAATATCGACTACGGGGACTGGGAGACGCGCGGCTGGACCAATCCGGATGGATCGCGCACGACGAGCATCGGCCTCTTCCAGCAGCAGGACTGGTGGGGTAGCGCGGAGCAGCGGATGGATCCCGCCACCGCGGCCCGCCTGTTCTTCGAGCGCCTCGGGCGGATCCCCGATTGGCGGTCGATGGCGCCGTCGCACGCGATCCACCGGGTGCAGGTGAACACGGACCGGGACTACTACACGCGGTACCAGGAGGACGCGACGGCCGTCGTCGACGTGCTGTCCGGCCCGTGCGAGTGACGCGCACGTTTGTCACGGCAGCGGCCGGGTGCGGTGTCCGGGTGCCCGCCTAAGCTGGAGCCGTGTCGCGGAGCATCTACATCACCTCGGCCGAAGGCCACACCGGGAAGTCGACGATCGCCCTCGGGGTGCTCGACGCGCTGATGCGCGTGTCGCCGCGCGTCGGCGTCTTCCGCCCGATCGCCCGGGCGGTCGCCGAGCGGGACGAGATCCTCGAGCTGCTGCTCGCCCACGACGGCGTCCAGCTCGACTACGAGGACTGCATCGGGGTCACCTACGACGATGTGCGCGCCGATCCGGAGGGCGCCCTGTCGACCATCGTCGCGCGCTTCAAGGCCGTCGAGGCGCAGTGCGACGCCGTCGTGATCGTCGGCAGCGACTACACGGACGTCGCGAGCCCCGCCGAGCTCGGCTTCAACGCCCGGATCGCGGCGAACCTCGGCGCCCCCGTCCTGCTCGTGCTGAGCGGACGGGACCAGCAGCGGCAGGCCGAGCAGCTCGGCACCACGACTGCCCGGGTGCCCGCCGCCGTCGGCCAGATCGCCGCCCTGGCGCTGCCGGAACTCGCCGAGGAGCGCGCGGAGCTGTTCGCGGTGGCCGTGAACAGGGCCGACCCCGACGCGCTCGATGCCATCGCCGACGCGGTGCGGGCCGTCGTCCCCACCGGTACCCCGGTCTGGGCGCTCCCCGAGGATCGCGCGCTCGTCGCGCCGTCCATCCGCGGCATCGTCTCCGCGGTCGACGGGACGCTCCTCAAGGGCGACGAGGATCGCCTGACCGCGGTCGCGCTGTCGATCGTCGTGGCCGGCATGTCGATGGTGAACGTCCTGCCTCGCCTCACCGACGAGGCCGTCGTCGTGATTCCCGCTGACCGCACCGAGGTGCTGCTCGCCGCCCTCCTCGCCGACTCCTCCGGCACGTTCCCGCGGATCGCCGGCATCATCCTCAACGGGCCCTTCCCCCTGCCGGACCCGATCCTCCAGCTGCTCGACGGCTTCGCCTCCTCGGTGCCGATCATCACCACCGACCTCGGCACCTACGACACGGCGGTGCGGGTGATGGGCACCCGCGGCCGCATCTCCGCCGACTCGCGCGGTCGCTACGACCGGGCGCTCGGACTCTTCCAGGCGCATGTCGACGTGGCCGAGCTCACCGAGCAGCTCGGGCTCGCCGAGTCGCACGTCGTCACGCCGCTCATGTTCCAGTACGGCCTGATGGAACGCGCGCGCTCCGACCGTCGCCACATCGTCCTCCCCGAGGGCGACGACGACCGCATCCTCCGGGCGGCGGCGGCGCTGCTGTCCCGCGAGGTGGCGGAGCTCACCATCCTCGGCGACGACGGTGCGATCCGCGCCCGTGCGGCGGAACTCGGCCTCGACATCGCCGGCGCGCAGGTGCTGAGTCCCACCGACCCGGCCCTCGTGGAGCGCTTCGCCGCCGAGTACGCCCGGCTGCGCGCCCACAAGGGGATCACGCTCGCGCAGGCCGCCGACACCGTCACCGACGTCTCCTACTTCGGGACGATGATGGTGCACCTCGGGCTCGCCGACGGCATGGTCTCCGGTGCCGCGCACACCACGGCCCACACGATCCGTCCGTCCTTCGAGATCATCAAGACGAAGCCGGGGGTGAACGTCGTCTCCAGCGTGTTCCTCATGGCCCTCGCCGACCGCGTGCTCGTGTACGGCGACTGCGCGGTCATCCCGGATCCCACGGCCGAGCAGCTCGCCGACATCGCGATCTCGTCCGCCACCACCGCCCGGCAGTTCGGCATCGACCCCCGCGTGGCGATGCTGTCGTACTCCACCGGCGAGTCCGGGTCGGGGGCCGACGTCGACAAGGTCAGGGCGGCGACGGCGCTCGTGCGCGAGCGCGCTCCCGAACTCCTCGTGGAGGGCCCCATCCAGTACGACGCCGCCGCCGACGCGGCGGTCGCCAAGGCCAAGCTGCCCGACTCGGCGGTGGCGGGGCGGGCAACCGTGTTCGTCTTCCCCGACCTCAACACCGGCAACAACACCTACAAGGCGGTGCAGCGCTCTGCCGGCGCCGTGGCCATCGGTCCGGTGCTGCAGGGACTCAACAAGCCCATCAACGACCTGTCCCGCGGTGCGCTCGTCGACGACATCGTGAACACGGTCGCCATCACGGCGATCCAGGCCCAGGGCGACGAGCGATCGGGGGAGGAGGCGTGAGCGCGATCCTCGTCATCAACAGCGGGTCGTCCTCGCTGAAGTACAGCCTCATCGACACCGCGCACGAGGACGAGCTCGCCAGCGGGCTCATCGAGCGCATCGGACAGGATTCCAGCCCCGTCGCCCACACTGTGCGCCCGGAGCCGGGTGACGGACCGTCGGCGACGATGCTCGACGCCACCTACCGCGACGAACAGGCCATCCCGGACCACGCCGCCGCCTTCGAGGTCATGCGCGCGCAGTTCGCCGCGCACGGCCCCTCCCTCGACGCGCATCCGCCGGTCGCGGTCGGGCATCGGGTCGTGCACGGCGGTGCGCGCTTCTACGCGCCGACCCTGATCGACGCCGACGTCGAGCGGCAGATCGACGAGCTGGCCGTGCTCGCGCCGCTGCACAACCCGGCGAACCTCGCCGGCATCCGGGCGGCCCGCTCCGTGTTCTCCCGCGTGCCGCACGTGGCGGTGTTCGACACCGCGTTCCACCAGACGCTCCCGCCGGCGGCCTACACCTACGCGATCGATGCAGCGCTCGCCGCCGAGCACCGGGTCCGTCGGTACGGCTTCCACGGCACGAGCCACCAGTACGTCAGCGAGACCGCCGCGCGCTTCCTCGGGCGCGACCTCGGGACCCTCCGGCAGCTCGTGTTCCACCTCGGCAACGGCGCCTCGGTCACCGCGATCGACGGGGGCCGCTCGGTCGAGACCTCGATGGGCCTGACTCCGCTCGAGGGCCTCGTCATGGGCACGCGGTCGGGCGACCTCGACCCGGCCGCTCTCGTGCACCTGTCCCGCCGCGCCGGCTACACCATCGACGACCTCGACGCGCTGCTGAACACCCGCAGCGGGCTGGCAGGTCTGGCCGGACGCAGTGACATGCGCGATATCCTCGCGGGGGTGGCGGCCGGAGACGAGGCGGCCACGCTCGCCTTCGACGTCTACGTCCATCGGCTGCGGGCCTACGCGGGCGCCTACATCGCGCAGCTCGGCGGGGTCGACGTCGTGTCGTTCACCGCCGGTGTCGGCGAGAACGCCGCGCCGGTGCGCGCGGCGGCGATGGCGACGCTCGGCTTCGCGGGGATCGAGATCGACCCCGCCCGCAACGAGGCGAAGGAGCGCGGGATCCGCGTCATCTCGACCGATGCCTCGCCCGTGACCGTGCTCGTCGTGCCCACGGACGAGGAGCTGCAGATCGCCAGACAGACCGCCGAGCTGCTCTGATCCGGGTCCGGGGTTACCCCGCGCGCGCCAGCGCCATTACGCTTGCACAGTGGCACGGAGAGGTGCCTTTCCCGACCCTCGTCCTTCTCCTGGAGGCTCTGTGCCAGACGCGCTGCCCGACCTGTTCCACGCCGACGGTGTGCTGTTCGACCTCGACGGCGTCCTCACGCCGACCGCCGAGGTGCACATGCGCGCCTGGAAGGCGGTCTTCGACGACGTCTTCGCCCGCTGGGACATCACGCCGCCGTACACCGACGAGGACTACTTCGCCTACGTCGACGGCAAGAAGCGCTACGACGGCGTCGCGAGCCTGCTGCGCAGCCGCAACGTCGAGGTCCCCTGGGGATCCGTGGACGATGACCCGTCCGCCGAGACCATCTGCGGGATCGGCAACCGCAAGAACGCCGCGTTCGCGACGTCCCTCCGCAGCCAGGGCATCGCTCCGTTCCCCGGCTCCCTCGCCGTGGTCGAGGCGCTGCACGCCGCGGGGATCCCGCTCGGCGTCGTCTCCAGCTCCAAGAACGCCGAGGAGGTGCTGGCGGCCGCCGGTATCCGGTCCTTCTTCCGCGTCGTGATCGACGGCGTCGTCGCCGAGCGCGAGCACCTCGCGTCCAAGCCCGCGGCCGACATGTTCGCCGCCGGTGCCTCGGCCCTCGGCGTCGACCCGGCCCGCAGCATCGCCGTCGAGGACGCCACCTCCGGTGCCGCTTCCGCCGCCGCCGCCGGCTACGCCGTCGTCATCGGCGTCGACCGGGGCGCCGGCGCGGATGCACTCCGCGCCGCCGGCGCGACCCACGTCGTCGACGACCTCGGTATCCTGCTTCCCGCCGCCCGCACCGACACCCCGGAGACCGCATGATCGACCGCGACCGCTTCCCCGTCGACCCGTGGCGTCTCATCGAGACGCGCTACTCGGAGGAGGGCGTCGGCGAGACGCTGTTCTCGGTCGGCAACGGCTACCTCGGGCTCCGGGGCAACCACATCGAGGGGCGCGGCGCGCAGGAGCACGGCACCTTCATCAACGGCCTGCACGAGACGTGGCCGATCCGGCACGCCGAACAGGCCTACGGCTTCGCCGAGGTCGGCCAGACGATCGTCAACGCCCCCGACGCCAAGGTGATGCGGCTCTACGTCGACGACGAGCCGATCTCCCTCGACGACGCCGACGTGCGCGAGTACGCCCGCACCCTCGACATGCGCACGGGTGTGCTGGAGCGGCGCGTGGTCTGGGAGACCCCCTCCGGCAAGCGGGTGCGTATGCGGGATCAGCGTCTCGTGAGCTTCGAGGAGCGGCACCTCGCGGTGCTGCGGCTCGAGGTCGTCGTCGAGAACGCCAACGCCCCGGTCACGATCAGCTGCCAGCTGCTCAACCGTCAGGACGGGGCGGGCGTCTACGCCGGCTCCCCGATGACGACCAAGGGCGCCGCCTTCGACCCGCGCAAGGCCGAACGCATCGCGGACCGTGTGCTGGAGCCGGCCGAGCACTGGCAGGACGGGCTGCGCTCCGCGCTGTCGTACCGGGTCGCCGCGTCCGGGATGACCGTCGCCGTCGTGGCCGACCACATCATCGAGACGGAGAACGACTACAACGTCCGGACGCTCATCGAGCCGGACATCGCCAAGAACGTCTTCCGCGTGCAGGCGAAGGCCGGCGTCCCCATCACGATCACCAAGCTCGTCAGCTACCACTCGTCCCGCGGGGTGCCCCCGCGGGAGCTCGTGGACCGCTGCCGTCGCTCGCTCGACCGGGCAGCGGACGAGGGCGTGGAGACGGTCTTCCGCCGCCAGCGCGAGTGGCTCGACGCGTTCTGGGAGCGCAGCGACGTGCAGATCGGCGGGCGCGACGACCTGCAGCAGGCCACCCGCTGGTGCCTGTTCCAGCTCGCTCAGGCCTCGGCCAGGGCGGACGGCGCCGGTGTCCCCGCGAAGGGGCTGACCGGCTCCGGCTACAGCGGCCACTACTTCTGGGACACCGAGATCTACGTGCTCCCGTTCCTCACCTACACGACGCCGCGCTGGGCCTACAACGCGCTGCGAGCAAGGGTGAAGATGCTCCCCGCGGCGCGCCGCCGGGCCGCTCAGCTCAACGAGGCGGGCGCGCTCTTCCCGTGGCGCACGATCAACGGCGAAGAGGCCTCGGCGTACTACGCCGCCGGCACCGCGCAGTACCACATCAACGCCGACATCAGCTTCGCGCTCGGCAAGTACGTGCGGGCGACCGGGGACGAGGCCTTCCTGCGGCGCGAGGGCGCCGACGTCGCGATCGAGACCGCGCGGCTCTGGGCCACCCTCGGCTTCTGGCGGGGATCGCGGCTCGTGGAGCAGTCCGGTGCCGGCGACGGCCTCCAGACGTTCCACATCCACGGCGTCACCGGCCCGGACGAGTACACGACCGTCGTGAACGACAACCTGTACACGAACGTCATGGCGCGGTACAACCTCCGTTACGCGGCCAAGGTCGTGCGGGAGATCCGCGACAGCTACCCGGAGGACTACGCGGCCCTCGTCGAGCGGACGGGCCTCGGCTCGGGTGAGGCGGAGTCCTGGGAGAGGGCGGCGGAGGCGATGTACATCCCGTACAGCGAGAGCCTCGGCATCCACCCGCAGGACTCGCTGTTCCTGGAGCGGGAGGTCTGGGACCTCGCGAACACCCCGGCCGACCAGCGCCCGCTGCTGCTGCACTTCCACCCGCTCGTGATCTACCGCTTCCAGGTGCTCAAGCAGGCCGACGTCGTGCTGGCGCTGTTCCTGCAGGGCAACCACTTCTCGCCCGAGGAGAAGAAGGCCGACTTCGACTACTACGACCCGCTGACGACGGGCGATTCGACCCTGTCGGCGGTCGTGCAGTCGATCCTGGCAGCCGAGGTCGGCTATCAGGACCTCGCGCAGAAGTACTTCGAGCAGTCGCTGTTCGTCGATCTGCACGACCTGCACCACAACGCGGCCGACGGCGTGCACGTCGCCTCGGCCGGTGGCGTGTGGACGGCCCTCGTGTGCGGCTTCGGCGGCATGCGCGACTACGGCGGCGACCTCAGCTTCGACCCGCGGCTCCCCGAATCCTGGCCGTCGTTGTCGTTCCCGCTGCAGTGGCAGGGCACGGCGATGCAGGTGACCGTCACGCGGCACGAGCTGCGGGTGCAGGTGCGCAGCGGCCCTCCGGTGCCGTTCAGCGTGCGCGACAACGCCTACATCGCGACCCTGGAGGACGAGGTCATCGTCCCCCTCTCGAACCAGGGACCCGTGATCCCCGGACGCCCGACGCTGCAGGAGTTCGCCGACGCCCGCCGCGACGACGGCACGCGGCTCTCCGCCTCGGTTCCCGTGATCACGAGCGCGATCCCCGTCATCGAGACGATCGACTGATCGCCGACCCACCCCTCTGCGTGTGTCCCACCCCGTTGCGGACGCACACAGAGGGGTGGCTCGCGTGAAAGGGGCCGGGTCGACCGGGAGGGGAGCAACGTCGGTGGCACGCCGTAGGCTGGAGGGGTGACCACAGCCCTCTACCGCCGCTACCGACCCGAGACGTTCGGCGAGATGATCGGGCAGTCGCAGGTGACCGATCCGCTCATGACCGCGCTGCGCGGCGACCGCGTGGGCCACGCCTACCTGTTCTCCGGCCCGCGCGGTTGCGGCAAGACCACCTCCGCGCGCATCCTCGCGCGGTGCCTGAACTGCGCCGAGGGGCCGACCGACACCCCCTGCGGGACGTGCCCGAGCTGCGTCGAGCTCTCCCGGGCCGGCGGTGGATCGCTCGACGTGGTCGAGATCGACGCCGCGAGCCACAACGGCGTCGACGACGCGCGCGACCTGCGGGAACGGGCCACCTTCGCCCCGAGCCGGGACCGCTTCAAGATCTTCATCCTCGACGAGGCGCACATGGTCACGCCGCAGGGCTTCAACGCGCTGCTGAAGCTCGTGGAGGAGCCCCCGCCGCACGTCAAGTTCATCTTCGCCACGACGGAGCCCGAGAAGGTGCTCGGCACGATCCGCTCGCGCACGCATCACTACCCGTTCCGGCTGGTGCCGCCCGCCGCGATGCTCGAGTACGTCGAGAAGCTGTGCGCGGAAGAGGGCGTGATCGTCGAGCAGGGTGTGCTGCCGCTCGTCGTCCGCGCCGGAGGCGGTTCTCCCCGCGACACGCTGTCGCTGCTGGATCAGCTGATCGCGGGATCGGATGCCCCGGCCGGCTCCGAGACCGTCACAGTCGGCTATGCGCGGGCGGTGGCGCTGCTCGGGTACACCCACGGGGCCCTCCTCGACGAGATCGTCGACGCGCTGGCGGCGGGCGACGCCGCGACCGCCTTCCCGGCCATCGACCGCGTGGTGCAGACCGGGCAGGACCCGCGGCGCTTCGTCGACGACCTCCTGGAGCGCCTGCGCGACCTCATCGTCATCGCCGCCGTCGGCTCCGGCGCTTCCGCCGTGTTGCGCGGCATCGCCGAGGACGAGCTCGACCGGATGCGCCGCCAGGCCGAGTCCTTCGGCGCCGCGCGGCTCTCCCGCACGGCCGACGTGGTCAGCGCGGCGCTCGACGACATGTCCGGCGCCACGTCACCGCGGCTCCACCTCGAGCTCATGGTCGCCCGTGTGCTCGCTGCCGCTCCCGGTGGCTCGGCCCCCTCCGGCGCCTCGGCATCGGGTGCGCTGCACCCGCCGGCGACGACGCATCCGCCGGTGATCCCGCCGACTTCGGCACCGCCCTCGGCGACCGTCGCGCCCGAGCCCGAGACGGCGACGCCCACGGCATCGGCCTCGTCCGCGCCGGCCCCCTCGGCTCCTGCGCCGGCCCCCTCCGGTCCTGCGCCCGCCGAGCCCGAGTCCTCCCCGGAACCCGCACCCGCTCCGGTCCCGGAGTCGTCCGCACCGTCCGCTCCCGTCACGTTCGACCGCGTCCGCGACGCCTGGCCGGCCGTGCTGAAGCGCCTCGAAGGCATCAGCCGCACGTCCTGGCTGCTCGCCACCGCTGTGCAGCCGCTGGCCTACGACGGCGAGTCCGAGGTACTGACCCTCGGATTCACGAGTCAGCACGACGTCGCGAAGTTCAAGGGGACCACGCCCGGATCCGGACCGTCCGACCACCTCCGCACGGCCATCGAGCAGGAGATCGGGGTACGGGTCAAGTACCTGCCGGCCCCGATGCCGCCCGGCGGTGCGCCGCGACAGCCCGCTTCCTCGGGATCCGCCGCCCCGACCGACACCGCTCCCGCATCGGAGCCTGCGTCAGCGCGTCTCTCCCGCCCGCAGACCCGCGCCGCCGCCCCCGTGACGGAGTGGGCGGTCGCACCCATCCCGACGACAGCGGCCGCCGCGCCGGCAGCGCCCCTCGCCGTCGACGAGGAGCCGGAGGAGGTCGAGGCCGCCTCCGCCGCGCCGACCCCGCCGGCCGACGGCAGGATCGATCGCGATGAGCCGCCACTGCCCGGCGACGACGACGCTCCCGCGTTCGACGAGGAGCCGCCGTACGATCCGGCCTACGAGCCGCCGGCTCCGTACGACCGCCCTCCCTCCCCACGCGCGACTCCGGCGGCGGCCCCGCAGGCGGCCGCGCGCACGGCCCCCGCGGCCGCTGCACCGGTCGTCGTCGAGCGCACCCCCGCCGCCGGCGGCGTGCAGCGCTACGGAGAGGCCGTGATCCGCCAGGTGCTCGGCGCGACGTTCCTTCGCGAAGAGCCCTACGAGCCCCCCACGAGGTTCTCCTGATGTACGACGGCATCGTCCAAGAGCTGATCGACGAGTTCGGCCGCCTTCCCGGCATCGGCCCGAAGTCGGCGCAGCGCATCGCTTTCCACATCCTGCAGACGCCGACGTTCGACGTCGCCCGTCTCGCCGAGCTGCTGACCGAGATCCGCATCCGGGTCCGCTTCTGCGAGATCTGCGGCAACGTCGCGGAGCAGGAACGCTGCGCGATCTGTCGCGACCCACGCCGCAACCAGGCGCTGATCTGCGTGGTCGAGGATGCGAAGGACGTCGCCGCGATCGAGCGCACGCGGGAGTTCCGCGGCCTGTACCACGTGCTCGGCGGCGCGATCAGTCCCATCGCGGGCATCGGCCCGGACGACCTCCGGATCGCCCAGCTCATGACGCGGCTCGCCGACGGCACCGTGCAGGAGGTCATCATCGCCACGAACCCCAACCTGGAAGGGGAGGCGACGGCGAGCTACCTGAGCCGGCTCCTGACGACGATGCAGATCACGGTTTCGCGGCTCGCCTCGGGCCTCCCGGTCGGCGGCGACCTCGAGTACGCGGACGAGGTGACGCTCGGCCGGGCCTTCGAGGGCCGGCGCGTGCTGTGACCCCGCAGTCCGGCTTCTCCCGCCGGGGCTGGCTGCTCTTCGGAGTCATGGCCCTGCTCTGGGGCGTGCCCTACCTCTTCATCAGCGTGGCGGTGGATTCGATCTCCCCGCCCGCGATCGTGGCGGGACGGACGCTGATCGCGGCTCTCCTCCTGCTGCCGTTCGCCCTGCGCAGCGGCGCCCTCCGCGCGGCGCTGCGACACTGGCCGTGGGTGCTGGCGTTCGGGGCCGTGGAGATGGCCGGACCGTTCCTCCTCCTCGGGCACGCCGAGATGACGCTGCCCTCCGGCATGACCGGACTCCTCGTCGCCACCGTGCCGCTGTTCGCCGCCCTCATCGCGCTGGGTGGTGGCGACCGCGGCGTGCTGCGTCCCGCCCGCGGCATCGGCCTGCTGGTCGGCTTCATCGGCGTCGCCGTCGTCGTGGCGGGGCCGGGGCTCTTCGGGGGAGAGGTGAGCCTGCTCGCGGCGGGGGAGGTGCTGCTCGTCGCGGTGCTGTACGCGATCGCGCCGTTCATCGTGGCCCGCAAGCTGAACGACGTCCCCTCGCTCGGCACGATCACGCTGTCGCTGCTCATGATCGGCATCTTCTACCTCCCGATCGGTCTGCTCACGCAGCACGAGATGCCGACGCTCCCATCGATCGGTGCGCTGCTCGCCCTCGCCGTCATCTGCACGGCGCTGGCGTTCCTGGCCTTCTTCGCGCTGATCCGCGAGGTCGGGCCGGTCAGGGCGCCGCTGTTCACCTACGTGAACCCGGTCGTGGCGATCGTGCTCGGGGCCATCGTCCTCGCCGAACCCCTCACCCCTGGGCTCCTCCTCGGATTCCCGCTGATCATCATCGGGTGCTGGTTCGCCGCCACCGGAGGGCGGCTGCGCCCGGTGACGCCCGTTCCGCCCGCCCCCGCCTGAGCCGTCACATGCGCGAGGCGGCATGCGCGCCGATCGTAGAATGACCGTGGGCGGATCCGCCCGACATCCCAGGGAGTGAACGTGGCCCTCATCGTGCAGAAATACGGCGGCTCGTCCGTCGCCGACGCAGAGAGCATCAAGCGCGTCGCCAAGCGCATCGTCGACACCCGTCGCGCCGGTCACGACGTCGTCGTCGCCGTGAGCGCCATGGGCGACACGACCGATGAGCTGCTCGACCTCGCGAACGAGGTCGCGCCGATCCCGGCGCCGCGCGAACTCGACATGCTCCTCTCCAGCGGCGAGCGGATCTCGATGGCGCTGCTGGCGATGGCGATCCACTCGATGGGCTTCGAAGCGCGGTCGTTCACCGGCAGCCAGGCCGGCATGATCACCGACTCGCAGCACGGCGCGGCGCGCATCGTCGACGTCACGCCCGTGCGACTCCGCGAGGCGCTCGACGAGGGCGCCATTGTCATCGTCGCCGGCTTCCAGGGCTTCAACCGCGACACCCGCGACATCACCACGCTCGGCCGTGGCGGATCGGACACGACGGCCGTCGCGCTGGCGGCCGCGCTGTCGGCGGACGTCTGCGAGATTTACAGCGATGTGGACGGCATCTTCACGGCCGACCCGCGGGTGATCCCGAAGGCGCAGAAGCTCGACCACGTCTCCAGCGAGGAGATGCTGGAGCTCGCCGCCAATGGCGCCAAGGTCCTCTACATCCGTGCCGTGGAGTACGCCCGCCGGCACGGCGTCCTCATCCACGCCCGGTCGACGTTCTCGTCGGCCGAGGGCACATACGTTCTGGGCGAGGGCATGAAGAACCCTCGCGAAGCCGAGGGAGCAGTCATGGAAGAACCGATCGTCGCCGGCGTCGCCACCGACTTCAGCCAGGCCAAGATCACCGTCGCCGGGGTGCCCGACGTCCCGGGCAAGGCCGCCGAGATCTTCAAGATCGTCGCGAAGTCCGGTGCCAACGTCGACATGATCGTGCAGAACGTCTCCGCCACCGGGCGCACGGACATCTCCTTCACGGTCCCCAAGGCCGACGCCGCTGCCGCGCTCAAGGCCCTCGCCGGCGAGCAGACCGAGGTCGGCTTCCAGAACCTCATCCACGACGACCAGATCGGCAAGCTGTCCGTGGTCGGCGCGGGGATGCGCACGCACTCCGGTGTCTCGGCGACCCTCTTCGAGGCCCTGTCCGCCGGCGGCATCAACATCGAGATGATCTCCACCTCGGAGATCCGCATCTCGGTCGTGCTCCGCGACACCGACCTCACCGAAGCCGCGCGCACCGTGCACACCGCCTACGGTCTCGACGGCGACGCGGAGGCTACGGTCCACGCCGGCACCGGCCGCTGACCCCGGCCACTCTCACCTCGCGCCAGCACAGGCGTTCGCGCGGGTTCAGGCTGTCCTGTCCACACGTGCCTGATCTCCCGCGTTCGCCTGTTCGCGCGGGTCTGCCTGTTCTCCAGGGGCCGCGCCAGCACAGGCGTTCGCGCGGGTTCAGGCTGTCCTGTCCACACGTGCCTGATCTCCCGCGTTCGCCTGATTCGCCGGGGTGGCCTACCTCCGTGAAACAGGCGGGCTTCGGGGTGGTCGCGGCGCGATAGACTCGCGGAAACCCTGACACCGGCGCCAGGCGCAGCCTCAGCATCCCGACGCCGCGCCCGAAGCCTCGTACGCCGTACCGCACGAAGCCAAGGAACATCATGACCCGCATCTCCGAATCAGGACTCTCCGTCGCCATCGTCGGCGCCACCGGCCAGGTGGGCACTGTGATGCGCGAGATTCTCGCGGAGCGTTCGTTCCCGATCCGCGAGCTGCGGCTGTTCTCCTCGGCGCGTTCCGCGGGCACGGCGATCGAGTTCGGCGGACAGACGGTCATCGTCGAGGACGTCGAGGCCGCCGACCCGTCCGGGATCGACATCGCGCTGTTCTCCGCCGGCGCCACCGCCAGCCGCGCCTACGCCCCCCGCTTCGCCGAGGCCGGCGCCGTGGTCGTCGACAACTCGAGCGCTTGGCGCATGGATCCCGAGGTCCCCCTTGTCGTCAGCGAGGTGAACCCGCACGCGATCGACGACCGGCCCAAGGGCATCATCGCGAACCCGAACTGCACCACGATGGCGGCGATGCCGGTGCTCAAGGTCCTCGACGCCGAGGCCGGACTCGAGCGTCTGATCGTGTCGACCTACCAGGCGGTGTCCGGCTCCGGACTCGCCGGCGCACAGGAACTGCTCGGCCAGGTCGAGGGCGTGCTCGCGCAGGGCGACACCCTCCGCCTCGTGCATGACGGCTCCGCGGTCGACTTCCCCGAGCCCGAGAAGTACGTCGCGCCGATCGCCTTCGACGTGATCCCGCTCGCGGGGAATCTCGTCGACGACG
Source organism: Microbacterium sp. MMO-113 (assembly GCF_037148555.1). Lineage (NCBI taxonomy): Bacteria > Bacillati > Actinomycetota > Actinomycetes > Micrococcales > Microbacteriaceae > Microbacterium > Microbacterium sp. MMO-113. Next base: position 334,248 of record NZ_JBBCTD010000003.1, on the reverse strand, counting down.
GGGACAACGAGACCGACGAGGAGAAGAAGCTCCGCAACGAGAGCCGGAAGATCCTCGAGCTGCCCGACCTGCGCGTCGCCGGCACCTGCGTCCGGGTGCCGGTGTTCACCGGTCACTCGCTCTCGATCCACGCGGAGTTCTCCCGCGACCTGACTCCGGAACGCGCCACGGAGGTGCTGAGCGCGGCGCCCGGCGTCGTGCTCGACGAGGTGCCGACCCCGCTGCAGGCCGCGGGCAAGGACCCGAGCTTCGTCGGTCGCATCCGCGCGGACCAGTCGGCTCCGGAGGGCAAGGGTCTCGTGCTCTTCATCAGCAACGACAACCTCCGCAAGGGAGCGGCGCTGAACGCGGTGCAGATCGCCGAGGTCCTCGCGGAGCGGCTCGCCCCGGTCTCCTGAGGCTGCATGGTCTGCGGTGTCCTGGCCGCGAACTAGACTGTTCGAGTGACTGAAAACGTCGATGTCGTCCTGATCGGCGGTGGCATCATGAGCGCCACCCTGGGTACCCTGCTGCACGAGCTGCAGCCGGACTGGAAGATCGTCGCCTTCGAGCGGCTGTCGGACGTGGCGCAGGAGAGCTCGAACCCCTGGAACAACGCCGGGACCGGGCACGCCGCGCTGTGCGAGCTGAACTACATGCCGCAACAGGGCGACGCTCCGCTCGACCCCGCCAAGGCGATCTCGATCAACGAGCAGTTCCAGCAGAGCCGCCAGTTCTGGTCGTCCCTCGTCGAGAAGGGCGTGCTGGACGAGCCGTCGACCTTCATCAACGCGACCCCGCACATGACGTTCGTGCGGGGCGAGAAGGATGTGGCCTACCTCAAGAAGCGTTACGAGGTGCTCAAGGAGCAGCCGCTGTTTGCGGGGATCGAGTACAGCGAAGACTCCCGCGTCATCAACCAGTGGGCGCCGCTGCTCATGCAGAAGCGCCGGAAGGGCGAGCCGTTCGCGGCGACCCGGGTGCCCGCCGGCACCGACGTCGACTTCGGCGCCCTCACGCACCAGCTCTTCGATCACCTGCGTGACTCGGGCGTCGCCGTGCGCACGAACCACGAGGTCAAATCGCTCAAGCGGCAGAAGGACGGCACCTGGCTCATCAAGTACCGCACGACGGTCGGCCGCACCCCGAACGAGATCAAGGCGAAGTTCGTGTTCGTCGGGGCCGGGGGGTGGGCGCTGAAGCTCCTGCAGAATTCCGGCATCCCTGAGATCAAGGGCTACGGCGTCTTCCCGATCGGCGGCCAGTTCCTCAAGACGACGAACCCGAAGATCGTTGCGCAGCACAAGGCGAAGGTCTATTCGCAGGCCTCGGTCGGCGCGCCGCCGATGTCGGTCCCGCACCTCGACACGCGTGTCGTCGACGGTGAGGCGTCGCTGATGTTCGGGCCGTTCGCGACGTTCAGCCCGAAGTTCCTCAAGAACGGCTCGATGCTCGACATCGTCACGCAGGTTCGGCCGCACAACCTCTGGCCGATGCTGCGCGTCGCCTTCGCCAACCCCGACCTCATCACGTACCTCATCAGCGAGCTGATGAAGAACCACCGCAAGAAGGTCGACAGCCTCCGCACGTTCATGCCGACGGCCAAGGACGAGGACTGGACGCTCATCGACGCCGGTCAGCGCGCCCAGGTCATGAAGAAGGATCCGAAGAAGGGTGGCGTGCTGCAGTTCGGCACCGAGGTGGTCGCCTCGGGTGACGGTTCGATCGCCGGTCTCCTCGGAGCATCCCCCGGGGCCTCGACGGCCGTGCCGATCATGCTCGATCTGCTGAAGAAGTGCTTCCCCGGCGAGTACCCGGGCTGGGAGTCGCAGCTGCGCGAGCTCATCCCCACCTTCGGCCGGAAGCTCAACGGCGACGCGGAGCTCGCGGAGGAGTCGACCACCGCGACCGCCGCCGTCCTCGGCATCAACGCCTGACCTCGGACCGTGGCGAAGCTCTACTTCCGCTACGGCGCGATGAACTCGGGCAAGTCGACTGCCCTGCTCCAGGCTGCGTACAACTACGAGGAACGCGGCCAGCATGTGCTGCTCGCCAAGCCCGCGATTGACACCAAGGGCGCCGGCGAGATCGAGAGTCGCCTCGGGGTCACGCGACCGGTCGACTTCCTCATCGGCCCGGACGACGACGCCCGCGCGCTCTTCGCAGTCCACCGCGAGCGCATGCGGCGGTCCACGGAGGAGGAGCTCCTCCCGACCGGGCCTGTCGACGTGGCCTGTCTGCTCATCGACGAGGCGCAATTCCTGACGCCCGCACAGATCGACGACCTGTTCCGCATCGCGGTGGAGGACGGGATCCCGGTGATGGCTTACGGCATCCGCAACGACTTCCGCACCCACGCGTTCCCCGGCTCCGCCCGTCTTCTCGCGATCGCGCACTCCCTGGAAGAGCTCAAGACCATCTGCCGCTGCGGGCGCAAGGCGGTGTTCAACGGCCGCGTGGTCGGCGGCCGCTTCGTCTTCGACGGCGACCAGGTCGCGATCGACGAGGGCGCCGACGGCTCCGCCTCGCCCGAGCTCACGACCTACGAGTCGCTGTGCGGCACCTGCTACCTGGAGGAGTCTGGCGGCCGCCTCGGCTGACCCGTCGACCCACCCCCTTCCGGTCGCCCCACCCCTCTGCGTGCGTACGCACCGGGCCGGGACGCACGAAAAGGGGTGGATCGCGTGCGCGGCATCGTCGTATTGCGTGGTCTGACCACACGCGCTAGCCTGTGGTCTGACCACAGGAGGCGGGATGACGGAGCAGCCGGCGCGCGCATGGCGACTCGTGCTCGAGCACATCGAGCGTGATCTGCTCGACGGTCGTCTCGGGCCGGGGGACCGGCTGCCGTCCGAACGGGACCTCGCGAGCGACCTCGGTGTCGGACGATCGAGCGTCCGCGAGGCGTTCCGCGTGCTCGAGGTGCTCGGCCTCATCCGCACGGCGACCGGCTCGGGCCCTCAGGCGGGCGCCATCGTCATCGCCACCCCCACCGGCGGGATGTCGGCGCTCCTCCGGCTCCAGGTGGCCGCGCAGGGCTTCCCCCTCGACGACGTCGTCCGCACGCGGCTCGTGCTCGAGGATGCGGTCGTCGACGCCATGGCATCGGCTGTCCATCGCGACACCACGCGGGCGCACGTGCTGCTCACCGCCATGGATGACGGCGCCCTCACACCGGCCGAGTTCCTCGCCCTCGACGCGCAGCTGCACCTCTCCCTCGCGGAGGGCAGCGGCAACACGGTCATCGCGGCGATGATGGCGGGACTCCGCTCCGCCATCGAGTCGTACGTGCTCGCGGGCGCGGCGACCGTCGATGACTGGGATCGGATGGCCGAGCGTCTGCGTTCCGAGCACCGCGCCCTCGTCGCGGCGATCGACGAGGGCGATGCCCCTGCCGCGCGCCGTCTTGTCCGCGCTCACATCACCGGCTACTACACCGCCGCGGGCCTCACCCGCGCCATCACCCCGCAGAACTGAGAGGCAGAACATGGTCCAGCGCCAGCTCCCCAATCCCGCCGAGCTGTTGGAGCTCATGAAGTTCAAGAAGCCCGAGCTCGACGGACGCAAGCGCCGCCTCGACGCCGCGCTCACCATCGACGACCTGCGGAAGATCGCCAAGCGCCGCACGCCCAAGGCCGCCTTCGACTACACCGACGGCGCCGCCGAGGGTGAGCTGTCGCTGAGCCGGGCACGCCAGGCGTTCCAGGACGTGGAGTTCCACCCCGGTATCCTCAAGCCGGCGCCGGATGTCGACACGGCCGTCGAGATCCTCGGCGGCCCGTCCGCGCTCCCGTTCGGCATCGCGCCGACCGGCTTCACCCGGCTCATGCAGACCGAGGGCGAGGTCGCGGGCGCCGGCGCCGCGGCCGCTGCGGGCATCCCGTTCACGCTGTCCACCCTCGGGACCACCTCGATCGAAGACGTCAAGGCGGCGACGGTCCGGGAGCCGCAGGGCCCCGTTCCCGGCCGGAACTGGTTCCAGCTCTACGTCATGCGCGACCGCGAGATCTCGTACGAGCTCGCCCGCCGCGCCGCCGCCGCGGGCTTCGACACGCTGCAGTTCACCGTCGACACCCCGGTCGCCGGCGCCCGTCTCCGCGACAAGCGCAACGGCTTCAGCATCCCGCCGCAGCTCACCCTCGGCACGATCATCAACGCCATCCCGCGGCCCTGGTGGTGGTTCGACTTCCTGACCACGCCGAAGCTCGAGTTCGCTTCGCTGAGCACGACCGGCGGCACCGTCGGTGAGCTCCTGGACGCGGCGATGGACCCGACGATCAGCTATGACGACCTCGCGGTCATCCGCGACATCTGGCCCGGCAAGATCGTCATCAAGGGCGTGCAGAACGTCGAGGACTCCGTGCGCCTGCGCGACGCGGGTGTCGACGGCATCGTGCTGTCGAACCACGGCGGCCGTCAGCTCGACCGCGCCCCGATCCCGTTCCATCTCCTGCCCGAGGTCCGTCGGGCGGTCGGCGACGACTTCACGGTCATGATCGACACCGGCATCATGAACGGCGCCGACATCGTGGCATCCGTCGCGCTGGGTGCCGACTTCACGCTGATCGGTCGCGCCTACCTCTACGGCCTGATGGCGGGAGGTCGCCAGGGCGTCGACCGCACGATCGCCATCCTGCGCGGCGAGATCGAGCGCACGATGCGGCTGCTGGGCGTGGCCTCGCTCGCGGAGCTGGAGCCCGGGCATGTGACCCAGCTCACTCGCCTGGTGCCTGTCTCCCGCGCGGCCGGCGTCGAGGTGCACTGACCCACCTGCACGACGAGACGACGCCTGCACGACGGATTCGGTCCTCCCGTCGTGCAGGCGTCGTCTCGTCGTGCGGCTGTGCCCGTCAGACCCGGGTGGAGAGGGTCGGCAGCAGTTCCCGCAGGCGGGCAGCCGTGTCTTCCCAGCCCTCGACGGCCACCGCTGGCACTCCGAGCGCCAGGACGGGGTAGTCGTTGCCGCCCTCGTCGAGGCGGTCGCCATAGAACAGCATCGCGGTCAGATCGATCCCGGTGTGGGTGGCGAGCTGCTGCATGCCGAACGCCTTGTCGATCCCGGCGCGGGTGATGTCGATCGAGGTCGAGCCGCCCGAGCGCACCTCGAGGCCCGGGAGCCGCGCGGCGACGGCATCGCGCAGCGCGCCGCGCTTCGAACCCGTCGGATCCCACGCATGCTTCGCGTCGCGCGGGGCCTGCTGGCCGAGCGCGGAGAACGTGATCTGCGAGCCGCGATCCTCGAGGATCTCGCCCCAGGGCTCGGCCTCCCAGAGCCCGAGACGCTCGGCCTCCTCGCGCAGCGCGGTGAGGGCGGCGGTCTTCTCCTCGTCGCTCAGATCATGGGCGTACACCGCGACGAAATCGGTGCCGTCATGCCGCAGGTACCGCGTGCCGCAGGTCGGGAGCAGGTGCAGTCGGGCGAGGGCCGCCGGGTCGGCGTCGGCGAGCTGCGCCACCACCTGCGTACGGAACTGCGCCTCGTTGCCGCCGGAGATGATCGCGACGTCCACCGAACGCAGCAGCTCACCCAGGAGTGCGGCGATCTGCGGGTCGATCGTGCCCTTGGAAGGGGCAAGGGTGTCATCGAGGTCGAAGGCGACGAGAGAGGGCGAAGTCATGATGCCTCCACTGTAGGTGTTCGCGGCCGGGAGGACGGTGTGGCCGCGAGCAGCGTGCAGAATATCGCAAGGACGACGCCGATGCTCGCCCCGGTGGAATTGGCCAGCACGTCGCTCACAGTCGCGGCGCGGTGGGGGAGGGCGAGGTACTGCGCCGTCTCGATCGCCAGCGAGAGGGCCGGACCCACGAGCAGCGATAGCAGCCACGCGCGCCGGGGCACGAGCAGGAACGCGAGCACCCCGACGGGGATGAAGACGGCGACGTTCGCCAGAACCTCGAGTCGCGTGAAGTCGAGGCTCGTCCAGCCGAGACGCTGGATCGCGCGAAGGAGGAGGTCGAGCAGGTTGGGCATCGTCTGCTCCACGCGCGCGGGCGTGAGTGTGAGGAGGGCGACGCCGAGGAGGAAGGGGAGTCCGAGGGCGACGGCCCACACGCGCGTCGAACGCCGCGGCGGTGGCAGGAGCCTCCCCATGCGTTCCCCTCTCGCACGACATCCCGATACAGAGAAGGCCGCCCCTGCGGGCGGCCTTCTCGTGTCACTGGTCGGGGTGACAGGATTTGAACCTGCGACCTCTTCGTCCCGAACGAAGCGCGCTACCAAGCTGCGCCACACCCCGTTTTGCAACCCTCCGAGTCTACAGCGAAATGTCTCCAGCGCCGAATCGAGCCGTCCACCCGCGTGGCGGAACCGTTCGCGGGGTCACGCGTGCGGGGTCAGCGTGAGCAGTGTCGCCTCGGGACGGCACGCGAAGCGGACGGGCGCGTAGATGGAGTGCCCGCAGCCTGCGCTGACGTTGAGGGGCACCGAACGGTCGCCATGCGTCCAGGTACTGAGTCCCTTGGCCTGCTTCAGGGGGATGTCGCAGTTGGCCACGATGGCGCCGAAACCGGGAAGACAGACCTGTCCGCCGTGGGTGTGCCCGCCGAGGATGGCGTCCGCGCCGAGGTCGACGAAGCCGTTGAGCACGCGCTGATACGGCGCATGCGTGACGCCGAGCACGGGGGTGGCGTCCGACCGGGACCCGAGTTGTTCGAGCGCCGCGGGCAGCACGTCGAGGCGCTCCCAGTCGCGATGGGCGTCGTCGACGCCGAACAGGTCGACCGCCTCGCCGCGCACCGTGAGGCGTGTCGCGGTGTTGTTCAGGTCGGCCCAGCCGAGCTCGTCCGTGAAGTAGCGGTCCATCGCGGCGGTGTCGAGCAGAGTGGGCTCGCGGTGCTTCTGCGATGGTCCGGCGAAGTACCGCAGCGGATTCCGGGGGGAGGGGCCGTTGACGTCGTTGGAGCCGTGCACGAACACTCCGGGAACACCGGCGAAGGGGGCGAACGCCCGGCGGATGCCCTGCAAGCCCTCCTCGTGCCCGAGGTTGTCGCCCGTGTTGACGATGAGGTCGGGCTTCAGATCGGCCAGGGACGCGAGCCAGTCCTGCTTCCGGTGCTGCCAGGGCGCCATGTGCGCGTCGGAGAGGTGCAGGATGCGCAGCGGCGCCGCGCCCGCCGGAAGCGCCTCCGCCGAGACCTCCCGCACCGTGAACAGGTACCGCTCGATGCCGATACCCCAGATCGCGGCGGCCGCACCGACGGCCCCCACCGCGCCGAGCGCGATGAGGGCCGGGTGCGCCGCGCGGGACGTGCCTACTTGCACGACACTCGGATCGGCGTGGCCTTCGTCGCCGCAGAGTTCGCGGCCGGGGTCGTCGCAGTCACCGTCGCGTCTTCCGCGTTACAGGAGCCTTCTCGTTCGACCGTCGTGAAGCCGGCGGCGACGAGCGCGGCGTTGGCCTCGGTCGGACTCTGCCCTGTCACATCGGGGACGGTCGCGCCGTTGCCGTTGCTGGGCGAGATCGTGATGGTGGCCCCGGCAGTGGCCTGACCGGACGGGCTCTGTTCGACGACGATGTTCGTCGCCTTGTCGCTGTCCACCGGATCACCCACGGAGACCTGGAAACCGGCCCGCTCGAGGGTCGCGGTCGCTTCCTCGACGGTCTGGCCGACGACATCGGGCACGTCCACGCGGATCTGGCGGATGAGGTTGCCGTCCGGCTCCGGGAACCGGTCACCGCCGTAGGCCTGGTTCGCGGCGTGCTGCGCGGCGCGGGCGAGCGGGTACCGCACCTCGTTGAGGAGGTGGCTGCCGGTCCAGACGTTGAACACGTTGTCGTGGTTGCCGTTCGAGCGGCCGGCCCAGACCGCGGTCGCGACCTTGGTGCTGGACTCGATCATCATGGTCGACCACAGGTCGTGCGTACCGGTCTTGCCGATCAGCGGGGTGCCGTCGAACGGGTTGGCTCGCGAGCCTGTGCCACCGCCGGCCATGACGCCCTGCAGCGCATAGGCCGCGGTCGCCGCGACCTCCTTCGAGAGCACGCCCTCGGTGCAGGAGGCCTTGGGAAGCGGGCGCTCCTTGCCTTCGGCGTCGATCACCTTGTCGATCGCGCGGGGCGTGCAGTAGGTGCCGCCGCTGGCGACCGTCGCGTAGGCGTTGGCCATCGCGATGGGAGAGATGTTCTTCGGGCCGAGGACGTCGTAGGGGACGTTCTCCTCGGTGACCTTCTCGCCGCTGGCGAGCGTGACGCCCATCTTGTCGGCGACCTTGTTGATGTCGCAGACGTCGAGCTTGGAGGCCATTGCGAAGTAGCCGCTGTTGAGCGACTGCGCCGTGAAGGTCATCGGCGTCCCCGGATAGCCGCGGCTGCGGCCGAAGTTGCCGATCTTCGCGGTGTCCGTCGGCTGGGGGCTGCCGCAGACGGGGATCTGCAGGTTCGTCTGCACGGTCCCGTTCAGGTTCTCCCGCACGGAGTGGCCCTTCTCGAGCCAGTCGATAAGGGTGAAGAGCTTATAGGTCGAGCCCACCTGGAAGCCGCCGGAGTTGCCGTACTTCTGGTCACCGGCGAAGACGAGCGACGAGTACTGCTGGTCGGTGGTCGGGGTCTCCGAGAACTTCGTATTCTGCGTGATCGAGAGGATGCGGCCGGTGCCGACCTCGATCGAGACGCCGGCAGCACCGAAGTACTTGTTGTCGAAGTTCGCCGGGACGACGTTGGCCATCTCCTCGGCCGCCGGGTCCTGCACGCGGAAGTCGAGGGTCGTGTAGATCTTCAGGCCACCGCGGCGCAGCAGGTCGCGACGCTCCTGGATGTCCGCACCGAATGCCTCGTCGTTCTCGACGATCGACTTCACGTACTGGCAGAAGTAGGCGTTGCGACCGGCGGCGGCACAGCCCTGGGTCGGGACCGTGATGGCGGGCGTGATCGCGGCGGCCTTCGCCTCGTCGTGCTGCGCCTGGGTGATCTTGCCGTCCGTGAGCATGCGGCCGAGCACGTAGTCGCGGCGGTCCTTCGCGTCCTTGTAGCCGTCCGCCTCGGAGTTGTGCGCGACCCCGTCCTTGGTCGTGTAGGTCCCGCCCGGCTTGTCGATGCGATACGTGTTCGGGTTCTGCACGATCCCGGCGAGTGTCGCCGCCTGGCCGACGGTGAGCTTCGCCGCGGACGTGGAGAAGTAGTAGCGCGCGGCGGCCTCGATGCCGTAGACGGTGCCGCCGAAGTTCGCGATGTTCAGGTACCCGAGGAGGATGTCGTTCTTCGAGTAGTCCTTCTCGATCTGGATGGCGTAGCGCATCTCCTGGAGCTTGCGCTCGATGCCGTCCACACCGGAGGCGTTGGTGGCGTCCTGCCAGCATTGCTGCAGCTCGTCCGCGTACGTCTCGGAGGCCGTGTTGACGTTCTGCTCGCACTGCTGGATGCGGACGTTCTTCACGAACTGCTGGCTGATCGTCGAGGCGCCGCGGCTGGACGTGCCCCGCACGTTGTCGACGAGGGCCTTCACGGTCGCGCCGAGGTTGACGCCGCCGTGGGTGTAGAAGTTCTTGTCCTCACTGGAGAGGATCGCGTCGTAGAGGACGGGCGCGACCTGCTCGTAGGTGACCGGCACGCGGTTCTGCTCGTAGAACGACGCCAGCACGACCGGCTTGCCCTCGGGGTTGGTCGCGTAGATGGTCGACTGCTCCATCGGGGTGTCGACCTTGAGCACCTCGGGCAGCTCATCGAAGATCGTCAGCGCCGTGGAGCCGGCGACGCCGGTCATCGCGAGGACAGGGGTGACGCTGGCGGTGACCAGCAGACCGGCGATGGCGCTCAGTCCGACGAGCCCGACGAGACCGCCGAGCACGCCCTTCACCGTGCGGTTCTTTTGGGGCATACGCTTGATCGTAGGGGAGTTCCCTGAATACCGGCTTTGACGAGCGCGGCCCGGTCTGCCCTGGACGCGCCCTGATCGACAGGAGTGCCATGACCACGTGGGAGTATCTCACCACGCCGCTGCTGATCCACAACACCGCGGCCATCCTCAACAACTGGGGCAAGCAGGGCTGGGAGCTCGTCCAGGTGGTGCAGGGCCCCGAAGGCGGTCTGGTCGCCTACTTCAAGCGCCCCGTCACGACGGACGGCTCGGCCAACGCCGGTCTCGCCGCCGCCGCCGAGGCCTCGCGCCAGTTCGAGGGAGGCCAGGCATGAGCGTCGCCACCCGCCTCTCCGAGCTCGGCATCGAGCTGCCCGCCGTCGCCGCTCCCGTCGCCGCCTACGTGCCGGCCGTCGTGCACGGCGGACTCGTGTACACCTCGGGCCAGCTCCCGTTCGTCGACGGTGCCCTTCCGGCAACCGGCAAGGTCGGTGCGGAGGTCTCTGCGGAGGACGCCAAGGCGTTCGCCCGGACCTGCGCCCTGAACGCGCTCGCCGCGGCCGCCGATGTCGCGGGCGGTGTCGATCGGATCGCCGGTGTGGTCCGCGTCGGCGGGTTCGTCGGTTCGGCGGAGGGCTTCACCGGACAGCCCGCCGTCATCAATGGCGCGAGCGAGGTGCTCGGCGAGATCTTCGGAGAGGAAGGCCGGCACGCCCGCGCCGCGGTCGGCGTCGCGGAGCTCCCGCTCGGCAGTCCCGTCGAGGTCGAGGTCACGTTCCGCCTCGCGTAGTTCCCGTGCCCCGGCTCGCCGAGCCCCCGGGTTCATGTCGAGACCCCCTGCTGCAGACGTCTGCAGCAGGGGGTCTCGACATGAACCCGGGGGCTGGCGTTACTTGACCTGGGCGGAGATGATGCTCATCACGGCGGTGTCGGCGAGCGTCGTCGTGTCGCCGACCTCGCGACCCTCGGCCACGTCGCGGAGCAGACGCCGCATGATCTTGCCGGAGCGGGTCTTCGGCAGCTCGCCGACGATGTAGACGTCACGCGGACGGGCGATCGCGCCGATCTGCTCGCCCACCCAGAGCCGCAGCTGCTGGGCGAGTCCCGCCGGGTCGTGCGCGGAGAGGTAGCTCTCCTTGATGATCACGAACGCCACGACCGCCTGACCCGTGGTCTCGTCCGAGGCGCCGACGACGGCGGCTTCGGCCGTGGCCTCGTGCGCGACGAGCGAGGACTCGATCTCCGCGGTCGACAGGCGGTGGCCCGATACGTTCATCACGTCGTCGACGCGTCCGAGCAGCCAGAGGTCGCCGTCCTCGTCGAGCCGCGCACCGTCGCCGGCGAAGTAGTAGCCCTGCTTCTCGAACTTCTCCCAGTACGTCTCGCGGAAACGCTCCGGGTCGCCCCAGATGCCGCGCAGCATGCTCGGCCAGGGTTCGGTGATGACGAGGAGCCCGCCGTTGCCGTTGCCGACCTCGACGCCCTGCTCATCGACCACATCGATCGAGATGCCGGGCAGGGGCACCTGCGCCGAGCCGGGCTTCGTGGCGGTGATCCCGGGGAGCGCCGACACCATGATCGCGCCGGTCTCGGTCTGCCACCAGGTGTCGACGATCGGCGTCGAGCCGGCGCCGATGACCTCGCGGTACCACATCCAGGCCTCGGGGTTGATGGGCTCGCCGACCGAGCCGAGCACGCGGAGCGAGGACAGGTCGAACTTCTGGGGAACGCTGCGACCGATCTTCATGAACGAGCGGATGGCGGTCGGCGCCGTGTAGAAGATCGAGACCTTGTACTTCTCGATGAGCTCCCACCAGCGGCCGGGGTGCGGGGTGTCGGGCGTGCCTTCGTAGAGCACCTGCGTCGCGCCGTTCGCGAGAGGACCGTAGGCGACGTAGCTGTGTCCGGTGATCCAGCCGATGTCGGCGGTGCACCAGTAGACGTCGGTCTCCGGCTTCAGGTCGAAGACGTTCTTGTGCGAGTAGGCCGCCTGGGTGAGGTAGCCGCCGGAGGTGTGCAGGATGCCCTTCGGCTTCCCTGTCGTGCCCGAGGTGTACAGGATGAAGAGCGGGTTCTCGGCGGGGAACGCCAGGGCGGTGTGGTCGGCGGAGGCGGCGGGGACGACGTCGTGCCACCACAGGTCGCGGCCCTCCGTCCACTCCACCTCGTTCTCACCGCGCTTGACCACGAGCACGTGCTCGACGGTCTGCTGCTCGCCCTCGCCGCGGTCGGCCAGCGCCTGGTCGACGGCCGGCTTCAGCGCGGAGACGCGGCCCTTGCGGTACCCGCCGTCCGCGGTGATCACGAGCTTGGCGCCGGCGTCGTCGATCCGGGAGCGGAGGCTGTCCGCGCTGAACCCGCCGAAGACGACCGAGTGGATGGCGCCCACGCGCGCCACGGCGAGCATCGCGGCGATCGCCTCGGGGATCATCGGCAGATAGATCGCGACCCGGTCGCCCTGACCGATGCCGAGCTCGTCGAGCACGTTCGCGACGCGCTTGACCTCGTCCGTCAGCTCGGCATAGGTGATGCGGCGGCTGTCCCCGGGCTCACCCTCCCAGAAGAGCGCGACGCGGTCGCCGTTGCCGGCCTCGACGTGCCGGTCGAGGCAGTTGTACGCCACGTTGAGCTCCCCGTCGTCGAACCACTTGGCGAAGGGCGGGTTGCTCCAGTCGAGGACCTGCGTGAAGGGCTTGTGCCAGTGGACGAGCTCGCGTGACTGGTCGGCCCAGAAGCCCTCGCGGTCCGCGGCGGCGCGCTCGTAGAGCTCCTGCGAGGCGACGGATTTGGCGGCGAACTCCTCCGACGGCGCGAAGCGCCGGGTCTCGTCGAGAAGGTGATCGATCTGACTGCTCATCGGCAGGCGCTCCTTTGCGGCGTTCGGGTCGTGCAGGCATGGCCGCAGGGGGAGTGCGACCAGGTCAGGGTGAATCTATCCCCGCCCCTGACCCTCGAATACTGCCGAAAGTCGGTAGTCGAGTGGGTTTTGTCAGGACGGTCGCCTTGCGTACACTCGACGACAGCCGAAATCTCATTCCGGCCTTGGCGTGCCCGATTCCCCCGATCGAGAGCCGCCGTGGGCGGCATCTCATTCCCCCCGTGAGGTGCCGCCCTTTCTCATGGGAGCGCTCCCGCCTCCTCGTCCGCCGCGGTCGGCTCCTGCACCGCTGCGGGTGGCGTCTGCTTGTGCACAGGGTCCGACGGAGCACACGCCCCTCGCGGTCGACGCGCACAGCCGCGGCCTACCGTCGCCGTATGCCTGATCGATTCGTCATCCGCCCTCGCTCTTCCGGGACTCGTGCTGCATCGCGCGCTCCGCAGGAGGCGCTCCGGAGCGAGCCGGCATTCGCCCTGCTCGCGCCGTTCGTCGACGACGAGGTGACGGACGTGTTCCTGAACGGCGCGGACGCGCTGTTCGTGGATAGAGGGAGCGGGGCGGAACGCGTGCCGGACTGGCGGGCCACGGAACGTGAGGTCCGCGAGCTCGCCGTGGCGCTCGTCGCGATCGGAGGGCGACACCTCGACGATCAGACGCCGTGCGTCGATGTGCGGCTCGGCTCGGGCGTCAGGGTGCACGCCGCCCTCGCTCCGGTGTCGGCATTGGGCACAGCCGTGTCGATCCGCGTCCCTCGCGTACACGCGGCCGACCTCGATGCGCTCGCGGCGCGCGGGGCCTTCGATGCGCGGCAGAGGCGCTGGCTCGGCGTGCTCGTCCGCGACCGGGCGAACCTCCTGCTCACCGGCGGCACGGGCACCGGCAAGACGACGCTCCTGTCGGCCCTGCTGTCGGAGGTCCCGCCCGATGAGCGCATCGTCACCATCGAAGACGTCGCGGAGCTGAGGCCGCGGCACCCGCACCATGTCGCACTGGAGGCCCGTCAGGCCAATCTCGAAGGCGCCGGCGAGATCGATCTGGCGCGATTGGTCCGTGAGTCCCTGCGCATGCGTCCGGACCGCCTCGTGGTGGGCGAGTGCCGAGGGGAGGAGGTCCGCGAGCTGCTCACCGCGCTCAACACCGGGCACGACGGTGGCGCGGGCACCCTGCACGCCAGCGGTCTGGCGGACGTGCCCGCGCGCTTGGAGGCCCTGGGCGCGCTCGCCGGCATGGACGCGGTCGCCCTCGCGCGTCAGGCGGTGAGCGCCTTCACCATCGTGCTGCACCTGGAACGCACCACGGGCGGGGCGCGACGCATCGCGAAGACCGGTCGTCTCGTGCTCGCGGGTGAGCGGCTGGCGATCGAGGAGGTCGAGCCGTGGTGACGCCCCGTGTGCCGAGGCCGGCATCGGCGGCCGGTCCGCATGTCGCCGATTCCGTCCAGACGCTCGCGGTGCTCCTGCAGGCCGGGGCGATCCCGCTCGTCGCCTGGCGGCACCTCGCGGGAACGGGAGACCCGTCTGCGACGGCGGTGCTGGAACGAACGGACGAGGGGGTGCCCCTGGTCGCGGCGATCGAGGCGCAGGGCGGCATGTGGACGGAGTTGGCGGCGGCATGGGAGGTCGCCACGACGGTCGGAGCGCCGCTGGCCGACGTGCTCCGCACCATCGCCGAGGCGCTGCGCGATGCCGCGTCGGCGGCGGACGACGTCCGGGTGGCCCTGGCCGAACCGGCGGGCACGGCGCGACTGCTGCTCTGGATGCCGCTGGCCGGTCTGCTGCTCGGCGTCGCGCTGGGATTCGACACCCTGGGTGCCATCATCGGCAACCCCCTCGGGGGTGCGTGCGTCGTCGTCGGCCTGCTGCTGGTCGCGGTCGCCCGGCTGTGGACGAGACGACTGCTGCGCCGTGCGCGTCCCGAGCCGGGGACGCCGGGTATGACGGCGGAGCTCGTCGCGGTCGCGCTCACGGGTGGTGCACCGATCGACCGCGCCGTCGCGCTCGTCACCGAGACCGGAGTCGTCGATCCCGCCGAGCGCGACCGCGTCGGTCAGGTTCTCGAGCTCTCGCGTGCCGCTGGCGTCCCCGCCGTGGAGCTGCTGCGTGCGGCGGCGGCACAGGACCGGCATCGTGCGAGGGTCCAGGGGCGTCTTCGCGCCGCGCGCCTCTCCACGCGGCTGCTGCTTCCGCTCGGCGTCTGCACGCTCCCGGCGTTCCTCCTGCTCGGTGTGGCGCCCCTCCTGCTCAGTGTGCTCGCCTCTACACCCCTGCCGACCTGACCCTTCCGTGATCACCCAAAGAAAGAGGTATGAAGATGAACGACACCTTGCCCACCCTGAACCGGCGCCGCGCCCGGGCTCTCTTCGGAGACGACACCGGCGCAGCGACCGCCGAGTACGCCATCACCACCATGGCAACTGTGGCAGCGATAGAGCATATACAAAGAGAAGATGCACGAGTAAGAGTGCCGCAGGGGCAAGCTCGTGTAATGTCACAACCGTGATGGGGATACTTTCATGAGCCGGATCGCACCTCTATATAAGGTCGAGTCCTTCCGCGGATCCGTCGCCGATCTTCTTGAGCAGGATGCAGAAGCGCTCGCCGAGCTACGCGCAGCAAGTCTCGACCGGCTAACTGCGACGGCCACTCACGAGCCGATCACTTCTGGCGACGAATTGGTGAGCCGCGCCTTCGGCCTGCTGCATGAAGCCGCACTGCGCGACGGAGTTACGGACGTGGGCGCGGAGCTACGCGCTGCATTCCCGGATGCCCTCGAAGACAATGTTGCTCGTCTCCTGGCCTCGCTGACGCCCGACGACGATGACAAGGAGCGTGTCACTGGAATTGACGAGCGCGACGCGTTTCTTCCGATCCTGACTTCACACCGGTTCGCGCTTGACCTACGCGTGACCGAGGGAGCTGGCGGCCTGCCGATCGCTACGCCGTTCGTAAGTGCACGCCTGGAGTTCGATTCGAGTGTGGCGGCTGGAGTGAGCGCAATAGTCTTCCAACTTAACCTGGCCGACATCGAAGGCCTCACTTCCGCTCTCACCTCAATTCGTGAGCGTGCTGGCAAGCTCATCGCTGGGTCGGCCGATATGACCATTCCGGAGTGGGGTCATGGCCTTTCTCTCTAGCGCCGCCCAGGATGCTGTCGCCGATGCGAGCGGATCCGGAGTGGAACTTTGGGCCGCGGGTCTCTCTCTTCTCACAGCGCTTGTCGTCACCGTTGGCCCCTCGGTCGTTCGAAAACTGTTCCCACCGGACTCCACGGTTGCGGACATAGCCAAGAGTTCGACTGAGAGGATTGCCAACTCGCTCGACGCAACACTGAAGTTGGTGAAAGATGACCTTGGCGCCATGCGGGCGCAGATCGACGAGAATGGAAGAAAGCTCGACGTGATCGGAGGGAAGGGACGACGATGAGTTGGATAGAAGTTGTTTTGCTTCTCGCGGGCTTGGTCGTCTTGGGAGCAAGCATCGTCACGGTGGCGCTGCGGCGCCGGTCAGAACTCGCGAACGATCGCAAGACTGCGAGGCTGCTCGAGCACATGGCAACGACGGTTGGTGAGCTCCACGCAGAGTTGTCCTCTCGACGTAGCGAGAGCGACCCTCGCTACCGGGAGGGACTGCACGCCGTCGCCGGAAGGGACTACGGATCGGATGAGTCCCCCGCCGAGAGCGCGCGCCGTGTCTTCCATGTCCAGTTTGCAACGCCCATGACGACTGCAGACTCGCACAGCGTGATCGACCTGTGGGATCATCTCACCCGCGACGCGGATGAGAGCGATTCCTATAGAGCAGTTCTCGGATCAACTTTGGATGACGCAATCTTTCACGCGGCCAAAGTGGGCGTGATGGATCGCGAGCAAGCGGAGGCATTTGCTTATTGGGCTGAAACCACGGCTGCGATCATCCGCCCGAGTCGTACCAAGACGGTTACGAACTCGCACATTCGAACGTTGCGTTCCGTTCCCGCATCGGCGTGATCCGTTCTCGTCGCAGGTGTACAGCACCGTAGGATCGGAACGGCCACCCGCGCACGCTGCGGCGCGTCGCCTAATATATGACGTGACCGGGGTTTTTGTTGGTAGTCGCTAGTTCTAGTGGTAGCCTTAGGTCGAGCCCGAACACGAGCCGCCAGCGGAACCGAAACGCCGCGGGTGCTGTTCGGACCACTTATCCCCTCCGGGGGTGATCTGGGATAGCGGACCTCCGTTCGGGGAGCTGGCCGTTAGAGGGGAAACCCTCGACGAGAAGTAGCCCGCGGGAAACCGTGGAGCCGCTGAGGACTCGGGTGCGAGGTCAATAAGCCACCCGAGGGGTAAGCGGATAGAGGGCGCTGATCGCTAGTTACTAGCGATTGGCTTCTCATGTCCATCCCGTCATCCCGCATCGCCGTTGCGGCGATCGGCCGGGCCGTGCGCGCTGGCGATCCCATCGCCGAGCGCAGCGCTCGCAGCGATCTCGCTGCGGCCAAGGTCGACCGCGCCATCACCGACGCGCTCTCGGCTTCCGGTGCTCGCCTCAAGCCTGAGCACGCCGCGCAGCTCTCAGCGCGACTGCAGGGCGGTGCGAAATGAACGCCGCGCCTGCGCCCGTCGACGACGGCACGCTCGATCGGCTGGTGGCTCAGGCTCCTCGCCTGTCCGCCGACACACGCGCCCGTCTGGCAGCCCTGCTCGCGCCGACCAAGGGGTCGGAGCGGTGAGCGCAAAGAACCGCCGCCCCGGTGACGACGGGACGGCGGCAAAGGATCGTTGCGACGCGACCTCTGCTGTTAATTCTACGGCGGACCTTCGACACTCGCTGGTGTCGCGCTACCTCTCCGAGTTTGCCGACGCTCGTGCTGCGCTGCGCGACCAGCTCGTCTGTGTGCGCTTCGCCGGGTCGGTGCTCGACCGCGGCCTCTGCGACGTCACCGGCCGCGTGAAGGCGTCCGACCGAACCGGCCTGCTGTTGGTCACCCCGGGTCATCTCGATCTGGACGGCTCCGAAGTCGTCTCGCTGATCCCGTGGGTTGCGATCGAGCACGTCACGGTGGGCTGGGCCGATGACGTGCTGCCCGAGGAGGTTCTTCGATGAGCGGCAAGCGCAAGCGCCCCTACGCCGATGCGGTCGCGGGCTACGTCTCGCGGGCCTGGCCGTCGGTGATCCCCGTCGTCGGCAAGGGCGGCAAGGGCAAGCTCCCGACCGGCTGCACCGGGTACGACGGCACCGTCTCGCGCGCTGACCGCGACGCCTGGGCGGCCTCTCCCGCCTGGCGCGGGGCCAACATCGCGATTCGGCATGAGCTGACTCTCGCGTTCGACGAGGACTCGACCACCGTCGACGGCCTCCGCGCGCTGCTGGAGGCCGAGCGCGGCGAACCTCTGCCCGACCTCACGCCCACCTGGTCGTCGACCGCGCGCGGGAAGAACTCGCCTCGACGTCAGCGCTTCTACCGGCTACCGAGTGCGGTCCCGGAGGGCATGCGGATCCGATCGCGGCCTCTGGCCGGGATGGAGATCCCGTGGCGCGGTCACCGCTATTCGGTCGTCTCCCCGAGCGTGCATCCGGTCACCGGGAAGCCGTACCGCTGGTACTCGCCGACCGGTGAGCGCTGCGATGCGCCTGCTGTCGCGGACCTCCCGCTGCTGCCGGTCGAGTGGTTCGAGGCGCTGCTGGAGCCGCGCGAGGATCGCTCCTCGGCCCGCTCCGTCGACCTGGACGAGTGGCACGATCGCGGCCGCACCAAGCCGACCAAGCGCGTGCGCGCCGCGGCGAAGTCCGTTCCGACCTCGGGCGTCGACAACGACGCTCTGATGTCCATCGTCGGTCCCGTGGTCGCTGCCGCGTGGGAGGACCGCGCCGGGCGTCGCTGGGCGCATGACAAGGCGCTGGAGCGCTACTCGGGCGGCTACGGACGCGACTCCGCCGCCCATTTCGAGCGCGCCTGGGCGCGGAAGGTGGCCGAAATGCCCGACGATCTGACGGCCACATTCCCGCTCTCGAAGGAGGAGCGCAAGCGGGCTGCCGCGGCTCCTGCTGCGCCCGTGCCCGCACCGGCGCGTGCCTCCTCGGGCGAGGTCCAGCTCGACGACGAGGAGCTGCTGCTGGATGCTCGCCGGGCGGAGGCTATTGCCGCCGACCTGCGAGGCCAGGTGCTCTACGTCGACGGTCATACGCCGTACGTCTGGGACGGTACCCGCTGGCAGATTCGGGATGCCGCCTACGTGCTCGAGCTGATCCGGGGTTGGCATCTGGATCATGTCCCCGATGTGCGCGCGGGCGAGCTGTCGAGCTTCATGTCGGCGTCGCGGATCCGGGCGTCCGAGGTGCTCATCCGCGGCCAGCTCGCGGTGCGCGCCGACCAGCTCGACGCTCACCCGCACCTGCTCAACGTCCGTAATGGCGTGCTCGACCTCCGCACCGGCGACCTCGCTCCGCACGATCCCGAGCTGCGCCTGACGCACGTCACCGCGGCGCGGTATCTTCCCGGCGCGCGTCATGCCGACTGGGATGCTGCGCTGACGGCGCTGCCGGGCGACGTAGGCGAGTGGCTGCAGGTGCGACTGGGCCAGGGCCTCACCGGGCATCCGACGCCCGATGATCGCCTGCTGGTGCTCCACGGCGGCGGCAAGAACGGCAAGTCCGTGATGCTCACCGCGATCAACTCGGCGGTAGACGACGGCTTCTCGCGGGTGGTCCCTCACAAGGTGCTGCTCGGCTCTCCGAGCGATCACACGACCGAGCTGACGACGCTGCAGGGCGCGCGCCTCGCGTGGCTCGAGGAGCTGCCCGAAGGCAACCGGCTGGACGTCGTGCGCCTCAAGTCCGTGCTCGGCACCGAGTGGATCACCGCTCGCCGGATGCGCCAGGACAACTCGACCTTCCCGACGACGCACTCGCTCTACGTCACGACGAACTATCGGCCCTCGATCTCGGAAACCGACCACGGCACCTGGCGTCGCCTCGCGCTGGTCGAGTTCCCGTTCACCTTCGTCACCGGTCGCCAGGCACCCGATCCTTCTCGCGGCGAGCTGGTTGGTGATCCAGGTCTGCGGGGTCGCCTGAAGGCGGGTCGAGCGGGTCGCGCTGAGGCCGTCCTGGCCTGGCTGGTCGAGGGCGCGATGCGCTTCTACGCCGCGGGCGAGGAGTTCCCGGCGCTGCCGCTGGAGGTCGAGGCCGCCACGACCGACTGGCGCGCGAGCGCGGACTCGGTGCACGGGTTCCTCGTCGAGAACGTGATCTTCGACGAGGCCGGGTTCGCCTCGTCGCAAGACCTGTACCGGCGGTTCTCCGCCTGGCTCGGCGATCGAGGTCATGCGAAGTGGTCGGAGACGCTCTTCGCCGAGCGCCTCGCGCGTCACGAGCTGATGCGCAGCGCGATCAAGGGTCGGCCCCGCATCGGCGGGAAGCAGACCACGGGCTGGACGGGGCTGTCGCTCCGCCCGAATCAGGAGGCGCTCACCTCCTGGGATACGAAATCGGAGGACGAATCATGACCCGCACAACCATGCAGTCGCCGGGCGTCCGGCGCATCGAGGAAGCGCTGCGCTCAACTCCGCCCGCCGAGCAGCGGCGGCCGCTGCGGCCGTACGAAGGGCCGCCGCCGCCCGCCGAGGTCATCCATCGTCAGATCGCGACGATGGCGGTCATCCCGTCCGCGCTGGCGATCGCCTGCGAGAAGCACGGCGCGGAGGTCGGCGAGCGGTGCTTCAATGCTGGCGTCTGCGGCGATCGAGTCGCCCGGCGCTCGGCGGTGGCATCGTGAACGCCGCGGCTCCGATGCTCTCGGTGGCGGAGGTGCGTGTGCGCGTGCTGTCGTGCACGACCTGTGGCGTCGGACCCGGCCATGAGTGCCGGACTTCGGAGGGCGTGCTCGGCTGGCTGGGCGTGCACCCGGATCGCGTCGTGGAGGCTCTGGTCCGCGGCTCCGAGGTCGACGAGCGGCTGTTCTGGGCCGCCGAGACGAGCCGTGACCCTGGGGTGATCGCTGCGGCGGCTCGCGCCCGCCTCGACCGGGCCAACCGCATTATCGCGGCGGTCGCCTCGGCTGGGGGTGCGTCATGACGCGCCGCTCCGGGTTCCAGGGGTTCATCCCCGCCGCTGCCGATCGCCTCGCCGTCGAGCTGGCCTCGGTCGCCCGGCAAGAGCGGCTCGAGGCGCGGTACGAGGAGGCGCACGCCGCCGCTGAACGTGCCCGTGCCGCCGCCCAGCGCTCCGCTGCGGCCCTTGAGGCTGCCCGGCGCGTACCACCGGCCCCTGCGCCCACTCCGGCGGCTCCTGCGGCCCCCACGCGCGTTGTGGCGGAGGCCGACTGGCAGCTCCTACTCAGGGCCGCCGCCCCCTACATCAACCACGTCTGATCCCTGAAGGAGTTCTCATGTCCACCACCTCTCCCGCGGCCGTCCCGGTCGCGATCGCCCTCACCGGCTCGCTGCTGCCCTGCGGGGTCTGCGGTGTCGCCGTCCCCGGCCCGCACCTGCAGCGCGACGTCACCGAGCTGGCGATCGCCGCCGTCGACGATCCGCGTCTCGGTGTGCGCGAGCTGACGCCGCAGCGCTCGCTGGCGGTCACCCGTTGCGCCGCCTGCCTCGGCCGCCTCGAGCGTGCCCGCGCCGCCGTCGACGCGTTCGGCGCGTTCGCAGCCCGTCTCGGCTCCCGCTCGCTGATCGTGGAGCGCCTGGAGGCGGTGCTCGCCGTCGAGGGCGTCACCGGCTCCGCCGTGCGCCTGGAGTCGCCGCGCGACCTCTCGACCGCGCTCGAGCAGCTGAACGTCGCGGGTGCCGCGGCGCTGTGGTCGGCACGCTTCGCGCCGGTGCAGGCCTCCGATGCTCGCCTCGGCGTCGCGAACGCTTCGCCTTTCGCCCACGTCGGCTCCGAGCTGCGCCAGGCGGCGCGTGACGGCCTCGCGGCTCTGCTGCGCTCGCGCCTGCTGCGCACGGGGCCGGTGGCGGTCCCGCTCGGCCCTCCCGCCGACTCAGAGCGCCGTGGCTGCCTGCTCTGCGGTGTGGCGGCGAGCACGGTGTGGGAGGCGCTCACGGCGTCGACGCGCTCGCTCGGCGGTCAGCCCTCCGCCGCACCGATCGAGGGCGACGTCTGCTCCGCCTGCTCGGACGCGCTCGCCGACGTCGGCTCCGTCGGTCAGACCTCGCTTCGCCGGGCGCTGCTGCAGCACCTCGGGATGACGCGCACCTTCGCCCTCGACGCGATCGAGATGACCGTCGTCGGCTGGGGCGCTCTCCCGGACGGCACGCCGCCGAACGCGGAGCCGTGGGCGCACGTCGACGTCGCGGCGCTGCGGCGCGACCTCGTCGACGTGCAGGAGCGCGGCTACGTGAACGCGGGTGCGCGATGAGCGTCGGGGTGGTCTGGGCGGCGCTGGCGGAGCGCGCGACGCTCTCCGGCGTCGACCTCGCTTCGCTGCCGCGCTCGGCGTTCCTCGACACCGCGATCGACGACCTCATCGAGCGCGTGGATCCCCGCGTAGCGTCCCGGAAGTCGCTGGCGGCCATGTGCACGCATCTGGGCGCGACGGAGGAGGGCGACCTCCCCGACATGATCGCGTTCCCTGGTCACGCCTTCGTGGGTTGCCGGGCGTGCGCTGCCGACTTCCGCGACGAGATCGAGGCGGGCTGGCGTCGCACCTGTGAGCGCTGCGATACCGCCCGGGCGTCGGCGCTGCACAAGGCGCTCGTGCCCGCCGAGGTGGCGCGGCCGCACGTCGTGTTCGCGATCGCGCTCTGTGAGGCATGCGCCGTCGCCGAAGGGCTGCGCGGGACCGACCTGGCGGTGCTGTCGTGAACGACCCCATGGAAGCACGCGACCCTATGAGCGGTGCTCCCCGCTGCACGGCGCATGCGCGGTCGACCGGTGAGCGGTGTGGTAACCGGCCGATCCCCGGCGGCACGGTGTGTCGCTTTCACGGCGGTGGCGCTCCGGCGGTGCGGCGACGCGCTCGGCTCCGGCTGGCAGAGCTGGTTGACCCGGCGATCGGGACGCTGGCGCGGGTGATGGTGAAAGGCGCTCGCGACCAGGACAAGCTCCGCGCCGCCGAGGCGATCCTGGACCGCGCCGGGTTCCCGCGCGCCTCTCGGATCGAGGGCCATGTCACGCTCGAGGAATCGCGCGAGTTGCTGCTGCAGCAACTTCTCGCGGTTCGCGCCAGAGAGCGCCCTCTGGCTGCAGCGTCTACTCCCGCCGCGCTCGAGGTCGTGGATGCCGAGGTCGTCGACGACGAGGGATGATCCACGACTGCGGCGCGTCGGGGTCGCGCATCCCCAGCGCGCCGCTTCTTACACTCAGCCCTTGTACTTGGGGTTCGGTCGCCGAAGGATAACCACCGTGCGCTTGCCTGTCACCCAGGTTCCGCTTGACGTGCTGCTGACGACCTCCCAGCCCTTGGCCACCAGCTTCGCCGCGGCGCGCTCTGAGTTGACGGTCTGCGTCTCGTATGGTTCCTTCTTGCTCGCCATGGGTGCGACCTCTCTGCGATGAATGTGTGACTCATAGTCCGTGGACTCATCGTCAGCATATCGAGACGGTGGTTTCATGCCTTCTCCTCGCGTCGCTCTCGGTGTGCGCGTGCGCGAGCTTCGAGAAGCTCTGACGCTGTCGCAGGAGGCGTTCGCTCACAAAGCTGGGCTAGATCGCACCTATGTCAGCGGCGTCGAGCGGGGTCGGCGAAACCCGACACTCGACGTGCTCTATCGTCTCGCGGACGCGCTAGAGGTCGAGGTCCGGGATCTGTTCCCGGGTAAGCCCTAATCACAACAGCGGGCGCTAACGATCCGACGGCGTACCCCGTTCTAAAGCGTCACCCATGTCAGGATCCACGACAACGCGAAGAACACGTTGGCTATCAGTCCGATCACTCCGAGAACGATGGTGGCAGTCTTTCGCGGCGTACCCACTTCCGCGCTACCACCGAAACGTGTAGCTCGAACGGCGTGCATGAGCCCCCAAACGCACAAGAGAATGGCGAAGAACAAGCCGACCTGAGTCCAATAGATTGCCGCTGGCTGCCCGAGATTCGGGTCGTCGCTTCGTGCCAGCGCAATCGCTAGCGTTAAGGTGAGGCCGACGAGTACTAGGCTCGCGCCAGCCCAAATGACTCCCTGAACGGCGCTTTGCATTCCTAATGTGCTGCGCGCTGAGGGGCGCACGGCGTTCGAACGGCGTGCAGGCGGATCACTGTGAGGTTGCGTCGCGCCCGTCCCTTGCAGCATGACTGCTGCATCCGACCATCTCCTGTAGTAGTCCGCCAACAGCTCCGGCGACGACAGAACAGCATCGGCGGAACCTTGAGAAAGATCCACGCCAAGGATCTTCCGCAATTCGCCATCGGCCAGCATGCGGGCGAACGCCTCCGTTGTAACGTCGCGCGGGTTCAGGCTCATGCCGCTCATCCTGGCATACGTCATCCGCCGTGGATGCCCGGCCCCTCGAAGGGCGGCGGGAGCGGCCCCTGCTCGGTCGGCTCGAACCTCCGGCACTCCGGGCAGCTCCAGCCGCCCTCCTCGCCGCGCATTACGACGCCGCAGTCTGGGCATCGCGGCTCGGTGCTCCCGAAGTCGTCGGCATAGGTCATCCCGCTACCGTAACGCGCTCCGAATCGTCGCCTTAGTGCGGGCGGGGATCGGGGGGGGGGCGCCCTCCGCGGGCATTTTCAACTTTCCAGCGCCGCAATCGCCAATCTCGCGCCGCCCGACTTCCGCGTAATTCCGGGGGGTGTGCAGGGTGTGCAACCTCTCTATATTGACGCGCCCACGCGCGCGCATTTCTCGTCAATGTTGAGTGCCTGCACACCCTGCACACCCTCTTAGGCCGCTTCGACGCGGGCCTTTAGCAACGACCTCGGGGCGCCGGTGGCGATCCTGCTGACCGAGGGCTGATGCGAGCGCAGACCGAGATCCCCGCCTATCCAGCGCAATACATGTTGATGAGCACGATTCCCTGCGCGATATACCCGCCAGCTTCCTGCGCGTCGTCCTCGTCGCCGTTCCCGTTGCGAATGTCCAAGAGCTCGTCTGCGAAGTCGTCCACGGCATCGGCCATCTCTGCGGTGGCTTCATTCAAGTCGACCGATCCGCTCACGTCTCGTAGCTGGTCCGCGAGACGGTGGAGTTCGTCGAGATTCTCGTCCGATTCTTCGAGCTCGGTGATGGCCCCGCCTGCGCTGATCGCGGACCTGACGTCTATAGCGATCGACTTCGCCTGGTCGCACGCTCCGGCTTCATCGACGCCTGAGCACCCGGCGAGCAGCACCGCGACCACTGCGGTCGACAGAAGAAAGCCAATGGTCCGTGTCGTCATCATGCTCGAATCGTAGCGTCAGCTATCAGCTCACGCGTGCCAGAGAATGCTGAGCGTGCTCGCCATGGCCGCGTCGGGCATATTGCGGCGGTTCCCCTGCCCGACGCTGTGCACGACGATCGTCATCAGCGCCTCGATCACTGCGCGCTTGCGACCGAGCGTCAGCGCGTCCCACACCGCGCGCACGTCGTCCGCTCCGACCAGATCGCGCAGCGGCTCGATGACCGCGCCGCGCTCGAGCTTCGCGCGCACCTCGGCGAGCTTCGCGTCGACGCGCTTGAGCCGCCGCTGGTACTCCGCGCGGCCGATCAGGCCTTCGTCGCGATCGTCGCCCAGTTCCCGCCGCACCGCCTCCAGGCGCGTCAGCTCGGCGCTCAGCGCCTCCGCGTCGGGCCGCTCCCGGTCGACGAGCAGATCGGCCGCGTCCGGTGCTGCGAGGCGCGCGACCACGAGCCGCGTGATGAAGTCGTCGAGCGGCTTGCCCCGGCGCATGAAATGCGCCATACTGCCGCACCGATACGAGTGGATGCCCTTCTCACCGCCGCCTGCGCGGATCGGCATGCCGCACCGTTCCTCGGCCAGCGCGACGGCGGCCTCGGCGATCTCTTGCGGCGTCAGCTCGGCGGCGTCGGTGCGGCCGGTGGCCTGCAGCGCCCGCGACTGGATCGCGGCGTCGTCGCGCTTGCCGTGGCCGCCGCAGATCGCCAGGCCGCTGAGCAGCCACCGCCGCGTCGGGCCGGGCGAGGTCTTCCGCTCGGGATGGTCGAGCTTCTTCTTCGCCGCCTGCCACTGCGCGACGGTCACGATCGCTGGCCACCGGCCGGGCACGCAATCGTCGACGTCGACGCTGCTCTGGTCGTAGTGCGCGCCGTCCTTCGGTGCCTCGCGCGGCAGGAGCGCGGCGTAGTACGGGTTCATCAGCATGCGGCGCACCGACGTCGGCGAGAACGGCACTCCTTCGGGGTGCCGCTTCGTCGGCATCGTGCGCTTCCCGGCCGTGTTCAGATCGCGGGCGATCGACCCGAGCGGGACGCCGCCGAGGAAGGCCTCGAAGATCCCGCGCACGTCCGCAGCGCGCTCGTCGTCCAGCTCGTAGGCCTCATCCGTGCCGCGCTCGGCGCGCTCCTTCGTCGTGACCCAGCGGTAGCCGTACGGCACCCGCCCCGACGTCGGGACGCCGTCCTTCCGGCGCTCGTCGTTGCGGTTCACCCGGCGCTCCGCCTTCGTCTCGCTCTCGGCCCGCGCGACCGACGTCAGCAGGTTCGCCATGAGGCGGCCGTTCACCGTCGTGAGGTCGACCTCGCCGTCGGTGGTCACCACCTGCGCCTTCGCCGTCGTCAGCGCCTCAAGCGCGGAGAGCGAGCGGCCGAGGCGGTCGAGCTTGCGGACGATCACGACGTCGAAGCGCCGCGCTCGGGCGTCGTCGAGCATCCGCGCGAACGCGGTTCCCTCCTCGCGCGCCTTGTACCCGCTCACGCCGTCGTCGATGTACTTGTCGACGACCTCGAAGTCGCGCGACGCTGCCAACGCGTGCGCCTTCTCGAGCTGGATGCCGATGCCCTCGCTGTCGGAGACGGACTGCCTCGCGTAGATCGCGGCGCGGGTCTGGTGCTTCTTCGGCGTCATGCAATCAATAATGCCCTTATAGGCCAATAGTGGCCGCGGTCGCCTTCGCCGGTCTGCTCGTGGCGATCATGCGCTCGGACGAGGTGCGGGGAATCCTCACGGGCCTCGTCCGTCGAGCTCTGACTGTCTCATGACGGGCGGCGTACCCGATGCCGATGCGCCCCCGGCGCACTGGCGGTGGCGTGGTGACCGTGGCGCCGTCGCGGCGGAGCTCGCCCTGGCCCTGCCGGCCATCGTGCTGGTGCTGCTGCTCGGGGCGGGTGCTCTCGTGGCGGCGTCGAGGCAGGTCGCGCTGCAGGATGCGGCCGCCGACGCCGCGCGGCTGCTCGGCCGCGGCGAGGACCCGGCGGCGGCAGCCCGGGTCGTCCACGAGGCGATCCCTGGCGCCGGTGCCGCGTTCGCCCCTGCGGGCGACCTCGTGTGCGCCACGGCGACGCTCCGGCTCTCCCTCGGAGCGGTCGTCAGCGTCCCGCTGCGCGCCTCGAGCTGTGCGCTGGACGGGGGCCGCTGATGGCGGGCTCGGCGCTCGCGGCCGCGCTCCTCGTGGTGAGCGCCACGCTGTCCGTCGGTCTTGCGGCGGTGGGCGGCGCGGCGGTCACGGCACAGCGGGCGGCGGGCGCTGCCGACGCCGCCGCGCTCGCCGCCGCGGATGCCGCGAGCGGCGCGGTGCCGACGGCGGACGAGCCGTGTGCGCTGGCCGCCAGGGTCGCCGCGGCGAGCGGGGCGGCCCTGACGAGCTGTTCGCTGCAAGGGTATGTGGCGACCGTGTCGGTGGAGGCGGCGTACGCTGGACTCGCTGCCGTCTCCCGCGCTCGTGCCGGGCCACCCGAGGAACCATGACGGCGGCTCTACCCCTCGCCCGCTGTGAACGACCCCTGATAGCGGTGTGTATGGTGTGCTTCGAAGAAAGGACGCCCCTTGGCTGAAGGCAAGAAGCTCGTCATCGTCGAGTCCCCGACGAAGATGCGGTCTATTCAGGGATACCTCGGCGACGGTTACGAGGTGCTCAGCTCTGTCGGGCACATCCGCGACCTCGCCGACAAGAAGGACATCCCAGCCGAGGACAAGAAGGCGTACGGCAAGTACTCCATCGACATCGACAACGGCTTCGACCCCTACTACGTGGTCTCGGACCGCAAGACCAAGACGGTCGCCGAGCTCAAGCGCGCGCTCAAGCACGCCGATGAGGTCCTGCTCGCCACTGATGAGGACCGCGAGGGCGAGGCGATCGCCTGGCACCTGCTGGAGACGCTCAAGCCCAAGGTGCCGGTCAAGCGCATGGTCTTCCACGAGATCACCAAGGACGCGATCCAGGCCGCCGTCGGCAACACCCGTGAACTCGACCACGCCCTCGTCGACGCGCAGGAGACCCGGCGCATCCTCGACCGCCTCTACGGGTGGGATGTCTCGCCCGTGCTCTGGTACAAGGTCAAGACCGGGATCTCGGCCGGCCGGGTGCAGTCCGCCGCAACCCGCCTGATCGTCGACCGCGAGCGTGAGCGCATGGCGTTCGTCTCTGCGGAGTACTGGGACGTCGACGCCGACGCGGCCGCGACCGGTACGTCCTTCCGCATCCGCCTGGTGCGCGTGGACGGCGGCCAGCTCGCCCGAGGCTCCGACTTCGACGACACCGGAAAGCTCAAGAAGGCGGTCGTCGTCCTCGACGAGGCGAGGGCGGCCGCCCTCGCGCGCGCCGTGGATGCCGCCGGGGCGGGAACCGTCACCAAGGTCGAGGCCAAGCCGGGAACCCGCAGCCCCTATGCGCCCTTCACGACCTCCACCATGCAGCAGGAGGCGGGCCGCAAGCTCTCGATGAGCGCGAAGCAGGCGATGAGCGTCGCCCAGCGCCTCTATGAGAAGGGCTACATCACCTATATGCGTACCGACTCCACGGCGCTGAGCACCCAGGCGGTGCAAGCGGCCCGGAGTCAGGCCGTGGCTCTCTACGGCGACAACGCGGTGCCCCTCAAGCCGCGCGTCTACAAGTCGAAGAGCAAGAACGCGCAGGAGGCGCACGAGGCGATCCGCCCCTCGGGGGAGAACTTCCGCACACCGTCCTCGCTGTCCGGCGAGCTCGACCGCGAGGAGCAGCGGCTGTACGACCTCATCTGGAAGCGCACCGTCGCCAGCCAGATGTCGGACGCCAAGTACGAGACGACGACCGTCACCATCGCGGTCGAGGCGGACGGGCAGACGGCGGAGTTCACCGCCTCGGGCACGGTCTACACCTTCAAGGGGTTCCTGGAGGCCTACGAAGAGGGCCGCGACGAGAAGCGCAGCGACGCCGACGCCGCGGAGAATCAGTCCCTCCCCGCGGTCTCCGTCGGAGACGAGCTGGCGGTGTCCGCCGCAGAGGCGAAGGGGCACCGCACCACGCCGAAGCCGCGCTACACCGAGGCCTCGCTGGTGAAGGTGCTCGAGGAGAAGGGCATCGGCCGTCCCTCGACCTTCGCCACCATCCCGGAGACCATCCTCGATCGCGGGTACGCGGTCAAGCGCGGCCAGGCCCTCGTTCCGACGTGGCTCGCGTTCAGCGTGGTGCGTCTGCTCGAAGAGCACTTCGCCGAGCTCGTCGACTACGACTTCACGGCGGCGCTCGAAGACGACCTCGACACCATCGCACGCGGCGAGCAGAACCGCGTGGAATGGCTGAAGTCGTTTTATTTCGGCTCCGACTCGCACGTGGGTCTCCGCCAGGTCGTCGACAACCTCGGGGAGATCGACGCCCGGGCGCTGAACTCGACGCGGATCACCGATACCGCGACCCTCCGGTTCGGCAAGTACGGCCCCTACCTCGAGGTGACGGACCCGAAGGATCCGGAGGCCAAGCCGCGCATCGTCAACGTCCCCGAAGATCTCGCGCCTGACGAGCTCACGGCGGAGAAGGCCCAGGAGCTCATCGATGCGCCGGTCGCCGGCGACCGTGTCCTCGGGGTGAACCCGGACAACGGCAAGGTCGTCGTCGTCAAGGACGGACGCTTCGGCCCCTACGTGCAGGAGAACGATCCGGTCTCCGACGATGCCGCCGTCGATGAGGCCACCGGTGAGGTCGTCGAGGCCCCTAAGCCCAAGCGCGGCGCGAAGAAGGAAGCGGCGCCCAAGCCCCGCACCGCCTCGCTGTTCCGCTCGATGTCGGTGGACACGATCGATCTCGATACCGCGCTGCAGCTGCTGAGCCTGCCGCGTGTCGTCGGCGTCGACCCGGAGACGGGGGACGAGATCACCGCGCAGAACGGCCGCTTCGGTCCCTACCTGAAGAAGGGTGCCGACTCCCGGTCGCTGGAGAGCGAGTCGCAGATCTTCGACGTCACGCTCGAACAGGCGCTGGAGATCTACCAGCAGCCCAAGTACGGCGCCCGGCGGGCGTCGAGCGCGCTGGCCGAGTTCGAAGCCGACCCGGTGAGCGGCAAGCCCATCCGCGTGCGCGACGGCCGCTTCGGGCCGTACGTCACCGACGGCGAGACGAACGTCACCATCCCGCGGGGACAGACCCCGGACGACATCACGTTCGAGATCGCCGTGCAGATGCTCGCGGACAAGCGCGCCAAGGGTCCGGCGCCCAAGCGGGGAGCGGCGAAGAAGGCTCCCGCGAAGAAGGCTCCGGCCAAGAAGTCCCCGGCCAAGAAGTCCCCGGCCAAGGCCTCCACGGCGAAGAAGTCCTCGACGGCGAAGGCGTCGACCACGTCGGCAGCCCGCTCGGCGGCGGCCAAGAAGGCGGCGGCGACCCGGGCCGCGAACGCGGCGGCGAAGGCGGCAGAGAAGGCGGACTCGTGACCGCAGGCCCCGGCTTCTGGATCACGCTGGAGGGCGGGGACGGCTCCGGGAAGACGACCCAGTCGAACCTCCTCGCCATCTGGCTGGAGCAGAGCGGTCGAACGGTCGTGCGCACCCGGGAGCCGGGTGGCTCCGAGGTCGGGCAGCTCATCCGCGACATCGTGCTCCACCACCGCGGCGACATCGCACCGCGCGCGGAGGCGCTGCTCTACGCCGCCGACCGCGCGCACCACGTCGCGACGGTGGTGCGCCCCGCGCTCGCTCGCGGCGAGATCGTGCTGCAGGACCGCTATCTCGACTCCTCGGTGGCGTACCAGGGCGCCGGACGCGTCCTCGATGCCGCGGAGATTCGCGATCTGTCGCTGTGGGCGGCCGAGGGGGCGCTTCCGGATCTCACCGTGCTCCTCGATCTCGATCCGGCCATGGCGCGCACGCGCCTCGACTCGGCCGACAAGCCGTTCGATCGGCTGGAGGCCGAGAAGGAGGCCTTCCACGCCCGTGTGCGCGACGCCTATCTCGAACTGGCCCGCGCGGAGCCTGCCCGGTTCCTCGTGATCGACGCTGCGGCGTCGCCCGAGCGCATCGCCGAGCGCATCCGCGCCCGCGTCTCCGCACTGTTCGACTGATCCTTCATCGGGGGCCTCGTCCGTTGGGAGGCCCAGTCCCCGGCGGGTGGTGGGAGCGTCGGCGGTCGCGATTAGGCTGAGTGCATGCCCTCGACCCTCGCCCCGCCGTTTCCCTGGGCCGACGTCTGGGGGCAGGAGGCCGCCGTCGAGACGCTGCGCGCCGCCGCGTCCGATCCCGCCGCGCTCTCGCACGCCTGGCTGATCACGGGCCCTCCGGGCTCCGGACGCTCGACCCTCGCCTACGCCTTCGCCGCCGCGCTCATCGCCGAGGGGCCCGATGACGAGGCCACGATGCGGCAGGTCCTCGCCGGCACGCACCCCGATGTGACGGCGCTGCGCACTGACAAGGTGATCATCACCATCGCCGAGGCGCGGGCCCTCGTCGAACGCTCCTACTTCGCGCCCTCTGCCGGGCGCTACCGGGTCATCGTCGTCGAGGACGCCGACCGGATGGTCGAGCGCACCTCGAACGTGCTGCTCAAGGCGCTGGAGGAGCCGCCGGAGCAGACCGTCTGGATCCTCTGCGCGCCCAGTGAGGCCGACCTCCTCCCGACCATCCGGTCACGCGTGCGGTCGCTCCGACTCCGCGAACCCGACGTGGCGGACGTGTCCCGCCTCATCAGCCTCCGCACGGGCGTGGACGAGGCCGTCGCCGAGCAGGCCGCCCGCCACGCGCAGCGCCACATCGGCATGGCCCAGCGTCTCGCCACCGACGATGCCGCACGCCGCCGCCGCGACGAGACGCTCCGTGCCGTGATCGGGGTGCGCGGCGTCAACGACGCGGTCGAGGTCGCCGGGCGCATCATCCAGGCGGCGACGGAAGACGCCAAGGCGCTCACCGCCGAGCGGGACGCGGCGGAACGCGCCGCTCTCCTGCGCACCGTCGGGGTCGCCGAGGGGCAGGCGGTGCCTCCGGCGCTGCGTGCTCAGGTGTCGGCGCTGGAGGACGACCAGAAGAAACGGGCGACGCGGAGTCTGCGGGACGGCATCGACCGGGTCCTCACCGACCTGCAGTCGCTCTTCCGCGATGTCGTGATGCTGCAGTACGGTCGCGGTGACGATCTCATCAACCGCGAACTGCACACCGAGGTGGCCGGCCTCGCCGCCGCCTGGAGTGTGGAGCGCACGCTGGTCGTGCTCGACCACCTGGCCGAGACCCGTGAGGCGCTGGAGCGCAACGTCGCCCCGCTGCTCGCACTCGAGAGTTTGCTCGTGACCGTCACGAGCGGGAGGAAACCGTGAAGACTCGATCCCTGTCCCGCTTCCGTCGCACCGCGGCGATCGTCGCCGGTCTCGCCGCGGCTTCGGTCGCGCTCTCCGGCTGCCTGTACGCCATGATCCCGGAGCAGTCCTCGAAGCCGGCCGTGGAGAAGACGCCGGACACCGAGGGCGTCGCGGAAGATCTGCTGCCGTTCTACTCCCAGGGGCTGGACTGGACCGACTGCGGTCAGGGCTTCGACTGCACGACCGTCACCGCGCCGCTCGACTGGGAAGACCCGAGCGCGGGAGAGATCGAGCTCGCCGTGGTGCGGCACCGCGCCGAGGGCGAGGCGATCGGCTCGCTGCTCACGAACCCCGGCGGCCCCGGTTCCAGCGGCGTCGACCTCATCCAGGGCAGCCTCGACTACGCGGTCGGTCCGGCGCTCATCGAGAACTACGACGTCATCGGCTTCGATCCCCGGGGGGTGGGCGCCTCCACCGCGGTCACCTGCTACGACGCGAAGGAGATGGACGGGTACCTCTACGGCATCCCCTCCGCGCCGCGGGGCACCCCGGAGTGGGAGTCCGAGCTGCTCGACTCGGCCCGCGCCTTCGGTGAGGCGTGCGACGCCAACAGCGAGGGGATCCTGCCGTACATCACCACGGTCAACGCCGCCCGCGACATGGACCTCCTCCGTGCCGTCCTGGGCGACAAGGAGCTCAACTACCTCGGGTACTCGTACGGCACGTTCCTCGGGGCGACCTACGCCAAGCTCTACCCGGAGAAGGCCGGACGGCTCGTGCTCGATGGAGCGATCGATCCCTCCGTCCCCGGCCTCGAGGTCGGTGCTACGCAGGCACTCGGCTTCGAGTCGGCGCTGCGGGCCTACATGCAGAACTGCCTCGACTCCGGCTCGTGCCCGTTTAACGGCACGGTGGACGAGGCGATGGCCGATCTCGGCGCCCTGCTCGCGAGCGCGGATCGCACGCCCTTGAAGAACGGCGACGGCCGGCTCATGGGCGCCGACGCCCTGATGACGGCGATCATCGCGGCGCTGTACTCGGAGGACAGCTGGGAGATCCTCACCCAGGCCCTGGACGAGGCGCTGCAGGGGGACCCGTCGACGGCCTTCCGCCTGGCCGACTACTACAACGGCCGGGAGAACGGCACCTACATCGACAACTCGACTGAGGCCTTCCGCGCGTACAACTGCATGGACTACCCGGTCGAGGACGACCCCGCGGCCGAGGCGGCCACCGAGAAGAAGATCGCGGACGGGGCGCCGACCATCGCGCCGTACTGGTCCGGACCGGACCCGTGCGAGGTGTGGCCGTATCCGCCCACCGGCACCCGCGAGAAGATCACCGCGGAAGGCGCGGGTCCCATCGTCGTCGTCGGCACCACCAACGATCCTGCGACCCCGTACGAGTGGTCGGAGTCGCTCGCCGACCAGCTCTCCGAGGGTGTCCTCATCACCCGCGTGGGCGAGGGCCACACCGGTTACAACAAGGGCAACGTCTGCGTCGACGAGGCGGTGGAGGCGTTTCTCCTCGAAGACGTGGTGCCGGAAGACGGCCTGCGCTGCGAGTGATCGCGCCTCGATTCGCGAGCGAGCGCGAGACAGGGTAATATCGGTGATCGCGCCGCTCACGCGTCGCACGCCGCTTTAGCTCAGTCGGCAGAGCATTTCACTCGTAATGAAAAGGTCGTCAGTTCGATTCTGACAAGCGGCTCAGGAAAACCCCCGGAACCCTCGTGGTCCCGGGGGTTTCCTCGTCTCCGGGCTCGGCCGCGGGGCGTACGCTCGGAGCATGAGCAGAGCGCTTCTCATCGTCGACGTGCAGAACGACTTCACCGAGGGCGGCGCCCTCGCGGTCCCGGGCGGTGACGCGGTGGCCGCCGCCGTCTCCGCCTACCTCGCGTCCCACGCCGACGACTACGAGGTCGTCGTGGCCTCCCGCGACTGGCACGATGCCGACGGCGACAACGGCGGCCACTTCTCCGCCACTCCCGACTACACCGACTCCTGGCCGGTGCACTGCGTCGCCGGCACCGCGGGAGCGGAGTACGATCCGCTGTTCGTGACCGACCGCGTCACCCACCACGTGCGCAAGGGCCAGGGCCGTCCGGCCTACTCGATGTTCGCGGGGGTGACCGACCACGGGGCGACCGTCGCCGCGGTGCTGAGCGCGGCCGGCGTCGTCACGGCGGATATCGTCGGCATCGCCACGGACCACTGCGTCCGTGCCTCCGCACTCGATGCGATCGCGCACGGCGTCCGTGTCCGCGTCCTCACCGACCTGGTCGCCGGAGTCGCGCCCGAACCCAGTGCCGCGGCCCTCGCCGAGCTCGCGCACGCCGGTGCCGAGCTCCTCGAGAGCGCGAAGGCGTGAGTAGCAGCGTCCTCCTCCTCCGCGCGGTCAACGTCAGCGGCCGCAACAGCGTGCCGATGATGCGGCTGCGCGAGCTGCTCGTCGCCGAGACCGACCTGGGTGACGTCTCGACCTACATCGCGAGCGGCAACATCCTCTGCGCGACGCCGCGAGAACCCGCGGCGGCTTGCGCGACGGTCCGGGCGCTCATCGCGGCGGAGTTCGGTGTCGACACGCCGGTCATCCATCGCACGCACGCCGAGCTCGCCGAGTCCGAGGCGGCCCAGCCCTTCCCGGAGGGAGAGCTGAAGCTCGTGCACGCGATGTTCCTCGAGGGTGAGCCCGCCGCGGGCGCCCTCGAAGCTCTGCACGAGCGCCTGGTGCCAGGGGAGCGTCTCGCTCTGGTCGGACACGATCTGTGGATCGATTACGCCCCCGGCGGGGTGCACACGACCAAGCTCACGAAAGCCGTGCTGGACCGGGCGCTCGGGGTTCCCGGCACGGCGCGCAACCTGCGCACGGTGCGGAAGCTCATCGCGCTGACGGCGTGACCACGGCGCGGCTCAGCGCGGTCGGCGGCATCTCGGCACGCGGGGCGAGGTCGACCCGGCGGGAGTCGCAGCCCGCGCACCGGACGTACAGCACGACGCCCTCGCTGGTGGGATGGCGAGACTCGACCAGCCAGGCGTGCTCGTGGGTGTCGGCGGCGGAGGCGAGCCGGGGGATCGGGAGGGTGTCGGAGGAGGTCATGGGACCAGCGTGATGTAATGGTCTTATGCATCTCAACCCTTACGGTGAATACGCGGTGCTCCTCGCGGCCTCCCTCGCGAACGACTGGCCGGCCGATCGCGCGGGCATCGAGGAGCGGTCGCTCGCGCTCGGGATGACGCAGACGTTTCCGCCGGCCCCCGACGATCACGCGCAGGTGCGCGCCGTGATCGACGACTGGCTGGCCATGGTGGATGAGGAGGACCCCGATGCGCGGGCCGCCCTGCTCAACGATCAGCTCGCCACCGCGGGTGCCTATCCGCGGCTCACCAATCACGATGACGAGGGCTGGCACCTGCACTACCGGGACGACGTGCGCTCGCTGCCCTTCGTGCTGCGCGCGATCATCAACCTCGGCACAGCGCTGCACCTCGTGACCCGGGGGATGAACCGACTCGGGCGCTGCGACGCGCCGCCGTGCACCAACGTCGTCGCGGACGTGACGCGCAACGGCCGCCAGCGGTTCTGCTCCGTGAGGTGCGCGAACCGGGCGGCCGTGCGGCGCCATCGGGCGCGCGTCAGCTGAGGGTCAGGCGGTCTGCCCTGCGTGCTTGCCCTCGCCGATCTCCTCGACGAGCTTGGCGTTGAACGCCGGGAGGTCGTCCGGGGTGCGGCTCGACACGAGCCCCTCGTCGACCACGACCTCCTCGTCCACCCAGCTCGCCCCGGCGTTGCGGAGGTCGGTCTTCAGGCTCGGATAGCTCGTGATCGTCCGGCCGTCCACGACACCGGCCTCGATGAGGATCCAGGCGCCGTGGCAGATGACGCCTACGGGCTTGTGCTGCTCGAAGAACGCTCGGGCCAGGTCGATGGAGGCCTGATCCATGCGGAGGTGATCCGCGTTCACGACGCCGCCAGGCAGCACGAGCGCGTCGAACTGGTCGGCGGAGGCGTCGGCGGCCTTGAGGTCGACAGCCTGCTCGTGGCCGTTCTTGCCGGTGATCGCCGCTCCGTCCGGGGCGATGAGGGTGGCGCTGGCGCCCTCCGTGGTCACCGCCTCCCAAGGGCTCGTGAGCTCGCTGTCCTCGAAGCCGTCCGTCGCCAGGAATGCCACGCGGTTTCCGGTGAGAGTCATGGTCCGTCCTTTCGGTGGGAAGTCGCCCTGTTCCGGGGACTCCTCGACCCTCTCGCAGGGCTCCGGGCGTCGCCAGGGGGTGGCCAGCCGTGGACGACGGTGATACAGAGCGGCCGCGCTGGAGGGAATGGCAGCGGCGACTCGATACCATCCAGACATGCGCCTCCGCCCTGCTCTCCTCCTCCTGCCGGTGCTGGTCGTCCTCGCCGGGTGCACGCCGGCTCCGGACCCGACGCCGACCGTGACCTCCACCCCCTCGGAGACGCCGTCGTCCTCGCCCGTCCCGACCACGGCCCCGACGCCCACGGAGTCGTCGTCGCCGCCGGCTGCCGGCGCCTTCGCGAAGGGGCAGCTCGTCTCCCTCTGCACCGAGAAGATCCGTACGATCTCGCCGAACGCCACGTTCTTCGCCGACATGGCGACCACCGAGTGGCTGGAACAGTCGGCGGTGTGGTTCGTGGCCGTCCCGGAGACGATCGACGGTCAGGACAACGTCGCCGTCTGCGGTATCGGGGGGAGCCCCGAGGCCCCGGACTTCGTGCTGCACGGCGAGACCCTGCCGGACGGTGTCGCCGGGATCCGCGACGACCTGCTCGCCGGGGACGTCGGCGGCGACGACTGAGGATGCGGTGGGCCCCGTGGGGCTCGAACCCACGACCCGCGGATTAAAAGTCCGATGCTCTGCCAACTGAGCTAGAGGCCCGTGCTCCCAGTCTAGGGGGCGCACGACGAGGGGCCGTCGGCGCCACAGCCGCCGACGGCCCCTTCACCTGCCCCGTGTCCCTCCTGACAACAGGGGAGGCCGTGTGCCGGTCGGGTCGCCGGCACCATCCCTGGCTTACTCAGCCGGGGGCATCAGGACCGAGTCGATGAGGTACACGGTCGCGTTCGCGGTCTGCACGCCGCCGCAGATGACGTTGGCGTCGTTGACCATCCACTCGTCACCGCTGCCGGTGACCTCCAGGTCGGCGCCCTGGACGGTGGTGTGCGTGCCCTCGATGTCGGACGGCTCGATCTGGCCGGGGACCACGTGGTACGTGAGGATCGAGGTCAGCAGGTCGCTGTCGGTCTTCAGCGTCTCGATGGTCGCGGGGTCGATCTTCGCGAAGGCGTCGTCGACCGGGGCGAACACGGTGAACTCGTCGCCGTTGAGCGTGTCGACGAGGTTCACGTCGGGGTTCAGCTCACCGCTGACCGCCGATACGAGCGTCGTCAGCATGGGGTTGTTCGAGGCGGCGACCGCCACCGGGTCCTGGGACATGCCCTGGATGGAACCGGCGCCGTCCGGGACCTCTTCCGCGTAGGCCGCACAGCCGGGACCGACGAGGTTCGCGGCGGGGTCCATCTCCATCGGCGTCGACTCCGACGACTCCGGGGTCGTCGGCTCCGACGACTCCTCCGTGCTCGTTCCGCTGCCCATGGAACATGCCGAGAGCAGGAATGCGCTCGCCAGACCCAGGGTGACTGCTGCGGTGACCTTCTTCTTGGTGCTGAACATGTCGAGCTCCTTCGAAACTCCGGCCACGGCCTCTCCGTGGCGTCGAGGGCTGTTCGGAAGCGTCCCCGGATCGGATGGGAAGAATTTCGAGATTCTCCGAAATCGGATCCGATCCAATCCGCTCCGGGGGGTCGGCGCGAACAGCCCCCGACAGAGACGAGGACCTCATGGACCTGATCATCATCGGCCTGCTCGGCGGGCTCATCACCGGCATCTCGCCGTGCATCCTGCCCGTACTCCCGGTGATCTTCCTCACCGGCGGCGCCCAGTCGGCGTCCTACGAGGGGGAGGCGGTGCCGGCGAAGCGCAGCCGCCCCTACTTCGTCATCGCCGGCCTCGTGCTGAGCTTCACGCTCGTGACGCTCGCCGGGTCGCTCCTGCTGGGCTTGCTGAACCTGCCGCAGGACATCATCCGCTGGGTCGGCATCGCGGTGCTGGTCGTCATCGGGGTGGGACTCATCGTGCCGCGGTTCCAGCACATCCTGGAGCGGCCGTTCCAGCGCTTCGGACAGCGCGAGGTGAAGAACCGCGGCAACGGCTTCGGCGTCGGCCTCGCTCTCGGGGCCGTGTTCGTCCCGTGCGCGGGCCCGGTCCTCGCGGCCATCATCGTCGCCGGCTCCACGGGGCAGATCGGCGTGGGCACCGTGCTGCTCACCGTCTCGTTCGCGATCGGCGTCGCCGTGCCCCTGCTGGTCTTCGCGCTCGCGGGTCGCAGCGTCATCGAGCGTATCCGCGCCTTCCGGACCAAGGAGCGTGCGCTGCGGATCGCCGCCGGTGTCGCGATGATCGCGCTCGCCGTGGGTCTCGTCTTCAACGTGCCCCAGGCGCTGCAGCGGCTGCTGCCGGACTACACCGCACCGCTGCAGGAGCAGATCGCCGACTCCGAGCAGGTGCAGGATGCCCTCGACCTCGGCGGCCTGGTCAACGACGAGAACAAAGACCTCGACAAGTGCACGAACGGCGCGACCGAGCTGGAGTCGTGCGGGACGGCGCCGTCCATCAAGGGGATCCAGCAGTGGCTCAACACCCCGGACGGGGAGGCGATCGATCTGAAGGACCTGCGCGGACAGGTGGTCCTCATCGACTTCTGGGCGTACTCCTGCATCAACTGCCAGCGTTCCATCCCGCACGTCGTGGCCTGGGATGAGACCTACCGGGACGCCGGGCTGCAGGTGATCGGCGTCCACTCGCCCGAGTACGCGTTCGAGAAGGATCCGGGGAACGTCGCGGCGGGCGCCCGCGACTTCGGCATCGAGTACCCCGTCGCCCTCGACAACACCCTCTCGACCTGGACCAACTACCGCAACCGGTACTGGCCCGCGCACTACCTCATCGACGCGGAGGGGACCGTCCGCCACATCTCCTTCGGCGAGGGCAACTACGCCGCGACGGAGGCGATGATCCGGGAACTGCTGCAGGATGCCGACCCCGACGTCGAGCTGCCCGCCGCCACGGACGTGAAGGACGAGACCCCCGAGGTGGGAGCCACGACCCGGGAGACCTTCCTCGGATCCTCGAAGGATGTCAACTACGGCGGTGGCGACGAGTACCGCCGCGGCGAGGGCAGCTTCCGCTTCCCCGATGACCAGCCCGACGACAGCTTCGCGCTGGACGGCGATTGGACCGTGGACACGCAGTACGTGACACCGACCGCTGACGACGCGCGGATCCGGTTGCAGTACCGGGCGGCCGAGGTGCGCATGGTCGTCGCGGGGTCGGGCGAGGTGGTGGTGACCGACGCCGACGGGAACGCGCAGACGATCCGGATCGACGGGACGCCACGCTCCTACGGCCTGCTCGAGCAGGACGACATCGCGAAGGGCGCGTTCACGCTCGAGGTCCCCACCGGCGTCGAGGTGTATTCGTTCACATTCGGGTGACGTCTGCACGGGAAGAGGGAGGAGATACGGCATGCTTATGGAGATGGTCATCGATGGGATGGACGTCCCCGAGGACGGGGCGGCGCCGCAGGATGCTGTCGCCGACCTCCTCGTCCGCGTCGCCTCCGGTGATCAGGCTGCCTTCGCGGCGCTGTACGACTCCCTCTCCTCCCGCGTGTTCGGCCTCATCCTCCGCGTGCTCGTGAACCGCGCGCAGAGCGAGGAAGTGCTCCAGGAGGTCTTCCTCGAGATCTGGCAATCCGCTTCCCGGTTCGCTCCGAACAAGGGACAGGGACGAACCTGGGTGATGACCATCGCGCATCGCCGGGCCGTGGATCGGGTGCGGGCTTCGCAGTCGAGTGCGGACCGGGACGTGCGCGCGGGCTTCAAGGACCTCGGCGTCGCGCACGACAGCGTGGCGGAACGGGTCGAGTTGGGGATCGAAGGAGAGCGGGTCGTGGCGGCGCTGACCGGGCTTCCGGAGGCGCAGCGGGAGGCGCTCGTCCTCGCCTACTACGGCGGTTACAGTCAGAACGAGATCGCGGCGCTCGTGGGAGCGCCACTCGGAACGATCAAGACACGGATGAGAGACGGGCTGGCCCGGCTCCGCACGGCGATGGGGGTGACGGCATGAACGAGAAGGACTTCGCAGAACTCGCGGCAGGTGCCGCGCTCCACGCGCTGTCGGCGGACGACGAGCGCCGGTACCGCCGTGCCCTCGCCGAGCACCCGGAGTGGGCGGCGCAGGACGACACCGACACCGAGACGGCCGCTGTCCTCGCCGACGGCGTGGCTCCGGTCGCTCCGCCCGCCGGCATCCGTGCGGCTCTGCTCGCGCAGATCGCCCAGACTCCGCAGAGCGATGCCTCCGAGCCCGCCCCCGCCTCCGAGCCAGACGGACCCGCGGACGAGAGCCCTGCCTCCGGCGCCGCCTCTCCCGGCCCGGCTCGCCGCTGGACCCGGCTCGCGTTCGCGCTCGCCGCGTGCCTCGCACTCCTCGTGGGCGTCGGGATCGGTGCGGTGGCTCTGAACGATCAGCTGAACAGGCCGGAGAGCGTCGTCGCGCTGCAGGAGATCGAGTCCGCGGGCGACGCGCAGAAGGCGACGGTCGAGCTCGACGACGGCGCGACGGCGACGGCGCACTGGTCGGGTTCGGTCGGCAAGGCCGTGCTCGTCACGGACGGATTGCCCGAGGTGGCGGACGGCAAGACCTACGAGCTGTGGTTCGTGCGCGGGGAGGATCCCATCGCCGCCGGTGTGTTCGACGTCGACGACGGAGAGGCCACGGCGCTCCTCGAGGGCGAGATGCAGGCCGGCGACGCCATCGCGGTCACGGTCGAGCAGGAGGGCGGATCGCCGTCCGGGCTCCCCACGACCGACCCGGTGATCGTCATCCCGACGGCCTGAGCGCGGGAGGCGGGGCGTACCCTGGAGGGATGCCCGAGCAGCACCATCGCCCCGTGCGCCGTCCGACGAGCGCCTTCGACAACATCGTCGGCGCCCATGATCCCGCCGAGGAGACGCGTGTCGCACACGCCACGGCCTCCGCGCTGCTGACCCGCGTCCGCGAGGACGAGAGCGGGGCGAGCGTCGAGCGGCTGATCGCCTTCACGAGCGAGCACGGCATCGACGAGATCGCGGAGCTGTGGTCCAAGGCGCCGTCGCGCACTCTCCCCGGGTCGCTGTGGCGGCTGTACGTGCTCCAGCTCGCGATCCACGGCGATCCGCGCACCGCCGCCCTGCTCTACGACCGGGGACGGGTCGAGCTGCCGTCGGCCGATGCCGTGGTCGCCGGGGCGCCGGTGCCGGCGAGCCCGGACGAGCTCGTGGCGCTCATCGACACGATCCTGCGCGGCGCCTTCCGCGGCGACTTCGCCGTGGCACTGGAGCGCGCGGCGGCGTTCTGCCGGGTCCAGGCCTCGGGGGCGACGCACACCGCCGACGACTACGAGCCCACGGAGCCCGCCCGGGCGAGCGAGCTCACCACGCGGGCGCTGCGGCTGAGCAGCTATGCCCAGGACCTCGCGGCGTCGGCAGTTCTGTGGCGCACCGGAGCCCTGGCCTGAGTCCGAGCGGGGCGGAACAGCGTCCGGACAGAGAAAGACCGGGCCGCAAGAACGCCTCTCGGCGGAAGGCCGCTCGCAGCGGCGAAAATTGGAGCCCGGGGTTATGCGGCCCGGCCACTCCAGTGTAACGCGAGGACGCGGTGGGTATTCCCGGCGGCCTAGGCTCGTGACATGACCCGTCGCTTCGCCCTCATGATCGATCCCGTCGCCGCCGACGAGCAGCGTGCCGACTATGCCGACACGTTCACGCAGGTGGACGCCGCGGCCCCCGCCCTCAGCGTCGGCGAGCTGAGCACGCAGCGCGGCGACGGTGTGTTCGAGTCCATCGGGGTCGTCGACGGACATGCGCAGGAGGTCGTCCCGCATCTGGAACGCCTTGCGCACTCGGCGCGACTCTGCGACCTCCCGGTGCCGAACCAGGAGCAGTGGCGGCAGGCGATCCAGCAGGCCGCCGCACAGCTCGGGGCGGGGGAGTCGGTCATCAAGCTGATCCTCAGTCGCGGCGTCGAGCACGGGCCGACGCCCACCGCCTGGGTCACGGCGGCTCCGGCGGCGGACTTCGCCGCGGTACGGCGGAACGGCGTCAAGGTCGTGACCCTCGACCGCGGATACGACCTCGGCGCCGCAGAACGGGCACCCTGGCTGCTGCTCGGAGCCAAGACGCTGTCCTACGCCGTCAACATGGCGGCCCTGCGCGAGGCCAAGCGCCGCGGAGCCGACGACGCGATCTTCCTGTCGAGCGACGGCTTCGTGCTGGAGGCTCCGACGGCCTCGCTCATCCTGCGCTTCGACGACCGTTTCACGACGCCGGCCCCGAACGGCGGGATCCTGCACGGCACCACGCAGCTCAGCGTCTACGACCACCTCCTCGCGCGCGGCTTCGAGGTCGGGTACGACCGCATCCCCGCCGCCGATCTGACGCGGGCCGACGCCGCATGGCTCGTGTCGAGCGTGCGTCTCGCCACCGCCATCACCGCGATCGACGGCACGCCGGTGCCCGTCGACACCGCCCTCACGGACGACCTCAACGCCTACCTCCTCTCCCCGCGCGACTGAGCCTCCGGGGTCCCCGGGCACGACTTCGGAGATGCCGGACGACACGCCGTGGCCCCGGCCCCGACACCGGCGTGTCGTCGACGGTCTCCGAAGCTGTGCACGGCACAGGGGTGACCGGGTCAGGGACGGCGACGCATGGTCTCGACGATGGCGCGCTCGACGAGGGGCCAGTCGTGGAGGACCATCGCGTCGTCGAGTCTCGATGATGAGCCAGTCATCGATGAGGAGGTCCACCCGGCCCGTCCCGACCACGCCGACCTGTGTCCGCACGCGCCACCCGTGGCGCCGGATCCGCAGCCGCACCAAGGATTCCAGGCCGCTGTCGGCGTCGGCCCGCGAGAAGGCGATGAGGTCGCGCCCCTCGGGCCCGAGCCGGTCACCGAGTCGGCGCAGCCCGACCGCATCGATGAGTCCGAGCCGCCGGGCGGACTCCAGAGCGACGAAGAACGCCTCCGGCCCTCGGCAGCCGTAGATCTGCCGGAGCACGAGGGGCACCCCCGGCTGCTCGAAGGCACTGCTCGACCTCGCGGCATCCCAGTGCGTCACGCAGTCGCAGTCCTCGTGCGGATACTGATGACGGTCGTGGTGCATCCAGACGTGCAGAGCCGGCTCGTCGAGAACCCAGATCCCGAGGTGCCGGGCGGCGGACTCACAGCCGAGGACCCCGCCGTGAGTGGCGGCGGTCACGACCTCCACGCACGCAGCGGCGGTCGCGTAGATCCCGCGCCGCACCCGGACGAGGGTACCGTCGCGCATCTGACGCTCGATCTGCCGTCGTCGGTGCCGGGCGCGGAGCGCGGCATACGTCCACACCTGCGTCCCTCGCCCCGTGCACATCCCGCCATCATTCGCGCCGCCGCGGCCTCTCCGCCCGGTCTCGACCTCAGAGTCCGCCCTCTGTGGACGATCCGCCTCATGGCCCCGTCGGTGCAGGACTCACGACCCGTGCACGGCTTCGGAGACCGAAGGGGACGCGCCGCGGCCCTGGAGCGGGTGCCGGCGTGTCGCGCGGTACATCCGAAGTTGTGCCCGGGCGGAGGGGGAGGGGACGGACGCGCTCGAAGACCGAAGGGTGTGCGGGTCAGCCGAAGCGGCCGGAGACGTAGTCCTCGGTCGCCTGCACCGACGGGGTCGTGAAGATGTTCGTGGTGTCGTCGTACTCGATGAGCTTGCCGGGCTTGCCGGTGCCGGCGATGTTGAAGAACGCGGTCTTGTCGGAGACCCGGCTCGCCTGCTGCATGTTGTGCGTCACGATCACGATCGTGAACTCGTTCTTGAGCTCGCCGATCAGCTCCTCGATCGCGTAGGTC
This sequence comes from Microbacterium sp. MMO-113, assembly GCF_037148555.1. Classification (NCBI taxonomy): domain Bacteria; kingdom Bacillati; phylum Actinomycetota; class Actinomycetes; order Micrococcales; family Microbacteriaceae; genus Microbacterium; species Microbacterium sp. MMO-113. The sequence continues at coordinate 290,051 of NZ_JBBCTD010000003.1, read as the reverse complement.
GAGATCGGGTCGAGGGCGGAGCACGGCTCGTCCATCAGCAGCACCTCAGGGGAGACGGCGATCGCGCGGGCGATGCAGAGACGCTGCTGCTGGCCGCCCGAGAGCCCGGAGCCTGGACGGTCGAGGCGGTCCTTGACCTCGTTCCACAGGTTCGCGCCGGTGAGGGACTTCTCGACGAGGTCGTCCTGCTCGCTCTTCGACATCCGCTTGTTGTTGAGCTTCACACCCGCGAGGACGTTCTCCTTGATCGACATCGTGGGGAACGGGTTAGGGCGCTGGAACACCATGCCGACCTGGCGACGCACGAGCACCGGGTCGACGCCGGCGCCGTAGAGGTCCTTGCCGTCGAGCAGCACCTCACCCTCCACGCGGGCACCGGGGATCACCTCGTGCATGCGGTTGAGGGTGCGGAGGAAGGTCGACTTGCCGCAGCCGGACGGGCCGATGAAGGCCGTGACGCTGCGCGGCTGGATGTCGAGGGAGACGCCTTCGACCGCGAGGAAGTTGCCGTAGTAGACGTTGAGGTCGTTGACTTCGATGCTCTTGGACACGTGGATTCCTATTCTGGGTGGTCGGGGCCTCAGCGGCCGTTGACCTTCGGGGCGAACAGCTTCGCGATCAGGCGGGCGAGCAGGTTCAGCACCATGACGATGAGGATGAGGGTGAGGGCGGCGGCCCAGGCGCGCGCGACGGCGGCGTCCGGGCTCGTGCCCTGGTTCATGTACTGGTTGTAGGCGAACACCGGGAGGGTCATCATCTGACCGTCGAAGATGTTCGTGTTGAGGCTCTGCGTGAAGCCGGCGGTGAGCAGCAGCGGGGCCGTCTCGCCGATCACGCGGGAGATGGCGAGCATGACGGAGGTCATGATGCCGGCGATCGAGGTGGGCAGGACGACCTTGAGGATCGTGAGCCACTTCGGCACGCCCAGGGCGTAGGAGGCCTCGCGCAGCTCGTTCGGGACGATCCGGAGCAGCTCCTCGCTGCCGCGGACGACGACCGGCGTCATCAGCACGGCGAGGGCGAGCGCGCCCATGAAGCCCATCGAGATGCCGGGGCGGATCAGGAGGGCGAACACCGCGTAGATGAACAGACCCGCGACGATCGAGGGGATGCCCGTCATCACGTCGACGAAGAACGTGATGGCCTTGGCGATCTTGCCGCGACCGTACTCGACGAGGTAGATCGAGGTCATCAGACCGACCGGCACCGAGATGATCGTGGCCGTCAGCGTGATGAGGACCGTGCCCCAGATGGCGTGCACGATACCGCCGCCGTCACCGACGACATTGCGCATCGAGTAGGTGAAGAACTCGGCGTCGAAGCGCTCGAGGCCGTTCGCCACCACGGTCCACAGCAGGGAGATCAGCGGCAGCAGGGCGATGAGGAAGGCCGTGGCGACGAGGGCCGTCATCAGGCGGTCGACGGCCTTGCGACGGCTCTCGGCGATGGACGAGATCACCGTGATGATCACCATGTAGAGCAGGATGCCGACGATGACGGTGCCCGCGATGTTGAAGTCGGCGAGCGGGGTGTCGGAGCCGGCGGCGGCGACACCGAACACCGCGGCGGACACGACGAAGGAGACGCCGAGGAGGGCCCACGGAGCCCACTTCGGCAGGCGGCCGGAGGTGAGCGCGGTGGTGCTCGCGGCGGGCGGAGCGCTGGTGAGGGCGGTCATGTCAGTTCGCTCCCGAGAACTCGGCGCGGCGGGCCACGATCCAGCGCGCCAGCGCGTTGACCGCGAAGGTCACGACGAAGAGGATGAGCCCGGTCGCGATCAGCGTGTTCACGCCGGTGCCGTGCGCCTCCGGGAAGGCGAGCGCGATGTTCGCGGGGATCGGCGTGGGGTTCGTGGCGGTGAGCACGAGGAAGCTGACGACCGCCGAGGGGGAGAGCACCATCGTCACGGCCATCGTCTCGCCGAGCGCGCGGCCGAGGGCGAGCATTGCCGCCGACACCATGCCGCCGCGGGCGAAGGGGAGGACGGCCATGCGGACCATCTCCCAGCGCGTGGACCCGAGGGCGAGGGCCGCCTCCTCGTGGAGCTTGGGGGTCTGCAGGAAGACCTCGCGGCAGATCGCGGTCATGATCGGGATGCACATCACAGCGAGGACGAGCGCGGCGGTGAGGATCGTCTTGCCCGTCGCGGAGACCTGGCCGCCGAAGAACGGCACCCACGAGGCGTTCTCGTTGAGCCATACGTAGATCGGCTGGAGCATGGGGGCGAGCACGAGGCCGCCCCAGAGTCCGAACACCACGGAGGGGACTGCGGCGAGCAGGTCGATGATGTAGCCGAGGAACGACGCGAGCCGTCGGTGGGCGTAGTGAGAGATGAAGAGCGCGATGCCGATGGCGATGGGGGCCGCGATCAGCAGGGCGATGAACGAGGCCCAGAGGGTGCCGAAGACGAGCGGCCACACGTACACCCAGAAAGACTCGCCCCGGAGGATGTGGTTGTCGGCGGTGTCGAGCTGGAAGGCCGGCAGGCTCTGGATGATGAGGAAGGCCGCGACGAGCGCCAGCACGACCAGGATGATGATGCCGGCCGCCAGCGCGGTACCGGAGAAGACCCGGTCGCCGAGGCGCTGCTTGGCCTTGATCGGTGTGGGCGGCGCCGGTGTCGGTGCCGGTGCCGTTGTCGGCTCCTGCGCGGTCGTGCTCATGATCTCCCTGTTTCGGGCCGGGTGGAGATGGATCGGGTGCTGACCTGGCGGAGCCCCCGCGCCCGCTCGGGGACGCGGGGGCACCGTCGTCAGTGGATCGGCAGGATCAGCCGACCTGGATGAGGTCGATCGCGGCCTGGACCTGCTCGCGCAGGCCGTCCGAGATCGGGGCGCTGCCGGCGTTCTCGGCGGCGGCGTCCTGGCCCTCGGCGCTCGCGATGTACGTGAAGTACTCCTTCACGAGCTCCGCGACGTTGCTGTCCTCGTACTGCTCGCAGCCGATGAGGTAGCTGACCAGGGCGATCGGGTAGGCGCCGTCCGCAGCAGCGGCCGGGTCGACGTCGAAGACGAGGTCGCCCTCACCGCGGCCCTCGGCGAGCGGCGAGCCCTCGACGAGCTTCGCGGCGGCCTCGGCCGAGTAGGAGACGAAGTCCTCGCCGACGCCCACGGCGACCTGGCCGAGGCCGTCCGCCTGGGACGCGTCGAGGAAGCCGATTGCGCCGTTGCCGGCGGTGAGGGCCTGCTTCACACCGGAGGTGCCCTGCGCGGCCTCGCCACCCTGGATCGGCCACTCGTCGGAGACCTCGTAGGTCCAGACGTCGGGGGCCGTCGCGCTGAGGTACTTGGCGAAGGTCTCCTGAGTGCCCGAGGGGTCGGAGCGGTGCACGGGCGAGATCGCCAGGTCGGGGAGCTCGACGCCGTCGTTCAGGGCGGCGATGGCCTCGTCGTTCCAGTTGGTGATCGTGCCGGCGAAGATGCCCGCGATCGTGGCGGCGTCGAGGTTCAGCGTGTCGATGCCCTCGAGGTTGAAGGCGACGGCGACGGGGGAGATGTAGAGGGGGACCTCGACGATGTCGTCGGTGGTGCAGGCGCCGAAGCCGCCGGCGGCGATCTCCTCGTCGTTGAACGCGCGGTCGGATCCGATGAAGTTGCTGCCGCCCTCGAGGAAGTTCTCGCGGCCGGTGCCGGAGCCGGTGGGCTCGTAGTTGACCGTCACGTCGGGGTGGGCGGTCTGGAAGGCGGCGACCCAGGCCTCCTGGGCTGCGGTCTGCGAGGACGCGCCGGTCGCGTCGATCGTGCCGGAGAGCGTGGACTCCGAGGGCTCTTCGCTGGAGCCGCCGGCTCCGCCTTCGTTCGCGGCACAGCCGGCGAGGGCGAGAGCGGCGACGGCGCCGATGGCGCCGATTCGTGCGATTCGGGAGATCTTCACTGTGGATCCTTCGATCTTGGAGGGGTGGGGCCCGGTGCAGGGCACACAGTGACGCTAGGGGCGACGGTTAACGAGACTCTCCCGCGCAGGTGAACGGCAGGTGAACGGCCGGCGACTCTCTGGAGCCGGCCCCCCGTCACCGCGCGCCCTTTTGAATCGCCCACTTTGCGCCATTTCGAGCACAGATGCAGCGAAGTGCGCGACTCGAACGACGGGAAGGGTCAGACCTTCGGCGCGTGGGTCTCGATCGAGATGATGCCGGAGCCGGGGTTGGTCGCCGAGACGTGCACTACGGAGAACGCGCCGGTCTCCAGATCGGCAGCACTGCCCACGTACGAGCCGTGCACGGTGCCGGTCGCGAGGGCGATCTCGGAGAGGAGCGCGGGTAGCACGGGGCCGTGGCTGCAGAGCACGGCGGGCTTGCCGGCGCGGATGCGGCGGCCGACGACGGAGCGGAGGTCGGCGACGCCCTCCTCCCAGGCGTCCTGGCTGATCTTCTCGGTGAGGACCGGTGTGCGGTCCAGGGCCTTGGCGAGCGGCGTGACGGTCTGCACGCAGCGCACCGCGTCGCTGGTGACGATCTTGCGCACGCCGAAAGCGCGGAGCGGCCCGACGATGGCTTTGGCCTGGCGCTTCCCGCGGTCCGTGAGCGGTCGGGTCGCGTCCGCCTTGTCCCATTCCGAGCGGGGCAGGGCCTTCGCGTGCCGGAGGGCGATCACCGGGAAGGTCCGCAGCACGCCGTCGTCCACCAGCGCCGCGAACGCATCGAGGATCTCGAGGTCGACGGGGTAGCTCAGCGCGGCGCGGGCCTTCTTCACGCTGACCCACTCGAGGGCGGCGATCTCGCGGTTCGGCACGAAGGTCGAGGCGCGGATCGCCGCGTCCGTGGCCTCGGCCGCCCAGTAGTGGACGACCTTCTGCTTGCGGGACGCGAGGTGGTAGCGGCTGACCCCGACCGGCACGCCGAGCGCCACCCGGATGCCGGTCTCCTCGTGCACCTCGCGCACCGCGGTCTCCGCGAGCATCTCGCCCGGGTCGACCTTCCCCTTCGGCAGGGTGACGTCGCGGTACTTCGTGCGGTGGATGAGAAGGATCCGCAGCTTGCCGTCGACCAGACGCCACACGACGGCACCGGCCGCGTACACGGCCTTGTCCGCCCACTTCGCTTCGGCCGCAGACGGCGGGAGCTGGACCTGCCGCGCCGTCATCGAACCGCCCGCGCCCGACGACGTCGCTGGATCATCCCCATGGTCGTATCCTGCAGGTCGACGAGGGGCTTGCCGTCGGCGTCCACGGCGTGACGCTCCCAGACGCCGTCGCGGCCCAGGTGCCACGACGAGGTCCGGTCGTCCATCGCCAGGTCGAAGAAGGCGATGAGCTCCTTGAGATGCGCGGGGTCCGTGACCCGGACCAGGGCCTCCACGCGACGGTCGAGGTTGCGGTGCATCATGTCGGCGCTGCCGATGTACACCTGCGGGTCGCCGTCGTTCTCGAACGTGAAGATCCGGGAGTGCTCGAGATAGCGGCCGAGGATGCTGCGGACCGTGATGTTGTCGCTGATCCCGTCGAGGTCGGTCCGCAGGCTGCAGATACCGCGCACCCACACGTCGACCTTCACCCCCGCGGCACTCGCGCGATAGAGCGCGTCGATGATCTCCTCGTCGACCATCGAGTTGACCTTGATGCGGATGTGCGCCGGCTTGCCCGCCTCGGCGATCCGGCGTTCGGCGTCGATCAGCCGGACGAGACCCTTGCGGAGGTGCAGCGGCGCGACGAGGAGGCGCTTGAACTTCTTCTCGATGGCGTAACCGCTGAGCTCGTTGAACAGCCGGGTGAGGTCCTTGCCCACCTGGGCGTCGGCGGTGAACAGTCCGAAGTCCTCATAGATTCGGCTGGTCTTCGGGTTGTAGTTGCCCGTGCCGACGTGCGAGTAGTGCTGGAGCCGGCCGTCCTCCTCGCGGATGACGAGGGCGAGCTTGCAGTGGGTCTTGAGCCCGACGAGGCCGTACACCACGTGCACGCCGGCCTTCTCCAGCTTGCGCGCCCAGACGATGTTGTTCGCCTCGTCGAATCGCGCCTTCACCTCGACGAGCGCGAGCACCTGCTTGCCCGCCTCGGCGGCGTCGATGAGCGCCTGTACGACGGGGCTGTCGCCGGAGGTCCGGTACAACGTCTGCTTGATGGCGAGCACATGCGGGTCGCGGGCGGCCTGCTCCAGGAACGCCTGGACGCTCGTGGTGAACGACTCGTACGGGTGGTGCACGAGGACGTCGGACTTGCGGATCGCCTTGAAGATGTCGGCGCGATTGCTCGACCCCGCGGGCTGGAAGGCGACGGCGGTGGTGGGCAGGTGCGGCGGATACCGCAGGTCCGGACGGTCGATCCGCGACAGGTCGAACAGTCCGCGGAGGTCGAGCGGCCCAGGGAGGCGGTACACCTCGAGGTCGGTGATGTCGAGTTCCCTGACCAGCAGGTCCATGGTGACGTCGTCCATGTCGTCGGTGATCTCGAGCCGGATGGGCGGACCGAACCGACGACGCAGCAGCTCGGCCTCGAGCGCCTGGATGAGGTTCTCGCTCTCGTCCTCCTCGATCTCCACATCCTCGTTGCGGGTGAGGCGGAACGCGTGGTGGTCGAGCACCTCCATGCCGGGGAAGAGGTCGCCGAGGTGGTTGGCGATGAGTTCCTCCAGCCGCAGGAAACGCTTGATCTCCCCGCCGCCCGGGACCTCGACGAAGCGCGGCAGCATGGGCGGCACTTTGAGGCGCGCGAACTCCTGGCGGCCGGTCCGCGCGTTGCGGATGCGGATGGCGAGGTTCAGGGAGAGGCCGGAGATGTAGGGGAACGGGTGCGCCGGGTCGACCGCCAGGGGCATCAGCACCGGGAAGACCTGCGCTCCGAAGTAGTCCGACAGTGCCCGGCGCTCGTCGTCGGTGAGATCGGACCAGTCGGTGATCTCGATGCCGGAGTCGGCGAGAGCAGGACGGACGAGCTTCGTCCAGGCGTCCGCGTGGCGGAGCTGCAGCGCGTGGGCCTCCCGCGAGATGTCCGCGAGGGCGTCGACGGGCGACCGCCCGATGTTGGTCGGCACGGCGAGGCCGGTCATGATGCGCCGTTTGAGGCCGGCCACACGCACCATGAAGAACTCGTCGAGGTTGCTGGCGAAGATCGCCAGGAAGTTCGCCCGCTCCAGCTCGGGCAGCGACGGGTCCTCCGCGAGTTCGAGCACCCGCTGGTTGAACGCGAGCCAGCTCAGCTCGCGGTCCAGATAGCGGTGGTCGGGGAGCTGCGAGTCCGGCGCCTCGACGGCGTCGTCGAAGTCGTCGTCTTCTGCGTCACCGAGTCCGGCGTCGGCGAGTGCGGGATCGATCATGGGGTACATCTAAGCACCGGCAGGTGTCGGGCGTGTGAACGACGGTCAGCGCGAGCCGACCAGGCTGTCGTCCTCGTAGACGTTGAAGCGGTACCCGACGTTGCGCACGGTGCCGATGATCTGCTCCTGATCGCCGAGCTTCGCGCGCAGCCGGCGCACGTGCACGTCCACGGTCCTGGTGCCGCCGAAGTAGTCGTACCCCCACACCTCGCTGAGCAGCTGCTCGCGGGTGAACACCCGCGAGGGGTGCGTGGCGAGGAAGTGCAGGAGCTGGAACTCCTTGTAGGTGAGGTCCAGCGGCCGGCCGTGCAGCTTCGCCGAGTAGGACTGCTCGTCGATCGTGACGCCGGAGGCCTGCACCCGCGCCGGTTCCGCGACCTCGTCCCGCCGGGCGAGGGCGAGGCGCACGCGCGCGTCGATCTCGGCGGGGCCGGCGGTGGACAGCAGCACGTCGTCGATGCCCCATTCGCCGGAGAGCGCGCTCATGCCGCCCTCGGTCACCACGAGCAGCAGCGGCGCATCCTGGCCGGTGGCCCGCAGCAGACGGCACAGCGATTTCGCCCCGACCAGGTCGTGACGGCCGTCGACGATCACGATGTCGTACTCCGGGGCGTTGATGAGCTGCGCGGGCTCCGCGGGGATCTGCCGGGTGCGATGGCTCAGCAGCTCGAGGGCGGGCAGCACCTGCTCCGAGAGCGGAGCATTGGTCAGAACCAGCACCAGGGCCACGCGCACTCCTCACCGGCGGGGGATCGACGCCGTGCCGCCATGATAGCGGCCACCGATGCGCAAGAATGGAGACATGTCAGAACCGGCACTCGCGCCCCGCAACGCCTTCACCGGCGTCATCGCGGTCTGGGCGACCGCGTTCGTCGGCAGTATCGTCATCGGGATCTTCGCTCCCGAGGAGTGGCGCATCCCCTGGATGCTGGTGGGCTTCGGGGCGGTCGTGCTGCTCTCCTTCGCCGTGCAGCTCTGGTACGGCCGCACGCAGGGTTTCATCTTCCGTGTCGCGAGCAGCGTGACCGGTGCGCTGCTGCTGATGGGGATCATCTCGGTCGGCTTCGGGCTGGCCGCCCTCATCCCCTCCTGACCCGGATCGCCGGGGGTAAGGTGGAGGTCATGGACATCATGGCGCTCGAAATCTTCTTCATCGGCCTGCTCGGCCTGGCGAGCCTCGCGATCGTTTTCGTCTCGGCCGTGGTGCTGCGCAACCTCTTCCGCGGCCAGCGCTGACGACATGATCGAACTCCCCACCGACCTTCCCGCCGACCTCGCCCCGCTGGCGTGGCTGATCGGCGTGTGGGAGGGGTCCGGGGTGATCGACTACCCGGTCGGCGAGGAGCGTCTGCAGGGCGAGTTCACGCATCGCGTCAGCTTCAGCCACGACGGGGGGCCGTTCCTCAACTATGCGGCCACGGCGACCTTCGTCGGTGACGAGGGTGCGCCCGCCGTCCCGCTGACCGCCGAGTCCGGTTTCTGGCGTCTGGCGCGTCCGGCCGCGGCGACCGACGCGGGACCGGCGCTGCTGCCGCCGACGGCGACGCCCGTCGCCCGCACGGTCGACGACGTGGAGGCGCTGCGGTCGGCCAACGGCGCGTTCCCGCTCGAGGTGTCGCTGGCGCGCTCGGACGGCATGCTCGAGTACTACCTCGGCGAGATCAACGGACCGCGGGTCGACCTCGCGTCGGACGCGATCGTGCGCGGCGCCGGCGCCAAGGACTACGGCTCCGCCTCGCGGATGTACGGACTCGTCGACGGGCACCTGCTGTGGGCGTGGGACATCGCCGCCCTCGGCACACCTCTGCGGGCGCACGCCTCGGCGCGTCTCGCCCGCGTCTGAACGGAGCACACGGTGAGCACCAGCGTCTTCGACGGCGTCCCCGGCGCGACAGCGGGGGAGCGCGGGATCGCCCACTTCGGCGATCCGTTCCGGGAGCAGCGCCGCCTCGCGGCCGGAACGGCGATCGCGCCCCTCGACGACCGGACGGTCATCGAGGTGTCCGGCCCCGAACGCCTGCCCTGGCTCGACTCCATCACGTCGCAGGCGGTGGTTCGCCTGCGCGCGGGGGAGAGCACCGAGCTCCTCGTCCTCGATCCGCAGGGACGGGTGGAGCACGCGGCGGGCGTGCTCGACGACGGCACCTCGACCTGGCTCCTGGCGGACGCCGGCGATGCCGAGGGGCTCGCGACGTGGCTGACGCGGATGAAGTTCCGCACCCAGGCCACGGTCGAGCTGCGCCCCGACCTCGCGCTCCTCGGCTTCGTCGACGGGGGTCCCGCGGCCGAGCGCGTGCGCGGCCTCGACGACGCCCGGATCTGGGTCGACCCGTGGCAGCAGGTCGCCGTCGGCGGGCATCAGTACGCCGACGTGGCCGCGCACCCCGGGGCCGACCTCGCCTGGCGGGTCGCCATCGTGCCCGAGACGGTGGCGCGGGCGCTCGCCGCGGAGCTCGATCGGGAGGACGCCGCTGGTCTCCTCGCCGCTGAAGCGCTGCGCATCGCCGCCTGGCGTCCGCGGCGGGCGGCCGAGGTGGACGAGCGGTCGCTGCCGCACGAGTCGGACTGGCTCCGCAGCGCTGTGCACCTGAACAAGGGCTGCTACCGCGGGCAGGAGACCGTCGCGAAGGTGCACAACCTCGGTCATCCGCCGCGGCGGCTCGCCCTGCTCCAGCTCGACGGCAGCGACGCCGTGCTTCCGGAACCCGGAGCCCCGGTGTTCGCGGGCGACGACGAGGTCGGGCACATCACCTCCTCCGCGCGGCATTATGAGGACGGGCCGATCGCCCTCGCCCTCCTTTCCCGCCGCGCTCCCGTCGGCGACCTCGTCGTCCGGGCCGAGGGGATCGACATCGCCGCGTCCCAGCAGATCATCGTCCCGGCCGACGCCGGCGCCACCGCGGACATCCCGCGGCTGACGCGGCTGTCCCGCCGACCGACGGCACCCGATCCCCGCGACGCCGGCGTCTGAGCCGACGGGAGCCGGTCAGCCGTTGGCGTCCGAGCCGCCGGCCGAGCGCTGTGCGGCGAGCTCCGCGATCCGTGCTCGGGCCAGGAACCAGCCGCCGATGAGCGCAGGGATCAGCACGCCGAGGCTGGCGACGGTCCAGGTGCCCGTCGGATAGTCGAAGGCCATGAGCACGACGACGGACGCGAGGAACGCCAGCGTCAGGTATGAGGTGTAGGGCGCGCCGAAGAGGCGGAACGACGGTCGTTCGACGAGGCCGCGCCGCGAAAGCCGGTACAGCCGGAGGTGGCAGAGGATGATGGTCGCCCAGGCCGCGATGATCCCCAGGGCGGACAGGTTCAGCACGATCTCGAAGGCCTGGGTCGGAACCACCGCGTTCAGCAGGACACCGGCGAGGGCGAACACCGCGGTGAGAAGGATGCCCACGACGGGCACGCCGCGACGGCTCATCCGGCCGGTCGCCCGTGGTGCGGCGCCCGAGGCCGCGAGCGAGCGGAAGACCCGCCCGGTCGAGTAGAGGCCAGCGTTCAGCCCCGAGACCGCGGCGGTGATCACGATGAAGTTCATGGTGCTGCCGGCCACCGCTCCCACGTCCGGCCCTCCCACGTGCGAGAAGAACGTCACGAACGGGCTCTCCCCGGCGCGGTACACCGTGTACGGGAGCAGGAGGGCGAGCAGCAGGACCGATCCGACGTAGAACACGGCGATGCGCAGGATCACCGAGTTGACGGCCCGGGGCATCACCTTCTCCGGGTTCTCGGTCTCGCCCGCGGCGGTGCCGACCAGCTCGATCGAGGCGTAGGCGAAGACGACTCCCTGCATCACGATCACGGCGGGGAGCACCCCTTCCGGCGCGAAGCCCCCGTGTGCGGCGAGCATCGCGACTCCCGTCGGTCCCTGATCCGTCTGCCAGCCGGCCGCGAGAAACACCACGCCGATCACGAGGAAGAGGGCGAGCGCGGCGACCTTCACGAGCGAGAACCAGAACTCCATCTCGCCGAACAGCCGGACCGAGACGAGGTTGAGGCCGACGACGACGATCAGGGCGATCAGTGCGAGCAGCCACTGCGGGACGACGCGGAACGCCGACCAGTAGTGGACGTACAGGGCCACGGCCGTGGAGTCGACGACCGCGGTCATGCCCCAGTTCAGCAGGTACAGCCAGCCGGCGGCGAAGGCCAGCTTCTCGCCGTAGAACTCCCTCGCATACGAGATGAACGATCCGGAGGAGGGGCGGTGGATGACGAGCTCCCCGAGGGCGCGAAGGATGAAGAAGGCGAACACGCCGCACACGAGGTACGAGACGGCCAGCAGGGGACCCGCGGCGTTCAGGCGTCCTCCCGCCCCCATGAACAGTCCGGTCCCGATCGCGCCCCCGAGGGCGATCATCTGCAGATGCCGTGCCTTCAGCGCGGTCCGGTAGCCGGACTGCTCGTGGGCGAAGTCCTGTGCCGACGTCAGGACGTCGCCGAGTCGTTCGCGGTCGTTCTCCTGTGCCTCCGCGGATCCTTCCGCCTTCGCGTTCTCGGTGGTCATCGCCTCTCCTGCCCTGGGAACGCATGGCGATCGAGTCGGCGCACGCGTCGGTACGGCCCGCCGCGTACGACGCTAGCGGTGCGCAGGCCCGGGGTGAGGTGCGCACCGGTATACAGCAGGAGTGCGTCCTCGCGGGGTGCCGTCAGGCCGGTGCCACGGCCTCCCACGGCAGGGTGAGCTCACCCAGTCGCCAGCGGCTCCGCCCGCCCTGCACGGGCCAGCCCTGCGCGCGCAGCGCGGCCACCGCGGCGAGGAATCGCTGCGTGGCGCCGAAGGTCGACAGCGGAGCGGCGCGCTCCCACTCTCGGTCCAGATCGACCAGCAGCGCGTGGATGCGCTCGCCGGGGACGTTGCGGTGGATGAGCGCCTTGGGCAGCCGCTCCGCCACGATGCTCGGGACCTCGAGCTCGCGAAGACGGAGGGACACCGTGAAGCGGACCGGAGTACCCAGCGGATCCACGTCCACCCAGCTCGCGACGCGTCCGATCTCGTCGCACGTCCCCTCCACGAGCAGCCCGTCCGGAGCGAGGCGGTGCGCCATCGTCCGCCAGGCGGCGGCGACCTCTTCCTCGTCGTATTGCCGCAGGACGTTCATCGCCCGGATGACCGCGGGCCGCCGACCGCCCGGGAGCGGCACCTCGAACCCGCCGCGGCCGAAGGAGACGCGGAGGTCGGCGGGGAAGGGGCTCCGGCCGGCCTTGACCTCGGCGAGCTGCTGCTCCGCGGTCGCCACCCGGTCCGGATCGAGCTCGAGACCGCGCACCTCCGCATCCGGCCGTACGCGTCGCAGCCGTGCGGCCAGCTCGAACGCGGTGACCCCGCTCGCTCCGAAACCGAGGTCGACGACGAGCGGGTCCGCCGCACGACGGAAGGCGGGGGAGGCGGCGATCCAGCGGTCGTTCCGACGCAGCCGGTTCGTCCCGGTCGTGCCGCGGGTCGGCCGACCGAGGGGAGATGACGCCATACGTCCATCCTCCCTCCTTCGCCGCCGTGCCCGCTCCGTACCCCGGATAAACTGACGACATGACTGCGAAGCGCACCCTGATCCTGCTCCGCCACGGCCAGAGCGAGTGGAACGAGCTGAACCTCTTCACCGGCTGGGTGGATGTCCGCCTGACCGAGCAGGGCAAGAGCGAGGCCCGTCGCGGCGGTGAGCTCCTCGCCGAGTCCGGCATCCTGCCCGACGTGCTGCACACGTCGCTGCTGAGCCGGGCGATCCAGACCGCCGACATCGCGCTGGATGCCGCCGACCGGCTGTGGATCCCGGTGAAGCGCTCGTGGCGGCTCAACGAGCGCCACTACGGGGCTCTGCAGGGCAAGGACAAGGCGCAGACGCTCGAAGAGTTCGGTCCTGAGCAGTTCCAGCTGTGGCGACGCTCGTTCGATGTGCCGCCGCCCCCTCTGGACGACGCCAGCGAGTTCAGCCAGGTAGGCGACGCCCGCTACGAGGGCATCGACGGCGAGGTGCCGCGCACGGAGTCGCTGAAGCTCGTCATCGACCGCCTCCTTCCCTACTGGGACGCGGAGATCGTTCCCGACCTCGACGCCGGCAAGACCGTGCTCGTGACGGCGCACGGCAACTCGCTGCGCGGCCTCGTCAAGCACCTCGAGGGCATCAGCGACGACGACATCGCCGGCCTCAACATCCCGACCGGCATTCCGCTCGTGTACGAGCTCGACGAGAACAACGCGCCGACCGGTCCCGGTCGCTACCTCGACCCGGAGGCCGCCGCCGCCGGTGCCGCGGCCGTCGCCGCCCAGGGCAAGAAGTAACCGAGACCCCGGTTTCACGCCGAGACCCCCTGCTGCAGGCGACTGCAGCAGGGGGTCTCGGCGATAAGGCGGGGTTTCGGTCAGGCGTGGCCGAGCTGCTCCTGCTGCTCCACCGCGAGGGCGATGTCTTCCTCCTCGACGTGCCAGTCGCCCGTCGCGAGGTAGACCACCTTCTTGGCGACGGCGACCGCGTGGTCCGCGAAGCGCTCGTGGTACCGGCTGGCGAGCGTCGCATCGACCGTGGCGACGGCCTCGCCCTTCCAGTTGTCGCTGAGCACCTTCTCGAAGACGCTGGCGTGCAGCTCGTCGACGTCGTCATCGGCGTTGCGGATCGCGTCCGCGAACTTCAGGTCCTGGGTACGGAGGAGCTCCGTGAGCGTGCGGGAGATCTCCACGTCGAGCTCGCCCATCTTCACGAACGTGCCCTTGAGGCCCTTCGGGATCGCGCGCTCCGGGAAGCGCAGGCGGGCGAGCTGGGCGATGTGCTCGGACATGTCGCCCATCCGCTCCAGGGACGCGCTGACGCGGAGCGCCGTGACGACGATCCGGAGGTCGCGCGCGACCGGCTGCTGGCGGGCGAGGATCTCGATGGCCTGCTCGTCCAGCGCGACAGCGAGCTCGTCGATCTTCGCGTCGTCGGCGATGACCTCCTCGGCCAGCGCGACGTCGCTCGTGGCGAACGCGCGGGTGGCCTTGTCGATGGAGACCGTGACGAGCTCGGCGATCTCGACGAGGCGGGACTGCAGGTCCTCGAGGGACTGGTGGAAGACTTCGCGCATGGTGGGCGCAACCTTTCGTTCGGATCCCGGCTGACGGTCCAGCGCGGGGCGGCGGGGCGTCCGCAGGGGGAGGGCTGCGCGCGCGCAGGCCTGAAGCGATTGTCTGCTCCGAAGGTTAACGAACGGTGCCCGGCGAGTGAATAGTACGTCTCCGCTCCCCGGGATGGCGCGGGAACCCGCCGGATCGACGGTGAACGCGCTCTACGCTGGAGTCATGACCCTGCCGCAGCTCGCGCTGTCCTCCCTCGCCATCGGGTTGGCGATCGGGGTGGGCCTCTCCCTCCTGGTCGTCTGGGCCTATCGGGCGCGGGCGCGGGCGGAGGAGGAGACGTCGATGACGATCCCGACCGGGATCACCGACGTGCTGCGCAGCATGGATGACGCAGCGTGCGTGGTCGACGTCTCCGGCCTCGTGCTCGCCACGTCGAAAGCCGCCGCGCGGTTCGGGATCGAGGTCGGATCGACGCTCGAGAACCCGGAGCTCCGGCAGCTCGTGCGGGGCGTCCGCTCGACGGGGGAGACGGCGACCGAGTCCCTGCGCATCACCCGCGGCGGTCTCAGCCTCGACCCTCGCCTGGTGTCGGCCAGGGCGAGCGCGATCGGCACGCGCCTGGTGCTCCTCATCATCCGCGACGTGACCGAGCAGGAGCGCCTGGACCAGATGCGCCGGGACTTCGTGGCCAACACCAGCCACGAGCTCAAGACGCCGGTCGGGGCCGTGAGTCTGCTCGCGGAGGCCATCGAATCCGCCGCCGACGACCCTGCCCAGGTGCGGGCGTTCGCGTCCCGGATCTCGGCGGAGGCGGGCCGCCTCGGTCAGCTCACCGGACGCATCATGAGCCTGTCCCGGCTGCAGGCGGAGGACGGGCTGACCGAGGTCGCCCCGGTCTCGATCGACGAGGTCATCGCCTCCTCGATCGAAGCCCACGTCGTGCAGGCCGACTCCGCGGGTGTGGAGCTCGCCCGCGGCGGCGATCGCGGGGTGTGGGTCCGCGGCGACGCGCAGATCCTCATCGAGGCGGTCGGCAACCTGATCGCCAACGCCATCGTCTACTCGCCCCGCGGCTCCCGCGTGGGCGTCGGGGTGAAGGCCGACGACGACGTCGTGGAGATCGCCGTGTCCGACCAGGGCATCGGGATCGCCGAGGCCGATCGCGAGCGCATCTTCGAGCGGTTCTATCGCGCGGATGAGGCCCGCTCCCGGCGCACCGGCGGCACCGGCCTCGGGCTGTCCATCGTCAAGCACGCCACCCAGCGGCACGGGGGAGAGGTGCGGCTGTGGTCGCGCCCCGGCCGCGGGTCCACGTTCACCATCCGCCTGCCCCGGATCGATGCTCCCGCGAACGCCGGACAGGGCAAGAAGAGCAAGAAGAAGCGCGCGCGCAAGGCCGCCCCCGCGACCGGGGCGACGCGCGTCCGAAACGGAGAGACCGCATGACCCGCATCCTTCTCGTCGAAGACGAACCCGACCTCGCCGACCCGCTCGCGTATCTGCTCCGTCGCGAAGGCTACGAGGTGGAGATCGCCGAGGACGGCCCCGGTGCCCTCACGGCGTTCCGGGAGCGCGGCGCCGACATCGTGCTGCTCGACCTCATGCTCCCGGGGATGCCCGGGACGGAGGTGTGCCGTCAGATCCGCTCCACCTCGGCCGTGCCGATCATCATGCTGACGGCGAAGGACTCCGAGGTCGACATCGTCGTGGGGCTCGAACTCGGAGCGGACGACTACATCACCAAGCCCTACTCGTCGCGGGAGCTCCTCGCCCGGATGCGGGCGGTGCTGCGACGGGTCGTGCAGGCCGAGGGTGAGTTGGACGAGCGGGTGCTGGAAGGCGGGCGCGTCTCGCTCGACATCGATCGGCACACGGTGTCGGTCGCCGGCGAGCAGATCAACATGCCCTTGAAGGAGTTCGAACTCCTCGAGGTGCTCATGCGCAACTCGGGACGCGTGCTCACGCGCGGCCAGCTCATCGACCGCGTGTGGGGGAGCGACTACTTCGGCGACACCAAGACGCTCGACGTGCACATCAAGCGCATCCGCTCGCGGATCGAGGAGAACCCCAGCGAGCCGGTGATGCTGGTCACGGTCCGAGGGCTGGGCTACCGCTTCGAAGGCTGAGGAGACGCGAGAGGCCGGCACCCACGGGTGCCGGCCTCTCGCGTCCCCGGGGACTCAGTCCTGAGGAGCGAGGTCCGAGTAGTACGGCAGTGTGCCGTCGAGGACCGGGATCTCGGTCGTGACGCCGGCGGAGTCGCCGGACTGGAAGTGCATCGCGACGGTGGCACCGGGCATGGTGTCGAGCCCCGTGATCTCCACGGGCTCCTCGTCGGCGCCGAAGCTGACGGTCCCGCCGGCCGGCACGGTGATCATGAAGGGATCGCCGCCCTCCAGCGAGACAGTGAGGGTGGCGCGGTCCTGCGACGGGTTGACGACGGCGCCGACGAAGTTGCCGACCGTGCCGTCCTCGTTCGCGATGATCAGGGCGTTGCGCACGGCGATGGGGCCGTCCTGATCGGAGACGTTCACGCCGTCGGAGGCCGCGTACTCGATCTTCGTCGACTGCGGCGTGATGAACGTGCACCCGGTCGCGCCGAGCAGAACGAGGGCGCTGATGGCGGCAGACGCGACAAGGCGCGATTTCACGGGTCCTCCTGAGGTCCGACGGGATATCCCTCCCCATTCTATGGGTAAGTCGGGAGCGCGCAGGGAACGGGGAGCGCGAACCTTAGCGCATATCCCCTGTGGTATCCTTGAGGTTGCCGAAAGGACATGTTTTTATGCTTTTTGAGGTTGGCGAGACCGTCGTCTATCCGCACCATGGCGCTGCGACCATCATCGAGGTCAAGGAGCGCATCATCAAGGGCGAGGCGAAGAAGTACCTGAAGCTCAACGTCACGCAGGGCGATCTCATCATCGAGGTCCCGGCCGAGAACGTCGACCTCGTCGGCGTCCGCGACGTGATCGGCAAGGAGGGCCTCGATCACGTGTTCGAGGTGCTACGCGCGCCGTTCACCGAGGAGCCCACCAACTGGTCGCGCCGGTACAAGGCGAACCTGGAGAAGCTCGCGTCCGGCGATGTCATCAAGGTGAGCGAGGTCGTGCGCGACCTCTGGCGCCGCGACCAGGACCGCGGCCTGTCCGCGGGCGAGAAGCGGATGCTGGCCAAGGCCCGGCAGATCCTCATCTCGGAGCTGGCCCTGGCCGAGAAGATCGACGAGGACAAGGCGGGCGCACTGCTCGACGAGGTCCTCGCGTCCTGAGACGTCCTTCACGGAAGGCGGGTGCTGCGGCACCCGCCTTCTGTCGTCTCCGCGGGTAACGTGAAGCTGTGAGCATCCTCCCCGTCCCGCATACCGCGATCATCGTCGTCGCCGCCGGTTCCGGCACCCGTCTCGAGGCCGGAGCGCCCAAGGCGTTCGTCGGCATCGACGGCCGCACCATCCTGCGGCACGCCCTCGACGGCGTGTTCGCGGCGGCACCCCTGCAGGTCGTCGTCGTCGCGCCCGCAGGCTACGAGGGCGACGCGCAGACCGAGCTGCTCGCGGCCGCCGGCGATCGTGCCGACCTGGGCCGCGTGGTCACCGGAGGCGCGACGAGGCAGGAATCCGTCGCCGCCGGACTCGCGGCGCTGTGGGGGGACGTGCGCACAGTGCTCGTGCACGACGCTGCGCGCGCGCTGACCCCGCCCGAGGTGATCGACGCCGTGGCGGAGGCCGTGATCGGCGACGCCGGCGCCGTGCCGAGCCTGCCGGTCGTGGACACGCTCAAGCGGGTCGCGGACGGTCTCGTCGTGGGCACCCTGGATCGTGCGGAGCTCGCGGCCGCGCAGACGCCGCAGGGGTTCCCTCGTGGCCCGCTGGAAGCGGCGTACGCGGAGGCGACGGCTCAGCGTGTCGAGTACACGGATGACGCGGCGCTCTTCGCCGCGGCGGGGCACGCGGTGCGGCTGGTGCCCGGCTCCGAGCGTTCGTTCAAGATCACCACCCCTGCCGATCTGGAGCGCGCCCGCCTGCTCGTCGCGACCGCGCCCGCCACGCCTTCCGTTGCGCCTCGGACGTCGGCCGTCGTCGGGGGCGCGCCCCGCGTGGGCATCGGCACGGACGTGCATGCGTTCGGCGGCGACGGACCGCTGTGGCTGGCCGGGCTGGAATGGCCGGGGGAGCCCGCGCTCTCCGGGCATTCGGACGGGGACGCGGTCGCCCACGCGATCGTCGATGCCCTGCTCGGCGCCGCCGGGCTCGGCGACATCGGCGAGCACTTCGGCACCGCCCATCCGGAGTATGCGGGGGCCCACGCCGACGTCTTCCTCTCCCGTACCGCGGAGCTCCTGGCGGAGGCGGGCTTCGCGATCGGCAACGTGTCGGTCCAGTTCCAGGGCAATCGTCCGCGCTTCAGCGCACGTCGAAAGGAGGCCGAGGCGGTTCTGTCGGCGGCGCTCTGGGGTGCTCCGGTGGCTGTGACGGCCACCACGACGGACGGCCTCGGCTTCCCCGGGCGGGGCGAGGGAATCGCGGTCACGGCCGTCGCGGTCGTCATCCCGCGACCGGAGCGGGGTCTCTCAGCGCCCGCCGAGTAGGCTTGAGCGGTGACTCTCCGCCTCTACGACACCCGCGCACAGCTGCTGCGCGACTTCGTGCCTCTCGATCCCGAGAACATCACGATGTACGTGTGCGGACCCACCGTGCAGTCCGGCCCGCACATCGGCCACGTCCGGGCGGCCCTGAGCTTCGATCTCCTGCGCCGCTGGCTGACGCACCGTCACGGCCGCGTGACCTTCGTGCGCAACGTCACCGACATCGACGACAAGGTGCTCGCCAACGCCACGGAAGCCGAGCCGTGGTGGGCGCTCGCCTATCGGATGGAGCAGGAGTTCGCCACGGCCTACGCCGGCATCGGCATCCTGCCGCCCACGTACGAGCCGCGGGCGACGGCCTCCGTCCCGCAGATGCAGGAGCTCATCGCGCTGCTCATCGACCGGGGCCACGCGTACCCCGCTCCTGACGGGTCGGGCGACGTGTACTTCGATGTGCGCTCCTGGCCGTCCTACGGCGATCTCACCCATCAGTCCGTGGACGCGATGGAGGCGGCGCAGGACGCCGACCCGCGGGGCAAGCGCAACCCCCAGGACTTCGCTCTGTGGAAGGGCGCCAAGTCCGACGAGCCCACCGACGCGACGTGGGCGTCGCCGTGGGGGCCGGGGCGCCCGGGCTGGCACATCGAGTGCTCGGCCATGGCGAAGCGATACCTCGGCGCGGAGTTCGACATCCACGGCGGCGGTCTGGATCTGCGGTTCCCTCATCACGAGAACGAACTGGCGCAGTCGACCGCAGCAGGAGACGGCTTCGCCCGCTACTGGGTGCACAACGGCCTCGTGACCGTCGACGGCCAGAAGATGTCGAAGTCGCTCGGCAACTTCACGCTCGCGCGGGACGTGCTCGCGGAGCGAGACCCGCTGGTCGTGCGCTACGCCCTCGCCGCCGCGCACTACCGGTCGAGCCTCGACCTGTCGGAATCGTCCTGGACCGAGGCGGAGGCGGCGCTCGGCCGCATCCGCTCGTTCCTCGATCGCGCATTCCGGGGGGCCGAAGAAGGGTTCGCTGGCGGTGACGCGCAGAGCCTGCCCGCCGCTTTCGTCGAGGCGATGGACGACGACCTCGGCGTGCCCCAGGCATTGGCCGTCGTCCATGAGAGCGTGCGGGCCGGGAACTCGGCTCTCGACGCAGGTGACACCGCGGCGGCTCTGGACGCGGCGCAGGCGGTGCTCGCCATGACCGGTGTGCTCGGCCTCGTGGAGGACGCAGGCTCCCGGAAGGCCGGGGATGCGCAGGCAGCGGCGCTCGACGCGCTGGTGCAGGAGATGATCGCGCAGCGCGCCACCGCGCGCGCGGAGAAGGACTGGGCGGCGGCGGATCGCATCCGAGACGCGATCGCCGCCGCAGGAATCACGCTGGAGGACACTCCGGCCGGAACTCATTGGAGTATCGATGGCTAAGCCAGGGCGCCCCGGCGCGAGCAAGGGAAACAAGAAGGGCCCCACCAAGGGCACCGGCGGTCTCGGGCGCAAGGCGCTCGAGGGGCGTGGCCCCACGCCGAAGGCGGAGGACCGCGCGTGGCACCCCGCCGGTAAGCGCAAGGCCGCGGCCGAGCGCTACGCGGCTGCGGGCGGCAAGGGCAAGCCCGGAGGGCGTCCCGCCTCCGGAGGCAACCCGAACCGCAGCGCCCGGTCGAAGGACAACACCACCGACACCGAGACGGTGACCGGCCGCAACTCCGTGCTCGAGGCGCTGCGCGCGAAGATCCCGGCGACGGCGATGTACATCGCGCAGCGCGTCGAGATGGACGACCGCGTCAAGGAGATGCTGTCGATCGCGACCCACCGCGACATCCCGGTGCTCGAGGTCACGCGTCAGGAGCTCGACCGCATGGCCGGCTTCGACGGCGTGCACCAGGGCGTGGCCCTCAAGGTGCCGCCGTACGAGTACGCGCACCCGCAGGACCTCCTGGAGCAGGTCATCGATCGCGGCGAGACGCCGCTGTTCGTCGCCCTCGACGGGATCACCGACCCTCGCAACCTCGGTGCGATCATCCGCTCGACGGCGGCGTTCGGGGGCCACGGCATCATCCTGCCGCAGCGCCGTTCCGCCGGGGTGAACTCGGCGGCGTGGAAGACCAGTGCGGGCGCGGCTGCGCGCATCCCGGTCGCGCTGGCCTCGAACCTCACCACGCAGCTCAAGGAGTTCAAGAAGCAGGGCGTGTTCGTGCTCGGACTCGACGGCGACGGCGACGTCTCGCTGCCGGCGCTGGAGCTGGCGGACCGCCCCGTCGTCATCGTCGTGGGCTCGGAGGGCAAGGGCCTGTCTCGCCTCGTGACCGACACCTGCGACCAGATCGTCTCCATCCCCATCTCCGCGGCGACCGAGTCGCTGAACGCGGGAATCGCGGCCTCGGTCGCGCTGTACCAGGTCGCGACCGTCCGCGCCGCGGACTGACCGAGAGGAATACGCATGGCCCGCATCATCGTCCTGGGAGGAACCGGCTACGCCGGACGCCACATCGTCGCGGAGGCGGTGAGTCGTGATCACGCGGTCGTCGCCATCTCGCGTTCGACTCCGGCGGATCCGGTCGCGGGTGCCGCCTACGTGCAGGGGTCCGCGCTCGACCCCGCGACGCTGACCGAGGCGTTCGCGGGTGCCGATGCCGTGGTCTCCGCGCTCTCCCCGCGCGGCGACATGGAGGACCGTGTCCTGGAGGCGCTGACGAACGTGGTCGGGCTGCTCGACGGCACCGAGACCCGGCTCGGCGTCGTGGGCGGCGCGGGCGGCAGCCTCGTCGCGCCCGGTGGCCCCCGACTGTTCGATCAGGGGTTCCCGGAGGAGTACAAGCACGAGGCGCAGGTCGGCATCGACTCCCTCGCGCTCCTGGAGCG
Source organism: Microbacterium sp. MMO-113 (assembly GCF_037148555.1). Lineage (NCBI taxonomy): Bacteria > Bacillati > Actinomycetota > Actinomycetes > Micrococcales > Microbacteriaceae > Microbacterium > Microbacterium sp. MMO-113. The sequence goes on along the minus strand of NZ_JBBCTD010000003.1, from coordinate 268,323 downwards.
CACCGCGGACAGCCTGGACTGGTTCTTCGTCCACCCGGCCGAGGTCTTCGGGCCGTGGGCGGAGGGCGAGCGCACCGGCCACTACCGGGACGGTGGTGACGTGCTCGTCCGCGACGAGGACGGGAAGTCGTACATCTCCGGGGCGGACTTCGCCGTCGCCATCGTCGACGAGATCGAGCAAGCCAACCACCACCGCGAGCGGTTCACCGTCGGGTACTGACGCCGTCGGGCGCGGCGCCGACGTGCGGGCACGGTCTCAGACGAGGTCGCGCCAGTCCACCTCGTCGTCGTCGCTGAGCGCCAGCGTGCCGGTGACGACGGGGAGGCCCATCGTCTCGGTCGGCGGCCCCATGATGGTGGCCTCGTCGCGCCGGTGGCGGAGCACGTCGTTGATGTAGCTCGTCAGCACCTCCGCGAGGGCCACAGAGCGTCCCTGCGCCTGCGACAGGTACCAGCGGTGCTCCAGCACCTGGTGGAACACCTCGGCCGGCTCCAGCTTGGCGCGCAGGTCGTAGGGGATGGCTCGCACGACGGGCTCGAAGACGCGCGTGAGCCACTCGTGCGCGTACATCTCCTCGTCCGCCCACTGCTTGGTGGAGCGGGCACGGAACTCGTCGAGGTCGTTGAGGAGCCGCCGGGCCTGGTTCTCCTCGACGTCGAGACCAGTGAGACGGATGAGCCGGCGCTGGTGGTGCCCGGCATCGACGACCTTCGGCTGGATCTCCACCACGGTGCCGTCGGCGGTCGTCGACATCGACATCTCGTCGATGTCGAAGCCGAGGGCGTTGAGCCGCTCGACGCGTTCCGTGATGCGCCAGGTCTCGGCGGCGGAGAACGATTCCTGCGCGGTGAGCTCGGCCCACAGCGACCGGTAGGACGACACGATGCCGTCCGCGATGGCGACGGCGTCGACGCCGTGCTCCAGGCGACCGCCCGCGGCGAGGTCCATGATCTCGCCGGCGATGTTCGTGCGCGCGAGGTCCAGGTCGTAGGCGCGCTGTCCGTCCGTCAGGCCCTCCTCGTGCAGCTCTCCGGTCTCCGCGTCGACGAGGTACGCCGCGAAGGCTCCGGCATCCCGGCGGAACAGGGTGTTGGAGAGCGAGACGTCGCCCCAGTAGAAGCCGACGTTGTGCAGGCGCACGAGCAGCAGCGCCAGCGCGTCGACGAGGCGGGTGGCCGTGTCCGGACGGAGCACCCGGGTGAACAGCGCCCGATAGGGCATCGAGAAGCGCAGATGCGAGGTGACCAGTGCCGCGGGGAGCGGCGCCCCCGACGCGTCGGTGCGCCCCGCGATGACCGCGACACGTTCCACGCACGGTACGTCGAGGCGCGCGAGGTTGCCGAGCATCTCATACTCACGCCGCGCCATCTCGGTCGTCGTCTCCTTGACGGCCACGACGCGACCCGAGAGGTCGGCGAAGCGGACGAGGTGGCGCGAGAGGCCCTTGGGGAGGGAGACGATGTGCTCGGACGGCCACTTCTCCAGAGGCGTCGACCAGGGCAGAGCGAGCAGACCGGGGTCGACCGTCTTGGCCGTGATCCGGAGGGATTCCTGCATGGGGGCTCCTGAGGGTGCCGGGGAAACGACGCGGCGCGGGCGACCGAAGTCAGCCCGCGCCGCGGTGGAGGTGTCCGATCAGGCCGAGACGACCGGCTTGTCGTTCAGGCGGTCGCCGGACTCGAGGTCGAAGGCGTGCACGTGGCCCGGGTTCGCGGCGAGGGTGACGGTCTCCCCGGCGTTCGGGTGGTTGCGGCCGTCGACGCGGGCGACCAGGTCGGTGCGCTTGCCGTTGATCTCCGTGTGGCCGTACAGGTAGCCGTCGGCGCCGAGCTCCTCGACGAGGTCGACGACGACCGACAGGCCCTGGCCGTCGGCCGGGCCGACGGTGATGTCCTCGGGGCGGACGCCGACCGTGACCTGCGAACCGTTGGCGCGGCCCACGGTGTCGCGGTCGAGCGGGACGATCTCGGTGCCGAAGCGCACGCCGCCGTCGGCCAGGTCGGCCGAGAACAGGTTCATCGCGGGCGAGCCGATGAAGCCGGCGACGAAGACGTTCTCCGGCTTCTCGTACAGGTCGCGCGGCGAGCCGACCTGCTGGAGCAGACCGTCCTTGAGCACGGCGATGCGGTCGCCCATGGTGAGCGCCTCGGTCTGGTCGTGCGTGACGTAGACCGTGGTGACGCCGAGACGACGCTGCAGCGAGGCGATCTGCGTGCGGGTCTGGACACGGAGCTTCGCGTCGAGGTTCGACAGCGGCTCGTCCATGAGGAAGACCTGGGGCTGACGGACGATCGCGCGACCCATGGCGACACGCTGACGCTGACCACCGGAGAGGGCCTTCGGCTTGCGGGTGAGGTACTGCTCCAGGTCGAGGAGCTTCGCGGCCTCGAGGACCCGCGCGGCGCGCTCCTCCTTGCCGACGCCGGCGATCTTGAGCGCGAAGCCCATGTTCTCGGCGACGGTCATGTGCGGGTACAGCGCGTAGTTCTGGAACACCATCGCGATGTCGCGGTCCTTCGGCGGCACGTCGGTGACGTCGCGGTCGCCGATGAGGATGCGGCCGGAGTTGACCTCTTCGAGGCCGGCGAGCATGCGGAGGGAGGTGGACTTACCGCAACCGGAGGGACCGACCAGGACGAGGAACTCGCCGTCTCCCACCTCGAGGTTGAGCTTGTCGACAGCCGGACGGGTGCCGCCGGGGTACAGGCGGGTGGCCTCGTCGAAAGTCACAGATGCCATCGTGTTTCTCCTTCACCGGCAGGTACGTGCCGGACGATCCGTAGTGAATGAAGCGGCGGAGCGACCCGCCGTGACCCTTCATCGGGTCGGAATCAGTATGGCACGAACCCTCGCACCTGGGTATTTCTCAGCCTCACTGGTTAGCATCGAACCCGGCCGTGCGCAGCGGCGATCACCGCCCGACGGTGGTCGGGGCCAACCCGGACCCCCTGAGACTCAAGAGGAACGATGTCGAGCGACGAAACGCCGAACGTCCCCGCCCCTCGCACTTCGCGCGAGGCCGTGCGGGAGAAGGCACAGAAGGTGCACGCCCAGCAGTCGCGGGCGCGTCTCATGCGACGGATCATCATCGGTGCGGTCGCGATCATCGCGGTCGGCGCGATCGGGACCGCCGTGACGCTCGCCGTGACCTCGCAGACGTCCAAGCCGCAGCTCAGCCCGACCGGCATGGAGGCCGACGGCGTCGTGGTGACCGACATCGCGTCCGCGGCGATCGCCGGTACCGCTTCCCCCACGCCGGACCCCGAGCCCAGCGAGGCCGGCACCAGCGAGACGCCGTCGCCCGAGCCGTCGGCGGCAGGTGCTGTCGAGGTCCACGTGTACGTCGACTACCTCTCGCCCGACGCGGGCAAGTTCGAGCGCGCCAACGCCCGGCTGCTCGCGCAGTGGATCGAGGACGGTGCCGCGACCGTCAGCTACCACCCGGTCGCTCTCCTCACCGCCAGCTCCAACGGCACCAAGTACTCGCTGCGTTCCGCCGCGGCCGCCGCCTGCGTGGCGACGCACTCGCCGGACCAGTTCTACGCGTTCAACCACGACCTCCTCGACGACCAGCCCGATGTGGGCAGCGACGGGATGTCCGACGAGGAGCTCGCCAATCTCGCGGGCGCCGTCGGCGTGGACAACGCCAAGACCGTGCGCTCCTGCATCCAGGACGGCGACTACGTCAGCTGGGCGAAGGAGGCGACGACCCGCGCGCTCGAGGGGCCGCTCCCCGGCTCCGACGACCTCGTGCTCACCGCCGCCCCGATGATCGTCGTCAACGGCGAGGCCTACGTCGGCGCGCTGGACGACCCGCAGGAGCTGTCGACGTTCGTCATGTCGGTCGCCAGCGAGGCCTACTACGAGTCGGCGACTCCGACGCCGACCCCGACGGCCATCTCGGCACCCGCGGAGTAGTCCGCCGCGTGTCCCCGCCATCGCTAAGCTGTGATGGCATCCGCCGACTTGGCGCAATTGGTAGCGCACCGTACTTGTAATACGGGGGTTACGGGTTCGAGTCCCGTAGTCGGCTCCACACACGAAGGCCCGCGTCCCTAGAAAACACAGGGGATGCGGGCCTTCGTCGTTGCTAAGCGAGAAGCCCTGCCCACGATTTGCCCACACTCTGCTTCTTCGCAGCGGTGGCGAGGCTCTCTGCAACGGCGTCGAGGTCGTCGTCGAAGAGGTCGGCGTAGACGTCGAGGGTGATGCTCGCCGACTCGCGGCCGAGCATCCGCTGCAGCGCCTTGATATTGGCACCGGCGGCGACCGCGAGGGAGGCGGCGGTGTGTCGGAGGTCGTGCGCCGTGATGCGAGGGAAGGTCGCATCGACGGCTTGCAGGCGGGAGATTGCGCCGTCGAACCAGCCGTTTCCGAACCGGGGCGGGCGCAGATGGGCAATGCCGTCACCGAACAGTAAATCGTCTGGTCCCTTGCCAAGTGCGCACCGCTCGAGCAGCGGGACTAGGAACTTCGGGAACGGCACCGATCGCAGCTGCCACGTCTTCGGCGTGCCGACGCGGATCACACCGTTGACCTGCACGGCGTTCTCCTCGACGTGCAGCCTGTGGCGAAGGAGGTTGACGTTGCGGACCCGGAGCGCGGCGGCCGCGCCCCATCGGAGTCCGGTGTACGCGAGGGTGAGCACGAGCTCTGGCCGCGACGACTCGGCGGACAGGCGGTGCACCTGGTCGTGGCTGAGATAGACCCGGCCGGCCTTTCGCTTCGGTTTGCGGGGGAGGTTCTTGAGGCCGCGCGCGGGATTGCGTGAGATGCGGCGATCATCGACGGCTGTGTCGAGGATCCCGGCGAGGACGCCTAGCGCGCGGAGTGCGACGGTCGCGCTTCGTCCCTTCGTGCCGTCGGGCCTGTCCTGGGTGAGCTCGATCGCCCACGCCTTCACTTCGGAGGGCAGGATGCCGCCGACCTCTCGGCCGCCCCATCGCGGTTCGACGTGCAGGCGCCACGCGATCGGGAGTTGAGCGTACGCCGAGGGTTTCAGGCTCGCCTTCCCTGCGAGCCACGTCGGGTAGAGCTCGGCGATCATGGTGCGCGCGTGTGAGGGGTCGAGGTACTCGCCACGGGCCTTCGACATGGTGACCGATGCGAGGAAGAGCTCGGCCTCCTTCTTCGTCTAGGTCAACGCCAGCGACATCGCCCGACTCGGGGAGGAAGCCGCGCGCGAAAAGTACGGAGACCGCGCCGGAAGCGGTGCCTACCGCATGGACGTGTCCGAGGCTGCGACGCTGCAGACATACCCGGCACCGTTCCCCTTCCAGGGGTCGCGCGGAAAGCAGTTCCTGCAGATCGGCAACGCTGTCCCGCCCCTGCTCGCCTTCGCCATCCTCCAGGCGCTGATCGCCCCGGTCGAGACGCGCAAGCAGGAACCCGTCATCGAGCGCATCGTCGTCGAGGCGGATCCCACCGTCGCCGCTTTCGCACAGCTGAAGGCGCGGGCCGCGGAGAAGGCCGAACGTGCCTTCGCTCGCGCCGAGGAGCGCCTCGCGCAGGCCCTCAAGGGCTACGACCGTGAGGTCGCCGCTCACGAGAAGCGCGGTGACGGATTCTTCCCGGAGTCCTACATCGTCGCGCGCCGAGAGGCCGTGCTCGCGCGGAAGTTCCACGAGTCCAAGCGAGCCGCGCTCGCCACCGCCCGAGCCGAGATGACGGCCGAGACGCTGGGGGTTTTCTGATGGGCAAGATCCTGCCGCTCAGCGCCCAGCCGACGCCGCTCCCGCGCGAGCGCCGCTACGTCTGCCTGCCCTGCAAGACCCCCTACATGTGCGCGAAGAGCCGCGCCTGTCAATGCCACTCGATGGAGGAATCGCATGGGTGTTCACGTTCCCAGGAGGGTGCTCGCGAAGCTCGACGCCGAGCACGGTCGCGCGTGCGTGATGACCGGCACCCAGACCGCGCGCATCGTCCCGCAGCACCGCCAGGGCGGCATGGGCGGCCGCGCCGACAAGCACCAGCTGATCAACCTCGTCTGGCTTGACTCGATCCTGAACGGCTTTCTCGAGTCCGACGCCGAGTGGGCGGCGCACGCTCTCGCCTGGGGCGTCAAGGTGCCGCTCTGGGTGAAGGACGTCGCCGACGTTCCCGTCTACTTCGCCGCCGAGCTCACCTGGTACGCCCTCGTCGGAGAGACGCGCACGCCGATGTCCGCGATCGTCGCGCTCGACACGATGCTCGAGATCTACGGCGACGACTACCTGCTCTGGAAGGCCGTCGCCGACGGCACCGCCCGCGTGCACGCGCTCTATCTGCGATCGGCAGGCTGACATGGCCGACGACAACGACAAGCCGGAGTGGGTGGCCGACCGCGGGCGTCGATCGGCCTCGCTGGTGTCGCTGTCGTCTTTCTCGATCTTCGGCTCATTCATCCGTGACGGATGGGGTTGCCATGACCGAACACACCGACACTGAGCCCTCGTCGACTGTCGACCGAGTCGCGCGCAGCGCGAACCGGTGGACGTGGTTCTCGAGGATCCTGTTCGGGCTCCTCATCCTCGCTTCGATCGGCTTCGCGGTGTTCTCGTCGATTGCGAGCACCGCGAACCGCGAGGAACTCGCCTACGTCAAGGACCGGCTCGCCCAGTCCGAGACGCAGGGCCAGGCGCTCGCGGACCAGATCAGTCTGGGCGAGACACCCGTCGTCGACCCCGCGCCCGCACCGAGGCCGACCGCTCCCGTCGTCCTAAACGGCCGCGACGGGAAGGACGGGGCGGACGCGCCGCCGCCGACCGCGGCGCAGCTGCAGGCCGCGGTCGCGGAGTGCTTCACCACCGGGGCATGCACCGCACCGGCCGGCGACAAGGGCGACCAAGGGGCACCCGGAGCCGACGGCAATGACGGGGCAGACAGCACCACCCCCGGGCCGACCGGTCCCGCCGGGCCAGCAGGTCCGGCGGGACCGTCCGGCTTCACGGCGACGCCCGTGTGGCTCGCCGCCGCCGAGAGCGAAACCGAGATCCCGGCCATCCGACAGGCCGTGATCTACATACCCACACCCACTGAAGGAGAACCCGCACCATGAGCAAGCTCACCGACCCTGCCTGGTGGAAGGCCGCAGTCCTGCGCGCCGTCTACACCGCGATTGCCATCGCGGTCCCGTACATCGCCGCCGCGCAGTTCGCCTTCGTCCCGTGGCTCATGGCCGCATCGGCCGCCACGGTCGGAGCGATCCTCTCGTTCGCGACATCGCTCTTCGGCCTGCCCGAGTACGAGGGCGTCGACCTGCCCTGGTGGCTCGCCGCGCTCGAACGCGTCGCGAAGACCTTCGGCCAGTCCCTCGCCGCCGGACTCACCGGAGCGGTCCTTCTCTCGGACGTCGACTGGCCGGTCGTGCTGCAAGCCGCTCTCGGAGCCGCGTTCATCTCGCTGCTCCGACTAGTCCTTGCAACCCTCCCGGCAGATCCGACGCGCGCGCCGAAGATCACGCCCGAGCGGACCGAAGACGGCACCTGGGCGGACATACCGAAGGCTGAGCCCGACCTCGGTGCCCTCGTCCGAGACCACCAGGAGAGCATGTTCTCCTGAGTGCCAGAGTCGAGTAGACCCCCACCCAGCCTCCGGCGGGTGGGGGTCTTTCGTCGTTGGGCCGACAGCTTAGTTGCAATTCGGCGCGAGTTCGTATGCCGTGGTTCCTTCTGCTGTGCTTTTGAGACCCCCGGGCGTCTCGTAATTCACTCGCATCCGTTGGGCTATGCCGGTCTGTCCCTCGAGCTTCACCACTACGACAACCGAGTAGTGCTGTCCTGCTTCCAGTCGAGCGGATTCGGCGGGGATTCTCTCGTCCCACAGGCCCCCTACCTCATCGCTGAGGGCCGCGACCGGCTGAGCGCCAATCGCTGTTGCTCCGTCTCTGAGCGCTATCACCGATGCGGAGCCTACGGTCTTCAAGCCCGCTGAGTCGAGCAGCTCCACGGACGAGACGGTGACGTCTGACTCGGCCTTCACGGTCTCTCCTAGAGCAATGTCCTCGTTGTTGGCAGCGGGTATGCAGAGCGTTCCCACGTCGCCCCCCATGGCAAGGTACGCGGGTCCTGAGGGGGTGCACGCGGTGAGCACCAGTGTGGCCGCCGCCATCGCGGCGGCAGCCACACGGTTCGGGTTCCGTGAAGTCATGTCTACTTCACTACTAGAGTTCCGGGCGTCGCTCCTGGGTATCCCTGGGATCCGCACAGTGACTTGGCTGCAGTGAACTTGATCGTCACCTTGCTCGTGGTGGAGTACCCCGTCTTTGCGCTCAGATCGAATCCGACGTAGGCCGAAACGTCGGCGCCGCCCGAGATGGTCTGTGCCGTGGAACTCGAACGAGTGAATGTGGATCCGGACACATAGCTCGTGCAATATGAAGCGCTGACAGACGCGGTGCTCGTGGAGGTTCCTCCCACGTGAGCAACGGGACGCAGCGAACGTGACTGTTCCCCGGTGCCCGTGCAAACGGTTTTGAAGACCTTGTACTGGAACTGTGTCTTAAAGGCGCGACCGCCCGATCCCGTGAGCGCGGGCCACGTCGTTGACGTGGAGCTTGCCCTGCTCACGCTGACGCTCCCGCTCGCGCCCCAGGATCCGCTCGGCGTCTTCACTGCAACGCCAAGTGTCGAACTCTGCGACGACGAATATGAGAATGAGGCGGAGAATCCACTAGTCGCCGATGACCCGACCCTGCCCACCTGCACCCAGTAGTTGCCTGCAACGCCCCCGTCTATCTGTCCGCAGGCCGCCGCCGCAGCTGCGATCGAAGATGACGATGATTGCTTCGCCGCTGTCGCCTGCGCATTGAACTCCTGCGAAGAAACAGACGCTTCGATGTCGAGGGACCGGACGCCCGCCCGCAGGTTCTCTTCTTGGGCGAACGAATAGTCCGAGATCAGGGACCCGTCCGGGCCGTACACCAACGCCTGATAGTTGACCGCTCCGTCCGCCCGGACGTTTCGTGCGGCCAATGCCGTATCGACCGGGACGGAGAAGCGGCCGTCCCTCCCCGTCGTTCCGACGCCGACTGGGGTCATAGGTACGGGATCGCCTTCGTTCAGGGCGGCGAGGACCTCGTTGCTCGGCCAGGCCGAGATCTGCACGGTCGCTCCGTCCAATGACACGCCGTTCGAACTCTCGACCACCCCAGAGAACTCTGGGGTCACCGGATTGGCGTTGTCCGCCATCGCCGGGGAAGCGACCATCGCCCCGACCAATCCCATCACCGCAGCAGCTGCAGCAGATCTCTCGAACACTGCTTCCTCCGATCGATCGCCATCCCCGTTGGAGGCGCTTACATGGAGAGGTTATTTGCGGCCACCGCTACCGTCTGTAGGCCGTATGGGGGACAGGTCAGGTCAGATCGACTGTCGACCGTCATCCCGTTGGTGTCGAGCGATCGAAGGCAACGCGACGACATGGCGCAACTGGACGCGCCCAGCGCACAGACATCGCGGCGGACAACCTCACACTGAGCGCGACGTCGAGGTGCAGGGATCGCGATGGCATTGGCGGGGTGTTCCTTCCCCCGTCGAAAACGTGACTCTAACGCGCGGCGGGCCTACTCCGCGGCGAGCTGCTGCGCAGTGCGATTCACCACGTCGGTGAAGCGCACGGCGTCGGGGAACTCCTTCGCCTTGCTCTCGATGACGACCACACCATCGGGAACGCCGATCGTCACATAGCACTTCGACGTGTTCTTCCGCGCGACGGCCCCAACGACGAAGCCGATCGGACCCGCGATGAGTGCGCCTGCTCCCATCCGAGTGAGAGTGGAGCGCTGAGAGGGTGCGCCCTGCGTCGCCTCCGCCTCCGCGCCCTGCACGCTGACCGACTTGCCGCCGCTCTTCAGTACGCCGTCACGGAGCTTGTAGCCACCGAACTCCGCCGACGGAAGTCGGGCGGCGCGCGTCGGCGCGCTAGGAGCGGAAGCGGACGGGGTAGTAGGAACGTCGATCCGACGCATCTCTGCTCCCGATGCCATGCGCAGCTCGTACACGAACTCTGCATAGGACTTGCGTGGGTGGAGAGCGAACGCCAGTGCCGACTTGGAGGGGTCGGGCGTTGCCGACCACCCATCGGCGGAGACGCGGAGATACATGATTGGACCGGTGACGATGTCATACGCCGAGATCTTGTCGAGCGGAATCTCCGACCGCTTCGTCATGCGCCCGACTCGACCGAGCAAGTTGTACTCGAAGATCAAGTGCGTGTCGGTGATGACGGCTCTGCCGTCGACGCTCTTGTGCTCGATCACGGTGCTCATGACGCCGACTATACCGACGCGTGCTCGTGCCCACCCTTTGCCCACAGATGCACGTATCCGAAGGGGGTCAACAGTGGTCGAAGGTGGTTGACGGCGCCAGAGATTATGCGGGGAATACGATACAGCGCAGCGCAAAGTAGAGTTCGAGTCCCGTAGTCGGATCCACACATGAAGGCCCGCATCCCCTTGGAAACACGGGAGATGCGGGCCTTTCTCGTGTCTAGGCCAGGAGCGCTGCCCACTTCACCGGCACCCACGGCCCCAGCGCTAGGCTCTGCGCATGAGCGAACCCGCGGACGAGCCCGGCCCGTCGCTGATCCAGCAGCGGCTCGCACTGCAGCGACGGAGGACGTGGGCGATCGTGCTCGCCGTGTTCTGGACGGTGAGCGCCGCCTGGTGGCTGAGCTCTGGTCTTCTGACGGACGCGCGCGCCCTCGATGTGATGCGAGTGGCCGTCGGGACGGTGAGCATGGTGTTGGCGATCGCGTACGTGCTCACGGTGAGGCGCGCGCTGCGGGACATCCGAGACTTCGAAGCGCGACACGGAGCGGACGCGGGCCGCCAGTGGTTGGCGGGTGCTCCGTGACGTCCGACCGCTCGCATATCGCGTATAACTTCGGAGGGTGTTATGTTACTGGGGTGCAGGTGGTCGGCACCCCGCCCCGGCCACCTGCGCATCTTCGTGTTCCGCTTCCGGGAATGTTCGCGCCGCTCGTCGCGGTTGTCTCGAACATGACCCGCATCGGCTCCAGTGACCTCGACGTCTTCCCCCTCGCCCTCGGCGGCAACGTGTTCGGCTGGACGGCCGACCGTGACGCCTCCTTCGCCGTCCTCGACGCCTTCGTCGATGGGGGTGGCGACTTCATCGACACGGCGGACTCCTACAGCGCATGGGTTGCCGGCAACGAGGGCGGCGAGAGCGAGACGATCATCGGTGCGTGGCTCGCGTCGCGGCGGCCCCAGGGGGTCGTCGTCGCGACCAAGGTCAGCCAGCATCCGGCCTTCCGCGGTCTGTCGGCCGGCAACGTCCGTCGGGCGGCCGAAGCGTCGCTCGCTCGCCTCGGAGTGGACGAGATCGACCTCTACTACGCGCACTTCGACGACGAGTCCGTGCCGCTGGAGGAGACGGTCGAGGCGTTCGGCGCCCTCGTCACGGACGGGCTCGTGCGGCACGTGGCGGTGTCGAACTACACGGCCGACCGCATCCGTCAGTGGATCGACATCGCGGACCGACTCGGCGTCGCGCGTCCCGTCGCCATTCAGCCGCACTACAACCTCGTGCACCGCAACGACGTCGAGGACACCATCATCCCCGTCGCCGAGGAGTTCGGGCTGAGCCTCGTGCCGTACTACGCGCTGGCGAGCGGCTTCCTCACGGGCAAGTACCGCTCGACGGACGCCGGGGGAGAGGGATCTCCGCGGGCCGCCGGCGCCGCGAAGTACGCCACCGAGGCAGGGCTGCGGATCATCGACGCCCTCGACGAGATCGGCGGAGCGCACGGCGCCTCGGTCGCCGCGACGGCCCTGGCCTGGCTGCGTGCGCAGCCGACCGTGGTCGCGCCCATCGCGAGTGCCCGGACGGTGGATCAGGTGCCGGATCTGCTCGCCGGTGCGCGGCTGGAGCTTTCGCCCGAAGAGGTCGAGCGCCTGAATCGCGTCTCGGCCTGGACACCGCCGCAGGGCTGACCCGCTCTCACCGACCGACGAGGCCGAGCCGGTGCGCGAGGATCACGGCGTGGATCCGGTCGCGTGCCCCGAGCTTCGCCAGGATCCGCCCGACGTGCGTCTTGACGGTGGACTCGCCGACGTAGAGAGTCGTCGCGATCTCGGCGTTGGTGAGCCCCCGGCCGATCGCGACGAACACCTCGCGCTCGCGTTCCGTCAGGGACCGGTACCCGGCATCCGCGACCTCGTCGACAGCGACGGTCCAGAGCTGCGTGCCGACGTGCTCCAGCAGCACGCGGGTGATCCTCGGCGCCAAGGCGGCGTCCCCGCGATGCACGGCACGGACGGCGGAGAGCATCTCCTGGCGCTGCGCATCCTTGAGCAGGAACCCGCTGGCTCCGGCGCGGATCGCACCGAAGGCATACTCGTCGAGATCGAAGGTCGTGAGGACGAGCACTTTCGTCTCGGGGTGGGCGCCGACGATGGCCGTCGTCGCCGCGATCCCGTCGAGCTCCGGCATGCGGATGTCCATGAGCACGAGGTCGGGGGCGAGCGCGGCGCTCTGCGCGATCGCCGCCTTCCCGTCCCCCGCCTCTCCGATCACGACGATGTCGGGCTCCGCCTCCAGGACCATGCGGAACCCCAGACGGATCAGCTCCTGATCGTCGACCAGGAGCACACGGATGGGCGATGTCATGTGTTCCCCTCCCCGCGCGGCGACACGGCCGGCGCCTCGGACGATGTCGGCAGGACGGCGCGCAGGAGCCAGCGGCCCGCACCGTCCGGCCGTGACTCCAGTGTGCCGCGGACGTGAGCGGCGCGTTCCAGGAGACCCCGGAGGCCGAAGCCCCCTTCTCCGGGAGTGCCCGCGACACCGTCGTTGACGATCTCGATGACCACGGTACCGGGCGCGTACTCCAGAAGCACGGACACGGTCGAAGCGGTCGGCGCATGCCGCATCGCGTTCGTCAGTCCCTCCTGCACGATCCGGCCGAGCGCATGGGCGACATCGGACGACACCTCCGCCTGGCCCGCTGTGGCGAGGGTGACCGGATACCCGGTCCGCTGCGCCGCCGCGACCGTCTCCTGCGGAGAGGCGGGCGAGACCGGCGCGAGCAGGAGCGGGGCGTCGTCATCCCGCAGCACGCCGAGCATCGCCCGCATCTGGGTGAGCGCGCTGCGGGCGGTATCCGCCGCAGAGGTGGCCGCCGCGCGTGCCTGTTCGCGGTCCGGAGTGGCGGCCGCGCCCTCGGACAGTGCCACGACCACGGTCAGGGAGTGCGACACGATGTCGTGCATCTCCCGCGCGATCCGTGCCCGCTCCGCCGCCGCGGCGAGCTGCGCCTGCTGGTCCCGCTCCACGAGGAGCTGTCGCGAGCGGTCGATGACAGCGTCGAGATACCGCTTCCGACTCCCGACGTTCGCGCCGATCAGAGTGCCGATGAGACCGAGCACGACCGTGCCGAGCAGGGCGTTGACCGCCTCTTGCAATGTGAAGATGCCCGCCCAGAGGAGAAGCCCGGCTCCCGAGGCGCTGGCTGCGACGCCGATGCCGAAAGCGGTCCACGCGGCACGGGTGGAGCGGTAGACGGCGAGGGAGTAGCCGGCGAACAGCAGCAGCGGGCTGCTCCCCGGCAGCGCGGTGAACAGGAGGAAGACGTCGAGCAGGATCGCCGCGATCGCGGGGAGCCAGGGCTTCCGTCGGCGCCAGAGCAGGGTGGCGGAGGCCACGACCACGCAGAGCGGCAGCAGGGCGGCGAGCGCGAGCCCGACGGGGCCGCGGTCGGCATCGTCGATGCGCGCGGCGGGTGTGATCGTGAGGACGATGCAGAGCAGGGCGAGCAGGACGTCGGCGAGGACGGGATGGCGCGCCCAGAAACGCCGGAACAAGCCGGGAGGACGAGGGAGCCGCAGCCCCTCGTCCTCCCGGACCGTGTCCGTTCCGCGTCGCTTCGCCGGCACCCGGTCTCCTACGCGTCCCGCGTGCGGAGGACGGCCCACGCGGCCAGCAGACCGCCGACCACCCAGCAGCCGAGGGTGAGGAAGGCGACCGGCGCATCCAGCGTCGCCGTGTCACCGGGCAGGATCGCGCTCTGCGCGGCGGCCACGGGGAGGTAGGCGGAGGCGTCGATCACCCAGGCCCAGGCCTCTCCCGCCATCGCGAAGAAGCTCGCGACGATCGGCAGGACGAACAGCAGACCGACGGTCGCTGCGATCGCTCCGGCACCCGAGCGCAGGATGAAGCCGAAGGCCACGCCGATCAGCGCGAAGACGGCCATGGCGAGCGAGGCGACGACGATCGGCAGGACGGAGGTCGCGGGGTCAGTCCAGTCGATGCCCTGCTCCCGTCCTGCGACCACGGCGGACACGGCGACCGCGGCGACGCCGAAGATGACCAGCGACGACAGGAAGAGGAAGGCCGCGAGCACGAGCGACTTCGCCAGCAGTACGGACCCGCGGATCGGGTCGGCCGTCAGCGTCGAGCGGATCATGCCCGTGGAGTACTCGCCGGTCACCGAGATCGCTCCGATGATGCCGGCGAGCAGCATCGTGAACTGGATCGGCATGACGACGGCCTGGATCGGGTCGAAGCCGGGGGCGTCGATCGCTTGAGCGATGAGGACGGCGATGCCGATCGTGAGCGCGGCGGCGATCGCGATGGACCACCAGGTGGACCGGAGGGTGATGAGCTTGATCGCCTCACCGCGCACGGCGCGCGGGAAGGTGAGGCGCCGGCCCGAGTCGGTGGCGGGGGGCGCGACGGCCGGGGTCGTCACGGCGGGGGCGGCGGTCATGAGAGCTCCTTCGTGCGGTACTCGACGGCGTCGCCGGTGAGGGCGAGGTAGGCCTCTTCGAGGGATCCGGTGGTCGGGGTGAGTTCGTGCAGCGGAATGCCGCGCTCCGCGGCGAGGTCGCCGATGCGGGCTGCCGGGAGCCCTGCGACGTCGAGCAGATCGGGAGCCGCGCTGACGATCTCCACGTCCGGACCGCCCACAGCGGCCACGAGGTCGGTCGGGCGGGGTGTCCGCACGCGGACGCGGTTGGTCGTCCAGGAGCGGACGAGCTCCGCGAGCGGGGCGTCGGCGAGGACCTTGCCCCGTCCCATCACGATGACGTGGTCCGCCGTCTGCGCCATCTCGCTCATGAGGTGGCTGGAGAGCAGGACCGTCCGTCCCTCGGAGGCGGCATGCCGGACGAACTGCCGCACCCAGCGGACGCCCTCCGGGTCGAGGCCGTTGACCGGCTCGTCGAGGATGAGGGTGTGCGGATCGCCGAGCAGCGCGGAGGCGATCCCCAGTCGCTGCCCCATGCCGAGCGAGAACTTCCCGGCGCGCTTGCGGGCGACCGCGCCGATGCCGGCGAGCTCGATGACCTCGTCGACACGGGAGGTCGGGATGCCGTGCGTGGCTGCCATCGCGCGGAGGTGATCCCGCGCTGTCCGACCGGTGTGCACGGCCTTGGCATCGAGGAGCACGCCGACCTCGGTCAGCGGGGCGCGGAGCTTGCGATACTCCTGGCCGGCCACGGTGGCCCGGCCCGCCGTCGGACGGTCCAGCCCGACGATCATGCGCATGGTCGTCGACTTCCCTGCGCCGTTCGGTCCGAGGAAGCCGGTGACGCTCCCTGGCTGCACGGTGAAGGACACGCCGTCGACGGCGGTCTTGTCCCCGAATCTCTTGGTGAGGCCTTCTGCGGTGATCATGGGCACCACGCTACGGATCATCGGGCCGGCGCGCGTCCTCCTGCAGGACGATTCCCTGATGCGGTGCGCTCGTCCTCCAGGAGGACGGCACCGTGGAGGACAGGTGCGCGCGGAGGCTCCGATAGTGTCGACAGGTGACCCCCGCCCGCCGCATCCCTGCTCCTCTGGCGCTCGGGGGAGCCGTCGCGATCGGAGTCATGACCGCGATCCAGGCGCGCATCAACGGGGTCCTGGGCGTGCGCGTCGACAACGGCATCGTCGCCGGCTTCCTGTCCTTCGCGGTAGGACTCGTGGCCCTCGCCGTGGTCATCTCCTTCCTGCCTTCGGCGCGCCGTGGTGCCCTGCGCCTCGGGCGCGGCATCCGCGATCGGAGCATCCCGTTCTGGATGCTCCTCGGGGGAGCCTGCGGCGCTCTCACCGTGTCCACCCAGGGTCTGACGGCGGGGATCCTCGGCGTCTCCCTCTTCACGGTGGGTGTCGTGGCAGGGCAGACCCTGCACGGCCTCGTCCTCGACCGCATCGGCTTCGGGCCGGCCGGTGTCGTGGCCGTCACCCCCGGTCGGGTGATGGGCGGGGTGCTGGCGCTCGCCGCGGTCGGGATCTCCCTCTCGGGCGACGTGCTGGCGACCGCGCCGCTGTGGATGCTCCTGCTGCCCTTCGCCGCGGGTGTCGGCATCGCCTGGCAGGCGGCGACGAACGGGCGGCTGGCTCAACGCGTGCAGTCGCCGATCGCCGCCACGCTCATGAGCTTCATCGCCGGCACCCTGGTGCTCGCGGTCGCCGCCGGCATCAGCGTCGCCGTGCGGGGATGGCCGGCCGCGCTGCCGACCGAGCCCTGGCTCTACCTCGGCGGCTTCCTGGGGGCGGGCTACATCCTGCTCGGCGCGTTCATCGTCGCGCACACCGGCGTGCTGCTGATGGGGTTGGGTTCGGTGCTCGGGCAGCTCGTCACGTCCGTCGTGATCGACCTGCTCTGGCCGGCGCAGGCGGGACCGGCGCTGTGGCAGGTGGTCGCGATGGTGATCGTGGCGGTCGGCTCGGTGCTGGTCGCGGTGCCCTGGCGACGCCGCCGGCTCTAGGAGCGGGTCTTCTTGGCGGCCTTCTTGGCCTTCTTCTTCTCTTTCTTCTTCGCCCTCTTGCGGGCCTTCTTCTCGGCCTTCTCGGCCTTCTGCTTCTCGGCCTCCCGTGCGGCCGCCTCAGCAGCGGCCCGCGCCTCCGGCGAGAGTCTCGGCGGTCGGGTCAGGAGCGCGCGGGCGTCGACGGTCTTGCGGCGGCCCGGGCTCTTGCCCTCGGGTTTCGCCCCGACGTAGAGCCAACCGAGAAGCTCCTCGTCCGGCCCCAGCCCGTGCATGCGCGCGACCGGTTCCGAGCGCGTGTACTGGCCGGTGCGCCAGATGACGCCCCATCCCGCCTCGTCGAGCAGCAGGCTCAGGACGTGGGCGACGCCGGAGGCCACCGCCTCCTGTTCCCAGCGTGGCACCTTCTCGCTCGCCCGGTAGCTCGCGACCACGGCGATGAGGAGCGGGGCCCGCAGCGGTTTCGCCGACGGCTCGGCGTCCCCCTGCGCCTCCGCGATCGCGGCGCCGAGCGCCTCGCGGTCCTGGCCGCGCAGCTCGATCAGCCGCCAGGGGCGCAGGGACGAGTGATCGGCGACGCGACCGGCGGCGCCGATGAGCGTCACCAGCTCCTCGCGTCCCGGGGCGGTGTCCCCGACCTTCGACCAGGACTGCCGTGCGCGGACCGCGTCGAGGGCGCTCACGACTCGTCGGGCGTGAAGTTCAGCGCGATCGAGTTCATGCAGTAGCGGTCACCGGTGGGGGTGCCGAAGCCGTCCGGGAAGACGTGGCCGAGGTGCGAACCGCAGGATGCGCAGCGGACCTCGGTGCGGACCATGCCGAGGCTGTCGTCCTCGAGCAGCTCGACGGCGTCCGGCCGGACTGACTCGTAGAAGCTCGGCCAGCCGCAGCCGGAATCGAACTTCGTGCCGCTCTTGAAGAGCTCGGCGCCGCAGGCGCCGCAGGTGTAGAGTCCGGCGCGCTCCTCATCGAGCAGCTCACCGGTCCACGCCCGCTCGGTCGCCGCCTGGCGCAGCACGGCGTACTGCTCTTCGCCGAGCTCGTCGCGCCACTCGTCTTCGGTCTTGTTCACGCTGTAGGGCATCGTGTCCTCCTGAGTCCTCTCCATTCTCCCTTGTGCAGGGCCCTCATGGCGCTCCCCGTCAGAATGGACGCATGAAGGATGCCGTGCAGGAGCGCTATGCCCGATTCGCGGCCGTGGAGGCTCCGGGGCGCAGTGCCCTGTACGGGGAGTGGGCGGCCGGGGTCGCCGAAGACGACGAGATCAGCGAGGTTCTGCTGCGGATTCCCGCCACCCGTCGCCAGCCTCCGCTCGTGTTCGCCGTGTCCCGCCTGCTCGGTGCCGGTCCCGGTACGTACCGCGAGTGGCGTCGGTTCGTCCTGACCAATGCCTCTCGACTCGTCGAGGAATGCACGAGCCGCGCCCTGCAGACCAACGAGCCCCTCCGCACCGCGGCACTGCTGCCGGTGCTCTCCGAGATCGAGGGCCCGATCGCGCTGCTGGAGGTCGGCGCCTCCGCCGGCCTCTGCCTCTATCCCGATCGCTACTCATACCGTTTCATCGACGACGGCGGGTCCGTTCGTCGCGCGCTCGACCCCCTCGACGGTCCCTCCACCGTGGTGCTGGAGAGCACCGTCACCGGCGACCTCCCCCCGCTGCGCATGCCGGAGGTGGTGTGGCGCGCCGGGATCGACCTCGCCCCGCTGGACGCCGCCAACGAAGAGGATCGGCGCTGGCTGCGGGCGCTCGTGTGGCCGGGAGAGGAGGGGAGGGAGCAGCGCATCACCGCCGCGCTCGACATCGCGGCCGCCGAGCCGCCGCTTCTCGTCGCCGGAGACGCAGCCGCCCATCTGGAGGAGCTGGCAGGATCCGCGCCGGCGCATGCCACGCTGGTGATCACGACCCCCGGGGTTCTCGTGCACATCCCCCGGGAGCAGCGGGAGGCGCTGATCGAGACGATCGCGACGCTGCCCGCGCGCTGGGTCACGATCGACCCGCCCGCTCTCCTCGACGTCTGGGACCCACCGGTCGTCGCGGAGGCCTGGCGCGGATTCGTCGTCGCGCTCGACGGGCGGGTGCGCGCCGCTGCCGACCCGCTCGGCGCCTGGTGGGAGTGGCGCGCGGGCGATCCGTCGACCACGACCTAATCTGAGGGCATGCCCGCTGACCACCTCACGGAACGCGATCGCGCGATCCTCGCCCTGGAGGCCGCCTGGCCGCGCCACGGCGGTATGAAGGAGGAAGCGATCCGTGCGCGACTGGGCATGAGCGCGGCGCGTTACTACCAGCTGCTCGCCCGTCTCATCGACTCCGAGGCGGCCCTCGCCTTCGATCCGATCCTCGTCGGCCGACTGCGTCGACTGCGGGACGCCAGAAGCGCCCGGCGCACGTCCCGGATCCCCGGGTTCACCGGATGACCTGATCCTGCGGGGTCGTGCTCGTCATGGAACGGTTTACCAGCGACGTGCCGCTAGCATCGAGGGGTGTCCAAGCCCCCCCGTGACCGTTTCGACGAGGTCCCCCGTTCCACCGGACGTGTGGGAGCACACCGTGCCGAAGCTCCGGGGATGAACGGCTGGGTCGTGCTCCTGTGGTCGTTCGTCGCCGCTCTCGTGCTCATCATCGCCGGCATCTTCGGCGCTCTGGTCGTCATGGGACGGATCGACCTCTTTCCGGAGCCGACGTCGTCCGTGGCTCCCACGCCCGAGCAGACCGGGGTGATCGACCCGACCTACTCGGTGCTCATCCTCAACGCGACCCCCGACAGCGGGCTGGACGACCAGATGCGCGACACCCTCATCAACGCCGGCTGGGCGGCGGCGACCGTGCTCGCCAGCGACAGCGCCAGCGACGACTTCGAGACCACGACCGTCTATTACGTCAGCGCCGAGGACGAGGAGGCGGCGAAGGGCCTCGCCGGCGTCATCGGCGGCGCCGAGGTGCAGCAGAGCGACTACTACGCGGGCCAGACGGAGGACGGGCAGAAGCAGCTCACCATCGTGATCGGCGTCGACCGGGCGGCATCGGTGCCCGAGACTCCCGCGCCCTGACCCTCGCCCGACTCCCGGACGACGCGGCTTGCACTCGATGGTGTCGAGTGCCAGAATGGCGTTAGCACTCTCTCACTCTGAGTGCTAAACCCACCGTCTACGTCCAGGAGGGACGACAAAACTCATGGCAAAGATCATCGCCTTCGATGAGGAGGCCCGCCGCGGCCTCGAGCGTGGCCTCAACATCCTCGCCGACGCGGTCAAGGTGACCCTCGGCCCGCGTGGTCGCAACGTCGTGCTCGAGAAGAAGTGGGGCGCCCCCACGATCACGAACGACGGTGTCTCCATCGCCAAGGAGATCGAGCTGGACGACCCGTACGAGAAGATCGGCGCGGAGCTCGTCAAGGAGGTCGCCAAGAAGACCGACGACGTCGCCGGCGACGGCACGACGACCGCCACGGTCCTCGCCCAGGCCCTGGTCCGCGAAGGCCTGCGCAACGTCGCGGCCGGCGCCGACCCCATCTCTCTCAAGCGCGGCATCGAGAAGGCCGTCGCCGCCATCACCGAGGAGCTGCTGAGCTCGGCGAAGGAGATCGACTCCAAGGAGCAGATCGCCGCGACCGCCTCCATCTCCGCCGCCGACCCCGCGATCGGCGAGCTCATCGCCGAGGCCATCGACAAGGTGGGCAAGGAAGGCGTCGTCACGGTCGAGGAGTCGCAGACCTTCGGCACCGAACTCGAGCTCACCGAGGGCATGCGCTTCGACAAGGGCTACCTGAACCCGTACTTCGTCACGGACCCGGAGCGCCAGGAAGCTGTCTTCGAAGACCCGTACATCCTGATCGCGAACCAGAAGGTCTCCAACATCAAGGACCTCCTGCCCATCGTCGACAAGGTGATCCAGGACGGCAAGGAGCTCGTCATCATCGCCGAGGACGTCGAGGGTGAGGCCCTCGCGACCCTCGTGCTGAACAAGCTCAAGGGCATCTTCAAGTCGGTCGCCGTCAAGGCTCCCGGCTTCGGCGACCGTCGCAAGGCGCAGCTGCAGGACATCGCGATCCTCACGGGTGGCCAGGTCATCACCGAAGAGGTGGGCCTGAAGCTCGAGAACGCCACGCTCGACCTGCTGGGTCGTGCGCGCAAGGTCATCGTCACCAAGGACGAGACCACGATCGTCGAGGGTGCCGGCGAGGCCGACCAGATCGAGGGTCGCGTCACGCAGATCCGTCGCGAGATCGAGAACACCGATAGCGACTACGACCGTGAGAAGCTGCAGGAGCGTCTGGCGAAGCTCGCCGGTGGCGTGGCCGTCATCAAGGCCGGCGCTGCGACCGAGGTCGAGCTCAAGGAGCGCAAGCACCGCATCGAGGACGCCGTCCGCAACGCGAAGGCTGCCGTCGAGGAGGGCATCGTCCCCGGTGGTGGTGTCGCCCTCATCCAGTCCGGCACGAAGGCTCTCGACGCTCTCTCGCTCGAGGGTGACGAGGCGACCGGTGCGAACATCGTCCGCGTGGCGATCGAGGCTCCGCTGAAGCAGATTGCGCTGAACGCCGGTCTCGAGCCGGGTGTCGTCGCCAACAAGGTGTCCGAGCTCCCCGCGGGCCAGGGCCTCAACGCCGCCAGCGGCGAGTACGGCGACATGTTCGCACAGGGCATCATCGACCCGGCGAAGGTCACGCGCTCTGCGCTGCAGAATGCCGCGTCGATCGCCGGTCTGTTCCTGACGACCGAGGCCGTCGTCGCCGACAAGCCGGAGAAGGTCGCTGCTCCCGCGGGTGACCCCACGGGCGGCATGGACTTCTGATCCTCTGAGAGGTTCAGAGACTCCGTCTCACAGAAAGCCCCCGGCTCCGGCCGGGGGCTTTCTGCGTCTCAGCGGAACAGGCTCGCCGAGTATTGATCCGCTTCGGCGTACTGGGTGGCCACGGCGCCGAGCGACGTCCCGATCCCGTCCAGGACGAGCTCGACGTGCTGCTGAGCGCCCTGCCACTCTTCGGCGCAGCCTTGGAACGCCGTGGCGGCGGTGCCGACCCATGCGGTCTGCAGCTGCCTGAGCTGAGACATGAGGGTGGCGGATTCGCTGCGCAGGCGCTCGATGGTGGCGCGGGTCGCGGCTTCCGCCGCATGGACGGCGTCGGTGTCGACGGTGAAGACGGTCATGGGAACTCCCTTCGAGGAAGCCCGACGATACGCCGACGGCAGCGACGACGAGTCGGGGGTCGGATCACCGCGCCGGAGGCGGGAGAACGCGCCATGAGGGCCGTCTGTGCAGAAGCGGCCGCTACGGCTGGTCGAGGCGGTCCAACGGCTGCGTGTCCTCCAGAAGATGCTCCGGTGTCGAACGCGCCGGAGCCAGCGGCAGGGTCACGGTGAAGGTGGCTCCGCCTCCTGGACTCTCGGAGACGGCGATGTCGCCATTAAGCGCCTTGAGGATCGAGGCGACGATGGCGAGCCCGAGACCGGATCCTCCGGTCTCGCGCGCCCGCGACGTGTCGGCGCGCCAGAACCGCTCGAAGATCTGCTCGCGGATCTGCGGTGGCACGCCCTCGCCGTGGTCGACGATCGAGATGCTCGCGGTCCCGGCGACGCGATCCGAGTCCACGACGATCTCGATCGGGCTGTCTTCCGGCGAGAATCGGCGCGCATTGCCCAGGAGGTTCGTCACCACCTGTCGGACCTTGTTCTCCTCGCCGAGCACGATCGGCGGCGTCCGGACCGGGATGTCCGCCACCTCGGTGAAATCGATGGCCGGGGGCTGCTCGGGCGTCCGCGGACGACGGCGCAGCCGCGACAGGGTGGCCCGGGGGCGCGTCTTGGGGGCGGGTTCGGGGGCGATGGGCACCACAGGCGTGCGGATGGGAGCTGTCGGCACGTTCTCGACCGTGCGGTCGATCACGGAGATCACCCGGCCAGGGGCGGCGGCGCGCACGTCCAAGGCGGCGTCGCGGGCGATGGGACGGAGGTCGAGAGGAACGATCTGCGGCTCCCGCTCCTCATCCAGACGGGCGAGCGCCAGCAGGTCCTCCACGAGGACGCCCATGCGAATGGCTTCCTTCTCGATGCGCTCCATCGCCCGGGCGGTGTCCTCCTCGCCCTTGATCGCGCCCATGCGGTACAGCTCTGCGTACCCGCGGACGCTGACCAGCGGCGTCCGCAGCTCGTGACTGGCATCTCCGATGAATCGGCGCATGTGCTGCACCGTGCGGTCGCGCTGCGCGAGGGAGCGATCCACGCGGTCGAGCATGGTGTTGATGGCCGCATTGAGGCGGCCAACCTCCGTGGTCGGCTCCAGGTCGGTGAGCCGCTGTCGGAAGTCGCCGGCGGCGATCGACATGGCGGTCTGCTCCACCTGTCCGAGTCGTCGGAAGGTCAGGGTCACGAGACCGCGGGTGAGCAGCGCCGCGACGAGGATCGTGATCAGGGCGATGGTGATGTAGATCCCGAAGTACTGGCTGATGATGCGGTCGGCTTCGGCGAGGGGGAGTGCCACCATCTGGATGCTGAGCGGGTCGCCCTCCTGCTGCACGACGGCCGCGGCGGCGTGGTAGACCCGGCCGTCCGTGTCCTCGAGAGCGAGCACCTGGTCCTCGTTCGCCTGGGCGTCGGACAGGGAGTACTCGGCGGGGAAGACCGGAGCCCGGCCGGAGGCACTGGGCGCGGTCGCGCGCAGGGCGCCCTCCGCGTCGTAGATGGCGAACGAGAAGTCACGGGGCTTCTCGTCTCTCGGCGTATAGGTGGTGACGCCGTCGATCGTCGTCGTGTCGAAATAGCGGTTGACGAGGTCGCTGGTCACCAGTGCAGGGAGCTGCGCATTGATGTTCTCCACGAGGGCGTTGCGCAGCAGCGGCACCGTGCCGATACCCGCGACGAGCAGGCCCAGCGCGAGGACGGCCACGGTGACACCGGTGACCTTGGCGCGAAGGCTGATCCGTCGCCACCACGCGGTGACCGCATCCGGCTTGTGCGCCATGCGGTCCTCCCTGCTGCGACGGCGGTGCCGTCGACGGACGGCGGGTACGGGGTCGACGGTGTCAGACCGTCTTGCCCACCTTCAGCATGTAACCGAAGCCGCGCTTCGTCTGGATCAGCGACTCCTCCGTGTGCGGGTCGATCTTGCGCCGGAGGTACGAGATGTAGCTCTCCACGATGCCGGCATCGCCGTTGAAGTCGTACTCCCAGACGTGGTCGAGGATCTGCGCCTTCGACAGCACCCGATTCGGATTCAGCATGAGGTAACGCAGGAGCTTGAACTCGGTAGGGCTGAGGTCGATCGGCTCCTTGCCGACGTGCACGTCGTGCGTGTCCTGGTCCATGGAGAGCTCGCCGGCGCGGATGATCGACTCCTCGTCGGCCTGCATGGTGCGGCGCAGGATGGCCTGGGCCCTGGCGACGATCTCGTCCAGGCTGAACGGCTTCGTGACGTAGTCGTCACCGCCCGCGTTCAGGCCCTCGATCTTGTCCTCCGTGCCGTCCTTGGCGGTGAGGAAGAGGATGGGTGCGGTGAAGCCGGCGCCGCGGAGGCGCTTGGTCACGCTGAACCCGTTCATGTCGGGGAGCATGACGTCGAGGATGATGAGGTCCGGCTCCTCCTCGAGGACGGCGGAGATCGTGGCGGCGCCGTTGGCCACCGTCTTCACCTGGAACCCGGCGAAGCTGAGACCCGTGGAAAGCAGGTCGCGGATGTTGGGCTCGTCGTCGACGACCAGGATGCGCGCAGCAGTCATGACCCCATTATGGTGACTTCGGCCATGCGCGGGCTGATTATCCTGCGGAACGGCGTGGATGCGGTCCATCCGCCGGCCGGTGGATGTGTTGCATAGCCGTCCGGGGGAGGATCGAGGCATGAGCTCGATCGAGGACGCCACCGCCGCCCCCGTCTCCCCGTCCGCCCCCTCGCCGGAGGTGTCCGCTCGCGGGATCGAGTACCACCGTCTGGCGCTCCTCCGCCCGCGCCCCCGCTGGTGGAAGCCGCTGCTCACCGGCCTCCTCGGCATCGCCTTCTACCTCGCGATCCTCGTGCTCGTGATCGTGCCGCTCGTGATCGTGGCGGCCCTCGTCCCGGAATGGGGAGCGGAGCTGCAGATGCTCTTCCGCACCACCGCCTTCTTCCAGCTCGACCGTCCGTGGCTCCTGGTGGCGCTCGTGCTCCCGCTCATCCTCATGATCCCGGCGCTGCTGCTGGCCTCGCGGGTCGTCCAGGGACGAGGCGTCGGCCTGCTGTCGTCGGTCACCGGGCGGTTGCGGATGGGCTGGCTCGGCCGGACCCTCGCGCTGGCGCTCGCGGTGTTCGTCGTCTACTTCGCGGTGGTGCTCGGCTGGTCGGCGGCCGCGGGCGATGCCGTGACGCCGGACTTCTCCCATCCGGGGCTCCTGCTCATGGTGGTGCTCCTGCTCGTGCTGATCCCGTTCCAGGCCGCCGCGGAGGAGTACGTGTTCCGTGGCTACCTGATGCAGCTCGTCGGAAGCTGGCTCCGGCACCCCGCCTTCGCCATCCTGCTGCCGGTGCCGCTGTTCGTGCTGGGACACGGGTATGACGTCTGGGGCGCGGCGAGCGTCGGCCTCTTCGCCGTCGTCGCCGCGTGGCTCACGTGGCGCACCGGTGGGCTGGAGGCGGCCATCGCGCTGCACATCGTCAACAATCTGATGATCTTCCTGCTCGGCTCCGTCGCCGTGGTCGATGCGAACGCGACCTCGGGGACGCCCGTCGATCTGCTGGGCTCGGCGGCGGCGATGGTCGTCTTCGCCGCCGTCGCAGATCGGTGGGCGCGCCGACGAGGGATCACTCGGACCGCGGCGATCAGCGACGGCGCGGCGGGGACGCATCAGCTCCCGCGGATGCTGCGCGGCTGAGCGCCCGCACGCCGGTCAGGCGGCGATCGCCTCGGCGTCCATGATCGTATAGCTGTAGCCCTGCTCCGCGAGGAACCGCTGCCGGTTCTGCGCGTAGTCCTGATCGATCGTGTCGCGGGCCACGAGCGTGTAGAAGCTCGCGGTGTGGCCGGACTGCTTGGGGCGGAGGAGTCGTCCGAGACGCTGGGCCTCCTCCTGGCGCGAACCGAACGAGCCGGACACCTGGATGGCGACCGACGCCTCGGGGAGGTCGATGGAGAAGTTCGCGACCTTCGACACCACGAGCAGCGAGATGTCGCCCTCGCGGAACGCCCGGTAGAGCTCCTCACGCTCCTCGACCGGGGTGGACCCGGTGATCTGCGGAGCGTCGAGCGCCTGCGAGAGGGCGTCGAGCTGGTCGAGGTACTGTCCGATGACGAGGATCTGCTCGCCCTCGTGCGCCGCGATCAGCTCGCGCACCGCGTCGATCTTCGCCGGGGCGGAGGCCGCGAGCCGGTAGCGCTCGTCGTCGGTGGCCGCCGCGTACTCCAGGCGATCCGCCGGGGGAAGGTCGACCCGCACCTCGAAGCAGGCGGCGGGGGAGATGAACCCCTGTGCCTCGATCTGCTTCCAGGGGGCGTCGAAGCGCTTCGGGCCGATGAGGCTGAACACGTCGCCCTCACGGCCGTCCTCCCGGACCAGGGTCGCGGTCAGGCCGATCCGACGCCGCGCCTGCAGGTCGGCGGTGAGCTTGAACACCGGCGCCGGGAGCAGGTGTACCTCGTCGTACACGATGAGACCCCAGTCCAGCGCGTCGAGGAGCGCGAGGTGTGCGTACTCGCCCTTCCGTTTCGCCGTGAGGATCTGGTAGGTCGCGATCGTGACGGGCTTGACCTCCTTGGCCTGGCCGGAGTACTCGCCGATCTCCTCAGGGGTGAGGCTGGTGCGCTTGAGAAGCTCGTCCCGCCACTGCCGTGCGGACACCGTGTTCGTCACGAGGATGAGCGTCGTCGTCTTGGTCGCCGCCATGGCCCCGGCGCCCACGATCGTCTTGCCTGCGCCGCAGGGGAGCACGACCACGCCCGAGCCGTCCTTCGAGAACGCGTCGACGGCGTCCTGCTGATAAGGGCGGATGGCCCACCCGTCCTCGGCCAGCTCGATCTCGTGGGGGGTGCCCGGCGTATAGCCGGCGAGGTCCTCCGCGGGCCAGCCGATCTTCAGGAGCTCCTGCTTGATCTGACCGCGTGCCCAGGCGTCCACGACGAACGTCTCCGGCGTCGGGTGCCCGATGAGCAGCGGTTGGATGCGCTTGTTGTTCGCGACCTGGGCCAGCACGGCGGGGTCGGTCGAGCGCAGGATGAGCACGCCCTCGTCGTCGCGCTCGATGACCAGGCGCCCGTACCGGTTGACCGTCTCGCGCAGGTCGACCGCGACGGAGGGCGGCACGGGGAAGCGCGACCAGCGGTCGAGCGTCTCCAGCATGTCCTCGGCGGTGTGCCCGGCCGCGCGGGCGTTCCACAGACCGAGCCGCGTGATCCGGTACGTGTGGATGTGCTCGGGCGCGCGCTCCAGCTCGGCGAAGATCGCGAGCTCGTGGCGGGCGCTCTCGGCGTCGGCGTGGGCGACCTCGAGGAGCACGGTGCGGTCGCTCTGGACGATCAGGGGGCCATCAGACATAGCTGACCAGTCTACCGGCCCCTGGCTGTACGGGGCCTAGGACGGGACGACGGTCGCGGCGCGGATGCTCGACACGGGCAGGGTGCGCTCGACGTCAGCCGCCCTGTCCCTCCCGCGCAGTCGTCCACCGCCGATCCCGGTGGCTTCGAGCAGGAGATCCCTGGTGGAACCGTCCGGCATGCCGACCGTCACCCGCAGCACGGCCTTCGCGCGCACGGCCGCCTCCAGCTCCCTGTCCAGCCACGCGGCGTCCGCGTCAGGACCCTGACGTTCGCGCAGTCGGGCGATCAGCGGTCCGTAGCCGGGGTCGGAGTCGGGATCCGGCACGGCGGCCGGGTGGCGTGTGCGCACCGCGACGGTCCCGTCGCGCTCGACGAGCGTCGCCGGATACCGGGCGTCGGTCAGCGCCCAGTAGACGGTGTCCTGCCCGACTTTGGTCGTCAATGATCCCACGTGCACGGCGAGCCCGAGGGGGCGCAGCGACTGGTCGACCGCCATGGCCTCGAGGAGGTGCGCATCAGCGCTCTCCACCCGTGTGCGTCCGGTCTCGTCATCGACCGAGACCCGTACGAGCCCGTGACGCTGCGCGGTCTGCGCGACGAGGTAGCCCAGGGGCTGCGGGATGCCCGTGAGCGAGATCCCACCGAGGAACTCCAGGACCGACGCCTCGTCCTCTCCTGCGGCGAAGGCGTGCGCGATGGACTCCGCCGTGAACCGGTACGACGAGGCCTGGGAGGCGGACTCTCGGCGGGCCATGGTGCGCAGGCGCACGTCCAGTGCGGGCTGCAGCGGACCGGGGGCGATCGCGGTGAGGTCGTTCTGGAGGAAGATCCGATCCACTTCTGCGGGCAGGAGCGTCGCCAGGGGTGACGGGTCCGCAGCCTCGCCGCTTCGCAACGGCGGGGACCACGGGGGCTCGGAGCCGTCCTCGGCGATGAGGCCGAGCAGACGGGCGGCCTCGAGCTGTCGGGCTGCCTCTTCCGGCCAGGCCGGATCCCACGGGTGGGCCAGAGGCCATTGGCTGGGTGGCAGCCAGCCGCCCGTCGCGGTGCGGATCCCGTGAGGGAGGGTGTCGCGGAAGGCCGTGGCCAGGAGGCCCCAGCGGGCGGGAGCGGGGGAGCGGAGCCAGTCCTCTGCTGCCGGTGTGGTGCGCAGCAGCCGCTCGACGGGGGTGGCCAGGCCGGCTCGCACGGCGAGAGCTACCAGCGGGTCCACGCTCTCGACGGCGAGACCCGCCTCGGCGAGCTGGCGCTTCTGTCCTGCGCTCACCGCCCCGCCCATGAGGAGTGCGAACGGCTGCTCTCTGGCGAGCAGGAGGATGTCGGCGAGCACGCCGACAGTGGTGAACGCGCGCTCGGCGGCGTGCGCGGCCGCGGACTCCTCCGCGGCCGGTGCGGGCGTCTCATCGAGCGGAGCAGGCCGTGGTCTCCCGGCGACGGCGTCGGCGACCGGGGGATGCAGCGTGCCGTCGCGGCGGAGCAGGGCGAGTGCGGTCAGGCGCTCACGCCCGGTGCCGGCGTCGCCTCCCGTCGCAGCATCGACGAGCGCGGCGGCCTCCCCGGCGGTGAGGGTCGGGAGCACG
Source organism: Microbacterium sp. MMO-113 (assembly GCF_037148555.1). Lineage (NCBI taxonomy): Bacteria > Bacillati > Actinomycetota > Actinomycetes > Micrococcales > Microbacteriaceae > Microbacterium > Microbacterium sp. MMO-113. Next base: position 239,553 of record NZ_JBBCTD010000003.1, on the reverse strand, counting down.
CGGCCGATCGACGAGGGCTCCAGCAGAGCCTCCGCGGCGTCGAAGAGATCCTGCCAGGCGGCGTCAGGACGCACGCCGCGCGCGGTCAGCAGCGCCGCCAGCTCGTCATCGCTCGCCGCAGCCAGGTCGTCGGCCAACGGGCGTGCGTGCGTGCTCATCGATGCGGCCTCAACGACGCGACTCGGCGCGGCCCTTCCGCACGAAGCTCATCACCAGCAGCACGATGATCATGACGAAGGCGAGAGGCAGTCCCCAGTACGGGATCGCCGCGATCACCGGCCAGAGGCCTTCGCCGAACGCGGCCCGGTCCATGCCCAGTGCCGTGCCGATGATGATGACGAAGAAGCAGATCACCGACGCGGCCGCGATGCCGAGCGCGGTGAACGCCAGGATGCGGTCGATCCGACGGATGGGGACCTCCGGTCCGGGACTCTGCGTACTCATCGGCCCCAGCCTACTCGCACGCGCGGTAGCGGTTCCGTTCCGCCCGTGACCGGTAGGCTGGGAGCACGCGCACGAGCGCGTTCCGTCAGCATTCGATCCAGCGAGGTTCTCCCATGCCCACCGGCAAGGTCAGGTTCTACGACGAAGACAAGGGTTTCGGCTTCATCGCCAGCGATGACGGCCAGGATGTCTTCCTGCACGCCTCCGCGATGCCGGCCGGCACCGCCGTGAAGGCCGGTGCACGCGTGGAGTTCGGCGTGGCCGACGGCAAGCGCGGCCTCCAGGCCCTGTCGGTCCGCGTGCTCGAAGCGCCGCCCAGCCTGGCGAAGGCGAAGCGCAAGCCCGCCGACGACATGGCCATCATCATCGAGGACCTCGTGAAGCTCCTCGACGGCATCGGCGGCGATCTGCGCCGCGGCCGCTACCCTTCCTCCAGCCATGGCCGCAAGATCGCGGCCGTCCTGCGCAAGGTCGCCGATGACCTCGAAGCCTGACGCCGACGCGCGTCTCGTCGAGGCGCATGACCTCGCGCTCTCCGCTCTGCGTGAGATCACTCCCGCCGCCACGATCGGGCCGGCTGCGGGTTTCACGTCGGAGGACGACGGATCCGTCTCGCTGCGGTTCGAGAACCGTCTCCCCGGTTACCCGGGCTGGTACTGGACCGTGACGGTCGCTCGGGTCGACGACGAGGAGCCGACCGTCCTCGAGGTCGAGCTGCTCCCCGGCGACGGAGCGCTCCTGGCCCCGGAATGGGTCCCGTGGGCGGAGCGCCTTGCCGAGTACCGTGCGCACCAGGCGGAGCTGGCCGAGGCTGCGGCAGCCGGCGGTGAGGACGAAGACGCCGACGGGGACGACACCGACGGCGACCTCGACGACGGCGTCGACGATGACGAGCTCGATGAGGATGGCTCCGACATCCTCCACGCCGGCGATCTCGACGGCGTGGACATCGACGAGCTCGACGACTCCGACGACGACGATGCGTCCGAGGCTGAAGACATCGACGACGACGCCGAGGAAGACGACGCCGACGACGAGGCAGAAGACGAAGCCGAAGACGACGAGGCGGAGGACTCCGAAGACCACGACGCCGACGCCCGCGATGCGGACGCCGGCGACGACGAGGAGTGAGCCGGGCGGTCAGCCGCCCAGGTTCTCCTGTACGAAGTCGATGGCCCGGATGAGCTGACGAACGTCGTCCGGCTCGATCGAGACGAAGGTCGCCACCCGCAGCTGGTTGCGGCCGAGCTTGCGGTATGGCTCGGTGTCGACGATGCCGTTGGCGCGCAGCGCCTTCGCGATCGCCGCGGCGTCGACGCTCTCGTCGAAGTCGATGGTCGCGACCACGGGCGAGCGGTGCGCCGGGTCCGCCACGAACGGGGTCGCCACGGCGGACGCCTCCGCCCAGTCGTAGAGCACCGACGACGACTCCGCCGTCCGTGCCGCAGCCCAGGCGAGCCCGCCGTTGTCGAGGATCCAGCGCAGCTGGTCGTCCAGGAGGAGCAGCGTCGTCAGAGCGGGGGTGTTGAGCGTCTGGTTGAGCCGCGAGTTGTCCACCGCGTGCTTCAGGCTCAGGAACTCCGGGATGTACCGCCCCGAGGCGGCGATCCGCTCGATGCGGTCGATCGCGGCGGGGGAGACCGCGGCGAACCAGAGTCCGCCGTCGGAGCCGAGGTTCTTCTGCGGGGCGAAGTAGTAGACGTCGGCCTGCGCCATGTCGAGGTCGATGCCGCCCGCGGCGCTCGTCGCGTCGATCACGGTGAGCGCTCCTTCCGCGTGGACGCGCTCGATCGGCGCGGCCACGCCGGTGGAGGTCTCGTTGTGCGGCCAGGCGTACACGTCCACACCCTCGACGAGCTCTGCGGTGCTGCGCGAGCCGGGGTCGGCGGAACGGACGTCGGGAGCCTCCAGCCAGGGGGCGCCTGCGGCTTTGGCGAACTTCCCGCCGAACTCGCCGAACACGAGGTTCTGGCTGCGGCGCTCGATCAGACCGAAGGCCGCGGCGTCCCAGAACGCCGTCGAGCCGCCGTTGCCGAGGATGATCTCGTATCCCTCCGGGAGACGGAAGAGGGCGGCCAGCTGCTCGCGGACGCTGCCGACGAGGTTCTTCACGGGCGCTTGGCGATGCGATGTGCCCAGGATCGAGGCTCCCGTCGTGACGAGCGCCTCGAGCTGCGCGCCGCGCACCTTCGAGGGACCGCAGCCGAAGCGGCCGTCTGTGGGCAGGAGGTCACGGGGAATCTCGATCGCCATGGCTAGATTCTAGGGGGATCACGCCGCCGTTCCTCCCGCCCCCGCCCCGTCCGATGTCGCCGGGGGAATGTAGGCTTGCCTAAGAACTTTCGGAGGGCCACATGACGGATCTGATCGACACCACGGAGATGTATCTCCGCACCATCCTCGAGCTCGAGGAGGAGAACATCGTGCCGCTGCGGGCGCGCATCTCGGAGCGCCTCGGCCACTCCGGTCCCACCGTCTCGCAGACTGTGGGGCGCATGGAGCGCGACGGCCTCGTCGTGGTGTCCGAAGACCGCACGCTCGAGCTCACCGACGCCGGACGCCGCAAGGCCGTCGACGTCATGCGCAAGCACCGCCTCGCCGAGCGCCTGCTGTCCGACGTGATCGGGCTGGACTGGGCGTTCGTGCACGAGGAGGCCTGTCGCTGGGAGCACGTCATGAGCGAGCAGGTCGAGCGCCGTCTCGTCGAGCTGCTCGGTCACCCCACCGAGTCACCGTACGGCAACCCGATCCCGGGCCTCGACCAGCTCGGCGACCTTCCCGCCCGCACTTTCGACGAGGGTGTGATCGGTCTCGTGCAGCGGCTGAATGCAGCAGGCGAGCCTGTCGAGGGGACGGTCCGCCGTCTCGCCGAGCCGGCCCAGGTCGACCCCGAGCTCCTGGAGCAGCTGCGCGACGCGGGCGTCGTCCCGGGTGCGCGCGGAGACTTCCGCTTCAACGAGGGCTACGTGCTCATCCAGATGGACGGCAAGGAGGAGGGCCTGGAGCTTCCGGTGGAGCTGGCCTCGCACATCTTCCTCGTCGGCGAACCGGCCTGAGAACCCTCACCGAGGATTGTCAGTTTCCCAGGGTGACATGATCGTTATCTTCCGGTAACCTCGGTCAGGTCCTCAGCGAAGAAGCCCGCTGGGGGCGAACCGCGAAGATCCGCCTTCCGGCTCGTCGTCTTCCCGAGAGGGATGCGCTCGAACCCGAGCAGTGCATCTCTGCCCTCGGGCAGAGGCCGACGAGCCAGCGCCACCCGAGGTGCGAAGGCTCAGGAGGACCACGTTTTGGCCGCAGACATCGAACCGACCGCGAAGACATCTGAAGATCGAGTACCCGCCCGGCGCACCGGTGCCAGGGTCAGTGCTCGGAAGATCGCAGCCCCTCTCCGGTCGGTGGCGATCTTCGGTGCCGTCGGTGCTCTCGTCGCGGCCGTCGCGTTGCCCGCCTACGCGGCCTCGAAGCCGACGGACGCCACGGCGCAGACCGTGCAGCAGCTCGCCGCAGTCGACGCACAGTCGCTCGTCGTCGCATCGGAGGCCACGGCGGCTCCGCTCGTCCGTGGGGCCTTCAGCGCGACCACGCCGGAGGAGATCGAGAAGAAGAAGGCAGAAGAAGCGGCCGCCGCCGCGGCCCGTGCTGCCGCTGCTGCCGCGTCCGCATCCGCGTCCGCGCCGTCCTCCGGCACCTTCAACACGTCCGGCTACGCGCTCGTCGCCCCCGGCTCCGGCCAGGTCCGCTACCCCCTGCCGCTCGGTTCGTGGAACGTGAGCCGTACCGTCGGCGGCGGGCACAACGGTGCCGACATGCTCGCGCCGGCCGGTACACCGATCTATGCCGCCGCCGCCGGCGTCGTGCGCGCCTCCGCGGAGAGCATCGGCGGCTACGGCGTCGCCGTCATGCTCGACAGCGTCGTGGGCGGACAGCAGGTCCAGACCACGTACGGCCACATGCTCTACGGGTCGCGCCAGGTGCAGGCAGGCCAGACCGTCGCCGCCGGGCAGCTGATCGGCTACGTGGGCAGCACGGGCCGGTCGACCGCGAACCACCTCCACTTCGAGGTCTGGATCAACGGCGGTCTGGTCGAGCCGATGTCCTGGCTTTCCGTCAACGCCGGCTGAGCGGGACACGTTCTCGAGCATTCATCTCCCGTTTCGCCTCGGTCCTCGCGGGATGGGTTAGCCTGAACCCGTCGTCATACAGACGGGAGAGGCTGATGGAGCGAACACCGAGCATCCGAACCATGGACGCTCTCGGTCGTCACGTCCTTCGGCATTGCCCGCAGGGAAGCCGCGGTGCTGCCGCGCGCGAGAGGCGCCGTCTGTAGACGGCGCCTTTTCTCGTCCCTGCGAACACTCTTCCTCCTGCACGACGTCGTGTGAGTCGAGAGTGCCGGGAAGCCGTCCCGGCGGATCGAGAGGATGACGAATGCGCACACTGGTCCTAAACGCCGGATACGAGCCGTTGGCGATCGTGTCCTTCAAGAGAGCCCTCGTCCTGGTGATGAACGACAAGGCGACGGTCATCGAGAGAGTCGAGGACGACCCTGTCTGGGGTACCCACGGCGTCTACGATCGCCCGGCGGTGATCATCCTCTCCCGCTACGTGCGCGTCCCCCTCAGCCGTCGCGTGCCGGTCACCCGACGTGGCGTGCTGCGGCGTGACGGGCATCGCTGCGGATACTGCGGCAAGGCTGCTGCGACCATCGACCACGTCCTGCCACGGTCGCGCGGCGGCGCGGATTCCTGGGAGAACCTCGTCGCGTGCTGCCTGCGCTGCAACAACCTCAAGAGCAACCGCACCCCGCAGGAGATGCGGTGGCAGCTGCGGTTCACGCCGCGCCCGCCGCACGGCACGGCGTGGACGGTGCGCGGGGTGGAGCGCAGCGATCCCCGCTGGGAGCCCTACCTCGCCCTCGCCGCGTGACGGACAGCGCGAGGGCGCGCAGCCGTGGTCCCGTAGACTGGGCTGCGCGCCCTCGTAGCTCAGCAGGATAGAGCAGCCCTCTCCTAAAGGGCAGGTCGCAGGTTCGAATCCTGTCGAGGGCACTCCCGCTTCCGCGCGCGTCAGGGCCGACCGCGCCGCCAGAGCTTCGACGGCCACCAGATGGCCTTGCCGATGTCGTAGGCCAGCGCCGGCACGAGCAGCGAGCGCACCACGAAGGTGTCCAGCAGCACTCCGAACGCGACGATGAAGGCGAGTTGCACGAGGAAGAGGATCGGGATCACCGACAGCGCCGCGAAGGTCGACGCCAGCACCAGGCCCGCGGACGTGATGACACCACCGGTGATCGAGAGCCCGCGGAGGATGCCCTCCCTCGTCCCGTGCTGCGTCGACTCCTCCCGCACCCGCGTCATGAGGAAGATGTTGTAGTCGATGCCCAGGGCGACGAGGAACACGAAGCCGTAAAGCGGGACGGCGGGATCGGCGCCGGGGAAGTCGAAGATGCCGTTGAACACGAGTGCCGAGACGCCCATGGCCGTGCCGAAGGACAGCACCGTCGTGAGGATCAGCAGGACCGGCGCGAGGATCGAGCGCAGCAGGAGCATGAGGATGATCATGATGACGACGAGGATCACGGGGATGATGAGGTTGCGGTCGTGGATGGACGCGTCGTTCGTGTCGATCGAGGTGGCCGTCACCCCGCCGACCACGGCGCCGAGGTCGTCGAGCTCTCCCCGCAGCTCGCGCACGGTGGAGGCCGCCGCAGCGGAGTCGGCGGCGTCCGTCAGCGTCCCCTGCAGGAGCACCTGACCGTCGACCGTCGTCGGCTCGGGAGCCGGGGTCCCGGGAGGGCCGACGGCCGTGATCCCGTCGGCCGTCACCGGAGCGGAGCCGCTCGGGGAATCGGCTGCGGTGACGGTCACCCCGTCGATCCCGTCGTTCGCGAGGAGCACGTCGGCGGCATCCTGCAGGCGGTCCTCGTCCACGATCACGGAGACCGGGCTCCCCGAGCCTCCGGGGAAGTGCTCGCCGAGCGCGACCTGGCCGTCGCGCGCCTCCGACGCCCCGAGGACGAGGTCGGACTGCGGAACACCCTGCGCGTCCAGCTGGGTCACCCCGGCCGCGCCCGCGAGGAGGACGAGTGTGGTCGCGATCCAGATCACGCGGGGGCGCTTCTTGATGAGGCCGGACAGCCGCGCCCAGAGGCCGGTGGTGCGCATGCCGTGCTCCTCGGCCACGACCTCCGGCTCGAACCGGGGGCGACGGGGCCAGAAGACGGCGCGCCCGAACAGCAGCAGCAACGAAGGCAGGAGCGTGAGCGCGGACAGCATCGCGAACACGATGCCGATCGCCGCGACCGGGCCGAGGGTGCTGTTCGACTTCAGATCGCTGAGCAGCAGGCACAGGAGTCCCGCGATCACCGTGCCGCCGGAGGCGACGATCGGCTCGACCGATCCCTTCCACGCGGCGAGAAGGGCGACGCCCTTGTCCTGCGCGACCCGCAGCTCCTCCCGGAACCGCGCGACGAACAGCAGCGCATAATCGGTGGCGGCGCCGATCACGAGGATGAAGAGGATGCCCTGGGTCTGCCCGCTGAGCAGCAGGATCTCCCACTTCGCCAGCCACCACACGACGAGCAGCGCGACGCAGAGCGCGAACAGGCTTGTGGAGAGCACGACGAGGGGCAGCAGGAACGAGCGGTAGACGAGGACGAGGATCACGAGCACGGCGAGCAGCGCGACGCCGAGAAGGAGGCCGTCGATCCCGGCGAAGCCGGCGGCGAGGTCGGCCGTGAAGCCTGCAGGTCCGGTGATGGAGACCGTGATGCTGTCCGGCACCGCGGCGCGCAGCTCGTCGCCGAGAGCGGTGGTGGCATCGCTGAGCTCGGCGTCGCCGTCGATCGGGATGAAGGCCTGCACGGCTCGGCCGTCCTCGGACGGGATCGCGGGGGAGACGTCGTCCGCGACGCCCTCCACGTCCGGCGCGTCGGCCACCGCGTCGGAGATCGCCTCGAGTTCGGACGGCGTCAGCTCCTCCTCCGAGGTGAACACCGCGATCGCCGGGATCGCGTCGCTGTCGGTGAACTCGCCGAGGAGCTGCTGGACGGTCGTCGCGTCCGCAGACTCCGGGAGGTAGGTGGTCTGGTCGTTCGACGACACCTCGTCGACCTTCCCGAACAGCGGACCGCCGAGGGACGCACCCGCCAGCCACACCAGGATGAGGGCGACGGGCAGGAACACCCGCAGCCACGAATGGCGTCGGGTGCGCTCGCGGGTCGGCGGCGTCGGTGCGGGGGCGGGGCGAGACATCGGGGTCCTTTCAGGCGGGCGGTCGGGGAGGGTGCGACGGGTCAGGAGACCCAGGCGAGGATGAGGATCATCGTGGCGAGGAAGCCCGCGATGTAGTTCAGCGCGATGAACCGGCGCCAGGCGCGGTTCGTGCCGGCCGAGGTCTCGTCGGTGACGTTCCACCACGGCGCGGCGTTGATGATGTAGGGCACGGCGAGAACGGCGGCGAGCGGGCCGGGCCACGGGGTCAGCAGCATTGCGCCGCCCGCGATCGCCCACAGCGCGAGGGAGAGCCGGACGGTGGCCCTGGCTCCGATCACGGTCGCGATGGACGAGATCCCGCCCTCGCGGTCGGGCCCGATGTCCTGCACCGCGCCGAAGGCGTGGGCGGCCATACCCCAGAGGAAGAAGGCGACGAGGACGAGGACGGCGGTCGTGGTGACGGGGGCTCCGGCGAGCGAGAGTCCGACGAGGGCGGGGCTGACGAAGTGCGTGCTCGAGGTCACGGAGTCCAGGAAGGGGCGCTCCTTGAACCGCAGCACCGGCGCGGAGTAGGCGAGGACGGCGAAGACGCTGACGGCGAGCCACAGCCACGACGCCGGGGTGCCGACCGCGAACAGGTAGACGAGGAACGGCACGTTCGTCGCCGCGGCCGCCCACAGCGTCGCGCGATGGATCCGCGGGGACAGCAGCGCGCCCTCGATCCCGCCCTTGCGCGGATTGGCCAGATCGGAGGCGTAGTCGAAGACGTCGTTGATGCCGTACATGGCGAGGTTGTACGGGATGAGGAAGTACAGCGTGCCGATCACGAACGTCGCGTCGATCTCCCTGGTGCTCAACAGGTAGGCGGCGGCGAAGGGGAAAGCCGTGTTGATCCAGCTGATCGGTCGGGAGGACAGCACGATCTGGGCGATGTCGCGGCCGAGGCCCCCGGTGCGGGACGTCTGATCGGTCATGCCTGCTCCTGTCGGGCGGCGGCGCGCGTCCGGGAGCGGCGCCCGCGGAGGGCGGTCCACAGTGCAGGGAGCAGCAGCACCCCGGCCAGCGGGTAGGCGAAGTCCTCGATTGGGGCGAGCCCGATGTGCACGCCGGCGAGTGGGCCGGGGGCGTAGTGGAAGAGCCCGGTGGCGATCATGACGGTGTCGAACACGGCGGTCAGCACGAGGAGGGCGAGGGCCGTGAGCGTGAGGGCGCCGAGGTGCGGGGTCCGCCGCGCGCCGACGCAGAGCGCGACCGCGGCCACGGCGGCGACGGCGAGGAAGACCGCCGACAGCTGGAGGTAGCTCATGCCGACGCTCCTTCCGCGTCAGTACGGCCACGGCGGCCGTCGAGGAGGCGCACGGCGCCGCCGTAGAGCACCATGGTGCAGACGACGAGGAAGACCAGGAAGATCGGCTCTTCGAGGGGGAGTTCGGGGGCCAGGACGATGCCCGTGGCGATCGCCGCCTCACCTCGGAAGAAGATCCCCGCCGCGATGCCGGCCACATCCCAGACGAGGAAGAAGGCGAGGCCGACGGCGGTGACGACGGCCGCCGCCACGGCGTCGCGCCAGAAGAAGAGGCGGAACCGCCAGTCCAGCAGCAGCATGCAGCCGAGGGACACGAGGAGCGCCGTCAGGTAGATCGCGCCCATCATGCCCGCTCCGCGCTCGCCGGTCGTGGGGCCGGCTCCGGCAGCGGACCGGGGGAGTGGTCGCCCCGGATGCGCTTGAGCACGATCTCGGCACTGATGAGGCACATCGGCACCCCGACGCCCGGTGCGGTGGTCGCCCCGGCGTAATACAGCCCCTGCACCCGGCGGGAGGCGTTCTGCGCGCGGAACATGGCGCTCTGCGAGAGGATGTGCGCGGGGCCGAGCATGCCGCCCCGCCAGGAGTGGTAGTCGTCGCGGAAGTCGGCCGGCCCCACCGTCTCCCGGACGACGATCCGTTCCCGCAGATCGGGGATCCCCGCCCACATAGCGATCATCTCGATCGCGGCGTCCGCGGCCTCCTCGACGGCCGGGGAACCGGCGCCGTCGCTTCCCCCGTGCCCGAGCTCGACGTCCGCCGGCACCGGGACCAGCACGAAGAGGTTCTCATACCCGTCGGGCGCGACCTCGGCGTCGGTGGCGCTGGGGCGGCAGACGTAGGTGGACGCCGGGGTCGGCACGGCAGGGGTGCGACCGAAGATCGCGTCGAAGTTCGCGTCCCAGTCGTCGGTGAAGAAGAGCGAGTGGTGCGGGAGCTGGGGCAGCGCACCGCGGACGCCGAGCATCACGAGCACGCCGCCGGGGCCGCTCGTGCGCCGCGCCCACCAGGACTCGGGGTAGGACTGCAGGGTGGGGGGCAGCAGCGTCGTCTCGGTGTGGTGCAGATCGGCGCCGGAGACCACGATGTCCGCGTCCTCCACGTGCTGGTGGCCGTCGCGGTCCGTCCAGCCGACGCCGGTCGCGTACGTCGCGCCGTCCGCGTCCTGGGTGCGGATCCCGGTGACCTCCGCCCCGGTGACGATCCGCGCGCCGGCATCCTGGGCCAGCGCCGCCAACCGCTCGACGACACGCCAGAAGCCGCCCTGCGGATACAGCACGCCCTGGTCGAGGTCGAGCGCGCTCATCAGGTGGTACATCGCCGGCGCCGTCCGCGGGTCGGTGCCCAGGAAGACGGCGGGGTAGCCGAGGATCTGCCGCAGCACCGGGTGCCGGAAGCGCCGGGCGGCGAAGGCCTGGAGGCGCGTGCCGAGCAGCGAGAAGAGCCGAGGCAGCGCGCGCACCACCTCGGCCGCGGCGAGCGTCCTGGTCCGGGTGAACGGGTTGTAGAGGAAGTAGCTCCGTGCCATGGCGCCGGCGTCGTGCGCGGAGGTGAGGTAGGTGTCGAGGGCGGCGGCGGACCCCGGTTCCATCGACTCGAACAGCTCCGCGACGGCGCCCCGTCCGGCGGGGACCGTCACCGGATCGTCGCCGGACTCGGGGGAGCGGAAGACGCGATAGCCCGGATCGAGCAGCGTCAGGTCGAGCTGCTCCGCGGTGCTGGTCCCCATCATCGCGAAGTAGTGGTCGAACACCTCGGGCATGAGGTACCACGAGGGGCCGGAGTCGAACCGGAAGCCGTCGCGCTCGATGGTGCCCGCCCGTCCGCCGACGCGGTCGTTCTTCTCCAGCACCACGACGTCGTGCCCGTCGCGCGCGAGCAGCCCGGCCGTGGCCAGACCGGCCACACCGGCGCCGATGACAACGATGCGGCTCATCGGTCCCGCTCCAGGCTCGTGACGACGACGGCGCGCGCGGCGAGCAGCGCCTTGATCGGATCCGGCACGCGGACCCGGCGGCGGTACAGCTCGGCTGCAGGGGTCCGCGCGACGCGTTGGGTCAGGGCGGCGAAGAGGGCGAGGGCGCTCCGGACAGCGGCACGGGCGTCCTTCGGGAGCAGCGGGATCGCGGCTCTCGCGTCGGCGAGCTGACGGTGGACGGTGTCGACCCAGGCGTCGCGGTCCGCGTCGGTGAGACGTTCCGAGCCGCCGAGGTAGCCGCGCTGCAGGCGGTCGGTGTCGTCGGCGAGGTCGCGGAGGAAATTCACGTTCTGGAACGCGGCTCCCAGCCGTCGCGCCCCGCGGTCGAGGATCTCGAGTTCGGCCGGCGTGCGCGTGGCATCGCGGAGGAAGACCCGCAGGCACATGAGGCCGACGACCTCCGCCGACCCGTAGACGTACGCGGCGTGCGCGTCGGCGTCGTAGGCCGTGAAGCCGGAGGGGCCGGCGATGTCGGCGCGCATCGAGTCGAAGAACGGCTGGGTGAGGTCTTCGCCGATCCCACACTCGCGCGCTGTCCGCGCGAACGCGTGCAGGATGAGGTCGCTGCTGTAGCCGGTCCGCATCGACCGATGGGTCTCCGCGATGTACGAGTCCAGGGCGGCGGCCTGGGCGCCCGCGTCGAGCCCGGCCTCGGCGGCGACTCCGTCGACGATCTCGTCCGCGATGCGCACCATGGCGTAGATGTTGCGGACGTGCTGACGGTGGCGTCGCCCGAGGAGGCGGGTGGCCAGGCCGAACGACGTCGAGTAGGTGCGGATCACGTCGGAGGTCGCGATCTCGGCGGTGCGGCTGAAGCGGCGCAGCGCCGCGTCGTCGCGGTGCTCGGCGGGGGTCGCGGTCATCGGCTGCGGCCCTCGATCCGGTCGGCCAGCGCGAGGACGACGCGTCCGGCGTCGGCCGAGAGCGTGCCCGCCTCCTCGGCTTCCGCGAGGACGGTCGAGACGGCGGCGAGCTGCTCCTCCACGAGTCCGCGGACGAAGCCCTCCGCGCCGCACTCGCGGAGGCGGTCGCGCATCTCCGCCGCGTCGTCGATGCTGAGGTCGGTCTCGCCGAACCGCAGCTCGATGCCGGGCCAGTGGCTGGTCATCCGTGCATAGGCGATGATCGCGGTCTCCTTGCCCTCGCGGAGGTCGGAATAGGGGTCCTTGCCGTGGAGGTCCGGGTCTCCGAACACGGAAAGAAGGTCGTCCTGGAGCTGGTAGGCGAGCCCGAGGTGGCCGCCGATCTCGGTCAGCTGCTCCTCGGCTGCCGTCGGCGCCCCGGACAGGATCGCCGCCGCGCGGAGCGGGAGGACGAAGGAATAGGCGGCGGTCTTCGACGCGCTCGTGGCGAGGATGGTGCGGAGGTCCGCCGCGATGATGCCATCGCTGAGGGCCACGTCGGAGTGCTCGCCGGCGACGGTCTCGAACACGGTCGTCTCGAGGAGGGCGAGCAGTCGCTCCCTTCGCGCGGTGGGGAGGTCGGCGCGCGCGAAGCCGAGCACGGCGCTGGACAGCAGGAGGTCTCCGAGGAGGATGGCGCTCGAGCGGCCCCAGTGCAGAGCCGCGTCGCCGGACTCGTCGGGACGACGGGAGACGAGAGAGCCGATGAGATTGGGACGACGGCGGCGCGTGAGGTCGCCGTCGATGACGTCGTCGTGCAGGAGGAACGCGAAGTGCAGCAGCTCGACATGAGCGGCCACATCGATCGCCCGTGCGGTGTCCTTCTCCGTGAGCGGAGCCGCGGTGAGTGCGGTGAGCAGGTCCATGAGCATGCGCGGACGCAGGAGCTTCCCGCCGAGGGCGTGCTCTGCGGCGGTATGCCACAGTGCTGCGAACTCTGACCCGTAGTGCTCGGCGGCGGCGGTGCGCTCGGTGAACCGCTGCCGCAGCACCGCCTCGATGCGGGTGCCGAGGTCTTCCTCTGTCAGCGTGACGACCATGGTTCAGACCTCTCCGTGTCGCCGGAGGAGCGGGAGCTGCTCCGCGAGCCAGGGGCTGAAGGCGAAGGGGGTGCGGGTGACCGCGGCGAGCAGGTCGTCCACGTCGACCCATTCCCACTCCGCCACCTCGTCGGGGTTCGCGACGGGCTGCCCGTCGACCACCGCGATGTGTACCGGGCAGATCTCGTTCTCGACGATGCCGCTCGCGTCCACGGCGCGGTAGCGGTAGTCGGGGAGGGCGAGCCGAACGTCGGTGACCTGGATCCCCAGTTCCTCGGAGCCGCGTCGGCGCACCGCCTCGATCATGTCCTCGCCGGGCTGCGGGTGACCGCAGAAGCTGTTAGTCCAGACGCCCGGCCACGTGCGCTTGCCGAGGGCGCGACGCGTGACGAGCAGGCGTCCCTCTCGATCCTGCACGTAGCAGGAGAAGGCGAGGTGGAGGGGGGTGTCGGTCGTGTGGACTTCGCTCTTCGGCAGGATGCCGACGGCAGTCCCGTCTTCGGCGAGGAGTGTGACGTTGTCCATGGCTCCCTCTCGTCATTTAGCTAACCTGGCGAAATATCAACTTAGCATGAAGCTGTTGGTGTGTAACATGATCGCATGCCCTCCGAGCCCCGCACCACCCCGGTCGCCGAGGCTTCATCGACCGCAGGGCCCGACGAGCTCGCCCAGGGCTCCATCTACGACGTCGACGCCAGCGACCCCCGCAGCACGCTCGTCGACCGCTCCGGTGTCGCTCCGGAGGACCTGCGTCAGATCGGGCGCCTCATGGAGGCGCTGGGCGGGTTGCGCGAGGCCGAGCAGCGTCTCTCGCAGGCGTCGCGGAGGTACATGCAGCTGAACGAGACCGACATGCGGGCGCTGCACTATCTGATCGTGTGCGACAACCGCTCGGTCGTGGCGACGCCCAGCGGGATCGCCCACCACCTCGGCGTCTCGACCGCGGCGACCACGAAGCTCCTCGACCGGCTGGAGAAGGGCGGGCACATCCGGCGGGCGCCGCATCCCACCGATCGCCGCGCCCTCGCGATCACCATCACCCCGGAGACCAGGCACGCCGCGATGGAGACGGTCGGGCGTCAGCAGGCCAAGCGCTTCTACGCGGCCGCGCGGCTGTCGGCGGCGGAGCGCGACGTGGTCATCCGCTTCCTGCAGGACATGACGGAGGAGATCACCCTCCGGGACGAAGCCTGGGCGATCGAGGGCGCGAAAGAAGATCCCGCCCGACCATGAGGTGGGGCGGGACCGGATCAATGAGCGGCGCGGTACGCGTCGAGGATGGGGGCCGGAACGCGGCCCCGCTCCGAGAGCGTGTACCCGTTCTCCTTCGCCCAGGCGCGGATCGCCGCGACCTCGGGATTACGTGAGGGCCGCTTCCGCGACGAAGACGAGGACGAGGAGCGGCCCCCGCCGGAGGACGCTCCGGATCCCGCCCGACGCCCAGCCGTGATGTACGGCTCGAGTGCCTGGCGCAATTCCTCGGCGTGCGCGGAATTCAGATCGATCTCGTAGGAGGTGCCGTTCAGCGAGAAATGCACGGTCTCGCCTTCTCCGACCTCCAGGACGGTGCCGTCGATATCGTCGACCAGCTGGTGCACAATTCTTCTCGCCATGCCAGCGACTTTATCGCGGCGGCGGGAATGCGCACAACAAAGGCGCTTCCTTCATGGCGCCGTGTGACGCATCCGCGGAGAATGCCGATTCAGGGGAGCAGGCCCGCGCGACGCGCTTTGGTCACGGCGGCATGCCGCGTCGACGCGTCCAATTTCGACATCGCGGTTCCGAGATAGGCCTTGACGGTGCCTTCGCGCAGACCGAGATGGGCGGCGATCTCGGCATTCGTCGATCCGAGGGCCGCGCACGCGAGCACATCCGTCTCGCGCGGGGAGAGGTGGATAACAGGGACCGGCCCGGTCGTGATCGGGAGGTCGTCTCCGGCGAGGGTCAGCAGCCGGCGCTCGACCTGCGCCAGTCGTGCGCGGACGTCGGCGTCATCGACCGTGGCGGCGATGCTGCGGAGCTCGGCGAAGCTCTCGCGCAGCTCCTCGCGCTGCGCGGGCGCGACCGCTGCGGGCGCGGGTGATGCAGCGCGGAGGCGGCGCTGCACCTCGTCCCGGATGCGCAGCTCGTCGGCGACGGACTGCGCGACCTGCATGGCCGGGGCCGTCGTCACGCCGCCGATCCTCTCCTCGGCCCAGGCTCCGGCATAGAGCACGCCGCGAGGGCGGCCCTGGACGACGATCGGCAGGGCGAGCAGCGTCCGCAGACCCTCGCCGAGCACGAAGACGTCGTAGTCGTGGGTGATCTGGCGAGAGGACCCGTAGTCGCTCGTCATCCGCGGACGCAGCTCCATCATCGCCCGGCCCCCGAGGCCACGCTCGGGGCGCACGCGGAGCCCGTCGAGAGCACGCGTGCGGGCCCCGACGATGCTCGTGACGCTCACGACGCCCTCGTCGATCAGCCCGCCGAACGCGACGGGGAAGCGGGTGCGCCGCGCCAGCTCGCGCACCGCGTTGGCGACGAGCTCCGCCTCGGATTCGACGGTGATCGGAGAGCTCACGAATACCTACTTTCGGGGGTGACGGCACCGTTCCCCGTTTCGTAGCGTCGACCCTACCACTCGGGCGGCGACGGCCGCGCGTGCAGCGGACATGTGGCAAGGAGGCCCCGTGAGCGAACCAATTCCGACCCCTCAGAACGGTGCGATCAATTATGTCGCCGTCGAGCAATCCCCCCGATTCCTGCGGTTGAAACGGACGCAGCGGTCCTTCATCTTCCCCCTCGCCGCGTTCTTCCTCGTGTGGTATTTCGTCTACGTGCTGCTGGCGGCATTCGCCCGCGATTTCATGGCCCAGCGCGTCTGGGGCGATATCACCGTCGGGCTGCTCTTCGGGCTCGGTCAGTTCGTGACGACATTCGCCATCACGATGGCGTACGTCGCATTCGCGAATAGGAAGCTCGATCCGCTGGCGTCGGAGATCCGTGAAGAACTCGAGAAGGCGCAGGCGGACGCATGACCATCATCCGCACGGCCACCGAGGATGTCGCACTCGACATCAACCCGGTGTTCAACATCTCGATCTTCCTGGCCTTCGTCGCGGTGACATTGTTCATCGTCATCCGCGCCAGCCGGAACAACAAGACGGCCGCCGACTACTACGCGGCCGGACGCTCCTTCACGGGACCCCAGAACGGATTCGCGATCGCGGGCGACTACCTGTCCGCGGCATCGTTCCTCGGCATCTGCGGTGCCATCGCGATCAACGGGTACGACGGATTCCTCTACTCCATCGGATTCCTCGTCGCCTGGCTGGTCGCGCTGCTGCTCGTGGCGGAGCTCATGCGCAACACGGGCAAGTTCACGATGGCGGACGTGCTCTCGTTCCGCTTGAAGCAGCGCCCGGTGCGGATGGCGGCGGCGATCACCACGCTCGCTGTCTGCTTCTTCTACCTCCTCGCGCAGATGGCGGGTGCGGGCGGTCTCGTGTCTCTGCTGCTCGGGATCGACGGGCGCGTCGGGCAGTCGGTCGTCATCGCCGTCGTCGGCATCCTCATGATCGTCTACGTGCTGATCGGCGGGATGAAGGGCACCACGTGGGTGCAGATCGTCAAGGCGGTCCTCCTCATCGGCGGCGCACTGGCGATGACGATCTGGGTCCTCGCGATCAACGGCTTCAGCCTGAACACCCTGCTGGAGGCTGCCGTGGCCAACTCCGACAAGGGCGAGGCGGTGCTGGCGCCGGGCCTGCAGTACGGCGCCAACCCGTGGGATTTCCTGTCCTTGGGCATGGCACTGGTGCTCGGCACCGCGGGGCTGCCGCACGTGCTCATGCGCTTCTACACCGTGCCGACCGCCAAGGAGGCGCGGCGTTCGGTGGTGTGGGCGATCTGGCTGATCGGCGGGTTCTACCTGCTCACGCTGGTGCTCGGTTACGGAGCCGGTGCGCTCGTCGGCGCCGATGTGATCGCCGCGGCACCCGGGGGAGTGAACTCCGCCGCGCCGCTGCTGGCGTTGAAGCTCGGCGGTCCCGTGCTCCTCGGGTTCATCTCCGCGGTGGCGTTCGCCACGATCCTCGCGGTCGTCGCCGGACTCACCATCACGGCGGCGGCGTCGTTCGCGCACGACATCTACGCGAACGTCATCCAGAAGGGACGGAAAGACGCGGAGGGCAAGCCGGTCGAGGCTGACCCCAACGGCGAGGTGCGGGTCGCTCGCCGGACGGTCATCGTCATCGGCATCCTCGCGATCGTCGGCGGCATCGGGGCGCAGGGGCAGAACATCGCCTTCCTCGTGGCACTCGCCTTCGCGGTGGCGGCGTCGGCCAACCTGCCGACGATCCTCTACTCCCTGTTCTGGCGCCGGTTCACGACGCGGGGCGCGGTGTGGAGCATGTACGGAGGGCTCGGGTCGGCGATCATCCTCATCATCCTGTCGCCCGTGTTCTCCGGCACGCCCACGTCGATGATCCCCGGGATCGACATCGCCATCTGGCCGTTGAACAACCCGGGCATCGTGTCCATACCGCTCGGATTCGCCCTCGGCTGGCTCGGAACCGTCACCAGCACCCGGCGCGAGTCTCCCGAGCTGGCAGCCGAGATGGAGGTCCGCTCGCTCACCGGCTTCGGTGCGGAGAAGGCCGTCGACCACTGACGCGACCTCCTCGGGTGCGGGCCCGGCGGCCTACTCGCCGGGCCCGCACCCCAGGGGCGGTCTCACCGAGACTCGAGGTCCAGCAGGAAGCGCTTCCGCTCCGGGTGGCCGCCGTAGTGCCCCGGCGAACCGTCGGAGCGCACGACCCGGTGCACGGGCACGATGATCGAGAACGGCGTGAGGCGGCACGCCGTCCCGACGGCGCGGGCCGCTCCCGGATGCCCGGCGAGCACGGCGACCTCTCCGTAGCTCAGGGTCTGGCCCCAGGGGATGTCGCTCACGGTGTGCAGCGCCGTCCGGTGGAACCCGTCCACGAGGCGCCAGTCGAGGCGGATGTGCTCGTCGAAGCGCACGGGCTCGCCGTCGAAGTACGCGTCGAGGAGCGGGACGAGCTCGTCGGCGGCGCCGGGGTCGGGCTCCGGGACTGCACCGAGCTGTCGCGACACGCTCTCGAGCAGCCACGGCACCTGCGGGTCTGCGGACTCGGAGAGATCGAAGCGCACGATGCCCTCGTCGGAGAAGACCGCGAGGGCGTCGCCGAAGGGCGTCGGAGCGAAGTCGTAGCGGAAAGTCATGTCCCCATCCTGACCGGCCCGTTCGACCCGAGAGAACCGGTCGTCGGCCTGGTCGCGCGTTCCGTGGACAACGTGAGCGCACGACCGCGCGGGGAGGAGCAGTCCGAGCGGGCGTCGTACCGGCTGTTTTTCACCGGAAACCCGCCGTGGATACCGATCTCCGACGGTGTCGCGCCTAGGGTGTGAGTGTGTGGCGACGGGAAAGCAGGTCTGCGAACAACACAGCGGTGGACAGCGCTGTGTCCCTCGGTGACCTGCACGACTCGTCCACCGGAGTCGGCATCGCGCACGCCGCCGAGGCCGAGCGCACGCGTCTGCGGGCCGAAGCCGCCGATCTGGGCGGTCCTTCGCCGCTGAGCAGCTTCCGCGACGGGCCTGAATCCGGGATCGACATCTCCAAGGCGCACCCGGGCAGTCTTCCGCAGTTCATCACCGGCAAGTCGACGCTCCTGTCCAACCTCTTCCGCGACGAGGTGGGCCTGCGCACCGCGCGACTGGCCGCGGAGCGGATCACGGCCAAGAACACCGAGCTGCGCACGGTTCGCGGCATCGAGGCGGTGCACCTCGCCGTCGGCGTCGCCCGATGGCGCATCGGCGGGGCGACGTTCGCCGCTCCCGTCCTGCTGCGCCCGCTCGCGATCCGCCGCCACCACACCGACTTCGAGCTCAAGCTGCAGGGCGCATTCGAGGTGAATCCGGAGCTCGTCCGCGTCGCCCGCGAGCACTTCGGACTGTCCCTCGACGCCGCGGCCCTCGCCGCGCTCGCCTACGACGGCGGCATCTTCAAGCCGCAGCCCGTGATCGACAGCCTGCGCGGCCTGACCCGATCCATCGAGACGTTCTCCGTCGAGCCGCGACTCGTCGTCTCCACCTTCGCCGACGTCGCGGGTGCCATGGCCCAGGACGGCGGCACCCTCGACCACCCGGTCCTCAACGCGCTCGGCGGCCACGTCGGCGATCGCGAGCAGGTCACGGCACCGCGCGCCGTCCCGCACCACGTCGGTCCGGACGACCGCGCGCCCGCCTCGGACACGCTGCTCCTCGACGCGGATGCCGAGCAGGAGGCGGTGCTGGCCCGCATCACCGCCGGTCACTCCCTCACCGTGGCGACGCTGCCGGGCACCGGGGGCACCCAGACCGTCATCAACGCGCTGGGCGAGCTCGTCCGCGCGGGCAAGAAGGTGCTCGTCGTCTCGGCTCGCCGGTCGACGCTCGATGGTGTGCGCCACCGCCTCGCCGGCATCGGCCTCGATGGCCTCGCGGTGTCCCCGGCGAGCCTGCGCCGGGACCTCGTCCGTGCGATCGGCAGGAACGAGAAGGCCACCGCACCCAAGGTGAGCGAGGTCGACGACGCGCTCGTGCGGCTGCGCACGGTACTGCGCGACTACCGTGATGCGCTGACCGTCCCCGTCCCCGGTCTCGACGCCTCCGTCCTGGACGCGACCCGCCACCTCACCCGCCTCGCGTCCCTGTCGATCCCGCCGTCGACCACGGCTCGATTGAGCGTGGACGCCCTGCGAAGGCTCGCCAAGGACCGCACGGAGGCGGCCGCAGCGCTGGCGCAGGCCGCTCGCCTCGGCGAATTCCGCGTCGGACCGAACGACTCGCCCTGGTACGGGGTCACCTTCGGCAGCACCGAAGCGGCCCGCGCCGCCCATGAGCTCGCCGGACGCCTCCACGCCGACAGCGTGCCCGCCCTGCTCGAGCGCGGGTACGAGCTCATCGCGCAGACCCATATGCGGCCGTTCTCCACGATCGACGAGCTCGGCGATTACCTCGAGCTGCTGCAGGGGATCCGCGACACCCTGGACCGGTTCAGCCCGACGGTGTTCGAGCGTCCGCTCGGGGAGCTCATCCAGGCGCACGGCTCGCGACGGGACGCGCCCGGCATGTCCGGGGCCAACCGCCGTCGGCTCCGCCGCCTCGCCAAGGAGTATGTCCGCCCCGGCGTGCACGTGACGGAGATGCACGAGGCGCTGCTGCGCATCCAGACCCAGCGCACCCAGTGGCAGCGCTACGTGGACGCGGGCGTCGCCCCGGAGATCCCGCTCGGGCTCGCCGACGTGTTCGCCGCCTGGCAGCGGGTGGAGGCCGAGCTCGCCGAGCTGGACGCGGCACTCGGCCGCCGCGAACCGCTGTCCTCGCTGCCGGTCGCGCGACTCGTGCGCATGCTCGCGGGTCTCGCCGCGAAGTCCGACGTCTTCGAGAACCTCGTCGAGCGCGCGCAGCTGCGCGACAAGCTCGCCCTTCTCGGCCTGGAGCCCCTGCTGACCGAGCTCTCGGTGCGCCACGTCTCCGAAGCGCGGGTGGGGGACGAGCTCGAGTACGCCTGGTGGCAGTCCCTCCTCGAACGAGCGCTGCAGGACAACCGTGCGCTGCTCGGAGCGAACACCGCGGTGGTCGACCGCCTCGAGCGCGACTTCCGGCTGGTCGACGAGGCGCACGCGGCCATGGCCGGACCGCTGCTCGCCTGGCAGCTCGCGAACCAGTGGCGCATCGCCATCGTCGACGAGCCCGAGCAGTCCCAGAACCTGCGCCGCGCCCTGACCCAGTCCGCCACGACGGCGGCCGAGGTCGTCAGCGCCGCACCGACCCTCGTCGACGTGCTGGCTCCGGTCTGGATCTCGTCGCCCTACCTCGTCCCGGAGATCCCGGACGCGGTGGAGTTCGACACCGTGCTCCTCGTCGATGCCGCGGCCATCAACCTCGCCGAGGCGGCCCCGGCCATCCGCCGTGCTCGCCAGGTCGTCGCCTTCGGAGACCCGGTCACGCAGCGGCCCTCTCCCTTCCGCATCGCGGTCGACCCCGTGGAGGACTGGGAGGAGGAGGTCCCGTTCGACGAGGTCTCCGTCTTCGAGCGCCTGTCCGAGCTGTTCCCCGTGATGACGCTGACCCGGAGCTACCGTGCCGGCGGCGAGGATCTCGCGGAGCTCATCAACGACGCGTTCTACGGCGGTGAGATCGTCTCCCTTCCGTGGGCCGGATCGTACCTGGGCCGCGGCAGCCTCACGGTCGACTACGTCGAAGGAGGCACCGGGACGCCCGATCCCGTCTCCGGCGCCGTCGAGAGCCCGGACGCCGAGGTCGCCCGCGTCGTCACGCTGGTCGTCGAGCACGCGGTGCATCGCCCGACGGAGTCGCTCATGGTGGTCACCGCCAGCACCCGTCACGCGGAGCGTGTGCGCGCCGCTGTGACCGCCGCCTTCGCCGGCCGCTCCGACGTCGCGGACTTCGTCGCGCGCGACACCGCGGAGCCGTTCGCCGTGCTCACGCTCGAGGAGTCCGTCGCGGAGAGCCGCGACCGCGTCATCTTCTCGCTCGGCTTCGGGCTCACCAAGCACGGCCGGGTCCTCAGCGACTTCGGCGACCTGTCGACGCCGGACGGCGAGCGGCTGCTGACGGTCGGGATGACCCGGGCGCGGCGTTCCATGGTGATCGTCTCGTCCATCCGCCCCTCGGCCTTCGACGACGGGCGTCTCGAGCACGGCGCGGCCACGCTCATGTCGATCCTCGGCGGTCTCGCGGCTCGTGCCCGCGATGCGAGGCTGGAGGATCTGGCCGACCCGCTCACGCTCGCACTGGCCAGGGAGCTCCGGCGTCTCGGGGCCTCCGTCGACGTCGACTACCGGGGGCTTCTGCCGCTCGTGGCGCAGCACAAGGGCAAGGCCGTCGTGATCGAGTCCGATCCGGAGTCCCGGGGGGAGTCGCTGCGCGAGACGCTCCGACTGCGCCCTCATGTGCTCCGCCGCCTCGGCTGGCACTACGTCCGCGTGCACGCGTTCGACCTCTACAGCGACCCGCGCACCGTGGCGTCGCGGATCGCGACGGTGCTCGGCATCTCGGAGTCGGCGCCGCGCGCGGAGAACGACACGCAGCCCCTCGACCTCGGCGACCACCGGAATGACTGACGGCCGTGACGAGCCGCGTCAGCGGGTCGTCCGGGTGCCGGGCTCCCGGCGGGCGCGTCTGACGCCCGTCGAGGGCAGCGACCCGACGCCGGAGGTCCCGGAGGGTGAGACGCCGCGCCGGTCCGCCCCCGGCGATCGGAAGGGGCCCAACGACGACCAGCTCCTCCGCGACGTGCCTCCGCACTACTGACGCGGCCCCCCGGAAAGAGGAAGACCCACGGCCCTCCGAGGAGAGCCGTGGGTCGTCAGGCCGGTGCGGTCAGACGCCGCGTGGGCCCTGCTGGGTCTTGAGCAGATCGCGGATCTCGACGAGCAGCTCCGCCTCGGTCGCGGCGGCCGGCTCCTCCTCCGGCTCCTCGGCCGGCGTGCCCTTGCGCGCCTCGACGTGGGCCTTGAACGTGTTCATCGGCAGGACGAAGACGAAGTAGACCACGACCGCGACGGCGAGGAAGCTGATGATCGCCGAGATGAGGTCGCCGATCGGGAAGGTGACCTTCTCGCCGTAGATGTTCGTGATCTGGATGCCGAACTTGCCGGCCGCATCGGCCTTGAGGAAGAGCGCGATGAGCGGGTTGATGACGCTGTTCACCACGGCCGTCACGACGGCCGTGAAGGCGGTGCCGATGACGACCGCGACGGCGAGATCGATGACGTTCCCGCGGAGCAGGAAGTCCTTGAAACCTTTGAGCATGGAAACCCCCAAGTCGACTGGGCCTCAGTTCGAGGCGGGAGTCGACGCAGCAGCCGGTTTGGCGCTCGTCGTCGAATCCGACTTCGATGATGCCGAAGCATCCTTCGAACCCCCGGATTTGGCGCGCGAGTCCGTGCGATAGAAGCCGGAGCCGTTGAAGGTCACGCCGATCGAGCCGTACTGCTTGCGCAGTGCGCCGCCGCACTCGGGGCAGACCGTGAGCGCGTCATCGGAGAAGCTCTGGACGGCGTCGAACTGGTGCCCGCACGCGGTGCAGGCATAGGCGTAGGTAGGCATGGCGGTCCTTGCGGGTCAGCGTCGCCGAGGCGACAGATGCAGCGTCTGCGACGGGGTCACGATGCCGTCGACCGGCTGATCGTGCACCTCGCGCGGCAGTTCGTCGAGTACCTCGGAATCATAGATCACCGCGTACACCGGAGGGCATTTCTCCATGGAGCCGATGGTCTTGTCGAAGTAGCCGCGGCCCCAGCCCATGCGCATCCCCGAGCGGTCGACGGCGGCGGCGGGGACGATCATCAGGTCGACGTCGTTCACCGCGATCGGTCCCAGCACCTCGCCGGTCGGCTCCGGCAGCCCGTACAGGCCTTCCGCGATCTCGTCGGTGTCGTCGGCGACCGCCCAGTCGAGCAGTCCGTCGGAGCGCGTGACGGGGAGGAGGACCCGGATCCCGCGGCGGACCGCGCGGGTGACGAACTCCCTGGTGCCCGGCTCCGTGGTGGTGGAGAGGAAGCAGGAGACGGAGCGGGCGCCGAGCTCGTCGACGAGGGCGTCGAGGCGCTCGCCGATCGCCGCGGCAGCGGCCTCGCGCTGCGGATCGGACAGCAGCTGACGCCGCTCGCGCAGCTCCGCGCGGAGGGCTCGCTTGGCGTGCTCGACGTCGTTAGCCATGGTCCGAGTCTAGGGCGGCCCCCACCGGTAGGCTGTGGGAATGGCTCACGAGAAGATCAAGGCTGTCATTCCCGCCGCCGGACTGGGGACAC
The DNA here is from genome assembly GCF_037148555.1 of Microbacterium sp. MMO-113. Taxonomy (NCBI): domain Bacteria; kingdom Bacillati; phylum Actinomycetota; class Actinomycetes; order Micrococcales; family Microbacteriaceae; genus Microbacterium; species Microbacterium sp. MMO-113. The sequence continues at coordinate 215,840 of NZ_JBBCTD010000003.1, read as the reverse complement.
GATTCCTGCCCGCGACGAAGGCGATGCCGAAGGAGATGCTCCCCGTCGTCGACAAGCCGGCGATCCAGTACGTCGTCGAGGAGGCGGCGAACGCCGGGATCGAGGACATCCTCGTGATCATCGGGCGCAACAAGAACGCGATCTCCAATCACTTCGACTCCGTGCCGGAGCTCGAGGTGAAGCTCATGGAGAAGGGCGACACCGGTCGCCTGGAGCGCGTGATGAAGTCGAGCGACCTCGCCGACATCCATTTCGTCCGCCAGGGCGAGCCCAAGGGTCTCGGCCACGCCGTGCTCCGCGCCAGGACGCACGTCGGCGACAGCTCGTTCGCCGTGCTGCTCGGCGACGACCTCATCGACGAGCGCGACCCGCTGCTCACGGAGATGATCGCGGAGCACGAGCGTACGGGCGCCGCCGTCATCGCCCTCATGGAGGTCGACCCGGACAGCATCCACATGTACGGCGCCGCCGCCGTCGAGGCGATCGAGGGATCCGACGCCGTGCGCGTCACGGGCCTCGTCGAGAAGCCCGCGAAGGAGGACGCCCCGTCCAACCTCGCGATCATCGGTCGCTACGTGCTCCCCGCGTCCGTCTTCGAGATCCTCGAGCGCACCGAGCCCGGCAAGGGCGGCGAGATCCAGCTCACCGATGCCCTGCAGGAGCTCGCGACGGCGGACGGCGGTCCCGGCGTGGTCGGCGTCGTCTTCGGGGGCCGCCGCTACGACACCGGCGACCGTGTGGACTACATCAAGGCGATCGTGCAGCTCGCGGCCGACCGCGACGACCTGGGCTCGGAGCTGCGCCCCTGGCTCAAGGACTTCGCGGAGCGCCTCTAGGCGCCTCGCGGTCGGCGGAGGTGCGGCGTGGAGCTGTCGACGGGGATGCGGCACGGACCGGTCGAACTGCGTCTGATCCGGACGAAGGACGCGCGGCCTCTGCAGCAGGAGCTGCTCGCGAATCGCGCGTGGCTGCAGCCGTGGGAGGCGACGATCCCGCACGGGGCGGTCTCCTTCGACATGCGGGTCAGCATTCGCCGGCTGCTCCAGCAGTACCGGGATGGCGGCGGCTACCCGTTCGTCATGGAGTACGACGGTGAGGTCGCCGGACAGCTGAACGTCTGGGGCGTCGCGCGGGGCTCGCTGTGCTCGGCGACGATCGGCTATTGGGTGAGCGAGCGCTTCGCGGGGCGGGGGATCACCCCGACCGCGGTCGCGCTCGCGACCGATGCCTGCTTCACGGAGTACGGGTTGCATCGGATGGAGATCTGCATCCGGCCCGAGAACGCCGCGAGCCTGCGGGTCGTGCAGAAGCTCGGCTTCCGGTACGAGGGGCTGCGCCGTCGGTACATCCACATCGACGGGGACTGGCGCGACCACTACGCCTTCGCCCTCACGCAGGAGGAGGTTCCCCAGGGCGTCCTCGCCCGGTGGATCCACGGGCAGGTGCCGCCGCACGCGGCGACGATCCCGCCGGCGGACCGCATCAGCCTCTGACGTCGCCCGTTGCGGAAGGACACGCCGCGACACGCGCCCCGACTGCACGGCGCGGCCGGTCCGCCGCCGTTACCGTTGACCTATGGACGGGCCGGTGCTGAGCGGGGGAGTGATCGTGCTCGTCGCCGTGCTCCTGTGGATGCTGTACCTGCTGCCCTCCTGGCGCGGTCGTTTCCAGTACAACGCGGCCGAGCGGAACGCCGTGCGGCTCAATCAGGCGCTGCGGATCCTCGCCGAGACGAGCGAGACGCCCAGCGAGGTGCACATGGAGCTCAACGCCCGGACCGTCGTCGCCCAGCAGAAGCTCGCGAAGCGGCTGCAGGCCCAGCGGGAAGCCGCGGAGCTCGAGGCGCTCCGCCAGGAACTCGCCGCCACCCGCGCCGATCCCGTGATCCGTCGGGCTCGCGCCCGCCGACGGGTGCGGCTGACGGCGACCGTCGCGCTCGGCCTCGGCCTCGCAGCCGTCGGGCTCGGCATCTGGCAGCTCCTGGCCACCGGGGGAGCGGTGCTCCTCTGGAGCGGTGGGGTGGCAGCCCTCATCGCCACCATCGTCCTGCAGCGGATGGCCGCGGTCGCTGTGCGCGCTGCACGGCGTCCGCAGCCCGCGGCCGTCGAGACCGTCGCGGAGAGGGTCGCTCCGGCTCTGCATGACCAGGGCCCCGCCACCTGGACCCCGCGTCCGCTGCCGGAGCCGATGGTGTCGGTCACGGGATCGCGCGCCCAGGCGGCTCGCGCCGAGATCGATGCGCAGGAGGAGCGCCGCAAGGCCGCTCGGGTCGCCGCGCTCCGTGCCCGCGCCGAGGAGATGGCGCCGGCCGCGCCCGTCAGCCTCCCGGCAGCACCGGAATCCCCGTACGCCCGCATGGGCTTCGTCGACGACGCCGAGATCGAGGCGCACGTCCGCCAGCTCCTCCAGCGTCGGGCCGCCGGATGACCGTCGCGGTGAGCGCGGGTCTGCACCGCTGACGCCTCGGTGCCGCTCAGCGAGAGCGATGCCGACACCTCGTCCGTGCCGGCGCGCCGACGACGACCGCGAGTGTCGCTGCTCGCGTCGGCGCCGTGTCCGCCCGTAGAGTCGTGGGATGGGAACCATGCAGTACGGCTCCGGCAGCGAGATCCAGATCGAGGACCGCGCCCTGGCCCATCTGAAGGTCGCGATCGCGACCAAGCTCCGCCGGAACGAGAGCTTCACGCTGTCCTGGAGGCACCCGGACGGCGACGTCCCCGGGCGCTCGACGATCTGGCTGCACCCGTCGATCCCGCTGCGCTTCACCTTCGCGGAGCCGGAGACGCCGGAGCTGAACGTGAAGTGGGTCCAGGCCCTCATGGTGGAGGCGAGCTCGTCGGGAGGCATCAGCCTCGTGGACGAGGTCGTCGACGGCCCAGCCGACTGAGCGCAGCCGCTACTCGGCGGGGTACGCCTGCCGGGCGAGCTGCCGGGCGAGGTGCGCGGCGTTGCGGGACGCCGTCGTGATCGCGGAGCTCACGGCCTCCGGGGTCTCGTCGAGGTCCTTGTAGTCCACGGTCTGCATGGCCTCGCCGTTCCAGTACACCGAGGTCTGCGCGGGGATCGTGTAGCCGATGTCGTTCAGCGCCTGGAAGAGGATCGCGGAGATGTGGTGCGCGCCGTCCTCGTTCCCGAGGACACCGGCGATCGCGACCTTGTCGAAGAGGATCGGGCGGCCCTGCTCGTCCGTCTCGCTGAGCTCGGCGTCCAGGCGCTCCAGCACGCGCTGGGCGACGCTGGAGTGCTGCCCCATCCACGTCGGCGTGACGAACACGAGGATGTCGGCGTCGAGGACGCGCTGACGCAGGGTCGGCCACTGGTCGCCGTCGCCCATGTCCTTCTCGACGCCGGGGCGGATGTCGAGGTCGACGGCGCGGACGAGGTCACCCGTCACCCCGTGCTCGGCGAGGGCATCGAGCAGCTGACGTGCGAGCAGATCGGAGCTCGACGATGCGGGGGAGGGCTTGAGGGTGCAGGAGATCGCGAGGGCGGTGAGGGAGGTGTCCATGGTCCGACTCCACCAGACATCCGGGCGGCGGCACAGGGCCTTTCCGGGTCCGGGCTATCCTGGTAGAGCACCGACGACAGGAGATCCCGTGATCCTCAGCTTCCTCTTCTTCATGATCATGTTCCTCGGAGGCTTCTGGCTGCTGGGGATCGCCCACGAGATGCCGGACACGCTCGCCGCGCTCACCTTCGTCGGCGGCATCCTGCTCGTCTCGCTGGCTCTCGGGTTCGCGATGCGTCAGCGCGGTTCCGCCACGCGTCGCTCCAAGAACTGGACCGGCAGCCCGACCGAGTGACCGCCGCGGGGTGGCTCCCCGCGCTCACCGTCGCCGGGCGAGCCTCGCTTCGAGGTTCGCCCGCACCGCGGGCCATTCCGGCTCGATGATGGAGTACTCCACGCTGTCGCGGAGTGCGCCGTTGCGGTAGCGGCTCATGGCTCGCATCACGCCGTCCTGCTTCGCTCCCAGCCGTTCGATCGCGGCGCGGGACTGGAAGTTCACCCACTGGGTCGTCAGTCCGACTCGGAAGACCCCCAGCGTTTCGAAGGCGTGGCGGAGGAGCAGCAGCTTCGATTCCGCGTTGGTGCCCGTGCCATGGGCGGACGGGCGGTTCCAGGTGTATCCGATGTGCAGCCGGGGGACGTCGGCGACGATGTCGTAGTACGACGTCAGTCCCAGCACGCGTCCCGCGACGTCGAAGGCCGTGAAGGGCACCATCTCGCCGGTGGCGACGAGGCCCAGGCGGCGGTCGACCTCAGCCGCGACGCCGTCGGGCGCCGGAACCGACGTGTACCAGGCCGTCCTCCACAGGTCGCCCTCGGTGACCGCTTCGACGAGGCCGTCGACGTGCGACCGGTCGAGAGGGCGGAGCTCGACGAGCTCGCCGGTGAGAGTGACGGGGGCGGGGGCGACGAGGAAGGCCATGGTGTCATTCAACCAGCGTCGCCCGCCGTCGCCGATCATCAGGCGGCGGGCTCGGACGGGTGCTTCCGGAGGAGCACACGCTGGAACGCGAGGACGATCTCGATCGTCACGTCGAGCTCGAACGCCAGGCTGGCCAGGTGGGTGCCGCGGAGCTGCTCCGCCGCTGCGTACGCCGCCGGCGTGATCAGACATCGCGCGGCCCACTCATCGGCCTGTCGCTCCTGTCGCGCGCGGAAGGTGGCTTGCCATGTGGGCTGATGGCCGAGATGGGCGTGGCCGAGCTCGTGGGCGAGCACGCTGCGGGCGGTACGCCTGCTCATCCCGGGAGCGAGCCGGATGGTCCGGGTGACGGGTTGGAAGCCCCCGGGGGTGGGACCTGTGCGTTCGATCACACGGAGATCGAGTTCGTCGGCCAGGCGGAGGAGCTGCTGCATGGGCCTCCGTCCGGTCGATGTCGTCTACTCGTAGAGGTCGTCGGTGTCCGTCTCGCGGGTGGATCCGGATTCGAAGGCGACCTCGCGGGTATTGTCGCGCGGGGTGGCGACATCGGTGCGGCGCCGGAAGGGGGTGATGATCGCCGACATGCCGTCGGCGGCCAGGCGCTCCTCGGCCCGGGCGACGAGGACGTGTGGCTCGACCCCGAGCGTGGCGCACACCGCGTAGACCACGGGGACGGGAATGGCGCGCTTGCCCGTCACGTAGTTGTCGAGCGCGCTCCGGGCGATGCCCACGTCGCGCGCCATGGCAGCGATGCTGCTGCGTGCCGCCGCGATCTCCGCCCGCATCTGACGACCGATCGCCTCGTTGAACTGCTCGGCTGGTGTCTTCATCCGGCTCACCTTAGCAGCGCACCGAGAGCAGGATGCCGTCATATTGGCGGGTTGTGGGAGTGTGGGTGTCCGTGCGTGGCGGTACCGTAGGCGCATGGGGACAGAATTGCGTCATCTGATGGCATCAGCGGTGGAGGCGGCGCGATTGCACGCCGGAGTGTCGTTCATGGAGCTCGCCGAGCAGGCCGGGATCGCCCCTGCCACCCTGGCCGACCTCCTCGAGGAGCGTGCGGATTTCACGATGGAGGATGTCGCGGGGATCGCGATGGTCCTCGGCGTCCCCGTCACGCGCTTGCTCCCCTGCGCGCCCTGAGGAGAGGCCCGTTCGTGCCACGGGCGGCCGGGACGCGATGAAGTAGCGTGGGCGCATGAAGACCGTTTCCTTCGGATCGACGACCGCTCCGGCCCTGATCGCCGGGATGATGCGCATAGACAGCCTCGATGACGAGCAGATCCGCGCGCTGTACACGACCGCACGCGACGCCGGGATCGACTTCTTCGACCACGCGGACATCTACGGCGGCCAGATGCACCACTGCGAGGCGCGCTTCGCGGATGCCCTGCAGCTCGGCGGCGCGGAGCGGGACGAGATCGTGCTGCAGACCAAGTGCGGCATCGTGCCGGCGCAGGGCATGTTCGACTTCTCCTACGACCACATCGTCGGACAGGTGGAAGGCTCGCTCGCAGCCCTCCGCACCGACCACATCGATGTGCTCCTGCTGCACCGGCCGGATGCGCTCGTCGAGCCGGACGAGGTGGCTCGTGCCTTCGACCACCTCGAGTCCTCCGGCAAGGTCCGGGCGTTCGGGGTGTCGAACCACACGCCCTCGCAGATCGAGCTGTTGAAGACCGCGGTGCGGCAGCCCCTGGTCGCGAACCAGCTGCAGCTGTCCCTCACGCACGCGCCGATCATCGCGCAGCCGGTGGCCGCGAACATGGCCGGGCACGATCAGAGCATCGGGCGCGACGGCGGTGGCATCGTGGACTACTGCCGGATCCACGGCATCACCATGCAGGCCTGGTCGCCCTACCAGAGCGGTTTCGGCGGCGGCGTCTTCCTCGGACACCCGGACTACCCCGAGCTCAACGCGGTGATCGAGCGTCTGGCCGGAATCCATGGAGTGACACCGACCTCGATCGCCACCGCCTGGATCACCCGGCACCCCGCCGGGATGCAGGTCGTGCTCGGCACCACGACGCCGCACCGCGTGCAGGAGGCGGCAGCCGGGGTGGACCTCGTGCTCACCCGGGCCGAGTGGTACGAGCTCTTCCGCGCCGCCGGACACCTGCTGCCGTGAGGTCGCGGTTCCGGTCTCCGCGTCGTCTACCCTGAACCCATGCCGTTCCTGTTCTCGCTTCTGGTCATCGCGCTGATGATCGGTGCGCTGATCGACATCATCACGCGCGACGACTCCCAGGTGAAGTATCTGCCGAAGATGGTCTGGATCATCATCGTGATCCTCCTGCCGCTGATCGGCAGCGCGCTGTGGTTCGCGATCGGCCGCGAGTACGGGGAGGGTGGTGTCCGGCTTCCGCGGATGCGGCGCGCCGAGCGCCCGACCGCCCCGACGGCCACGGTCGCACGCCCCGCGCCGCCGGTCGACGTCCGCTCCACCGAGCAGCAGATCGCGGACCTCGACCGCGAGATCGAGGAGTGGCGGCTCCGCGAGGAGATCGAGAAGCGGCGTCGGGAACGGGGAGACGACGCTCTTCCTTCGTCCTAGCCGCCGAGCGGTCCGGCCTGCCAGGATGCCGTCATGAGCATCCTCGTGAACGTCGACAACTTCGCCCTCGCCGAGACCCACCGCATGATGCGCGACCTCCAGAAGGAGGCCGGGGGTGTGGATCGGTTCCTGCATAACAGAGCTCCGGCCGCGATCGACCGGCAGACCGTGATCCGGCTGAACCGGGACACCCTGTACAGCTTCGCGGTCCTCGACATCAGGGAGGGCGCGACGTTCACCATCCCGGAGCACGGCGACCGCTACCTCTCGGCGATGGTCGTCGACGAGAACCACTACGTCGATGCGATCTTCCACGAGGCGGGCGAGCACACGCTGACGGTGGCGCAGTTCGGGACGCCGTACGTCGTGCTGGCCGTGCGCATCCTCGTGGACCCGGCGGACCCGGCGGACGTGGCGGAGGTGGGGGCCCTGCAGGACCGCATCGCGCTGCGCAGCGGGTCGGCCACGCCGTTCGCGATGCCGGACTACGACACCGTCAGCCTCGACGAGACCCGCCAGGCGCTGCTCGCGCTGGCGCGGAACCTGCGCGGCTTCGACCGCATGTTCGGCAGCGAGGACGAGGTCGACCCGGTGCGGCACCTCATCGGCACGGCGGCGGGCTGGGGCGGGCTGCCGTCATCCGAGGCGAGTTACATCGGCGTCGATCCGCGTCTGCCGGTGGGCCGGTACGAGCTCACGGTCGGCGAGGTGCCGGTCGACGGCTTCTGGTCGATCTCGGTGTACAACGCCGACGGCTTCTTCGAGCCGAACGATCGCGAGGCCTACACGATCAACGACATCACCGGCGTCCGCAACGACGACGGCACGATCACCGTCCGCTTCGGCGACCATCCGGAGGGCGTGCCGAACGTGCTGCCGATCACGGAGGGCTGGAACTACCTCGTCCGCCTCTATCGACCCCGCCCCGAGGTCTTCGACGGGACCTGGACGTTCCCGACGCTCCGGGAATCGGACTGACGAGCTCTGCGCCCGCCGGGTCGCGCCGCGTGCGTCCGGGCGTTCGCGTCGGCGGCGGCGAAGGAGGCGCGGACGGCCTCCTCGAGGTCCGGGTAGCGGAAGGTGAAGCCGGCGGCGGTGAGCTTCTCGGGGAGGACCCAGCGGCTCTTGAGCACGAGCTCGGTCTCGGTGCGGATGCCGATGGCGCCAAGCTCGAGCATCCAGCGCGGCATCGGCGGGCCGACCTGCGCCCCCAGCACGCGGCGCACGGTGGCCATGAAGGCGGCGTTGTCGACGGGGTGCGGTGAGGCGGCGTTGACCGGCCCGTCCAGAGCGGGGGACTCTTCGAGGAACTCGATGATGCGCGCCACATCCTCGATGTGGATCCAGCTGAAGCGCTGTCGCCCGCGACGGGCGCCGGGAAGGTGCGCGGTGCCGGCGGCGCGGCGCGCGGGACCGACCGGCCAGAACCCGTCGTACTGGGGGCCGCCGAGGCCCAGACGTGCGAGGGTGCGCAGCGGTTCCAGCACCCCGCCGTCGCCGAGGACGATGGCGGTGCGGAGGGCCACGCGGCGGGTGCCGGGGAGCGCCTCGGCGAAGAGGGCACGCTCCCACGCCTTGGCGACCTCGACCGAGAAGCCCGTGCCGATCTCGCCGGAGGACTCCGTCATCGGCCGGTCTTCCGCGTGCCGGTAGATCGTGGCCGTCGAGGAGTTGATCCACAGCGGCGGCGGGGTGGCCGCGCGGGAGATGGCGCGGCTCAGGACCGCGGTCGTGTCCAGGCGGGAGCGGAAGATCTCGGCACGGTTGCGCGGCGTGTAGCGGCAGTTCACGCTCTTGCCCGCGAGGCCGATCACGAGCGAGGCCCCGTCGACGGCGGCGTCGATGCCGTCCTGATCGCTCCAGGTGAGGTCGCTTCCCGAACGGGAGATCGTGACGACCTCGCGGCCGGCGTCCTGGAGACGGGCCGTGAGGAAGCGCCCCATGAATCCTGTGGCCCCGCCGATGACCACCCGGTCCGTGCTCATGCGCTGTCGTCCTTCCGATCGGGTTCGAGGGCGTAATCGAAATCGCCCCGGTACTCGTAGAGGCGGCCGAGGAGCGGGGCGTCGACCGTCAGGCGCACCCGCTGGCGACCGGCCTCGTCGTCCCAGCGCTCGACGAGCCGGACCACGGGAGCCACGATCCGCGGGATGCGGAGCCGGAAGCGCCCGAGGCGGATGCCCACCGCGAGACTGGTCAGGTGCAGGGCGCCCGCGCGGGGCTCCACGGTGAAGCAGGCCACGACCAGCCCGGGCTCGCCGAGCTCGTCGACGATGCGGCCGTGCCGCGTCGGCGCGACGGCGTCGCGCATCACCCATGGCCCGCTCGCGAACCGGAAGGTGCGCTCGGCGATCGCGCGGGAGGCGATGGTCCGGTTCTCGATGCGGAAGGGCACGTCGCGCTCCCAGCGGGCGGCGATCACCCCGCGCCGCTCGAGGCGGCGGAGGAGCGGCCAGAGCACGCGGCGCGGCGTGCCGACGCGCTGGAACGTGCCTTCGCCGACGCCGACCATCCCGTCCGGGACCGCCTGGAAGTAGGTCCGGAGCCGGGGATGAAGCTCGGCGAGGCGCTCGCCGAGGGCCCTCGCGTACGGGGACTGCGGCACGGGCGTCACGGTTCGAGCCTAGCCCTCGGGGACGCTGTCCCGACCCGCGCCGTCCGCCGGGCGGAGCAGACGGTCGAGGAGGGCGAGGGCCTCGTGCTGCGGAGCCGTGTCATCCAGGAGCCACTGGGTCTGCAGGCCGTCCGAAGCGGCGACGACGAGGGCGGCGACCGCGAGAGGATCGACGTCGGCCCGGATGCGCCCGTCCGTCTGCTGCTCGCGGACCGTCTCGGCGATGTCGGCCCGCAGGCGGGCGAAGCGCTCGGTCGCGAAGGCGCGGGCGGCGGGATGGCCCTCCTCGAGCGCGCTGGCGACAAGCATGGAGTACAGCTGCACCAGACCGGGGACCTCGCGGTTGGCCCTGGCCGACCGGATCATCCCCTCGACGGGGTTCGCGGGTTCCGGCTCGGTCTTGCGTCCCGGGGCGTTGCTCTCCACGTACACCGCGACGAGCAGCTCCTCCAGCGACCCGAAGTAGTGGGTGAGGGCGGCATGCGTCACCCCCACCTCCTTCGCGATCGCCCGCAGGCTCGTGCGGTCGGCGCCGCGGGCCGCGAAGACCTCGATCGCGCGGTCCAGGATCTCCTGGCGGCGGGCGATGCCCTTGGCGTACGCCCCGCGGGGACGCGGGCGTCCGGAGTCGTCGGAGGATGCGGCGGGCATATCCCGAGTCTACCGACTAGAAACTTCCACTTGGAGGTATTCGGTGCTAGCGTGCCTGCAGGGCGCGCGACGCCCTCCTGTCACCGACGACCGAGGAGCACGACCGATGACGATCCAGACCTCTCTGCAGCTGTTCACGATCCGCGAGCAGCTGGAGGCCGACCTCGAGGGCACGCTCGCCGCGGTGGCGGCGCGTGGGTTCACCGCGGTCGAGCCCTACGACTTCGTGCGGCGCGCGGAGGCCATGGCCGCCGCGGTGTCGGCCGCGGGACTGACCGCCCCCTCCGGGCACGCGTTCCTGGCCACGCCGACCTTCGTGCGCCCTGACGGCTCCGGCACCACGGCTCCCGTCCCGCCGCCCGCCGAGGTCTTCGCGGCCGCGAAGACGCTCGGGATGGACACGGTGATCGATCCCTACACCGAGCCGGCGCGCTGGGAATCGGTCGACCAGATCGTCGAGACCGCGCGGCTGCTCAACGAAGCGGCGGAGATCGGCACCGAGGCGGGTGTGCGGGTCGGCTATCACAACCACGCGCACGAGCTGGAGGCCGTGTTCGACGGGGTGACCGGGTTGGAGTTCCTCGCGGAGCACCTCGACGAGCGCGTCGTGCTGGAGGTCGACCTGTACTGGGTCGCCCGCGGCGGCGTCGATCCGGTGGCCCTCGTGGAGCGCCTGGGCGAGCGCGTGATCGCGGTGCACGCGAAGGACGGCACGCTCGACCCCGCGCTGCTCGATGCCTACCCGCCGGCGGATCAGGTGCCCGCGGGCGACGGGGCCGTGCCGCTCCGGGAGGCCATCGCCGCCGCGTCCGCGCTCGAGCTCGCCATCGTGGAGTTCGACCATTACGACGGCGATCTGTTCGACGCCATCGAGCGCAGCCGGGTCTTCCTCGACGCCGAGGCGGCGCACTGATGGTGCGCGGGGGCGGAGTCGTCGGCGTCGGCCTCATCGGCGCGGGCAACATCAGCGACCAGTACCTGCAGAACCTCACGCGCTTCCCGGACGTGGAGGTGCGGGCGATCGGCGACCTCGTCGAGGAGCGGGCGCGCGCGCAGGCCGCGGCGTACGGCGTACCGCGGGCCGGGGGCGTCGAGGTCGTGCTCGACGATCCCGACATCGACATCGTCGTGAACCTCACGATCCCCGCCGCGCACGTCGCCGTCTCGGAGGCGATCGTCGCCGCCGGGAAGCACGTGTGGACCGAGAAGCCGCTCGGCGTGGACCGCGAGGAGGCGCGACGCCTGCTGGAGACGGCCGCAGCGGCCGGACTCCGTGTCGGCGTCGCGCCCGACACCGTCCTCGGCCCCGGTGTGCAGACCGCGAAGCGCGCGATCGCGCGCGGCGACATCGGCCGTCCGCTGTTCGGCCAGACGACCTTCCAGTGGCAGGGGCCGGAGATCTTCCACCCGAACCCCGCATTCCTCTACGCGAAGGGGGCGGGGCCGCTCCTCGACATGGGGCCGTACTACGTCTCGACCCTGGTCCACGTCTTCGGGCCGGTGGCCGCCGTGGCCGCCCTCGGGCTGCAGGGGTCGCCGACCCGCCGCGTGCAGGTCGGCGACCGCGCCGGGGAGGAGTTCCCGGTCGAGATCCCGTCCACGCTCAGCGTCCTGATGGACTTCGAAGGCGGCGGTCAGGCGCAGAGCCTCTACAGCACGGACTCGCCGCTGGTGCGGCAGGGCATCGTGGAGATCACGGGAACCGAGGGCACCCTCGTCATCCCCGACCCGAACACGTTCGGCGGGCCGATCACGATCACCCGGCCGCTGTCCCGGCACTTCGTGCCGCCGGAGCCGGTGGTGCAGGAGGTCGTCGATGTCGCGCCGGAGGGGGTGCTCGCGGGGCGCGGGCTCGGGCTGCTCGACATGGTGCGCGCGATCGCGGAGGACCGACCGCACGTCGCCACCGGCGACTTCGGGTACCACGTGCTCGACACGCTCCTCTCGATCGAGGAAGCCGCAGCGCGGCGCACGTTCGTGGAGGTCGCGAGCACGCTGGATCAGGTGGGCGCGCTGCCCGCCGACTTCGATCCCTTCGCGGCGACGTAGCGGTCCACGTTCGCGGGGGAGAGCACCTCGCGGGCGACCATGATCGCCGCCCCCAGCACCGCCGCGCGGTCGCCCGCCTGCGACTGCACGATCGCGAGGTGCTGGGTGGCGAGCGGGATCGAGCGGCGGTAGACGACCTCGCGGACACCGGCGAGCAGGTGCTCGCCCGCGCGGGCGATGCTGCCGCCGAGCACGATGATCGACGGGTTGAGCAGGTTCACGACCGTCGCGAGCACCTCGCCGACATCGCGACCCGCCTGGCGGGTGGCCTCGATGGCCGCCGCATTGCCGGCGCGGACGAGGTCGACGACGTCGGAGGCGCTGTGCACGTCGTGGCCTTCGGCGCGCAGCGCCACGGCGAGGGCCGAACCGCTCGCGAGGGCCTCGAGATCCCGTTCGTCGCCCGGCTCCCGCCCCGAGCCGGCGCTCATCGGCACCTGGACATGACCCATGTCGCCCGCCGACCCCTGGGCACCGCGCTGGAGCTGACCGCCGGCGATGATGCCGGCGCCGATGCCGGTCGAGACCTTCACGAACACGAGGTCGTCCACCCGTGGCCAGCTCGTGGCCTGCTCGCCGAGCGCGAGGATGTTCACGTCGTTGTCGACGAGGACGGGGACGTCGAACGTGCGCTGCACGTAGCCGGGGACGTCGAAGCGGTCCCAGCCCGGCATGATCGGCGGGTTCGTCGGGCGCCCCGTGGAGTGCTCGACGGGGCCGGGCACGCCGATGCCCACGCCCACGAGGGGAAGGCCGTCGGCGGTCGCGGCGAGCAGGGCCGTCCCCTCCGCGAGGATCGCGTCGAGCAGGGCCTCGGGGCCGTCGCCGATGTCGATGGTGCGGGTGCGCGCGACGAGGATCACGCCGGCGAGGTCGGCTACGGCAACGGTCGCGTGCGTGGCTCCGAGGTCGACGGCGAGGACGAGTCCGGCGCGCGGGTTGAACGCCACGCGGGCGGGAGGGCGGCCGCCGGTCGACACCGCTTCACCGGCGGGGCGGAGGAGGTCGGCGGCCAGCAGCGCGTCGACCCGGGAGGCGACGGTGGAGCGGGCGAGGCCGGTGAGGGCGGCGAGCTCCGCCTTGGTGCGCGCGTGTCCGTCACGGAGGATCTGGAAGATCTCGCCGGTCCCGGGGGAGGGCGCCGCGAGCGGTCTCAGCACGTCAACCATGGCGTCAGTAAAGCACAGCACTTCTCGCAGTCGGTTGTGCGACTTCGGTTTCGTTACAAACAACTTTTGACGAGGTGCTAGCAAAAGTAGGTACGGCTGTGTCAGACTCACCGGCATGACAACGGATGTCACTGACACCGGTCTCGGGACGATCCGAACCGGGATCCTCGGCGGGGGCTTCATGGCCCGCGTGCACCGCACGGCCGCCCGAGACGCGGGCGGCGCGCTGCGCGCCGTCGCCACCCGATCCGCCCAGGGAGCCAGGGACGCCGCGCAGATGCTCGGAGCCGAACGCGCCGCGCACGACGCGGATGACCTGCTCGCCGCGGATGACATCGACGTCGTCCACATCTGCACCCCGAACGCGACGCATGCCGACCTCGCCCTGCGGGCGCTGCGTGCCGGCAAGCACGTCGTGTGCGAGAAACCGCTCGCGACCACCGCCGCGGACGCCGCGATGCTCGCCCGGGCCGCCGAGGAGACCGGCCTCGTCGCCGCCGTCCCCTTCGTCTACCGCTACCACCCGATGGTGCGCGAGGCCCGGGCCCGCGTCGCCCGCGGCGAGGCCGGCGACCTCCTCACGCTCGACTGCTCCTACCTGCAGGACTGGATGCTGCGGCCCACCGACGACGACTGGCGCGTGCGATCCTCGTCCGGCGGCGCCTCCCGGGCGTTCGCCGACATCGGCTCGCACCTGTGCGACCTGCTCGAGTTCGTCACGGGAGACCGCATCCGCGCGCTGAGCGCCCGCACCCGCCGGGTCTTCGCCGAGCGGGCCGGGCAGGCCGTCGACACGGAGGACATCGTCGCCGTGCTCGTCGAGACCACGGCGGGGGCCCTCGGCACGCTGCTCATCTCCCAGATGGCGGCCGGCCGGAAGAACGCCCTCACCCTGGAGCTGCACGGCACGCGGCAGAGTCTGCGGTTCGAGCAGGAACGGCCGGAGGAGCTCTGGGTCGGCATGCGCGAGGAGTCGCGGCTGCTGCTGCGCGACCCCGCCACGGCCGACCCGGAGTCCGCCCGGTTGCAGCGCGTCCCGGCCGGGCATGCCATGGGGTATCAGGACGCCTTCAACGGCTTCGTCGCCGACGTCTACGCCGCGATCGCGGGCGAGGTCCCTGACGGACTGCCGACGTTCGCCGACGGCCACCGCGCCGCCGTGCTGACCGCGGCGGTGCTCGATTCCGCCGCCCACCAGGGCCGCTGGACGGAGGTGCCGGCATGACCGTGACGACCACGCAGCCCGTGCTGCAGGTGGCGGGGATCCGCAAGGCGTTCTTCGGCGTCGAGGTGCTGAAGGGCATCGACTTCGACGTGCGGCCCGGGGAGGTGCACGGCCTCGTCGGCGAGAACGGCGCGGGCAAGTCCACCCTCATGAAGATCATCGCGGGCGTGCAGCCGGCCGACGAGGGGACGATCACGTACCGTGGCGCGGAAGTGCGCCACGCGCACCCGCGGCAGGCGATGGACGCCGGCATCGTCACGGTGTTCCAAGAGTTCACCCTGCTCCCGGAGCGCACGGTCGCGCAGAACGTCTATCTCGGCCGGGAGCCGCGGCGCGCGGGGCTCATCGACGTCCGGGCCATGAACGTGCGTACCGGGGAGCTGCTGAGCGACCTCGGCGTCTCCTTCATCGATCCGCAGTCCCGGGTGGGCTCGCTGACGGTGGCCGAGCAGCAGATCGTCGAGATCGTGAAGGCGCTGTCGTTCGACGCGCAGGTGATCTCGATGGACGAGCCGACCGCCGCCCTCAGCGACCGCGAGGTGGAGCTGCTGTACGCGATCATCCGCCGGCTCACGTCCCGAGGGGTTGCCGTCATCTACGTGTCGCACCGGCTGAAGGAGATCTTCGACCTCTGCGACCGCATCACGATCCTGAAGGACGGCGCCCTCGTCTCCACGGACGAGACCGCGGCGCTGACCACCGACGAGCTCGTGCGCCGGATGGTGGGGCGGTCGATCCAGTCGTATTTCCCTGACCCGGTGGCCGGCACCGCAGTCGGCGCGCCCCGACTCGAACTCGACGGCTGCGGGAACGCCTACGTGGACGGGGTGTCGCTGACGCTCCGTGCGGGGGAGATCGTCGGGGTGGCCGGGCTCCAGGGGTCGGGGCGCACCGAGCTGGTGGAGGGCGTGTTCGGCATCCAGGCCTTCACCCGCGGCGCCGTGCGGATCGACGGGAAGCCGGTGCGGATCGGCGGACCACGCGCGGCTGTGCGCGCCGGACTCGCCCTCGTCTCCGAGGACCGCAAGGCGCAGGGGCTCGCGCTGGGGCAGTCGATCCTCGACAACGCCCTGCTCGTGGTGCGGAACGTGTTCGCGGGACGCACCGCCGCGTCGCGCCGGGAGGTGCCGGGGGTGCTCCGCACACTGGAGGTGTCCTCGCGCGGTCTCGACCAGGAGGTGCGCTTCCTGTCCGGCGGCAACCAGCAGAAGGTGGTGCTGGCGAAGTGGTTGCTCACCCAGCCGCAGATCGTGCTCTTCGACGAGCCGACCCGGGGCATCGACGTGGGGGCCAAGTACGCCGTCTACCAGCTCATGCGCGAGCTGGCGGCACAGGGGAAGGCCGTGCTCATGGTCTCGAGCGAGCTCCCGGAGGTCATCGGCATGAGCGACCGCATCCTCGTCATGCACGACGGCGAACTCGTCGCCGAGCTGCCGGCCGGTGCGGCCGAGCACGAGATCCTCGCGGCGGCCACCGGCGCCGACCGCGGTCCTTCGACGAACGGGGGTGCGCGATGAGCCGCCGCACCGGAGCCCGTCTCCGCATCGACTCGACCGTCATCGTGCTCGGCATCCTGCTGCTCGCGCTCGTGGTCGGCGCGATCCTCGTCGCCACGGTCGGTCGCAACTTCCTCAGCCCGGGGAACATCCGCGACATCCTGACCGGGATGAGCGTGCTCGGCCTCGTGGCCATCGGGCAGACGCTCGTGGTGCTCGGGGCCTCGCTCGACCTGTCGGTCACCTACGTCATCAGCCTGTCGAGCCTGCTCGCGGCGACGATGATGGCCGGGAACGCGGGGAACATCCCGCTCGCGGTGATCGTGACGCTCCTCGTGTGCGCGGGGATCGGGCTCGTGAACGGGCTCATCGTGACCGTGCTCAAGGTCAACGGCTTCATCGCGACGCTCGGCGTCGGGCTGATCCTCCAGGGCATCCTCAACACGAACTTCGAAGGCTCGGCGGGCGAGGTCCCGTGGGCGTTCCAGCTCATCGGCGCGACCGGCGTCGGACCGATCCCGGTGTCCACGCTCATCATGATCGCGCTCGCCGTGCTGGTCTGGGTGCTGCTGAACCGCACCCGTACCGGCGCCCATCTCTACGCAGTCGGCGGCGACCCCGAGATCGCGCGGCTCAGCGGTGTGCGCACCCGCCTCCCGCTGATCTGGGCGCACGTGCTGTGCTCCGTGTTCGCGGGCCTCGCCGGACTCCTGCTCGCCAGCCGTCTCGGCGTCGGCAGCCCGACGGTCGGTCAGCAGGGTGGCTACGCGCTGCTCTCCATCGCCGCGGTCGTGCTCGGCGGCACCCTGCTCCTCGGCGGACGCGGCTCGATCTGGGGCACCATCGGCGGCGTCGCCATCCTCGCCGTCGTCGACAACGTCATGAGCGTGCTGCAGGTGAATCCCTTCCTCAAGGACGTGGTACGCGGCATCGTCATCGTCGCCGCGGTCGCCGTCTACAGCCGCCGGGCCATCGTGCGGCGTCGTCCCCGCTTCGGCGCCGGCGGCACGCGCACCGGGGGAGACGACGCCGCGAAGGCGGCCGAAGCCGACATGGCGGTCGCGGCCGCCGAGCTCGCGGATCCGACCACCGAGGTCGCCGCCGTCGACAGCGCCGGGGATACCGCCTCCGTGCGGGAAGGAGGACGCTCATGAACGCGCTGCGCACGCTCGTCAGCCCCCGCGGGGCGGTCTTCCTGCTGCTCGTGATCCTGCTCGTCGCGGTCGCCGTGCTCAACCCGAGCTTCGCCGAGCCCGGGCAGTTCATGCGGTACCTGCAGCGCGTCGCCCCCATCGCGATCGTCGCGATCGGGCAGTACTTCGTGATCATCGCGGGGGAGTTCGACCTCTCCCAGGGATCGCTCATCACGGCGCAGGTCATCATCGCCGGCAACCTCGTCGGCCAGGACGACGCCCGCACCCTCCCTGTCCTGCTGCTCATGATCGTGTTCGGTGTGGTCGTCGGGCTCGTGAACGGCGTCCTCACGACGCTGCTCAAGGTGCCGTCGTTCATCGTGACGCTGGGCATGATGCTCGCCCTGCTCGGCGGCGTGATGTGGTGGACGGGCGGCGCGGCCACGGGGAACCCGGCCGACAGCTTCCGGGAGATCGGTCGCGGCGGGATCCGCGACCTCCCCGTGCTGGAGTTCCTGCCCTGGGCCGTCCTTTTGCTCGCCGCCTGGCTCGCCCTCGGCATCGTCATCACCACGCGCCCGCTGGGCAAGACCCTCATCGCGATCGGCGACAACGCCCGCGCGGTGGACTACGCCGGTGCCCGCCGGGCCTGGGTCACGACCCGCGCGTTCGTGCTGTCCTCCCTCTCCGCCACCCTCTCCGCCGTCCTGCTCGTCGGGTACGCGGGGGTGCACCCGTCCGTCGGCCGCGGCTACGAGTTCACCGCGATCACCGCGGTGGTGCTCGGCGGCGTCGTGCTCGGCGGAGGACGAGGGTGGATCGTCGGCGCCGTGGCCGGAGCGTTCGCGCTGGAAGCGCTGTTCCTGCTCCTGAACATCGCGGGCGTGCCCTCCACGCTCCGCGACGCCGTGCAGGGCGTCATCATCATCGCGGCCGTCGCCTATGCGGGGGTCGCCTTCCGAGCCCGCCGCCGGCGCGGTCCCCAGCCGACGGACGTCCCGACCGCGGGGACCGAGAACGCCGAGAACCGCACCACCGCATCAAGCCCTACAACCAGAGGAGATTAGCAATGCGACGATCGATGAAGATCGCCACCGCAGGGGTGGCCCTCTTCGGCCTCATCGCGCTCGCCGGGTGCACGACCGACCCGTCCGTGGCGCCGGCGGAGTCGGAGAACCCCGAGGAGTCGGCCGAGACCACCGAGTGGTTCGACCAGGAGCTCTTCGACAAGCAGGACGAGGAGCGCGGCGTCGACCCCCAGGGCCCCGCCGACCAGCCCTACCTGCAGCACATCAACGCCGAGATGGTCGACACGTCGGAGTTCGCCAGCACCGGCGCCAAGAAGGCCTGCTTCGCGAACGCCTCGATCTCGAACCCGTGGCGGCAGACGGGCTGGATCACGATGAACGAGCAGCTGAAGGTGCTGCAGGAGTCGGGCGCGATCAGCGAGATGGAGACCCGCGACGCGCAGGACTCCGACGACACCCAGATCGCCGACATCGACTACTTCATCTCCGAGGGGAACTGCGACGTCTTCCTCATCTCGCCGAACAGCACGGCGGCGATGACCCCCGCGGTCGAGCGGGCGTGCGAGACGGGCAAGCCGGTGGTCGTGTTCGACCGCGGCGTGAACACCGACTGCCCCGTCACGTTCATCCACCCGATCGGCGGCTTCGCCTGGGGCATCGACACCGCGGAGTTCCTCATCGACAACCTGGAGGAGGGCGACAAGGTCGTGGCTCTCCGGATCCTCCCCGGCGTCGACGTGCTGGAGCACCGCTGGGCCGGCGCCGAGAAGCTGTTCGAGGAGGCCGGGATCGAGGCCGTCGACCACTTCACCGGTGCCGACCCCGCCGAGATCAAGAGCATCATCAGCGACGAGCTCGCCAAGGGCGACGTGCAGGGCATCTGGATGGACGCCGGTGACGGTGCCGTCGCCGCCATCGAGGCCTTCGAGGATGCCGGAGCCGACTACCCGGTGATGACCGGCGAGGACGAGATGAGCTTCCTCCGCAAGTGGAAGGACACGGGTCTCACCGGCCTCGCTCCGGTGTACTCGAACTTCCAGTGGCGCACCCCGCTGCTCGCGGCGCAGATGATCTTCGCGGGTGAAGAGGTGCCGAAGGAGTGGGTGCTCCCGCAGAAGCCGATCACCGAGGCCGAGCTGGACGACTACCTCGCGGCGAACGAGGGGATGCCCGACGGCCACTACGCCAAGTTCGGCGGCGAGGACCTCCCCGGCTACCCGACGGTCTGGCAGGAGCGTCAGATCCCGTAACCCCGTGTGCTCCCGCCCTTCCGCTCGGCCCGCGCCGAGTGGGAGGGTGGGAGCACCCGTACGATCACAAGGACAACGATGCCCCGCACGATCGCCGTCAACACCTGGGTCTGGACGTCTCCGCTGACGGACGACACCCTGGAGCCGCTCGCCCGCACGGCGGCGCGGATGGGCTACGACGCCCTGGAGCTGCCGCTGGAGAGCGTCGGCGACTGGGATCCGCTCCGGGCCCGCACCGTGCTGGACGGCCTCGGCATGGGCGCGGTCGTGGTCGGCGCGATGGGTCCTGGTCGCTCGCTGCTCGCGCGCGCCGGAGACGTCGCCGCGACGCAGGACTACCTCCGTGCGTGCCTGGACGCCGCGGCCGTGCTCGGGGCCTCGATCGTCGCCGGACCCTTCTACGCGCCGACCGGCGTCACCTGGCGCATGGACGAGGCGGAACGGGCGAAGGTCGTCGGCGAGCTCCGGGAGAACCTCGCTCCGCTCGCCCGGGAGGCCGCGGCGATCGGCGTGACGCTGGCCGTCGAGCCGCTCAACCGCTACGAGACCAGCGTGCTGAACACCGTGGCGCAGAGTCTGGATGCGCTGGCGCCGCTGCTCGGTGCCGGGGTGGGGCTGGCCCTCGACACCTACCACCTCAACATCGAGGAGAAGCGGCCGGCCGACGCGGTCCGCGCGGCCGGCGCCGCCATCGCGCACGTGCAGGTGTGCGGCAGCGACCGCGGTGCCGTGGGCGACGACCACACCGACTGGCCGGAGATGCTCCGCGCGCTCGACGATGCCGGCTACCGCGGCGCCCTGGGACTGGAGAGCTTCACGGGCGAGAACGCGACGATCGCCGTCGCCGCCTCCGTGTGGAGACCGCTCGCCGCGAGCCAGGACGACCTCGCCGCCCGCAGCATCGCCCACCTGCGCGCCCTCGGGGCCTGAACCCCCGCTCGCGACACGAAGCCCCGCGAGACGAAGGAGTATCCATGAGCAGTCACCCGGTCACCCTGTTCACCGGCCAGTGGGCCGACCTCCCGTTCGAGGAGGTGGCCCGCCTCGCCGCGGAGTGGGGCTACGACGGTCTGGAGATCGCCGCGTCCGGCGACCACCTCGACCTCCGTCGGGCGGACGAGGACGACGCCTACGTCGCCTCCCGGCGCGAGATCCTCGACCGGCACGGCCTGCGGGTGTTCGCGATCTCCAACCACCTGGCAGGGCAGGCGGTGTGCGACGACCCGATCGACTTCCGGCACGAGGGCATCCTGCGCCCGAATATCTGGGGCGACGGCGAGGCTGAGGGCGTGCGGCAGCGGGCCGCGGAGGACATGAAGCGGGCGGCCAGGGTGGCCAGGAAGCTCGGCGTCGACACCGTCGTCGGCTTCACCGGGTCGTCGATCTGGCCCTATGTCGCGATGTTCCCGCCGGTGCCGGAGACGGTGATCGCCCAGGGCTTCCAGGACTTCGCTGACCGGTGGAATCCGATCCTCGACGTGTTCGACGGGGAGGGAGTGCGCTTCGCCCACGAGGTGCATCCGGGGGAGATCGCGTACGACTACTGGTCGAGCGTCCGCACCCTCGATGCGATCGACCACCGTGACGCGTTCGGCTTCAACTGGGACCCCTCGCACATGATGTGGCAGAACATCGACCCGGTCGGCTTCATCGTCGACTTCGCCGACCGGATCTACCACGTCGACTGCAAGGACACCCGTCTGCGCCCGCGGAACGGCCGGGCCGGGGTGCTCGGCTCGCACCTGCCGTGGGGCGACCCCCGGCGCGGCTGGGACTTCGTCTCCACCGGCCACGGCGACGTGCCGTGGGAGGACGCCTTCCGTGCGCTGGACGCGGTCGGCTACGAGGGGCCGATCTCGATCGAGTGGGAGGACGCCGGCATGGACCGCCTGCACGGAGCGCCCGAGGCTCTGGCCTTCGTGCGCTCCCTGCTGTGGCCGCAGCCCGAAGCTGCCTTCGACGCCGCGTTCCGCCACCAGTGACGGCAGGGAGGACGACCGCTGTGCTCAGGGCTCCCGCAGGCGGACCAGGCGCTCGTGCCCAGTCTCCTCGAGCTCGGCGATGTCGTCGCGCGACTTGAGGAAGTCGGAGAACGACCGGTAGCCGAGGGCCTTCTCGCTGAAGGACGGGTCCATGCGGCGCATGTGCGTCTTGACCGCGGAGCTGTGCAGCCATTCGTCGGCGTCCGCCTTGTCGTGGCCGAGACGCAGCGCGCGCTCCAGCAGCCGCGTGGCTTCGCCCTGGTCGTCGATCTTCTCCTCGACCTTGGGCTCCTCGGCGGTGGGCTTGCTCTTGGCCTTCGCGCGCGACTTCGACGCGGTCTTGGGCTTCGCGGCACCCGCGTCCGAGGTGGCCGGGGCGGACGGCTCCGCCGGAACCTCGACCGCGGGGGTGGCGGCGGGCTGTGTGGTCTTCGTCGGACGCGCCACGCCGGGGAGCGAGTCGTACGACTCGAACTCGTCGCAGGCGGCGGCGAGAGACTTCGCCGTGGACCCGGCGACGCCCACGCCGATCACGTAGCGGCCGAGGCGCTTGCAGCGCTGCGCGAGCGGGACGTAGTCGCTGTCGCCCGCCACGATGACGACGTGGGTCAGGTCCGGCAGGCGGAACATGTCCTCGACCGCGTCGACCGCCAGCCGGATGTCCGCGCCGTTCTTCGCGTACGCCGCGGCCGGGAAGAGCTGCACGAGATCCACCGCGCGCGCCACGAGCTGCGAGCGGTACTCGGCGTTGACCGGCGACGACCAGTCCGCGTAGGCCCTCGTGAGCACGAGCGTGCCGAAGGACGCCGCGTAGTCGATGATGGCGCCGACCTCGATCATCGCCCGGTTCAGTCGCTCGGCGACCTCGGGGTCGTTCGGGTGCTCCGTGATGCGCTGGCGATCCTTGCCGTAGGAGTTGCGGCCGTGGACGCGGTCGTACCAGGAGATGACGATGTTGTCGAAGTCCAGGTACACCGCCACGCGGGCGTCGGTCGTCTCAGCCACGGTCGTCCTCCTCACCGGGGTACCGGACGCCGATCTGCGCGCGGATCTCGTCGAGGGCGCCCATGATGGCGACGCTCTCCGCGATGGGGAGGATGTCGCCCTCGAGGAGACCGTCGCGGACCAGACGCTCGGCCGCGAGCGCCTGGTACTGCATGCCGCGGCCCTCGACCTCCGAGACGTACTCCTCCTGCACGGTGCCGTCCGGCCGCACGACACGGAAGGTGGTGGGCGTGTACCAGACCCGATCGATGTCGATGCGGGCCTCGGTGCCGACGATGCTCGCGGCGTTGGGGCCGGCGCCGCGCGAGGAGGAGAGAGTCGTGGAGACCGCTCCACTCTCGTGGATCATGACGGTGGCGACCTCGGAATCGGCTCCGGTCTCGACCAGACGCCCCACCGCGCGGATGGTGGTCGGTGCCCCGAGGACGTCCCAGACGAAGGAGATCGGGTAGATGCCGAGGTCGAGCAGCGCGCCGCCGCCGAGCTCGAGCGCATTCAGACGGTGGGCGGGGTCGGTGGGCAGCTGCTGCGTGTGGTCGGCGCTCACGGCGCGGATCTCACCCAGGGCGCCGTCGGCGAGGAGCTCGCGGATGCGGACCATGTGCGGCAGGTAGCGCGTCCACATCGCCTCCATCACGAGCAGCCCGCGCTCGGCGGCGAGCTGCTGGAGGTCTTCGGCCTGCGTGCGGTTCAGGGTGAACGCCTTCTCCACGAGCACGTGCTTGCCGTGCTCCAGGGCGAGCCGGGCGTTCTCGTGGTGCATCGGGTGCGGCGTGGAGACGTAGACGATGTCGACGTCGGGATCGGAGACCAGCGCCTCGTACGACGGATGCGCGTGCGCGATGTCGAAGCGTGCGGCGAAGGCGTCGGCCGACTCCTGCGAGCGCGAGCCCACCGCGACGAGGTCGAGGCCGGCCGTGCGCAGATCGGATGCGAAGGCGCCGGCGATGCCGCCGGTCGCGAGGATTCCCCACCGAAGACCTGTCATGGTCTCAGCGTAGGGGGTGCGGCGGGCGATCGCTCTCTCACAGAACTTTGTCAGCTTCCCAGGACGAAAGTCTCGTGCGGCTGACTCGACCAATTCGTAGGGTGAAGGAGTGATTGAACCCATGCCGACAACCAGAACTTTCAGATGGTCATGGTGGCTCCTCGCCTTTGCGGTTAGCCTGCTCCTGACTCTCATCCCGATTGTCATCACTGCCATCAATTTCGGCTCCATGGGTGGCGAAATTGAGGCATACGATCCGACTCCTGCTGAGTTGGCCACTTGGCAAACCGGTGAGATGGCCTACCGAATCGCCACTGCCGGGGCTTTCTTGACGGTCGGGCTCGGTATTGTGGCCGCAGTCCGCCAGCCGAGCAAACGAGTCGTATGGGGTGCGTGGTTTGTTGGAGGCGCACTCCTCATCATGCTTGCAGCGGCGATCTTCGCCTGGGAAAGTACCCCTCAGGTGTGATCAGGCTTCGCTCCCGGGCAATAGGAATAATCAACCTGAAGTTCGCCGATCCGCGACTCTGCCCGATTAACTTGGCGAAGAAGCTCCATGTTTCGAGAAGGCACCTTTCCAGAGCATTCCGAACGTGTGGCAGAATCGGAGTTTCGTCGACGATCTCTCACGTGCGTATTGGTGCCGCATTGAAGATCATTCGCGAGCGACCGGATCTGCCACTTCGGCATGTTTCCGAAACGGTGGGATTTAACGATTCGAACACTTTCAGAAACCGGTTCAAGGCCGCTACGGGATTGCTGCCTCGTCAATATCAAGCGAGAGTGCGACAGCCAGATACACGCTCTTGGGTCCCTGTGGTCGTGCACATCGGGTGTGAGCGACGGAGCGTGCCCCGGGTAGACCCCCGGGGCACGCTCGATCAGTGAGCTAACTCGGCATCAGGGGTTGCATCCTTGCGCCACCTGAACCCACCAGAACACATCTGGGCGCCACGACTCCATGTCGTAGGTCGCTCCTCCGCCAGAGCCATTGGCTGCGACGTGACAATGGAACTGATTGAGAATCGTTGAGGTCACCTTGTTCGCATTCGTGCCAAGTCTGGCCTTCAGGTCGGCGGTATGGAACTTGTAGGTGCCCAACGCATTGTTCTGGCGACCGAAGGCGGTCGGGACAGCGCGGACGACGTACTTCGAGCCACCCTGGTTCGTGACGTACGCGGACTCGACAAGCCACTTACCCAGGTACGGGTCAGCGACGAGCGGATAGACGACATCCTCGACCGCGTCAATGTCCACATGCTGAGTGAGCACCCCGTCAGCGTAGGTGAACCACGTGGGGATCTCTTGGCCGATCGCATCCTTTGCCCACGGCTCCGCAACGCCACCGAGATACTCGCCCTTGCTGTTGAGATAGGCCATAGCTCCACCCTCAAGGAGCTCTGCGGTGGCGTCACTCGGCAGGTCCAGCGCGAAATCGTAGGTGCGTGGCGCCGTTGCATCATCGATCCGGATCGCGAAGAGTGCGGATGCATCGTCGAGAAGCACAGCCTCGACCTCGCTCGATGCACCGGTCTCTTCCGCGGTCAAACTAATCGTTCCGCTATCGGACGAGATCGAGATCGTGTCACCTTTCACCGTCGCGTCAACATCACCCACCGATGTCGATGAGACGGTGGATGGTGCGATCATCTCTGCGATCTCGGGCGCTGCGGCTCGCAGTTCTTCTATCGTGTCCGCCTCGTTCTCGGCGCTAGCGGCATGCGGTGTCGTGACGGCGATGCCTACTACCAGAGATGCGGCGATTATTGATCTGAGACGCACTATTCAACCCTCCAGGTCGTGTGTTCATGTCTTCTCAGTCTCGGGTGTCTGGTCCAGATTGAAACCTCAAATCCGGGACCGATACGTCCCCAGTCGGTTCCGTGCGGCTTCGAAGCACGGCACGATTCTGCTCGTACCGATACAGATAAACAGGAGCTACGAGTGGTCAAAGTGAAGCGGTTGATTCAGTCCATCATCGGCGTATCTGCGTCAGTGATCATGGTCGCTACCGGGGGGACAGCGGCGCACAGTGCGACAAGCTACAGCGAAGAGACACCGCCCCCGGTCGAGGTTGGATCCCTCTCGCAGTTGACCAACGCGGAGGCGGATCTTCTCGCCAGCGACGACCTGAAGCGAGTCAGCGTCGATCCCTACACGGGGGACGTCACGTCGGTGGTTCCCATGTCAGAGGCGGAGCTGAATGAGGAGGTCTTCGGCTCGCTTCCGCCCCAGGGAAGCATCAGCACGAGAGCGGCATCGCCAAACTGCACGAGCACCTCACAGCCGTGCTGGCACGCGGCCACACCCAGCATCAACTATCGGTTCACTCTCGGCACAACCAAGGGAACCTGGGGTGCCCGCAAGGACTTCTGGACAGGAAACTACTACGCGAAGCTCTGCTGGATCGATCCTCTGCCGACGAACCCGTTCAACCCGGGTACTGTGTGCATGCCTCTTCGCAACGGAACCAAGGCGTGGATTCAGATTGGTTTCACGGTCACCGGAAAGCAGGTGAACGTTTCCAGCATTCGATGATGCCTCGTGGCATGCGCGCACCTCAGCGTTCATGCTGCTGCTGAGATCGCACTGCGATTGAAGAGCCGCCCCGACACCGTCGTCGGGGCGGCTCTGGGTTTTACCTCTACTCGTCGATGCGCTCGGTGGCACCACCACGACCGTGAGGCATCGGTGCCAGCGGGCGCAGCGGGTCCGGACTGCAGACGCAGCAGTGATGGAGAATCGCGGCTCCGAGAGTGAAATGACCCGCATGAGTCGGTGGCGCTAGAACAGGGCATCCCGATCGAGGCCTCCCTGCGCGCTCGACAGCATTTCCTCGTATGTCGACGCGTGACCTGTGGTGTCGCGCGAGTCGCGCCGTCGCAGCCCCGATTCCTACCGTGAAGAAACCTCGTCCCACCCGAAGCCAGGAGGCCTCCGCATGAACCGTCGTCTGATCCGCGCTGCCGCCGTGGCGCTCCCGCTCGTGCTCGCGGGGAGCCTCGCCGCCTGCGCGTCCACGCCCGCTCCCGCGGTCTCACCGGCGGCCGGCGGCGACCCCGTCACCGGCGGCACCCTGACGTATCTCGAGCACCAGGCCTACACGAACCTGTATCCGCCGCAGGCCGGCTTCTACCCGAACGGCGGCATCGTCAACAACATCGCCGCCCGGCTCACCTGGCAGAACCCGGAGACGCTCGAGATCGAGCCGTGGATCGCCGTGGACTGGACCGTGAACGACGACGCCACGGAGTACACCTTCGACCTCAACCCGGACGTGACGTTCTCGGACGGCACACCCGTGGACACCGCCGCCGTGGCGAAGAACTTCGACACCTACGGGCTGGGCGACGCCGAGCGCGGGCTCACCGTCTCCGAGGCCATCAACAACTACGCCGGCAGCGAGGTGGTCGACGAGGACACCGTGACGTTCCGCTTCAGCGCGCCGTCGCCCGGATTCCTGCAGGCGACGTCGACCATCAACTCGGGACTGCTGTCTCCGGAGACCCTGGACGGCACGATCGAGGACTTCGGCGCGGGCAACGCGGAGGACATCATCGGCTCCGGTCCCTTCACGGTCACGGACGAGAAGCTCGGCACCGAGTACACCCTCACCGCCCGCGACGACTACGCCTGGGGCCCGGACAGCGCCGAGAACGACGGTCGTCCCTACCTCGACGCCGTGCACGTGCTGGTCACGCCCGAGGACTCCGTCCGCATCGGGTCGCTGCTCGCGGGTCAGGCCGACTACGTCCGCTACGTCCAGGCGTTCGACGAGGACCGCGTCGAGGGCGCCGGATTCACGCTCTACGCCCCGCAGACCCGCGGCGTGAACAACTCGATCGCCCTCCGCCCGGAGAACCCGCTGCTGTCCGACATCCGCGTGCGCCAGGCGATCATCGCCGCGGTCGACGCGCAGGAGGTCGTCGACACCCTGTTCACCGAGAACTACCCGGTGGCCACGTCGGTGCTGTCCTCCCAGGCCGCGGGCTACAAGGACGAGTCCGCGCACTACGCCCACGACCCGGAGAAGGCGGAGGCGCTGCTCGACGAGGCGGGCTGGGAGCCCGGCGCCGACGGCATCAGGGAGAAGGACGGCGAGCGGCTGTCGATCACGGTCTACGAGGCCAAGCCGCAGCCGCTGTCGAAGCAGACCCTGGAGCTCGTGGCGCAGCAGCTCGCGGCGGTCGGTGTGGAGCTCACCGTCAAGCCCGGCGATGCGGGCAGCTACGCGGAGGACACGCGTGATCCGCTGAAGACGGGGTTCTACCACTCGATGGTCGGGCGTGCCGACCTCGACGTGATCAAGAGCCAGTACTTCACGAAGAACCGCGACGTGCTCATCTCTCAGGACGCGACGCTCGACGAGCTGCTGCTCGCCGTCGCCTCTGAGCCGGACGCCGAGAAGCGGGTGGCCGCCTCGCAGGCCGTGCAGGACTACATCGCGGAGCAGGCGTACGTGATCCCGCTCTTCGAGGAGCCGCAGGTCTACGGTGCGGCCACGTATGTGCACGGCGTCGCCTTCGAGTCGGTCGGCCGGCCCACGTTCTCCGGCGTGTGGCTCGCGGAGCACTGAGGATCACGGTGACCCCATGACCTTCGTCCTCCGACGGGCCGGGCAGGCCGCGATCGTGCTGATCGCGGCCTTCACGGCCACGTTCTTCCTGCTGCAGCTGCTGCCGGGAGACGCCATCCTCATCAAGTTCTCCGACCCGAGCCTGGGGCTCTCGCCGGAGCAGCTCGACGACATCCGCGCGACCTACGGCGCCGACGTGCCGTGGGGGGAGCAGTACCTGCACGCGGGTCTCGGCTTCCTGGCGGGCGACTTCGGCTACTCGACCCAGTACGGCACCCCGGTGCGGACGATGCTGGCCGAGGCGCTGCCCGCCACGCTGTTGCTCGCGGCGCTCGGACTCCTGGTCGCTGTCGTGCTCGCGGTGCTGATCGCGGCGCTCTCCGCGCTCGCCCCCTTCGCGTGGCTGCGGGACGGCCTGCGCCAGGTGCCGGGACTGTTCGTCGCGGTCCCGGTGTTCTGGCTCGGGATCCTGCTCATCCAGGTGTTCTCGTTCGGACTCGGCTGGGTGCCGATCGTGGGGGCTGATCCTGTCAGCGGGCTGATCCTGCCCGTCCTCACGCTCGCCGTGCCGATCTCGGCGCCGCTCGCCCAGGTGCTGGTCCGGTCGATCGACCGGGTGCAGGCGCAGCCGTTCGTGACCGTGGTTCGCGCGAAGGGGGCGCCGCCGGCGTGGGTGCTCACGCGCTCGGTCGCACGCAACGCCGCCGTCCCGACGCTCACCATCGCGGGGGTGCTGTTCGGAGAGCTCGTCGGAGGCGCCGTGGTCACCGAGACGGTGTTCGGCCGCACCGGCATCGGACGCCTCACGGAGCAGGCCGTCGCGAACCAGGACATCCCGGTGCTGCAGGGAGTGGTGATGCTGTCGGCGCTGGGGTTCGTGGTGATCAGCTTCGCCGTCGACCTCGCCACGCCCCTGATCGACCCGCGGCAGCGGCGATCGGCGCGCGCCGCCCGTTCCCGCCCCGTCCTTCCCGCCGCCCAGGAGGTGCCCGCATGACCGCTCCCGTGATCGCCGAGACGTCGGTCGAGACGTCGGGTGCCCCGACCGCGCCGTCCGCCCCGGCGCCCGTCTCCGCATCCCGTCCGCGACGGCGGTCGCGTGCCTGGGGACTGTACCTCGCGTTCGCGGTCGTCGCCGTGGCGGTGCTGTGGGCGGTGATCCCCGGCGTCTTCGCGCCGGGCGACCCGCTGACCGGCGTACCCGCCGACAAGCTCCTGCCCCCGAGCGCCGCGCACTGGTTCGGGACCGACGCGCTGGGCCGCGACCTGTTCGGCCGGGTCGTGCACGGCGCGGTGCACTCCCTGTCAGGGGCGCTCATCGCCGTGACCGTCGGCCTCGCGCTCGGCACGCTCCTCGGGGCCGTCGCCGGCGCGACCGGCGGCATCGTGGACGACGTGCTGATGCGGATCGTCGACGTGCTGCTGGCCATCCCCGGGCTGCTGCTGTCGCTCTCCGTCATCATCCTGCTCGGATTCGGAACGGTGAACGCGGCGATCGCCGTGGGACTCGGCAGCGTCGCCGCCTTCGCCCGGCTCATGCGCGCCGAGGTGGCGCGGGTGCGCCGCACCGAGTACGTCGAGGCGGCGTACGGCAGCGGCGGCACCTTCGTCGCCGTGCTGCGCCGGCATGTGCTCCCGAACGCCCTCACCCCGATCGTCGCGCTCGCCGCCTTGCAGTTCGGCACGGCGATCCTCGCCATCTCCACCCTCGGCTTCCTCGGCTACGGAGCCCCGCCGCCCACCCCCGAGTGGGGGCTGCTGATCGCCGAGGGACGCAACTACATCGCGACCGCCTGGTGGCTCACGGCGCTGCCCGGCCTCGTCGTGGTCGCCGTCGTGCTCAGCGCCAACCGCATCAGCCACCGGCTCGGAAGGAGCCCCCGATGACACTGGCGACCCCTCCGTCACCAGCCTCACCCGTCCTCGCCGCGACGGACCTGCGGGTCTCGTACGCCGGTCGCGAGGTCGTGCACGGCGTCTCCTTCGCCATCGCCGAGGGGGAGACGCTCGCCCTGGTCGGCGAGTCGGGCTCCGGCAAGTCCACCACGGCGCACACCCTCCTCGGCCTGCTGCCGCAGGGCGGACGGGTCGAGGGCGGCCGCGTCCGCCTCGGCGACCTCGACATCTCCGGATGGTCGGATCGGGCGTTCCGCGGCATCCGCGGGTCGGAGATCGGGCTGGTGCCGCAGGATCCGACGACGTCGCTCGACCCGGTGCGCCCCGTCGGCGTGCAGGTCGCCGAGGTGCTGCGCCTGCACGGGCATCGCGACCGTCGTTCCCGGAACGCCCGCGTGCTCGAGCTGCTCGACCGCGTCGGGCTGGACGACCCCGATCTGCGCGCCCGACAGTATCCGCACGAGCTCTCCGGCGGCATGCGGCAGCGGGTCCTCATCGCGGCCGCGATCGCCCTCCGGCCTCGACTGCTCATCGCGGACGAGCCCACCAGCGCCCTCGACGCCACGGTGCAGCGCCGCGTGCTGGACCTGCTGGACGAGCTGCAGCGCGAGGACGGCACGAGCATCCTGCTCGTGACGCACGACCTCGGCGTCGCCGCGGACCGGGCGGCGCGGATCGCGGTGCTGAAGGACGGTCGGATCGTGGAGCAGGGGCCGAGCGCGCAGGTGCTCGCGGAGCCGGAAGACCCGTACACGCGGCAGCTGCTCGCGGACGCGCCCGGCTTCACGACCGGCTTCCGGCGTCCGGACGCGCCGCCGTTCCTCCGGGATGCCGCGGCGGTGGCCGCCGAGAGGCCGTACGAGATCGTGGCCGCGGGCCTCGTGAAGGAGTTTCGGGTCGCGGGTCGTGAGCGCTTCCGGGCGGTCGACGACGTCTCCTTCCGGGTGCGCCGCGGCACGACCCATGCGCTGGTCGGCGAGTCCGGATCGGGCAAGTCCACGACCGCGCGCCTGGTCACGCGCTTCCTCCGTCCGGACGCCGGGACCGTGGAGCTCGCGGGGGAGGACGCGACGGCCGTCGAGGGGGCGCGACTGCGTGCGCTGCGCCGACGGATCCAGCTCGTGTACCAGAACCCCTTCGCCTCGCTCGATCCGCGGCAGCAGATCGCCGACATCGTGGCCGAGCCGCTGCACAACTTCCGCATCGGCGGCCGGTCCGAGCGTCGGGATCGCGCGGTCGCCCTGCTCGAACGCGTGGCGCTGCCGGCGGATGCGGCCCGCCGTACGCCGAGTGAGCTCTCCGGCGGGCAGCGGCAGCGGGTCGCGATCGCACGGGCGCTCGCCGTCGACCCCGAGATCCTCGTGCTCGACGAGGCGGTGTCGGCGCTCGACGTGACGGTGCAGGCGCGCATCCTCGAACTGCTCTCCGCGCTCCAGGCCGAGCTCGGACTCACCTACCTCTTCATATCGCACGACCTCGCCGTGGTGCGTCGCATCAGCCACACCGTCTCCGTCATGCACCGCGGTCGCGTGGTGGAGGACGGGTCGACCGAAGAGCTGTTCCACGACCCGCAGCACGAGAACACCCGGGAGCTGCTGGCCGCGGTCCCCGGCCGAACGGAGATCCTCGCATGAGCGCCACCACCCCTCGTCCCACCGTCGCGTTCTTCACGCGGCTCCTCGACGACGCGTCCCCGGCCGACCGCTACCGCCTCGCCCTGACGCAGATCCAGCACGCCGAGGAGCACGGCGTGGGGAGGGCGTGGGTGGCGCAGCACCATTTCCGGGCGGCGGAAGGCGGGCTGCCCTCGCCGCTCGTCTTCCTCGCGCACGCGGCGGCTCGCACCTCCCGGATCCGCCTCGGCACCGGGATCATCACCCTGCCCCTCGAAGACCCGGTCCGCGTGGCCGAGGACGCCGTGGTGGCCGACCTGCTCGCGGACGGGCGGATCGACCTCGGGCTCGGCAGCGGCGGCACCCCGTCGTCCTTCGCGCCCTTCGGGGAGGACGTGCGCGACAAGGGGCCCACCTACGACCGCAAGCTCAGTCTCCTGCTCGACGCTCTCGCCGGCCGGGACATCGGTGCGGGGAACACGCTGTATCCGGACGCGGGGTCGCTGGCCGCGCGCATCTGGCAGGCGACGTTCTCGGCACCCGGCGGTCATCGGGCGGGCGTCCACGGTCACGGACTGCTGCTGTCCCGCACGCAGCCCCGCCCCCACGACCGGCTGCACGCCCCGCTGTCCGCGCTGCAGGATCCCATCATCGACGCCTACCTCGACGCGCTGCCCGCCGAGGCGACCCCGCGCATCACCGCCTCCCGCACCGTGTTCGTGGCGGACGACCGCGCCGAGGCGCTCCGGTTCGCCGAGGTCGGGTTGCGGCGGGCGGCCGAGGGCTTCCGTCGGCAGGGCCAGACCATCCCCGGAGACGACCTCGACGACCTCATCGTCGCTCTCGATACGCATCTCGGCACGCCCGAGGAGGTCGCCGCCTCGCTCGCCGCGGACACGACGCTGCACCGCGCGACCGAGGTGGCGTTCCAGGTGCACTCGGTCGACGCACCGCACGCCCACGTCCTGCGGTCGATCGAGCTGTTCGCGACGGAGGTCGCCCCGGCCCTCGGCTACGCGCTGTCCCCGCCGGATCCCGAGAGCACCCGCACTGCCGAGAACACCCCCACCGTGAAGGAGAACGCATGACCGCCGACATCGTCGACCAGCTGACGGGGGTGACGCCGGAGCTGGATGCGCTGCGTCGTCGCCGCCCCGTGACCAGGGAGCAGCTCCAGGCGAGCTTCGACGCGCTGTTCCACCCGGTCTCCGCGGAGCACGTCTCGCTCGCCGAGCGCGCGCTCATCGCGGCGTTCGCGACCGCTCTCGCCGGTGAGGACGACCCCACGGCGGAGTTCTACGCCGGGAAGGCCCGCGAGATCGACCCGGAGCGCGCCGCGATCGTCGCCCGAGAGGCCGAGGCCGCCGCGACCACCGGACCGTTCGGCGCCTACACCGAACGCGGGCTGGAGGCCGAGAGCACCGACGGCGCGCGGTACGTGCCGGACGCGGCGGCATCGGCTGCCCTGGGGGAGCGCCTCGCGGCGGCTCTCGCGCACACGCACCTGCTGGTGTTCCGCCCCCGCGAGGCATCAGGCACCGACCTCGGCCGCCTGCACGACGCCGGCTGGTCGACGGACGGCATCGTCACGCTGTCGCAGCTCGTGTCGTTCCTCGCCTTCCAGCAGCGGGTCGTCACCGGCCTCCGCGTGCTCCAGAAGGCCGGACTCACCGCCACCGCTACCGACACCGACACCGACGACACCGACACCGACGAGGAGGCCGCATGACCGCCGCCGACACCGTGCTCCGCCACGACGATGCCCCCTATCCTGACGCCTTCACCCGCGCCGAGGTCGGCTGGACGCCGCACCTCGCGCCGCTGGCGGAGGAGGATCTCACTCCGCGGCACCTCGACGGCCTCGTCGACGCCGCCCGCGCGAAGAACGAGTACTTCCGGCTGCTCGCGCGCGACCCCGAGGTGCTTCGCGCGCGCACCCTCGTCGACAAGGACATCTTCTACAACACTGCGGAGGGGCTGCCCCGCGCGGAGCGGGAGCTCGCCGCGACGGCCGCCTCCCGCCGCAACGGCTGCGTCTTCTGCGCCTCCGTGCACTCCCGGTTCGCGGCGCACCACGGCAAGCGGCCGGAAGCCGTCGACGCGCTCCTCGCCGAGGGCGTGGACGCTGACCTCGGGGAGCGCTGGAACGCGATCGTCGCCGCCGCGGTCGCGCTGACCGACACGCCCCGCGCGTTCGGTCCCGCGCACATCGCGCGCCTCCGTGCGGCCGGACTGGACGATCTCGAGATCGCAGACGTCGTGCACGGCGCGGCCTTCTTCAACTGGGCGAACCGGCTGATGCTCTCGCTCGGCCGCCCCACCGCTCCCGCCTGACCGACAGGGAGGCCGTCGCCGGATGCGCTACCGTCGCATCATGACAAGCCGTCTGCGGCGCCGAAGCCTCCCTGTCGTCGGCTTCGTCGCTGCGGCCGTCATGCTCGTCGGGTGCGCGCCGAGCATCGAGAGCCTCGTGCGGGTGAGCCTCGCGGATTCCATCGAAGACGCGCAGGAAGACATGTGGGAGCACCGCGGCAAGATCGTCACGGACCCGGAAGTGACCATCGCCGAACTCTCCCTCGCCTCCGACCTCCGGGACGGAACCGACGAGCTCGACGGCAACCCCCTCAAGCTCCTCGACCTCGACAAGAGGGGCGAGGGCACCACCCTGACACTCCTCGCATTCGGTGGCGCGCAGACGGGCGGTGGCTGGTGGTACGAGCAACGCCAGGGGGCGGTGTGCTTCACCCTGACCTTTCCGCGAGGCGAAGAGGTCGTGGAGACCGGCCCCGCGGACTGCCCGGACATCCCAGAACTGGACGGCATCGAGGACGTCGTCCCGCTCGAAGAACTAGACGTCAGACTCACCGCCACCAAGGCCGA
Source organism: Microbacterium sp. MMO-113 (assembly GCF_037148555.1). NCBI lineage: Bacteria > Bacillati > Actinomycetota > Actinomycetes > Micrococcales > Microbacteriaceae > Microbacterium > Microbacterium sp. MMO-113. The sequence goes on along the minus strand of NZ_JBBCTD010000003.1, from coordinate 181,301 downwards.
CTACCCCGACTCGGTGTGCCAGTGCTACAGCGGCAGTGAGTGCGACTGCCCCGGAGGGTAGGCGATCGGGTCGGATCCCGTCGCCGCAGCAACTCCGCTCCGGTGCCACCCTGATCCCTCAGGGGACGAGGATGATCTTCCCCGAGGCGGCGCCGGTCTCCATGAGCTCATGGGCCCGGGCCGCCTCGGCGAGGGGCAGCTCCGGGCCGAGCTCGATGGTGAAGTCGCCCGCGGCCAGGAGGTCCACGGTCTTCTGCAGCGCTTCTGCGCGCCACTCCAGCTCCTGCGGCGTGAGCGGCTCGGGGGAGCCGCCGGAGAACGCCCGGATGCCGAAGTCGGCGGCGTCGGGACCGCGGACGATGGTCGCGATGCGGTCGCGGTCGGCGACCAGGGCGAGGGAGGTCTCGATCGCCTCGTCGGTGCCTGCGCAGTCCAGGACGACGGTCACGGGGGAGGGGGCCGCCGCGCGGACGCGGTCGAGCAGGCCGTCGCCGTAGGCCACGGGGATCGCGCCGAGCTCGCGGAGCTGATCGTGCCGGGCGGGGCTCGCGGTGGCGATCACGGTCGCGCCCCAGGCGACGGCGAACTGCACGGCGGCCTGGCCGACCGCACCCGAGCCCGCATGCACGAGGAGCACGTCGTCGGCCGTCACGGCGAGCGAGCGGAGGGACTGATAGGCGGTGCCGGCGGGGATGCCGATCGCCGCGCCCTCGGCCGCGGTGACGGCGTCCGGCAGCTTCACGAGCTTGTCGGCCTCGACCGCGAGGGCGGAGGCGTAGGTCCCGAGCGTGTCGCGGATCGCGACGCGGTCGCCGACCTCGAACCCGTCCGCGCCCTCGCCCAGCACCTCGATGACTCCCGCGCCGTCGAACCCGACCGGACGCGGCTCGGTGATCGGCGCGGACGGGCGCTTGCCGCCGCGGAGCTTGGCGTCGATGGGGTTGGCGCCGGCCGCCTCGATGCGCACCAGCGCCTCGCCGCGGACGGGCACGGGGTCAGGCACCTCCATGAGGTGGAGGACAGCGGGGGATCCGAACTCGGTGTAGACGATCGCGCGGGCCATGCCCTCAGGCTACCCGGCGGGGGTCACTTCCCCGCGAGCGCCTTGGTGATCCGCTGCGGCGACACCGGCTGCGCGGTGCCGAGACGCTGGGCGAAGACGCTGACCCGGTACTCCTCCAGGAGCCAGCGCACCTCGACGATCGCGGGGGGAGCGTCGGGCGCGAGGGGGATGGTGCCCCCGGCGTCCGCGAACAGCGCCGCCATCCGCTCGAACTCCGTCATCCGCGCGCGGTCCTTGCCCGGCTCGTTCGCGAGGGTCTTCAGCCGGTCGATGATGCCGTCGAGGTACCGGGGGAAGTGGGCGAGCCGGTCGACTCCCGCTGCCGCGACGAAGCCGGGGTGCAGCAGGCCGGAGAGCTGAGTGCGGATGTCGTTCAGCGGGCCGAGCAGCGCCAGCGCGTTCTGCGACTTGATGCCGCGCTCCACCTCCCGCGCCTTCGTGAGGATGCGGGCGACCAGGGAGACGCAGGCGAAGAGCTCGTCGACGAGCACGGCGGAGACGGCGTCGCGGACCCGGGCGAAGTCGGCCTCGGTGCGCACGACGCCACGGTCCCGGCCGTCGGCGCCACCGGTCGACGCGTCGATCACACGACCGGCGACGGCGGCCCGGCAGTCCTCGATGAGCGCGGCCGCCGACGGGTACGGCGAGGCGGCGAGTGCGAGCTTCTCCTGGCTGGTGAGGTGCTGCTGCACGTACGACGACGGCGACGGCACCGCGAGCAGGACGAGACGGAGCACGCCGTCGCGCGTGGCGGCGGCCGCGGCGTCGGGAGTCGCCTCGACCCGCACCGACACGCTCGTGCCGGCATCGACGATCGCCGGGTACCCGCGGACGACCCCGCCCGCGACCTTCGTGTCGATGACCGCCGGGAGGTCGCCGAACGTCCACGCCGTCAGCCCGGTCTGCTCGACGGGAGCGGCGGCCACGCGCTCCGCCCCGCGGGGCCCCGGTGCCTCCGCGCGCCCGGGTCGGGCGATGGAGCGGGCGACGCTGCTGCGCGCACGGTCGGAGAGCTCGGCCTGCAGCGCCCGGAGATCGCGCCCGGACCCGACCACCCGTCCCCGCTCGTCCACGGCGCGGAAGTTCATGCGCAGATGCGCCGGCACCCGTTCGTCGTCGAAGTCGGCGGCCGTGACCACCTGGTTCGCGAGCGGCTGCACGAGCCGCGCGAGCGCCTCCTTGAGAGTGCGCGGGGGGAGACCGCCGTGCACCTCCGGACCCTCGTCGGCCAGCGCCGCCCCGAACTTCTCCGCCCAGTCGGCGGCGGGGACGACGTGGCGCCGGATGGCCTTGGGCAGCGCACGCAGCAGTCCGGTGACGAGCTCGGCGCGGAGCCCAGGCACCTGCCAGTCGAAGCCGCGGTCCTCGATCTGGGCGAGCAGCGGCAGCGGGACCACGACGCTCACGCCGTCGTCGGGGGCACCCGGCTCGAACCGGTACGCGAGGCCGAGCACCTGATCGCCCTGCGTCCACCGGGTCGGGAACTCGCGCTGGTCGGCGCGGTCCTCGTCGTCGATGAGGTCGCTCTCGCGCATCACGAGCAGCTTCGGCGTCGTCCTCAGCGCCTCGCGCCACCACTTCTCGAACGACCGCACGTCGAACACGTCGGCGGGGATGCGCTCGTCGTAGAAGCGGAAGACGGCCTCGTCGCCGGCCAGGATGTCGCGGCGCCGCTCGCGCTCCTCGAGCTTCTCCAAGCGGCGGCGGAGCTCGGCGTTGCTGCGCCAGAACGCACTGACCCGCTTGTCGATGCGGGACGGATCCCATTCGCCCTCGACGAGCGCATGACGCACGAAGAGCTCGCGCGAGGCGGCCCGGTCGATGCGGGCGAACTGCACGCGCCGGCGCGGGATGATCTCGACCCCGAACAGCGTGACCTTCTCGAACGCCACGGCGGCTCCGGCGTCCTTGGACCAGTGCGGCTCGGTGACCTGGCGCTTGGCGAGGTCGCCGGCGAGGGGCTCGGCCCAGGCGGGGTCGATGGCGGCGACGGTGCGGGCGAAGGTGCGGGAGGTCTCCACGATCTCGGCGGCCATGACCGCCCGGGGGCTCTTCTTGCGCAACCCCGAGCCCGGGAAGATCGAGAACCGGATGCCCCGCGCGCCCCGGTACTCGGTGATCCGGCGGCGGGCGTCCCCCGCGGGGGAGTGGGCCTTCCCCGCGGGGGCGGTGCGCTCGTCGAGGACGCCGATCTGCGACAGCAGGCCGGACAGCAGCGCGCGGTGGATGGCATCCGGATCGGCGGCACCGCTCGGCTCCGCCCCGCGGTCGGGGGTCTTGACGAGCGTCCGCAGCTGGCGATGCACGTCGAACCACTCGCGGACCCGCACGTAGTTGAGGTGCTCGCTGCGGCACAGCCGGCGGAACGCGCTGGAGCCGAGCGCGCGCTGCTGCTCTCGGAGGTGGTTCCAGAGGTTCAGGAGGGTGAGGAAGTCGCTCGTCGGATCCACGAAGCGCGCGTGCAGCCGGTCGGCCTCCTCTCGCCGCTCCTCCGGTCGCTCCCGCACGTCCTGGATGGACAGCCCCGCCACGATCGCGAGCACGTCCCGCAGCACCGACCCCTGGGTCCCTGGGCCTGTCGAAGGGCCCGCCTCGATGAGCATCCGCGCGAACCGCGGGTCCATCGGCATCCGGGCGATGTCGCGCCCGATGCGGGTGAGCCGGGGGCCGTCGTCCGGGCCGTGCGCCGGGCGGAGGGCGCCGAGTTCGGTGAGCAGGTCGAACGCCGCCTTCACGCCCCGGGAGTCGGGCGGGGTGAGGAAGGGGAACGCGGTGATGTCCCCGAAGCCCAGCGCGAGCATCTGCAGGATGACGGAGGCGAGCGAGGTGCGCAGGATCTCGGGTTCGGTGAACTCGGGACGCCGCGCGAAGTCCTCCTCGGAGTACAGGCGGATGGCGATGCCGTCACTCGTACGGCCGGCACGACCGGAGCGCTGGTTCGCCGAGGCCTGGGAGATGGCCTCGATGGGCAGCCGCTGCACCTTCGAGCGGTTGCTGTACCGGGAGATGCGGGCGGTGCCCGCGTCGATGACGTACTTGATGCCGGGCACCGTGAGGCTCGTCTCGGCCACGTTCGTCGCGAGCACGACCCGGCGACGGACCCCGGCCACGGTGCTGCGCTCGAACACCCGGTGCTGCTCCGCGGCGGAGAGCCGACCGAACAGGGGGAGGACCTCGGTGGGCGAACGGTCCTTGGCGTAGGCGGCGCGCACGGCGTCGGCCGCATCCCGGATCTCCGCCTCGCCCGGCAGGAACACGAGCACGTCGCCTGGTGCCTCCCGGTCCAGCTCGCGGAGCGCCGCGACGATCGCGCTCACCTCGTCCTCCGGCTCGCCGGCGGCGTCCTGCTCCGCGTCCTCGTCGACGAGCGGGCGATAGCGGATCTCGACGGGATATGTGCGCCCCGACACCTCGATGACGGGCGCGGGGGTGCCGTCGGCAGCGGCGAAGTGGCGGGCGAAGCTCTCCGGGTCGATCGTGGCGGAGGTGATGATCACCTTCAGGTCCGGGCGCTCCGGGAGGATGCGGGCGAGGTAGCCCAGCAGGAAGTCGACGTTGAGGGAGCGCTCGTGGGCCTCGTCGATGATGATCGTGTCGTAGCGCGTCAGCAGCCGGTCCCGGTGGATCTCGTTGAGGAGGATCCCGTCGGTCATCAGCGCGATCCGGGTCTCGTCGGAGACCTTGTCGGTGAAGCGCACCTTGTAGCCGACGAGGGTGCCGAGCTCGACCCGCAGCTCCTCGGCCACGCGCTCCGCGATCGTGCGGGCGGCCAGCCGTCGGGGCTGGGTATGGGCGATGCGCTCCCGGCCCAGCTCCAGCGCGATCTTCGGGAGCTGGGTGGTCTTCCCCGATCCGGTCGCGCCGGCGACGATGACGACCTGGTGGTCGCGGATGGCGTCGGCGATCTCGTCCCTGGCCGCGCTGACGGGCAGCTCCGGAGGGTAGGAGATCACGGGGGAGGACATAGCCCTCCATCGTATGCCGGGATGCGCGCCGGGGTCGCCGCGATCGCCGCATACGATCATCGGGTGATGACTGCTCTCCGCCCCGTGCGCTGGTTCCGTGATTTCGGGCGGCCGCCGCGCATCCTCGGTCTCGACGTCGCCCGGGGTCTGGCGATCCTCGGCATGGCCGGTGCCCACGTCGGCGTGACGGAGGCGTTCGAGTGGGGCGACCCGACGACGTGGACCGACCTCGTGCACGGTCGCTCGTCGATCCTGTTCGCGCTGCTCGCCGGCGTCTCCATCGCCCTCATGACAGGACGCGACGTGCTGCCGGAGCGGGAGCGCGTCCCGAGCATCCGCCTCAACCTCGTCGGCCGCGGCGCGGTGATCTTCGTGATCGGTCTCGCCCTGGAGCTCCTCAACACGCCGATCGCCGTGATCCTCACCCTCTACGGCCTGCTGTACGTCGCCGTCATCCCGGTCCTGCGGTGGCGACCGTGGCAGCTGCTCCTCGGCGCCGCCGTCCTCGCCCTCGCCGGTCCGGCGCTGCTCGCTCTGCTCAGCGCGGTGGCGCTGCAGCCGTTCGGCGCGGGCATCGGGTTCGCGCTCTACGGCACCTATCCGATCACCGTGTGGCTGGCGCTCGTGCTCGGCGGCATGGCTCTGGGCCGGCTCCGGGTGCAGGAGCTGCGCACGGCCGTCGTCGCCCTCGTCGTCGGCGTGGTCCTCGCCGCGATCGGCTACGGCCTCGGCGCTCTCGGCGCGGGCGCGGGACTGGGCGGGACCGGATCACTCAGCTCCTCGACGAGCGGATACTCCGGGAGCGAGAGCATCGAGATCCTTCCCGACGAGAGCCTGGACAGCCTCCCTGTCGAGAGCCTGTCGTCGTCGTTCATCCCGGACGACGCGATGCCGCCGTCGGGCTGGGAGAGCTACCCCGAAGCGCTCGCCGCGACGGACCCGCTCGGCTCCATGGTCCGCGCGGTCTTCGCCGTCGACCCGCATAGCGGTGGCACCGCCGAGATCCTGGGCTCCGGCGGCTTCGCCCTCGCGGTGGTCGCCCTGTGCCTGCTGCTGAGCCGTCCGCTGCGCTGGCTGCTGCTGCCCCTCGGAGCTCTGGGATCCATGCCGCTCACGGCATACAGCCTGCACGTCGTCTCCGTCGTCGTCGTCGCCGGCCCCGGCGGCTTCATCGCGGACAACGCCTTCTGGGCGCTCACGGCCCTGGCGCTCCTGATGGTCACGACGCTGTGGGCGATGTTCGTCGGCCGTGGCCCCCTGGAGCGACTTGTCGGGAAGGGCGCCGTCGCGATGGCGGCCGTCCCTCGCCGCTGACGCTTTTCGTCATCCGCACGGCCGCACCTGTCATCACAGGTCCTAGGCTGGGGGGATGACCATTCCTGCACTCGAACTGAACGACGGCAACTCCATCCCCCAGCTGGGCTACGGCGTCTTCAAGGTGCCGCCGGCGGAGACCGAGAAGGCGGTGAGCGAAGCCCTGGAGATCGGGTACCGCCACATCGACACCGCCGCGATCTACGGCAACGAGGAGGGTGTCGGCGCGGCCATCGCGTCCTCCGGCATCCCCCGCGAGGAGCTCTTCGTCACCACGAAGCTGTGGAACGACCGCCACCACGACGACGAGCCCCGCGCCGCCATCGGCGAGAGCCTGGAGAAGCTCGGCCTGGAGCAGGTCGACCTCTACCTCGTGCACTGGCCCACCCCGGCGAAGGACGACTACGTCCACGCGTTCGCGAAGCTCATCGAGCTGCGCGACGCGGGCCTGACGCGCAGCATCGGCGTCTCGAACTTCCTCGTGCCGCACCTGGAGCGCACGGTGAAGGAGACCGGCGTCGTCCCGGCCGTGAACCAGATCGAGCTGCACCCGGCGTACCAGCGCCGCGAGGAGGTCGCCTGGGCCGAGGCCAACGGCGTCCGCATCGAGGCCTGGGGTCCGCTCGGCCAGGGCAAGTACGACCTCTTCGGCACCCCGGCGATCGCGGAGGCGGCCGCCGCTCACGGCGTGACGCCCGCACAGGCCGTCCTGCGCTGGCACCTGCAGAAGGGCATCATCGTCTTCCCGAAGTCGGTGCGCCCCGAGCGCCTGCGCGAGAACCTCGATGTGTTCGGCTTCGAGCTGACCGACGCCGAGATCGCCGCGATCGACGCGCTCGACCCGCTCGACGGTTCCGGCCGCGTGGGCTCGCACCCGGACGAGGTCAACTGATCCCGCCCTCATACCGGCCGCGGGCCCGGCACTGACGCCGTCACCGAGCAGGCACTGACCGGAGCCGCGCTCCACAGCACGGACACCGCACATGACGCCCCGTGTCGCTTCGCGCGACACGGGGCGTCCGCGTGGGTACCGTCGAGCGCATGACAGCTCCGCTCCGCGTCGTCGCCGTCTCGGGCTCCCTGCACGAGCCGAGCAAGACCACCGCCCTCCTCCGTGCGATCACCGCCGCGGTCGCCGAGCGCGCCCCCGTCGAGGCGCAGCTGATCGAGCTCACGCAGATCGGCCCCTCGCTCGCGGGTGCTCTCACCCGTGACCAGCTCCCGCCGGAGGCGGAGGCGCAGCTGAAGGCGATCGAGACCGCCGACCTGCTCATCGCGGGCAGCCCGGTGTACCGCGCCTCGTTCACGGGGCTGTTCAAGCACCTGTTCGACTTCGTGGACCAGTACGCCCTCGTCGGCACGCCGGTGCTCCTCGCCGCGACCGGCGGCGGCGAGCGGCACGCCCTCATGATCGAGCACCAGCTCCGTCCCCTGTTCGCGTTCTTCCAGGCGCTCACCCTCCCGCTCGGCGTGTACGCGAGCACGACCGACTTCGACGGCTACGAGGTGGCCACCGACGTGCTGCGGGCGCGGATCGCGCTCGCAGCCGAGCGCGCCCTTCCGCTCGTCGGCTACACCGCGTCTCGCCCCGCGGAGCTGCTCGTCGGCTGATCCGGGTCTCCCGGTCTCGCGGAGCTGCTCGACGGTTGAGCCTGTCTCGCCCCGCGGAGCTGCTCGTCGGCTGATCCGGGTCCGACCCCCAGCAGGCCTCCCCGGCGTAGCGTGGGAGCATGACGAACCGGCTCGCCGACACTCTCAGCCCCTATCTGCGGGCGCACGCGGACAACCCCGTCGACTGGTACCCCTGGGGGGAGGAGGCCTTCGCGGAGGCTCGCCGCCGGGACGTGCCGATGCTGATTTCGATCGGCTACTCCACCTGTCACTGGTGCCATGTGATGGCGCGCGAGTCGTTCGCCGACCCGGAGACCGCCGCCCGCATCAACGAGGGGTTCGTCGCGGTGAAGGTCGACCGCGAGGAGCATCCGCACGTCGACGGGGCGTACATGGCCGCCGCGTCCGCGTTCACCCAGAACCTCGGCTGGCCGCTCACGGTGTTCACCACGCCCGCCGGACGCGCCTTCTACGCGGGGACGTACTGGCCGCCGGAGGCGCGACCGCCGATGCCCGCGTTCCGCGATGTGCTGGCCGCGGTGCGCGAGGCGTGGACGACGCGACGGGCGCAGGCCGAGGAATCCGCCGACGCGGTGACCGCGGCGCTCGCCGAGGCGGCGGAGACCGCGGCGTCGAGCCTCCCGGACGCCGCCGCCCTCGCGGAGGCCGCCCGCGGTCTCGCCGCCAGGGAGGACGCGGAGTTCGGCGGCTTCGGCGGAGCTCCGAAGTTCCCGGTGGCCACGACCCTGCGGTTCCTCCAGGAGCCCCTCGTCCGCGCGGCCGCACCGGAGGCGGCGGCTGCGGCCGAGCGCGCCCTCGCGGCGATGGTGGACTCGGATCTGCGTGACGCCGACGGCGGGTTCTTCCGCTATGCGACCCGGCGTGACTGGACGGTGCCGCACTACGAGCGCATGCTGACCGACAACGCCCAGCTGCTCGAGGTCGCGCTCGACGCCGGCGACGAGGAGACCGCGCGCGGCATAGCCCGCTTCCTGCTCGGCACGCTGCGGCGGAAGGGCGGCGGCTTCGGCGCTGCGCAGGATTCCGAATCGTGGATCGACGGGGCCCGCAGCGAGGGGGGCTACTACCTCCGTCCCGTCGCGGAGCGCGCGGCGCTGGAGCCGCCCGCGGTAGACGGCAAGGTCATCACGGGCTGGAACGGCCTCGCGATCGCGGCACTCGCCCGGGCGGGGGCGGCGCTCGGCGAGGACGCGTGGATCGCCGATGCCGCAGAGGCGGCCGCGGCCGTGCTCGGCACCAACCGCGGGGCCGACGGCGCGCTCGTACGGGCCTCCCTGGACGGCCGACCCTCCGCCGCGGTCGCCACCGCCGCCGACCTCGCTCTCCTCGCCGACGGCCTGTTCGCCCTCGCGGCGGCGACGGGTGACGTCGCTCCGGCGGTCACGGGGCGCGACCTCCTCGACGGGGTGCTGGACGGCGCCGCGGGGGAGGACCCGCTGCTCCGTACGCAGGGCATCGCCGCCTCGCCCGACCACACCGACGGCGACCTCCCCTCGGACACGGCGGCGGTCGCGCAGGCCGCGCTCAGTGCCTGGCGGCTCGGAGCGGGGGACCGCTATCGCGCGGCGGCGGCCGAGCGGGTGCAGGCCCTTGCCTCCCGGGCACTCGCCCAGCCCTTCGCCCACGGCAGTCTGCTGCGGGTCGCCGCAGGACTCGCCACGGCGCCGCGGCAGCTCGTCGTGGTGACGGAGGACCCCGGTGGCGTGCTCGCCGCCGCGGCCCGCGGAGCCGATGCCGATGTCGTCGCCGTCGTCACGCCGGCGCAGGCCGCGGCGTTCGCCGCCGCGGGGTTCGAGCTGTTCGAGGGCAAGGAGGCGACCGCCGAGCGCGCCTACGACTGCCGCGCCTTCGTGTGCCGCCTGCCGGTGAGCGATCCGGCCGCGGTCTCGCGCGCACGGTGAGCGCCCTTCTCCGGCGCAGCGCTGTGCATTCTGCCTACCGTGCGGCGTCCTTCAGCCTGTCGAGTGCGCGCGATGCGCAGCTTCGAGTGCACGGTTTGCCCAGCGCCCGCCATCCGTTCTAGGGTGACGCGACCCCTCTCGGATCACAGCAAGGATGCTCTGACGATGACTCTCTCCGCCCGCGCCGGTCTCGACGCCGTGCCCGCCTACCGACAGGGGCGCTCCGCCCCGGCCGGTGCCTCCAAGCTCTCCTCGAACGAGTCCCCGCATCCGCCGCTGCCCTCCGTCGTGCGCGCCGTGCAGGACCGGGTGGCCGGCATCCACCGCTACCCGGACATGAGTGCCTCCGCGGTCCGGGAGGCGCTCGCCGCCCGGTATGCGGTGAACCCGGCGCAGGTGACCGTCGGCGCGGGGTCGGTGGAGATCGCCGCCCAGCTCATCCACGCGGTCGCCGGCGAGGGGGACGAGGTCGTCTTCGCGTGGCGGTCCTTCGAGGCCTACCCCTCGCTCGTCCGGATCGCCGGGGCGACGCCCGTCGCCGTGCCGCTGGATGCCGATCACGGACACGACCTCGACGCGATGCTCGCCGCGATCACCCCGCGCACGCGCCTCGTCTTCGTGTGCAACCCCAACAACCCGACCGGCACGGTCGTCGACGCCGAGGCCCTGGAGCGCTTCGTCGCCGCGGTGCCGCACGACGTCCTCGTCGTCATCGACGAGGCCTACGTGCACTTCGACCGCACGGACAGCCGCGGCGCCGGCATCGAGCTGTTCCGTCGCCACCCGCACGTCGCGGTGCTGCACACGTTCTCCAAGGCCTACGGCCTCGCCGGTCTCCGTATCGGCTATGCGATCGCCCCCGCCACGATCGCCGAGGCGCAGCGCAAGGTGGCCGTGCCGTTCGGGGTCACCGACCTCGCCCAGGCCGCGGCCCTCGCCTCGCTCGCCGCGGAGGACGAGCTCGCCGTCCGCATCGACGAGGTCGTGGCGCAGCGCGACCGGCTGTACACCGTGCTCACCGCCGCCGGCTGGCCCGCCGTCCGCTCGCAGGCCAACTTCGTCTGGGTTCCCGCGGGGGAGCACACCGCCGAGCTCGACGCCGTCCTGCACGCCGGGGGCGTGGTCGCCCGCGCCTTCCCCGGTGAGGGCGTCCGTATCTCGTCCGGCTCCGCCGCCGACATCGATCGGGTGGAAGCGGCCCTCGCGGCCTCCGGCGATTCCGACCACGATTCCGACCTGATGGAGGTGGGCGCGTGACCACCGAGGTCCCCGTCACCACGACGACCACGAAGGGCTTGCACCCGGGCCTCACCCGCCGCCAGATCTCCATGATGGGGCTCGGCGGCGCGATCGGCGCGGGGCTGTTCGTCGGCTCCGGGCAGGCGATCAGCATCGCCGGACCCGCCGTGCTCATCTCGTACCTCGTCGCGGGCGGCATCGTCGTGCTCGTGATGGCGATGCTCGCCGAGATGGTCGCGGCCCGTCCGAGCTCCGGCGCCTTCAGCTCCTACGCCCAGAAGGCCATGGGGCGCAGCGCCGGCAGCGCGGTGGGCTGGCTGTACTGGATTCAGCTCGTCGTCGTGATCGCCGCCGAGGCGACCGGCGCGGCCGGGATCGTGGCGAACTGGGTACCCGGGATCCCCGCGTGGGTGTGGGTGCTCGTGTTCGTCGTGGCCCTCACCGCGGTGAACCTCTTCGGCGTGCGCAACTACGGCCGTTTCGAGTTCTGGTTCGCGGCGATCAAGGTCGCCGCGATCATCGCCTTCCTCGTCGTCGGCGTATGCGCGATCGTCGGGCTCATCCCCGGCGTGCCGGCGACCGGCATCTCGAATCTGGTGGATGAGGGCGGCTTCGCGCCGCACGGCATCACCGGCATCGCGGCGGCGCTCCTCATCGTCGTCTTCGCGTTCGGCGGCACCGAGGTCGTCGCGATCGCGGCCGCCGAGTCGGACGACCCCTCCCGCAACATCCGCCGGATCGTGCGCGAGGTGCTGGTGCGCATCCTCGTCTTCTACGTCGGCTCGATCTTCGTCATCGTCGCGGTGCTCCCGTGGGACGACCCCGCCGTGCAGGCCGGTCCGTTCTCGGCGGTCCTGGACACCCTGAACGTGCCGGGCGTCGGCCTCGTGATGGACCTCATCGTGGTGATCGCGCTGCTCTCGGCCATGAACGCCAACATCTACGGCGCCTCCCGGATGGCGTACTCGCTGGGCGAACGCGGGCTGGCGCCGCTGTCCGTCACCCGGACGAGCCTCAAGGGCGTGCCGTTCGTCGCCGTCCTCGCCTCGGTGGCGTTCGGCTTCGTCACCGTCGGGTTGAACTGGGCGTTCCCGGATGTCGTGCTCCCGGCGCTGCTGAACGTCGTGGGGTCGACCCTGCTGGTGATCTGGACGGCGACGGCGATCTCGCAGATCGTGCTGCGCCGGCGGGCCGACCGCGCCGGCGAGGCGATGCCGATGCGGCTCTGGGGCTTCCCCTGGGTCTCGTGGCTCTGCCTGGTGCTGCTCACGGCCGTGATCGCGCTGGCGATGATCGACCCGGCCGCGCGCATCCAGCTGCTGCTCACGCTCGGGCTCACCGCCGTGCTGCTGGTCGTCGCCCGCCTGACGCGGGGTGTGTCCCGCCCCGGGATCGTCAAGGAGTGACGTGCGGATCGATCGCCTCGACGCCGCGCTGATCCGGCTGCTGACGGAGTCGCCGCAGCTGCCCCTGCTCGAGTGCGCACGCCGGCTGGGCATCGCGCGGGGGACGGCCACCAGCCGTCTCGCGCGCTTGCACGAGGGCGGGGTGATCGAGGCGATCGTGCCGCGCATCGACCCCGCCGGCTTCGGGTACGGCGTCGTGGCGTTCTGCCTCGTCGAGATCGATCAGAAGGTCGGACACGACGACGTCGCCACCGCCCTCGCGGACGCGGTGCCGGAGATCGTCGACATGCACACCGTGACCGGCGCGAGCGACATGCAGCTCCGGCTCGTCGCCCGCGATGCGACGCGGCTGCAGGAGGTGCTGGACCGGGTGGCCCTTGTGCCGGGGGTCGCGCGGACCGCGTCCTCCATCGCGATGCGCACGCATCTCTCCGGTCGCGTCCTCCCGCTCGTGGAGCACGTGGCCGACGAGGTCTCCTGACCCGGGGCCGCGCTGTGGCCGGCCAGCCCGCCGGTCAGACCCAGCCGGGCAGCCAGTTGTGCAGGCGCCAGAAGTCGTAGGGAACGCTCGTCCCCGTCCACAGCGGCAGGAAGAACGCCGACACCAGGACGACGACGCCGAGGTAGATCAGGACGGTGCGCTCTCCCGACTGCCGGCGCGGGAGCGGATCCCCCCGGCGCCCGGCGATGATCCGCAGCGTGGCGGTGAGCGCGAGCACGAGGAACGGCATCATCACGACCGTGTAGAACTGGAAGATCGTCCGGTCGGGGAACATGAGCCAGGGCAGGTAGGTCACCGCGAGCCCCACGAGCGGGAGGCTGAGCGCCGGGCCGACCGGCTGCCGCGTGATCCAGCCGCGGATGAGGCGGTAGAGCAGGTACACGCTGGCCGCGACGCCGCCGTACCAGATGAGCGGGTTGGGGATCGCCGAGATCACGCCGATGCAGTGGTCGACGCCGCAGCCGGTGGGGTCGCTGTCGACCCACACCGCGGTCGGGCGGAGCAGGAAGGGCCACTCCCACGCCGGGCTCGCGTACGGGTGCCCGCGGGTGAGGCCCACGTGGAACCCGAGCATGGCCTCGTGGTAGTTCCACAGGGCGATAAGCGGGTTCGGGTCGCTGCCGCGGTCGTAGCCGTTCGCCGTCACTAGCCACCCGGTCCAGCTCGCGAGGTACACCGCGAGAGCGGGGAAGACGAGGAGGACGAACGACACCGGCCCCTGCCGGAAGACCGCGGACGCCGGCCACACCACGACCCCGCCGCGGCGCCGGGCGAGGGCGTCGGTGATGACGACGTAGAGTCCGAAGCCCGCGAGCACGTACAGCCCCGACCACTTCACCGCCGAGGCGGCGCCGAGTGCGAGCCCCGCGGCGACGAGCCAGGGACGGCGCCAGAGGATCGGTCCCCACAGCGGGTGCTCGTCGTCGGGGTCCCGGCGTTCGAGCAGCGGGATCGTGCGCTGGCGGTCGATGAGAACGAACAGCACGCCCAGCAGCACGAAGAAGGTGAGGATGCCGTCGAGCAGCGCGATCCGGCTCATCACGATGCTGAGGCCGTCGATCGCGAGGAGCGTCCCGGCCACCGTCGCCGCCACGACCGAGCCGGTCAGGCGCCGGGCGATGAGGAAGACCAGCAGCACCGATCCCGCGCCGAGGACGGCGGTCGCCAGACGCCAGCCGGCGCTGTTGTCCGGGCCGCCGATGGCCATGCCGAGCGCGATGAGCCACTTCCCGAGCGGCGGGTGCACGATGAAGGCGCCCTTGTTCGTCAGCGGGAGCTCCTGCAGGGTGACGAAGGCGTCGTTCGCGTTCTCGCCCCACACCCCCTCGTACCCGAGGCTCCACAGCGACCAGGCGTCCTTGACGTAGTAGGTCTCGTCGAAGGCGAGCTGGTGTGGGTGCCCGACGTTCGCCAGGCGCAGCACCGCCGCGAGAGCGGTGACCAGCAGCGGGGCCAGCCAGCCGATCGCCCGGCCCCAGTCCGGCGCGTGCAGCACGCGGTCGCGGAGCCGCTCGTAGCGCGTGAGGCGCTCCTCGGGGAGAGGCAGGAGGGGCTCGGGCGCGGTCACCGGTCCAGTCTAGACACACTCCGCCCTGTGCTCCCGGTATGCCGGCCCCCGGGTCGCTGCGGGTCCACGCCTAAGCTGGGCGGGTGATCATCCTCGCCGCGACCCCGATCGGAAACCTGGGCGATGCGTCGCGGCGCCTCGTGGAGGTGCTGGAGAACGCGGAGATCGTCGTCGCGGAGGACACCCGCACGACGCAGCGCCTCCTGCAGGCCCTCGCGATCGACAACCGGCCCCGCTTGATCGCGCTCCACGACCACAACGAGAAGCAGAAGGCCGCGGAACTGGCCGCGCTCGCCGCGGAGACCGACCTCGTGGTGCTGAGCGATGCGGGCATGCCGACCGTGAGCGACCCGGGGTACGGCCTCGTCGCCGAGGCGGTGGCGCAGGGGGTCACGGTGACCGCGATCCCGGGGCCCAGCGCAGTGCTCATGGCCCTGGCGATCTCGGGGCTGCCGACGGACCGCTTCACTTTCGAGGGGTTCCTGCCGAGGAAGCCGGGGGAGCGCCGGGCGACCCTCTCCGCCCTCGCCACCGAGCCCCGCACGATGGTGTTCTTCGAGTCGCCCTCGCGCCTGGCGACGACTCTCACCGACATGGGGGCCGCTTTCGGTGCGGACCGCCGGATCGCCGTGTGCCGGGAGCTGACCAAGCTGTACGAGGAGGTGCGTCGTGGCACCGCGTCCGAGCTCGCCGCCTGGGCCGCTGACGGGGTGAAGGGCGAGATCGTGGTGGTCGTCGAGGGGGCGCCGCGGCGGGAGGCCTCTCCGGAGGACGCCCTCGCCCAGGTGCAGGCCCTGGTCGCGGACGGCACCCGCCTGAAGGAGGCGGCCTCCGAGGTCGCGGCCCTGACGGGCTTGTCCTCCCGGGAGCTGTATCAGGCGGCCCTCGCGGCGCGGTCACGGTGACTCCCGTCGCAGATTCGCCCCGGGGTCGCAGGGAGGCGCGGGACGGCTGCGACATGAGCCCGGATCTGCGACCTGCCGCGGGACAGGACTCGGTCGCGCGCGCCTACGATGCGAGGGCCGCGGAGTACCGGGAGGTCGCGGGAGACCTGGGGCTGATGGATCCGCGCGACCGCGAGCTCATCCGGCGCTGGCGCGATGAGACCCCGGGGCGACTGCTCGATGCGGGATGCGGCCCCGGTCACTGGACGGCCTTCCTGCACGGGGATGAGGGCGCAGAGTTCGGAACCGGGCGGGACGTCGAGGGGATCGACCTCTCCGCGGCGTTCATCCACGGGGCGCGGGCGCGGTATCCGCACCTCTCGTTCCATCACGGGTCGTTCCGGACGCTGCCGCAGGCATCGGGCACGGTCGGCGGGGTCCTCGCGTGGTACTCCGTGATCCACACGCCTCCGACCGAGCTGCCGGACGTGTTCGCCGAGTTCGCCCGGGTGCTCGCCCCCGGTGGGAGCCTGCTCCTCGGCTTCTTCGTCGGCGAACCTCGGGCGGTCTTCCCGCATGCCGTCGCCCCCGCGTTCTTCTGGACGGCCGAGGCCCTGTCCCCGCTGCTCGCCGCGGCCGGTCTCGAACTGCAGTGGTCCGAGACCCGCGAGCGCGAACCCGGCGAGATCAGCTCTCGCCCCCACGGAGCCCTCCGCGCCCTCCGCCCCTGACCTGCCCTGTCCAGGCACACCCTCGCAGATCCGCACCGTCTCGCAGAGACTGACTCTATTCCTGCGACACCGACGCGAATCTGCGCCGGCGCGCGGGAGGGGCGGAGGGGAGGGGAGGGGAGGGGGAGGGGGAGACTGTCCTACGCTGACAGGACCAGGACCAGGACCAGGACCGCGACGAGAGGAGTCCGTGTGAGCAAGGCCGCGACGGTGTATGACGTCGCCGACCGCGCCGGAGTGTCGATCGCGACCGTGTCGCGGGTGCTGCGCTCGCCGGAGGCCGTTCGTCCGGTGACCCGCGAGCGGGTGCTCGACGCGGTCTCCGCGCTGGGATACGTCCCCAGCGGGAGCGCGCGAGGTCTCGCGGAGCGCCGGACCGGGGTGCTGGGGCTGTACTTCCCGGGATTCGACGCCGCCGAGGACGCTCCGCCCCTCGACGTGCTGTCCGCCGCCGCCCGCCCGCCGTTCACCGTCGTGTCGGAGGACCAGGACCCGCCGCACTCGTCGATGCTGTTCCTCGATGAAGTCCTCCGCGGCGCCGAGCTGGAGGCATGGAAGCAGGGGTTCGTGCTCATGGTGGGCGTCGGCCGCGACGATCCCGACCGCTCCACCGTCCGCGACATGGCCGGCCGCGTGGACGGGCTCATGGTGCTCGCCCGCAGCGTGCCGGACGACGTGCTCGCCCGGCTGGCCCGCCGCATCCCGGTGGTCGTGCTGTCCGGACCGCCGCGGGGCGATGCCTACGATCACGTCACGGTGAGCAACGTCGAGGCGATGGGGGAGCTGACCCGCCACGTGCTGTCCCAGGTCGGGGAGGGGGAGATCGCGTTCCTCGCGGGCCCGGCCGACTCGCCCGACGCCGAGCAGCGGTGGGAGGGCGTGTCGACCGCGCTCGCCGCGGCGGGGCGCGATCCGGCGGCGGTGCGCATGCTCCGGGGTGACTTCACCCGCGCCTCCGGGCGTCGGGCGGGGGCGGAGTTCGCGCACGACGGCGTGCCCGCCGCTCTCATCGCCGCCAACGACCAGATGGCCCTCGGCGCCATGGACGTGTTCCGGGGCGCGGGCGTGCGGGTGCCCGACGACGTCCTCGTCACGGGGTTCGACGGCATCGAGGCGGCGACGCTGGTGTCGCCCCCGCTGACCACGATCCGGCAGCCGATGATCGAGCTCGGACGCGCGGCCGTGCAGGTGCTCGCGCGACGGCTGGAGCAGCCGGACGCCCCGCCGCTCACCACGCGGCTGCCGCTCCAGATCCTCCTCCGCGAGAGCTCCACGCGCCCCTCCTGAGTCGCCGCGGCCGCGCCGCCCCGGAGGACCCCCGGGCTCACCACGGGGTTGCCGATTCAAAATGTATGCGCTTACAATCTGGTGTACGGCTTCGGCCGGCAGGACTCCCCACCCCCCGGGGCGCCCTTCATGACAGAGACGACATGAGGTCATCCAGTGGCAGAGACGCACACCTTCCGACGCTGGCGCCGCGCCGCCGTCGTGGGGCTCGCGGCCGCAGCGGTCGCGCTCAGCGGCTGCAGCATCCAGATCAGCTCGCAGCCCGACCCCTCGATCGGCGACGACACGATGCTCATCAACGCCGACAAGGGCAACCCGTTCTTCACGCAGAACTTCAACCCCTACCTCACGAACACCCGGACCGCCTCGCGGTGGATCTACGAGCCGCTCATCCTGGTGAACCCGCTCGACGGCGAGCTCACCCCGTGGCTCGCGTCCGAGTGGACCCAGCCGGATGCCCGCACCATCGTGATGACGGTCCGCGACGGCGTGGAGTGGAGCGACGGCGAGCCCCTCACCCCGGAGGATGTGGCCTTCACGTTCCAGCTCATCAAGGACGAGCCCTCGCTCGACATCAAGGGCGCGTGGCAGCACATCGACCGCATCGAGGTCGACGGCGACGACGTGGTGTTCCACCTCCAGGGCGAGGACGCGCCGTCGCTCTCGATCCTCGGGCAGACCATGATCGTGCCCGAGCACCTGTGGGCCGACGTGGAGGACCCGGCCACCTGGCGCAACGAGGAGCCGGTGGGCACCGGGCCGTTCGTGCTCGGCAACTACAACGACCAGCAGTACTCGATGGACCGCAACCCGGACTACTGGCAGGCGGACAAGATCGAGATCGAGCACATCATCCTCCCGGCCACGAACACCCAGCTCGACACCGTGACCCGCGGCTACGACTGGGCCTACTCCTTCATCTCCGACGTCGAGGGCACCTGGGGGGCGGCGAGTCCCGACAACACCTGGTGGTTCCCGCCGGGCGGCGTCATCTCGCTCGTGCCCAACCTCGAGGTCGCTCCCTTCGACGACGTGAACGTCCGTCGCGGCATCGCGCTCGCGCTCGACCGGGAGGAGATCGCGGAGACCGCCTCGGAGGGCTATATGCAGCCCGCCGGGCAGACCGGCCTCATCCTGCCCAACCAGGAGAAGTACCTCGACCCGGAGATCCCGGACCAGGGCATGCTCGCCCAGGACCGCGACGCCGCGCTGGCGGCGTTCGCCGAGTCCGGGTACACCCTCCAGGGTGACCGGCTCGTCGGCGAGGACGGGGAGCAGCTCGCCTTCTCGCTGACCACCGCCAACGGCTACTCCGACTGGACGCGCGCCGCCCAGACCGTGCAGCGCCAGCTCGCGGACGTCGGCGTCACGGTGTCGCTCAAGCTCCCGCAGCCCGCCGGGTATCAGAGCGCGATCGGCACCGGCGACTTCGAGATGGCGATCGGCGGCATGGGCAACGGCGACGTGTACCAGGCCTACAACAGCCTGCTCTCCAGCGACTTCTACGTGCCGGCCGGCGAGGTCACGACCAACAACTTCGAGCGCTACCGCTCCCCGGAGGCCGACGCCCTGCTGGAGGAGTACCGCGCCACGATCGACCCCGACCGCCAGACCGAGATCGTGCACGAGCTGCAGAGCATCGTGTACGAGGAGGTCCCCGTGATCGGCCTCTACTACGGCGGGATCTGGGGCCTGTTCAACGACGCGAAGTTCACCGGCTGGCCCTCCGCGGACGATCCGTACATGATCCCGCAGAATTACGACTCGGCGCCGCTGGGCATCTTCACCCACCTGAAGCGCACGGACGGAGGGGACCAGTGAAGTACGTCCTCCAGAAGATCGGCCTGTTCGTGCTCACCCTGTGGGCCGCGATCACCCTGAACTTCTTCCTCCCGCGACTCATGCCCGGCTCTCCCGCCGACGCGGCGATCGCGAAGCTCTCCCAGAACGGTCCGGTCTCGGACGCCACGCGCGCCGCGATCGAGGCGCAGCTCGGAGTGCCGACCGGTTCGATGTGGGACCAGTACGTGGCCTACCTCGGCCAGGTCGTCCGGCTCGACTTCGGCGTCTCGTACACGTTCTACCCGCAGACCGTGTCGAGCATGGTCTCCACCGCGTTGCCCTACACGCTCGGCCTCGTCGGCATCGTCACGATCCTCGCCTTCGTGATCGGCACGCTCATCGGCGTGATGGCCGCCTGGCGGCGCGGCACCTGGCTGGATTCGCTGCCCACCCTGACCGGGTCGTTCCTCAGCACGTTCCCGTACTTCTGGACGGCGCTGCTGCTGCTGTTCTTCCTGGGCTACGTGCTGCACTGGTTCCCGACCACCGGCGCCTACTCGGCGACGACCACCCCGGGGTTCACCGGGGACTTCATCGTCGACCTCGTCCGGCACGCGTTCCTTCCGGCGCTGACGATCCTGCTCACCTCCCTCGGCGGCTGGATCATCGGCATGCGCAACGCGATGATCAACACGCTCGGCGAGGACTACATCACCTTCGGCGAGGCGAACGGCCTCCGCGGTCGCACGATCGCCCTCCGTTACGCGGCCCGCAACGCGATCCTGCCGAACCTGACCGGCTTCGGGCTCACGCTCGGCGGCGTGGTGGGCGGCTCGATCCTCGTCGAGCAGGTGTTCGGATACCCGGGCATCGGCTACCTGCTCTTCAACGCCGTGATCGGGCAGGACTACCCGCTCATGCAGGCGCTCTTCCTGATGATCACCGTGAGCGTGCTCATCGCCAACTTCCTCGTGGACATCCTCTACGGGGTTCTCGACCCGAGGACTCGCCGATGACGACCCCGAACCCCACCCCCAGCACCGTGACCGTCAAGGTCCCCACCGCCCGCATCGCGGCGCCCAGCCCCTGGCGCGCCTTCGGCCGGATGGTCGGCACCCTGTGGTCCAACGGCAAGGCCCGCATCGGCCTCTGCCTCCTCGCGTTCTTCGTGCTCGTCGCCGTGTTCGCCCCGCTCCTGGCTCCGTACGGGCCGAAGGAGAACGGGTTTCCGCGCAACGCCGACGCCTCGTGGGAGCACTGGCTCGGCACGACCGCGGCCGGGGAGGACGTGCTCAGCCAGCTCATCTACGGCGCCCAGGTCAGCCTCCTCGTTGGTTTCGCGGCCGGGCTGCTCTCCACGATCGTGGCCGTGCTGATCGGTCTGAGCTGGGGCTACATGCGCGGGTTCGCGGGCGAGGTCGTCGGGTTCATCGTCAACCTGTTCCTCGTGATCCCCGGCCTGCCGCTGATGATCGTGATCGCGGCCTACCTGCAGAACGGCGGCATCCTCATGATCATCGCCGTGATCGTCGTGACCGGCTGGGCGTGGGGTGCGCGCGTGCTGCGCAGCCAGACCCAGTCCCTCCGCGGCAACGACTTCGTCACCTCGGCGCAGTTCTCCGGCGACAGCAGGGCGCGGATCGTCTTCCGCGAGATACTGCCGAACATGACGTCGATCATCGCCGGCACCCTCTTCGGGGCGGCGACGGCGGCGATCCTCGCCGAGGCGGGGCTGGAGTTCCTCGGCCTCGGCGACTCCAGCATCGTCAGCTGGGGCACGATGCTCTACTGGGCGCAGAACTCCAACTCCCTGCTCACCGGACAGTGGCTGCTGCTGTTCGCGCCCGGTCTGTGCATCGCGCTGCTCGCCCTCAGCCTCACACTCATCAACTTCGGCGTGGACGGCATCTCCAATCCGCGCCTGCGCGAAGGGAAGGGCCGATGAGCGCCATGGAGCACGACGACATCCTCCTCGACGTCCAGTCGCTGTCCGTGGAGTACGCCTCCCCGGGGCAGGAACCGGTGCCGGCGGTGCGCGACGTGTCGTTCGCGCTGCGGCGCGGCGAGTTCGTCGGGCTCGTCGGCGAGTCCGGGTCGGGCAAGTCCACGCTGGGCTTCGCGCTGACGCGGCTGCAGAAGCCGCCGGCGCGCATCAGCGGCGGACGCATCCTCTTCGACGGCCGCGACATCCGCGAGCTCGATGCCGAGGAGCTGCGGCGTCAGCGCCAGGGCGGCTTCGCGATGGTGCTGCAGTCCGGCATGAACGCGCTGAACCCTGTGCGGACCGTGGGCAACCACTTCCGCGACATCTTCGCCGCGCACGGTCATGTGCCCGCCGAGCAGCGCCAGGCCAGGGCGCGGGAGCTCGTCGGCAAGGTGGGGCTGAAGCCGGAGGTGCTCGACCGGTACCCCGGGGAGCTCTCCGGCGGCATGCGGCAGCGCGCCTCGATCGCCCTCGCCCTCTCGCTCGAGCCCCAGCTGATGGTGTTCGACGAGCCGACCACCGCGCTCGACGTGCTCGTCCAGCACGCGGTCATGGACACGATCCAGGAGCTGCAGCGGTCCGAGCGCTTCACGGCGATCCTCATCAGCCACGACCTCGGGATCGTCCTCGAGGCGACCGACCGGGTGATGGTCATGCACGAGGGCCGCATCGTGGAGGACGCCCGCAGCCAGGACATCCTGCACCGCCCGCAGGACGAGTACACCCGGATGCTGCTGAGCCACTACGCCGACCCGCGCGCCGAGAAGATCGAGATCCCCGGGTTCGTCGATCTCGGCACCCGTCGCCGGGAGGGACGCAGCCGTACGGACGTCACCGAGACCCTGCCGACCGTGTCGCCGCGGGACGCCCGGCGGGCCGACGCCGCGATCGTGGTGGAGGGCGTGACCAAGCGCTATCCGGCACCGCGCCGCGGTCAGGACTCGGTCGTCGCGGTCGACGACGTGTCCTTCCGCCTGGAGCCGGGGGAGGCGCTGGCGCTGGTCGGTGCCTCCGGCTCGGGCAAGTCGACGATCGCGAAGATGCTCACCGGCGTCGAGAAGCCGACCTCCGGCCGCATCCGCTTCGGCGACACCGATGTGGCGTCCTTGAAGCGCCGAGGACTCCGCGACCTCCGCAAGGACGTGCAGATGGTGTTCCAGGATCCGTACGCGGCCCTGAACCCGCTGCACACCGTCGAGTACGCGCTGACCCGTCCGGTCGTGAACTACACGAGGCTGCGCGGAGCGGAGGCCAGGGCCCGGGTGCTCGAACTGCTGGAGACGGTGGGCCTGACGCCCGTCGAGCAGTTCGCCGCCAAGCTGCCGCACCAGCTCTCCGGCGGGCAGCGGCAGCGCGTGGTGATCGCCAGGGCGCTCGCGAGCGACCCGCAGGTGCTCATCGCGGACGAGCCGGTGTCGATGCTCGACGTGTCGCTCCGCGCCGGCGTGCTTGCGCTGCTGGAGGACCTCCGCGAACGGTGGGGCATCAGCATGCTCTACATCACCCACGATCTGCTGAGCGCGCGGCTCGTCACCGAGAACATCCTCGTGCTCAACAGCGGCCGCGTCGTCGAGCGGGGCGAGACCTCCCAGGTGCTGCAGCATCCGGAGGACCCGTACACGGTCGAACTACTCGACGCCGTGCCGAACCCCGCCCGCGCCCGCTGACGCGCCGAACGACTGCAAGAAAGAGAGAGGAGCGCATCCGTGCTCGCATTCCCCGACGGCTTCCTCTGGGGCGCCGCGACCGCCGCCCATCAGGTGGAGGGCAACAACACCACGAGCAACTGGTGGGCGATGGA
This sequence comes from Microbacterium sp. MMO-113, assembly GCF_037148555.1. Taxonomy (NCBI): domain Bacteria; kingdom Bacillati; phylum Actinomycetota; class Actinomycetes; order Micrococcales; family Microbacteriaceae; genus Microbacterium; species Microbacterium sp. MMO-113. The sequence goes on along the minus strand of NZ_JBBCTD010000003.1, from coordinate 158,243 downwards.
ACACGCCCCCGACTCGCCCATGGTCGAGCCCTCCGGTGACGCCGCCGACCATTTCCACCGCTACCCGGAGGACATGCGGCTGCTCGCCGAGGCCGGGCTGAACTCCTACCGGTTCTCGGTCGAGTGGGCGCGGATCGAGCCGGAGCGCGGGTTCGTATCGCGGGCGATGCTCGACCACTACCGCCGGATGATCGACACCGCCAGGGAGAACGGGCTGGACCCGACGGTCACCCTCATGCACTTCACGGTGCCGCAGTGGTTCCAGAAGGACGGCTTCTGGCGTGCCGACGACGCGGTGGACCTGTTCTCCCGCTACGTGGAGACCGTGCTGCCGATCCTCGACGGCGTGCGCTACGTGTGCACGATCAACGAGCCGAACATCGCGGCGATGCTCGCCGGGGGAGAGGACGCGGCGAACCTCGTCGCCTACGGCCTGCCGAATCCGGACCTCGGTGTCGCGGACACCCTGCTGACGGCCCACCGGCGGGCGTCCGAGATCCTGCACACGGTGCCCGGAGTGCAGGCGGGCTGGACGATCGCCACCCAGGCCTTCCACTCCACCGGCGAGCCCGGCGCCGACGAGATGCTCGCGACGTACGGCGACCCGCGCGACCACTGGTACCTGGAGCAGTCCGCCGGAGATGACTTCGTGGGCGTGCAGGCCTACACCCGCACGTTCATCGGTCCGGAGGGGCCACTGCCGGTGTCGCCGGACGTGGAGACGACGCTCACGGGCTGGGAGTTCTTCCCCGAGGCACTCGAGCTGGGCGTGCGCAGCGCGTGGGAGCGCAGCGGCGGCGTCCCCGTGCTCGTCACGGAGAACGGCATCGCCACGGCCGACGACACCCGCCGCATCGCCTACACGCAGGGCGCACTGGAGGGGCTGCACCGCGCCATCAGCGACGGCATCGAGGTCCGCGCCTACCAGCACTGGAGTGCGCTGGACAACTACGAATGGGCGAGTGGATTCCGGCCGACGTTCGGTCTCATCGGCTTCGACCACGAGACCTTCGAGCGGTTCCCGAAGCCCTCGCTGGCCTGGCTCGGCGAGGTCGCCCGCCGCAATGGGCTCTGACGAGCCGCACGGCGTAACCACGGGCATGGGGGCACCTAGAATTGTCCCCATGCCCGCTGGCGACTCCTTCTACATCACCACGCCCATCTACTACCCCTCCGATGTGCCGCACATCGGTCACGGGTACACGACGGTGGCCGTCGACACGCTCGCACGGTGGCACCGCCAGGCGGGCGACGACACCTGGATGCTGACGGGCACCGACGAGCACGGTCAGAAGATGCTGCGGGCCGCGGCCGCCAACGGCGTCACCCCGCAGGAGTGGGTCGACAAGCTCGTCAGCGAGAGCTGGTTCCCGCTGCTGAAGACCCTCGACGTCGCGAACGACGACTTCATCCGCACCACGCAGGAGCGGCACGAGACCAACGTGCAGACGTTCTTCCAGCGGCTCTACGACCGCGGCTACATCTACGCGGGCGAGTACGAGGCGCTCTACTGTGTGGGCTGCGAGGAGTTCAAGCCGGAGTCCGAGATCGTCGACGGCACGGGTCCCTTTGAGGGGCTGAAGGTCTGCGCCATCCACTCCAAGCCGCTGGAGCTGCTGCAGGAGAAGAACTACTTCTTCAAGCTCAGCGAGTTCCAGGACCGCCTGCTCGAGCTCTACAAGACCGAGCCCGACTTCGTGCGGCCCGACTCGGCGCGCAACGAGGTCGTCTCGTTCGTGAGCCAGGGCCTCAAGGACCTCTCGATCTCCCGCTCGACCTTCGACTGGGGCATCCCGCTGCCGTGGGACGAGTCGCACGTCATCTACGTGTGGGTCGACGCGCTGCTCAACTACGCCACGGCCGTCGGCTACGGCTCCGACGAGGAGACCTTCGCGCGCCGCTGGCCCGCGTACCACGTCGTCGGCAAGGACATCCTGCGCTTCCACGCCGTGATCTGGCCGGCGCTGCTGATGGCGGCGGGGCTCGACGTCCCGAAGGGCGTCTTCGCGCACGGCTGGCTGCTCGTGGGCGGCGAGAAGATGTCGAAGTCGAAGCTCACCGGCATCGCGCCGACCGAGATCACCGACGTCTTCGGCTCCGACGCCTACCGCTTCTACTTCCTGTCCGCGATCGCGTTCGGTCAGGACGGCTCGTTCTCCTGGGAGGACCTCTCCGCGCGGTACCAGGCCGAGCTCGCGAACGGCTTCGGCAACCTCGCCTCGCGCACGACCGCCATGATCGAGAAGTACTTCGAGGGCATCGTGCCGCCGGCGGCCGAGTACACCGAGGCCGACCTCGCGATCCAGCGGATCGTCTCGGACGCCGCGACGAAGGCGGACGCGGCGATCGGCCAGTTCCGCATCGACGAGGCGATCTCCGCGATCTGGACCATCGTCGACGCGCTCAACGGGTACATCACCGAGAACGAGCCGTGGGCGCTCGCCCGCGACGAGGACCAGCGCGAGCGTCTGGGTACCGTGCTCTACACGTGCGCCGAGGGGCTGCGCGCGCTCGCCGTGCTGCTGTCGCCGGTGATGCCGCAGTCGACCGAGAAGCTGTGGATCGCGCTCGGTGCCGCGGAGACCCTGGGGCGGCTGCAGGACCAGCCGATCCGCGAGGCGGGTGCCTGGGGTGTGCTGAAGCCGGGCACGAGCGTCAACGGCCTCGCGCCGCTGTTCCCGCGCGTGGAGTCCACGGCCTGACATCCGGGCAGGACACCATGGCGGAGACCTACGTGCGCGAGCGCTCGGGCGACGGGCGCAAGGACCGGACCTATCCGGCGGCCCCGGAACCCCTCGCGGTGCCCGTCTACGACAACCACGCGCACCTCGAGATCGCCGATGGTGACCAGCCCTTGACGCTCAAGACCCAGCTCGACCGGGCGGAGGCCGTCGGCGTCATCGGCGTCGTCCAGGCGTCCGGAGACATCGAGTCGTCCCGCTGGGCGGTCGAGGCCGCCGCGTCCGACCCCCGGGTCCTCGCCGCGGTCGCCATCCACCCGAACGACGCCCCGACGTACGCCGAGGAGGGGCGCCTCGACGAGGCGCTCGCCGTGATCGACGAGCTCGCCGCGCATCCGCGCACGCGCGCGATCGGCGAGACCGGGCTCGACTTCTTCCGCACCGGACCGGAGCGCCGTGCGCCGCAGTTCGCCTCGTTCGAGGCGCACATCGCGCTCGCCAAGAAGCACGGCATCGCGATGCAGATCCACGACCGGGATGCGCACGAGGCCGTGCTGGAGACGCTGACGCGGGTCGGGGCCCCCGAGCGCACCGTGTTCCACTGCTTCTCCGGCGACGAGGCGATGGCCCGGGTGTGCGCCGACGCCGGGTACTACCTGTCGTTCGCCGGGAACGTGACGTTCAAGAACGCGCAGAACCTGCGCGACGCGCTGAAGGTCACCCCGCTGGACCGCCTCCTCGTCGAGACGGACGCGCCGTTCCTCACGCCGGTCCCGCTGCGGGGCCGCCCGAACGCGCCGTACCTCGTGCCGCTCACGGTGCGCTTCCTGGCCGCCGAGCTCGACCTGGACGTGGACGAGCTCGCCGCGCAGCTCGCCGAGAACACCGTCCGGGTCTACGGCTCGTTCGCCGACTAACCCTCCGGGTCGACGTCCCCCGGTCCCGTCTCGGCGACCGGCTTGGCACTGACGATGTGCGAGATGGGCTTCCACACCAGCACGAGGGTGATCGCCGCCCCGCCGAACGCGAACCACCAGGGCGCGGTCAGGCCCCAGGTCTGCGCGATGACGCCGCCGAGGGCCTGGCCGACGATCATGCCGCCGAAGACGCCGACCATGTTGACCGAGGCGACGCGCCCCTGCAGGGAAGCGGGGACGAGCCGCTGCCGGACGGTCGTGGAGATCGTGCCCCACACGAAGGCGTACGCCCCGAAGAAGAACATGATGACGAGGGCCACCGTGCCCGTGGTGGTCAGCGCGAACGCGAGGTGCATGAGCACCTCGAGGGAGAGGACGACACGCATCAGGGTCGCGAACGACACGTGCCGTTCCAGCCAGCCGAAGCTCAGCGTCGCGAGGATGCCGCCCGCCGCGGACGCCGTGGTGAGCGCGCCGTAGCCCACGGGCCCCATCTGCAGGTGCTCGGTGGCGTAGAGCACGAGCACGCCCCACGGCGCGGCCCAGGTCACGTTGAAGACGAGGATGATGAGCACGAGCATGCGCACCGGCGGATTGCGCCACAGCCAGCGCAGACCCTCCGCGATGTCGGTGTGCACCGGCGGGTGGGTCTCGGTCTCCCGCGGCGGGACGGGCGTGCGGGCCATGCGGGAGATGAGGACGATCGCGAGCGTCACGCACAGCACCTCGACGAGGAACGGCCATGCGCTCCCGGCCGCGAAGAGGAACGCGCCCAGCGGCGGCCCGGCGAACTGGTTGGCGACGAGGTAGCCGGCCTGCAGGCGCGCGTTCCCGATGCCGAGGTCGGCCGGCTTCACGAGCATCGGCAGCAATGTGCTCCCCGCGGTGTCGACGAAGACCTCGGCGGTGCCGTAGAGGAACGCGACGGCGAGGACGATCCCGATGTTCGCGGTTCCCGTCACGAGGAACACGCAGAGCGCGGCGAGCACGACGGCGCGCACGGCGTTGGCGGTCATCACTAGGCGGCGTCGATCGAAGCGGTCGGCGATGGCCCCCGCGTGCAGGCCGAAGAGCAGCCATGGCAGGAACTGCAGGATGGCGCCGGAGGCCACGAGGATCGGCGACGACGTCATCGACGCGATGAGCAGGGGAGCGGCGGCCAGCGCCACACCGTCTCCGATGTTGCTCGTCCACGACGACGCGAGCAGCCAGCGGAAATCCCTGCCCAGGCGCCGCGGAGCGATCAGTTCACCGAGGGAGGGCACCCCCGAAGGATACGGGAGAATGGGTGCATGACCGTCACCTTGCTCGGGGCCACCGAGATCCGCCGTCTGGCCGCCGAGCTCGATGTCACCCCCACCAAGAAGCTCGGACAGAACTTCGTCGTCGACGCGAACACCGTCCGCAAGATCGTCCAGGCCGCCCGCGTGCAGGCGGGGGAGCGGGTGGTCGAGGTCGGACCGGGACTCGGGTCGCTGACCCTCGCGATCCTCGAGGCGGGAGCCGCGGTCACCGCCGTGGAGATCGACCACCGCCTGGCCGCCCGCCTGCCGCAGACCGCGGCCGAGCACGGCGTGCCGGAGGGGATGCTGACGGTGGTCGACGCCGATGCGCTCCGCGTCACGGAGCTGCCGGGGGAGCCGACCGTCCTCGTCGCGAACCTGCCGTACAACGTGTCCGTGCCCGTCCTGCTGCACTTCCTGGAGACCTTCCCCTACCTGCAGCGGGGCGTCGTGATGGTGCAGGCGGAGGTGGCCGAGCGCCTCGCCGCGAAGCCGGGCTCGAAGATCTACGGCTCGCCCAGCGTCAAGGCCGCCTGGTACGGCGACTGGAAGCTCACCGGCAACGTCTCCCGCCAGGTCTTCTGGCCGGTGCCGAACGTGGACAGCCTCCTCGTCGGCTTCGACCGCTCCGAGGGCGAGCGCGGCCCGATCGAGGAGCGCCGGCGCACATTCGCCATCGTCGACGCGGCCTTCAACCAGCGACGCAAGATGCTGCGACAGGCCCTCTCCGGCCTCTTCGGCAGCTCCGCCGCGGCGACCGAGGTGCTGACCGCCGCCGGCGTCGCTCCGACCGCCCGCGGGGAGGACCTCACGGTCGACGACTACCAGCGGATCGCCCAGCACGCAACGGCGATCGAGGGTTCGGGCGTCAGCGGCTAATCTGGCACGGTGACCGACTCCCCCCGCTTCCGCCCCGACGTCCCCGAACTGCACCGCCCGTACGCTGCCGACGAGGGCCGCTACGGACGGTTCGCCTACCGTCAGGTCGGCGCCTCCGGCCTGTACCTGCCCCCGATCTCGCTCGGGCTCTGGTGGAACTTCGGCGACAACATCCCGCTCGACAACCAGCGGGCGCTCCTGCGTCACGCGTTCGACAACGGGATCACGCACTTCGACCTGGCGAACAACTACGGCCCGCCGTACGGCTCGGCCGAGAAGAACTTCGGCCGCATCTTCGCCGAGGACCTGCGTCCCTACCGCGACGAGCTGATCATCTCGTCGAAGGCCGGCTGGGACATGTGGCCCGGACCGTACGGCGACTACGCGAGCCGGAAGTACATCCTCGCGAGCGCCGAGCAGTCGCTCACCCGCATGGGGCTGGACTACGTCGACATCTTCTACTCGCACCGCGTCGACCCGGTCACCCCGATCGCCGAGACCGTCGGGGCGCTGGACACCCTGGTCCGCCAGGGCAAGGCGCTGTACGTCGGCATCTCCTCCTACAGCGCGGAGCGCACGGCCGAGGCCGTGGCCGTGGCGAAGGAGCTGGGGACGCCGCTCGTCATCCACCAGCCGGCCTACTCGATCCTGAACCGCTGGATCGAGGACGGCCTCACGCAGACCCTGGAGGAGTCGGGCCTCGGCGCCATCGCCTTCACCCCGCTCGCCCAGGGCCTCCTCACCGACAAGTACCTCGGCGACGGCACGGCCGAGCGCGCGCAGCAGCGGGGTTCGCTGCCGAAGGGCAAGCTGACCGACGAGGCCGTCGAGACGCTCCGTGCGCTGAACGAGGTCGCGCAGGGTCGCGGGCAGTCGCTCGCGCAGCTCGCGCTGCAGTGGACGCTGCGCACCCCGGTCGTCGCCTCGGCGCTCATCGGCGCGTCGCGTACGGAGCAGCTCGACGAGAACCTCGCCGCGCTCGACGGTCCCGCGTTCACCGACGAGGAGCTCCGCCGCATCGACGAGCTCGCGGGCGCCATCGACGTCAACCTGTGGGCGACCTCGTCGGACCTGTGATCCGCTCATGAGCCTCGCCGCGTCCTCCGGGTCCGTGCACGTGCGCGCGCCGGGGAAGATCAACGTCTACCTCGGTGTCGGCGGGCGCCATGACGACGGCTACCACGCCCTCGCGACGGTCTTCCAGGCGGTGTCGCTGTACGAGGACGTCATCGCCAGGGACGCCGACGACTTCTCGATCGCGGTGACCGGGGTGGAGGACGACGGCTCGGTGCCGCTCGACGACCGGAATCTCGCGATGCGGGCCGCCAAGCTGCTGGCGACGGCGACGGATCACCCCGGCGGGGTGGCGCTGCAGATCCGCAAGAGCGTTCCCGTCGCCGGTGGGATGGGCGGCGGTTCCGCGGATGCCGCGGCCGCCCTGGTCGCCTGCGACGCCCTCTGGGGCACGGGACTCTCCGCGGCGCGCTTGCACGATCTCGCCGCTCGGCTCGGTGCCGATGTCCCCTTCGCGCTGCATGGCGGCACTGCCGTCGGCACCGGCCGTGGCGATCAGCTGAACCCGGCTCTCGCCCGCGGCCGCTTCGACTGGCTGCTGGTGACCAGCGATGAGGGGCTGTCCACGCCCGCTGTGTATACCCGGCTCGACGAGCTGCGCGAGGAGGAGGGGGCGCTCGCCGACGATCCGCCGCTCTCGCTGGACGTGCCGATCCCGGTGCTGCAGGCGCTGCGCACCGGAGACGCCTGGCAGCTCGCCGACGCACTCCACAACGACCTTCAGGCGGCCGCGCTCGACCTGCGACCGGATCTCGCGCAGACCATCGAACGCGGGATCGCGGCCGGTGCGCTGCACGGCCTCGTGTCCGGTTCCGGGCCGACCGTGGCCCTCCTCTGCGCGGATCCCGAGTCCGCGCAGGCGGTGCAGATGGCCCTCCGCGAGGGTGGCCTCGATCCGCTGCACGTGCACGGCGCCGTCCCCGGAGCCCGCATCATCGGCTGAACCTGCCCGCTCCCCTCGCATCCGAGCGGCGAGGAGCGTGCGCGCGGTCGAGGTGCATCCAGCGGGTCATCGCAGACATAATGAAGTAGTCATGTGACCGTGCACACGCGAGGAGGCTGGATGTCCACCTCCTCCGAGCGTGCCCGCATGCCGAGCATCCGCGACGTCGCCCGCCTCGCCGGCGTCTCGCATCAGACCGTCTCCCGGGTGCTCAACGACCATCCCAGCATCCGCCCGGAGACCAAGGCGAAGGTGCTCGACGCGATCGCCGTGCTCGACTACCGCCCCAATCTGGCGGCGCGTGCGCTCGTGACGAGCAAGTCGAACGTGCTCGGCATCCTCTCGGCGACGATCGGCGAGTTCGGGCCGACGTCGTCCATCGCCGGCATCGAGGACGCGGCGCGCGAGGAGGGGTACTCCGTCTCCACGCTCAACCTCCCCGCGACCACTCCGGAGGCGATCGGCAACGCCGTGCGCCAGCTTGAGCGCGAGCAGGTGGACGGCATCGTCGTGCTCGCCCCGCAGGTGCGGGTCTTCCATGTCCTGCGCGGCATGAACGTCACGATGCCCTTCGTGACCCTGCAGACCGCCTCCGGCTCAGACGGCGTCAGCCTCTCCGCCGACCAGGTGGCAGGGGCGAAGGCGGCGACCGAGCACCTGATCGCGCTGGGCCACAGCGACATCCTCCACCTCGCCGGGCCGCAGGACTGGATCGAGGCGGAGTCCCGGATGCGCGGGTATCTGGATGCGCTCCGCGACGCCGACCTGCCGACGTTCCCGCCGATCCGCGGGGACTGGACGGCCGACTTCGGCTACTTCGCCGGCAAGGAGCTCTCGCTGCGGCGCGACTTCACGGCGGTGTTCGCGGCGAACGATCTCATGGCGATCGGGCTGCTGCACGGCTTCCGCGATGCCGGAGTGCGCGTGCCGCACGACGTGAGCGTGATCGGGTTCGACGACATCCCGGTCGCGGCGCACGTGGCGCCGACGCTGAGCACGGTGCACCAGGACTTCCCCGAGCTCGGACGACGCGCCGTGCGCATCCTCCTCGCCGAGATCCGCGGCGAGGAGACCCCCGCATTCGGCCCGCTGCAGACCCTCCTTCGGGCGCGCGAATCCGCTGCATCACGGTAGCGACACGAAAACACGCCGCGGACTTGACACCGCTCCCGTGGAAGACGACGATATACCGATGTGAACGGTCACATCGAAGGTGACCGCACGTCGCGAGGAAGATCCGTGAGCATCACAGCAACGTTGCCGACCGTGTCAGGCCCGATCCTGGAGATGCGCCGCATCACCAAGGAGTTCCCGGGAGTCAAGGCGCTCGCCGACGTCTCGATCACCGTCCGCGCCGGCGAGATCCACGCGATCTGCGGCGAGAACGGCGCCGGGAAGTCGACGCTGATGAAGGTCCTCTCGGGGGTGTACCCGTACGGCACGTACGACGGCGAGATCCTCCTGTACGGCCAGGAGCAGCGCTTCAAGGACATCGCGGCCAGCGAGCAGGCGGGCATCGTCATCATCCACCAGGAGCTCGCGCTCATCCCGGAGCTGTCCGTCACCGAGAACATCTTCCTCGGCAACGAGATCCGTCGCTTCGGACGCATCGACTGGCAGGCGCAGAAGGAGCGCACGATCGAGCTCCTCGCCCGCGTCGGCCTGGACGAGGACCCGGACGTGCCGATCAAGACCCTCGGCGTCGGCAAGCAGCAGCTCATCGAGATCGCCAAGGCGTTGAACAAGGACGTCAAGCTGCTCATCCTCGACGAGCCCACCGCCGCGCTCAACGAGAACGACTCGCAGCACCTCCTCGACCTCATCCTCGGGCTCAAGGCCAAGGGGATCGCGTCGATCATGATCAGCCACAAGCTCAACGAGATCGAGCAGATCGCCGACGAGATCACGATCATCCGCGACGGCCGCACGGTGGAGACGCTGGACATCTCCCGCGGCGAGATCAACGAGGACCGCATCATCCGCGGCATGGTCGGCCGGTCGCTGGAGAGCCGCTACCCGGACCGCACGCCGGAGATCGGCGAGGTGTTCTTCGAGGTCAAGGACTGGTGGGTGCAGCACCCGACCGTGCCGGAGCGCATGGTCGTGAAGGGGTCGAGCATCAACGTCCGCCGCGGCGAGGTGGTGGGTATCGCCGGGCTCATGGGGGCCGGCCGCACTGAGCTCGCGATGAGCATCTTCGGCCGCTCCTACGGCACGTTCCTCTCCGGCACGCTCGTGAAGGACGGCCAGGAGATCGAGCTCCCCGACGTCGCCGCCGCGATCAAGCACGGCCTCGCCTACGTGAGCGAGGACCGCAAGGTGCTCGGGCTCAACCTGCTCGACACCATCAAGCGGTCCATCGTCGCGGCGAAGCTCTCCAAGATCGCGCACAACGGCGTCGTCGACGCCCGCGAGGAGTTCTCGGTGGCGGAGCGCTATCGCAAGGCGCTGCGCATCAAGACTCCATCGGTCGAGGAGGGCGTGGGCAAGCTCTCCGGCGGCAATCAGCAGAAGGTCGTGCTGGCGAAGTGGATGTTCACGGACCCCGACCTGCTGATCCTTGACGAGCCCACGCGCGGTATCGACGTCGGCGCCAAGTACGAGATCTACGCGATCATCAACGAGCTCGCCGCCCAGGGCAAGGGCGTGATCGTGATCTCCAGCGAGCTGCCTGAGCTGCTCGGCATCTCCGACCGCATCTACACCGTGTTCGAAGGCCGGGTCACCGACTGCATCCCGGCCGACCAGGCGACCCCCGAAGACCTCATGCGCAGCATGACCTCCGCGACCCAGAAAGCATCCGCATGACCACCGACTCGACCACCGCGAAGCGCGGCTTCCACTTCAAGGACATCACGAAGATGTTCGGGGGAGGGCAGTCGACCCTCCGTCAGTTCGGCATCCTCGGCAGCCTCGTCGTCATCCTCGTCGTCTTCCAGGTGCTGACGTGGATCTTCAAGGGCACCGGTCTCACGCTGTCCTCCGGCAACCTGATCAACGTCGTCAACCAGTACTCGTACATCCTGATCCTGGCCATCGGCATGGTGATGGTCATCATCATGGGGCACATCGACCTCTCGGTCGGATCCGTCGCCGCGTTCACGGGCATCGTCGTGGCGAAGGCCATGCAGGACTGGAACCTCCCCTGGCCGCTGGGCATCCTCCTCGGTCTCGGTGTCGGCGTGCTCGTCGGCGCCTGGCAGGGCTTCTGGGTCGCCTACGTCGGGGTGCCGGCGTTCATCGTGACGTTGGCCGGCATGCTGTTCTTCCGCGGTGCGAACCAGGCGGTGGGCGACTCGCAGTCGGTGCCCGTGCCGGAGGGCTTCAAGATCATCGGCGCCGGCTACCTGCCGGAGATCGCCCTGCCGCTTCCGTTCAACATCCCGACCATGCTGCTGGCGCTCGCCGGCGTCGCGTGGATCGTGTTCTGGGAGATCCGCACCCGGCGCATCCAGCGCAAGATGGGCTCCGACATGGCGCCGCTGTGGGTGAGCGTGACGAAGGTGGTCCTCATCTCGGCCGTCATCCTCGTCGCCGGCTGGCTGTTCGCCACGGGGCGCGAGGGCACGAGCTTCCCGATCTCGGGCGTCATCCTCCTCGCTCTCGTCATCCTCTACTCGTTCATCACGAACAACACCGTCTTCGGCCGTCACATCTACGCGGTCGGCGGCAACCGCCAGGCCGCGCGCCTCTCGGGCGTGAAGGACCGCTGGGTCGACTTCTTCGTGATGATGAACATGTCGGTCCTGGCCTCGCTCGCCGGCATGATCTACGTCGCCAGGGCGACCGCCTCGGGTCCGCAGGACGGCAACGGGTGGGAGCTCGACGCGATCGCCTCCGTCTTCATCGGCGGCGCGGCCGTCTCCGGCGGCATCGGCACCGTGATCGGGTCGATCATCGGTGGTCTCGTGATGGCGTTCCTGAACAACGGACTCGCGCTGCTCGGCGCCGGTGCCGACGTCGTCTCGATGATCAAGGGCCTCGTGCTCCTCTTCGCCGTCGGCGTCGACGTGTGGAACAAGCAGCAGGGTCGTCCGTCGATCATCGGCTTCCTCACGCGCCGTCTCGGCCGCACGCAGGATCCGGCCACCGACACGTTCGATCCCACGAAGACGAACTACCCCACCAGTCAGAAGTACGAAGCCCCCGCCGTCGAGGAGACGCGCGGAAAGTAAGGGCCGCGTCGCGCAACGCAGGCGCGACGGGACCTGCACACACCAGAGAAAGAGATCACATGAAGAAGATCCTTCTGTCGGCGACAGCGCTTGTCGTCGCGGGCGCATTCGCCCTCACCGGCTGCTCCTCGGAGCGCGGCGGTGACTCGGGTTCGGGGTCGGGCGAGGAGACCGCCTCGGGCTTCGACGCCGGCTCCACGATCGGTGTCGCTCTGCCGGACAAGACCTCGGAGAACTGGGTCCTGGCCGGTCAGCTGTTCACCGACGGCCTCGAGAAGGCCGGCTTCAAGGCGGACGTGCAGTACGCGCCCGCCAGCAACACGGTCGCCGAGCAGCAGAACCAGATCCAGGCGATGGTCACCGGCGGCGCCAAGGTCATCATCATCGGCGCCAAGGACGGCAAGCAGCTCACCACGCAGGTGGAGGCCGCGCGCGACGCCGGTGTCGCGGTCATCGCCTACGACCGTCTCATCGAGAACACCGACGCCGTGGACTACTACGTCGCCTTCGACAACTTCGAGGTCGGCAAGCTCCAGGGCCAGGCGCTGCTCGACGGCCTCGCGGAGCGCGCGGGTCACGAGGCGCCTTACAACATCGAGCTGTTCTCGGGATCGCCGGACGACGCCAACTCGGCGGTGTTCTTCAACGGGGCGATGGAGGTGCTGCAGCCGAAGATCGACGACGGCACGCTGAACGTCGTCTCCGGGCAGACCGAGATCTCCCAGACGGCGACCGAGGGCTGGAAGCCGGAGAACGCCCAGCGCCGCATGGATTCGATCCTCACGTCGAGCTACGGCTCGGAGACCCTCGACGGCGTCCTGTCCCCGAACGACACTCTCGCCCGCGCCATCATCACTTCGGCGCAGCAGGCCGGCAAGCCCGTCCCGGTGGTCACCGGTCAGGACTCCGAGGTCGAGTCGGTGAAGTCGATCATGGAGGGCGTGCAGTACTCCACGATCAACAAGGACACCACGCTGCTCGTGGAGCAGGCCATCAAGATGGTCGGTCAGCTTCAGAAGGGCGACGAGGTCGACGTCAACGACACCGACCAGTACGACAACGGCAAGAAGGTCGTCCCGGCCTACCTGCTCCCGCCGGTCATCGTGACCAAGGAGAACGCGGCCGAGGCCTACGCCAACGTCCCGAGCCTCCTCGAGATCGTGAAGTCCTACGAGTAAGGACGAGCGAGACCGTCCCCGTTCCCCGCGAACGACGGACAACGACACGACGAGCCGTCCGGACCTTCGGGTCCGGGCGGCTCGTCGCCGTTGCCGCGCGTCCCCGTCTTGCCGTCAGCCGACGGGCCGCCATCGCCGCATCGCCAGGGCGAGGAGGAGCGCCGCCGCCGTCAGCGTGGCCGCGAGGGCGACGGGGGAGAGCGGGCCCGCCCCGCTCGCGAGGATCCACGCTCCCGCCGCCGGCCCGATCACGGCGCCGATGTTCAGGGCCGCGGTCGCGTAGGACCCTCCCATGGTCGGGGCGCCGGACGCGGCGTTCAGCACGCGGGCGATCAGTGTGCTGCCGACCGCGAAGGACAGCACGCCCTGCACGAAGACAAGGGCGAGAAGGGCGACGGGACGGGGCAAGACCGCCGCCCACAGGATCCAGCCGCCCAGGAGAAGTGGCCCGGCGACCGCGAGCAGCATCCCGGCGTGGTGGTCGGCGAACCGACCCGCGATGGTCACGCCGAGGAACGACCCGCAGCCGAACAGGACCAGCGCGAGGGGGACCGCAGCGTCGGGGAGGCCCGCGACTTCGGTGATGACCGGCGCGAGGAACGTGAAGACCGCGAAGGTCCCCGCGTTCACCAGGGCCGCCAGGCTCATCGCGACGGCGAGACGCGGTGTCCTCAGGAGCGCGAGCTCCGCACGCAGAGACGGCGCGGGCCCGGGGAGCGGTGTCGGAGCCGGCGCCGTGCCTGGTGCCGACCCTGGCACCGACCGGGGTCGGACGTGCGCCGCGCCCCGGATCGTCGTCGGCACGCCTCGGAGGATTCCGAGCAGTGCGGGGAGACAGAGGAGTGCGACGGCGGCGAAGGTGGCGCGCCAGCTGAGCGCGGCGCCGAGCACCGCCCCGGCCGGGACGCCGACCACGGTGGCGATCGTCGTGCCGGAGAGCAGCACCGCGAGACCGCGGCCGGTGCGTTCGCCGGGGACGAGGAGAGCGACCGTGCGGAGTGCGACGGCGAGGAAGCCGGCGTTCGCGAGGGCGCTGAGCACGCGCGTGACGAGCAGGAGCTCGAATGCGGAGGTGGCCGCGCCGACGACGTGGCATCCGGCGAAGAGCACGAGGCAGGCGATGAGCGTGCGACGTGGCGGCCAGCCGCGCGCGAAGGCGGCCAGGGCGGGGGCGCCCACGACCATGCCGACGGCGAAGCCCGAGGTGAGAAGCCCGGCCGTGCCGACCGCGACGTCGAGGTCGTCCGCGATCGCGGGGAGGAGTCCCGCGAGCATGAACTCGGAGGTGCCCATGACGAAGACCGCCAGGGCAAGGGCATAGAGGGGGAGAGGCATCGAGTGCTCCGAAGTGAGAGGGAAGAGGAGTGCTTCTCGTCACCACGGTCAGCGCCCGGGTCACCGGCGCGCGCCCGCCGACAGGACGGACGAAGGGATCAGCGGTTCACGGGGCTGACGGTGTGACCGGCAGCCCCCGACCTGTCTGATTCGGGACTCGACATGCCCTCCACCCTACGGCTGACCGGTGTGCCTGCGTGACCGGTGTGCCTGCGTGATCGGTGTGCAGGCGTGATCGGTGTGCAGGCGTGATCGGTGCGCTCGCGTGTTCAGCCGGTGGTGGTCCTGGCGTCGGGCGAAGACCACGGAGGTTCCTCGGCGAAGGTCACGGTGTGCGGAGGCGGCGGTCGGTCGATGTAGGTCCGGCCGGTAGGGCTCGTCCACTCCAGAACGCCGCCCGGCCCCTGCTCGACGTGCCATGGGGAGTGGTGTTTGAGCATGTGATGCCGTCGGCAGAAGGTCGCGAGGTTGTCGTGCACGGTCTCGCCGCCGAGCGCCGCATCGTGATTGTGATCGAGGTCGCACTTCCGCGGCGCGAGGCCGCAGCCGGGGAAGCGGCAGCGTTGATCGCGGGCCCGCAGGTGTCGGCGGAGGTCTTCGCTCGGGCGATACCGGTCGACGGCCAGCAGTGCCCCGCTGATCGGGTCGGTGAGCACCCGGTCCCAGCCGCTCGCCGCGCCGGCGAGGCGCCGGGCCGTGGCCGGATCGATCGGGATCATCCCGTCGAGCTCGGCGGCGAGGATCGGAGCGCCGTCCATCGTCCCGTCCTGCTCGCCGTGCATCAGCTCGCCGTGCATCAGCGTCAGCACCGGCACGGTGACCTCGACGCGCGCCCGAAGCTCGGAGAGCAGGCCTTCCTCCGAGTCATGCCCCGCCGGAGCGCCGGTCAGGACGAGATCGGTGAGCAGATCCGTGCGCAGCTGATCCACCGTCCTGTCGTCGCGGACGCTCTCCTCCGCCTCCGGGCGCCGTGCCCGCGCGTTCTCCTCCCGCACGGCCTGCGCCATCTGGGAGAGCCGGTCGTACATCCCGTGCACGAGCGCCGCCGGGCCGCGGGCGCCGAGTTCGGCCATGCCGTCATCGAGGTCGGTCACCCACACCCGCCGCAGCTCCCTGGCGTCACGGTGTCGCTCGACGAGCGTCCGCTCCTGGAACCGGTCGGCCAGTCGGCGCACCTGGCGACGCACCCTGTTGGGCGACTCCACCGCTGCGACCTCGACAGCCTCCTCGGCGAACCGGGCACGATCATCGGCGTCGTCGAGGTGGGCCCCCGCCTCCACGATCACGCGCGCATGCGCGGCGCTGATGCGCCCGGCGCCCTGGGCCTCCCAGACGGCGGGGAACCGTTCGACCAGCCAGGACGCATCGGACATCCGCCGCTCGATGGTGCGGTCGCTGACGCGCTGTGCGGCCCCGATCTCCGCGGCGACCGTGCGGATCGCCATGTCGCCGCCGTCGGGATGACGCGCCTGCCGAGCGATGTCGACCGCAAGTCGCCCCGCCATCGCGAGCAGTCCGTCGCGGGCCGCCTGCATGCTGCTCAGCGTCTTCTCCGCCGCCTCCAGCCCCTCCACCAGATCGGCGAGAATCGCCATCTGGGAGTCGGTCGCGTCGAGCAGTGCGGGCATGACGTCAGTCCATCACCGACCACTGACATTCGAACGAAGATTCGAAGGAATCTGGCCGAAAGTCGTATCACGAAAGGATAACGACCGTGGTTGACTGGCTCCGTGCTCCTGAACGTCATCGAAGCCGGGGAGGGCGACCGCATCGCCGTGCTGCTGCACGGCATGATGGGGTCCGCCGAGAGCTGGCACCGCGTGGTCCCGCTGCTCGTGGAACGGGGTTTCCGCGTGCTCGCGCTCGATCTGCCCGGCCACGGCCTCTCGCCGCGTGATCCGGAGCTCACGATCGAGACGGCGGCCGACGCCGTCGTCGCCACGCTCGCGCAGACGGCGCTCCTTCCGGGGGCACGTTCCGCAGCGGGGCACGGGGCCGCCTCCCCGCTCGCCGTCGCCGTCGGGCACTCCTTCGGTGCCACCGTGCTCGCCGCCGCCGCGCCCCGCCTCGACCCAGGCCTCGCCGTCTACGTGGACGCGCCGCTCGCCCTCCAGGGCGGCCAGAACCGCGCCTCCCTCATCTCGCAGTACGAGCACGACCGCCGCGCGCGCATGTCGCCCGCCGAACTCCGCAAGCTCCGGCCGTTCTACTCCGTCGACGACGCCACGGTCGAGGCGCGGGCGGCCGAGCGCTTCGATCCGCCGACCGCGGCCTCCGTCTCCTGCGGGGAAGATGGTCATTGGACCGCCGCCCCCGGCTCCATCGTCGTCCGCGCGGAACCCAGCGCCTGGGTCACCGACGAGGACGCGCGGCGGTTCGAGCACGGCGGGGTGACGGTGCGGAGCATCCCCGGAGCCGCCCACACCGTCTGGTACAGCCACTTCGAGGTCTTCACCGCCGCGCTGCCGGAGCTCTTCGCCCCGTCGCTGGTCTGACCGGGAGACCGTCCGACGCGGCGCGACTACCCTGGAGAGGACATGGCACATCTTCTCGGGGCCGAAGCCCTGCACCTCGAATACCCGACCCGCGTCGTCTTCGACGCCGTGACCCTCGGCATCGAGGAGGGTGACCGCATCGGCATCGTCGGCCGGAACGGCGACGGCAAGTCGAGCCTTCTCGGCATGCTCGCCGGCACGAAGGAGCCGGACTCCGGCCGGGTCACCGTCCGCGGCGGCACCCGCATCGGCGTGCTGGACCAGGCCGACACCCTCCCCGACGACATCACGATCGGCGCCGCCGTGGTCGGAGACATGGCCGAGCACGAATGGGCCGGGGATGCCCGCGTCCGCGACGTGATCGAGGGGCTGCTGACCGATCTTCCCTGGGACGCGCAGATCGGCTCCCTCTCCGGCGGACAGCGCCGCCGCGTGTCCCTCGCGAAGCTGCTCACCGGTGACTGGGACGTCATCGCTCTCGACGAGCCGACGAACCACCTCGACGTCGAGGCGATCACCTGGCTCGCCGGACACCTCAAGAAGCGCTGGCCCGCGAACGCCGGAGCCCTCCTCGTCGTGACCCACGACCGGTGGTTCCTCGACGAGATCTGCACCGAGACGTGGGAGGTGCACGACCGCATCGTGGAGCCCTTCGAAGGCGGCTATGCGGCGTACATCCTGCAGCGGGTCGAGCGCGACCGCATGGCGGCGGCGACCGAGGCGAAGCGGCAGAACCTCGCCCGCAAGGAGCTCGCCTGGCTGCGCCGCGGTGCCCCGGCCCGCACCAGCAAACCCAAGTTCCGCATCGATGCGGCCAACGAGCTCATCGCCGACGTGCCCGAGATCCGCGACAAGGTCTCGCTGCAGTCGCTCGCCGTCTCGCGGCTGGGCAAGGACGTCGTCGACCTGCTCGATGTGGGGGTGACGTACCCTTCGGCAAGCTCAGGGACCCAGACTTCGACGGGATCAGGAGCCGGCGGGAAGACCGTGCTCAAGGACGTGGAGTGGCGGATCGCCCCGGGCGAGCGCACGGGGATCCTCGGCGTGAACGGTGCCGGGAAGTCCACGCTCCTGGGGCTCATCTCCGGCACGGTCGAGCCCACGGAGGGGCGGATCAAGCGCGGGAAGACCGTGCAGGTCCGTACGCTCACGCAGCGCCTCGACGAACTCCTGCCGCATTGGAACGACCCCGTGCGCGTGGTGATCTCCGGTCTGCGCACGTCCTACACGCTCGGTGCCGGGTCGAAGGCGCAGGACCTCACACCAGGACAGCTCCTGGAGCGGCTCGGGTTCTCGTCCGCCCAGCTCTCCACTCCGGTGAAGGATCTCTCCGGCGGTCAGCAGCGCCGGTTGCAGCTGCTGCTCGTGCTGCTCGACCAGCCGAACGTGCTCATCCTCGACGAGCCCACGAACGACATGGACACCGACATGCTCGCCGCGATCGAGGACCTCCTCGACTCCTGGTCGGGCACCCTCCTCGTCGTGAGCCACGACCGGTACTTCCTGGAGCGGGTGACGGATCAGCAGTACGCGATCCTTCCCGGTCCCGACGGCGCGGGGCGCCTGCGGCATCTCCCGGGCGGCGTCGACGAGTACCTTCGGCTGCGGCAGCGCGTCGAGAGTGCCCCGGCGACCTCGACGGCGGCGTCGGCCCCCGTAGCGAGCGGTCTCGACGGCGCGGCTCTCCGGGCGGCGCAGAAGGAAGCCGCCGCGCTCGAGCGTCGCATCCAGAAGCTCACGCAGCAGGTCGACGCGGCCAAGCACGCCCTCGCCGACCACGACCAGTCCGACTATGCGGGCCTCGGCGAGCGCATGAAGGCGATCACCGCGCAGGAGGCCGAGATCGAGGAGCTGGAGCTGCGCTGGTTCGAACTCACGGAGCAGATCGGCTGACGGAGGAATATCCTTCTCCCACGACTGTTGGGAGTAGCGATGGAAGGCCTCGAAGTAACCGTCCTGCTCGGACTCACGATCCTCGTCGGAACCCTGATCGCGCCGCGCGTGCGTCTCGCGCTGCCCCTCGTCCTCGTCATCCTCGGACTGCTGCTGGGCTTCATCCCGCCGCTGCGCGAGGTCCAGCTGCCGCCGGAGACCGTGCTGCTGCTGTTCCTTCCGGTGATGCTGTTATGGGAGAGCCTGACGACATCGCTGCGGTCGATCCGCCGCGACTTCCGCTACATCGTGCCGATGAGCACGCTCCTCGTCGTCGCCTCCGCGTTCGCGGTGGCCGGCATCGGCGTGCTCTTCGGCATGCCCTGGGAGATCGCCCTCATCCTGGGGGCCGCGGTCGCGCCGCCCGACGCCACGGCCGTCGCCGCCCTCGGCCGACTGCTGCCTCGTCGGATGTTCATGAAGCTCAAGGCCGAGAGCCTGACCAACGACGGCACCGCGCTCGTGCTCTACGCCATCGCGGTGTCCCTCGCGCTGGGCGGCCAGGTCACGCCGCTCTCGGTCACCTGGGACGTGCTGGTGTCGTACGTGGGCGGGATCGCCGCGGGGATCGTGGTCGCGGCCCTGGCCACGCTGCTGCTGCGCCGCATCTCCTCCACCATCGTCATCAACGTCACCCTGCTGCTCGTGCCGTTCTCCGCGTTCCTGCTCGCCGAGCTCGTCCACGCGTCCGGCGTGCTCGCCGTGGTCGTGGCCGGACTCATCGTCGCCTGGGTGTCGCCGCGCGTGACGACGGCGGCCTCGCGCCGGCAGGCCGACGCGGCCTGGCCGTTCGGCGTCTTCCTGCTGAACGGGGCGCTGTTCGTGCTCATCGGCCTCGAGGTGCAGTTCGTCGCGCACGAGATCTCCGCCGCCGCCATCGGCCGCCTGGTGCTCGTGACGCTCGCCGTGTGGGCGACGCTCTTCGCCGTGCGGTACGTGTTCCAGCTCCTCAACGTGCTGTTCCAGCGCCGTCCGGCCGAACGCCCGCCGCGCGGCACCCGCTCCCGTGCCCGACTCGTGTCCACGGTCGCCGGCATGCGCGGCGCCGTGTCGCTGGCGATCGCGCTGTCGGTGCCGACCGGTGTGTCCGCAGGGAGCACGGTGGGCGGGCGCGACGAGATCGTCTTCGTGACCGCCGGGGTGATCCTGCTCAGCCTCCTCGTGCAGGCGCCTCTCCTCCCCGCGCTCGTGCGGTGGGCGCGATTCCCGGTCGACCATGCCGAGGACGAGGAGTACGAGCTCGCGGAGCGGGCGATCTCGGGTGCGGCCCTGGCCGCGCTCGACGACCTCGCCGCGGAGCACGGCATCGGCCAGGAGGTGCGCGACCGGGTGCGCGCCGAGGGGTACCAGGCGCTGGAGTTCGCGAACGCCCGGACGCTCGCGCGGGAGCAGGCGCTCATCGACGCCGAGGCCGACGCGCTGGACGAGATGCTCGGCGAGCCCGATCCCTACGGCACCGGGGGAGAGGCGCCCCGTCGCGAGGACGAGGACGCAGACGCGGGGGACGTCGCGGTGTCGGCAGGGACCGCCCCCGACCCCGAGACGACGGACGGCACGACGCTGCAGATGATCGCGACCTCCGCCGACGTCGACCTCGCCCAGCGCTCACCGCTCGTGCGGCACGAGGAGCACACCCGGCTCAAGCTCGCGCTGCTCGACCGCAAGCGCGAGGTGCTGCTCGGGCTCCGCGGCGCCGGCACCGTGGACGACATGGTGGTCCGCCGGATCTCCGCCCGTCTCGACCTGGAGCAGGTGCGTCTGCAGGGGATCGAAGAGTTCGACTGACCGGCCCGGGCGGCTGTGACGATCTCGTCGTTCCCTTACCGGTCAGACAGGAATTGCGGAACGGGGCCGGGCGCATGCTTGCGACCGGCCCCGCCGTGATAGCAACGGTTACACGCCTGAAAGATCGACCCAGTGTGTCAACTTCAACCATGCGCTCCCGGTTCCCGAGAGCTTGAACTTCACCTCGGCGAGCACCCGGGGAGAAGTGAGCGAGTTCTGTGGCGGCTTGGTCTGGAAGCCCCACCCCGTGTTGTAACTGTAGGTGTTCGCCGGCGGGGCCTTCTTGATGATGGACGGTGAGCCTCCGCCGCTGTAAATCTCTACCTTTCGACCCTGGAGGGCGAACCCGGGATCTGGCGTCCATCGACCGGTGACCTTCTCCGTCCGGATCTGATCGCCCCTGCTATTCAGACTGTAGGTGATCGTGATGGACGACTTGATCGATCCGTTGTCGTAGTTACCGCCCACCGAGGAGCGTGGAGCCACGACGCCGGGGTTTACCGGAACGTGAGGAGAAGGAACTCGCGTCTCGATCGTGGCTGTAGTGGTGCCCTCATCAACCGGTATCTGGTCCGTCTGCTGGTAGACGATCTCTCCAGTTCGTACGTCTGACACGACGATCGTGGATGACGCATACGAAGGCTTCTCTTCGGCAGCCGCATACGCGGTTGACGTGAGGGAGAAGGAAAGTGCCGCGGCTGCGGCGACCGCGATTGCGGCTTTCTGGTGTCTGTTCATGATTTCTCCGGTCGTTGCTGCGGCGCCAGACGGCGCCTTCGCTCAGATGAGCGCGTTGAGCCCAACACGTGCACCGACTTCCAGCGAAGATTGTTTCCTTGTCTTACACGATCCGGCGCCGTAGGGACTGCGCTACGGGCGGTTCTATGCACACGAGCAACGGAGGGTCCCGCACGGCTGTGACGCCGTGTGACATCCCGATTCCGCGACAGCGCGCCCTCCTGCCTAACGTTGTCGAGTCCCGCCAGGAAGGAACCCTGCTCATGTCCCGCCGCACCACCTCCGCCCTCGCCGCGCTCGCCGTGGTCCCGCTGTTCGTCGCCCTCGCCGGGTGCGCCACCTCGTCCGACGCGGGCTCCGGCGACGGCGGCTCCGAGGACAAGACCGTCAAGATCGGTGTCGTCGGCGAGAGCGACCCGCAGTGGCCCGCTTTCGTGGACGCGGCGGCCGACGCCGGCATCACTGTCGAACTCGTCGACTTCGGCTCGTACGAGCTGCCCAACCCGGCACTGAGCGAGGGGGAGATCGACCTCAACCAGTTCCAGCACATCGTGTATTTGGCGCAGTACAACGAGGCCTCGGGGGATGACCTCGCGGCGATCGGTTCGACGCAGATCTACCCGCTGGGTCTCTACTCGACGAAGTACGACTCGGTCGAGGACATTCCTGAGGGGGAGACCGTCGCGGTTCCTGACGACGCCTCCAACCAGGCCCGCGCGCTTCTCGTGCTCCAGGCCGCTGGCCTCGTCGAGCTCAAGGACGGCGGCACGGCCTTCTCCGATCTCGCAGATGTGGACGAGAACAAGTCGACAGTGAAGGTCACCGCGCTGGAGGCCGCACTCACTCCGGAGGCTCTGCCCGACGTCGCTGCTGCCATCATCAACAACGACTTCGTCGAGGACGCCGGTCTCTCGTTCGACGATGCACTCTTCACTGACGACCCGGAGGACCCCAGCGCGCTCCAGTACGTGAACATCTTCGCGTCTCGCGCCGAGGACGTCGACAACGAGACCTACCTCAAGCTCGTCGAGATCTTCCAGACCGACGAAGCTGTGCAGGAGGGGCTGGCGAAGTCGTCCGGAGGAACCGGTGTCACTCTGCAGACGCCGGCAGATGAGCTGGCCTCGCTGCTGAAGGACGTCCAGAAGGACGTCGCTGCGAACGGTTGATCAGGTTCACCTGAGAGAATCGGGCGACGCGGACGCGTCGCCCGATTCGTCGTCTTCAGGCCGACCCCGCCCTTTCCTCCCTCAAGACCGGAGAACCTATGCCGATCGTCTCCCTCGAGCACGTGTCGAAGAGCTACCCCTCGCCGTCCGCATCCGGCACGCAGATCACCGCCGTCGACGATGTGTCTCTGCAGATCGAGCAGGGAGATGTCTTCGGAATCATCGGCTATTCGGGTGCGGGGAAGTCCACCCTGGTGCGGCTCATCAACGCGTTGGAGCCGGCCTCCGCGGGCCGCATCACCGTCGACGGAGTCGAGATCACGGCACTCAGCGAGCGTGAGCTCCGGCGAGTGCGGAGCGGGATCGGCATGATCTTCCAGCAGTTCAACCTGTTCTCCTCGAAAAGCGTGCGGGCGAACATCGCGTATCCGCTGAAGCTCGCGGGATGGTCGAAGGCCGACATCGACGCGCGCGTGACCGAGATGCTGTCTTTTGTGGGGCTGAGCGACAAGGCACGGTCGTACCCCGAGCACCTGTCGGGAGGGCAGAAGCAGCGCGTCGGGATCGCGCGGGCGCTCGCGACCAGGCCGGCGATCCTCCTCGCCGACGAAGCGACCAGTGCGCTAGACCCGGAGACGACACATGAGGTCCTCTCCCTGCTCAAGCGCGTCAATGAGGAGCAGGGCGTCACGATCGTCGTCATCACCCACGAGATGGACGTCATCCAGACGCTCGCGACCAAGGTCGCCGTCATGGACCGTGGGCGGGTGATCGAGCAGGGAGATGTGTTCGAGGTCTTCTCCAACCCGCAGCATGCCGCGTCGCAGCGATTCGTCGGTACGGTCGTCAAGGGCGTTCCCTCCCCGGCCGAGCGTGCTGTCCTGCGTGACCGGCATCAGGGACGACTCGTGACGTTCTCCTTCCGCGACGGCGGCCCGTCCCAGGCGCAGGTCTTCCTGGAGCTGGCCGAGGTCGGATTGGAGTTCGAGCTCGTCTTCGGCGGTATCAATGACATCCGCGGCAGGGCCTTTGGTCACTTGACGCTCGCGATCCGCGGGGACGACGCTCGCATCGATGCGACGCTTGCACGGATCTCGGAGCGCATCGAAGTGACGGACATCGACCACGAGGAGGTGCGCTGATGGATCGTCTGATCGAGTTGGGCCCTGAGTTCTGGACGGCTGCCGTCGAGACGCTTTACATGGTGTCGCTGACACTGGTGCTGGGTGGTCTGCTGGGAGGCCTGATCGGAGTCGGGCTGTATCTCACCCGGCCGGGCGGCATGCTGCAGAACCGGGCTGTCTCCGCCGTCCTGAACCTCTTCATCAACTTCTTCCGCCCGATCCCCTTCGTGATCCTCATCACCGTCCTGATCCCGTTCTCCCGATTCATCGTGGGGAGCGGCATCGGCACGAACGCTGCCATCGTCGCCCTGGTGGTGGCGTCGATGTTCGCCATCGGCCGGATCGTCGAGCAGCATCTGGTCGGTGTCTCGCCGGGAGTCATCGAAGCCGCGCGTGCGATGGGAGCCGGACCGTGGCGAAC
The DNA here is from genome assembly GCF_037148555.1 of Microbacterium sp. MMO-113. NCBI lineage: Bacteria > Bacillati > Actinomycetota > Actinomycetes > Micrococcales > Microbacteriaceae > Microbacterium > Microbacterium sp. MMO-113. The sequence goes on along the minus strand of NZ_JBBCTD010000003.1, from coordinate 134,114 downwards.
CCTCTTCACAGTGGTGATCCCCGAGGCGCTCGGACCCCTGATCCTGGGATACACGTTCGTGATCGTGGCGCTGATCGACATGACGGCAATGGCCGGTTACATCGGCGCGGGCGGTCTCGGAAACTTCGCGTTGACGTACGGCCGACGTCAGTTCGAGCCGGTCGTGATGTGGGCCGCCGTGCTGCTCATCGTCGTGTTCGTGCACGTGGCTCAGACGCTCGGCACCCGACTCGCGCGGAAGGTCATGCGCCGCTGAGGTCGATCAGCGTGCCGGGGCCTCCTGCAGGCTCCGGCGCGTGGTGAACGTGCGCTCCTGCCCGCTCAGCGGATCGGCGAACCGGAGCTCGCGGGCGAGGAGCTGGAGCGGGCGGGTGAAGTCGTCCGGCTGCTCCGGCTGCAGCACGGGGTAGAAGCCGTCGTGCAGGATGCCGAGGCCGAGCGCGGCGAGGTGCACGCGGAGCTGGTGCATCTTCCCGCTGTGCGGACGGAGAAGCGTGTGCACGACGCGGTCGTCGGCGGCGATGACCTCGATGAGCGTCTCGGAGTTCGGCTCGCCGTCCTCATCCACCTGCACGCACACCTGACCGCGGAGCTTCTCGATCCGGTTGCGGTAGACGAGCGGGAATCGCGACGGATCCCAGTCCGCCGGGCGCGCGGAGACGGCCTCGTAGACCTTCTCCACGCGGCGGTCCTCGAACAGCAGCTGGTAGGCGCCGCGGGTGGCAGGGCGGGCGGAGAACATCAGCAGCCCCGCCGTGGCCCGGTCGAGGCGGTGGATGGGCGTGAGATCCGGGTTGCCCAGGCGGTTGCGCAGCCGGACGAGGGCGGAGTTCTGCAGGTACTTGCCGCCCGGCGTGGTGGGGAGGAAGTGCGGCTTGTCCACGACCACCAGGTGCTCGTCCTGGTGCAGGATCTCCTCGGCGAACGGGATCTCCTTCTCGACCGGAGGCTCCCGGTAATACCAGACGAACTCCTCGGCGCCGAGTGGCGTGTCCCGGGAGAGCGGCCGGCCGTCGCGCGCGACGATCTCCCCGCGGTCGAAGCGCACGAGCAGTCGCTCCGGATCGAGGTGGAAGAACCGTTCGACCATGTAGGCGGCGACGGTGGGCCATGCACCCGTCAACGGCACGTGCAGCCGGGTCGCACCGACGCCGTCGCGCACGGGAAGCGGGGAGGGCATGCCCATGTCTCGGCCTTCGGAGCAGGGGTCGCGGGGCTGCGACCGGGTGCTTCCAGCCTAGGCGACCGCTCGGGCAGGGTCCGTGGGCCGCGGCCGCCACTCGTTTCCGTCTCCGTTGCACGATCCGGTTGCGCCTGCACGATCATTCCGGGGGTCTCGTCCCACGACCGGACCCTGGTCGTGCATCCGTAACGGAGGGGGCCAGACGGGAGACAGGGTCGCTGTCCGTCTCCGTTGCACGATCCGGTTGCGCCTGCACGATCATTCCGTGGTTCTCACCCCACGACCGGACCCTGGTCGTGCATCCGGACCGGCGAGATCGGACTGGCAGCCCGGAACCGGTCGGGGTGTCAGCGGGTTTCGGCGGCGAGCCAGTCGTCGAACGTCGTCGGCGCCGTGCGCGCGTCGTCGCCGGGGAGCAGCACCTCGCCCGCGAACTCGACGCCGAGTGCGGCACCCTTCCACGCGGCGCGCAGCGGAAGGTCGCGGCCCCAGGCGGCGAGAGTGCGGCGCGCCATGTCGACGGCGTCCTCCGTGCGGGGGCCGACGATGTCGAACGAGCCGCCGAGCGCCGGCGACTCCGCTGCGTCGACGAGGGCGGCGGCCACGTCCGCCGGCGCGATGGGCTGCAGCAGCAGAGGGGGCACGACGCCTTCGCCGTCCTCGATGCTCCACTCGGCGATCATCGCGGGGAAGTCGTGGAACTGTGTCGCCCGCACGATGGTGAACGGCACCGCGCCGCGCGTGACCTCTCGCTCCTGGGCGCGCTTGCCCGCATAGTGCGGATTGCCGCGCACGCGATCGAGCGCCGCGATCGAGAGCGCCACGTGGTGGCCGACCCCGGCTTCGTCCTCGGCGGCGAGCAGCGTGCGGCTGAGCGTGGTGAACACCCGCTCAGCATCGGCGACGTCGGATACGGGCGGGTTCGTCGCGTCCACGACCGCATCCACCCCGCGGAGCACGGCGGCGAGGCCTTCGCCCGTGGTCAGATCGACGCCCTCGCTGCGGCTGAGCGAGAGCGCATCATGCCCCCGCCGCCGGGCCTCTTCGACGACCAGCCGCCCGATCCGTCCCGTTCCTCCTGCGACCGCGATGCGCATGCCCGCTCCTTCAATCATGGATATTGTGTGTCCACAATAAGGCGGTCCCGATACGATGGGCAAGTGAAACTCCCCGAGACCTCGGAATGGGTGCTGCACACCGTCGCGGTGATCGCTCAGCTCCCCGCGGGGTCGACGGTGTCCGGCGCGCAGCTCGCCGAGCACTTCGGCGTACCGGGGCCGTACCTCTCGAAGCAGCTCGCGAAGCTCGTCCGCGCCGGAATCCTCACCGGGAGCACGGGGCCACGCGGCGGCTTCCGCCTGGCGAGAGACCCCGAGAGCATCACCATCCTCGATCTCGTCACGGCGGTCGACGGCGCCGCCGACCCCTACGTCTGCCGTGAGCTCCGTCAGCAGGGGAGAGGAGCCGCCCGTCCGGAGGACTGCACCGCGCCGTGTGGACTCGCCGTCGTGATGCGCCGTGCCCACGAGGCCTGGCGGGCTTCTCTGGAGGCGGTGTCGATCGCCGAGGTCGTCGGCGCGCTCCCGGACACCGTCCCCGCCAAGAACCGGCGCCTCCTCCTCGGTCCCTGACCTCCCCGATCGCACGACTCGTGTCGGATCGGTCCTGCGACGCCTGCACGACCCGGGTCCGAATGCACGACGGGGTGACCACTTCTCCCGGGCAGCCGTGCACGGATCGTGCAGGCGGAACAGACCGGACAGGTCGGACGGAACGAACCACACCGGACCGGACCGAACCACACCGGGTCCGGGTCAGGTGTCGAAGCTGAGGCTCAGTTTCCGCAGCAGGGCGGCCAGCCGGTCGCGGTCAGCGCGGGAGAGCGCGCGCAGGAGGTCGGCCTCGGCGTCCACGAGCCGGGTGATCGCGGCGTCCACCCGGACCCGGCCGTCGTCGGTCAGAGTCACGAGCACGCTGCGGCCGTCCGCGGGGTCGGCTTCCCGGCGCACGAAGCGACGGCCGACGAGACGGTCGATGCGGTTGGTCATCGTGCCGCTCGACACGAGGGTCTGCTGCAGGAGCTGCTTGGGGGAGAGCTGGAAGGGGGATCCTGCCCGGCGCAGCGCCGACAGCACGTCCCACTCCCACGGCTCGAGGTCGCTCCGGCGGAACACCTCGCGGCGGGCGCGGTCGAGGTGTCGGGAGAGGCGGTCCATGCGGGACAGCACCTCGAGGGGGGAGAAGTCGAGGTCGGGGCGCTGCGTGTTCCACGCGCCGACGATCCGATCGACCTCATCCGCCTCGCTCATCCGTTCATTATCGCGTGCGGCGGCGTCGTGGCCGCGGAGGACGCGGGGAGGAGCATCGTGAGGAACGCGCTGTGCGGGTCGGGGAGGTAGGAGCCGAACGGGGCGCCCTCGCGGAACCCGGCAGCGGCGTACATCGCGCGCGCGGGGGCGAAGAAGGGGTCGCGGCCGGTCTCGAGTGAGAGCCGCCGGACGCCCCGCGCGCCGGCGTCGTCGAGGAGATGACCGAGCATCGTCCGCCCGAACCCGCGTCCGCGGAAGGCGGGATCGGTGCGCATCGACTTCAGTTCCTCGTGGCCGTCCTCGACGACAGCGAGGGCGCCCGTCGCGGCGATCCGTCCGTCGACGCGTCCCGTGAAAAACCGGATGCGGGGACTCAGCAGCCGGTCGAGCGGAAGCGCATGCTGGCTCTCGGGTGGAGCGGTGCCGTCCATCTCTGCGTGGTGTGCGGCGATGAAGGCCGCGATCTCGGGGGTGGCGACGGTGACACGGTCGATCACGAGGCTCATCGTCCCAGCATCGCAGAGCCGTGTTTCGCGCGGATGACGAGCCCGCCCGGCGTGCGCCTCACGCACAGGAAGACGGGCGAGGACGTGGCAGACTTATCGGGCGGTGCCCCGGGGCACCGCGGTCCGCCGTGGTGTAATGGCAGCACGACAGCCTTTGGAGCTGTGAGGTCTAGGTTCGAGTCCTGGCGGCGGAGCATGACTGAGAACACCCTCGCCGTCGTCGTCCTCGCTGCAGGCCAAGGCACGCGTATGAAGTCGCGCCTGCCGAAGGTGCTGCACCGGATCAGCGGGCGCCCTCTCGTCGGACACGTGCTCACGACGGCCACTCGGCTGCACCCGTCGCACATCGAGGTCGTCGTGCGGCACGAGCGCGATCAGGTCGTCTCCGCGCTGCGCGAGGACTACCCGGACGCCGTCTTCATCGACCAGGACGAGGTTCCGGGCACCGGCCGCGCCGTCCAGGTCGCGGTGGACGCGCTGCCCGCAGACTTCGACGGCGACGTGCTCGTGCTCTCCGGCGACTGCCCGCTCGCCGACGCCGAGACGCTCTCGACGTTCCTCGCCGAGCACCGCGCCTCCGGAGCGCCGGCGACCATCATGACCGCTCTCGTCGACGACCCCACCGGGTACGGCCGGGTCATCCGCGATGCGGACGGCACCGTGGACCGCATCGTCGAGCAGAAGGACGCGACGGCGGAGGAGGCGGCGGTCAGTGAGATCAACGCCGGCATGTACGTGTTCCGGGCCGCCACGCTGCGCACCTACCTGCCCAAGATCGGTGTCGACAACGCGCAGGGCGAGATGTACCTCACGGACGTGCCCGGCCTCGTGCGCCAGGACGGCGACCGAGTCGCGGCGTCGATCGTGTCCGACGTCGAGGTCACGTTCGGGGTCAACGACCGCGCCCAGCTTGCCGAGGTCGGCCGTCGCCTGAACGCCCGCATCGTGCGCCGCTGGCAGCTCGAGGGCGTCACCATCGTCGACCCGGCCACGACGTGGATCGACGACGACGCCACGCTCGCCCCCGACGTCACGATCCTCCCGAACACGCAGATCCTGCGCGCGACGACGATCGCCACGGGCGCGACGATCGGACCGGACACGACGCTCGTCGACTGCGAGGTCGGGGAGGACGCGGTCGTCCGCCGGACCGATGCGACCCTGGCCGTGATCGGCGCCGAGGCGACCGTCGGCCCCTTCTCCTACCTCCGCGCCGGCACCGTGCTCGGCCCGAAGGGCAAGATCGGCGCCTACGTCGAGACGAAGAACGCCGAGATCGGCGAGGGCAGCAAGGTGCCGCACCTGTCGTACGTGGGCGATGCGACGATCGGCCGTGGCGTGAACCTCGGCGCGAGCACCATCACGGCGAACTACGACGACGTCAACAAGCACCGCACGGAGATCGGCGACGAGGTGCACACCGGCTCGCACACGGTGCTGGTCGCGCCCGTTAGGCTTGGTCCTGGTGCGAAGACCGGCGCCGGCGCCGTCGTCCGCAAGGACGTCCCGGCCGGTGCCCTGGCCATGAGCGTGGCCCCCCAGCGGAACATCGAGGGGTGGGTCGAGAAGAACAGAGCAGGGACGGGCGCGGCGGATGCCGCGGCCCGGGAGAATTCGGCGGAATAGGCGGAGCATGGCCCGGAAGAAGAAGACGGTCGACCTGGATCGCGACAACGGCGTGGCCCCCGGCCTCGTCGCCAAGACGAAGAAGCGTCTGGTCATCGCCGGTGGCCGATCGCATCCCGAGCTGACGGCGGCCGTCGCCACCTCGCTCGGTACCGAGATCGCTCCGGTCGAGCACCGCACCTTCGCCTCGGGCGAGATCTACGCCCGCTTCGAGGTCTCGATCCGTGGCTGCGACCTCTTCCTCGTGCAGACGTTCGGCGAGCCGGTCAACGAGTGGCTCATGGAGACGCTCATCATGATCGACGCCGCCAAGCGCGCCTCGGCCAAGCGGATCACCGTCGTCGCGCCGTACTATCCGTATTCGCGTCAGGACAAGAAGGGCCGCGGCCGCGAGCCCATCAGCGCCCGTCTCGTCGCCGATCTGCTGAAGACGGCCGGCGCCGACCGCGTGATGAGCGTCGACCTGCACGCCGCCCAGATCCAGGGCTTCTTCGACGGCCCCGTCGACCACCTGTTCGCCAAGCCGGTGCTCCTGGACCACTTCGAGCGCACCCTCACCCCGGAAGACCGGGAGATCCTCACGGTCGTCTCCCCGGACATGGGCCGCGTGCGTGTGGCCGACACCTGGTCGGACAGCCTCGGAGCCCCGCTCGCGATCATCCACAAGCGCCGCGACCCGAAGGTCGCCAACCAGGTCTCCGTGCACGAGATCGTCGGCACCGTCGAGGGACGCACCTGTCTCCTCGTCGACGACATGATCGACACCGGCGGCACGATCGTCAAGGCCGCGCAGGCGCTCAAGGCGAACGGCGCGCACCGCGTGATCGTCGCGGCGACCCACGCGATCTTCAGCGACCCGGCCTCCGAGCGGCTGCAGGACGCGGCGATCGACGAGGTCGTGGTCACGGACACCATCCCGCTGTCCGCATCGCGTCGCTGGGAGAACCTCACGGTGCTGCCCATCGCGCCGCTGCTGGCCCGGGCGATCCACGAGGTCTTCGAGGACGGCTCCGTCACGAGCATGTTCGGCGGGGACGCGTAACTCATCGGGACGGCACAGCCCGTGCATAGCCGGGGTGCTTACGGTCGAGTCATCGACGGAAGAGTCGACCGATGACGACCACGGAGGACCCCATGATCCGCACGACCGTTCCGACCTCTGTCCGCACGGGCACCGCCCTCCTCGGGGTCGCAGGGCTCTTCGTCCTCGCCGGGTGCTCGTCGACCGGCGACGCCACCGACACCTCGAACGGCGCCGACGAGACCGCGGGGTCGAGCACCTCGTCCTCGTCGACCGGTGGAGACGCCTCCGGCACCTACGCCGACGGCACCTACACCGCCGACGGCTCGTACCAGACCCCGGAGACGGTGGAGGAGATCACCGTCACCCTCACCCTCGCCGACGGCGTCGTGACGGAGGTCGAGGTCACGGGCGACCCGAAGGCCCCGGAGACCGAGCGGTACCAGGGAGAGTTCATCGACGGAATCGCCGACGAGGTCGTGGGGAAGCCGATCGACGAGCTGAACGTCAGCCGTGTCGCGGGATCCTCGCTCACGAGCGGCGGCTTCAACGACGCCGTGGCCTCCATCAAGGAGCAGGCCGCCGCCTAGGCGCGAGGCGTCCTCATGGGGCAGTGGCGATTCGAGGCGATCGGCACCGGGTGGGAGATCGAGACCGGCGCCCCGCTCACGGATGACGTCCGCGCGGCCGTGACGGCCGAGATCGAGCGGTTCGATCGCACCTGGTCGCGGTTCCGAGACGACTCCGACGTGGCTCGTCTCGGACGCTCCGGCGGTCGCCTGTCCTCGCCGGACGCGGGACCGATGCTCGATGCCTATCGCGAGCTCGACGCCGCCACGGCCGGTGCGGTGAATCCGCTGGTCGCCGACAGCCTTGTCGCCCTCGGCTACGACGCCACCTACTCGCTGCAGGCCGGCGATCCCCGCGCCGCTCCGGCGACCTGGACCTCGCGGCTCATGTGGTCCGCCGGGGCGATCGACGCCTCTGCGCCCGCTCTGCTCGATGTCGGCGCTCTCGGCAAGGGACGCCTCGTCGATCGTGTGATGGTGGTGCTGGCTGACCTCCCCGGGGACGTGGTCGTGGACGCCGGTGGAGACATCCGCGTTCGAGGGGCCAGCGTGCGCATCGCGCTCGAGCACCCGTTCGATGCGCGGAAGGCGATCGGTGTTGTCGAGGTCGCTGATGGTGCGCTGTGCGCCTCGGCCATCAACCGACGGGCATGGGGAGACGGTCTCCATCATGTGCTCGACGCGCGGACAGGACGCCCGATCCGCACCTGGGCCGCGACGTGGGCTCTCGCCCCGGAGGCGATGACCGCCGACGCCGTGGCCACCGCGCTGTTCTTCGACGGCGGCCCGGAGCTGGCCGTCCGCTGGGGCGTCGAGTGGGTGCGCATGACCACCGACGGCCGTGTGCAGCGCTCGCCCGGCTGCCGCGCCGAGCTCTTCACCGCGGCACCCGCCGCTGCCGCTGGAACCGGGGGAGACACGACACCATGACCACCGCCTTCGCCGCCACCCGCCAGCGCGTCCTCGCCGTCCTCGGCGCGCTGTCGATGTACCGCCTCGTGCTGTTCGCGCTGACGGCACTGGCCCTCATCGCGCTCGTGCTCTCCCTGTTCGGAGTGATCGTGTCTCCGACGCCGGGGGAGCTGGTGGCCTCCTTCCTCGTGCTCGCCGTCGTGATCTCCGCCGTGGACGCGGTCGCGCAGCGCCTCCTCCGCCTGCCCTGGCGGGTGGAGTCCTCGCTCGTCACCGCCCTCATCCTGCTGTTCGTGCTGCGTCCCGGCATCGAGCCGTCGGCGTTGCTCGGCCTCGCGATCGCGGGCGCGGTGGCCAGCGTATCCAAGTACCTCATCGCGTGGCGGGGGCGGCACATCTTCAACCCGGCGGCGTTCGGTGCTGCGGTCGTATCGATCCTGGGGGCGTTCGACGCGTTCAGCTGGCTCGGCACCTCCTCGTCGTGGTGGGTCGGCACCCCGGTTCTCGTGATCCCCGTCGTCCTCCTCGGGCTCGCCGTGCTGTGGCGTACGGAGAAGGTCGGGGTCGTCCTGCTCTTCCTCGTCATCGCCGTCGCCACCTCGATCGTGCGGCAGGCGGTGCAGGCCGTGCAGTTCGGCGTCTCGTTCGACGTCGTGACGGCGCTGTCGTTCGCGGTGCTTCAGTCGCCGTTCCTCTTCCTCGGGGCGTTCATGCTGTCGGAGCCGCTGACGCTCCCGCCCCGTCGTCGGCAGCAGCTCGTCGTCGCCGCCGTGGTGGGCGTGCTCGCGGGGTGGCCGATCTCGGTGGCCGGTCTGTTTACGCTCGGGCAGGAGCGCGCCCTCCTCATCGGGAACCTCGTGGCCTTCGCGTTCGCGCTCCGCGGGTCCGTGCGTCTGGTCCTGGAGCGCCGTGCCTTCGTGACGCCGACCGCGCAGGAGCTCACGTTCCGGGCGAAGGGCCGCGTGCGGTTCCTCCCCGGGCAGTACCTCGAGCTCGATGTCCCGCATCGGCGCCCTGACGCGCGGGGGACGCGCCGCGAGTTCAGCATCGTGTCCGCTCCGGCCGATCTGCCGACCCTTCGCATCGCGTACAAGAACGGTGACCAGCAGCACCCGTCGAGCTACAAGCGGGCTCTCGCGGCAGCCGAGCCCGGGGCGACCTTCGCGGTGACCGGAACCTGGGGCGACTTCATCCTCCCGCGCGGCGAGCAGCCGGTGCTCATGGTGGCGGCGGGCATCGGTGTGACGCCGTTCGTATCGCAGCTCCGGCAGCTCCAGGCGACAGGGGAGCGGCGCGACATCGTCCTCGTCTACGTGGCGTCCTCGGCGGACGAGCTCGCCTTCCGGGACGAGCTCGCCGCGACGGGGGTGCGCACGGTGGTGTTCACCCGCGACGAGCCGGACGATCTTCCCGCGCACTGGACCTGGGCGCAGGGGGCCCGCCTGGACGCGGAGACCCTGGAGCGCGCGGTGGAGGACCTCCCGGCGCGGCACGCCTTCATCTCCGGCCCGCCGCGGCTCATCGCCGACCTCGCGCCCGCGCTGCAGAAGGCCCGTTCCCTCACCACGGACGCCTTCGCCGGCTACTGACGCGGATCGTCTTCCGTCCGTCGGCCCGGGGACGTTGCGACACCTGCACGACCCCGCGACACCCGCACGATGGAATCCCCGGTCTCATCGTGCATCCGCGCCCGGATCGTGCAGACGGGACAGTCCGACGGGATTATGTGAAGTCCGGTCAGATGGGCCCGCACGACCGGGGACGGATGCACCGCCGGGGGGCCACTTGCACGACCGGGGGACACTTGCACGACCGGGGGACACTTGCACGACCGGGGGACACTTGCACGACCGGGGGACACTTGCACGACCGGGGGACACTTGCACGGCCGGGGGACAGATGGACGAGGGGACGGACGGATCGGTTGTGCGGACCGGTTCGGGTCGTTCAGGTGGGCGCGGACTGGTCTCGACCGCGGAGACCAGGCGGGACTCATGCACGACCGGGGGACGGATGCGAGACGGGATCGACGGATCGGTCGTGCGGGTGGGGTCGGGTCGTGCGGGTGTGCACGGTGCGGTTTCGACCTCGGACGTCGACCGGAGACACCTGCACGACCCGGGGACGGGTGCACGAGGGGATGGATGGATCGGTCGTGCGGACGGGTTCAGGTCGTGCGGACGGGTTCAGGTCGTGCGGACGGGTTCGGGTCGTGCGGGTGTGCGACAGAAAGGACGGAGACCGGGGTCAGGCGTCAGGGGTCTCGCCGGGAGGAGTCAGCGGGATACGGACGGTGAAGGTCGTGTCGCCGGGCTCGCTCTCGACCGAGATCCGGCCGTGGTGGCCCTCCACGATGGCCTTGACGATCGCGAGACCGAGCCCGGTCCCTCCGGTCTGCCGGGCGCGGGAGCTGTCCCCGCGGGCGAAACGGGCGAAGAGCTCGTCGCGGAGGGCGGGATCGATCCCCGGGCCGTCGTCGTGCACGCGGAGCACGGCCTCGTCGCCCTCCCGGGCCACGCTCAGCGTCACCGTGGTCCCCGCGGGGGTGTGGGTCCTGGCATTGGCCAGCAGGTTCGCGACGACCTGATGCAGCCGCCCGGCATCCCCGACGACGGTGACCGGCTCGTCCGGCACCTCGATGTTCCAGTGATGATCGACCGCCGTCGGCCGCGCATCCGAGAGGCCCTCGAGGGCGAGCTGGGCGAGGTCGACCGTGCCGTACACGAGTTCGCGTCCCTCGTCGAGACGGGCGAGGAGCAGGAGGTCCTCCACGAGCCGTGTCATCCGCAGCGACTGCGCCTGGATGCGCTCCAAGGAGGAGGTCGTGCCCTCGATGACCGCGTCTTCCTTCGTCGCCTCCGGTGCCTGACGCAGCGCCCGCAGCGAGAGCTCCGAGTACCCGCGGATCGAGGCCAGGGGCGTACGCAGCTCATGGCTCGCGTCGGCGACGAACCGGCGCATCTGCTCCTCGTTCTTCTGCCGCGCCGAGAGGGACGTGTCCACGTGGTCGAGGAGCTTGTTGAGTGCGGCGCCGACGAGCCCGGTCTCCGTTCGCGGATCGGCCTCGCTCGCCGGCACGCGTTCGGTGATGCTGACCTCGCCGCGGTCGAGCTGCTGATTGGCCACCCTCGTCGCGGTCGCCGCGACCGCCCGCAGCGGCCGCAGCCCGACCCGGATCGTGACCGCCGTGGTGAGGGCGAGGAGGATCAGGCCGCCCACCGTCGCGAGCAGGATCACGGTGAGGAGCTGCGTGAGCTGATGCTGGATCTCGTCGCGGGGGAGTCCCGTGACGACGACGACGCCGTTGCTCGCGGTGGTCGCGACGACCCGATACGAGCCGAGGTCGTCGAACGAGACCGTGGCAGGGGTGCCGAGCGCGACCGTGCCGTACAACCTCTGCAACTGCTCGGGGGTGAGCGACTGCGGAGTGCTGTTCAACGCCCCACGGCTCTCCTGGAACGTGACGCCGCTCGGTCCGGCCACGGGGCTCCCGAGCGAGAGCAGCAGCCCGGGGACGCGGGTGTTGAGGAGGGGGAGGATGTTGTCGACGGTCGCCTCAGAGGGCGCGACCCGCTCCACGATCCCGTCCCGGATCGTCGCTGCGTAGCTCTTCACCTTGTTGTCGAGCTGGTCCTCCAGCGTGCTGCCGAGGGTGGCGCTGGTGATGACGGCGACGATGACGAGGATCAGCGACACGAACCCGATCACCGCGGTCATCAGCCGCGTCTGCAGGCTCATGGGCCGTCGCGTCACCGTCGCTCCGCTCACTGCGGGGCCTTGATCATGTAGCCGACGCCGCGCACGGTGTGCAGGAGGGGCGTGCGCCCGGCGTCGATCTTCTTCCGGAGGTAGGAGATGTAGAGCTCCACGACCGACGACTTGCCGCCGAAGTCGTAGCTCCAGACGCGGTCCAGGATCTGCGCCTTGGACAGCACCCGGCGCTCGTTGCGCATGAGGTAGCGCAGCAACTCGAACTCGGTCGCGGTCAGCTCGATCTCCACGCCGTCCCGGACGACCTCGTGGCTGTCCTCGTTGAGCGTGAGATCGGCGACCCGGAGGATCGACTGCCCGTCGTCGGCGCTGGCGTGTCCGGTGCGCCGGATGATCGCGCGGAGCCGGGCGATCACCTCCTCCAGGCTGAAGGGCTTGGTCACGTAGTCGTCGCCCCCGGCGGTGAGCCCGGCGACGCGGTCGCCCACGGCATCCTTCGCCGTGAGGAAGAGGACGGGGACGAGATTGCCCGCTTCGCGGAGGCGCTTGAGCACGGCCATCCCGTCGAGGTCGGGCATCATGATGTCGAGCACGAGGGCGTCCGGCTCGAACTCCTTCGCGACCTGGATCGCCTCGAGGCCGGAGGACGCGGTGCGCACCTCCCACCCCTCCATGCGCAGGGCCATGGCGAGCAGATCGGTGAGCATCTGCTCGTCGTCCACGGCGAGGATGCGCAGAGGGGAGCCGTCGGGGCGGCGCAGTTCGGGCAGGTCGCTGGTCATGCCTCTATTCTGCGGAACTTCCTATGTGATTTCTATGGAGCGGGCTATGGGTTCTCTGGGAGATGGGGTGCAAGATGTCCGACCCCGGGTCTACCGTGTGCTCATGATCGACCACGTCGAATCCGCACAGCCCACCGTCCACCGTCCCTCCACCGTCTCCGAGGTCGCCGCGCTCGTCCGCGCCGCCGCGCAGGAGGCTGTCCCCCTGACCGTTGTCTCCGGCGGCCACGGTCCCTGGTCCCACGCCCCCGCTCCCGGTCTGCGCCTCGAACTCGGGGAGCTCTCCTCGATCGAGGTCGACGGCACGGCCGTGCGCATCGGCGGCGGTGCCGTCTGGGGCGATGTCGCGACAGCCCTCGCCGGCCACGGCCTCGCGCTGAGCTCCGGCGACACGGCCAGCGTCGGCGTCGGCGGTCTCACCCTCGGCGGCGGCGTCGGCTGGATGGTGCGCGCCTGGGGCCTCGCCGTCGATCAGCTCGTCGGCGCCCAGGTCGTCACCGCGAGCGGAGACGTGGTGGAGGTGTCGGCCACGCAGCATCCCGACCTGTTCTGGGCGCTGCGCGGCGGTGGTGGCAACTTCGGCATCGTCACCCGTTTCGACTTCGAGGCGCATCGCCTGCCGGGGATCGCACTGGCCGAGTCCGTCGTCGACGGCGACGCGACGGCCGTGCTCCGGGCCGCGCGCGAACTCCTCCGCGATGCCCCGCGCGAGCTGACCGTCACGTACATGGACGTGCCGCCCATGGACCCGAGCGCTCCGGCCGGTGCCCGGCTGACCGCCGTGTGGGCCGGGCCCGACCCGGAGGCGCTGCGTGTGGAGCTCGCGCCGATCACCGCGCTCGACGGTGTCACGACGGAGATCACCGAGCCCGCCTACCGGGACGTCCTGATGGAGATGCCGCAGCCCGAGGGCGGCGAGGCTCCTGCTCCTCCCGGGTTCCTCGGCGGGAACGGTCTCGTCGCCGACCTCGATGATGAGACGATCGATCGGCTGGTGGCCTATCGGCGGGAGTTCCCCGCCTCGGTCGTCTTCCTCCGGTCCCTCGGCGGGGCGTTCGGCGACGTGCCGCAGGAGGAGACGGCCTTCCCGGCGCGCAGCGCCACGTGGTTCGTCATGGCCGGTGCCTTCGACGTCCCCGGTATGCTCGACGAGCAGCAGCGTGAGAAGGCCGCCGCCGACGCGCAGCGGATCGTCGGGCGCCGCCTCGCCGAGTACAGCAACTTCGTCGACCGCGAGCGACCGGACGCGGTGTCCGGGATGTACGACGGCGACGGCTACGCGCGTCTGCGGGCGGTGAAGGCGCAGTGGGACCCGCAGAACGTGTTCCGCCGCAACCACAACATCCTCGTCTGACGCACGAAGGGCCGGGCACCCTGCGGTGCCCGGCCCTTCGTGGACCCGAGGTCAGTGCGTGTCTTCGGCCTCGATCTCAGAGCGATCGCCGGACCACAGCGTGTGGAAGGTGCCCTCCTTGTCGATGCGCTTGTAGGTGTGCGCACCGAAGAAGTCCCGCTGGCCCTGCACGAGAGCGGCCGGGAGGCGGTCGGCGCGGATGCCGTCGTAGTACGACAGCGACGACGAGAACGCCGGGGCCGGGATGCCGGACTGCGCCGCCGTGACCACCACGCGACGCCACGCCGCCTGGCCGCGGGTGAGCGCCTCGGCGAAGTACGGAGCCGTCATCAGCACGGGCAGGTCGGGCGTCTCGGCATAGGCGTCTGCGATCCGGTTCAGGAACTGTGCACGGATGATGCAGCCGCCGCGCCAGATCTTGGAGATCGCACCGAGATCGATGTTCCAGCCGTACTCGGCGGCACCGGCGCGGATCTCGTCGAAGCCCTGAGAGTAGGCGACGATCTTGGAGGCGTAGAGCGCGAGGCGGACGTCCTCGACGAAGGCGTCGACCTCGTCGGCCGGGACCGTGAACTCCTCGTCCGGGCCAGGAAGCGTGGCGGCGACCGCGCGCTGCTCGGGGTGCGAGGAGAGGGAGCGGGCGAACGTCGCCTCGGCGATCCCCGATACCGGCACGCCGAGCGAGAGCGCGGTCTGCACGGTCCAGGCACCGGTGCCCTTCGCGCCGGCCTGGTCCAGGATGACGTCGACGAGCGGCTTGCCGGTGGACGCGTCGACCTGCCGCAGCACCTCGGCGGTGATCTCGATGAGGTACGACTCCAGCTCGCCCCGGTTCCACTCGGCGAAGATCTCGGCGATCTCCGCGGGCGTCTTGCCGGTGCCGCGCCGGATGAGGTCGTACGCCTCGGCGATGAGCTGCATGTCGGCGTACTCGATGCCGTTGTGCACCATCTTGACGAAGTGGCCGGCACCGTCGTGGCCGACGTGCGTCACGCAGGGCTCGCCCTCGGCGATCGCGGCGATGGACTTCAGGATGGGTCCGAGCGTGATCCAGGACTCGTCCGAGCCGCCCGGCATGATCGAGGGGCCGGTGAGGGCGCCCTCCTCGCCGCCGGAGATGCCGGCGCCGACGAAGTTGATCCCGGTCTCGCGGACGGCCTTCTCACGGCGGATAGTGTCCGGGAAGTAGGCGTTGCCGCCGTCGACGATGATGTCGCCCGGCTCGAAGACCTCGACGAGGGAGTCGATCACGGCGTCGGTCGGGGCTCCGGCCTTGACCATGATGATCGCGGTACGCGGCTTCTGCAGCGAGTCGGCGAACTCCTGGTAGGTCTTCGCCGGGAGGAAGCCCGCCTCGGGATGCTCGTCGAGGAGGGTCTGCGTCTTCTCGTAGCTGCGGTTGAAGATCGCCACGGTGTTGCCCTCGCGGCTCGCGAGGTTGCGGGCGAGGTTCGACCCCATGACGGCGAGTCCGACGACTCCGATGTTCGCTGATGCTTCGGGCACGGAAGGCTCCTCGATCGTGAAGAAGGGTTGTCTTCAGCGTATCGCTGTGCGGTGGATCGAGGCGCACCCGTGACGCAGGGCCGTCATCGTCCGCGGTGCCCGACAGTCGCGAGCCCGCGGGCCTCTACGCTGAAGGGAGCACAGGAGCTGGAGGGAGTCGGTCGTGACGGAGTCCGAGAAGAAGGTCCGCGCCGTCGTCGCGGTGCCGTTGGCGGAGGAGCTGTGCCGGCTCATCGAGGAGCTCGAGCCGCGGCTCGAGGTCATCCACGACGCAGCCCTGGTGCCTCCCATGCGCGGCCCGGCCGACTGGTCGGGCGATCCTGACTTCGCGCGCACGCCGGAGCAGCAGCGGGCGTTCGACGACCTCGTCGACTCGGCCGACGTCCTCTTCGGCATTCCCGACGTCGACCCCGACGCGCTGGCGCGGACGGTGTCCGCGAATCCGCGGCTGCGGTGGGTCATGACCACGGCGGCCGGCGGTGGCAGCACCGTGAAGGCGGCGGGGCTCGACCGGGCCGATCTCGACCGCATCGTCTTCACCACCAGTGCCGGCGTCCACGGCGGCACCCTCGCCGAGTTCGCCCTCTTCGCTGTGCTCGCCGGAGCGAAGGACCTTCCGCGCCTGCGGACGGACCAGGATCGGCGCGTCTGGCCCGATCGCTGGGAGATGCGCCAGCTCGACGAGATGACCGTGCTGGTCGTCGGACTCGGCGGCATCGGCGCGGAGTGCGCCCGCCGGTTCCACGCTCTCGGCACCCGGGTGTGGGGAACCAGCCGCTCCGGCCGCCCGGTCGAGGGCGTCGATCGCCTCATCGCGCTGGACGAACTCGTGGACGCGGTGGGGGAGGTCGACGCGATCGTCGTCACGCTGCCCGGCACGGAGCAGACCAGGCACCTCATCGGCGAGGAGGTCCTGCGGGCGGTGAAGCCCGGGGTCATCCTCACCAACGTCGGGCGCGGCAGCGTGGTCGACGAGACGGCGTTGCTCTCCGCGCTCGACGACGGCCGCGTCGGCTTCGCCGGTCTGGATGTGTTCGAGCAGGAGCCGCTGCCCGCCGAGTCCCCGCTGTGGGCGCATCCCCGCGTCCTCGTCAGCCCGCACACCGCGGCGCTCAGCTCGAAGGAGGAGGAGCGCATCGCGCGGCGATTCGCCGAGAACGCCACCCGGCTGCTCGACGGACGCGAGTTGCGTGCCGTGGTCGACACGGTCGAGTTCTACTGAGGATCGACGGCAGGACGGCATGAGCGTGCGCATCGTCGTGATGGGGCCGAGCGGCTCCGGGAAGTCGACGGTGGGGGCCGCGCTGGCCGAGGACCTCGGGGCCCGTTTCGTGGATGGGGACGACCTGCATCCGCTGACCAACGTCGAGAAGATGGCGGCGGGCATCGCCCTCGACGACGACGACCGGATGCCGTGGCTGCGGGTGGTCGGACGGACCCTCGCCGCCGAGACGCACATCGTCGTCGCGTGCTCCGCGCTGCGGCGGCGCTACCGGGATGCCATCAGGGCGGAAGCGCCGGAGGCCGTCTTCGTCGAGCTCGGCGTGGCGCGGGAGACGCTCGCACGACGGCTCGGCGATCGGCCCGATCACTTCATGCCGGCCTCGCTGCTCGATTCCCAGCTCGAGGCGTGGGAGCCCCTGACGGGCGACGAGTCCGGGGTCCGGGTCGATGCCGCGCTCCCGCTGGCGCAGGAAGTGACGGCGATCCGGAAGGCGCTCACCGCGGTGACGGGAACGCCGGGGGAGCCTCAGTCCTTGCGGTAGCCCGAGCGGCCGAGGGAGAACAGGGCGGCCCCGGTGGCGACGGCGGCGCACAGCGACATGGCGCCGATCACCCAGAGGAGGACGTGAGAGAGGAACGCGGCGTCGAGCATGGGGGTACTCCGAATTTCTGCAGAGGGGACCGGTGTCCTCAGCCTATCGGGTCATCCGGTACCATGGAGTCGTACCTCGGCGAGGGACGCTTCTGCGCGTGCGCGAACGTCCGTGATCGACGCGGCGAAGCAAGCCCGGTGGCTTTCCTCACGCGTCCGCGTTCGAGTCCACAATTACAAGACCACCGCGCGGCGCCTTCGCTGCGTGCCCCGAAGGAGAACCTCATGTCTGAAGACACCACGGTCCACGCCGAGCTGCGCAGCAGCTTCGGCAAGGGCTTCGCCCGTCGTCTGCGCGCCGCCGGCAAGATCCCCGCGGTCATCTACGGCCACGGCACCGAGCCCGTGCACGTCGCGCTGCCGGGTCACCAGGTCTCCCTGATCATCCGTCGCGCCAACGCGCTGCTCGACCTCGACATCGAGGGCACCTCGCAGCTCGCGCTCGTCAAGGACGTGCAGAAGGACCCGGTGCACCAGATCATCGAGCACATCGACCTCCTGGTCGTGAAGAAGGGCGAGAAGGTCGCCATCGACGTCCCCGTCGTCGTGACCGGCGAGCCGGCTCCCGGCACCATCGTCAACCTCGACGCCACGACCATCCAGGTCGAGGCCGAGGCCACGCACATCCCCGAGAACATCGAGGTCTCGGTCGACGGTCTCGAGGAGGGCGCGCACATCACCGCCGCCGACGTCACCCTCCCGAAGGGCTCGACGCTCCTCACCGACGCCGAGGTCCTCGTGGTCGCCATCTCCGTCCCGGCCGCTCCGGTCGAGGACGAGGAGTCCGAGGGCGAGTCCGCCGAGGGTGCCGCCGAGGCGTCCGAGGAGGCCGCCGCGGAGTGATCTCCGCCTGCTTCATCACGGAGGGGACGCGATCGGATCGCGTCCCCTCCGTCGTATCCTGACCGGGGTGACGGCTCCGGCGAGAGAGGACGAGGAATGGCAGCGACCTGGCTTGTGGTCGGTCTCGGCAACCCCGGGCCCCGCTATGAGGCGACCCGCCACAACATCGGCCAGATGGTCGTCGACGAGCTCGCGGCTCGGCGCGGCGAGAGCTTCCGGGAGCACAAGGGCGGCGCGCGTGTCGTGGAGACCTGGCTCCGCCCCGGCGCCGACAAGCTCGTGCTCGCGAAGCCGAACACGTTCATGAACGTCTCGGGCACGCCCGTCGCGGCGCTCGCCCGGTTCTACTCCGTCCCCCTCGATCACGTCGTCGTCGTGCACGACGAGCTGGACATCCCGTTCGACACGGTCAAGCTCAAGACCGGGGGAGGCCACGGCGGCCACAATGGCGTCCGCGACATCGCACGAGCGCTCACGAGCCCGGACTTCCCCCGGGTGCGCGTCGGCATCGGTCGCCCGGTGGGGCGTCAGGACCCCGCCGACTGGGTGCTCTCCCCGTTCGGCAAGGACGAGCGCGCCAACTTGCCGCTGCTCGTGGGGGACGCGGCGGATGCGGTCGAGCTCCTCGTCGACGAAGGGCTGCTCGCCGCGCAGCAGAAGCACCACGCCCCTCGCTGAGGTTCCGGCGCGCGCCGCGCGTCAGGTCGTGAAGGCGGCGTACCCCGTCGCGCCGCCGACGGCGAAAGCGGTGAAGACGGCGACGAAGAAGATGATCGCGCCGAGGACGGCGACGATGAGCGCGGCGATGCCCGCTCCGCGCCCCTGCTTCCTGCGGATCGCGATGATCCCCAGCACGATCGCGGCGATGCCGAGCACCGTCCCGGCCCAGAAGGACAGCTCCGTCCACAGCACCTGATCACGCGCGGGGGACAGGAACCCGAGATCTCCCGTGGAGCCGCTGATGCCCTGCGGGATGCGGCGGCCCACCTCGAACGCGCTGACGCCGCCGATGATCGGCATGACCACGGCCGCGAGGATCGAGAGGCCCAGAGCCAGCAGGCCGAGGAACCCTGAGGGCTTCGGCGCGGCATCCGGTGCGGTGTAGGAGCCGGACGGTGTCGCGTAGCCGCCCACAGGCACCTGATACGCCCCGGGCGGCGCGGCAGGGGGTGCCGGCTGACCGTACCCGCCGGCGGGTTGGTACGGTGCCGGAGCGGCCGGCGGCGCCGACGGATACGCGGGCGGCGGGATCGCGCCGGGCGCCGGCTCCTGCGGGACCGAGGTCGCCGGAGGCAGGGGCGGCACGGTGCCGGGCGGAGGGGGCAGCTGCGGATCGGTCACGATGTCATCCTAGAGTCGGCCGCGGCTCACACTCGGCGCAGCAGTCCGACGCGGTCGTACACGTCGGACAGCGTGCGGTCGGCCACGGCGTCGGCGCGGGCGGCGTTCTCGGCGAGGATCCGGTCCAGCTCTGCCGGGTCGTCGAGGAGCTCGAGGGCGCGGCTGCGCACCGGAGCGAACTCCTCGACGACGACCTCGGCGAGGCCCTTCTTGAAGTCGCCGTAGCCGCGGCCCGCGTACTCGTCCTCGATCGCGGGGATCTGACGTCCGGTCAGCGCGGCGTAGATGGTCAGGAGGTTCGAGACGCCCGGCTTGGCCTCGCGATCGAACCGTACGGTGCCCTCGTTGTCGGTCACCGCGCGCATGATCTTCTTCGCCGACTTCGCCGGGTCGTCGAGCATCCACAGCACGCCGGCGTCGCTCTCGGCCGACTTCGACATCTTGGCCGTCGGGTTCTGCAGGTCGTAGATGCGCGCCGTCTCCTTCTGGATGACCGGGACGGGCACCGTGAAGGTCTCGCCGAACCGCGAGTTGAAGCGCTCTGCGAGGTCGCGGGTGAGCTCGACGTGCTGCTTCTGGTCGTCGCCGACCGGCACGACATCGGTCTGGTACAGCAGGATGTCGGCCGCCATGAGCACCGGGTAGGTGAAGAGGCCGACGCTGGTCGCGTCGGCGCCGTAGCGGGCCGACTTGTCCTTGAACTGGGTCATCCGTCCGGCCTCGCCGAAGCCGGTGATCGTGCTGAGGATCCAGGCGAGTTCGGCGTGCGCACGGACGTGCGACTGCACGTACAGCGTCGACTGCGACGGCTCGATGCCCGCGGCGATGTACTGCGCAGCGGTGCGACGGGTCTTCTCGCGCAGTTCGTCCGGGTTCTGGGCGACCGTGAGGGCGTGCAGGTCGACGACGGAGAAGAACGCGTCGTACGAGGTCTGGAGCTCCCGCCACTGCAGGAGCGCGCCGATGTAGTTGCCGATCTGGAGGGAGTCGGCGGAGGGCTGCATTCCGGAGTAGAGGCGAGGCTTGTTCACCCGTCAATCCTATGCGCCCGCGCCGCGGTGCCCGGCGCCGTCGCATCCCCTACGCTGACGTCATGACGGACGGCATGCCCCTGAGACGCGGACAGGTGTTCCTCGACGCGCTCGGCGCGGAGGCGGAGCGTCTCCATCCAGAGATCCTCGCGCAGTACCGTGCTCCCGTCTCGACGGGGCATGCGGAGGGGGTGTTCGCGGTCGCGGGGAGCCGGTTCGGCCACTGGGCGGCCCTCGCGCGTCCGATCGTGGGACCGGGCCTGCTGGTGCCGACATCAGGGCGGGACGTGCCGTTCGTGCTGCGCACGACGACCGGGCGCGCGGCGACGGGCCGCGCGACGCTGGACTCCACGCGCGAGTTCCTCTTCCCCGGGCGGACCGCACGGATCGTGGACCGGCTGACGGTGAGCGTGCGGCCGGGGCTGGTGCGGAATCTCCTCGGCGCCCGCGGCCGCGTGGAGCTCATCGAGGAGTGCAGTGTGACGGCGGAGGGCTTCCTGCGGATGCGCACCGTCCGGGTCGCCCTGCGGCTGTTCGGGCGGCGGTTCGCTCTGCCGAGACCGCTCGGCGTGTGCGTGGACCTCGTCGACGGCTGGGACGCCGAGCACCGCCGGCGCACGATCGACATGCGCGCCGTGAACCCGGTGCTCGGCACCGTGCTGGAGTACCGCGGATGGTACCGGGAGTCGCCGCCGTCGCCCTCCGAGCGGCCGGAACCGGGTCAGTAGGTGTAGTCGACGACGACCGGAGCGTGGTCGCTCCAGCGCTGGTCGTACGCGGCCGCACGGGCCACGTGATACGCCTGCACGCGCTCGGCGAGAGCGGGCGTGGCCAGGTGGTAGTCGATGCGCCAGCCCGAGTCGTTGTCGAAGGCCTTCCCGCGCATGGACCACCAGGTGTAGGGCCCGTCCACCTCGCCGTGGAAACGGCGTCCGACGTCGACCCAGCCCAGGCCCGTGCCGACCGAGCCGTCGACGCCGGTGACCGACGTCCCCGCCTCACCGAGGAAGCGATCAAAGTAGGCGCGCTCGCGCGGCAGGAAGCCGGCCTTGGTGCGGTTGCCGCGCCAGTTCTTGATGTCGAGCTCTCGGTGCCCCACGTTGAGGTCGCCGGTGACGAGGGCGAGGGCGCCGTCGGTGTTCAGGCTCGCCAGTCGAGCCTCGAACGCGTCGAGGAACTTCCACTTCTCGTCCTGCTTCGGGGTGTCGGCCTCGCCGGAGTGCACATAGGCGCTGACGACGGTGAGCGGACGGTCGCCGATCAGGAAGTCGGCCTCGATCCAGCGGCCCTTGGAGTCGAAGTCCTCCGGGCCGAAGTCCGCCCGCGAGGCGAGCGCGGGGAGGCGGCTGGCGATCGCGACGCCCGCGCGCCCCTTGGCCGTGGCCTCGTCGTGCACGAAGGTCCAGCCGGGGAGGGCGGCCTCGATGTGCTCGTCCTGCCCGCGTACCTCCTGGAGGGTGAGGATGTCGATGTCCGCGGCGTCCAGCCACGTGCTCATCCCGTTGCGGGCGGCCGCCCGGATCCCGTTGACGTTGACCGAGGCGATACGCAGGTGAGGCATTCCTCCAGCCTAACGAGCACCGCCGACATCGCGGTTCTGACGGCGGTCGAGCTCGGAGAGCAGGCGCTGCGCGAGAGGGGAGGTCGGCGGTGCGGGCGGGGGAGCGGAGGCCTCCAACCGTGCGACCTCGTCCTCCGCCACGCGGACGGCGTGCCCGGCGGCCCAGCTCCGGTACCACGGGGCCTCGTCGCGCGCGGCCCGGGCGTCGCGCAGTCGGATCCGTGCGGCGGAGAGCAGCGTGGCGTGCTCCGCCACCCGCCGCTCGGCCTCTGTCGGCAGCAGGAGCGGGAGGTCGCGGTCCTGGGCGGCGACGGCGATCCATGAGGCGGCGACGAGCATGACCACCCCGTTCACCCGGAACCACAGCAGCAGTCCGACGAAGATCGCGAAGGTCGCCAGCAGCGGGTTCGACGGCGTGTAGCTCAGCAGGAACCCGACCCCGAACTGCAGCACCGTCATGGCCGCGCCGCCGAGGAGGGCGCCGGGCCAGATGGTGCCCCAGTGCAGCGAGGTGCCGGTGAGGAAGCGCACCATCGCCGCCAGCGCTCCCGTCAGCAGGACGAACGACACCAGGACGGTGCCGATCCGGATGCTGATGTTGAGGCCCTCGGAGCCGGCGTCCCAGCCCAGCAGCGACAGCACCCAGCTGAGGACCGCTGCGCTGGCCGAGCTCAGGGCGGAGCCGACGATGAGAGCGACTCCGAAGATGAGAGCGGCGAGCAGGTCGCGCGCCTTGAGGAGGAGGTAGCTGCGCCGGTCGGGTTCGAGGCCGAAGATGTCGCGCACGGCCCGCCGGGAGAAGGTCACCCAGCCGATCGCGGTCCAGATCACCGTGCCGAGGGCGATGAGACCGGTGATGCCGAGGAACCCGCTGGTGTTCGATGCGATCTCCTGCACCTGCGCGGGGGTGAAGACGCCGCCCTCGTCGAGGATGAGATTCGGGATGTAGTTGTTGATGATGCCGATGAGGCCGTTCACGGCCTCCTCGCTGCCGCCGAGCCAGAGGCCGGCGATGGCGAACGCGAGGTAGATCGCGGCGAAGATGGCGAACAGCGCCTGGTAGCTCACCCCGGCGGCGAGCAGGAAGCCGTTGTGCTGCAGGAAGTGCCGCCACACCCGCACCGGGAAGAGGCCGAGGGTGCGCCGGGTCAGCGCGGTCGCGCGCTCGACCGCGGCATCGAGGCGACCGTCGGTCGCCGAACCGGGCTCGGACACGCCCCCACCCTACCCAAGCGCGGGCCCTGCCTTCGCGCGCCCGGCCTGCCTCCGCGAGAACAGGCGCAGATGCGAGAACAGGCGGCCCCGTCCGGGACCGCCTGTTCTCGCGTGAATGCCTGTGTCGGCGCGTCAGGGACGGCCGCGGAGGACCGCCTGCTTCACCTCGGCGATGGCCTTGGTGACCTCGATGCCACGGGGGCAGGCCTCGGAGCAGTTGAAGGTCGTGCGGCAGCGCCAGACGCCCTCCTTGTCGTTGAGGATGTCGAGCCGCACGGCGGCGTTGTCGTCGCGCGAGTCGAAGATGAAGCGGTGCGCGTTGACGATCGCGGCCGGGCCGAAGTACTGACCGTCGGTCCAGAACACGGGGCACGACGAGGTGCACGCGGCGCAGAGGATGCACTTGGTGGTGTCGTCGAAGATCTCGCGGTCGGCGATGGACTGCGTGCGCTCCTTGCCCTTCTCCGGCACGGAGTTCGCGACGAGGAACGGCTGCACCTCGCGGTACGACGCGAAGAACGGCTCCATATCGACGACGAGGTCCTTCTCCAGCGGCAGGCCCTTGATGGCCTCGACGTAGATCGGCTTCGAGATGTCGAGGTCCTTGATCAGCGTCTTGCAGGCCAGCCGGTTGCGGCCGTTGATGCGCATGGCGTCGGAGCCGCAGATGCCGTGCGCGCAGGAGCGACGGAAGGTCAGCGAGCCGTCGACCTCCCACTTGATCTTGTGCAGGGCGTCGAGGACGCGGTCGGTGGAGTAGAGCTCTACGTCGTAGTCGACCCAGTGCGGCTCGGCGTCGAACTCGGGGTCGAACCGGCGGATGTTGAAGGTGACGATGAAGGACTGGATCCCGGTGTCTTCGGTCGTCTCGGCCGGCGCTTCGGCGATGGCGTTCGACATGCTCAGTACTTCCTCTCCATCGGCGGGTAGTTCAACTCGCCCTTGTCGTTCTTGGTGAAGACGACCGGCTTCCAGTCGAGCTTGATGTGGTCGCTCGGGTCGGAGGAGTGCGGGTCGCCCGTGAGGTACGCCATGGTGTGCTTCATGTAGTTCTCGTCGTCACGCTTCGGGAAGTCGTCGCGCATGTGTCCGCCGCGGCTCTCCTCGCGGTTCTGCGCGGCGTAGACGACGACCTCGGCGATGTCGAGCAGGAAGCCCAGTTCGACGGCCTCGAGCAGGTCGGTGTTGAACCGGTGGCCCTTGTCGTCGACGTGCACGTTCTTGTAGCGCTCGCGGAGCTCCGCGATCACACCGAGGACATGCTGCAGAGACTCGTGCGTGCGGAACACCTGCGCGCCCTTGTCCATCTCGTCCTGCAGCGTCTTGCGGAGGACCGCGATCCGCTCGGTGCCCTGGTTGTTGCGCAGGCCCTCGAGCATGTCGGAGACGAAGGCGGCGGGGTTCTCCGGCAGCGGGACGAACTCGGCCGTCTTGACGTACTCGACGGCGTTGCGGCCGCTCCTCTTGCCGAACACGTTGATGTCGAGCAGCGAGTTCGTGCCGAGACGGTTGGCGCCGTGCACCGAGACACAGGCGCACTCGCCGGCGGCGTAGAGGCCCGGGACGACGGTGTCGTTGTCCGCGAGTACCTCGCCGTTGTTGTTCGTGGGGATGCCGCCCATGGCGTAGTGCGCGGTCGGCATCACGGGGACCGGCTCGACGACCGGGTCGACGCCCAGATACGTGCGGGCGAACTCCGTGATGTCGGGGAGCTTGGTCTCCAGCACCTCGGCGCCCAGGTGCGTGCAGTCCAGGAGCACGTAGTCCTTGTGAGGACCGGCGCCGCGGCCCTCCGCGACCTCCTGGACCATGCAGCGCGCGACGATGTCACGAGGCGCCAGGTCCTTGATGGTGGGGGCGTATCGCTCCATGAAGCGCTCACCCGAGGCGTTGCGCAGGATCGCACCCTCACCGCGGGCGCCCTCGGTGAGGAGGATGCCGAGGCCGGCGAGACCGGTCGGGTGGAACTGGAAGAACTCGAGGTCCTCGAGGGGGAGGCCCTTGCGCCACACGATGCCGACGCCGTCGCCCGTGAGGGTGTGCGCGTTGGAGGTGGTCTTGAAGATCTTGCCGAAACCGCCGGTCGCGAAGATCACGGCCTTGGACTGGAAGACGTGCAGCTCGCCCGTGGCGAGGTCGTACGCCACCACGCCGGCGATCTGCGTCGCGCCCGCCGCGTCCTTCACGGTGATGAGGTCGAGCACGTAGAACTCGTTGAAGAAGTTGATGCCGAGCTTGACGCAGTTCTGGAACAGCGTCTGCAGGATCATGTGACCGGTGCGGTCGGCGGCGTAGCAGGCGCGTCGGACCGGGGTCTTGCCGTGCTCGGCCGTGTGCCCGCCGAAGCGACGCTGGTCGATCTTGCCCTCGGGGGTGCGGTTGAAGGGGAGACCCATGTTCTCGAGGTCGATGACCGCGTCGATGGCCTCCTTCGCGAGGATCTCCGCCGCGTCCTGGTCGACGAGGTAGTCGCCGCCCTTCACGGTGTCGAAGGTGTGCCACTCCCAGGAGTCCTCCTCGACGTTCGCGAGGGCCGCCGCCATACCGCCCTGCGCGGCACCGGTGTGCGAGCGCGTCGGGTACAGCTTGGAGATCACGGCCGTCCTCGCGCCGGGGCCGGCCTCGATGGCTGCCCGCATCCCGGCGCCGCCGGCGCCCACGATGACGATGTCGAACTGGTGGTAGTGCACGCCGTCACGGACGACGGAATCCTGCGTCTGGGTAGTCACTTCTCGTTTGCCTCTTCTTCTAGCCCTGCGCCTGGCAGGTCTCCCACAGCGTGCTCGACTCGGTCACACCCAGGCACGGGTCGAACGTGAAGACGACCAGGGTGCCGAGGAGGATGAGCAGGCCCGCGGCCAGGCCGAGGGCCCAGACGAGCGCCTTGCGCGCGGTCGGGTTGGTCACGTAGTCGTTCACGATCGTCCGCATGCCGTTGGCACCGTGGATGAGCGCGAGCCAGAGCATCAGCACGTCCCACCACTGCCAGAACGGCGTGGCGAACTTGCCGGCGATGAAGGCGAAGTCGAGGGCGTGGATGCCTTCGCCGACCATGAGGTTGACGAAGAGGTGGCCGAAGATCAGCACGACGAGCACGACGCCCGAGACGCGCATGAAGACCCAGCCCCACTTCTCGAGGTTGATCCCGCGCTGGCGACGGGCGGGGGCGGCGACGGTCTGGGCGGTCATCAGTGTCCTCCTCCGAAGCCGGCGAACGCGAGCATCAGGTGGCGCGGCACGAAGCCGGCCATGATGATGCCCCACACGAGCAGCACGCCCCAGAAGAGCTGGCGCTGGTACTTGGCGCCCTTCGACCAGAAGTCGACGGCGATGATGCGCAGGCCGTTCATGGCGTGGAACACGATGCCCGCCACGAGCACGACCTCGCCGATCGCCATGACCGGGTTCTTGTATGTGCCGATGACCGCGTCGTACGCCTCCGGCGACACCCTGATCAGCGCCGTGTCGAGCACGTGCACCAACAGGAAGAAGAAGATGGCGACTCCGGTGATGCGGTGAAGCACCCACGACCACATGCCTTCGCGACCCCGGTAGAGGGTGCCGCGGGGGGTCTTGGACGTGGTTTCCGAAATCGACGGTGTCAAGCGAGCGCTTGTGGACACGGTCGTCCTCCCTGGATCGATGTGTTTCGGTCGCGTGCGCTGCTTCGTCCACATCTGGCCTGGAGGAGGGTCAGGCACGCCCGATCGGTGTCCATCCTATTCCCGCGCGGACGCCCCGGGCGACGAAGGCAACCCTAAGCCCGGCGCGTGGTCAGCCGAGCTGCGCGATGCCGTTCCATCCGCTCCCCGCCGACCGCGCCGGGAGGAATCCGCCCCGCCCGGTGCCTCCGTACAGCAGGAGCGCGCCCGAGGCGTTCCTGGCGAGGACGTCCTGGGTGCCGTTGCCGTCGAAGTCGCCGGCTCCGGCCAGGGCCGTGAACGATCCCCATCCCTTCCCGATCTGTCGCCCGGCGGCCCAGGTGCCCTTGCCCGTGGTGGCGTAGAGCCAGAGCGTGCCGTCTGCGCGGCGGCCGATGAGGTCGCTGCGGGAGTCGCCGGTGAAGTCGCCGGGGCTGAAGACCGCCGTGAAGTTCTGCCATCCGGAGCCGATGCGCGCGCCGCCGGAGAGCCACCCGCCGCGGCCGTTCCCCCGGTAGAGGAGAAGCTCCCCGGACGGCGTGCGGGCGATCACGTCCGCGAGGCGGTCGCCGTCGAAGTCCATGCCGCCGATGAGCTGGCTGAACCGCGACCACCCGGTACCGATCGCGACCGGAGCGGCGAACCCGCCGCGTCCGTTGCCGGAGAAGAGCGACAGTCGGCCGTCCGCCTCCACGCGGGCGATGTCGGGGATGCGATCCCCCGTGAAGTCGCCGAGGGGGGTGAAGGTGCGATCGCCCCAGGCGGGGAGGACGGTGGTCGCCGTTCCAAATCGTCCGGTCCCGGTGCCGGGATAGAGGCGGAGGTCTCCGGAGGTGGTCCGAGCCAGCACATCGGCCGACCGATCGCCGTTGAGATCGCCGGCACCTCCGGGCAGGGTCTTCACCGGCGAGCCGACGCCGAAGATCTGCACCCAGTAGGTGCGGTAGCAGGAGCCGGTGGCGTAGCCGACTCCCAGTCCGGTGTAGCGGCGGTCGAGGATGTTGGCCTTGTGACCGGGCGACGCCATCCAGCTCGAGACGACCGCGGCGGCGTCCGGCTGTCCGGCCGCGATGTTCTCCCCGCTCGCCGTCCAGCCGAAGGCGGCGACGCGGGCGCTGCGCCAGGCGGAGGAGCTGTGCTCGAAGGTGCACGACGACGCCAGCTGACGCGCCCACTCCGCGGCGGCAGCATCGAGGCCGGGATCGGACACCAGTGCGGGCAGCCCGGCAGCGGTCCGCTGGGCGTTCGTCCGCGCGAACACGTCACCTGCGGGTCCGCCGGCCGCGGAGGCGACGGCGGGAGTGAGGACGAGGACGGCCAGGACGCCGGCGACGACGGCGGCGGCGAGGCGGCGGACGTGGGCGATCGGGGGTCTGCGGGACCGGCTCATGGGTCGACGATAGCGCCGCCGGTACGCTGGCCTGCATGAGCGAGCCGATCGAAGACTTCTACGCGGTCATCCCTGCCGGCGGCATCGGCAGTCGGCTGTGGCCGCTGTCCCGGGCGGACGCCCCGAAGTTCCTGCACGACCTCACCGGGTCCGGCCATTCGCTGCTGCGCGATACGTGGGACCGCCTGGAGCCGCTCGCCGGACCGGACCGGATCGCGGTGGTCACCGGTCGCGCCCACCGTGCGGCTGTGGAGGCGGAGCTGCCCGGTATCGCCGACCTCAACGTCTTCCTGGAGTCGGAGCCCCGCGAATCCGCGGCGGCGATCGGGCTGGCGGCGGCCGTGCTGCACCGGCGCAACCCGGACGTGATCATCGGCTCGTTCAGTGCCGATCACGTCATCCGGGGCACACGGGTCTTCGAGTTCGCCGTCCGCGACGCGGTCGAGGTCGCGAGGGAGGGGTACATCTGCACGATCGGCATCGCGCCCACGGAGCCGGCGGTCGGCTTCGGCTACATCAAGAAGGGTCCGGAGCTGGTCGTGGAGCGCGCCCGTGAGGCGGCCCTCGTCGAGAGCTTCGTGGAGAAGCCGGATCTGGAGACGGCCAGGGCCTACCTCGCCGAGCGCACGTACCTGTGGAACGCGGGCATGTTCATCGCGAAGGCGAGCGTCCTGCTGGACGAGCTCGCCGCCAATGAGCCCGCGCTGCACGCCGGCCTGCTCGAGCTCGCCGAGGCCTGGGACGACCGGGAGCTCCGCGGGCCCGCCGTCGACCGCATCTGGCCGCGGCTGAAGAAGATCGCGATCGACTACGCCGTCGCGGAGCCGGCGGCACGGCGCGGACGCCTCGCGGTCGTCCCCGGGCACTTCGACTGGGACGACGTGGGGGACTTCGCGTCGCTGACGAAGCTCATCACGAACGGCCGCAAGAACGACCTCGCCGTCCTCGGACCCCGCGCCCGGGTGCTCAGCGATGCGGCCAGCGGCATCCTCGTGAGCCAGACCACCCGTGTCATCAGCCTCGTCGGCGTTCAGGACATCGTCGTGGTCGACACCCCCGACGCGCTCCTGGTCACGACGGTCGAGAACGCGCAGCGGGTCAAGGGCGTGGTGGAGTCGCTGAAACTCAACGGACAGGGCGATGTGCTCTGATGAGCACCGCCTCGTGCTCATCGGCAGGGTTGATTTCAGCTTTGTAACCATTGGCCCGGCCGCCCGGGGCCGACGTGCACGAACGTCGAAACACTAGGTAACTTTGATCGATCCGCGATGGCCGCGGGTTCGTTGAGGGAGGCATCCGTGACCATCTCCACCACCAAGAAGCTGCTCGGCGCGACGGTCGCCGCCGGTGTCGTCTTCGCTCTTGCCGGCTGCGGTCAGGCGCCGACCGACGAGTCCGAGGGCGGATCCGCTCCCGTCGACTCCGACTTCAAGCCCTGCCTCATCTCCGACGCGGGCGGCTGGAACGACAAGTCGTTCAACCAGTCGGCCAAGGAGGGCATGGACAGCGCCGCCGACGAGCTCGGCATCAAGCCGCTGGAGTTCGAGTCCGCCAACGACAACGACTACGCGCCGAACCTCGAGACCGCCGTCTCCGAGGGCTGCTCGCTCATCGTCTCGGTCGGCTTCAAGCTGTCCGCCGCCACGGTCGAGTCCGCGCTCGCGAACCCCGAGATCGACTACGCGATCATCGACGACTGGGCCGACAACGACTTCGACGGCACTACCGACGCGCCGAACATCAAGCCCCTCGTCTTCGACACCGCCCAGGCCGCCTACCTCGGCGGCTACGCGGCGGCCGCCTGGTCCGCAGAGGCCGGCGTGAACAAGGTCGGCACCTTCGGCGGCATGCAGATCCCGTCGGTCGCCGTCTTCATGGACGGCTACCAGCTCGGTGTCGAGAAGTACAACGAGGACAAGTCGGCCGACGTCCAGGTCTTCGGTTGGGACGCCGCGACCCAGAAGGGCTCCTTCACGGGCGGCTTCGACGCCAACGACACGGCCAAGCAGACCGCCCAGGGCGTGCTCGACCAGGGTGTCGACGTCATCCTCCCCGTCGGCGGCCCGGTGTACCAGAGCGCCGCGGCGGCGATCAACGACAGCGGCAAGGACACGCTGATGCTCGGTGTCGACAGCGACCTCGCCGTCGCCGACCCCAGCGTCGCCGACATCACGCTCGTCTCGATCATGAAGGCCATCGACGTGGCCGTCCGCGACGCGACGCTCGCGGCCGCCGCCGGCGAGTTCGACCCGGAGCCCTACATCGGCACGCTCGAGAACGAGGGCGTGAAGCTCTCCGGCTTCGGCGACTTCGAGGCGGACCTGCCCGAGGGCCTCATGGACGAGCTGTCCGCCCTGCAGGAGCAGATCATCTCCGGTGACATCACGGTGGAGTCCGAGAACTCTCCCACCCGCTGAGTCGGAGCCGTACCCAGCACGGGGCGAGTGGCGCAGGCTGCCACTCGCCCCGCACTGTGGGCGGCGACGATTCTCCTCGGTGACTCTTCTGGATAAGGTGCAGATATGAAGCTCGAACTTCGCGGCATCACCAAGCGATTCGGCAGCCTCGTGGCGAACGACCACATCGATCTCGTGGTCGAACCCGGTCAGATCCACGCTCTCCTCGGCGAGAACGGCGCAGGCAAGTCGACGCTGATGAACGTGCTCTACGGCCTGTATCAGGCCGACGAGGGCGAGATCCTCCTCGACGACGCCGTGCAGCACTTCCGCGGCCCCGGCGACGCGATGGCCGCCGGCATCGGCATGGTGCACCAGCACTTCATGCTCGTGCCGGTGTTCACGGTGGCCGAGAACGTCATGCTCGGTCACGAGCAGACCAAGGGCTTCGGCACGCTGGACATCGCGAAGGCACGCGAGCACGTGCGCACGGTCGCCGCGCGGTTCGGGTTCGACATCGATCCGGACGCCGTCGTCGGCGACCTGCCGGTGGGCGTGCAGCAGCGCGTCGAGATCATCAAGGCGCTGTCCCGCGACGCCCGGGTCCTCGTCTTCGACGAGCCCACCGCGGTGCTGACGCCGCAGGAGACCGACGAACTCATGGCCATCATGCGGCAGCTCCGGGACGAGGGCACCGCGATCGTCTTCATCACGCACAAGCTGCGCGAGGTGCGCGAGGTCGCCGACCGCATCACGATCGTCCGGCTCGGACGAGTCGTGGGGGAGGCCTCGCCGACCGCCACCAACGCCGAGCTGGCCTCGCTCATGGTCGGCCGCGCGGTCGAGCTGACCGTGCACAAGGAGGCGCCGCGCCTCGGCGAAGGTGGTCTGGAGGTCCGCAACCTCCGGGTGCTCACCTCCACCGGAGCCATCGTCGTCGACGACGTCGACTTCACCGTGCGACCGGGCGAGGTCCTGGCCGTCGCCGGTGTGCAGGGCAACGGCCAGACCGAGCTCGTCGAGGCCATCGTCGGCCTCGCCGCGCGCGTCGAGGGGAACATCATCCTCGACGGCATCGAGCTCGTGGGCAAGAGCGTCCGCGGCATCCTCGACGCGGGTGTCGGGTTCGTGCCGGAGGACCGTACCGAGGACGGCCTCGTCGCCGGATTCTCGGTCGCCGAGAACCTCATCCTCGACCGCTCAGACGATCCCGCCTTCAGCCGGGCCGGGACGCTGCGCCGCGGCGCCCTGGAGGACTTCGCCAAGGAGCGCATCGCGGAGTACGACATCCGCACGCAGGGCCCGTACACCCCCGCGGGCACCCTCTCCGGAGGCAACCAGCAGAAGGTCGTGATCGCGCGCGAGATGAGCCGGGAGCTGCGGCTCTTCGTGGCGGCGCAGCCGACCCGCGGTGTCGACGTGGGCTCGATCGAGTTCATCCACAAGCGCATCATCGAGACGCGCGACGCGGGCGTCCCCGTGATCGTCGTCTCGACCGAGCTCGACGAGGTCGCCGCCCTCGCCGACCGGATCGCGGTCATGTACCGCGGCACCATCGTCGGCATCGTCCCCGGTGACACGCCCCGGGAGACACTCGGACTCATGATGGCCGGAGCGGCCGATGCGGAGGTGACCGCGTGAGCGGCGCGACACCCGGTGCAGGAGACGTCACGAAGGGCCTGCCCCCCGAGCAGCTCCCGCCCAGCACGGGCCTCGCGGACGAGGTGCCCCCGGCCCCGCGCGGGAACGTCGTGCTCAAGGAGATCCTCCGCGGCAGCGCGGTCACGACGATCCTGGCGATCGTCCTCGCGCTCATCGTCGGCGGCATCCTCATCGCCTTCACCAACGAAGACGTGCAGAAGGCCTCCGGCTACTTCTTCGCCAAGCCGAGCGACACGTTCGTCGCGGCCTGGAACGCGGTCTACAACGGCTACGAGGCGCTGTTCCGCGGAGCGATCTTCAACGCCCGTGGCGCAGACTTCGCCGCGCAGATCCGCCCGCTGACGAACACGCTGGGCTTCGCGGCTCCGCTGATCGCCGCCGGCCTGGGCGTCGCCCTCGCCTTCCGCGTCGGCCTGTTCAACATCGGTGCCCGCGGTCAGATGCTCGTCGGCGTCGCGGTCGCGGCCCTGCTGACGTTCAACCTCGACCTGCCGATCTGGTTCCACCTGCCTGTCACCCTGCTGGCCGGTATCGCCGGCGGGGCGCTCTGGGGCGGTATCGCCGGTCTCATCAAGGCACGCACGGGCGCGCACGAGGTGATCCTCACGATCATGCTCAACTACATCGCGTACTACCTGCTGCTGTGGATGATCCGCACGCCCGGGCTCCTGCAGAAGCCGGGGACCAACCAGGCGCTGGGCTCGGCAACGCCGGAGAGCGCGCAGTTCCCGACCCTGCTCGGCCCGCAGTTCCCGCTCCTCGACCTCGGCTTCGTCATCGTGGTCATCGCGACGGTGTTCGTGTGGTGGCTCATCGAGCGCTCCTCGCTGGGCATGCGCATGCGCGCGGTGGGGGAGAACCCGCACGCCGCGCGCGCCGCGGGCATCAGCGTCAAGCGCGTCTACGTCTACGCGATGCTCTTCGCGGGTGCCCTCGCCGGCCTCGCCGGGATGAACCAGCTCCAGGGCGCCGTCACCACCGGGGTCACCGAGACCATCGACGCCGGCATCGGCTTCGACGCCATCACGGTCGCCCTCCTCGGACGCAGCCGCGCGTGGGGGACGTTCGCGGCCGGAATCCTGTTCGGTGCCCTCAAGGCGGGCTCGTTCTCGATGCAGGCGCAGGACATCCCCGTCGACATCGTGCTCGTCGTGCAGTCGCTCGTCGTGCTGTTCATCGCCGCGCCGCCGCTGCTGCGCACGGTGTTCTTCCTCCCCAAGTCCGACGCAGAGAAGGCGGCCAAGGCGAGAGCCAAGGCCGCGAAGAAGGCGGTGACGGCATGATGTCGCTCGTGCAGACCGAAGCCGCCGACGGCACGGTGCAGCTCGCCACCGTCCGGGAGCGCCACCTCAAGGCGCCGATCAGCCTCGCAGTCGTCACCGCGCTGCTGGCAGTGCTCTTCCTCGCCGTGCCGCGCAGCGGTATCAGCACGTTCCGCCTCGGCGACCGCACGTCGGCCTTCGAGCTCCCCGACGTGGAGCTGCCCACCGCGCCGACGTTCTGGGTGGTCTTCGCCGTGCTCGTCGTCCTCACGGTCGGGGCCTTCCTCCGGGCCTGGACGTACCGTGCGCCATCGATCTGGCTCATCGTCGCCTATGGCGTGCTCGCGGTCTTCGCGTTCCTCGTCTGGGCCGCGGCCGGGGGCCTCGTCCCCGTCACGAGTCTCCTGTTCGGCGCCGTGTCGCTCTCGGTGCCGCTGGTGTTCGGCGCGCTCGGCGGTGTCATCGGCGAGCGGGCCGGTGTCGTCAACGTGGCCATCGAGGGGCAGCTGCTCCTCGGCGCGTTCTCGGCGGCGCTGCTGTCCAGCATCACGGGCAACGCCTTCGTGGGCCTCATCGGCGCCATGATCGGTGGCGTGCTCGTCGCGAGCGTGCTGGCGGCGTTCGCGATCAAGTACCTCGTCGAGCAGGTCATCGTCGGTGTCGTGCTCAACGTCCTCGTCACCGGCCTCACCGGATTCCTCTACGGCGCGCTCCTCGCCCCGAACGAGGCCGAGCTGAACACCCCGGTCCGCTTCTCGCGCATCGAGATCCCGGTGCTGAGCGACATCCCGATCATCGGTCCGGTGCTCTTCAACCAGACCTTCATCGTGTACCTCATGTTCATCACCGTGGCCGTCGTCGCGTGGGGCCTGTACCGCACCAAGTGGGGCCTGCGCCTCCGCGCGGTGGGCGAGCACCCGCAGGCGGCCGACACGGTCGGCATTCGGGTCAACCCGACGCGGTTCTGGAACGTGCTGCTGGCGGGCGCGATCGCCGGCATCGGCGGCGCGTACTTCACCCTCGTCTCGGTCCCGCAGTTCGGCAAGGAGATGACGGCCGGACTCGGCTTCATCGCCCTCGCCGCGGTGATCTTCGGACGCTGGGACCCGATCCGCGCGACACTCGCCGCCCTGCTCTTCGGGTTCGCGACGAACCTGCAGAACCTGCTCTCGATCCTGAAGACGCCGATCCCCGGCGAGTTCATGCTCATGCTCCCGTACGTGGTCACGCTGCTCGCGGTCGCCGGGTTCGCCGGACAGATCCGGGGCCCTGCCGCCAGCGGCAAGCCGTACATCAAGTCGTAGAACACGCAGGGAAGAAGGAACCACCACCATGACGGACATCGACTGGGACGAGCTGCGCCAGGTCGCCGCGGAAGCCATGACCAAGGCCTACGCGCCGTACTCGCGCTACCGCGTGGGGGCGGCAGCTCTCGTCAGTGACGGGCGGATCGTCGCCGGTTGCAACGTCGAGAACGCCTCCTACGGCGTCACGCTGTGCGCGGAGTGCGCGCTCGTGGGAGACCTGTTCATGTCCGGCGGCGGGCAGCTCGTCGCCTTCGTGTGCGTGAACAACGACGGCGAGACGATCATGCCCTGCGGCCGGTGCCGGCAGCTGCTGTTCGAGCACGCCGTACCCGGCATGCTGCTGGAGACCGTCTCCGGCATCCGCACGATCGACGAGGTGCTGCCCGACGCGTTCGGGCCGCGCGACCTGGAGGAAGCACGATGACCGTGGAGCCGTTCGACGCGGTCGATGTGATCCGTGCGAAGCGCGACGGGGGCGTCGTCCCCGAGCCGGCGCTGCGCTGGATGGTGGACGCCTACACGCGCGGCTACGTGTCCGACGCGCAGATGGCGTCCTTCGCGATGGCGATCTTCCAGCGCGGCATGGAGCGCGACGAGATCCGCGTGCTCACCGATGCGATGATCGCGTCCGGTGAGCGGATGAGCTTCGCGACCCTCGGCAAGAAGACGGTGGACAAGCACTCCACCGGTGGCGTCGGCGACAAGATCACCCTGCCCCTGGCCCCGCTGGTCGCCTCGTTCGGCGTGGCGGTCCCGCAGCTCAGCGGCCGCGGCCTCGGCCACACCGGGGGCACGCTCGACAAGCTGGAATCGATCCCCGGCTGGCGCGCGGCGCTCAGCAACGAGGAGATGTTCGCGCAGATGCAGGGCGACGTCGGGGCCGTGATCTGCGCCGCGGGCTCCGGTCTCGCTCCCGCCGACAAGAAGCTCTACGCGCTCCGTGACGTGACCGGCACTGTGGAGGCGATCCCGCTGATCGCCTCCAGCATCATGTCGAAGAAGATCGCCGAGGGGACCGACGCCCTCGTCCTGGACGTGAAGTTCGGCTCCGGCGCGTTCATGCAGGACATCGACCGCGCCCGCGAGCTCGCCCGCACGATGGTCGCGCTCGGCACCGACTCCGGCGTCGCCACCACGGCACTTCTGACCGACATGAACGTCCCTCTCGGCCGCGCGATCGGCAACGCGAACGAGGTCCGCGAGTCGGTCGAGATCCTCGCCGGCGGAGGACCCGCCGACGTGCGGGAGCTGACCGTCGCGCTCGCCAGGGAGATGCTCGCCCTGGCCGGCCAGCCCGATGCGGACGTGGAGGCGGCGCTGGACGACGGCCGCGCCATGGACACCTGGAAGGCGATGATCCGCGCCCAGGACGGCGACCCCGATGCGGCCCTCCCGGTCGCGCGGGAGACGCACGTCGTCACAGCTCCTGCGGACGGCATCGTCACCCGGATGGACGCGCTCCCCTTCGGGATCGCCGCCTGGCGTCTCGGCGCGGGCCGTGCGCGGGCCGAGGACCCGGTGATCTTCGAGGCAGGCATCGACCTGCACGCGAAGCCCGGTGACCGGGTGTCCGCCGGGCAGCCGCTGTTCACCCTGTCGGCGGCGGATGAGGCGCGCTTCCCCCGAGCCATCGAGGCCCTCGAAGGGGCCTGGGAGCTCGGCGACGACGCGCCGACGCTGGGGCCGATCGTCCGCGAGCGCATCACGGCGTGAGGCCCGGGCGCTAGCCTGGACGAACACCCCGCGACCGAGAGGATCCCCATGTCGATCGATGCGAGCGGCGACGTCGCCATCCAGGGCGTCTCGCTGCGGAGCCTGCCGAAGGTGTCGCTGCACGACCACCTGGACGGCGCCGTGCGTCCGGCCACGATCATCGAGCTCGCTGACGCGATCGGTCTCGACCTCCCTGCCTCCGACTCGTCGGCGCTCGGCTCCTGGTTCGCGAAGAAGAGCGACTCCGGATCGCTGGTGGAGTACCTGAAGACCTTCGAGCTCACCACCGCCGTCATGCAGACCCGCGAGGGGCTGACCCGTGTCGCGCGCGAGTTCGTCCAGGACCTCGCGGCCGACGGGGTCATCTACGGCGAGGTGCGCTGGGCGCCGGAGCAGCACCAGAGCGGTGGTCTCTCCCTGGAGGACGCCGTCGAAGCCGTCCAGCAGGGGATCGAGGAGGGCGAGGATGCGGCGGACCGCGACGGTCGCAGCATCCGCGTGGGGCAGCTCCTCACTGCCATGCGACACACGGACCGCGCTCGGGAGATCGCCGAGCTCGCAGTGGACTTCCGTGGACGGGGTGCCGTCGGCTTCGACATCGCCGGTCCCGAGGACGGCTTCCCGCCGTCGGACCACCGCGCGGCCTTCGACTACCTCGCCGAGAACTTCTTCCCGGTGACCGTGCACGCGGGGGAGGCCGCGGGTCTCGCGTCGATCCGCTCGGCCCTGCTGGACGGTCGTGCGCTCCGCCTCGGACACGGCGTCCGCATCGCGGAGGACCTCGAGGTCGTCACACAGGAGGGCGACGAGGTGCAGGTGCGCTTCGGCGACCTCGCGCGCTGGGTGCGCGACCGGGAGATCCCGCTGGAGCTCTCCCCGTCGTCGAACCTGCAGACGGGGGCCGTCGCCGCGTGGGGCAAGACGCTCGCCGATCACCCGTTCGACCTGCTCTACCAGCTCGGCTTCGCGGTGACCGTGAACGTGGACAACCGCACCATGAGCGCGACCTCGCTCACGCGCGAGCTGGCCCTGCTCGTGCAGACCTTCGAGTACGACCTCGACGACCTCGAGGCCTTCCAGTTCAACGCCGCCGCCGCGGCCTTCCTCCCCGTCGAGGAGAGGGAGGAGCTCGTGGAGATGATCGCCGAGGGCTTCGACGCCTGACATGCGCTCCGGGGGGAGGCCGTCGCGTTCACGAGCCGGCCTGGTCGGCGCGCTCGTCGCCGTCGTAGTCGTCGGAGGGGGTGTGGCGGCGTTCGCGGGGCTGCATCGCGCGCCGGAGGAGCGGGTCCCGAAGGCCCAGGGCACCGTCACGGGGCCCCCGCTCACGCCGTCGCAGCAGATCCTCGCGGACGCAGACGATCCCCGCGCGTGCGCCGTCACGTTCCGGGGCGAGGGGGCGCCGACGGCGCCGATGCTGCAGTTCCAGGACGAGCCGTACCGGGGGCTGCCCATCCCGCAGCTCGACGGCCGGGTGTTCGCGGGCTGGTACACCAGCGCCGACGCCGCCACCGCCTTCACGGTGGAAGCACGCGTGAACGGCGCGGATCCCGTCGCGTGCGCACAGCAGCAGACGGAGCTCTTCGCGGCCTGGAAGACGCCCGAGGAGAATGCGGCCGACGACGTGCGCGTGCCCATCCTGATGTACCACCAGTTCACGGCCGACCCGGCGGGGGAGAGCGGGTGGCTCCGCGGCAACTACGCGTACATCGGCGACTTCGAGGCGCACATGGCCTACATCGCGAGCACCGGCTTCTATCTGCCGACCTGGGACGAGCTCAGCGCGTTCATCGACGGGCGGCTCTCCCTCCCGGTGCGGAGCGTGATCATCACCGACGACGACGCCGATCAGACGTGGTTCGACCTCGCGGTGCCCGTCGTGGACGCGCACCGGCTCCTCAGCACCTCGTTCATGGTCACGGCCTATCGGCAGGACCCCGCACCGTCGCCGTGGGTCCAGCGACGCTCGCACACCCACGACATGCATCAGGCCGGCGACGACGGCAGGGGACGCATGGTCAACGGGACGCCCGCGCAGATCGCCGCCGATCTCGCCACGTCGGGGGACGTGCTCGGCGTCCGCGAGGTGGTGGCCTACCCGTTCGGCCACTACGACGACACCGCGAAGGAGGGTGTCCGGCAGGCCGGCTACGAACTGGCGCGGACCATCGACCCCGGATACGTGGTGATCGGGACGGACAAGCTCGCCCTCCCCGTCGTGCGCATCGATTACGGGATGGGGTTGGAAGCCCTGGTGTCGCGCATCGGGTGACCACCCGTGGCGCGCGAGGATGAGAGCATGCCCGCTTCCGTCTTCCTCGCCGGTCCCGCCTCCTGGAACCGCATCGTCCTCCTCGACCGGCTCCCCGAGCCCGTGCCGCACATGCAGTTCGCGCAGGCGAGCTGGGAGACGGTCGGCGGCACGAGTGCGGGCAAGGCGCTGAGCCTGACGGCGCTCGGCCGATCCGTCGTGCTGCATGCCGTCGCCGGGGAGGACGAGGACGGGCTCCGGGTGCGTGCGACACTCGAGGCCGCCGGGGTGGTCGCGCAGTGGACGCACGGAACCACGGAACGGCACCTCAACCTGATGACTCCGCAGGGTGACCGGGTGTCGCTGTACCTCTCCACTCCGGGGGAGACGACGGGGATGGAGGACGCCGCGTACGCCACGGCGATGGCCGCCGCCGACGCCGTCGTGCTCGATCTGGCCGCCGAGCCGCGGCGGCTGCTCCCGCTCGCGGCGGCCAGTGGCACGCCGCTCTGGGTCGACGTGCACGACTACGACGGCATCGACGCGTACCACCGGCCGTTCCTGGCGGGGGCCGCGGCCGTCTTCTGCAACGCGGATCGGCTGGCCGACCCGGTGGAGTTCCTGCGCGCCGTCGTCGCGGGGGGAGCGGCGTTCGCCGTGTGCACCCTCGGCGCCGAGGGAGCGGTCGCGGTGGGGGAGGACGGGGCCGAGCTGCGGGTGCCCGCGCTGCCGACCGCCGTCGTCGACACCAACGGCGCGGGCGACGCATTCCTGGCCGGAGTCCTCGACGCGCGGCTGGCAGGAGCGGACCTGGCGTCGGCGCTCTCGGCGGGTGCGCGGTCGGCCGCGGGGGTTCTCCCCA
This sequence comes from Microbacterium sp. MMO-113, assembly GCF_037148555.1. NCBI lineage: Bacteria > Bacillati > Actinomycetota > Actinomycetes > Micrococcales > Microbacteriaceae > Microbacterium > Microbacterium sp. MMO-113. The sequence goes on along the minus strand of NZ_JBBCTD010000003.1, from coordinate 94,284 downwards.
CCCGGCACTTGCATCCGCTGCTCGACCCGATCCTCGGGGATCCGCGGGCGGCCTAGGGCGCGACCTGCTCCAGGAAGCCGCCGACGACCTCGGTGACCTCGGCGTGCATCTCCTCGTCGTCGATGGTCGCGGTGCCGTCACCGGACTGGGGCCCGTAGTCACCGAAGGAGGCGTGGGAGGCGCCGTCGATCTCGATGAACTCGGCGTCTGCGGGGAGCTCAGACCGGGCGTCCGCGATCTTCTCCGGCGTGGAGAGGCCGTCCTCACTCCCGGAGACGCTCAGTACAGGAAGGTCGGTGCCTGCGAGGTCGGTCGCGCAGTAGGAGGCGAAGAGGACGAGGGCGTCGGCGTCCGTCGCGAGCTGGCAGGCGCGCACGCCGCCGAGGGAGTGGCCGCCCACGGCCCAGGTGTCCACGTCGGGCGCGGCGCTCGTGAACGAGTCGAGGCCGCGCGGATCGAAGAAGGCGAGGTGGAGCCAGGGCCGGGTGATGACGACCGTGGTGCCCTCCTCCGCGAGCCCCTGGAGGATCGAGGCGTAGGCCCACGGGTCGACCTTCGCTCCCGGGATGAAGACGAGTCCGCGGTCGGAGTCGCCGTCCGCGGGCTCCAGGACGATCCCCTCCTCGGCGTCGGTCACGGTGATCGCAGGATTCTCCCGGACGGCGGCGAGCGGTTCGGGCTCTGCGGCCATGACACCGACCTGGCTCCACACGAGGATTCCGCCGACGGCGAGGAGGAGGACGATCGCCACACTCCACAGGACTCGTCTCAGGACGCGGCGTCGGGGCTTCTGCTGCACAGCAGCTACGCTACTCCCGCCCGGACGCCGCGTCCTCTCAGCCGGCGAGTGCCGCCTGACGGCGCGCCACCGCGTCGCGGACGGCGGAGAAGAGCGGGTGCTCCGGATCGAGTCCCGTGGTGCGGACGGTGAAGCCCGTGGGGTCTTCGGTGCGCAGCAGGGCTTGCAACTCGACCGACTGCTCGTCGGCGGGGTCGTCGAACGCCAGCGCGGCGGCGACGGCTGCCACGAGGGCGTTCGTCGAGAGTCCGTGCTCGGCCGCCATCGCCGCGGGACCGATGAAGCGCTCGTGCCGGGAGATCTTCCGCAGCGGCTGCCGGCCGACGCGCTGCACGGTGTCCACGAGCGCGGGATTGCGGAACCGCTCGAGGATGGTCGCGCGGTACTGCGCCAGCTCCGCGGGGTCGAGACCGTGTTCGACGACCAGCACCGCAGAGGTCTCCTCCAGCGCCGCGGAGACCTGCGCGGCGATCGCCTCGTCCGCGAGGGCGTCCGAGATCCGCTCGATGCCCGCCCGTGCCCCGAAGTACGCGGTGGCGGCATGACCGGTGTTCACCGTGAAGAGCTTGCGCTCGATGTACGGAGCGAGGTCGTCGACGAAATGGGCGCCAGGGATGCGCGGCGGGGTGTCGCCGAACGGCCGGGCCTCGATCGCCCACTCGAAGTACGGCTCCACCGTGACGTCGATGCCGCCGCCCTCCGGCTGCGCGGGCACGATCCGGTCGACGGCGGTGTTCGCGAACACCGCACGCGCGAGGAGGGCGTCGGCGTCCGGCCCCGCCGCGGCGACGATCTCCTGCCGCAGCTGATCGGTGGCGCCGATGGCGTTCTCGCACGCCATCACCTGCAGCGGCGCGGCCTCGGGCGAGCGCAGCGCGAGCCCGGCGACGATCGACGGGGCGACGAACCGCAGCACGGTGGGGCCGACGGCGGTCGTGACGACGTCGGCCGTCGCCACCTCCTCCGCCACCACGGCCGGGTCCGTGCGGCTGTTCACCGCACGGAACCCGGAGACGACGTGGTCGGTCCCTCCGGGGCCGGCTTCGTGCACGGTGTACGAGTCCGCCCGGTCGATCGCCTCCACGAGCGCGTCCGCGACGTCGCTGAACACGACCTCGTAACCGCCCTCGTGCAGGAGCAGGCCGACAAAACCGCGCCCGATGTTGCCCGCCCCGAAGTGGACCGCCTTCATCCCTCGTTCACCTCCGAGAGGAGAGCGAACAGCTCGTCCGGCGTCGCCGCCGCTTCCAGCCGCGCGACGTCGTCCTCTTCCGAGAAGAGGATCGCGATGCGCGACAGGATGTCGAGGTGCTCGTCGCCGACCCCGGCGATGCCGATCACGAATCGCGCCTGCTCGCCGTCCCAGTCGACGCCGCCGTCGTAGCGGACGACGGAGAGGGCCGAGGCGAGGATGGCGTCCTTCGCCTCGTTCGTGCCGTGCGGGATGGCCAGCCCGTTGCCCATGTACGTCGACACGGTCTCCTCGCGCTGGCGCATCGCGTCGACGTACGCCGGGGTCACCGCACCGGCGGCGACGAGGATGTCCGTCGCCTCCTGGAGCGCATCGTCCCGCGACGCGCCTCCCGGGTGGATGCGGACCTGCTCGGCAGTGAGAACGCTCATTCTTCGTCCTTTCGCTGTTCCTTGACCATCTCGACGACCTCGTCGTACTTCGGCGAGTTCATGAAGTTGTCCACCGACACGTGCCGGGAGTCCGGCGACTTCGCCGTGGCCCGGTCGGTGAGCTGCTGCTGCGTGATGACCACGTCGGCGCCGCCGTCGAGGTTGGCGATGGCGGCGTTCGTGACGGTGACGCCCTCGATGCCGGCCTTCTTCAGCTTGTTGCGGAGCACGCTGGCACCCATGGCGGACGAGCCCATGCCGGCGTCGCACGCGAACACGATGGTCTCGATCGGGGCCGCCGCGACCGCGGTGGTGGCGGGAGCCGGCGTGGTCTCCGGAGCCGGCGTCGCGGTCGAGGTGCGCAGGGCGTCCATCGCCGCGGACGACTTGCCCTTGTTCGCCTCGGTCTGCGCGATGGCCGCGCCGAACGCGTCGCCCTCGGCGGCGAGGTCGCGCGTGCGCGAGGCCCGCAGGATGACGCCGGTGATGAGGAACGTCACGGTCGCCGCGATGATGACCGACAGGTAGACGACGAGGAGGTTGGCGACGCCGGGGCCGATGGCCGCGGCGGTCACGGCGATGATGCTGCCCGGGGCCGCCGGGAAGGCGAGTCCCCCGCCGAGGACCATGTTGGTGGTCACACCGGCCGCTCCACCCGCGATGAGCGCGAGGATCGTGGTCGGCTTGCTGAGCGCGTACGGGAAGTAGATCTCGTGGATGCCGCCGAAGAACTGGATGATGGCGGCACCGGGAGCGGAGGCCTTCGCCGCGCCGACCCCGAAGAAGGTGAAGGCGAGCAGCAGACCGAGGCCGGGGCCGGGGTTCGCCTCGATGAGGAAGAGGATCGACTTCCCCGTCTCGGCGGCCTGCTCGATCCCCAGCGGGGTGAACACGCCGTGGTTGATGGCGTTGTTGAGGAACAGCACCTTGGCCGGCTCGACGATGATCGACACGAGCGGCAGCAGGTTGAGCGAGACGAGCCAGTCGACGGCCGCCCCCAGCGCGGCGCTGATGCCGAGCATGACCGGGCCGAAGGCGAAGAACCCGACGATGGCGAGGATCATGCCCAGGATGCCGGCGGAGAAGTTGTTGACGAGCATCTCGAAGCCGGGGCGGATCTTGCCGTCCCACAGCTTGTCGACCTGCTTCATGATCCACGCGGCGATCGGGCCCATGATCATGGCGCCGAGGAACATCGGGATGTTCGTCCCGACGATCACGCCGACGGTCGCGATCGTGGCGACCACGCCACCGCGCTCGCCGTAGACCATGCGTCCGGCCGTGTTCGCGATCAGGAGGGGCAGCAGGTAGGTGACCATCGGGCCGACCAGGCCCACGTAGGCCAGGATGTTGCCGTCCGCGCCCTCGGCGACCGCGGTCATCGCGCCCTGCCAGCCGAGGACGGCGGAGTCGCCGCCGCCGCCGATGATCTCGGCGACGCCGGCCCAGTGCCAGCCGAACGGGCTCTCGGCCCCGAAGAAGCCCTTCGGGATGAAGAGCATCGTGATGAAGCCCCAGGCGATGAAGGCCGCGATGTTCGGCATGATCATGCCGGAGAGGAACGTGCCGAAACGCTGCACGCCCACGCGGAGGCCACCGGGGGCGGTGGCAGCGGGTGACGTCGTCGTCATGATGTGGTCTCTTTCTGATGAGGGGGGAGTGCCGCGGCGAGGGTCGCCGCAGCGGTGCGGGCGGAGGGGGCGTCGTCCGCGCCGAGCGCGGCTTCCGCGAGGCGGAGGGCATCGTCGCGAGTCCGGGCGGCGAGCGCCTGGCGGACGTCCGCGAGGGCCGACGGCGCCATGGAGAGGCTCGTCGCGCCGAGCCCCACGAGGACGACGGCGAGCAGCGGATCGGCCGCGGCCTCGCCGCAGATGCCGACCGGCTTGCCGAGACGGGCGCCGGCCGCGCCGACCTCGCGCACCAGGCGCAGCACTGCGGGGTGCCAGGGGTCCTGGAACGACGCGACGGAGCCGAGCAGCCGGTCCGCGGCCATCGTGTACTGGGTGAGGTCGTTGGTGCCGATGGACGCGAAATCGGCGTGCGCGAGCACCCGATCGGCGAGCAGGGCGCTGGAGGGCACCTCGACCATGACGCCGGCCGTCTTCAGCCCGTACTCGCGGGCGAGGCCGGTGAAGTACACGGTCTCCTCGACGGTGGCCACCATGGGTGCCATGACCCACAGGTCGGCGTCGGTCGCGGCGTCGGCCTCGGCCAGCGCGGTCAGCTGCTCGCGGAGGATGTCCTCGCTCGCGCGGAGTGCCCGCAGGCCGCGCAATCCCAGGGCCGGGTTCTCCTCGTGTGCGTCGTTGAGGAAGGCCAGCGGCTTGTCGGCCCCCGCGTCGAGCATCCGCACGACGACCTTCTTGCCGGGGAAGGCCTCCAGGAGCTCGCGGTAGGCGTCCCGCTGCTGGGCGACCGTCGGCGCCTGCGACGCGGAGAGGAACAGGAACTCCGTCCGGAACAGGCCGACGCCCTCGGCGCCCCGCGCGACCGCGTCGGCGGCATCGGCCGGCTTCCCCAGGTTCGCGAGCAGCGCGACCGATGTGCCGTCGGCGAGCGCGCCGGGTGTGAGCGGGGCGTCGTCGGCGGCGCGGCGGGCGGCGGCGCGCTCGGCGGCGCGGGCGCGCTCGTCATCGGTCGGCTCGCGGGTGATGACACCCGCGGCCGCGTCGACGATCACGGTCTCCCCGGTCGTCAGAGCGTGCCCGTCGCCGACGCCGACCACAGCCACGATGCCCTTCTCCCTGGCGAGGATCGCCGTGTGGGAGGTCGGGCCGCCGTCGGTGGTGACGAGGGCGAGCACCTGGTCGAGGTTCAGCAGCGCGGTGTCGGCGGGCGCGAGGTCGCGCGCCACGAGGACGAACGGGTGCCCAGGGTCGGGCACGCCGGGGGCCTCCACACCGCGCAGTCGGGCGAGCACCCGCTGCGCGATGTCGTCGAGATCGGCGGCACGCTCGCCGAGGTAGCCGCCGACGGCTTCGAGTGTGGCCCGGAAGCCCGCGAAGGCGTCGTGCACAGCCCACTCCGCGGTGGCGCCGGCGTCGATCCTGCTGTCGACCTCGTCCTGCAGGGTGGGGTCCTCGGCGATCATCGCCTGCGCCTCGAGCACCTCCTGCGCCGCACCACCGGCGGCCTCGCCGCGCTGGGTTAGCTCTTGCGCGACGACGGCGACGGCCTCGCGGACCCGCGCACGCTCGGCCTCCGCCCCCGCGGTGCTCGGCGTGTTCTCGGGCGCGGGCAGTGCCTCGGTCATGCGGACGACCGGCCCCTGCGCGACGCCGAGACCGATGCCCACCCCTCGCAGCGCGCTCATCCGGCGGCGTCCTGGTCGTGGTCGGTGGTCAGCAGCTCGGTGAGCGTGTCCAGGACCCCCTCCGCGCCGTCGCCCTCGGCCGTGAGCGTCACGTAGTCGCCGTGCTCGATGGCCAGGGCGATCACCCCGAGGATGCTCGCGGCGTTGACCGGCTTGCCGGAGTCCTTGGCGATCGTGACCGCGAGGCCGGAGTCCTTCGCGGCCTGCGCGAAGATCTTGGCGGGCCGGGCGTGCAGTCCGTGTGAAGAGCCGATGCGGACGGTGCGGGTGGCGGTCATGGTGTTCCTTTCGGGGCCCCGCCGGCGGCGGCGAAGGTCGACTGGGCGAGGAGAAGCGTGCGGCTGCCGTCGCGATCGGCGAACACATCGTCCGGCAGGACCGCGACGGGCGCGCGGGTCAGAACGCGGATGGCGCCGAGGCGCTCGCGGAGGTGCGGGCCCACGAGGACGAGGTCGTGCCCTCCGAGGGAGACGGTGCTCTCGACGCCGGCGTCCGCGTCCCAGTCCAGTCCCGCCGCGGCGGCGGCGGTGCGCAGGCGCTGGGCGACGAACGTGCTCGACGCACCGGCGCCGCAGACCACGAGAATCCTCATCGATGTCACCTTCCTGAGAACAGTCTGGGAAACGCGGGCGCGGCGGCACCAACACGTTCTCTTCCGCCCCTGCGGAACCCTGCTCGCCGCGCCCCTGCCGCCGGAGGCTGTCATCATGGAGAGCAGTCGGACAGTGCCGTCAGCACGGGAACTCGGAGGGATCATGTCGCGCCAGCGTCAGGACCAGCTCCTCGCCGCCCTGCTGCGCGAGGAGGGCTGGGCGACCGCGGGCACGCTGGCCGACCTCCTCGGCGTGACGCCCCGCAGCATCCGTTCCTACGTCGCGGCCCTGAACGCCCGCACGCCCGGTGCCGCGGTCGTCGAGTCCGGCCCGGCGGGCTATCGGGCGGGCCCCGGCGCCCGCGGCGCGCTCCGGGTGCGGCAGGGCGGCGACTCCGCACCGCGGGAACGCCTCCACGCGCTCGTCCGGCTCCTCCTCGACGCGCCGGAGGGCATCGACGTCTTCGACACCGCGGACGCGCTGCACGTGAGCGAGGCGACCCTCGAGGCCGATCTCGTGCGGGTGCGCGGCCTCCTCGACGGCACCGACCTCATGCTGGAGCGGGCGCGCGAACGGGTGCGGCTCCGCGGCGACGAAGCGGCGCAGCGGCGTCTGCTCAGCCGCCTCGCCCATGACGAGATGGACGACGCCTCGTTCCACCCCGAGATCTTCCGGCGGGCCCTCTCCGGGACCGCGGTCGACGCGCGAGCGGTGGGACCCTTCAAGTCCGCCCTGGTGGGAGAACTCGGCGAGCTGGGCTACTACGTCAACGAACTCGCGATCGCCGACGTCCTGCTGCACATCGCGATCGCCGCCGAGCGGGTGGCGGCCGGCCGGGCCCTCGAGGCTCCGCCGTCCGGCGCTCGACCCGAGATCCCGCGGGTCGGTGCCGTCATCGCGCGGCTCGCGGCCGCGCACTTCGACGTGGTGCTCGGGGAGGGGGACAGCGGACACCTGGCCTCCCTCGTCCTGACGCGCATCGTCGCTCCGGGCGGCGAGGCGACACGGGAACTCGCGCGCAGCGGCGTCAGTCCGGACGTGGAGGCGGCGGTCCGCGCGGAGATCGCGCGGGCGGCCGACGACTACCGGGTCGACCTCGTCGACGAGACCTTCGTGCTCCGTCTCGCGCTGCACGTGCAGAACCTCCTGCGCCGTGCCGAGGAGAGCGCGCTCACCCGGAATCCGCTGACCCGCTCGCTGAAGACGACGTACCCGATGATCTTCGAGGTCGCGGTGTCGATCGCAAGCGGCCTGCACGACCGGCTCGGCACGCCCATCCACGACGACGAGATCGCCTACATCGCCATGCACGTCGGGGGGCGGCTGGAGCGGAGTCGCAAAGCGGAGTCCATCCTCACGGCGACCATCGTCTGCCCCGGCTACTACGAACTCCACGAACTCCTGCGGTCGAGCGTGGACCGCTCGCTCGGTTCGGCCATCGAGGTCACCAGCGTCATCACGAACGTCGACCCGGATTGGGCGTCGTTCGACACCGACCTCGTGCTGAGCACGATCGAGCCCGGGGCCTCCGGCGACCGCTTCGTGCGCATCCAGCCGTTCCTCACCGACGCGGACGTCGACCGCATCCAGCAGGCTGCAGGGCGCCTGCGCCGGGGGCGACGGCTCGCCCGGCTCCGGGAGGAGCTCGCGCGCTACTTCCACCCCGACGCCTTCGTGCATCCCCTTCCGGACGAGGGGGAGGAGGCCATCATCCGGCGGCTCGGCGCGCCGCTCGTGCGGGCCGGCCTGATCGGCGACGACTACGTGGAGAACACGATCATCCGGGAGCGCATGTCCTCCACGGCCTTCACCGACGCGCTCGCCGTGCCGCACGCGCTGCAGATGACCGCGGCGCGCACGGCGATCGCGCTCGGCGTGGCCGAGGGGTCGGCGGCCTGGGGCGACGGACGCGTGCAGGTCGTCGCGCTGGCCGCCTTCAGCGAGAGCGACCGCGCCGCCTTCCAGACCGTGTTCGAGCAGCTCGTGGAGGTGTTCAGCGAGCGCGAGAGCGTGCAGCGGATCGTCCGGCGCAGCGCGACCTTCGAGGGCTTCCTCGACGAGCTCGTCGCCGTGATCGACGGCTGAGGCTCAGGCGTCGGGGGCGAGCACGCGGGTGAGCTGGTCGAGGACGCTCTCCGAGGCGGGGCCTGCCGGCGTCTCCAGGGTCACGGCGTCGCCGGGTGCGAGGGCGAGGTCCATCACCGCGAGGACGCTGCGCAGATCCACGGCCGCGCCGTCCGCGGTGCGCAGCGTGACCGGGAGCTCGTGCGCCTGCGCGAGGCGCACGAGCTCCGCGACCGGCCGTGCGTGCACGCCGTTGTGGGCGCTGACGACGACGTGGCGGACGGGCATGGTCAGGAGCGCTCGTCCAGGAGGACCCGGACGCCCGCCTCCAGCTCGGCGACGGCCGCTGCGGCCGCCTCGGCGGAATCCCCCGTGGCGTCGATGTACACCTTGAGCTTCGGCTCCGTGCCGCTCGGCCGGACGATCACCCGGGAGCCGTCCGAGAGCCGGTACCGCAGCACGTCTCCGGAGGGCTGCCCCGGAGCGCTCTGCAGCAGGTCCTCGGCCGACGCGATCGAACGTCCCGCGATCTGCGTGGGCGGAAGCGACCGCAGCGAGAGCATCACCGTGCCGATGAGCGACAGATCCGCCACCCGCACCGACACCTGCGCGCTCGCGAAGTGCCCGTACGCGTCGCCCACCTCGCGGACGAGATCGGCGAGGGTGAGCCCGCGCTCCTGAGCCTCGGCGGCCAGGCCGAGCACGGCGACCGCGGCGGAGATGCCGTCCTTGTCGCGCACGGTCTCGGGGTTGACGAGATAGCCCAGGGCCTCCTCGAAGCCGAAGACGATGCCTGGCGCCCGGGAGATCCACTTGAAGCCGGTGAGCGTCTCATGGAAGTCCAGCCCGTGGTGGGCGGCGATGGCGCCGAGCCCGGGGGAGGAGACGAGCGAGCAGGCGAGCGAGGCGCCGGGAGTGCCCGCCGCCTGCCGCGCGGCACGCGCGCCGAGCAGCAGGCCGACCTCGTTGCCCGTGAGACGGCGCCAGCCGTCCGCGGCGGTCTCGTCCGGGACGGCCACGGCGAGGCGGTCGGCGTCCGGGTCGTTCGCGAGGATGAAGTCCGCCTTCGCCCTCCTGGCGGTGGCGAACGCGAGATCCATGGCCCCCGGCTCCTCGGGGTTCGGGAAGGAGACCGTGCGGAACGTCGCGTCCGGATGCAGCTGCTCGTCGACCACGATCGGCCGCGGGTAGCCGGCGGCATCGACGATGCGGGCGACCGTCTCCCAGCCGACACCGTGCATCGCGGTGTAGACCCAGCGCAGGCGGCGGGCCCCCGCGGGCGCCGGCGCGACCGCGGCGGTGGCGGCGACGTAGGCCTGGACGAGGTCCTCGGCCGCGGTCTCGTAGGCGGTGGACCGCGGCAGGGCCCGGACGTCCCCGCTGTCCGCGATCCGCTGGATGTGGGCGGCGATCTCGGCGTCGGCGGGAGCGACGATCTGCGAGCCGGCATCCGGGCCACCGAGGTACACCTTGTAGCCGTTGTCGTCCGGCGGGTTGTGGCTCGCGGTCACCATCACGCCGGCATCGGCGCCGAGGTGACGCACGGCGAAGGCCAGCACGGGCGTCGGCAGCAGGCGGGGGAGCAGGATCGCGCGCAGGCCGGCCCCGGCGAACAGCTCCGCGGAGTCCTGAGCGAAGACCCGGGAGTTCCGGCGTCCGTCGTAGCCGATCACGACCGTCGGCGTCGCCCCCGCGGCCCGCTCGCGCAGGTACGCCGCGAAGCCCGCGGCGGCCTGGGAGACGAGCACCCGATTCATCCGGTTGCTTCCCGCCCCGAGCGCGCCGCGGAGCCCGGCCGTGCCGAACGCGAGACGACTGCCGAAGCGGTCGTCGAGCTCCGCCGCAGCGGCCTCGTCCCCGGAAGCGGCACGGGTGACGATGCCCGCCAGCTCGTCGCGGGTCTGCGGGTCGGGGTCCTGGCGCAGCCAGGCGCGGGCCTGGGCGAGCCGCTCCTCGCTCACAGGGCCTCGACCACCCGGGCCAGCAGGGCGGAGATCACCGGCTCCGCCTCGCGTCCGGCCTCGATGACCTCGGCATGGCTCAGCGGCGTCTGCTGGATGCCGGCGGCGAGGTTCGTGATGAGCGAGAACCCGAGGATCTCCATGCCGGCCTCGCGCGCGGCGATCGCCTCGAGCGCGGTGGACATGCCGACGATGTGGCCGCCGATGTGCTTCGCCATCTGCACCTCGGCCGGGGTCTCGTAGTGCGGGCCGCGGAACTGCGTATAGATGCCCTCGTCGAGCGTGGGGTCGACCGTCCGGGCGATGTCGCGCAGACGCTTCGCGTACAGGTCGGTGAGGTCGATGAAGGTCGCGCCCTCCAGGGGAGAGTCGGCGGTGAGGTTGATGTGATCGCTGATCAGCACGGGCTGCCCGGGCTTCCACGTCTCGCGGATGCCTCCCGCGCCGTTGGTGAGGACCATGATCTTCGCGCCGGTGGCTGCGGCGGTGCGGACGCTGTGCACGACCCGGCGCACGCCGTGGTTCTCGTAGTAGTGCGTGCGGGCGCCGATGACGAGGACGTTCTTCCCGCCCGGGGTCCGGATGCTGCGCAGGGTGCCGACGTGGCCCTCCAGGGCGGGCTTCGAGAATCCGGTGACCTCGGTCGCGGGGATGGTCGCGACGGTCTCGCCGATGAGGTCGGCCGCCTTGCCCCAGCCGCTGCCGAGCGTGAGGGCGATGTCGTGCTTCTCGACGCCGGTCAGCCGCGCGATGTCGGCGGCGGCTTCGGCTGCGACCTCGAACGGGTTCGCAGTGGGGTCGTCGAGGGGGTTGCTGTGGGTTTCAGGCATGGATCCACTCTAGGAAGTGGCAGGCTCCGGTGCCAGGATTGCGGAAGAATGGAGAGCATGTCTTCCACCACTTTCGAGCGCACTCAGCGCGTCGCCGTCCTCGGCGGCGGACCCGGCGGTTACGAGGCGGCCCTGGCGGCCGCCCAGCTCGGAGCGGAGGTCACCCTCGTCGAGCGCGTCGGTGTCGGCGGTTCGGCCGTGCTCACCGACGTGGTGCCGTCGAAGAGCCTCATCGCGACGGCGGACGCCGCGGTCGCCATCTCCGAGGCCAGCGACCTGGGCGTGAACTTCTACGCCAAGGGCGAGAACGGCAAGCCGCTCAAGCCGGAGATCGCCATCAACCTCGCCGCCGTGAACAAGCGCCTCGTGGCGCTGGCCGGTCAGCAGTCCGAGGACATGCGCACCACCCTCCTCGACGCCGGCGTGCGGATCCTCTCCGGTCACGGCCGGCTGGAGGGTCCGAACGCCATCGTCGTCTCCACGGGCGAGCGGGGCACCGACTTCGACCGCGTCGAGGCCGACACCATCGTCGTCGCGGTCGGCGCCTCGCCGCGCGAGCTCGACTCCGCCAAGCCCGACGGCAAGCGCATCCTCACGTGGACGCAGCTCTACGACATGAAGGCGCTGCCCGAGCACCTCATCGTCGTCGGCTCCGGCGTGACCGGCGCGGAGTTCGCCTCCGCCTACATGAACCTCGGCGCGAAGGTCACGCTCGTCTCCAGCCGGGAGCAGGTTCTCCCCGGCGAGGACCAGGATGCGGCGCGGGTGCTGGAGAAGGTGTTCAAGCGCGGCGGCATGCAGGTGCTGTCCAAGTCGCGGGCCGAGAAGGTCGAGGTCACAGGCGACGGCGTCACCGTGACCCTGTCGGACGGCCGCACCGTCGAGGGCAGCCACTGCCTCATGGCGGTCGGCTCCATCCCGAACACCGCGGGCATCGGCCTGGAGGAGGCCGGCGTCGAGCTGGACGACTCCGGTCACGTCCGGGTGAACCGCGTCGCGCGCACCTCGGTGCCGAACGTGTACGCGGTGGGCGACTGCACGAACTTCTTCCCGCTGGCCTCGGTGGCCTCGATGCAGGGGCGGACGGCGGTGTTCCACGCGCTGGGCGACATCGTCATCCCGCTCGAGCTCATCAAGATCACCTCCAACATCTTCACGGCGCCGGAGATCGCGACCGTCGGCTACGGCGTCAAGGACGTGGAGGACGGCCTCGCCGACGGCATGGTCTACAAGCTCCCGCTGGCCGCCAACCCGCGCGCGAAGATGATGGGCATCAAGGACGGCTTCGTCAAGCTCATCGCCCGCAAGGGCTCCGGCACGGTGATCGGCGGCGTGATCGTGGCCCCGAAGGCCTCGGAGCTGATCTACCCGATCGCGATCGCCGTCGAGCGTCGCCTCACCGTGGACCAGGTCTCGCGGGTGTTCGCCGCGTACCCCTCGCTGTCGAGCAGCATCACCGACGCGAGCCGCGCGATGCATCTCGTGAACATCTCCTGACCCGAGACCCCCCGCAATCGACGAGACCCCGGGCTGCAGACATCTGCAGCCCGGGGTCTCGGCGTGAAAGCGGGGTCTCGGGTCAGGAGATCGTGAGGAGCTGGTGACCGGCGGAGACCGTGGTGCCCGCGGCGGCGTCGATGTTGCCCACCACGCCATCCTTGTGCGCCTGCAGCGGCTGCTCCATCTTCATCGCCTCGAGGACGACGACGAGGTCGCCCTTGACGACCTGCTGCCCCTCCTCGACCGCGACCTTGACGACCGTGGCCTGCATCGGCGACTTCACCGCGTCACCGGACGCCCCGGCGTTGGCGACCGTGGCATGGCTGCGGCGCGACGGCGGGACGGCCGCCGGGCGGCCGGTGGTGCCGGGCGCGACCGCGACGCGATCGGGCAGGCTGACCTCCAGGCGCTTGCCGCCGACCTCGACGACGACGGTGTGCCGGGCGTTCGCCGGAGCCGGCGCCTCCAGCTCGCCGTCCCACGCGGGGATGTCGTTGTCGAACTCGGTCTCGATCCAGCGCGTGTACACCCCGAACGTCCCGTCCTCGGCCGTGAAGGCGGGATCGCGGACGACCTTGCGGTGGAACGGGATGACGGTGGGCAGACCCGCGACCTCGAACTCGTCCAGAGCCCGACGCGCGCGCTCCAGGGCCTCGGCGCGGTCCTTGCCGGTGACGATGATCTTGGCGAGCAGCGAGTCGAACGCGCCGGAGACCGCGTCCCCGGCGGTGACCCCGGAGTCGAGACGGATGCCGGGGCCGCCGAAGGTCTTGAAGACGTGGATGGGGCCGGGCTGGGGGAGGAACCCGCGACCCGGGTCCTCGCCGTTGATGCGGAACTCGATGGAGTGGCCTTGCGGCTGGGGGTCGTCGTAGTCGATCGTCCCACCGGCGGCGATGCGGAACTGCTCGCGGACGAGGTCGATCCCGGTGACCTCCTCCGACACGGGGTGCTCGACCTGGAGGCGCGTGTTCACCTCGAGGAAGGAGACCGTGCCGTCGGCGCCGATGAGGAACTCGCACGTGCCCGCGCCGACGTAGCCGACCTCCTTGAGGATGGCCTTGGACGCCGAGTAGAGCTTCTCGTTCTGCTCGGGCGTGAGGAACGGGGCCGGCGCCTCCTCGACGAGCTTCTGGTGCCGGCGCTGCAGCGAGCAGTCGCGGGTCGAGATGATGACGACGTTGCCCTCGGCGTCGGCGAGACACTGGGTCTCGACGTGCCGGGGCTTGTCGAGGTACTTTTCCACGAAGCACTCGCCACGACCGAACGCCGCGACGGCCTCACGGGTGGCGGACTCGAACAGCTCCGCGACCTCGTCGAGCTCACGGGCGACCTTGAGGCCGCGTCCGCCGCCGCCGTAGGCCGCCTTGATCGCGATCGGCAGACCGTACTCCTGCGCGAAGGCGACGACCTCGTCGGCGCCCGAGACCGGGCCGGGGGTGCCGGGCGCGAGGGGTGCACCGACCTTCTCGGCCACGTGGCGGGCGGTGACCTTGTCGCCGAGCGCCTCGATCGCCTCCGGGGAGGGGCCGATCCAGATCATCCCGGCGTCGATCACCGCGCGCGCGAACTCGGCGTTCTCCGCGAGGAAGCCGTAGCCGGGGTGCACGGCGTCGGCACCGGCGCGGCGGGCGACGGAGAGGATCTTCTCGATCTGGAGGTACGTCTCGGCGCTCGTCGCGCCACCGAGCGCGTACGCCTCGTCGGCCAGGCGCACATGCAGCGCGTCCCTGTCCTGGTCGGCGTAGACGGCGACCGAGGCGATCCCGGAGTCACGAGCGGCACGGACGATGCGGACGGCGATCTCGCCGCGGTTGGCGACGAGCACCTTCGCGATTTCAGGCATGGTTGCCAGCCTAGCGAGTAGCATCCCGATACTTTTGACGACTCTCGACAAGAAAGAGGGAAAAACGTGGAGGGGAGTCTACGACCACAGATCCGTCCACCGGACCCCGAGGTCGGCGGTGAGACGGCGCACGGTGGACAACGACATCCCCACGACGGTGGAGGGATCGCCCTCGACCTTGGTGATGAAGGCGCCGCCGAGGCTGTCCACGGTGAAGGCTCCCGCGACGTGCAGCGGCTCGCCCGACGCCACGTACGCAGCGATCTCCTCCTCGCTGATGTCATCGGCGAACGTCACCGCCGCCTCCGCGACCGCGGTCGCCTCGACGGGCTCGGAACCGGGGGATACGCGGAACACGGAGTGCCCGGAGTGCAGCACCCCCGTGGCGCCGCGCATCTCCTGCCACCGGCGCGTAGCCTCCTCCGGCGTGTAGGGCTTGCCGTACACCCGGTCCCCGAGGGCGAACATCGAGTCCCCTCCGATGACGATGCCGTCGAACGCGCCCTCGGCGGCCAGCCGCTCGGCGACGGCCGCGGACTTCGCACGGGCGAGCAGCAGCACGAGGTCGGCGGGCGCAAGGGGGCCCATGCGCTCCTCTGCGGCGGCGGCCAGGGCGTCCTCGTCCACCTCCGGCGACAGGGTGAGCGGTTCGATGCCGGCCTGACGCAGCAGCATGAGCCGGGCGGGGGAGGTGGAGGCGAGGCAGACGCGCATGGAGACCACCGTATCCTCGAAGGATGACTTCCTCCGCAGCCGACGTGCTCGATCTCGACATCACCGGCATCGCCCACGGAGGCACCTTCGTCGCCCGTCACGAGGGACGCGTGGTCTTCGTCTCGGACGCGGTCCCGGGGGAGCGCGTCCGTGCCCGCCTGCTGGATCCGTCCCCCGCCGCCGGGGAGCCGGACACCCGGAGCTTCTGGCGCGCCGAGACGATCGAGGTCCTCGATGCCTCCCCGCATCGCCGGCCGCACATCTGGCCGGAGGCGGACGTCGCGCACGACCCCGCCCAGCGGCCGGGGGGTGCCGACCTCGGGCACATCGACCTCGACCACCAGCGTGCGCTCAAGCGACAGGTCCTCTCGGAGGCGTTCTACCGCTTCGCCGGTCCCGGCCTCGAAGCCCCGGAGATCGAGGCGGTGGAGTCCGGGGACGGGACGGGGTGGCGCAGCCGGGTGACGCTGCACGTCGACGACGGCGGGCGGATCGGCCCGTTCGCCGCCCGCAGCCACCGGGTCGTTCCGGTCTCGACCTACCCGCTCGCCCGCCCCGCGATCGCCGAGGCCGCCCTGGCCCTGCGGGGCGAGAAGGCCGGACGCATCGAGCTCGTGGAGCCTGCGGACGGCCGCGTGCGCATCATCCGGCACCCCGAGGCCGAGCGCCGGGCTCCCAGGGACCGCCGCCCTCGCCCGAAGCCCGAGGTGGTGCAGGAGCGCGTCGGCGACCGCACGTTCGACGTCGACGCCGGCGGGTTCTGGCAGGTGCATCCGCGTGCCGCCTCCGTCCTCGACGGCGCCGTGTACGGACTGCTGGACGGTCATGTGGAGCCGGACGCGACGCATTACGACCTGTACGGCGGTGTCGGCCTCTTCGCGCGGACTCTCGCCGATCTCGGTGGGACCGACATCGTCACCGTCGAGTCCAGCCGACGCGCGACCGCGCATGCCGCCGCGAACCTCGCGCCGCTCGACGTGACCGCCGTGACCGCACGCGTCGACCGCTTCCTCCAGCAGCCGCGGCGCGGAGGCGCGACGGGGGCGGTCGTGCTCGACCCGCCCCGTTCCGGCGCCGGCCGGGCGGTCGTGGAGGGCGTGCATGCGCTGGCTCCGTCCGCGATCGCCTACGTCGCCTGCGACCCCGTCGCCCTCGCACGTGACCTCGGCACCTTCCGGGGCCTGGGGTGGCGGGTCGACGCGCTCCGCGGGTTCGACCTCTTCCCGCACTCGCATCACTTCGAGGTCGTCGCCCTGCTCACCCGGTGAGCGCATTCCCGGTCCCGCGTCCGCGACTCACTAGGCTGTGGGCATGAGCACCGTCGCCCTCATCGACGACCACGAGTCCGTCCGCCTCGGCCTCGAGGCCGCGTGCGCCAGGGACGGCCAGACCGTCGTGTTCACCGGGAGCACGGTCGGCTCCTACCTCGTATGGCGGTCCTCGACGGGAGCTCCGCCCGCCGACGTGGTCGTGCTCGATCTCACGCTGGGAGACGGGACGACGGTGACGGAGAACGTCGTGTCCCTCGTCGCCGACGGCGCCAGCGTCGTGATCCACAGCGTCGCC
The DNA here is from genome assembly GCF_037148555.1 of Microbacterium sp. MMO-113. Lineage (NCBI taxonomy): Bacteria > Bacillati > Actinomycetota > Actinomycetes > Micrococcales > Microbacteriaceae > Microbacterium > Microbacterium sp. MMO-113. The sequence continues at coordinate 77,475 of NZ_JBBCTD010000003.1, read as the reverse complement.
GACCGGCCGGCCGCGGTCCGCGAGGCCCTGGCGGCGGGTGCGGCCGGTGTCGTCAGCAAGTCCTCTGCCCTCGACGACGTGCTGGACGCCATCCGCACCGTGGCGCAGGGCGAGGCGCTGAACAACGTCGAATGGGCGAGTGCGGTCGACGGCGACCGCGCGTTCGCCGATGCCCAGCTGTCCACCCGCGAGCGGGAGGTGCTCCGCCTGTATGCGACCGGCCTGCCGCTGAAGGCCGTGGCCGAGCGTCTCGGCGTCGCGTACTCCACCGCGAAGGAGAACATCACCCGGATCCGGGTGAAGTACGTCGAGGTCGGTCGGCCGGCACCCACCAAGGTCGATCTGCTGCGGCGCGCGATGGAAGACGGCATCGTGACGGCCGACGGGGCGCCGAGTGCCCGCTGAGCCGCTGAGCGTCCGCGACGCCTGGAGCAAGATCCCGTCTCCCGGCAGCGCGGAGAACGGCTTCGAGCGGTTCACCGGCAAGCGGATGGAGCGCATCCTCGCGATCGTGGTCGCCCTGGGCTCCGGCGTGCTCGGCGCGCAGGCGCTGATCGCAGCGGTCAACACGCTCTCCCGTCCGGACACCGCGCACATCGTGATGCTCGTGGCGGTCTTCGTGCCGCTCACCGCGATGCTCGTCGCCTGTCTGGTCGGCCGCGGCGTGCGTCTGGCCGCGGGGACGTTCGCGGTCGTGTATGTCTTGGCACTCGCGGCATGGCCTCTGGTCGTCGACCCCGCGGACAAGGTGGCGGGCGATCAGCCGTGGATCTTCTTCCTCGTGAACGTCGGCGTGGTGGCGGCGATGCTCGCCTTCCCCGTGCGGCTGCAGTTCGCGTGGGCCGTCGGAGTGCCGTTCGTCTACGGATACGTGCGTCTGGTGCAGGGGGACTTCTCCCGGGAGTTCTGGGTGACGACGGCGTTCGACGTCTCCTTCACGCTGATCCTTGGCGTCGTGATCGTCTCGCTCGGCTGGATGTTCCGCTCGGTCGCCGCGGGCGTCGACGAGGCGCGGGGCACGGCCGTGGCCTCGTATGCGACGGCGGCCGCCGCGGCCGCCGCCGAGGAGGAGAGGGTCGCCATGTCGGCCCTCATGCACGACAGCGTCCTGGCCGCCCTCATCGCGGCAGAGCGCGCGGAGGGCGAGCGGGCACGGGAGCTCGCCGTGGCGATGGCCAGGGAAGCCCTCACGCGGCTCGCGAACACCGAGGCGGCGGTCGCGGAAGAGGGCAGCGACGAGCCGGTGGGGGCCGCGCAGATCGTCGTGGAGCTGCGGCGGGCCCTCTCCGAGCTGGGCGCGGACGCCATCGTGGAGGAGCGCGGCGGCAGCGGCCTCATCCCGGGGCGTGCCGCGCGAGCCCTCGTCCTCGCGGCGCGCCAGGCGATCGGGAACGCGGTCGCGCACGCGCATGGTCGCGGACTGCACATCCTCGTCGTCGGTCACGGTGACGAGGGCATCGCCGTGACGATCTCGGACACCGGCGGCGGCTTCGACGTCGACGCCATCGGTCCCGACCGGCTCGGCATCCGCGCCTCGATCCTCGCCCGCATGGCCGGTGTGGCCGGAACCGCGCACATCGCCTCGGACGCGGAAGGCACCGTCGTGACCCTCGGGTGGGAGCGCTCATGAACCGGACCGTGCGCAGCGTCGCGACCTCGCTCGCGGTCGGGTTCGCGCTGTACTTCGTCGCCCGGGGGATCTGGTGGATCGAGCAGCCGACGGCCCCGCTGCTCATGGTCCTGGCCATCGCCGTGTATCTCGTGGTGGTGAACGTCGCGATCCTCGGGAGTCCGGCCACGGTGCGGATGCCGCTGTGGTCGGCGCTCCTCGCTCTCGGAGCGAGCGCGATCATCCCGGTGCTGGTCACCCTCTCACTGGACCCCGACGATCGAACCGCGCCGTTCGCCACCTGGTACATCGGCGCCCTCGGTCTGCTCGGCATCGTCTGTGTCGTCCGTCGCCGCGCGTGGGCGGGCTGGGCGACGCTGGTCGTGCTCGTGGTCGCCGCATCCCTCGCGCTGGGTCTGGGGGTGGCGCTGAACCTCGGAGTGGTGGGGTCGATCATGTGGGTCGCGGTCGCCCAGCTCCTGGTGATGTTCTGGGACCGCGCCGTGAGCGACACGGAGCGCCTGTCGGAGATCCAGCAGGCGGTCTCGGCCTGGCACGCGACCCAGCGGGTGCGCCAGCGCGAGCGTCGCCTCCGCACCCAGTTCGCCCTCGCCGTCGCCGGCCCCGTGCTCAGCCGGGTGGTGGCGTCGCGCGGACAGCTCGACGACGGTGAGCGGCTGGAAGCCCGCCTCGCGGAGGGGCGTCTTCGCGACGAGCTGCGTGGGGCGGACCTCCTGAACGACGACGTCCGCAACGCGATCGATGCCGCGCGCCGCCGCGGCGCCTCCGTGACGGTGTTCGACGAGGGCGGTCTCGACGGCGTCGACGAGGGCCGGCGCATGGAGATCCGCGACGAGCTCGCGTCGGTGCTGCGCAGCGCCGGCACGGGGCGCATCATCATCCGCTCCGCACGAGACCCGCTCGTCGCCGTCACCGTCGTCGGTCGCGCGGGCCTTCGGGCATCGGACGACGATTCCGTCGACCTCTGGCACGAGATCGCGAGGGAGCGGCGGGGGACGGCGTCCGACGCGCGGAGCTGAGAGTGGGCGAGGGGCGGCGAATCCGCCTGCCCCTCGCCGTGCGGACAGTTACCCGAAAACCGTCCGCTGGTGGCCGATCAGCGTCTGTCTACCCTGGGACAGAGAGACCAGCCGAACGCGAAGCGTCCCCTTCAGTCTGCGGGGTCGCGCAACGGTTGTCTGTAGGTATTTTGGGGGACAAAATCCGCGACCGGCTCAGCCGGCGAAACGTCCCCAGGGAATGTCCCGGCGTAGGGGCCGACGCAGCGGACGCTGCGTGCGGGTCCATGCCGAGACCCGTGGCTCCTCGACCGTCGCCTCCGCCCGCTCGTTCGCGTAGGCGTCCCCGAGCACGGCGATGAGGGCTGCGAGCTCCTCCTCGGTCGCGGTGCCGCGGGTGACCTCCAGCATCACGGGCGCAGGCATCGCCCCGTCGACGGCAGGTTCCTGGCCGCTCACAGCGGGATGTTCCCGTGCTTCTTCGGGGGCAGCTCGGCACGCTTGCCCCGCAGGGCCCGGAGCGCCTTCGCGATCGCCACCCGCGTGTTCGCCGGCTCGATGATCCCGTCGAGCTCGCCGCGCTCGGCCGCGAGGAAGGGCGAGGCCACGTTGTACGTGTACTCGTTCGCGAGGCGGGTGCGGACGGCGGCGACGTCCTCTCCCGCTTCCTCCGCCTTGCGGATCTCCCCGCGGTAGAGGATGTTGACAGCGCCCTGGCCGCCCATCACGGCGATCTCCGCGGTGGGCCAGGCCAGGTTCACGTCGGCGCCGAGCTGCTTGGAGCCCATGACGATGTACGCGCCGCCATAGGCCTTGCGCAGGATCACCGTCACGAGCGGCACGGTGGCCTCGGCGTAGGCGTAGAGGAGCTTGGCTCCGCGGCGGATGACGCCGGTCCACTCCTGGTCGGTGCCGGGCAGGTACCCCGGCACGTCGACGAGGGTCACGATCGGCAGCGAGAACGCGTCGCAGAAACGCACGAACCGGCTCGCCTTCTCGCCCGCCTCGATGTTGAGCGTGCCCGCCATCTGCGAGGGCTGGTTGGCGATGATGCCGACCGAACGGCCCTCGATGCGTCCGAAGCCGATGACGATGTTCGGCGCGAACAGCGGCTGGACCTCCAGGAAGTCGCCATCGTCCACGACGTGCTCGATCACGGTGTGGATGTCGTACGGCTGGTTCGGGGAGTCCGGGATGAGCGTGTTGAGCGTGCGGTCCGCGTCCGTGGTCTCGAACTCGAACGCGCTCTCGTAAGACGGCAGTTCCGCCATGTTGTTGTCAGGCAGGAAGCCGAGGAGCGTGCGCGCGTAGTCGATCGCGTCGTCCTCGTCCTCGGCCAGATAGTGCGCGACGCCGGAGCGCGTGTTGTGCGTGTAGGCGCCGCCGAGCTCCTCCATGCCGACGTCCTCGCCGGTGACGGTCTTGATCACGTCGGGTCCGGTGACGAACATCTGGCTGGTCTTGTCGACCATGATGACGAAGTCGGTGAGGGCGGGGGAATAGACCGCGCCGCCGGCCGCCGGACCCATGATGATCGAGATCTGCGGGATCACGCCGGAGGCTCGGGTGTTCAGGCGGAAGATCTCGCCGTACTTGCCGAGCGCGACGACACCCTCCTGGATGCGCGCGCCGCCCGAGTCGAGGATGCCGATGCAGGGCATGCCACCGGCCAGGGCGAACTCCATGATCTTGACGATCTTCTCGCCGGCGACCTCGCCGAGCGATCCGCCGAAGGTGGAGAAGTCCTGCGAGTACACGGCCACGGTGCGGCCGTGGATGGTGCCGACGCCGGTGACGACGGAGTCGCCGTACGGGCGCGAGCGGTCCATGCCGAACGCGGTGGTGCGGTGGCGTACGTACTCGTCGAACTCGACGAAGCTGCCAGGATCGACGAGGAGCTCGATGCGCTCGCGGGCGGTCATCTTGCCCTTGGCGTGCTGCTTCTCCTTCGCCTTCGTCTCGGCGTCGACGACGGCCTCGGTGTAGCGAGCGCGCAGATCCGCGATCTTTCCGGCGGTGGTAAAGGGGTCGGGCTTGTCCGTCACGGATTCCACCCTAGCGTCGGGTCCGCGCCGTCCGTTGGATGATCGGCACAACGGGGCGGCGGATCCTTTGGCGAGGTGCGCGCTCCCTCATTCGGTGGTCGTGTCGGAACCGGGTCGCGGTGGCAGCCCGTGATCGCCGTCTCCGGGACCGGCGTCGAGTTCCTTCGTGGGGCGCTCACGTCGGCGACCGGCGATCTCGCCGACCCGGTGCCCGACCCATCCCGCGCCGCGCGCCACGGTGCCCGCGGCTCCTGCGACCGCGTTGCCGGCGTAGCGCGCTCCTCGCAGCATCCGCAGCTCCACCTTCTCGGCGCCGGGGATGGGCTCCAGCTCGGCGGGGAGGGTGAGGGGCGCGGCTCCGAAGGCTCGGTGGGAGGTGGTGAGCACGCGGCGTCCGAGGATGTGGTTGCCCGCCCCGCCGATCGCCGCGCCGATCCCGAAGGGCATCGCCTTGCCGATGAAGGAAGCCCCGCCCTTGGCTGCGAACTGCTTCACGAACATCCCTTTGAGCTGGTCGACGAGCGGCCCCACGGCGGCGCGGGGGAGCGACTTCGTCACCAGCTCGCCCCAGTACGCCGACCGGCTGCTGCCGCGACCGGTGACCTGCCGGGCGAGCTGCCCGACGAGGTCGACGCCCTCCTTGCCGAGCATGAGGGTCATGACGAGAGCGCGGGCACGGTCGGGGTTGCCCACCGCGATGCCGTGCACCTCGGCGACCGACTGCGCGAAGAGGGCCGTGGATTCCACGAACCCCACGGTCTCGACGCCGGAGAGCGCGAGGGTGATCCCCGTGCCGATACCCGGCACGACGGCGGTCGCCCCCACCGCGGCTCCGCCGGTCGTGACGGCCGCGAGGTAGCGGCGCTCCAGGATCCGGATGATCTCGTCGGGGGTCGCGTGCGGGTTGCGGAGCCGGATGCTGCGGATGTGGGCGAGCACCAGCGGGCGCTGGATCGAGAGCACCCGGTCGAGCCCGCGGACCATCATCGGGTGTTCCGGGGAGCCGACCGGCGGCACACCCTTGTCCCACGGGGCGTCGTCCGGCAGGGAGTGGATCTTGTGCACCTTGGGGGCCATGTGCCGATCCTATGAAGCCCGTCCGCGAAAACACCGAGAGCCCCGGTCCATGGCGGAACGGGGCTCTCGGAGGGGAACGTCACACGAAGAGGTTCGCGCGCTCCAGGTCTTCCGCGAAGTCGACCTCGACCGCGTACAGGTCGGAGACGTCCATCGGCTCGAGCAGCAGGCCGTCCTCGGCGATCGCCAGCTCAAGACCCCGCTCGAAGTAGTCCTGGTCCTCGACCCGCTGCAGCTGGCGCATGAACGCCTTCTTGAAGCCGGAGGAGATGTAGTTGATGCCGACCGCCTCACCGAGGCCGCCCTTGACGGACTTCGACAGCTCCTTGATGAAGCCTTCCGCGGTGACGGTGTACTTCACCTCTTCATCGCTGACCTTGGCGGTGTTGACGGTGACGAACGACTGGTCACGCTCGATGTACGCGGCGGCGCGACCGAGGATCATGGGGTCGAAGACGACGTCGCCGTTCATCCACAGCACGCCGCTCTTGCCGGTGGCGCTCAAGGCGCGCAGCAGGCTCTTCGAGGTGTTGGTCTCGTCGTAGCGGTCGTTGTGGACGTAGTTCACGGAGGGGAAGGCCTCGATGATGGTCTCCGCGCGGTAGCCCACCACCGTGGTGATGCGTGCGTCGGATCCGAAAGCGGCCCGGATGTTGTCGTGCTGCTGGCCCATGATCGTGCGGCCGTCGTTGAGCTCGGTGAGCGGCTTGGGCAGCGCATGGCCGAGGCGGGAGCCCATTCCGGCTGCGAGGATGACGGTCTGAAGAGTCACGAATACTCCTAAGGAAGTTGTGTTCACGGTCGGTTCACCGACCAGACACTTCGTCGTGCCGGGAATCATGCTAGCGATTCCCCCTGAGAAGCCCGGGGCCAGGCGGGCCCCGTTGCCATTTCGTGATCGAGTACACACGCAATGCACAGGGACGACAACCCCCTTGCGAAACGCGCAGAGAAGGGGATCGGATTGCGGATTGTCGCGTGGGGCCTTGGCTCTCAGCCACCCGTTGATACCGTAGGACGGTGACTTCCTCCCCTGATGACCCCACCCCCCAGGCAGAGGGAGCCGAGACTCCGACCGAGGCCTCCGCGCCCGCTCGGAAACCGGCCACCAAGAGATCTGCCTCGTCCTCCGCCGGCGCGAAGAAGACGACCGGAGTGAAGTCTTCTGCGCCGAAGTCGGCAGCGGCGAAGACCGCTGCCTCGAAGAGCACCGCTGCGAAATCCACCTCAGCGAAGACCGCCGCTACGAAGTCCACGAGCCCGAAGTCCACGGCGGCGAAGGCCGCCGATACGAAGGCCGCTCCGGCGAAGACGACCGGTGCCAAGGCCGCTCCGGCGAAGACGACCGGTGCCAAGGCCGCTCCGGCGAAGTCCACGGCAGCGAAGTCCTCCAGCCCGGCGAAGTCCTCCAGCCCGGCGAAGTCCTCGACGGCGTCGAAGACTCCCGCGGCGAAGACCCCCGCGGCGAAGAAGTCGACCGCCGCGCGGCCCGCACCGACCAAGGCTGCAGCCGAGAAGGCGGCCCCCACGTCTGAGGTCGTGGTCGAGCCGACGCCCGCAGCGAGTGTGGATCCCGCGGCCGCTCGCACGGCGTCCGCCGCCCGGGCGGCCGCGGTGAAGAACACCGCCGCGCGGACCACGAGCCCGAAGCGTCCGTCGGCGACGACCACGAAGCCGAGCACGGCTGCCGCCAAGACGACGGCGGCCAAGGCGGCTGCGGCGAAGGCGGCTGCCGCGAAGACGGCCGCCGCGAAGGCATCCGCGGCCAAGACGACGGCCAAGACCGCCGCCGCCAAGACCGCTGCGGCGAAGGCGGCTGCGGCCAAGGCGGCTGCCGCGAAGGCCGCGGAAGCCGCGGCCGCGGAGGCGAAGGCGGCAGAAGCCGAGGCTGCCGCGGAGGCGCAGCCCGACGAGCCCAGCACGACGCCGGCGCCGACCGTGTCCGCACAGGTCGGTGAATCCGACACCGCGTCTGCCGAGGTGGCGACGTCGGACGACGACACTTCCGAGTCGGCGACGCGCGTCGAGGACCCCACCGCCATCGCGGAGTCCCCCTCGACGGAGTCCACGGTCGAGACATCGGACACCGCACTCCCGGTGACGAAGGAGCCTGCGCTGGAGGACAGCCGTGTCGCGGACGTCGAGGTCGTCGAAGTGGTCGAAGGCGTGACCGCCGAGGAGCCGCCGGCCGAGGTCGTCGAGGCGGAGGCGGCGGAGCCCGCCACCGAAGCCATCCGGATCCGCGGTCTCGTGAAGCAGTTCGGCGAGAACCGCGCGGTCGACGGCATCGATCTCACCGTGCCCGCTGCCTCGTTCTACGGCATCGTCGGCCCCAACGGTGCCGGCAAGACGACGACCCTGTCGATCGTCGCCGGCCTCCTGCGTGCGGACGAGGGCAGTGTCCTCATCTGCGGCATCGACCAGGCGAGCGAGCCGCTGGCGGCGAAGCGCGTGATGGGCGTCCTGCCGGACCGGCTGCGCACGTTCGACCGCCTCACCGGCCGGCAGCTGCTCTACTACTACGGGCTGCTCCGCGGCCTCGCCGCCGACGTGATCGAGAAGCGCACCGGCGACCTCGCCCGGGCCTTCGATCTCGGCGACTCCCTCAACCGGGTGGTGTCCGACTATTCGGCGGGTATGACCAAGAAGATCATGCTCGCGGGCGCGATGATCCATTCGCCGCGCGTCCTGGTGCTCGACGAGCCGTTCGAGTCCGTCGATCCGGTCTCTTCCGCCGTGATCCTCGACATCCTGCGCGCCTACGTCTCGCACGGCGGCACCGTGATCCTGTCGAGCCACGGAATGGACCTCGTCGAGCGCGTGTGCTCCCGGGTGGCCATCATCGTCAACGGCGAGGTGCTCGCCGAGGGCACGATCGACGAGGTGCGCGCGGGGCAGACGCTCGAATCGCGCTTCGTGGAGCTCGCGGGTTCCAGCGGAGAGGTGGAGGGACTCGAGTGGCTGCACACGTTCTCCGACTGAGGTTCGCGCTTCTCCTGGGCGCCCTGCGTGGGGAACACCGGGGGCGCACCCTGCTCTCCTTCGGCGCCGTCATCGCGGTCACGGTGGTCGTCTGCGTGGCGGTGTTCAGCCTCGGCGACGCGCCGGTTCCCGTCTCCCAGGCGGTGACAGTGCTCGGCGGTGCGGCCGTCTTGCTCGGCTTCCTCGTGGGGCCGTTGCTCGTGGGGGCCGTCGACCAGCTCGATCCGCGGCGCTTCGCGGTGTTCGGGGTCGACGAGCGGAAGATGCCCGGAGTCCTCGCGATCGCCTCACTGATCAGCGTGCCCAGCCTTGCGCTCCTCGCGGTCTACGTCAGCGTGACGATCGTCGCCGTCCGCGCCGGCGCGCCGTGGGTGCCGGCCGTCCTCCTGGCGGCGGTCGGGCTGCTGTCGACCATCCTCCTCTCCCGAGTCGGGATGGCGCTCAACGCGCTGCTGCTGCCGGAGCGTCGATCCCGCGAGCTGACCGCGCTGTTCGCCCTCGCCTTGATCGTCATCGCCTTCCCTGTCGCGGTGTTCCTCGGCTCGCTCCGCTGGGACGGCGAGGTGCCGGCATCGTTGGCGACCCTGACCTCGGTGATCGGTTTCACCCCGCTCGCCGCGTCGCCGGCGGCGATGTTCGCCGCGGCCGCCGGTGAGACGGCTGCGGCCTGGGTCAGCGGACTGATTGCCGTGGCCACCCTGGCGTTGCTGTGGCTCGCCTGGACCTGGTTCGTGCGGCGCCTGCTGACGACGACGGAGCGTCCGGTGGCGGCACGCGAGCGCACCGGACTCGGGTGGTTCGCCCTGCTGCCCTCGAACGCCTTCGGCGCCATCGCCGCGCGAAGCCTCGTGTACTGGCTCCGCGACCGTCGGTACATCATGAACATCATCGTGGTGCCCGTGGCGGGCGTGCTGACCGTGTTCCCGCTGATCGTCGCGGGCGTGCCGGTCGAGATCGCCGCGCTCGTCCCCGTGCCCGTCATGGCCCTCTTCTTCGGATGGCTGCCGCACAACGACGTCGCCTACGACTCGACCGCCCTCTGGACGCACGTCGCGAGCGGCGTCCGGGGAGTCCCGGATCGTCTCGGGCGCCTGGTGCCGGTGCTCCTGGTCGCCGTGCCGGTGCTGGCGATCGCCGTGCCGCTCTCGCTCGTGCTGGCCGGCCGCTGGGGTCTTCTCCTCCCGCTCGTCGGCCTCGGCGCGAGCCTGCTCTTCTCTGCTCTCGGCATCTCGAGCGTGGTGTCGGTGGTGGCGCCGTATGCGGTGTCCCGCCCCGGGGACAGCCCGTTCCAGCAGCCGCAGCGACCGACCTCCCGGGGGGTCTACGGCCCGGCGGCGGCATTCCTCGGTGCGATCCTCCTGAGCGTGCCGACCATGTGGCTGTTCGGCGCGAGCATCGTCGCCGATCCCGGTTTCGCGCCTGCGGCGTTCTGGGTCGGCATCGTCACCGGAGCGGTCGCGTTCATCGGCGGAGCCGTGATCGGCGGACGCATCTTCGAGCACAGCGGCGAGCGTCTGATGGAGTTCGTCGAGACGGCGTGAGACCCGCCCCGTCGAGGCTCGGACGCGGCTAGAATCACGGGATGAGTACTCCGCTGGACAGCCCCGATCAGGGCGGCGTGGCAACGCTTGATCGCGAACTGGAAGAGCTCCTCCGCGAGGAGAACATCGAACCGGGCGACCACGAGCGCTTCTCGCACTACGTCAAGAAGGACAAGATCCTCGAGTCGGCGATCACGGGCAAGCCCGTCCGCGCGCTCTGCGGCAAGAAGTGGACGCCCGGTCGTGATCCGGAGAAGTTCCCGATCTGCCCGACGTGCAAGGAGATCTACGAGTCGATGGTCGGCTGACCGCCGACCGCCGTCTGCGCCTCAGTCCGCCTCGACGTAGACCGTCGGGATCGCCGGGTCCGACTTGCTGAGTGCGAGCGCGCGCACCGGCAGCTCTTCGCGCACACGCAGGTGATGCGCACGGGCGGCAGCGGTCCCCGCCGCGCCCTCGTAGGCGGAGTCGATCTCGCCGCCGTCGACGAGGGTGACCTGGAGCGGTCGTCCGTCCGGGTGCTCGGCAGGGGTGTCGAGCGCCTCGAACCCGTCGGAGACGACGACGGTCTCCGCTGCGGCGACGCCATCGTCGACGGTGCGGAAGGCCGCCTTTCGCCCGCCGAACGACGCCTTGTCGGCCGAGGCCTTGGCGACCCCGATCCACGCCCCGTCGGCGTCCTGCCGGGCGACGAGCTTGTAGACCATGCTCGCGGTCGGATACCCGGAGCCGGTGACGACCGAGGTACCGACGCCGTAGGCGTCCACGGGGGAGGCGGCGAGGGCTGCGATCGCGTACTCGTCCAGGTCGCTGGTCACCGTGATGCGGGTCTCGGTGGCGCCGAGCTCGTCGAGCTGTGCGCGGACCTCCGCGGCGACGATCGGGAGGTCGCCGGAGTCGATGCGGACGCCGCCCAGTCCGGTCCCGGCCACGCGGATCGCGGTCTCGACGCCGGTGCGGATGTCGTAGGTGTCCACGAGGAGCGTGGTGTCCACGCCCATGCTCTCGACCTGCGCCCGGAAGGCGTCCTCCTCGCTGTCGTGCAGCAGCGTCCAGGAGTGGGCGGCAGTGCCCATGGTCGGGATGCCCCAGGCGCGCCCGGCCTCGAGGTTGCTCGTGGCGCCGAAGCCGGCGATGTAGGCCGCCCGTGCCGCAGCGACGGCGGAGCGCTCCGCCGCGCGGCGCGAGCCCATCTCGGCGAGCGGTCGCTCCCCGGCGGCGATGCTCATGCGCGCGGCGGCCGTGGCGACGGCGGAGTCGTGGTTGAGCACGCTCAGCGCCAGGGTCTCCAGGACCACCGCATCCGCGAACGAGCCCTCCACCGTGAGGATGGGCGACCCGGGGAAGTAGAGCTCGCCTTCGCGGTAGCCGCGGATGGTCCCGGTGAAGCGGTAGCGCTCGAGGTAGGCGAGGGTCTCGGCGTCGACGACGCGCTCGTCGCGGAGGAAGCGCAACTCGTCGTCTCCGAAGCGGAAATCGCGCAGCAGCCCGAGCAGTCGCCCGGTGCCGGCCACGACGCCGAAGCGGCGTCCGCCGGACAGCCGACGGGAGAACAGCTCGAAGACACTCGGACGGGAGGCGGTGCCGTCCCGGAGCGAGGCGGCGAGCATCGTGAGCTCGTAACGGTCGGTGAGCAGCGCCGTCGACGTGGTCATGCGCTCAGCTTAGTGAGGCCAGGATGCACGAGGCGCCGCGCACGCGGGTAGGCTGGGGAGTCATGAACGACGCGCCCATCGGGATCTTCGACTCCGGTGTCGGCGGGCTCACGGTGGCCAGGGCCATCCGGGCCCAGCTGCCCCGCGAATCGTTCGTCTACATCGGCGACACCGCCCACTCGCCGTACGGCCCCAAGCCCATCGCCGACGTGCGCCGCTACGCACTCGAAGTCCTGGACACGCTGGTCGACCAGGGGGTGAAGATGCTCGTGATCGCCTGCAACACCGCCTCCGCGGCCATGCTGCGCGATGCGCGCGAGCGCTACGACGTGCCCGTCGTCGAGGTGATCGGTCCGGCCGTGCGACGCGCGGTCTCGACGACGCGGAACGGCCGGGTCGGCGTGATCGGCACCGTCGGCACCATCGGCTCCCGGGCGTACCAGGACATGCTCGAGGTGAACGAGCGCCTGCAGGTGTTCACGGCGGCCTGCCCCCGGTTCGTCGAGTTCGTCGAGGCCGGCGTCACCGGGACCCCCGAGGTGCTGGCCGTGGCCGAGGAGTACCTCGCGCCGCTGCGGGAAGCCGACGTGGACACGCTCGTCCTCGGCTGCACGCACTACCCGTTCCTCCGTGGCGCCATCAGCTACGTCATGGGGGAGGGCGTGACCCTGGTCTCCAGCGACGACGAGACCGCGGGTGACGTGTATCGCCAGCTCGTGCGCGGCGATCTGCTGGCGCCGCCCGACGCCACCGCGACGTACGTCTACGAGGCCACAGGCGATTCCGCCGACGACTTCACGGCGCTCGCGAACCGGCTCATGGGCCGTGAGGTGCGCGACGTGCAGCTCGTCCAGACCGGCGTCATCACGCTTCCCGATTCCGCCCTCGACGCGCGCTGAGCCCGTCGCTCCATCCCCGACCGAGAGAAGCACATGACCGACATCGTCCGCGCCGACGGCCGTTCCACCTCGCAGCTCCGCGAGATCACCATCGAGCGCGGCTGGAGCGCGCAGGCCGAGGGCTCGGCTCTCATCAGCTTCGGCGGGACGAAGGTGCTGTGCACCGCCTCGTTCACGAACGGAGTGCCGCGCTGGCTGACCGGCAAGGGCAAGGGCTGGGTCACGGCCGAGTATGCGATGCTCCCGCGCGCGACGAACAGCCGCAACGACCGGGAGAGCGTGAAGGGACGCATCGGCGGCCGCACGCACGAGATCTCCCGCCTCATCGGTCGCGCCCTGCGGGCGGTCGTCGATACCAAGGCGCTGGGCGAGAACACCATCGTCATCGACTGCGACGTGCTCCAGGCGGACGGCGGCACCCGCACGGCCGCGATCACCGGTGCCTACGTCGCCCTGGCCGACGCGATCGAGTGGGGACGGGACAAGAAGTTCATCGGCAAGAACTCGACGCCGCTGCTCGACTCCGTCTCCGCGGTCTCGGTCGGCATCGTCGACGGGGAGCCGATGCTCGACCTCGCCTACGTCGAGGACGTCCGTGCCGAGACCGACATGAACGTCGTGGTGACCGGCCGCGGCCTGTTCGTCGAGGTGCAGGGCACGGCCGAGGGGGCGCCGTTCGACAAGCGCGAGCTCGACGCGCTCCTCGACCTCGGCATCGCCGGCTGCGCGGACCTGAAGGAACGGCAGCTCGCCGCTCTGGCAGGAGCCTGAGCATGCGCGTCGTCCTCGCGACCCACAACCCGCACAAGGTCGCGGAGTTCCAGCAGATCGTGCAGCAGACGCGGCCCGACCTGGAGGTCGTCGGCTACGACGGTCCCGAGCCGGTCGAGGACGGGGTGACGTTCGCCGAGAACGCGCTCCTCAAGGCGCGTGCGGCTGCCGCGCACACCGGCCTCGCGGCGCTCGCCGACGACTCAGGCATCTGCGTGGACGTGCTCGGCGGGTCGCCCGGGGTGTTCTCGGCGTACTGGGCCGGGCAGAAGAAGGACGCCACCGCGAACCTGGAGCTGCTGCTCGACCAGCTGCGCGACATCGCCGACCCGCACCGTGCCGCGCACTTCACGTCGACCATCGCGCTCGTCCTCCCGGACGGTCGCGAGCACGTCGTGGAGGGGATCTGGCCCGGACGCCTCGCCCACGAAGCCTCCGGGAGCGGCGGTTTCGGCTACGACCCGATCTTCATCCCGGACGGTCAGCCGGACGGCGCGGAGCGCACCGTGGGGGAGTTCACCGGGGAGGAGAAGCAGGCGCAGTCGCATCGCGCCCGCGCCTTCACGGCGCTCGTGCCGCTGCTCACCGCGCTCTGAGCGTCGAGGAGAAGAACCCCTGCTGACGGTGAGAATCGTTACTGTTCCCGACTAGGCGGAAACGGCCTCTCCGCACCCGATGCCGGGCTAGCCTGGGGGCATGCACGATCACGCGCCCGCGCCCGGCGGTCTCCGTTCGGCGAGCAGCCGTCGCCTGCTCGCGATCTCGCTGACCCTCACGGCGACCGTGATGATCGTGCAGGTCGTCGGAGCCCTGCTCACGGGCTCGCTCGCGCTGCTCGCGGACGCCGCGCACATGTTCACCGACGCCTCGGCGCTCGTGATCGCCCTCATCGCCGCGACAGTGGCGGCGCGTCCCGCGGACGACCGCCGGACGTTCGGCTATCAGCGCGCGGAGGTCTTCGGCGCGCTCCTCAACGCGGTCATCCTCATCGCCCTCGCCACGGTCGTCGCCGTGCAGGGGGTGCAGCGGCTGCTGAACCCCTCCGAGGTCGAGGTCGCCGGCGGGCTGATGCTCGTCGTCGCGGTCGTCGGCCTCGTCGCCAACGCCGTGTCGATGTGGCTGCTCAGCCGTGCCCAGCGCACGAACCTCAACGTGCGGGGCGCCTACCTCGAGGTGATGGGCGACCTGCTCGGCTCGCTCATGGTCATCATCGCGGCGGGTGTGATCCTCGTGACGGGCTGGATGCCGGCCGACGCCCTCGCCTCGTTGTTCATCGCGGCGATGATCATCCCGCGGGCGTTCGTCCTGCTCAAGGAGGTGTTCTCCGTGCTCGCCGAGTCGGCGCCGAAGGGCATGGCCGTCGGCGAGATCCGCACCCACCTGCTCGGCTACGACGGCGTCGTCGGGGTCCACGACGTGCACGTGTGGCAGCTCACCCGCGGGGCTCCGGTCTTCACCGCGCACGTCAGCGTGCGGCCGGACCTGCTGGCGGACGGCCGCTCGGCGGCGCTGCTGTCGGAGATGCAGGCGTGCCTCGCGGATCACTTCGACGTCGCGCACTCCACGTTCCAGATCGAACCGGCCGAGCAGAGCGACTGCGAACCGCACCACGCCTGAGCGGCGTGCCCCTCATGTCTCGACGGTGATCTCGTCGACGGTCTTGTCGGGACGCAGACCCCGCCAGCGGGCGTGCCGCAGGATGCCGTCCGGCGTCCAGTTCGCGAACTCCACCTCGCCCACGAGCTCGGGGCGCACCCACAGCGCGTCGGAGGCATCGGGGCGGGGGACGCCGTCGAGCGGTGCGCGCGGCACCCGCAGCGGCTCCAGGCGCGCGAGGAGATCGCGGAGGATGCGGTCCGTGAAGCCGGTGCCTACACGACCGATATAGCGGAGGTCGCCGCCCTCCGGGACCGCGAGGAGGAGGGAGCCGAGAGTGCCCTCCCGCTCGCCCTTCCCCGGGCGGATGCCGACGATGACCGCCTCCTGCATGCGGGTGTTCTTGAGCTTGAGCCAGGAGGGCGAGCGCTGGCCGGCACGATACCGTGACACCGGATCCTTCACGACGACGCCTTCCAGACCGAACTCGTCGCTCGCGGCCAGCGCCGCGTCCACGTCGTCGAAGACGGGAGGGACCTGGATGGGCGCGTCGACCCCCGCCACGATGTCGCCGAGCAGCGTCCGCCGCTCGCGCAGCGGCATCGCGGTGAGATCATGCCCGTCGAGACGGAGCAGGTCGAACAGCATGTACACGACGGGGGTGCGCACGACCTCGCGCTCGATCTCGCGCGGCCGGGTGAGATGCATGCGGTTCTGGAGCAGCGAGAAGCTCGGCCGGCCGGCGCTGTCGAAGGCGACGATCTCCCCGTCGACGATCGCCTCGTCGACCGGGAGGAACGGGGCACCGTCGGCCGTCAGCTCGGGATAGCGCGCGGTGATGTCGGTGCCGCGACGGGCGTGCAGTGACATGTGCCCGTCGCGCCAGGTGCCGATCGCCCGGATGCCGTCCCACTTCACCTCCACCCAGGAGGGGGTGCTGAGGTTTCGAGCGATCGCGGGGGTGCCGTTCTCGGCGAGCATCGGGGCGAGGGAGGGGAGGGTGGCGCCGGCGGGGGACGGTGCGGGCGCGGCGAGGGGCCGTCCGCGGCGGGCGGGGGCGGGAGCCGCCGCCCGGATCGCGGGTGCGGGGGTCGCGGCGGGCGCGTTCGCGGGCAGTGCCGGAGCGTCGGGGCGGAGCGACGAGAGGGGGTCGAATCCCGCAGCCGCGCGTGCGAGCACGTCGTCCAGTTCGAGGTGGGCGAGCCCCGGGTCGTCGAGCTCCTCCCACGTGCGCGGCGCCGCGACGCCGGGGCGGGCGCGCCCGCGCAGGGAGTACGGGGAGATCGTCGTCTTCTTACCGTTGTTCTGGCTCCAGTCGAGGAACACCTTGCCCCCGCGCACGGCCTTGGACATGACGCTCGTCGCAAGATCGGGGTGCTCGTTCTCGATGATTCGGGCTAGCTCCTTGACCACGGCGGAGACCTCGGCACTGGTCTGCTCGCCGGGCAGGGACGCGTAGAGGTGGATGCCCTTGCTGCCGCTCGTCACGGGAAGAGGGTCGAGACCCATGCCGGTGAGGAGCGTCCGGGCGATCCGGGCGACCTCGGCGCACTGCGCGAGGTCGGCACCGGGTCCGGGGTCGAGGTCGAGCACGAGACGGTCCGGGCGTCCGGGCAGACCCTCCGGGGTGAACCGCCACTGCGGCACGTGCAGCTCGATCGCGGCGACCTGCGCGAGCCACACGAGCGTGGGCACGTCCTCCACCAGCGGATACGCCTTGGGGCCGTCGGAGTGCTGGATGTCCTGCCGCGGGATCCAGTCCGGAGCCCCGGGCTCGAGCTGCTTCGTGAAGAAGGAGTCTTCGGGGGCGGCGGCGGTGCCGACCCCCTCGACCCAGCGCTTGCGGGTGACCGGGCGGCCGTCGAGGAGTGGCAGGAGCAGGGGTGCGATGGCGGTGTAGTAGGCGATGACCTCGCCTTTGGTCGTGCCCGTCTCCGGATAGACGATCTTGTCGAGGTTGGTCACGCGCAGTCGTCGGCCGTCGACCTGTACGACCTGCGCCTCTCCCACCATGGAGCCAGCGTAGTCAAGGGGTGGTCGTGACGGGTGGGGCTGGTGTCTACTGGTGTGATGAGGACGATCTGGAAGGGCGCCCTGACGTTCGGGCTGGTGAACGTGCCGGTCAAGGTGTACTCCGCGACCGAGGACCACGACGTGCCGCTGCATCAGGTGCACGACAAGGACGGCGGCCGCATCCGCTACCAGCGCACGTGCGAGGTGTGCGGCGAGACGGTCGCGTACTCCGACATCGACCGCGCCTACGTCGACGACGGCCAGACGGTCGTGCTCACCAAGGACGACCTCGCCGCGCTTCCGGCGGAGAAGAGCCGCGAAATCGATGTCGTGGAGTTCGTGCCCTCGGAACAGGTCGATCCGCTCACGCTCGACAAGCCGTACTACCTGGAGCCGGATTCGAAGTCTCCCAAGGCGTACGTGCTGCTGCGCAAGACCCTGGAGCAGACCGACCGCACCGCGATCGTGCGGTTCACGCTGCGCCAGAAGACCCGGCTCGCCGCGTTGCGCGTGCGGGGCAAGGTCCTCGTGCTCCAGACGCTCCTGTGGTCGGACGAGGTCCGGGAGGCGGAGTTCCCGTCCCTCGACGAGGACGTGCGGATCTCGAAGAAGGAGCTGGAGCTGTCGTCTTCGCTCGTGGACAGCTATTCGGCCGACTTCGATCCCGAGGAGTTCGTCGACGAGTACCAGAAGGAGCTGCGCACCCTCATCGACGCGAAGATCGAGGCCGGGGAGACGTTCGACGTGGCCGAGACGTTCGGCGGAGACGCCGAGAAGGCGGCCGACGGCGGCGAGGTCATCGACCTGATGGAGGCGCTGCGCGCGAGCGTGGCACGCTCCAAGGAGAAGCGCTCGAAGAACGCGGGCTGACCCGCGACGGGATCAGTGCTTGCCGTCGCCGTCGAGGTCGGGGGCCCGGTCGAACACGTCGGCGTCGAGGACGAGCTCCTCCGCCTCCGCATGGTCGGTCACCACGTCTTCGCCCGCGGCCGCGGCCTTCTTCGCCTTGTGACGCTCGGAAAGGTAGTGTCACAGGGTGACGATCGCCGTCCCGCCGACGGCGACGAGCAGGATGATGTCGATGTACTCCACGACCAGGTGCCGGATCCAGGGGATGTAGGCGATGAGGTAGCCGACCATGGTGAGGCCGAAGCCCCAGATCATCGCCCCGATGAAGTTGTAGAGCGAGTAGCGCCGCCAGGGCATGTGGCCCACGCCGGCCGCGACCGGGGCGAACGTGCGCACGATCGGCACGAAGCGGGCCAGGATCACGGTGAGGCCGCCGAAGCGCTCGAAGAACGCGTTGGTGCGCTCGACGTTCTTCTTGCTGAACAGGCCGGATTCCTTGCGTTCGAACACCGCGGGGCCGCCCTTGTGTCCGATGACGTAGCCGACCTCGCCGCCGATGAACGCCGAGAGTGCGATGAGCAGCGAGACGACCCAGATGTTCACGCCGAAGACGTTGCTCGTGTGGGTCAGCAGACCCGCGATGATGAGCAGCGTGTCACCGGGCAGGAGGAAGCCGACCAGCAGACCGGTCTCGGCGAAGATGATGAAGCAGACCACGAGGAGCGCCCACGGACCCGCCGCCCCGATGATCGTCTGCGGATCGAGCCACGGGATGAGCGCGGTGGGGGCGTGCAGCATGCTTTCGAGCACTGGCGGGATTCCCGTCGGTCGTGAGGTGTCGGCGGTGGAGCGATGCGGGCGCCGAAGCACCCGTCGTGCGGAAGGTGGGACTTGAACCCACACGCCCTGGGGCACAGGAACCTAAATCCTGCGTGTCTGCCAATTCCACCACTCCCGCGCGGTGGCTTCAGTCTACTGACCCGCGCGCTCTTCGACCCTGGGGATCCTCCCGCAGTTCCGCGCCGTCACGCAGGGCGATGACGCTCCAACCGGACGACGGCGACGAGGACTCCCGCCGCGAGCGCACCGAGTCCGCCCATGGCCATGTCACCGATGGTGTCCTCGTAGGTGACGAAGATCTCGTCGGTGATGAACGTACGACCCGCCCACTCGATCATCTCCCACACGGCGCTGGCCGCGAGCCCGATCACGGTGCAGAGGACGATCGGCATGCGGGGACGGAACGTCGGCGACTCCTGCGCGGTGACGATGCCGAGGCGGGAGAGCACGAGGTAGCCGGTGGCGGCGAGGGCGCCGGTGCAGACGAAGTGCACGACGAGGTCCCACCCGGTGAGCGTGCGGTACAGGTCGAACACGTTGCTCGCGGCGGCGATGAGCACGATCAGGCCGATCGCGAGGTCGATGCCGCCGCGCATCCCGAGGACGCGGGGGAGCATGAGGGCGGGGAGGGCGAGCGCGAGGATGCCGGCGTCGGTCGGGGTGGACCAGATCGCCGCGACGAGGACGCTGAGGATGCCGATCACCCGGACGGCGTCGGCACCGTACTCCGCTGCGGAGTGCGGCGGGCGGAGGAAGTCCTCCTTCATGCGTGCTCCTCGGGTGGGACGGCGGCGGGCGAGGCCGGATCGATCAGGGCGTGCACGGGGAGATGATCGGACGGCCAGCCCCCTCCATACTGCCGCGCGTCGATGCCGGCTCGGCGCACGGGAAGCGCGGGGGAGACGAGGATGCCGTCGATGCGGCGCCCTCGGCGCGGCGTCCGGTAGCCGGCGAACGTGCCCCAGGCCGGGGTTCGGCGGGACACGGCGGCCGTCCACGAATCGCGGAGGACGTCGTCGGATTCGAGGGCGCGCCATGCTGCTGAGCCGGCGGAGGCGTTGATGTCCCCGAGGAGGATGACGGGGGCCGCAGAGGCGGCGGCGACGTCGTGCACCGCCTGCGCCTGACGGAGCCGCGCCCACGGCGAGAAGGCGTCGAGGTGGGTGTTGAGCACGGTGAGCATGGCGTCCGTGCGGCGGTCGCGGAAGGACGCCTCCACCGCCACCCGCGGCGTGACGCTCAGCCAGGAGCGGGAACCGGGGCGATCGGGGGTGCGGGAGAGCGCGATCTGTCGCCAGGTGCGCAGCTCCAGCCGGTCGGTGTCGTAGAAGAGCGGACAGCCCTCGCCGCGGGGCCCGGGGAGGCGGCCGTGGCCGACGCGGCGGAACGACGGGCCGAGCGCGGCGGAGACGGCGGCAGCCTGCGCGGGGAGGGCCTCCTGCACACCGAGGACGTCCGGCTGCTCCGTGCGCAGGAGCGCGGTGAGCCGGGAGCGTCGGGTCTCCCAGCGGTCGGCGCGCGGCCAGGCGAGCGCGCCGAGGTCGCGGCGGATGTTGAGGGTCATGACGTGCAGCTCGGTGGCAGACGGTGTTCCGAGGAGCGCGGCGATCATCGGCGGGCTCCGGGCGCGGGGACGCCGAGCCGGTGCAGTACGCGGCGCAGGGTGAGCCGCACCCAGCGCACGGGAGGGAAGTCCTCCGGCCAGTGCACGAGGACGGTGCGGGCGCCGATCCAGGCGCGACGGGCGAAGGAATGGCCGCTGCCGAACGGGCGCATGGAGATGCCCATGTCGGTGTGCAGCAGCCAGCGGACGCGGTGGCGCTCGCCGACGTGGAAGGCGAGATCGAGGTCGTCGTGAAGCGCGGCGTCGTCGCGGTGCACACGGTCCCGGACGGCGAGCCACGTCGAGCGGCGGAGGGCGAGGTTCGACCCGAACAGCGGTACGTGACCGAGAGCCGAGCCGCACACGACGACGTAGGAGAAGAGGTAGGCCGCCGCGAGGGGGCGGCGCAAGAACCGAGGGCCGTCCACGAAATGAGCGCCGCCCGTCCAGGCGCCGACCCGCGGATCCCGCATGCACGCGGCTGCCATCGTCTCGATCCACCGCGGCCCCGGGACACCGTCCGCGTCGAGTCGCAGGATCACGTCGCCCGTCGCCGCGTCGTACCCGGTCGCGCTCGCCGCGGGGATGCCCGGGGTGTCGCACCGCACGACCCGTGCACCCTGCCGGACAGCCACGGCGGCCGAATCATCGGTCGAGGCGTTGTCCACGACGATGATCTCGTCGGGAGGAAGCGTCTGCCGGGCGAGGGCGCGGAGACACCGCCGCAGTTCCGCCGCGTCGTCCTTGACCGGGATGACCACGCTTAGGGTCGGTTCGGGGGCGGCTGGTGTGGCGCGGTGCACGTCGTCTCCTCGCAGGTCTGCTCCTCAGCCTAGGGAGCACGACGACGGAGGACGTACCGGTTGACACCACGGCGGGCGGCTCGATACGGAGGCGTCAGGAGGAGCCCTCGATGCAGACGGCCTGCCCCTCGACGAAGGTATCGATCGCGGTCCGGCGGAGTTCCTGTTCGCGGTCGGGGTCCGCGTCGTCGCCGTTCTGGACGCCGACGCGGTAGTCGTAAAGCGCGCGCAGGTCGTCGCTCACCGCGGTCGCAGCCTCCTGCACCTCGCCGTCGACCTCCAGATCGGCGTACTCGTCCGCGAGCTCCTTCAGGCGCTCGGTCTGCTCCGGGCTCGGCGTGCCGCCGACCGTGTCCTGGGCGAAGAAGGCCTCGAGCTCCGTGTCGACGGCGGCCACGCTCTGGCACTGCAGGAGATCGGCACCCCCGGTGCAGCCGGACAGGAGCAGAACGCCGAGGAGCCCGCACGAGACAGTGAACCGCTTCATGCCTGCACGGTACCGGGTGCTGGACGGTCTCCGCTTCGGAGGCCGCGCATGGGGTGTGGATAACTCCGCGGGCCGGGAGCGGATCGTTGCGAGGATGCAGGGATGGAGCAGCCCGCGTCGATCATCGCCGACCTCGTGCGGCGTCGGCTGCGGTCCGAGGGGGTGGATCCGGCGACCGACCCGGAGCGGGCGCGGGAGGTGGCCCGGGCGGAGGTGCGGCGTCACGATGATCGGGCGCTCGCGCGGGGTGGGGTGCTCGTCGAGGACGAAGAGGCGTGCGTACGGGACGTGCTGGCGGCGGTGAGTGGCTTCGGTGCTCTGCAGCCGCTGCTCGACGACCCGGGTGTCGAGGAGGTGTGGGTCAACGGCGACGGGGCCGTGCACACGGCGCGGGGTGGGGTGGCGGAGCGGACGGGGTTGCGGCTGGACGAGGCGACGGTGCGGGATCTGGTGGAGAGGATGCTGCAGGCGACGGGACGGCGCGTGGACATCGGCCAGCCGTTCGTCGATGCCTCGCTCCCGGACGGCTCGCGGCTGCACGTGGCGATCGCCGACGTCGTGCGCGGGTCGTGGGTGGTCAACATCCGCAAGTTCCTTCCCGGGCACCGCTCGCTCGATGCGCTCACGGCACAGGGCGCGCTGACTCCCGAGGCCGCGCGGGCCCTCGGTGAGGCGATGCGGACGGGAGCATCCGTGATCGTGTCAGGGGCGACCCATGCGGGCAAGACGACGATGCTCGGAGCGCTGCTCGCCGCCTGCGCGGCCGAACAGCGCATCATCACGGCGGAGGAGACGTTCGAGCTCGCGGTGGACGGCCCCGATGTTGTCGCGCTGCAGGGGCGTCAGCCGAGCCTGGAAGGCACGGGCGAGATCACGCTACGGCGGTTGGTGAAGGAGGCCTTGCGGATGCGACCGGACCGGCTCGTGGTGGGGGAGGTGCGGGATGCGGAGGCGCTCGACCTCGTGCTCGCGCTGAACACCGGGGTGCCCGGGGCCTGCACGGTCCACGCCAACTCTGCCGCGGAGGCACTCGACAAGCTGTGCCTGCTGCCCCTGCTCGCCGGCCGGAACATCGACCGCGGCTTCGTCGCTCCGGCGATCGCGTCGTCCGTCGATCTCGTCGTGCACTGCACGCGCGATGCGGCAGGGCGTCGATACGTCGAGGAGATCGTCGCCCCGACGGGTGAGGTGGTCGAGGGGCGGGTGCTCAGCACGCCGGTCTTCGGAGCCGGGCGACCCCTCGACCGAGCGGCCGCGGCCGGGACGGGGGTTCTCGCATGACGATCCTCCTCGGGACGACGCTCGCGGCCGGCGTGCTCCTGATCCTGTCACCGTGGCTGTGGCCGGCGGGGGAACGCTCCGCGACTGCTCCGCATCGCGGTCGTCTGGCTCGTCTCGCGGGCGAGGCGGGGTTCCCGGCGGTGCAGACCCGCTCTCTCCTGATCGGCATCGCCGGTTCCGCGCTCGGCGCCGCCTCCCTCGCCTGGCTCGTCACGGGAAGCGCCGCTCTCGCGATTCTCGCCGGGCTGGCCGGAGGCGCGGCGCCGATCGCCTACCTGCGTGGCCGCCGTCTGCGGCTGCGACGTCTCCGGCGCCAGCTCTGGCCCGACGTCTGCGACCTGCTGATTGCCGCGATCCGCGTCGGCCTGTCGCTCCCCGATGCGGTGGCCACCCTCGCGGAATCGGCTCCACCGCCGCTCCGCCCCGCGTTCGACGCGTTCGCACGGGATCTGCGGAGCAGCGGACGGTTCGACGCCAGCCTGGACCGGCTGAAGGCCATCCTCGCTGATCCTCTCGGCGACCGGATCATCGAGACGTTGCGGATGGCGCGGCAGGTCGGCGGCACCGAGCTCATCGTCGTGTTGCGGGCGCTCTCCTCGTCGGTGCGTGCCGACGCGGCACTCCGCGGCGAGGTCGAGGCGCGGCAGTCCTGGATCCGCGGGGCGGCCGTCCTCGGGGCCGTGGCGCCGTGGGTGATCCTCACTCTCCTGATTCTGCGCCCGGAGGGGGCGAAGGCCTATGGCACGCCGGAAGGGATCGCCGTCATCGTCGTGGGCGCGGTCGTGTCCGTCGTCGCGTTCCGCCTCATGATCCGAATCGGTCGGCTGCCCGAGCCGCGTCGGTGGTTCGGGTGAGCGGGCTCTCCGCGCTCGCGGTGGCCCTGCTCCTCGGCGGGGGATTCGCCGCGGGTGTCCTCTCGCTTCTGGCGGGCCTCCCGCGGTGGCGGGCGGCGTCGCTCGCGTCGCGGATCGCGCCGTACGTGCGGGACGTCGTCGACGACGAGGTGTTGCCGCGGGAGGCCTTCCCTCGGCCCGGCACCCTGTCCGCCGGAGGGTTCCGCCTCGGTGCGCGCGGTGCGCAGGCGCTCGACCGTCTGCTCGGTGGGACGGAAGCTCTCCGACGGCGGCTCGCGCAGGCCGGGTCGACACTCGATCCCGTCGCCTTCCGCGGTCGTCAGCTCGTGGTTATCGTGGGCGGAATCGCCGCCGGGGCGCTCGCCGTCATCGTTCTCGTCGTGATCGGTCGGTGGTCGCTTCCGGTCGGGTCGATCCCGCTCCTCGCGGGAGCGGCAGCTGGTGTGGCGTACGACCTGCGACTGTCGGCGCGGGTGCGTGCGCGGAAGGTGCGTCTGACGGAGGAGTTGCCGACGACGCTGGAGTTCCTGGCGCTCTGTCTCTCGGCGGGAGAGGGGTTTCTCGATGCTGTGAAGCGCGTGGCCGGTGTGGGATCCGGGGAGCTCACGGTCGAGCTGCGTCGCGTAGTACTGGAAGTCGGGACGGGGTCGCCGCTGGCGGACGCGCTGAGTGCCATGGCGGCCCGGCTGGAGCTGCCGGGGCTCACGCGGGCCGTGGACCAGATCGTCGCCGCGCTCGAACATGGAGCGCCGCTCGCCGCCGTCCTGCGCGCGCAGGCCGATGACACGCGGGAGGAGGCCAAGCGCACGCTCATCGAGCAGGCCGGACGGAAGGAGATCTTCATGCTCCTGCCGCTGGTGTTCCTGATCCTGCCGTTGTCCGTCGTGTTCGCGATCTACCCCGGGCTGTTCATCCTGCGCCTCGGCATCGGGTGAGTGGTCGGCCGAAGGCGTCCCGGGGGCTTACCGTTTGACTATGGGAAGTCTCGAGTACAACAGCTCTCGTCCGCCGATCGACGTCGAGGACACCCTGCTGGCGCATCTGAAGATCGTGATCTCCACCAAGCTCCGTCGCCAGGAGAGCTTCATGATGACGTGGCCATCGGGGAAGAAGAGCCCCGGCCGGCTCTCCGCGTGGATGCACCCGGCCATCCCGCTGGTGCTCGAGTTCGACGCCGACCCGGTCCCGGCGGTCGACCCGGCGCGGGTCAGCCACATGATGGAGCGCTTGAACGCGCGCGGCGAGCTCCTCATCGACGAGTTCACCTCCTGACGCTGCGGCGGCTTCCCGCGGGGCTCAGACGTCCCAGTCGGGCAATCCGCCGAGGTCTGCGGCGAGGCTTCCCTCGCCGGAGACCTTGACCTGGAAGAGGAACACCCGCGACGTCGGGTGGACGAGGACGCTCGCGAGGCCGTCCGACGTGGCGAACGAGACGAATGTCGGCTCGGTACGTGCGGCGGCTTCGATCCGTTCTCGGAGGGCGACGACATCGGTGCCGCGAGGCAGAGGATAGGTGAGCCCGTCG
This sequence comes from Microbacterium sp. MMO-113, assembly GCF_037148555.1. Taxonomy (NCBI): domain Bacteria; kingdom Bacillati; phylum Actinomycetota; class Actinomycetes; order Micrococcales; family Microbacteriaceae; genus Microbacterium; species Microbacterium sp. MMO-113. Next base: position 52,026 of record NZ_JBBCTD010000003.1, on the reverse strand, counting down.
ATCTCGACCCGCGCCCGCATCTCATCGTCAGGTCCGGGGCGCATGCGTGACAGGCTATCCCTCGTCGTGGTGTCCGGACCCGGGGTTGTGCGATTCGCGCGACGGGGGTACAGAACCCCGCCGCTTCGCCCTCCGGGCGCCGACGACGATGACGATGATGACGGCGACGAGGATCACCACGCCGACGACGATCGCGATCAGCACCGGAATCGACGGCAGCAGAGGGTTGGGTTCCATGAGGTGGGAGCCTATTGCGTTCCGTCGCTTTCGGACAGGCAGCGACGCAGCCCGCCCGGATGCACCGTCTCGGCATGAGCGGCCTCACCTCGAGATCCACCTCACACCGTCGATGTCGGGCGGTAACCGAGTTGCAGCGTTCGTCTCGAGCTCTTCTACCAGGGGAATGAGGACCTCCCAGAGCGCCCAATGCTGCGGTGTACCCGTTTCTCCTGGTGTCTTGTCACTGCGCATATGGGTCGGAAGTGGCGTACGCCAACCGAAGCGCGACCCGGCGGAGTCTGTAACCTGCAGCGTCAACGACTCGCCGTCGGCTTCCAGATGCGTCAACTCGAGTTCCGCCGGCACCACGATCGTCCCGTGCGCCTTATCCCATTCTTCGCGGACCGCTGAGAGAAAGGTCTCTGCATTCACGTCGCTACCCATGCGTAGTGCTGCCCTTCAGCCCGCAACGTTAATGACCCACTGGGGACACACCGTGACGCCCATACAGTATGCCGTGATAAGTCCCTCAATAAGTGGCAGTCCATGAGGATCTGTCGGCGAGCACGTCATCGCGTCCGGCTGCGGACGTGTGGTGCCTGCGTGGCTAGACGGGCTTCGGCACGGCGCGAAGTGCACGTGAATCACGGATGCGCTCGGTGACTTCTGGCACGATCTGGCAAGCCGGCTCCGGCTCGGACAAAGACCGCCTCGAACTGGTGTCGCCGCGTGAGGGCGCGGGTCACCCGCACGGCCCTGTGGATAACGTCCGCACCGCGACGGCTCTCCGATGCACACTGGCGGCATGATCTCTCGTGCGCGCTCGATGCTCCGTGCCCTCCAGGATGACGAACGGGGAGACGTGCCCGGCTGGGTGCTCGTCACATTGATGACCGCGGGCCTCGTCGTGCTCATCTGGGCGGTCGCCGGGCCTGCGCTCACCTCCCTCTTCGAGCAGGCCATCCAGCGGGTGTCGGGGCTCTGACATGCGTGCGCCTGCGGGGGTGACCGAAGACCGCGGATCGAATCCGGTGGAGTTCCTCCTCGTCGGCACCCTGCTCACCGCGCTCACCCTCGCAGTGCTGCAACTGGCGTTCGCGATCTACGTGCGCAACGTCGTCCATGACGCCGCGGTCGAGGGGGCGTACTACGCGGCTCTCGCAGACACGACAGCCGCGGAAGGGGAGGAGCGGGCGCGCGAGGTCATCCGTCGCGCGGTCGGCCCCTCCTACGCGGACGACATCACGGTGGCCTCGGCGCGGCGAGCGGGACAGGAGACCGTCGAGGTCCGGATCCGGACGATGCTCCCGGTGTTCGGCCTCGTCGGCGTCCCTGCGGCCTTGCAGGTGGAGGCCCACGCACCGGCGGAGTCCTTCGATGCGCGATGACGCCGGGTCGAGCTCGCTCGAGTTCATCGCCGTCGGTGTGATCATGCTCGTGCCGCTGCTGTACCTCGTGATCGCCGTGGGGTCGGTGCAGGAGCAGTCGCTGGGCGTCGAGGCCGCGGCGCGGCAGGCCGCACGTGCCATCGCGTCGGCACCCGACTTGTCGGCGGCGGCCGGCCGCGAGGAGCGAGTGCTGGAGGGGATCGTCGAGGAGTACGGCATCGACCCCGGCGCGGTCGACGTCGAGGTCTCCTGTCGGCCCCGTCCATCGCCCTGCCCGGCGGCGGGGACGACGGTGGTCGTCACGGTCTCGACGCGGGTGCCGCTGCCGCTGGTGCCGGGCGTGCTCGGACTCGACAAGGCGACGTCCGTCCCCGTGGAGGCCGTATCGGTGCAGAAGGTGTCTCGGCGATGGGGCGCGGGATGAGGGGACGCGTGCCGGCCCTGAAGCAGCACGGAGAGGACGACGACGACGGGAGCGTGCTGCTGCTCGTGCTCGGCTACCTCGTCCTTGCGCTCGCGGTGCTCTTCGTGTGCGTCTGCGCCACCGACCTCTACATCGCCCAGAAGCGGCTGGACGGGCTTGCGGACGCGGCGGCGCTCGCCGGAGCGGACGGCTTCACGCTGCAGGTGGAGGGGGAGGTGCCCCGGGCGACGCTCACCGACGCGGGGGTGACCGAGCAGGCGGCGCCGCTCGTCCTCGGAGCGGGGTTCGAGGCGACCGTCGTCGATGCGGGCACCCCGGACGGCGTGAGCGCGCGCGTCACCGTCGCGGCGACCTGGCACCCGCCGCTGCTCTCGCCGTTCGTACCGGACGGGGTGCCGCTGCAGGCGACGGCCACGAGCCGGACGGCGCTGCGCTGAGTCGCACGCCGAGCGTTCGCCGTCTGCCCGACGAGGCCTCTCGATCGTCCGCGATGTCTGCGTCGGAGGAGGCGTCAGGGACCAGTGCAGCAGACGAGGAATACTGATATGAAACGGACGAAAGTTGTGGTCATGTGAGGCGTGAAACACTTCATGTGCATAACATTCGGTATCAGAAGTCGCGCCTGCTCAGATGAGCCGGAGCGCAGCGCGCGCATGCATCGTTGTCGAAAGGTCCCGAACGTGAATGCAAGAGAAGTGAGACCGCGGCCGACCGGTGGCATGCCTCGGGTGTGGCGAGATCCGAAGGCCAGCCTGCACTCTCCCGGCAGGTGACCCTCAACGGCGCTCGCGGCGGGGCGGCATCGAACTATATGCGCTTCCATCTGGTCAATACCTACTCCTGGCAGGGCCAGATCGCTAGTTCTGTCGTGGACGGGCACTCCACAAGCTTCAGTCATGCGAAGGTCTCGAGAGCTTTCAGCAACTGCTGGTGGGACTACCCGGAAGGGAACATCCCGAAGAGCCAGAAGATCGGCGTTTCATGCGCGTACACCAATTGAGCTCCGGGTCACGTCGCGTGCGAGTGGTCACTGGAGCGGCGATAGCGGCAGCTGCGATCGTCGGCGTTGGACTAGGCGTCACCACCCAGGGCGGCGCCCCGGTGGCGCGAGGTCCACGGATGGCAGCCGCTGCTGCGGTGATCGACAGGCTGGGGAGCGTAGAGAGGCCCACTGACGTGCTCCCGGCTGGTATCGACCTTGAGGAACTGGATGAGACCGTCGATTCGACGAGTATCCGTCTACTAGGTCAGGACGAGGTGTCTTCATATTGGATGGGTACGAAAGAGGGTGGCGATGTCTGTCTGATCACGGACTTCGTACAGGACGTGTCGGCGGTGGCCTGCACCAGTCCGGAGCGATTGCAGCAGAAGGGCATGGCCTGGTCCCTCGCGGGGGACCCCGCATCGGACGGCTATCGGGCAATTGTGGCATTGGTGTTGCCTGACATCGCCGCGCCGGACGAGATGCGAGTAAACCTCGTGAAGACCGCTGCGGAGCTTCCGGATCGCGCCGAAGCAGAAGCGACGCGGGTGTGGGATGAGGTGTCCCCAAATTTGCTGATCGCGGACGCTTCAGCCCTCGATCCCCGCCTGCAGTACGTGATCCCTTTCAGCGAGCCATCGGATGAGTCGGCCGTCAATGCGGTTGGCATCACCTTCGTCTTTGATCCATCGACGGTGCCGGCAACCAAGAGGCTCGAGAAGAGGTCGACTGACTGATGGTGAAGATCTCGAGGCTCGTTCTCGCTCCCGCGACTGCGCTGATGGTTGTGGCGACGAGCGGGTGTTCAGGCTCTGCCGGAGGCTTCTCCGACCTCACATCCCCGGATGTGGCAGGCATAGAACTGCCGACGAATCTTCCTGAGAACGCGCTCGAAGGGTTCGAGATAAACAGCGCACGATGGGTAGGTACGAGCGCTGATGCGGACGTATGGCTGGCGAAAGGCAAAGAGCATCCGGTCTGTTTCTTGAGTTACTCCACCGAACGCTGGTTCAGCGCGTGCGGGAGCGGCGGCACCTATGCCCTCGGAGAGGAGACGTATTGGATAGTCCCGGACGGCGGCGCCGTCCCGACAGATGCAGCACCGGTCTCTCGAAACGTGTACCGGTCTTCATAAGGCGCGAAGCGCGGGTCTTCCCGACTGCTCAGTCGTCGGCCGGGTCCGGCATGCGCGGGGGCGTCCGGGGGACGAATCGGGGGATCCAGCGGAGGAACCCGGCGGCGCCGACGAGTCCGATCAGGCCCATGGCTCCCGCGGCGAACGACAGGGACGCGACCGCGGTGATGCCCGAGACGAGGAGCGGAGCGACCGCGCCGCCGGCATCGGTCAGCGTGCGCCACGACCCGAGGAACGCGGCGGGGTCGTGCTTCGGGGCGACGTCCGCGCCGAGAGTGAGGAGGATGCCGCTCGACAGTCCGTTGCCGACGCCGAGGACCGCGGCGAACATGCCGAACCAGAGCACGGCGGAGTCGAGGTCGTGCGTGACCGACAGGGCGAGGAACCCGGCGCCCATCAGCACCATCGCGGGCATCGCCGCCCAGAGCCGGCCGAAGCGGTCCATCACCTGGCCGCTGGCATAGAAGAGGGCGAAGTCGATGGCTCCGGACACGCCGACGACGAGGGCGATGGTCGATGCGTCGAGACCCAGCGAAAGGCCCCACAGCGGCAGGACGACCTGCCGTGCCGACCGCACCGCGGACAGCGAGGCCGCAGCGAGTCCGAGCCGACCGAGCACTCCGCGCTGCCGCCACATCGTCTGGAAGATGCCGGCCCGCTCGACGGTGGGGATCGACCCGGTCACCGCCTCTCCGCTGTCCTCGGCGAACCGGATCGTCGTCCGCAGCGGGGCGACCGTCTTCTCCGGATCCGGTCCGAAGAGCACGAGCGCGACCATGACGACGAGGCAGGCGAGGAAGAACCAGATCGCCGCGGCCTCGGTGCCGAAGAGCTGCAGGAGGCCGGCGGAGATGAACGGGCCGATGAAGATGCCCAGACGGAAGCTGCCGCCGAGCAGGGAGAGCGAGCGGGCGCGGAACGCCAGCGCCACCCGCGTGGTCATGAACGCGTGCCGAGCGAGCCCGAACGCCGCGGCGCACAGGCCCAGGAGGAATACGGACGCTGCGAGCACCCCGAGCGACGGCGCGAACACCATGCCGACGGCGGCGAGGATGGCGATGACGCCCGCGATCACCATCGTGAGGCGCTCGCCGATGCGGCCCACGGCCCAGCCGGCCGGGAGGTTGCCGCAGAGTTGACCGACCACGAGCGCCGAGGCGACGAGGGCCGCGAAGGCGACGTCGGCGCCCATGGACGCGGCGATGACCGGGATCAGCGGGATGACCGCACCTTCGCCGAGGGAGAAGAGGACGGTCGGCAGGTACACCATCGGTCCGAACTGGCGGAGGACCGTGGATGCGCTGCTCACGTCCTTCACGCTACTCCGGTCGGCGCACGGCCCTGGACATGCCCGTCCCCGCGCGCACGGGCGGCACGTTAGGCTGAGGTGTCATGCTCGAACTAGATCTCTCCGCCGAAATTCAGGCGCTCAGGCACACCTTCGGCGACATCAGCGAGGTCGTCGATGTCAACCGTCTCCGCGAGGACATCGCGCGTCTCAGCGAGGAGGCCGGCGCGCCCGACCTCTGGGACGACACCGAGAACGCCCAGAAGGTCACCAGTGCCCTGAGCCACCGTCAGTCGGAGCTCGCCCGCATCACCGGCATCGCCCAGCGCCTCGACGATCTCGAGGTGCTCGTCGATCTGGCGAACGAGATGGGTGACGAGGAGTCGGCGATCGAGGCGCGCAAGGAGCTCCAGACGCTCACCGACCTCATCAACCAGCTCGAGGTGCAGACGCTGCTCGACGGCGAGTACGACGAGCGCAGCGCCATCGTCACCATCCGCTCCGGCGCGGGCGGCGACGACGCCACCGACTTCGCCGAGATGCTCATGCGTATGTACCTGCGTTGGGCGGAGCGTCACAAGTACCCCGTGAAGGTCATGGACACCTCGTATGCGGAGGGCGCGGGCATCAAGTCGGCGACCTTCGAGATCGACGCGCCCTACGCCTTCGGCACGATCTCGGTCGAGGCGGGCACGCACCGCCTCGCCCGCATCAGCCCGTTCGGCTCCGCGGACAAGCGCCAGACGTCGTTCGCCGCCGTCGAGGTCATCCCGCTCATGGAGGAGGCGACCGAGGTCGACATCCCCGAGAGCGACATCCGGGTCGACGTCTTCCGCTCCTCCGGCCCCGGCGGCCAGTCCGTCAACACGACCGACTCCGCCGTGCGCATCACCCACCTGCCGACCGGCATCGTCGTGTCGATGCAGAACGAGAAGTCGCAGATCCAGAACCGCGCCGCGGCCATGCGCGTGCTGCAGAACCGCCTCCTCCTGCTGCAGAAGGAGCAGGAGGCCGCCAAGAAGAAGGAGCTCGCGGGCAACATCACCGCGAGCTGGGGCGACCAGATGCGCTCCTACTTCCTCTACGGCCAGCAGCTCGTGAAGGACCTCCGCACGGGCCAGGAATCCGGCAACCCGGCCGCCGTGTTCGACGGCGATCTCGACGACTTCATCTCGGCGGGCATCCGCTGGCGCAAGCGCAAAGACGAGGACTGAGGGCTCACACCCACACGACGAAGGCCCCGGGAGCTCCCGGGGCCTTCGTCGTGTGGTGAGGCTGGGTCAGCGTGCCGACGCCTCGACGGTCACCCTGGCGACCTCCTGCAGCATCTCGTCCGTGATGACGATCACGTAGGACGGGCTCTCGGCGACGTCGAACGACACCGTGCCCTCCGTCGTGGAGCCGGCCTTCTGCTCGCTGGACTCCAGCGTCGCGTCGCCGAAGATGTCGTAGTCGCCCTCGGTACCATCGGCCGTCTCGACGGAGAAGTAGAGCGGGTTGACGTACGTCGTCCCGTCGAGCGTCTCCCAGGCGACGTCGATCACCAGGTAGCCGCCGTTGTTCGCCTCGAAGTCCGAGCCGTTGCTCGGTCCGTACGTGGCCGAGCGGATCGTGACCTCGGCTGTGCCCTCGATCTGCGGCACGGCGACCGGCTCGCCGAGCGTGCCCTCGGCGACCTCCCCCGTGCCCGTGTCGCCGGTGTCATCGGTCTCCGGCGCCGGGCTCTGGCTCGTGCCCTCGTCGTAGTCGGGAAGCGGGACCGGGCGCACGTTGTTCGCGACGGACACGACGAAGAGGATGCTCACGACGATCGCGACGATCCCGCCGAGCACGGAAACCCCGAGACCGGTGATCCCCGGCCACTTGGTGCCCTTCAGGAACAGCGAGATGAGGGAGACGATGAATCCGGCCGCCAGGAGGACCCAGGCGAACGGGAGCGTCAGGGGGATGAAGGCGAGGATGAGGCCGAGCGCGGCGATCCCGAGGCCGACGAGGCCGAGCACCGACGTCTTCTTCGGCCCGACGGGGGCCGGCGCCTGGCCAGGGTACGGCGCCTGTCCGGGGTAGGCGTTCTGTCCGGGATATGCACCCTGACCAGCGGGGGCCTGCCCCGGGTAGCCGCCGACGCCCTGCGTGCTCGGGTATGCGCCCGGGGCCGGGTACCCGCCATGAGCCTGGTACGCATTCGCGCCGGGAGCGGCGGGAGGATAGGTCGCGGCTCCGCCATCGGCGCCCACCGGCGGGACGACCGGTGCCGCACCGGGGAGATCGTGCGCGCCGGAGGCGGGTGCCGTCCAGTCCTGTGCGGGCTCGGGGGAGACGACGAAGTCGGTCGCGGGCTCGTCCGGGGCGATCTCGCGCTCGGCCGCGACGGTGGCGGAGGGCTCGGCGGACGAAGCCGCCTCCTCCGCCAGGGGCGCACTGTGGGGCGCCTCGGCTGTGGTGTCGGGGGAGAGGTCCTCTGCGACCGCTTCGTCGGTCGTCGCAGCGGTCGGCTCTGTCGTCGCGGACGTCTCCGGCGCGAAGTGCTCCGTCCACTGCTGGCCGTCCCACCAGCGCAGGCGCCCGGAACCGTCGTCGTACCAGCCGGCAGGTGTCGTCATGGGGGTCCCCTCCGTGTGTGCGCTCGCGCGCGGTGGACGCGAATCGACACTCCATGTATAGCAGCGGGCGACGACATCGGTGGGCCTGCGACCACGGCGGAGGAGCGGAGCGGCCTCCTGCGCGGCGGGGTGTCGTGCCGAGGCGGGGCCCGTGGCGCGCTTAGGCTCGAATCGCCATGATTCGGTTCGAGAACGTCACGAAACGCTACCGCGGGACGTCGAAGCCCGCCCTGTCCGGTGTCGACTTCGAGGTGCAGCGTGGGGAGTTCGTCTTCCTCGTCGGTGCCTCCGGCTCCGGCAAATCCTCCTGTCTGCGCCTCATCCTGCGCGAGGATGTGCCCACGACGGGTCGCGTCGCCGTCCTCGGCCGCGATCTGCGGGCTCTGGCGAACCGGAAGGTGCCGTACTTCCGTCGGCACATCGGCTCGGTGTTCCAGGACTTCCGGCTGCTGCCGTCCAAGACGGTCTACCAGAACGTCGCCTTCACGCTGCAGGTCACCGGCTCGTCCCGCGGCTTCATCCAGCAGGCCGTTCCCGAGGCGCTCGCCCTCGTCGGACTCGACGGCAAGGAGAAGCGCATGCCGCACGAGCTCTCCGGCGGCGAGCAGCAGCGTGTCGCGATCGCCCGGGCGCTCGTCAACCGCCCGCAGGTGCTGCTCGCGGACGAGCCCACCGGAAACCTCGACCCGGCGACCTCGGTCGACATCATGCAGCTCCTCGCGCGGATCAACGCGGGAGGCACGACGGTGCTGATGGCCACCCACGAGGCCGGCTTCGTCGATCAGATGCGCCGCCGCGTGATCGAGCTCCGCGACGGCGAGATGGTCCGCGACGAGGTGCACGGCGGATACGGCGACACCTCGAACATCCCGCGCCTGGTGCCGGAAGAGGTCCGCGGCGCCGCTGCAGCCGCCGCCCTCACAGCCGTACAGGAGGTGCAGCGCCAGACCGCCGACCTCTCCGTGGTCCGCGCCGCGCTGGCCGAGGAGCTGGATGCCCAGCGCCGCGCCGCCGCCGCATCTCCCGCGGTCACCAAGCCCGCTGCCGACGCGACCCCGCAGGTGGTCGAGCCCCCGGAGCCTGTGCGGGAGCCTGGCGTGGTCGAACCGCCGGACGTCGTGCAGCCGCAGCCTGCCGCCGAGCGCCCGGCGCCCGCGGGTCCGCGGACGCACCCGATCGTGATCCCGGAGGTGGACGTCGCCGAGCTCGGCGTCGCGGACCGCCTCGGACTGTCCGACCAGGACGACGAGGAAGTGGGCCCGACCTCATGAGAATCGGCCTGATCCTGACCGAGGCCCTCGTCGGCCTGCGGCGCAACATCTCGATGGTGATCTCCGTCGTGCTCGTCACCTTCGTGTCGCTGACGTTCGTCGGCGCCGCGATCCTCATGCAGTCCCAGATCGGCGTCATGCGCGGCTATTGGGCCGAGCGCGCCCAGGTGGCGGTGTACATGTGCTCCGCGGTGTCGGAGTCGGACACCTGCGTGGACGGCGCGGCGAGCGAGGAGCAGGTCGCCGCGGTGCGTGCCCAGCTCGAGGGCGACGCGCTGTCGCCGCTCATCAGCTCCATGACCTTCGACACGAAGGAGGAGACGTACGCCAAGCTCGTCGAGCAGGTGGGAGAGGAGCAGGCCAGCGTGCTCTCGCCCGACCAGGCGTTCGAGGTCTTCTTCGTCACGATGAAGGACCCGGGCCAGTCGCAGGTGCTCGCCGAGGCGTTCAGCGGGCAGGCCGGAGTGGAACAGGTGCAGGACCAGCTCCAATACCTCGAACCGCTCTTCTCCGCGCTGACGGTGGCGACGTACATCGCCGTCGGCATCGCGGTCCTCATGCTCATCGCCGCGACGCTGCTGATCGCCACGACCATCCGCCTGTCCGCCTATGCGCGGCGCAAGGAGATCGGGATCATGCGGCTCGTCGGCGCCTCGAACCGCTTCATCCAGACGCCGTTCGTGCTGGAGGGCGTGTTCGCCGCGCTCCTGGGCTCGGCCCTCGCGAGCGCGGCGGTCGTCGCCGGCATGCACTTCGGCGTGAACGGCTACCTGCGCGGGCGCGTGCCCTTCATCACCACCTGGGTGACCATGCAGGACGCGGCCCTCGTGGTCCCGGTCCTCGTCGGGATCGGTGTCGTGCTCGCGGCGCTGTCGGCCGGCTTCGCGATCCGACGGTGGCTTCGCACCTGATACCCTGAAAGGCTGCTCGGCAGATCCGCCGCCGAGCCGTCCACGGCACCACAGCACAGGAGATCATCATGCCCAGGGAACGCGGGGAGAAGGTCATCGCGACCAATCGTCGCGCGCGTCACGACTACACCATCGAGAAGTCGTACGAGGCGGGCATGGTGCTCACGGGCACCGAGGTGAAGTCGCTCCGTCAGGGGCGCGCGAACCTCAGCGACGGCTACGCTTTCGTGAAGGGCAACGAGGTCTTCCTCGACGCCGTGCACATCCCGGAGTACTCGCAGGGGCACTGGACGAACCACTCGGCCAAGCGCATCCGCAAGCTCCTGCTCCATCGGGAGGAGATCGCGAAGCTCGCCCACGCCGTCTCCGCAGGCGGGTACACGCTGATCCCGCTCAAGCTGTACTTTTCCGACGGCCGCGCCAAGGTCGAGATCGCTCTCGCGAAGGGCAAGCGCGAGTACGACAAGCGGCAGACCCTCCGCGAACGCCAGGACACCCGTGAGGCCGAGCGGGCGATGCGGCTGCGCAACCGGGTGGGCGAGTAGCCTCCCCGGCTCAGAGGCTCGGCGTGAAGCCGAACACCCGGCCGAGGAACGCGAGCTCGCGTTCCAGCGCGTCGACGATGGTCTCCGCGCTGCGGAACCCGTGACCTTCGCCCGGGTACAGCACGTACTCGTGGTCGATGCCGTTCGCCGCCAGCGCGTCGCGGATGGCCTCGGACTGGGACGGCGGCACGACGCGGTCCTCCCCGCCCTGCAGCAGCAGCACCGGCACGTCGATGCGCTCGGCGTGCGTCAGAGGCGAGCGCTCGATGTATACGTGCTCGGCAGCGGGGAGCGGACCGACGAGGCCGTCGAGGTACGACGCCTCGAAGTCATGGGTCTCGGCGGCGAGCATCCGCAGATCCGCGACGCCGTAGCGACTGATGCCGGCGGCGAACGTCCCGCCGCGCACGAGCGCCGAGAGCACCGTCCAACCGCCGGCCGAGCCGCCGCGGATGGCGATGCGCGCGGGGTCGGCGAGCCCGGCGTCGGCGAGCCCGCGGGCGGCCGCGATCACGTCGTCCACGTCGACGACGCCCCACTGCCCCTGCAGGCGGTCGCGGTACGCCCGGCCGTAACCGGTGGACCCGCCGTAGTTCACGTCGAGGACCCCGATTCCCCGGCTCGTGAAGAACGCGATCGAGGCGGAGGCCGCTCCCGTGACGTGGGCGGTCGGCCCGCCGTGCACGAGCACGATGTAGGGCGGGAGCTCGCCGTCGGCGCCCCGGGGCTCTCCGGGCGCGGCAGGCGGATAGACGAAGGCGTGCACGGGCCCGTGCGCACCTTCCACGACGAGCTGCTGGGCCGCCGGCATCCAGTCCTCGTCGACCGGAGCGCCGCCGGTGACGGTCTCGACGGCACCGCTGTCCACGTCGACGCACCAGATGCCCGAGGTCACGCGCGAGCCGTCTCCGCTGAGCAGGACGCGTGAGCCCGAGACGTCGTCCACGCTGAGGTGCCCGTCGGCCGGGACCGCGATCACGCGCGTCTCGCCGTCCGGGGACACGAGCTGCACCTCGTCGCGGCCGTCGGTGCGGACGGCCACGAGGCGGCTGTCCGCCAGCGGCTGGAACCAGCGGTTGCCGAGCACCCACAGGCCGTAGCCGGTGTCCGCGTCGGAGGAGGTGAGCGGGCGGGAGGCACCGGGCTGGAGTCCGTCGAGCGCGAGGTGCTGGAGCTGCCAGCGTCCCGAGGAATCATCGGCGAACACGAGCGCGTCGTCGCCGGCCCATTCCGGCTGGAGGGCGGCGGAGGTGGGGACCCGGGTGATCGCCCCGCCGGCCGCTGATCCGATCGCGAGCGTGGCGCTCTCCCAGGGCATGCTGTCCGCCTGCCATTCGACCCAGGCGACGCGGCTGCCGTCGGGCGAGAGCGCGGGGTGGGCGAAGAAGCCGGGACCCTCGACGATCACCCGGATGGCGGAGGCATCCTCGGCGGCTGAACCGTCAGCGGGGATCTCCACGATCGCGCGGCGGTGCGGGTCTGTCGAGAGGTCTTCCCGGACGGCCAGCAGCCGGCCGCTCTGCACGCGCAGCCCGCCGTACGACGGGCCGGCGGCGGTGAGGGGGCTCGGCTCGGAACCCCGATCCATCCGGTGCACGCGCTGGTCGGCGCCGGAGACGAAGTACAGGGTGTCGCCATCGACGGTCCAGGCACCGCCCCCGTACTCGTGCACGCGGGAGCGGGCGTTCCAGGGGGCCGGGAGGATCTGCGCGCCCGTCGAGCTGCGCACCGTGACGCGTCCGCCCTCGGCGGGCACGGACTCGGCCCACCACACCTCGTCGCCCACGAAGCGGGCCCCGTCGATGCGCGGTGCTGCTCCCGCGACGGCGGCGGCGGTGAAGGGGGAGGACCAGGAGCCGAACGGTGAGGACATGCCTCGAGCCTAGGGGCGGTGACACACGACGTCACACTCGTGCGGCGGGCCGAGGCCGTGTTTTAGGTTTCTGGAAACGCCCGGTTCGTCCCGGGCGTGGAGCGACAGCCGAGCCCGGCACCCGCCCGCGAACGACGTGCTCTTCGTCGTGCGCGGACCCCGGCCCCTGTCCCCTGGAGAGAAGATGTCTTCCACGTTCGACACCGCTCGCGCCTCCCGCGTGCCGTTCTCGTTCGAGCTCTACCCGCCGCGCTCGGAGTCGAGCCAGGAAGCCCTGCACGAGACGGTCCGTCGCCTCGCCGCGGCCGGACCCGAGTTCCTCTCGGTGACCTACGGCGCGGGCGGGTCGACCGGCGGCCGCTCGCTCGATGTGCTCCGCTTCATCCGGGAGCACACCGACGTCGAACCCCTCGCCCATCTCACCTGCGTCGGCAACACCTACGCGGGTGCCACGGCGCTCATCCGGGAGTTCCTCGACGCCGGGATCCTCCGCTTCCTCGCTCTGCGGGGCGACCCGCCCGCGGGGCAGAGCGAGCCCTTCCTGGGCGACCTGGAGAGCGCCGCCCAGCTCGTGCAGCTCATCGATCGCGTGCAGGCCGAGCGTGCGCCGTACCAGGAGTCTCCGGTCCCCGGTCTCCCCGGAGCCGCACTCGTGGCCCCGCGGCAGAAGGTCGACATCGCGGTCGCCGCGTTCCCGAAGGGACACCCCCGGGCCACGCACCGCACGCAGGATGTCGAGGCGCTGCTCGCCAAGCAGGCCGCGGGGGCGACCTTCGCCATCACGCAGCTCTTCTTCCACCCCGATGACTACCTCGCCTTCGTGGAGCGCGCCCGCGCCGGAGGCGTCACCATCCCGATCCTCCCCGGCATCATGCCGATCACGTCGCCGGCGCGGCTGGCTCGGGTCCTGGAGCTGACAGGGGAGGACCTGCCCAGCGAGCTCGCAATCGCCCTCGACGTCGAGCCGACCGCCGAAGGGCGCCGGGAGATCGGGATCTCCTGGGCCGCGCGCCTCGCCGCCGACGTCGTCGCCGGCGGGGCCCCCGGCGTGCATCTGTACGCCTTCAACCAGCACGAGACCGTCCTGACCGTCCTCGCCGAAGCCGGCATCGTCCCGGCGCTCCGGCACTAGTCCCCGCCGAAAGGAAACACCATGACCGCATTCCCCGAGGGCACCATCCTCGGCTACCCCCGCATCGGCCGTCGCCGCGAGCTCAAGAAGGCCGTCGAGGCGTTCTGGGCCGGCCGCATCGACGAGCAGGAGCTGGAGCGGACGGCCGCGGAGCTGCGCGCGGCGACCCGCGAGCGCCTGGCGGAGCTCGGCCTCGGCCGCACGGACTCGTCCATCCCGGAGTCCTTCTCCTTCTACGACCAGGTCCTCGACGCCGCCGTCACGGTCGGCGCGATCCCCGCCCGCTTCGACGACCTCCGCGAGGCGGACGGCACGATCGGCCTGCCCGCGCTGTTCACCGTCGCCCGGGGCGAGGGCGAGCGCGCGCCGCTGGAGATGACGAAGTGGTTCGACTCGAACTACCACTACCTCGTGCCGGAGATCGGGCCGGAGACGGTGTTCTCCCTCGCCAGCGACCGCCTGGTGCGCGAGGTCGCCGAGGCCGTCGCCGCCGGCTTCGTCACGCGTCCCGTGGTCGTCGGGCCGGTCACCCTGCTGGCGCTCGCGAAGGCGTCGGACGACGCTCCGGAGGGCTTCGAGCCGCTCTCGCGGCTGGAGGACGTGCTGCCGGTCTACGTCGATCTGCTCGTCCGTCTGCGCGCCGCGGGCGCCGAGTGGGTGCAGCTCGACGAGCCCGCCCTCGTGAGTGAGTCGCTGCCGGCGACGCCCGCGCAGCTCGCCTCCGCCGCGGAGCGCGCGCTCGCGGTGCTCGGGAACGCCGAAGAGCGGCCCTCGATCCTCGTCGCGGCGCCGTACGCGAGCCTCGGCGCGACGTTCGCGACCGTGGCCGCCGCCCCCGTCGAGGCCATCGCCGTGGATCTCGTGCGCGGCACCGTGCCCGACGCGGTGCCGGGCCTCGAGGGCAAGACCCTCGTCGGCGGTGTGATCGACGGTCACAACATCTGGCGTGGCGACCTCTCCGCGGCGTTCGACTCTCTGGAGGCGCTCCGTGCGCTCGGGGCCCCGGTGTCGGCATCGACCTCGACCTCGCTGCTGCACGTGCCGCACGATGTGGACGACGAGACCGCGCTCGACGAGCGTCTCGTCTCGTGGCTCGCGTTCGCGGACCAGAAGGTGCAGCAGGTCGTGACTCTCGCCCGCGGCCTGTCCGCAGGGCGCACGGCGATCGCGGCCGAGCTGGACGCCGCGACCGCCGCGCTGCAGGACCGCCTGACCGCTCCCGGCGTGCGCGACGGCGAGGTGCGTGCCCGTGCGTTGAGCGACGCCGACTTCGCCCGAGCCCCGTACCAGGAGCGGGAGGAGGCGCAGAACGCCCTCGGCCTGCCGGCGCTGCCCCTGACGACGATCGGCTCCTTCCCGCAGACCGGCGACATCCGTCGCGCGCGCGCCCAGTTCCTCCGTGGCGAGATCCCCGAGGACGACTACGAGGAGTTCCTGCGCCGTGAGGTCGCCGCGGTCGTCTCCCTGCAGGAGGACCTCGGTCTCGACGTCCTCGTGCACGGTGAGCCGGAGCGCAATGACATGGTGCAGTACTTCGCGGAGCACCTCGACGGCTTCGCGGTCACGCAGCACGGCTGGGTGCAGTCGTACGGCTCGCGAGCCACGCGCCCGTCGATCCTCTGGGGCGACGTCTCGCGTCCCGCGCCCATCACGGTCGCCTGGTCGGCGTACGCCCAGTCGCTCACGGCGAAGCACATGAAGGGGATGCTCACGGGCCCCGTCACGATCCTCGCGTGGTCCTTCGTCCGCGACGACCAGCCGCTGGGCGTGACCGCGAACCAGGTGGCGCTCGCGCTCCGCGATGAGATCGCCGACCTGGAGGCCGCGGGCATCCAGGTGATCCAGGTCGACGAGCCGGCGCTCCGGGAGCTGCTCCCGCTGAAGCAGGCCGACCAGCCGGCGTACCTCGACTGGTCGGTCGCCTCGTTCCGACTGGCCACGGGCGGCGCGGCACCGGCCACGCAGGTGCACACCCACCTCTGTTACTCGGAGTTCGGCGTCGTGATCGACGCGATCCGTGCGCTCGACGCGGACGTGACCTCCATCGAGGCGGCCCGGAGCCGCATGGAGGTCGTCGCGGACATCGCCGAGGTGGGCTTCGACCACGGCATCGGCCCCGGCGTGTACGACATCCACTCGCCGCGCGTGCCCACCGTGGAGGAGGTCGAGTCCCTGCTCCGGCGTGCGGTCGACGAGATCCCGCTCCGGCAGCTCTGGGTGAACCCGGACTGCGGTCTGAAGACCCGCGGCTACGCCGAGACCACGGCGTCGCTGCGGAACATCGTCGAGGCGACCCGACGGGTGCGCGAGGACGTGGTGGTCACCGCCTGACGCGGTCGTCCCCGGACACACGAAGGCCCTCCCGGCGCACCGGGAGGGCCTTCGTCGTCGTCTCCGACGATACGGCGTCTCAGACCGCGCGCATGACCGCGACGACCTTGCCGAGCACGACCGCCTCGTCGCCCAGGATCGGCTCGAACGCGGAGTTGCGGGGCAGCAGCCACGTGTGGCCGTCGCGACGGCGCAGCACCTTGACGGTCGCCTCGCCGTCGAGCATGGCGGCCACGATCTCGCCGTTCTCCGCCGTGTTCTGCGAACGCACGACGACCCAGTCGCCGTCGCAGATGGCGGCGTCGATCATCGACTCCCCGGAGACCTTGAGCATGAAGAGGTCGCCCTTGCCGACGAGCTGCCGGGGGAGCGGGAAGATCTCCTCGACCTGCTGGTCCGCCGTGATCGGCACGCCCGCGGCGATACGCCCGACCAGGGGGACCAGGGCGGCATCGCCCACGGGGGTCGCCACGTCCGCCGGGTTCTCCGCGCCGGTGCCGGGCAGGTCGATGAGGACCTCCATGGCGCGCGTCTTGCCCGGGTCGCGTCGCAGGTAGCCGCTGAGCTCGAGCTGACCGAGCTGGTGGGTGACGCTGGACAGCGACTTGAGCCCGACGGCGTCGCCGATCTCGCGCATGCTCGGCGGATAGCCGTTCTGCGCGATCGAGGCCTGGATGACCTCGAGGATCGCCATCTGCTTCGGGCTGAGGCTCTTGCGACGGCGGGTGCGCGGCGCCTCGGACTCGAGGGCTGAGGTGTCGCTCATGGTGCTCCTTCACTGCGTGATCCGACGTGCCGCTTCGAATGTCGGTGGCCCGTGGTGGGGTGTCCTTATCGAAACCGTATCCGAGAAAAGCGCCGATCTGGAAGATCTGTTCGAGCGTGTCGGCCGATTCGCGGGGCGTGGTTTCGAAGACAGCTTGACAGATGTTCGAACTCGAAGATATCTTCGGAACGTAGCTTCGCATCCACGGCTCCCGGCCGAGTCGCGGATGCGAAAGCTACGCCAACCTCCCCGGGCTCCGGCGCCGGGACAGTAAGGAGCAGACATGAGCAGCATGAGCCTCAGCACCGCGACCGCCCTTCCGGCGCCGGCCCGTCCGGCCACCCGGCTGCGGATCACGGCCCGCGGCCGCCGCACCCTGCTCGCGCTCGCCTCCGTCCCGCTCGCTGCGGGCATTGCCTTCGCCGCCATCGGCGGGGGCAGCGCGATCGCCTCCGGTGTAGACGCACCGGCCGTCTCCGTCGAGACCGTCACGGTCATGCCCGGTGACACGCTCTGGTCGATCGCGAGCAGCATCGCTCCCGACGCCGACCCGCGGGATGTCATCGGCGAGATCAGCCGGATGAACCTCCTGCGCGGCGGTGAACTCCAGGTCGGTCAGGAGCTCGCGCTCCCGGCACGGTACACCGACTGACGCGGAGCCCGAGGTCCTGCCTCCGGTCCGTGACCATCCGATCGTCACGATGACCTCGGCGCTCCGTGCTCCTCTTAAGATGGGAAGGGTGACCTTCTCCCTCAACGATCTCCCGCTCCGCGACGATCTGCGCGGACTCACCCCGTACGGCGCACCTCAGGCCCCGCTGCCGGTCGCCCTCAACGTCAACGAGAACACGCATCCTGTTCCCGACGACGTCGCCAGTGACATCCTCGACGACATCGCCGTGGCGATCCGAGACGTGAACCGGTACCCGGACCGTGAGTTCACGACGCTGCGGGAGGCGTTCGCCGACTACCTGGGTCACGGCCTCACGCCGGAGCAGATCTGGGCGGGCAACGGATCCAACGAGGTGCTGCAGCACATCTTCCAGGCCTTCGGCGGACCGGGGCGCACGGCCTTCGGCTTCGCTCCCACGTACTCGATGTACCCGCTCATCGCGAAGGGGACCGGCGCGTCCTGGATCGCCGGTACCCGTCAGCCCGACTACACGGTCACCCCGGAGGAGGCGGCGGAGCAGGTGCGCGCGGCGGACCCCGACATCGTGATCCTCTGCTCGCCGAACAACCCGACCGGCACCCCGCTGGGGCTCGACGTGGTGGAGGCCGTGTACCAGGCGGCCCGCGGCGTCGTGATCGTCGACGAGGCCTACCAGGAGTTCGCGCCGCGGGATGCGGCGTCGGCCCTCACCCTCCTGGAAGGACGGCCGCGGCTCGCCGTCTCCCGCACTATGAGCAAGGCGTTCGCCTTCGCCGGTGCCCGCGTCGGCTACCTCGCGGCCGATCCGGCGTTCATCGACGCGCTGCGCCTCGTCCGGCTGCCGTACCACCTGAGCGCCTTGACGCAGGCGGCCGCCGTCGCCGCTCTCCGCAACGCCGACGTCATGCTCGGCATGGTGCAGGAGATCGTGGAGCAGCGGGACCGCATCACGGCGACGCTCGAAGCGCTCGGCTACACGCCGCACCTCTCGTGGTCCAACTTCGTGCTGTTCGGAGGCGTCGCGGATCCGCAGGCGACCTGGCAGCAGCTGTACGATCGCGGCGTGCTCGTCCGCGACGTGGGCATCCCCGGCCACCTGCGCGTCAGCGCCGGCACGGAGGCGGAGACGACGGCGTTCCTGGACGCCCTGGCCTCGATAGGATCGGCATCATGACCATCCCCGCGCCCACCGCACGCACCGCGAGCCGCGTGCGCAGCACGTCGGAGTCCACCGTCGAGGTCGAGCTGAACCTCGACGGCACCGGTGCGAGCCGCATCGACACGTCGGTGCCGTTCTTCGACCACATGCTCACGGCGTTCGCGAAGCACTCGCTGACGGATCTCACCGTGCGGGCCTCAGGGGACACCCACATCGATGCCCACCACACCGTGGAGGACGTCTCGATCGTGCTTGGCCAGGCGATCCTCGCAGCGCTGGGGGACAAGTCCGGCATCTCGCGGTACGGCGACGCCCTCGTGCCCCTGGACGAGGCGCTCGCACAGGCGGTCGTCGACATCTCCGGTCGCCCGTACCTCGTGCACGAGGGGGAGCCCGCAGGCTTCGAGCACCACCTGATCGGCGGGCACTTCACCGGATCGCTCGTACGGCACGTCTTCGAGGCCATCACCGTCAACGCCGCGCTGACCGTGCACGTGCGGGTGCTGAGCGGGCGCGACCCGCACCACATCGCCGAGGCCGAGTTCAAGGCGTTCGCGCGGGCGTTCCGGCAGGCGAAGGCCCTGGATCCCCTCGTCGACGGCATCCCGTCCACCAAGGGCGCGCTGTGAGTGCCGCGCCCCGGGTCGCCGTCTTCGACTACGAGTCCGGCAACGTCCACTCCGCGGTCAAGGCCCTCGTCGCCGCGGGAGCCGACGCCGTCCTCACGCGCGACCGCGCCGAGGCGCTTGAGGCAGACGGGTTCGTGGTGCCCGGTGTCGGGGCCTTCCAGGCGGTGCGGGATGCTCTGCACGCCCACGGCGGCGACGAGATCATCGGCCGTCGTCTCGCGGGCGGCCGACCGGTGCTCGGCATCTGCGTCGGCATGCAGGTGCTCTTCGAGCACGGCGTCGAGCGGGGGCACGACACCGCGGGCCTCGGCGAGTGGCCGGGCGCCGTGACGGAGCTCAACGCGTCCGTGCTGCCGCACATGGGCTGGAACACCGTCGAGCCGGGGAAGGACACGGTCCTGTTCCGCGGCATCGAGCAGGAGCGCTTCTACTTCGTGCACTCCTATGCCGCGCAGTCCTGGGAGCTCGACGTGATCCCGCCGTTCCCGCAGCCCGTGCTCACGTGGGCGGACTACGGCGGCCCCTTCCTCGCGGCCGTCGAGAACGGCCCGCTCTCGGCGACGCAGTTCCACCCGGAGAAGTCCGGGGACGCCGGCATCCGGCTGCTCCGGAACTGGGTGCAGAGCCTCTGACCCCGAGCCGCGTCGGCGCCCGGCGTCACGCGGTTTGTCCCGCGCCTCGCGGCGGACTACCCTCGTCTCTCGTGCCCTCTCGGGCCGCAGACCCACCCGAACCAAGGACCCCATGAACGACTTCGCGCAGTCCCCTTCGCTCACGCTCCTTCCCGCGGTCGACGTCGCCGGCGGCAAGGCGGTCCGTCTCACGCAGGGGGAGGCCGGGACCGAGACGAGCTACGGCGACCCGCTGGACGCCGCCGGGGAGTGGGTCTCGCAGGGAGCCTCCTGGATCCACCTCGTCGATCTGGACGCGGCGTTCGGTCGCGGGAGCAACGCGCCGATCCTGCGCAAGGTCATCAAGCAGTTCAAGAACGTCAATGTCGAGCTCTCCGGCGGCATCCGGGACGACGCGAGCCTGGAGGCAGCTCTGGAGAGCGGTGCCGCCCGCATCAACCTCGGCACCGCCGCGCTGGAGAACCCGGAGTGGGCGGCCGACGTGATCAGCCGCTTCGGGGAGGCGATCGCCGTCGGCCTCGACGTCCGTGGCACGACGCTCGCCGCGCGCGGCTGGACGAAGGAGGGCGGCGACCTCTGGGAGGTGCTCGAGCGCCTCGAGGACGCCGGCTGCAGCCGCTACGTCGTGACCGATGTGACCAAGGACGGCACGCTGCGCGGCCCGAACCTGGAGCTGCTGCGCGAGGTGACCTCGCGCACGCCGAAGCCGGTCGTCGCCTCGGGTGGCATCTCGAACCTCGACGACATCGCCGCGCTGCGCGACCTCGTGCCCCTGGGCGTCGAGGGAGCCATCGTCGGCAAGGCTCTGTACGCGGGCGCCTTCACGCTCGCGGAGGCCCTGGATGTCGCCGGAGACTGACCCCCACGCCTGCGGCCCCGAGTCGCACAACCGGGCCGATTCCGCCGGGGTGCCCTGGGAGGGCCGCAGCTTCGAGTCGAACCCGCATGCGGCGGACGACGGCTCGGCGGACCCGGCTCTGCTCGCTGCGCTTCACCGTTTCCGCGCGGGGGAGGGAAGCCAGGCCGAGGTCGTCGACGCGTTCCGCTCCGCCCGGGTGCTCGTCCCCCTGATCGCCGAGAAGGGCGAGGAGGGGGTGGCCCCCAGCGGTCTGGCGGTGGACAAGACGCAGGAGCTCTCGATCGTCACCGTCGCCGCCCCGGACGGACGCCGCGTCCAGCCGGTGTTCTCGTCGGTCGAGACGATGCAGCGCTGGGATCCGTCGGCACGCCCGATCCCGGTCGAGGCCGTCCGCGCGGCCCTGGCCGCGTCGTCGGAGGACACCGACCTCATCGTGCTGGACCCCACGTCCGACACCGAGTTCGTGATCCGCCGCCCCGCCGTCTGGGCCGTGGCGCAGGGGCACGCGTGGGAGCCGAGCTTCCTCTCTCCGGAGGTCGTCACCGCCCTCCGGGAGAGCATCGCCCACGAACTCGCCGTGATCGACATTGCGGTCGCGTCGGGAGACCCGGACGCCCGGCTCCGCGGACCCGAGCTCATCGTGGTGCTGGAGCTCGTCGACGGACTGGAGCGCGAGGTGCTGGATGCCGTGCTCGCCCGGCTCGCCCAGCGCTGGGCCGCGGACGACCGCATCGCCGTCCTCGCCGACTCTCTGGCGGTCAAACTCCGCCGCAGCAGCTGAGGCGGAGCTTCGGCCGGATCAGGTGACGGGGCCGGTCCACTTCTCGCCCGGCCCCTTGCCGATCGGGTCGGGGATGGTCGAGGCCTCGCGGAAGGCGAGCTGCAGCGAACGGAGGCCGTCGCGCAGTGAGCGTGCGTGCATGTCGCTGATCTCCGGGGCGCCGGCGGTGATGAGCCCTGCCAGGGCGTTGATGAGCTTGCGCGCCTCATCGAGGTCGAGCTGGGCCGCGGCGTCGGGGTCGTCCGCCAGGCCGAGCTTCACGGCCGCGGCGCTCATGAGGTGCACGGCGGCGGTCGTGATCACCTCGACGGCCGGGACGTCGGCGATGTCACGGACGGCCGAGGAGGCTGCCTCCTCCTGCCGAGCCCATCGCTCCTCGCGCTCGCGGGCCGCCTCGTCCGATGCCTGGTTCGTCACTTCGCCTTGCTTTCTGTTAGACTTTGGCGGGCTCCGGAGCGTCATGCTCCGGATCGAAAGAGGATTCACTTCCCACCCGCGCTTGCCGTTCCAGGCTACCGGGTCTTGCGCTCCGCCGGCTCCGCTCGTCATGAGAGGCCGGTAGACAGGGTGCGAAGCCGGCATCTGAACGCCGGCGGGTGGGGGACGACTCCGATTTCGCCCGGGATGCAGACCGCATCACGGTGGCCGAATCACATCGTCTAAGGAGCTCCGCATCAGCGATCCCCGTACCAATGAGCGCATCCGCGTCCCCGAGGTCCGCCTCGTCGGCCCCGCGGGTGAGCAGATCGGCGTTGTCCGCATCGAGGCAGCGCTGCGTCTCGCCCAGGAAGCCGATCTCGACCTCGTCGAGGTCGCCCCGAACTCGAAGCCGCCCGTCGTCAAGATCATGGACTACGGCAAGTTCAAGTACGAGGCCGCGCAGAAGGAAAAGGAAGCGCGTCGCAACCAGGCGAACACGATCCTCAAGGAAGTCCGCTTCCGTCTGAAGATCGAGGCGCACGACTACACGACGAAGCTCAAGCGCGCCGAGGGCTTCCTCAAGGCCGGCGACAAGGTCAAGGCCATGATCCTCTTCCGCGGTCGCGAGCAGTCGCGCCCGGAGCAGGGTGTCCGTCTGCTGCGCAAGTTCGCCGAGGACGTCGCCGAGTTCGGCACGGTCGAGTCGAACCCGACCATCGACGGCCGCAACATGGTGATGGTCGTCGCGCCGCACAAGAGCAAGTCCGAGGCGAAGCAGGAGCAGAACGCCGTGCGCGCCGCGAACAAGCAGGCCGCGCGCGAGGCGAAGAACGACGCGGACGCCAAGGCGGAGTAGGTCCGCCCCCAGAACTCCCGCACCGCGGGTTGACACCGTCGCCTGAGAAGGCGCCATACGAAGGAAGAGAAGATGCCGAAGCAGAAGACCCACTCGGGTGCTAAGAAGCGCTTCAAGATCACCGGCAGCGGCAAGCTGAAGAAGCAGCAGGCCGGGATGCGCCACAACCTCGAGCACAAGTCGAGCCGTCGCACCCGTCGTCTGAACCAGGACCAGGTGCTCGCGAAGGCGGACTTCAAGGTCGCGAAGAAGCTTCTCGGTCGCTGACGCGCCCGATCGCAGGATAGGAACACAGGAAAATGGCAAGAGTCAAGCGGGCGGTCAACGCCCACAAGAAGCGTCGGGTCATCCTCGAGCGCGCCTCCGGCTACCGCGGTCAGCGTTCGCGCCTCTACCGGAAGGCCAAGGAGCAGGTCATCCACTCCCTGGTCTACTCGTACCGGGACCGCCGCAAGCGCAAGGGCGACTTCCGTCGTCTGTGGATCCAGCGCATCAACGCTGCGGCCCGCCAGAACGGCATGACGTACAACCGCTTCATCCAGGGGCTGGGCCTCGCGGGTGTCACGGTCGACCGTCGCATGCTCGCCGACCTCGCGGTGAACGACGCCGCGACGTTCACGACGCTGGTCGAGACGGCGAAGAAGGCTCTGCCCTCCGACGTCAACGCGCCGAAGTCGGCCGCGTAAGCATCTCGCTTCCGAACGGGCGCTTTCCTCCGGGAAGGCGCCCGTTCCGCGTATCCGGGCGGCGTCGGGCTGACCGTAGACTGAGTTCGTGCTGGAGAACCCCCGTTCCCCCCGAGTCCGTGCCGTCGCCAAGCTGACCAAGCGCAGCGCGCGCACCGAGACCGGTCTTTTTCTGCTCGAAGGTCCGCAGTCCGTCCGTGAGGCGCTGACGTACCGTCCCGAAGCGATCGTCGAGCTGTTCGCGACCCCGCACGGGTGGGAGAAGCACGCGGACATCCGAGCCGTCGCCGCGGAGGCGGATGTCGACGTCGAGTACGTGAGCGAGGACGTCCTCCACGCGATGGCCGACACGGTGACCCCGCAGGGGCTCGTCGCGGTCGTCCGTCAGACGCCGACCTCGGTGCGGGACATCTTCGATGCGGCACCGCGTCTCGTCGCGATCTGCGAGGAGGTGCGCGACCCGGGCAACCTCGGCACCATCATCCGGGCCGCCGACGCCGCCGGCGCCGATGCCGTCGTGCTCACTGGTCGCACGGTCGATCCATACAACCCCAAGGTGGTGCGGGCGACGACCGGCTCGCTCTTCCACCTTCCGGTCTCGGTGGGCAGTGAGCTCGACGAGGTCGTCCGGCGTGCACACGATGCGGGCCTGCAGATCCTCGCGGCGGACGTGAAGGGGGACGACCTCCTCGCGGCACGCGCCGACGGCGTGCTGGGCGAGCCGACCGCCTGGCTGTTCGGCAACGAGGCGCGCGGGCTCGAAGATGAGGCGCTGACGCAGGCCGACCGTGTCCTCCGGTTGCCGATCTTCGGCCGCGCCGAATCGCTCAACCTGGCCACCGCGGCGAGTGTCTGCCTGTACGAGAGCGCGTTCGCCCAACGCGCGGCCTCCACCGGCTGACCGGCGAAGAACGGGACGCGGGATGCAGATACTGATCGTCGAGGATGACGAGCGGGTGGCGGGGGCCTTGCAGGCCTTCCTCGCGCGCTCGGGCTACGCCACCGTGCATGCGGCCGACGGGGCCGCGGCGCTGGAGCACCTCGATGCGGACACCGAGGTGGTGCTGCTGGATCTCGGGCTGCCCGACGTCGACGGGATCGATCTGTGCCGCCGCATCCGCGGGCGCTCCGACGTCCCGATCGTGATCGTCACCGCGCGCAACCAGGTCGCCGAGCGGATCAAGGGACTGCGCGCCGGTGCCGACGACTTCGTGGTGAAGCCCTACGACGTGCACGAGCTCCTGGCGCGGATCGAGGCAGTCACCCGGCGATCACGGCCGCTGCGCACGGAACCGGACACCCGGGTGCTGCTGCATGACGGGGCGGTGCAGATCGACCTCGTCGCGCGGGAGGTGCAGGTCGGCGGGGTGCCGCTCGCGCTCACCCGCAAGGAGTTCGACATCGTGGGCGTGCTCGCGCGGTATCCGGGCGTCGCGGTGCCGAAGGAGCGCCTCATCCGCGAGGTCTGGAACACCGATTGGCGTGGCTTCGGCCACTCCCTCGAGGTGCACGTGGCCGCCATCCGGAAGAAGAGCGGCGATCGCGCGTTCATCGAGACCGTGCGTGGCGTCGGCTACCGGCTCGCGGGGTCCTGACGCGTGCGCCGCCGCCTGACCGTCGTCTTCCTCGTGCCGTTGATCATCGTGCTCGTCGCACTCGGCGGCGTGACCGGGTGGAGCGCGGCACGCAGCGTCCAGCAGTCGTTCTACGCCGAGCAGCTCGGCGACCTCGGGTACTTCGCGACGAGCGCCCGACAGGCGCTGCGCTCCGGGAGTCCGGCGGTGATGGACGCCGAGGTCCGCCGCTTCCAAGAGGTCTACGGGATCGAGGTGACCGTGTTCGATCTCACCGGCAGCCCCTGGGCGGCCGGTGACCACGGAGACACGGTGCTGTCGGAGGAGGATGCGCAGCGGGTGCGGTTGGCGCTCTCCGGTCGCCGCGCCGAGCAACCGACGTCCTCCCCGTGGGTCGTGTCCGATGCGGCACTGGTGGAACCCGTGTTCGACGACGGGGATGTGATCGGCGCGGTGCTCGTCACGGGTGGCACGGACACGCCGCAGACGGTCATCCTGCGGCAGACGCTCGTGCTCGCTCTCATCGTCGTGCTGCTCAGCGCGCTCGGCATCCTCCTGGTCGCGGGGCTCGCGCGCTGGGTGCTCTCGCCGGTGCGCCGTCTCGACGAGGCGATGGCGGCGATCGAGCGGGGGGAGATGGACGCCCGGGTGGCCGAGGGGACCGGGCCGCCCGAGCTGCGGCGCATGACGCGGGTGTTCAACGGCATGGCCGACGAGATCGAGCGCGTCATGACCCGGCAGCAGGAGTTCGCGCTGAACGCCTCGCACGAGCTGCGGAATCCGCTCAACGCGCTGTTGCTGCGCGTCGAGCACCTCGCGACAGGGCTGGGGCACGAGTGGGACCACGACGTGGAGGAGACCAGGGAGGAGGGCCGGCGGATGACCCGCATCCTAGAGACGCTCCTCGGGCTCGCGCGCGGCGGTCGCACCGACTCCACCATGTCGGCGGTCGATCTCGCCGCCGTGGCCGCCCGCCGAGTCGAGGCATGGCAGGAGGTGGCCGCCCAGCGGGCCATCGTGCTGCGCCGGACGGGGGAGCCGTCGGTCATGACGATCACCGACCGCACCATCGTCGAGAGTGCTCTCGACGCCGCGATCGACAACGCGGTGAAGTACTCGCCGGAGGGCTCGTCTATCGAGGTCGGTGCGCAGCGCGAGGGCGACGAATACCAGCTCACCGTGCGCGACCACGGTCCCGGGCTGTCGCCGGAGGACGCGTCGTCGGCGGCGGACCGCTTCTGGCGGAGCGCGGACAGCGGTGACATGCCGGGAACCGGGCTCGGGCTGGCGATCGCGACCGACCTCCTCGCGACGGTCGGGGGCGAGTTGAGGGTGTGCGGCGCCGACGGCGGCGGGCTCCTCGTGGCCCTCGTCCTCCCCGCGGAGGCGGCAGCGTGAGCCGGCGGGGGCGGCGCGTCGTCGCCGGGATGCTCGCGCTCGTGACGGCGGCGGTCGCGGTGAGCGCGTGCAGTCCGCGTTCCGAGGACTGGACGGAGACCGCCGCCGTGCTCGCCGCGGGCAGCCCCACCGGTGTCTACCACGACTACGGCAGCCACCTCGCGACAGAGCTGTCGCGTGGGCTCGACGTCGACCTCACGGCGGAGGTGACGGCGGGATCGGTGGACAACCTGCTGCGCGTGAGCGCGGGGGAGGCGCTCCTCGGCTTCGCGCAGGGCGACGCGGCTGCCGATGCCGTGGCGGGGACGGGAGCGTTCACCGAGCCGCTGGACGTGCAGGCGGTCGCCCGTCTCTACGACGAGTACCTGCAGATCGTCGTGCGGGACGACTCGGCCGTCGAAGACCTCGCGGACCTCTCCGGACGGACGATCTCTCTCGGGGCCGAGAACTCGGGGGTGAACGTGATCGCCACCCGCGTGCTCCACGCGGCCGGCGTCGCGGCCGACGTGATCGACGATCCGCAGCTCGACCTCGGCGGGTCGATCGCCGCGATGGAGCGCGGCGAGATCGACGGCTTCTTCTGGGTGGGAGGGCTGCCGACGCCCGGCATCGCGGACCTCGCGGAGACCATCGACGTGCGCCTGCTCCCGGTCGAGCAGGACTGGGTGAACGCGGTCAACGAGCGCTACTCGCATGCGTATCGACCCGCCGATGTGCCCGCAGGCACCTACGGCCTCGATGCCGCGGTGACGACGTTGGCGGTGCCGAACTACCTCGTCACCGCCGGCAGCACCCCGCCCGGCGTGGTGCATGACCTCGTCGCCGGCCTGTTTGCCGCGCGCACCACGCTGGCCGCCGACGTCCCGGCGGCGGCCCTGCTGGACCGACGATCTGCGATCTTCACCGGGCCGGTCCCCCTGCACCCGGGCGCGGAGCAGTACTACCGCGATCTGCGCCGGTGACCTGCGCCCCTCAAGAAATCCTCAAGATCTCTGACAGCCGTCGGCGCGCTCTGCCAGGGTGAGGTCGATCGCACACGATCGGACACCTGCTGCCTGCTGTCGCTGGGAGCGTGGCAGCAGGGCGATCCCGCGGCCCGAGGGGGCGGGCCGTGGGGTGCCCTTGCGAAGATGCATTGGCCCCGCGATCAGGTGATTACGAACATGTAAACCTCACCGTGGTGCCTGGAACCGCGCGCATCGCGTGGCTAGTTTGGAGAAATGATGACCTCTGAAACCCCGCTCGTCGTCGTCGAGAACGTCCAGAAGCACTACGGCGAGTTCCAGGCGCTCAGCGACATCGACCTCACCGTCAACGCGGGGGAGGTCGTCGTCGTGATCGGCCCCTCCGGCTCGGGCAAGTCGACGCTCTGCCGCACGATCAACCGCCTGGAGACCATCACCAGCGGCTCGATCCGCATCGACGGCAAGGAGCTGCCCGCGGAGGGCAAGGCACTCGCGCACCTGCGCGCCGACGTCGGCATGGTCTTCCAGTCCTTCAACCTCTTCGCGCACCTCACGATCCTCGAGAACGTGACGCTCGGCCCGATCAAGGTCCGGGGACTCAAGAAGTCCGATGCTGAGGCCGAGGCGATGATGCTCCTCAAGCGCGTCGGCGTCGCCCAGCAGGCGAACAAGCTTCCCGCGCAGCTCTCCGGCGGCCAGCAGCAGCGCGTCGCGATCGCACGGGCCCTCGCCATGCAGCCGAAGGTGATGCTCTTCGACGAGCCCACGAGCGCCCTCGACCCGGAGATGATCAACGAGGTCCTCGACGTCATGGTCGAGCTCGCCCAGGAGGGCATGACGATGATCGTCGTCACCCACGAGATGGGCTTCGCCCGCAAGGCGGCCGATCGCGTCGTCTTCATGGCGGACGGTCGGATCGTCGAGGAGGCCAAGCCCGAGGAGTTCTTCACGAACCCGAAGAGCGACCGCGCCAAGGACTTCCTCTCGAAGCTCCTCACGCACTGACTTCCCAGACCCAGCACCCACAGCACAGCACACGAAGGAGACGCACATGCGACGCACACGGACACTGGCCGGATTCGGGATCGCCACGGTGGCGCTGCTCGCGCTCACGGCCTGCAACAGCGGCACGCCGTCGAGCACCGGCACCTCGGGGAGCGACGAGGGCGACACCTCGAGCAGCACGCCCTGGACCGTCGAGGAGGACGTCACGATCGAGGGGAGCCCCACGTTCGACCGCATCTCCTCGTCGGGCACCGTCAAGGTGGGCGTCAAGGAGGACCAGCCCGGTCTCGGCTACCTCGACCCCGTGACCGGCGAGCGGACCGGCTTCGACGTCGACATCGCCCGCTGGATGGCGGCATCCCTCGGCGTCGACCCGGAGAAGATCGAGTTCCAGGCGATCGCCTCCGCGAACCGCGAGCAGGCCATCGTCAACGGTGACATCGACTACTACGTCGGCACCTACTCCATCACGGACAAGCGCAAAGAGCAGATCGCCTTCGCCGGTCCCTACTTCGTCACCGGCCAGGGCCTCCTCGTTGCCGCCGACAGCGACATCGCGAGCGTCGACGACCTCGACTC
This sequence comes from Microbacterium sp. MMO-113, assembly GCF_037148555.1. Classification (NCBI taxonomy): domain Bacteria; kingdom Bacillati; phylum Actinomycetota; class Actinomycetes; order Micrococcales; family Microbacteriaceae; genus Microbacterium; species Microbacterium sp. MMO-113. The sequence continues at coordinate 22,963 of NZ_JBBCTD010000003.1, read as the reverse complement.
CTCGACGACGGTCTGCTCGGCGACGGGTTCGACGCCGATCCAGAACATCAAGGAGAACTACCCCGAGGTGAAGACGAAGGAGTACGACACGTACTCCAAGTGCGTCGAGGACCTCAAGAACGGTCAGGTCGACGCGGTCACCACCGACGAGGCCATCCTCATCGGCTACGCCGCGCAGGACCCCGACAACCTCAAGGTCGTGGGCGAGCCGTTCAGCGAGGAGCGCTACGGCATCGGTGTGGCGAAGGGCGACGACGCGCTCGTCGAGTACTTCAACACGCAGCTCACCGACGGTGGCGACATCTGGCAGCAGATCTTCGACAACAATCTCGGCGCCTCCGGTGTGAAGGCCGAGCAGCCCGAGGTCGACCCGGTCGGTTGATCTCCCGGGGGCGGCCGGTCCGACCGGCCGCCCCCGTCCTCCTCGGCGTCGACCTGACGCGGAAACGAACCGAAAGGCACAGCAGTGGGAGTGATCTCTGACCACCTCGACCTCTGGGGTGAAGCGCTGTGGGGAACCATCGCGCTGTTCCTCGGCGGTGGCCTCATCGCCGTGGTGCTCGGACTCATCGTCGGAGCGGCCCGCGTGTCCCCGGTCCCGATCGCGCGCGGCGTCGGCGCCGTGTACGTGAACTGGATCCGGAACACCCCGCTCACGCTGGTGATGTTCTTCTTCGCGTTCTGCCTTCCGATCCTGATGGGGGAGCGGGTCAACTCCCTGCTGCTGGCGACGATCGCGCTCGGTATCTACACCGCCACGTACGTCGCGGAGGCGATCCGCGCCGGCATCAACACGGTGCCGGTCGGACAGGCGGAGGCGGCACGCGCGATCGGCCTCAACTTCGGCCAGGTCATGCGCTTCGTCGTGCTGCCCCAGGCCACGCGGTCCGTGGTCCCGCCGCTCATGAGCGTCCTGATCGCCCTCATGAAGAACACCACGGTGGCCGCCGGCTTCTCGGTGGTGAACCTCGGCACGATCCGGGCGGCACTCAGCGAGCGGGGCGAGAACGCCCTCATCGTGCTGCTCTGGGTCATGGTCATCTTCGTCGTGCTCGTGCTGCTCCTGAGCTGGGTGCAGCGCGTACTCGAGAACAAGTGGAGGATCGCGCGATGAGTTCCGTCCTGTTCGACGTCCCGGGCCCCCGCGCGGTCGCCCGCAACCGGATCATCGGTGCCGTCACGATCCTGGTCGTGCTCGCCGTGCTCGGCTGGGTGGTCTGGCGCCTCTACGCCACCGGCCAGTTCTCCGCGGAGAAGTGGAACATCTTCACGTACTCGGCGGTCTGGGTGCGGTTCGGGGAGGGGCTGCTCAGCACGCTCTCCGCGTTCGCCGTCGCCGGTGTCGGCTCTCTGGTCCTCGGTTTCATCCTCGGCATCGGCCGCCTCTCCGAGCACGTCTGGGTGCGTGAGCCGGTGCGGTGGATCATCGAGATCATGCGGGCGATCCCCGTCCTGATCCTCATGATGCTGCTGTACTACGGCCTCCCCGTGATCGGCATCAGGATGCCCCCGTACTACGCGGTGGTCATCGCGCTCATCGTCTACAACGGCTCCGTGCTCGCGGAGGTGCTGCGCGCGGGGATCGAGTCGCTGCCGCGCGGACAGAAGGAGGCCGGTTACGCGATCGGTCTGCGCAAGACCGGGGTCATGTACTTCATCCTCATCCCGCAGGCCGTCCGGGCGATGATGCCCGTGATCATCGCGCAGCTCGTGGTGGCCCTGAAGGACACCGCGCTCGGCTTCATCATCACGTACAAGGAGCTGCTGTACGTCATCAACCAGATCGGCAACCAGGCGCCCTACGGGTCGCCGCTGATCCCCGCCGCGATCGTCGGCGGCTCGATGTACGTCGCGGTCTGTCTGGTGCTCTCCTACATCGCCTACCGCATGCAGCGTCGGGCGAAGCGCTCGGCCAAGGCCGGGCCGGACGAGGCGGACCCTCGCCAGCACGACGGGGAGACGAACACGTCGCTCATCGTGGCGCAGCGCGGGCTGGGCAAGTTCGACGCCAACAGCTCCGGCGCTTCCGGCCTCTGAGCCGCCACCGGCGCGGGACGCCCGTCCCGCGCCGGTAGACTCGACTCCCGTGTCAGAGTCTCCGGAAATCACCCCCGAAGCGGTCGAAGCCGCTGTCGCCGACGCCCTCGCGGCGATCGACGCGGCCGCCGACACCGCCGCGCTGAAAGCCGCCCGTGCGGCGCACGTCGCGGAGGGATCGCCGCTCGCGGTCCTGAACGCCTCGATGCGCCAGGTCGCCCCCGAGAACAAGGCCGCATTCGGCAAGCTCGTCGGCCAGGGCCGCGGTCGTGTGAACCAGGCGCTCGCGGCGAAGGAGGCCGAGCTGGCCGCCGCCGAGGTCGCCGCGCGCCTGGAGGCCGAGCGCGTCGACATCACCGCCGTCCCGTCGCGGACGCGCGTCGGCGCCCGGCACCCGCTCGCTCTCCTGCAGGACCACGTCGAGGACATCTTCGTCGGCATGGGGTGGGAGATCGCAGAGGGGCCGGAGCTCGAGCACGAGTGGTTCAACTTCGACGCCCTGAACTTCGACGTCGATCACCCCGCCCGCCAGGAGCAGGACACCTTCTACGTCGACCCGACCTCGCGCCACCTCGTCATGCGGACGCACACGAGCCCGGTGCAGGTGCGGTCGATGCTGAACCGCGAGGTCCCCATCTACGTGCTGTGCCCGGGCCGCGTGTACCGCACGGACGAGTTCGACGCCACGCACCTCCCGGTCTTCACGCAGTTCGAGGGACTGGTCGTCGACAAGGGCATCACGATGGCGCACCTCAAGGGCACGCTCGACCACTTCGCGAAGCAGCTCTTCGGTCCGGAGGCCAAGACCCGCTTCCGCACGAACTACTTCCCCTTCACCGAGCCCTCCGCCGAGCTCGACCTGTGGCACCCGACCTTCAAGGGCGGCGCGCGCTGGATCGAGTGGGGCGGCTGCGGCATGGTCAACCCGAACGTGCTGCGCGCGGCCGGGATCGACCCGGAGGTGTACAGCGGCTTCGCGTTCGGCATGGGCATCGAGCGGGGCCTGATGTTCCGCAGCGATGTGCAGGACATGCGCGACATGGCCGAGGGCGACGTCCGTTTCAGCGAGCAGTACGGGATGGTGGTGTGATGCGCGTCCCGCTTTCGTGGCTGCGTGAGTACGTCGATCTGGCAGCGGAGGCCACGCCCGAGGACGTCCTCGCGGCGCTGGTGACCGTCGGCTTCGAAGAGGAGGACGTGCACCGCTTCGACATCACGGGTCCCGTGGTGGTCGGCCAGGTCGTCTCGGTCGAGCCGGAGCCCCAGTCGAACGGCAAGACCATCAACTGGTGCCAGGTCGACGTCGGTCCCGAGCACGGCGGCGTCCGTGGGATCGTCTGCGGCGCGCACAACTTCGGCGTCGGCGACAAGGTCGTCGTGACCCTGCCCGGCGCTGTCCTTCCCGGGCCGTTCCCCATCGCCGCCCGCAAGACCTACGGTCACGTCTCCGACGGCATGATCGCCTCCGCGCGCGAGCTGGGGCTCGGCGACGAGCACAACGGCATCGTCGTGCTGAGCGACCTCGGGATCGATGCCCCCGTCGGCACGGACGCGATCGCGCTCCTCGGTCTCGACGACGTCGCGGTGGAGATCAACGTCACGCCGGACCGCGGCTACGCCTTCTCGGTGCGCGGCGTCGCCCGTGAGTACTCCCACGCCACGGGGGCGGCCTTCCGCGACCCCGCCGAGCGCGACTTCGCCGAGCTGCAGCCCGGTTCCGGACACACGGCCGTGGTCGACGACCAGGCGCCGGTGCGCGGCCGGGTCGGCGCAAGCGAGTTCGTCACCAGGGTCGTGCGCGACGTCGATCCGTCGCGGCCCACCCCGCCGTGGATGATCGCGCGCCTGAGCCTCGCGGGCATGCGGTCGCTGGGTGTGCTCATCGACATCACGAACTACGTCATGCTCGAGCTCGGGCAGCCGCTGCACGGCTACGACCTCGACAAGCTCACGGGCGGCATCACCGTCCGGCGCGCGACGCCGGGGGAGAAGATGACCACGCTCGACGGCGTGGAGCGGAAGCTGCACGTCGAAGACCTCCTCATCACCGACGACTCCGGTCCCATCGGCCTCGCCGGTGTCATGGGCGGCGGCACCACCGAGATGAGCGACACCACGCGGAACGTGCTCATCGAGGCGGCGACCTTCGACGCGACGACCATCGCCCGCACGGCCCGCCGGCACAAGCTCCCGAGCGAGGCGTCCAAGCGCTTCGAGCGGGGCGTCGACCCGCTGATCCCCTTCGTCGCGGCCCGGCGCGCAGCCGACCTCATGGTCGAGCTCGCCGGTGGCACGCTCACGGAGGAAGGTGGCGCGCTCTTCGCCGAGGTCTTCGTCGCCGAGATCGAGCTCCCGCGCGGCTTCGTGCAGGGGCTGATCGGCGTCGACTACACCGACGACGAGATCACCGGCGCGCTCACGACGATCGGCGCGGAGGTCACCGCGGCGGAGAACGGCTGGACGGTCATCCCGCCGACCTGGCGCCCCGACCTCACCGACAAGTGGACGCTCGCCGAGGAGGTCGCCCGCATCCACGGGCTCGACCGCATCCCCGCGGTGCTGCCGACTCCGCCGTCCGGTCGCGGCCTCACGGCCCACCAGCAGGGGCGTCGCCGCGTGGCGAACGCTCTCGCGGCCGCGGGGTTCGTCGAGACTCCGGCGTTCCCGTTCACGACCGAGGCGCAGAACGATCTGCACGGTTCCGCGTCCGGTGAGCACCTGCCCAGCATCCGCCTCGCGAACCCGCTCGACGGGCAGGTGCCGTTCCTGCGGCGCTCGCTCATCCCCGGTCTGCTGCAGACCGCGCACCGCAACATCTCGCGCGGGCTCACGGATCTTGCGCTGTTCGAGACAGGCGCCGTGTTCGTCCCGGAGCCCGGCGTGGAGTACGGCACCGCCGAGGTTCCGCCGCTGGGTGTCCGGCCGTCCGATGAGGTGCTCGCCGAGCTCGACGCCTCCATCCCCCCGCAGGAGCGCCACGTCGCGGTGCTGCTGACCGGCAATGTGTCGCCGCGTCAGCCGGGTCGTGCCGCCGAAGCCGCCGGGCTCGTCGAGGCGCTCGACGCGGTCCGCGTGATCGGGGCCGCCGCGGGCATCGAGATCGACGTCGTGCAGACACAGCGCGCCGCACTCCACCCCGGACGCACCGGTGCGCTGGTCGCCGGGGGCGAGGAGGTCGGCTACGTCGGCGAGCTTCATCCGGCCGTCGCCGAGGATGCCGATCTGCCGGGTCGCGCCACCGTGCTGGAGCTGGACCTCGACCGGCTGCTCGCGCTCGCCGGAGGACGCATCGTGGCAGCAACGCTCTCCACGTTCCCGGCCGCGACGCAGGACGTCTCGCTCACGCTCCCGGCCGAGGTGCCGGCGGGCGAGGTCCGCGCGGCTCTCGCCGAGGGCGCTGGCGCGCTGCTGGAGTCCGTCCGGCTCGTGGACGACTACCGCGGCGAGGGCGTGCCCGAGGGATCGAAGTCGCTGACGTTCGCCCTGCGCTTCCGCGCCGACGACCGCACGCTGACCGCCGCGGAGGCCTCCGAGGCGAAGATGGCGGGCGTCGCCGTCGCCGCGGAGAGCTTCGGCGCCGCCCTCCGCGACTGATCCTGATGCCGCGCGGGTTCCTCGGGAGGTCGCGCGGCATTAGGCGTTCGCGTGGCATCAGGTGACAGCAGTGCCGGGGGCCTGTGCTCGCGTCATGGCCTGTGTTCGCGGGGTGGGCTGTATTGCGGGGTGGCCTGTGCTCGCGTGAGGGCCTGTGCTCGCGTGATGGCCTGTCCTGCCGCTCCGCTCTGAGCGGAGGCCCTTTCCCCGAGTCGTCGATCCTGATGACATGGGCACATGACGGATGTGCTGATCTTGGGGGGAACCGGATGGCTGTCGGGGCGCATCGCCGCGCAGGCGCTCGGGGCGGGGGCGACCGTGACCTGCCTGGCCCGCGGCGGGCGGCCGTCGCCACCGGGAGCGACCCTCGTGCTCGCCGACCGCGACGACGAGGACGCCTATGACGTCGTCTCGCGCACCGACTGGGACCATGTCGTCGACGTCTCCTCCCGCGTCGATCACGTCTCCGGGGCGGTCCGCGCACTCGGCGACCGTGCCGCCCGGTGGACGTACATCTCGTCGATGTCGGTATACCGCGACGACGAGACGGTCGGGACCGACGAGTCGGCCCCGCGGCACCCGGCGGCGCAGGCCGGTGAGGACGACGACTACGCGCGGCAGAAGGTCGCGGCGGAGGACGCCGTGCAGGAGAGCCTCGGCGACCGTGCGCTCCTCGTCCGTCCCGGCCTCATCGTCGGCGACGGCGACCCCAGCGATCGCTTCGGCTACTGGGCCGCGGCGTTCCTCCGGGCCCTGGACGAGCCGGTTCTGCTCCCGCCGCTCGACGGGCGCATGGCGCAGATCATCGATGTCGAGGACGTCGCCGCCTTCGTCGTGTCCGCCACCGTCACCGGTGCCGTCAACGCGATCGGCGACGTGCGCGACCTGGAGGACGTGCTGCGTACGGTGCGCGCTTCCACCGGGCACACCGGTCCGGTCGTCGTCGGCACGGAGGAGCATCTCGTCGCGGAGGGTGTCGCGTACTGGGCGGGGCCGCGCTCGCTCCCGCTGTGGCTGCCGCCCGAGATGAGCGGATTCATGACCCGCTCGAACGCGCGGTACCGGCGCGGCGGAGGCAGGCTCCGGCCCCTCGACGAGACGGTGGAACGCGTCGTGGCGGACGAGCGCGAACGGGGCGTGGACCGGGAGCGCCGCGCCGGGCTCACACGGACGGAGGAGCGGGCGTTGCTCGACGCCCTCGCTCGCTAGACTGCGAGGCAGTGACACGGGGTGCCGCATCCGCGGCTGAGATCACACCCGTCGAACCTGATCTAGTTCGTACTAGCGAAGGGATGTCGCCCATGAGCGATCCTGTGCGTCCGCAATCCGTCCTCGACCTCGCCGTCACGGCGGGAAGGCTGCGGGAGGAGGTCAGGGCTACGCCACCGTTGACGCACTGCGTCACGAACGCCGTGGTGACGGGGTTCACCGCCAACGTGCTGCTGGCGCTCGGGGCGGCGCCGGCCATGGTCGACATCGTCGGCGAGGCCGAGCCGTTCGCCGCTGCCGCCTCGGGGCTCCTCGTCAATCTCGGGACGCCGACCCCCGAGCAGCGGGAGGCGAGCAGGGAGGCCGTGGCGGGAGCGCGCGCCGCCGGCACGCCGTGGGTGCTCGATCCCGTCGCGATCGGCACCCTCCCGGTGCGGACGGCCTTGGCCCACGAGCTGGCCGCGCTGCGCCCCACCGCCCTCCGCGGCAACGCGTCGGAGATCCTCGCGCTGGCCGGACACAGCAGCGGCGGCCGGGGTGTCGACGCGACGTACGGGACCGAGGCGGCGGCAGCGGCGGCGCGGGAGCTCGCCGACCGGCACAGCTCCGTGGTCGCCGTCTCCGGTCCGGTCGACCTCCTCACCGACGGGGAACGGGTGATCCGCATCGCCAACGGGCACGAGCTGCTCACGCGGGTGACCGGCGGCGGCTGCGCGCTGGGGGCCGTGATGGCGGCCTTCCTCGGGGCGGCCCGCAGTACCGGGACCGACGCGCTGACGGCGGTGGCCGCAGCCACCCTCGTCTACACGGTCGCGGCCGAGCAGGCGGCGGAGACCTCCCGCGGACCAGGCAGCTTCGCCGTCGGACTGCTCGACGCCCTGTCCGCCGTGACGCCGGGGGACCTCCGTGCCCGCGCCCGCGTCGAGGAGGAGGCCCGATGACCGTCGACCTGTCCCTCTACCTCGTCACCGATCGGTCGCTGTGCGGCGTACGCGGGGTGGTCGAGACGGTCCGCGAGGCCGTGGCGGGTGGGGTCCGCATCGTGCAGCTCCGCGACAAGGAGGCGACGGACGAGGAGACCGTCGACCAGCTCCTTGCTCTGTCCGCTGCCATCGACGGTCGCGCGCTGCTCGTCGTGAACGATCGCCTCGATGCGGCCGTCGAGGCCCGTCGCCGCGGTGCCAGGGTGGACGGGGTGCACCTCGGCCAGGCGGACGCCTCGGTGCTCCGCGCGCGCGAGCTCCTCGGCTCGGAGGCCCTGATCGGGCTGACCGCGAACACCCCTGCCCATCTCGATGCCGTGAACGCGCTGCCGCCGGGGACGGTCGACTACCTCGGGGTCGGCGTGATCCGCCCCACGCGCACGAAGCCCGACCACCCGGCCCCGCTCGGCATCGCCGGCTTCGCCGCCTTCGCCGCGCGCAGTGCGCTGCCGTGCGTCGCGATCGGCGGGGTGGACCTCGACGACACGGGGGCGTTGCGCGCGGCCGGTGCCGCCGGGATCGCGGTGGTCTCGGCGCTGTGCGCGGCGGACGACCCGCGGGCCGCCGCCGCGGCCTTCCGTCGGCGGTGGCTCGGACGGGCGGTGCCGCATGTGCTCAGCATCGCCGGCAGCGATCCGTCCGGCGGCGCAGGCATCCAGGCCGACCTCAAGGCGATCGCCGCGCACGGGGGCTACGGCATGGCCGCCCTCACGGCCCTGACCGCCCAGAACACGCAGGGCGTCCGTGCCGTGCACGTCCCTCCCGCGGAGTTCCTGCGCGCGCAGCTCGACGCCGTCGCCGACGACATCCGCATCGACGCCGTGAAGATCGGCATGCTCGCGGACGTCGACGTGATCCGGACGGTCGCCGCGTGGCTCCGGGACACCCAGCCCCCGATCGTCGTGCTCGACCCGGTCATGATCGCGACCTCGGGGGACCGGCTGCTCCAGGCCGATGCCGAGCGGGAGCTCCGGGACCTGCTGCCTCTGGCGACCGTGGTCACCCCGAACCTCGCCGAGCTGGCGGTGCTCGTCGGTCACGAGGTGGCCGACTGGACGGACGCGCTCGCCGCGGCGCAGGAGCTGTCGGCGGCCACGGGGACCGCGGTGCTCGTGAAGGGCGGTCACCTGCCGGGGGACGAGGCGCCGGACGCCCTGATCGATGCCGCGGCGGGAGAGCACGCGGAGTTCCCCGGGGCACGCATCATGACGGAGAACACCCACGGGACCGGCTGCTCGCTGTCCGCGGCTCTGGCCACACGACTGGCGAGGGGCGACGATCCGGCGTCCGCGGTCCGCGCCGCGCGCGCCTGGCTGCGGGAGGCCCTCCGCGCGGCGGACGACCTGGACGTCGGGCGAGGACACGGCCCGATCCATCATCTCGCGGGGCTCTGGGCGCGCGGCGGGGCCGAGACCCGGCCGACGCCGGAGGAGGTGGCTGCGGCCTGGTGGGAGGAGACCGCCGCGATCCGCCGCGACATCGATGCGCTGCCCTTCGTGCGCGCGCTCGCCGAGGGGACTCTCGACCGCGATGCCTTCGTCTTCTACCTCGCGCAGGACGCCCTCTACCTCCGCGAGTACGCCCGGGTGCTCGCGGAGGCGACGCGCCTCGCCCCGACCCCCGACGAGCAGGCGTTCTGGGCTGAGGCCGCCCACGGCGCGATCCGCGGCGAGCTGGAGCTGCACGCGTCGTGGCTGACACCGGAGACCGGCGTGAGTGGCGCCACCTTCGCGACGGACCCCGCGCCGGCGACGGTCGCCTACCTCGACCATCTGCGGGCCGTCGGCTTCGGCGGCGACTACGCCGCACTGATCGCGGCCGTGCTGCCGTGCTTCTGGCTCTACACCGACCTGGGGGAGCGGCTCCATGCCGGAGCGTTCGGCGCGGCGCCCCGCGACCCCCGGCATCCCTACGCGTCGTGGCTCGCCACCTACGCGGATCCGGCCTTCGCGGAGGCCACCCGGCAGGCCGTCGCGCACGTCGCCGCCGCGGCCGCGAGGGCCGACGACGCCGGCCGGGAGCGGATGCGGCGCGCCTTCCTCGCCTCGAGCGCCCACGAACGTGCCTTCTTCGCCGCACCGGTCGCCCGCGCTGTCGTGTGACGCCCCGGATTTGCGGTGCCGAACGCGCCCGCGCTATCGTCGCCGCATGCCTTCGGTCGCCACCGCTCCTTCGACGCTCGTCCCGAGCGTCATCGCCGTGCGCCGACGTCGCGGCCGCCGATTCTAGGCGACCCCGCCCTTCTGCCTGCGTCCGCGCGGCGGTCGAGTGCCGGTGTCGCCGCCTCCGGCCCCGCCCCCCGGTCCCGAGATCGTCGAGGACCCGACCGTTAAGGTAGAAGCATGACGTATTCCGTCGCCGTCTCCGGCGCCTCCGGCTACGCAGGCGGCGAGATCCTGCGCCTCCTGGCCGCTCACCCCGACGTCGAGATCCGCACCGTCACGGCGCACTCGAATGCCGGACAGCCTCTCGTCGCCCACCAGCCGCACCTCCGCTCGCTCGCCCACCTCACGCTGCAGGACACCACGCCGGAGGTCCTCGCCGGACACGACATCGTGTTCCTGGCCCTCCCGCACGGCCAGTCCGGGCAGTACACCGACGCCCTCGGCGACACCCCGCTGGTGATCGACGCAGGAGCCGACCACCGGCTCACCTCGTCCGCGGAGTGGGACGCGTTCTACGGCGGGGCGTTCCACGAGCCGTGGACGTACGGCGTGCCCGAGCTCCTCGTCGGAGGCGACAAGCAGCGGGAGGTGCTCCGCAGCGCGACCCGGATCGCCGCGCCCGGGTGCAACGCCTCCACGGTGAGCCTGAGCCTCGCTCCCGGTGTCGCGGCCGGTGTGATCGACCCGGGCGACATCGTCTCCGTCCTGGCCGTCGGCCCGTCCGGGGCCGGCAAGAGCCTGAAGACGAACCTCCTCGCCAGCGAGATCCTCGGCTCCGCGAACCCCTATGCCGTCGGCGGCACGCACCGCCATATCCCGGAGATCCGTCAGGCGCTCGCCGCCGCCCGCCCGTCGACAGACTCAGGGGCCCAGGACATCCGGATCTCGTTCACTCCGGTCCTCGTGCCGATGTCGCGTGGCATCCTCGCCACGTGCACGGCGCCGATCGCCGAGGGTGTGAGCGACGCCGAGATCCGTCAGGCGTGGGAGAGCGCCTACGGCGACGAGACCTTCGTCCAGCTGCTGCCGGAGGGGAGCTTCCCGCGCACCGCCGACGTGCTCGGGGCGAACACGGCCCTCATGGGCCTCGCGATCGACCGCGCCGCGAACCGCGTGACGGTGGTCACCGCCGTCGACAACCTCGTCAAGGGCACCGCCGGAGCTGCCGTCCAGTCCATGAACATCGCGCGGGGGCTTCCCGAGACCCGCGCCCTCTCAGTGAACGGAGTCGCCCCGTGAGCGTCACCGCCCCCGCAGGATTCGAGGCGGCCGGGGTCGCCGCCGGACTCAAGTCGACCGGCAAGCCCGATGTCGCCGTCGTGGTCAACCGCGGCCCCCGCAAGGTCGGCGCCGCGGTCTTCACGAGCAACCGCGCCAAGGCCAACCCCATCATCTGGTCCCAGCAGGCGGTCGCGGACCGCGTGGTCGAGGCCGTCGTCCTCAACTCGGGCGGGGCGAACTGCTTCACCGGCAGCTTCGGGTTCCAGACCACCCACCAGACCGCGGAGAAGGCGGCCGAGCTGCTCGGCATCAGCGCGGGCGACGTTCTCGTCTGCTCCACCGGGCTCATCGGGACGGGCGACGAGGTCTTCCGCGAGAAGGTCCTCGCGGGCACCGCGCAGGCGATCGCCGAGCTGAGCGCCGACGGCGGCGAGAGCGCCGCGCACGCCATCATGACCACGGACACCGTCGCGAAGACCGCTGTGGTGACCCGCGACGGCTGGACGATCGGCGGCATGGCGAAGGGCGCGGGCATGCTCGCCCCCGGTCTGGCGACGATGCTCGTGGTGCTCACCACCGACGCCGTGCTCGAACCGCTCCAGGCCGATGAGGCCCTGCGCCGGGCGACGGGACGCACGTTCGACCGCCTCGACTCCGACGGCTGCATGTCGACCAACGACCAGGTGACGCTGCTCGCCAACGGCGCCTCCGAGGTCGTCCCCGATCTCGACGACTTCGCCGAGGCGCTCACCGAGCTCTGCCAGGAGCTCGCGGTCAAGCTGCAGGGCGACGCGGAGGGGGCGAGCCACGACATCACGATCGAGGTGCAGCACGCCGTCTCCGAGCAGGACGCCGTCGAGGTCGGCCGCTCGGTCGCCCGCAACAACCTGTTCAAGGCGGCCATCTTCGGCAACGACCCGAACTGGGGCCGCGTCCTTGCGGCGATCGGCACGACGGCCGCGCAGTTCGACCCCTACGACGTCGACGTGTGGATGAACGGCGTCTGCGTCTGCACCGCCGGCGGACCGGACCGCCCCCGCGAGGAGGTCGACCTGACCCCGCGGGCTACGCACCTGATGATCGACCTCAAGGTCGGAGAGGCCACCGCCACGGTGCTGACGAACGACCTCACCCACGACTACGTGCACGAGAACAGCGCCTACGCCTCATGACCGACATCCAGGACACCACGCCGGACATCGCGGCGCAGAAGGCGACCACCCTCATCGAGTCGCTGCCATGGCTGAAGAAGTTCCGCGACCAGATCGTCGTCGTCAAGTACGGCGGGAACGCCATGGTCTCGGACGAGCTGCAGGAGGCCTTCGCCCAGGACATCGCGTACCTCCGCTATGTCGGCGTGCAGCCGGTCGTCGTGCACGGCGGCGGGCCGCAGATCTCCGACATGCTGCAGCGGCTGGAGATCCCCAGCGAGTTCAAGGGCGGGTACCGCGTCACCAACACCGAGGCGATCGGCGTCGTGCGGATGGTGCTCACCGGTCAGGTCAACCCGCAGCTCGTGTCGAAGATCAACTCGCACGGCCCCATCGCCACCGGGCTCAGCGGCGAGGACGCCGGGCTCTTCGGCGGGCGTCGTCGCGGTGTCATGATCGACGGCGAGGAGGTGGACCTCGGCCGCGTGGGCGACGTGGTCCAGGTCGACCCGACGCCGGTGCTCGACCACCTCGCAGCCGGACGGATCCCCGTCGTGTCGAGCATCGCGCCCGACCTCGACCACCCGGGTCAGTCGCTCAACGTCAACGCGGATGCCGCTGCGGCCGCCCTGGCCGTGGCCCTCGGGGCGCGCAAGCTCGTCATCCTCACCGATGTGCCGGGGCTCTACGCCGACTGGCCCAACCGCGATTCGCTCGTGTCGCACCTCACCTCGGACGCGCTCGTCGAGATGCTGCCGCGGCTGGAGTCGGGGATGATCCCGAAGATGCGCGCGTGCCTCGATGCGGTCGAGGGCGGCGTCGACGCGGCGGCGATCATCGACGGACGGGTGCCGCACTCGGTGCTCGTCGAACTGTTCACCAGCAAGGGCATCGGGACCGAAGTGGTCCTGGCAGAGAAAGGGGCGACGGCATGACCGTCTGGCAGGACGACGCGGCACGTGATCTCGTGCTCAACGCGGGGGAGCGCCTCGCGCTGCTGACCCGCGGTGAGGGCTCGTACCTGTGGGACGCCGAAGACCGACGCTACCTCGACTTCCTCGCAGGCATCGCCGTGACCTCCCTCGGACACGCGCACCCGGTGTTCGTCGAGGCGGTGTCGCGGCAGGCCGCCACCCTCGCGCACGTCTCCAACTACTTCGCGACCCCGCCGCAGCTCGCGCTCGCCGCCCGGCTCAAGCGCCTGGCCGGAGCGGGGCTGGACGGTCGGGTCTTCTTCTCGAACTCCGGTGCCGAGGCCAACGAGGCCGCGTTCAAGCTCGCCCGGCTGCACGGCGGGGCGGAGCGTCCGCGCATCCTCGCGCTGGAGAACGGCTTCCACGGCCGGACGATGGGCTCGCTCGCCCTCACCGCCAAGGAGTCGATGCGCGCGCCGTTCGCGCCGATGCCGGGAGGCGTGGAGCACATCCCGGCCACGATCGAAGCGCTGGAGGCCGCGATGGACGACCGTGTCGCCGCGGTCATCGTGGAGCCGATCCAGGGTGAGGCCGGCGTCGTCGAGCTCCCCGAGGGCTACCTCGCCGCGGCGCGCTCGCTGACCCTCGCGCACGGCGCCCTGCTCATCGTCGACGAGATCCAGACGGGCGCGGGCCGCACCGGCGCCTGGTTCGGGTTCAGCCACGAGGGCATCACGCCTGACGCGATCACGCTCGCCAAGGGCATCGGCGGCGGATTCCCGATCGGCGCCCTCGTCACCTACGGCGCTGCGAGTGCCCTGTTCACGCCGGGCTCGCACGGCTCCACGTTCGGCGGCAACCCCCTCGCGACGGCCGTGGCGGACGCGGTGCTGGCCGAGATCGAGCGTGCCGACCTCGTCGACAACGCCGCGCGACGCGGTGCTGAGTTGCGGAACATCATCCTCGGCATCGACTCCCCGCTGATCGCCGGGGTCCGCGGCCGTGGACTGCTCGTCGGTGTCGCGCTCACGGAGCCGGTGGCGGGTGCGGTCGTCGCCGCCGCCCAGGGGCGCGGTCTCATCGTCAACGCCGCCAACCCGGAGACCGTGCGCGTCGCGCCGGCTCTGACGATCGGCGATGCCGAGCTGGCGGAGTTCCGCGAGCTATTCGCCGCCGCTCTCTCCGACGTCCACTCCTCCGCCACCGGAAAGGTCCCCGCATGACCCGCCACCTGCTGCGCGACGACGATCTGACGCCCGCCGAGCAGGCGGAGATCCTCGATCTCGCGCTCGAACTCAAGAAGGACCGCTGGGCGGACAAGAGCCTCGCCGGACCGCAGACCGTCGCCGTGATCTTCGACAAGTCGTCCACCCGGACGCGCGTCTCGTTCGCGGTGGGGATCGCCGACCTCGGCGGTACGCCGCTCATCATCTCCACGGCGAGCAGCCAGCTCGGCGGGAAGGAGACGCCGTCCGACACGGCCCGGGTTCTCGAGCGCCAGGTCGCGGCGATCGTGTGGCGCACCTACGCGCAGTCGGGCCTGGAGGAGATGGCCGCCGGCACCCGGGTCCCCGTGATCAACGCGCTGTCCGACGACTTCCACCCTTGCCAGCTCCTCGCCGATCTGCTGACGATCCGTGAGCACAAGGGCGACCTGAAGGGCCTCACGCTGACGTTCTTCGGCGACGGCCAGAGCAACATGGCGCACTCCTACGCGCTCGCGGGCGTCACGGCCGGCATGCACGTGCGCATCGCCTCGCCGGAGGACTACGCACCGCGCGCCGACGTCATCGAGGCGGCCGACCGTCGCGCCGGGGAGACCGGGGGATCGATCACGCTCTTCACCGACCCGGTCGCGGCGGCCGCAGGCGCTGACGTCGTCGTCACCGACACCTGGGTCTCGATGGGCAAGGAGGAGGAGAAGCTCGCGCGGATCCGCGATCTCGGGGGCTACAAGGTCACGCCCGAGACCATGGAGCTCGCGCACGACGACGCGATCTTCATCCACTGCCTCCCCGCCGATCGCGGCTACGAGGTGGATTCCGCCGTCATCGACGGCCCGCAGAGCGTGGTCTGGGACGAGGCGGAGAACCGCCTGCACGCCCAGAAAGCCCTGCTGGTCTGGCTCCTCGGGAAGAAGGACGCGTGATGGCCGGCTCGCACGAAGGTACCAACGAGGGCGCGCTCTGGGGCGCGCGGTTCGCCACCGGTCCGTCGCCGGAGCTCGTCGAGCTGAGCCGCTCGACGCACTTCGACTGGATCCTCGCGCCGTACGACATCGCCGGTTCGCACGCGCATGCCACGGCGCTGGCCGCCGCGGGCTACCTGGAACCGGATGAGGCCTCCCGGATGCATGAGGGCCTCGACGCCGTGGCGCGCAAGGTCGCCGACGGCACCCTGCAGCCGCAGCCCACCGACGAGGACGTGCACGGCGCGCTCGAGCAGGCGCTGATCGCCGAGCTGGGGCCGGAGCTGGGCGGACGTCTCCGCGCCGGCCGCAGCCGGAACGACCAGATCGCCACACTCGTGCGGATGTACCTGATCGACCACGCCCGGGTGATCGCCCGCGACCTGCTGCGCGTGATCGATGCCCTCGTGGCGCAGGCGGAGGCGCATCCCGACGCGATCCTGCCCGGTCGCACGCACCTCCAGCACGCGCAGCCGGTGCTGCTCGCCCATCACCTCCAGGCCCACGCCTGGCCGCTGGTGCGCGAGCTCGAGCGCCTCGTCGACTGGCGTCGTCGCGCAGGCGTCTCGCCGTACGGCGGGGGAGCGCTCGCGGGGTCGACCCTGGGCCTGGATCCCGCGCTCGTCGCGACCGAACTGGGTCTCGACCGTCCCGCGGAGAACTCCCTCGACGGCACCGCCGCGCGGGACGTCGTGGCGGAGTTCGCGTTCATCGCGGCGATGACGGGGGTCGACCTCTCCCGCCTGTCCGAGGAGATCATCCTCTGGAACACCCGCGAGTTCGGCTTCGTCACCCTCGACGACGGCTACTCCACGGGTTCCAGCATCATGCCGCAGAAGAAGAATCCGGACATCGCCGAGCTCGCGCGCGGCAAGTCCGGGCGTCTCATCGGCAACCTGTCCGGCCTGCTGGCGACCCTCAAGGGCCTGCCCCTCGCGTACAACCGTGATCTGCAGGAGGACAAGGAGCCGGTCTTCGATTCGGTGCAGACGCTCGAGGTCGTGCTGCCGGCGTTCGCCGGGATGATCGCGACGCTGCGTTTCCACACGGAGCGCATGGCCGAGCTCGCCCCCCAGGGGTTCTCACTGGCCACCGATGTCGCCGAGTGGTTGGTGAAGCGGCGCGTGCCGTTCCGCGACGCCCACGAGATCTCCGGCGCGCTCGTCCGTGCCTGCGAGGAGCAGGGGATCGGGCTGGAGGACGCCTCCGACGAGCTGCTGCTGTCGGTGTCGCCGCACCTCGTCCCCGAGGTCCGCGAGGTGCTCACGATCGAGGGCTCTGTCGCGTCGCGCACGGGTGTCGGCGGAACCGCTCCGGAGCGGGTCGCCGAGCAGCGCGCCGAGCTCGTCGCCCGTGCCCAGGCGGCCGCACACGCGCTCGGTCTGTAGCCGTGGGGCGGCCGGCCCGGGCGTGCGACCTCAGTGCAGGTCGCTGTCGGCGGCCGACCGCTCCCATCGGAGGAAGCGCACGGTGAGGCCGGCGCGGGTGGGGGCGGCCAGGAAGGGCCCGGCGGAGACGGCGGCGTCGCCGTCGAAGGGGGCGACCCTGACCAGGCGCCAGGGGCCGTCGTCCGCGCGGGCGCGCACGATCATCGCGTCCGACCAGCGGCTGACCCGGACCGTGATCTCGCTGTCGCGCCAGTCGTCGACGTAGCCGACCGACCAGTCCGAGCGGCCGGCGGTCACGACGGCGCCCAGACCGAGGTGCCCGTCGGCGAACTCCACCCCGGCTTTGATCCAGTGCTCGTCGTCCGCGCGGACGAAGAGTCCCGCCTGGTCGAACTGCCCCTCCCACGGCGCGCGGAAGGCCACCTCGATGGCCTCGCCGACCGCGAGCGGCGCGAGCAGCGCGTGCTCGGTGTCGTGGACGAAGCCGTAGGCGGTGTGTCGCCAGGCGTCGCTGCCTTCGACGGCGGTGGCGTCGAGGTGCCCGTCGATGCGGGTCGTGGCGGGCGCGTGGGTCCACGTGCCGTCGGTCCAGGGGATCATGCGTAAATCGAGCATATTTCCTATCTATAGCTATAAAAGGCATAACTCACGAATATTCGTGTTACGGTTATCCCATGGTCATCGCCGTGATCGCCGACATCGTGGGTTCCCGAGAACTCGGAGACCGGAGCGCCGCACAGCGTGCGCTGGACGAGACCATCGCTCAGGTCGAACGGGACCGCCCGCTGGCGGTCCAGCCGCTCACGCCCACGGTAGGGGACGAGCAGCAGGGCGTCTACCGGGAGCTTCCCGACGCGCTCCTCTCGCTCCTCATGGTCCAGCTCCGGCTCCCCGAGGGGCTCGCCTTCCGCTTCGGCATCGGGATCGGCGAGGTCCGTCCCGTGCCGTCCGTGCACGGAGAGCTCGCCGACGGTCCCGGCTGGTACGCGGCCCGCGCGGCGATCGAGACCGTGCATGCACGGGAACAGCGCGCCGTGCCGAGGACCCGCACCTGGATTGTCGGAGCCCCGGGTCAGGATGAGGTCATGGAGACCGTGATCGCCGTGTCCAACGCCTACGTGCTCGCGCGCGACGAGCTCGTCGGGGCGATGAGCGAGCGCGAGCGCCACCTCACGTACGGGCGGCTGATCGGCCGGTCCCAGCAGGAGCTCGCTGCCGAGGAGGGCATCTCGCAGCCCAGCGTGTCCAAGTCGCTGCGGAGCGCCGGAGCCGCCGCGCTCATCGAAGGAGTGGCCGCGCTCCGGGGGGAGTCCGCATGATCCTCGCGGGCTTCGTCCTCCTCGCCGTCGGCGCGACCGACCTCGTCCGGCAGTTCGTGCCGCGACGGTGGGTCGGGTACGTCGTCGCCGCGGCCGTGATCCTCCTCCTCGGCATCGGCGGAGACGCGCTGCTGCCCGCGCTCCTGGGGCTCGGCGTCGGAGCACTGTGGGTCTGGAGCATGCCGGAGGTGGGGCCGTCCAGGGCCGGATTCTGGCCCGCGGTCGCGTTGGCCGCGCTCAGCATCGGCGCCGTGCTCTGGGGCGGAGCCCGCGACACCGGCGGTCTCATCGGTGAGATCTGGACGCTCCGCTCGCCCTTCGGGGAGGTCCCATTCGACCTCGTCGTGCTCGCGCTCGGAGCCGGCGTCTTCCTGCTCGAATCCGCCAACCTCGTCGTCCGCGCTGCTCTCGACGGCGAGCACACCTGGCGCCCGACGGAGGTCTCGGCTCCGGAGTCTCTTCCCGACGCGTCGTCGGACCGCGTGTCCGCCGCAGTGAACGCCAGCGAGACCGCCACGGTGTCCGCGGTCACCCCGGCCGATCCGCGCCACGGCTTCAAGGGCGGGAGACTCATCGGCCCGCTGGAACGTGTGCTCGTGATGATCCTCACGCTCGCCGCGGCGTACCCGGTGCTCGCGGCCATGCTCGCCGCCAAGGGCATCGTCCGGTTCCCGGAGATCTCGCGCGACGGGGAGACCGGCGCCCGTGCCGAGTACTTCCTCGTCGGCAGTCTCGTGAGCTGGGTGATCGGTCTCGGTGCCGCGTTCCTCGTCTGGTGGGCGGCGCACAGCTGACACCCCTGCCGGCGACGCAGCGGGACGGTCGCGCGCTGCTAGCCTGGAGCGCGTGTCAACTCCCGCTCTGACGACCGCGCCGCAGGCGATCGACCCCACGTTCGAGAACGTGTGGGACGAGATCGTGTGGCGTGGCCTCGTCCACGTGTCCACCGACCAAGAGGCGCTGCGCGCCCTGCTCGCGGGAGACTCCGTCACGTATTACTGCGGCTTCGACCCGACGGCACCGAGTCTGCATCTCGGGCACCTGGTCCAGCTGCTCCTGCTCCGCCGTCTTCAGCTCGCCGGGCACAAGCCGCTCGGTCTCGTGGGCGGCTCCACCGGCCTGATCGGCGATCCCCGGCCCACTGCGGAGCGCACGCTGAACACCCGCGAGACGGTGGCGGAATGGGTCGATCGTCTGCGCGGCCAGGTCGAGCGGTACCTCAGCTTCGAGGGCGACAACGCCGCCCGCATGGTGAACAACCTCGACTGGACCGCACCGCTCTCGGCGATCGACTTCCTGCGGGAGATCGGCAAGCACTACCGCGTCGGCACGATGCTGAAGAAGGACGCGGTGGCCGCGCGCCTGAACTCCGACGCCGGCATCAGCTACACCGAGTTCAGCTACCAGATCCTGCAGGGGCTCGACTTCCTCGAGCTCTACCGCCAGTACGACTGCGTGCTGCAGACGGGTGGCTCCGACCAGTGGGGCAACCTCACCAGCGGCACCGACCTCATCCACCGGGTCGAAGGGGCGTCGGTCCACGCGATCGGCACGCCGTTGATCACCAACAGCGACGGCACGAAGTTCGGCAAGAGTGAGGGCAATGCGATCTGGATCGACGCGGAGCTCACGAGCCCGTACGCGTTCTACCAGTTCTGGCTCAGCACGGCCGATGCCGACGTGATCGAACGCCTCAAGGTGTTCACGTTCCTGACCAGGGCCGAGATCGAGGAGTACGCCGAGCTCGTCGCGACGGAGCCGTTCCGCCGCGCCGCCCAGAAGCGCCTCGCGCTCGAGGTCGTCGCGACGGTGCACGGCGTGGAGGCGACGGCGGCGGTGATCGCGGCGTCCGAGGCTCTCTTCGGTCAGGGCGACCTCACCGCTCTCGACGCGGCGACCCTGCGCACGGCCCTGGATGAGCTTCCCCACGCGACCGTCGCCGCCGGTACCCCGGTCGTCGACGCGCTCGTCGCGACCGGGCTGGTGTCGAGTCTGTCGGAGGCGCGTCGCGCCATCGCGCAGGGCGGCGTCTCCCTCGACGGCGAGCGGGTGGAGGACGACACCGCGATCGTGCAGGGTACGCTTCCCGGCGGCGTCTCGGTGCTCCGCCGCGGGAAGAAGACGCTCGCCGGCGTCTTCCTCGGCTGACCCCGGCCGCGCATGCCGTTCACTCCGAGTCACGCGATCGTCGCGCTGCCGTTCATGCGCACGCCGCTCGTCCCCGCGGCGATCGCGATCGGAGCGATGACACCGGACATCTCGCTGTTCCTGCGCAACGTCGGCCTCAACTACGGGTTCCTGCACGATCCGGTCAATGTCGTGTGGACGTCGTTGCTCGCGCTGGCGCTGTTCCTGCTGTGGCGCGTCCTGCTGCGCCCGGCGACCCTCGAACTGCTGCCGGGATGGGTGACCGTGCGGTTGCCCGCCGGGTGGGAGGCGAACGGAGTCCGGGCTGCGGTCGAAGCCCTGAGCCGTGACGACCGCTCGCGGTACCGTGCCGCGCGACCGCTGTATCCGTTCCTCCTCCTGGTCTCGGCGATGCTGGGGGTGCTCTCGCACATCCTCTGGGATGCGTTCACGCACGAGTCGCGGTGGGGCGTCGATCTGGTGCCCGCGCTCGCGGACTCGTGGGGTCCGTTCGACGGATACAAGTGGCTGCAGTATGCCTCCAGCGCCCTCGGTCTGCTGGGCCTGGCGATCTGGGCGGCGCTGTGGCTGCGGCGTGCGACACCGCGAGCGGGTGCGCCGCGGATCCTTCCGACGTTCGTGCGGGTCGCCTGGTGGCTCTCGCTGCCGGTGATCCTCGTGGTCGCGTGGGTCGGCGGTCTGCTCGCGTTCGGTCCGCTCTCCGCCGACTTCACGCTGCAGCATCTCGCGTACCGCGTGCTGCCGCCCGCCTGCGCGGTGTGGGGCGTCCTCACCCTGGTCCTCTGCGTGGTCCTCGCCGTGCGACGGCCGCGCCCCGCCGGCTGATCCCGTATCCCGGATGCCTCCCGCGGCGCGGGCCCCGGTTCACCAGCGCGGTGCGTCGGAACCCCAGGCGTGCGGGGCGTCGAAGGTCAGCCCGGGAAGCGCAGGTGCCGCCGTCACGACCGGGACCCCGTCCACGTCGAATCGCGCGAGATGCGCCGACGCGTCGATCTCCGGAGCGCGCACGACATCGGTCGTGCGCGGCAACCCGAGCAGCTCGGCGGCGACGCGGCGCAGCGAGGTGCGCACGATACGCGAGCGCCCGTCGCGCGAACGGAGCAGCCGGGTGAGAGCGGCGGCGAGGAGGTATCCGCTGCTGTGATCCAGCGCCTGGGCGGGGAGGGCGCCCGGCCGTCCGTCGTCGCCCTCGATCATCGCGATTCCGCTCTCCGCCTGGACGAGGCTGTCGAAGCCGGCGCGGCCGGGGTGATCGGTGCCCCACGCGCTGAGCTGTGCGACGACGAGACCAGGGTGCTGCTCGACGAGAGCGTCGGGCGAGAGGCCCAGCCGATCCAGCGCAGCGGGACGATATCCGAGCACGATCGCATCCGCTGACTCCAGGAGGGCGTGCAGTTCGGGGGAGCGGGCGTCGAGAAGAGCCGTGCGCTTGCCATGGCCGGTGTCGAGGTGCTGCCACGGGAGCTCGGGGAGCTGCGGCGGATCGAGACGCAGCACGTCGGCACCTAGAAGAGCGAGAGTCCGTGTGCACACCGGCCCCGCGATCACTCGCGTGAGGTCCAGGACGCGGAGGCCGGCGAGGGGCATACGCGCCGAGGCGCCGCGGGACGGGCTGCGTCGCTCGCCCCGCCGTCCGTCCGCGGGCTCGATGGTCGTGACGTCGAGGAGGGGAGTGCTCCGCAGGGCGAGATCGACGTCCGGGTCCTCGCGGCGCACGGTGACGGCGAGACCACCGGCTTCGGAGATCCGGTCGACGGCCGCCTCGCTCGACAGGGCCGCCACCCCGCGGGCGACCGCTTCCGGACCCGCCGTGTCGGTCAGGCCGAGCGCGCGGCGAAGCGCGCGAGCATGGTGCGGGTAGTTGCCGTGCGTCCGGATCCAGCCGTCTGCGCTTTCCCAGAATCCGGAGAGGGGCGCCCACACCGGCGGGGGAGCACCGTCGACCCGCAGGTACCGGTCGCTCCGATAGGCGACGGCCACTCGACGGGGATCGATGGATGCCGGGTCGAGTCCGGCGGCGAGCACGACCGAGGCCACGCTGGCGAGAGCCAGCTCTGCGGTCGCGGTGCGGGACGGGAGCGGCACGGCATCCAGGGTGCGCAGGGCGGCGAGGGCGGGGGCGGATGAGGACTCCGCGCCCAGCTCCCGCCAGACACTGGCCAGCAGGTCGGCAGGGTGAGAGGAAGCGTGCGGGGGCATGGGCGCGATGCTACTCCGGCACCGATCCGGGCGGAAACGACGGCTGACCCGGGAGAATCCCGTCGAGCGGCACATGCGACACGCCCGGGGTGGTGCGCCCGATTTGCCAGACCCCCGGAATCCACGTAATTTATCACTTGTTCGCCCCACAGGGAAGCGGAGAAGCCCCGAGCTTCACCCCCCTCAAGCGGAGAACCACTCCCGATCCACTCTCACTTGAGAGATCCGGCGCTTGCCCCTAGGATGGGAGATCCACCCCTTCTGCGGCTGTCACCGGCTGCGCAGCGGATCCACGATCCGCACGGCGCGCCGATTTGACAAGCGGGTCGGGATGGCTAAGATAGAGAAGTTGCCCTGCGGGCCTGGTTGTGATGGCTGGGTCGTGGGAGCATCCGATCCTTGAGAACTCAACAGCGTGCACTTGTCAAATGCCAAATTATCCTCGTC